>NZ_BAABAA010000017.1:0-142829 GCF_039537185.1 Kribbella ginsengisoli | reverse complement strand
TGCCTGATCTTCAACACCTCGCCCGCGTCCGTCTCGCAGTTCCAGAAGCAGGGTGGCCTGGTGGCGCTCGACAGCTTCTCGGACGGCAAGTCGTACGTCGAGGAGCGGTCGGGCAAGGTCGCCGAGCAGTACAAGTCCACCGACGGCAAGTACTACCAGCTGCCGTGGAAGGACAACCCGGTGATGATCTTCTACAACAAGAAGATCTTCGCCAAGGCCGGTATCGACGCCGTGAAGCCGCCGCTGTCGACCTATGACGAGTTCCTCGCCACGTCGCGCAAGCTGGTCTCGTCGAAGGCGGCCAAGGTCGCGATCTACCCGGCGCCGAGCAACGAGTTCTACCAGTCCTGGTTCGATTTCTACCCGTTGTTCGCGGCCGAGACCGGTGGCAAGCAACTCCTTGTCGACGGCAAGCGCCGACAAGCTCGCGTCGCAGGAGAAGTACACGGGCGACTCGTTCGTCGACGGCACTTCGGCGATGGCGATCGTCGGGCCGTGGGCGATTGCGACGTACAAGGGGAAGGTCGAGTGGGGCGCAGTACCGGTGCCGACGTCGGCCGGCAAGCCTGCCAACGAGACGTACACCTTCAGCGATGCGAAGAACGTCGCGATGTACTCGGCCTGCAAGAACCGTGGCACGGCGTGGGACGTGCTGAAGTTCGCGACCAGCAAGGAGCAGGACGGCAAGCTGCTGCAGGGCACCGGCCAGATGCCGTTGCGCGCTGACGTGGCCGGCACCTATCCGGAGTACTTCGCGAAGAACCCGGACTACAAGCAGTTCGCCGACCAGGCAGCCCGGACCGTCGAGGTGCCGAACGTGCCGAACTCGATCGCCATCTGGCAGACCTTCCGCGACGCCTACTCCAAGTCCGTGATCTTCGGGCAGCAGGACCCGGGCGCGGCCCTCGACGGCGCCGTCCAGAAGGTCGACCAGCTCGCCTCGGGGTCATGATCCGCCGCCGGCTGGGCGCAGTACTGGGCAAACAGCCGATCGGTACCGCGTTCGTCACGCCGTACGTCGTGTTCCTGGCGGTGATCTTCGCCTATCCGCTCGGATTCGCCGTCTACATGTCGTTCCACGACTACTTCTTCACCGCGCCCGGCGCGATCGTGGACCGGCCGTGGGTCGGCTTCGCGAACTACGCGACGGTGCTGTCGGATCCGGCGGTGCGGCGCTCGTTCGTGAACGTCGGGATCTTCCTGGTGATCAACGTTCCGCTCACCGTCGTCTTGTCGCTGGTCCTCGCGTACGCCCTGAACAGCGCGATCCGCTGGCGGACGTTCTTCCGGGTCAGCTACTACGTCCCGTACGTCGCGGCGAGCGTCGCCGTCGTCGGGGTCTGGCTGTTCCTGTTCAACTCCAACGGGCTGGTCAACTCCGTGCTCGGCCCGCTCGCGCCCGATCCGTCCTGGCTGGTCAACTCGAAACTGGCGATGCCGACGGTGGCGTTGTACGTGACCTGGAAGCAGCTGGGATTCTTCATCCTGCTCTATCTGGCCGCGCTGCAGAACGTGTCGAAGGACCTGTACGAAGCGGCGTCGATGGATGGCGCCGGCCGGCTGAAGTCGTTCTGGAACGTCACCGTGCCGGGGGTGCGGCCGGCCACCACGCTGGTCGTGCTGCTCGCCACGGTGACGGGGGCGAACCTCTTCACCGAGCCGTACCTGCTCACGGGTGGGGGTGGACCGGACGGTCACTCGGCCTCGCCGGTGCTGATCATGTACCAGAAGGGGATCGAGCAGGGCAATCCTGATGTCGGTTCCGCGATCGGAGTGCTGCTCGTGATCGGCGTACTGCTGCTGGCCCTGGCCGAACGTCGCTTCGTGGGGCGGGAGGACCGATGAGGAAGTCATGGTTGCGGTTCGTGCTCCTGCTGATCGGAGCTTTCGTCTTCCTGTTTCCCTTCTACTACATGCTGATCGGGTCGTTGCAGACCGAGCCGGATCCGTCGGTCAAGGGCGCGTTCCCGAATCCGTCGAACCTGACCGGGCACAACTACGTGGAGATCAACGCGGCGATCCATCTGGGGAAGTCGTTGCTGAACTCGGGCATCTTCACCGGCGGGGTCATCCTCGGCACGTTGGTCTTCGGGGTGCTGACCGGGTATGCGCTGGCCCGGCTGCAGTTCCGTGGCCGGGGGATGGTGTTCAACCTGATGCTGCTGGTCCAGGTGGTGCCGTTCCAGTTGCTGACGATTCCGCTGTACGTGATGATCGTGCGCAGCTACGGGCTGGCCGATTCGTACCTGGGGATGATTGCTCCGTTCGCGATCAACTCGACCGCGGTGTTCGTGTTCCGCCAGTACTTCCTGCAGTTGCCGCAGGAGCTGTTCGACGCGGCCCGGATCGACGGGGCCAACGAGCTGAACATCCTGTGGCGGGTGGCGATCCCGTTGGTGAAGCCGGCGCTGCTCACCGGCGTACTGCTGACCTTCATCGGGCCGTGGAACGAGTTCCTCTGGCCGTTCCTGATCACCAAACAACAAGACCTGCAACCGCTGGCTGTCGCGTTGTCGAACTACCTCACGACGGTATCGGCGCGAGCGGCCAATCCGTTCGGCGCTGTGCTGGCCGGGGCCTGTGTGCTGGCCGCTCCGGCGGTCGGGTTGTTCATCGTCTTCCAGCGTCGCTTCATCTCGTCCAGCCTCGAATCCGGGGTCAAAGGCTAGTTTCTGTTGAGAGGTTCCTGCTGTGACTGTTCCCTATACTTTGACGCGCCTCGGTGTCGTGATGACGCCGGAGCCGGGCAACTCGCTCGAATCCGAAGGGGTGCTCAATCCGGCCTCTGGCCATACTCCTGACGGTCAGCTCTACCTGCTGCCGCGATTGGTTGCGCCAGGCAACGTATCTCGGGTCGGGCTGGCTGCGGTCGAGCTGACTGACGGCGTACCGACCGGTGTGCGTCGTGAAGGCATCGTGCTCGCGCCGGACGAGGGCTGGGAGCGCGGGCTCAACAACGCCGGGGTCGAGGATCCGCGGGTGACGTGGATTCCTTCGCTGGGCAAGCACGTGATGACGTACGTGGCCTATGGGCCGCTCGGACCCAAGCCCGCGCTCGCGGTCTCGGATGACCTGCGTACTTGGCAGCGGCTCGGGCCGTTGCACTTCGAGTACCAGGCGTCGTTGGACACGGACCTGAACCTGTTCCCGAACAAGGACACGGTGTTCTTCCCTGAACCGGTGCCGGGGCCGGACGGGTCGCCTTGTTATGCGATGTTGCATCGGCCGATGTGGGACCTCGGGTGGTTCCGCGAGGGTGAGGGTGTGCATCTGCCGGCTGGGGTGAAGGATGACCGGCCGGGGATCTGGGTTTCGTTTGTGCCGGTCTCGGAGGTCGAGCGGGATCTGCGCAATCTCGTGCATCTGCGGGAGCACCGGCTGGTGGCGATGTCGGAGTACCCGTTCGAGGAGCTCAAGATCGGTGCTGGCCCGGCGCCGCTGCGGGTGCCGGAGGGGTGGCTGGTCATTCATCACGGCGTGACGGGGGAGCAGCCGAAGGGCTTCGATCCGACCACGCAGAAGGTCAGCTATGCGGCCGGCGCGCTGCTGCTGGATCCGCTCGACGTAACGCGGGTCCTCGATCGCACGGCGGAGCCGATCCTCGTGCCGGAGACCGAGGAAGAGCGGATCGGCACGGTCGGCAACGTCGTCTTCCCCACCGCCATCGAAGAGGTCGACGGCGTCCACTACGTCTTCTACGGCATGGCCGACGCAAAAATCGGCGTAGCCAGACTGGACCGATTGACATGACCCTCACCCGCCGAACCGTCCTCGGCACCTCCCTAGCCGCCGCTACCACCTTGGTTACCGCCGGCGCTTCCGCATCCGCCACCGCGAAGGCTTCTGGCATCGGCACCGCCTCGACCACTGCGATGTCTAGCGCGACCTATGGGCCCCTCACCAATCTCGCTCACCTCGACTACCTCGGGGCCGCGGTCTCACCTCCGCCTGCCGAGGGCCACTCGACCTACGGCTCAGGACCAGTCGGCGTGCTGTGGACCTACGCCGACCGCCGCGACGACGGCTCATACGCCCGCGTCGGCGGCGGTGCCTACGACCCCGCCACCAACACCTACGGTCAAGGCGCCTTCAACGCCGACGACCTAGCGCGAGCAGCCGTCGTCTACCTGCGTCACTTCCAGCTCCGCGGCGATGCGCACAGTCGGGTCAAGGCGCACGGGCTGCTCCGCGCCTTGACCTTCCTGCAGACGGCTACCGGCCCCAACGCCGGCAACGTGGTGCTGTGGATGCAACCGGACGGCGCGCTCAACCCCAGTGCCGACCCCGTGGAGCTACCGGACCCATCGGACTCCGGCCCGGCGTACTGGCTGGCTCGGACGGTCTGGGCGCTGGGGGAGGGCTATGCCGTCTTCCGCTCGGTAGACCCAGGGTTTGCCGCGTTCCTGCGTGAGCGACTCGAGTTGGCGATCGCTGCGCTGGAACGCCAAGTACTGGTCCGCTACGGCACCTGGAACATCGTCGACGGCCGCCGCGTACCAGCCTGGCTCATCGTGGCCGGTGCCGACGCCACCTCCGAAGCCATCCTCGGCTTGGCCGCCTACGTCCGCGCAGGCGGCTCCACCCGAGCTCGCCGCGCGCTGGAACG
The DNA here is from genome assembly GCF_039537185.1 of Kribbella ginsengisoli. Taxonomy (NCBI): domain Bacteria; kingdom Bacillati; phylum Actinomycetota; class Actinomycetes; order Propionibacteriales; family Kribbellaceae; genus Kribbella; species Kribbella ginsengisoli. The sequence goes on along the minus strand of NZ_BAABAA010000017.1, from coordinate 138,223 downwards.
CTTCTCCGAGGCAGTAGCCGCCATGGCAGCTGGAGACACCCAGACCTGGCCGTTCCGCGCCCTGCTCCCGTGGGGCGAGTCGATCTCCGACTGGCACGCCTGGGGCGCCCAGATGCCCTCCGCCCTGGCCGCCGCCTCAGCCGTACTCCGCAAGCCGCATCTCCTGACCCCTGCTCTAGGTGACGCAGCCGGCTTCACCCCACTGCTGATGACCGCCGGCGGCCCCGACAACGGCTGGCTCCCCGCGCCCATCGACCGGACCCAGATCGCCTACGGCGTAGACGCGCGCCTACAGGCACTCCTCGGAGTAGCCACCGCCGCCAACCGTCCCGGCCTCCTCCAGGTCGCCACCTTCGTAGCAGCCTGGTACTTCGGCGCGAACCGCGCAGGCGCACCCATGTACGACCCAGCAACCGGCCGAACCTACGACGGCATCTCCACCGAGGGAGTCGTCAACCGCAACTCAGGCGCCGAATCCACCATCCACGGCCTCCTCTCCATGCTCGCCCTGGACGCCCACCCGACGCTGGCAGCCCAAGCCCGCCTCCTGGGCCCCACCACCCGCACCCTCTCCGGCCTCCACACCCTCGAAGCCGAATCAGCAACCCTCACCGCCGGCGCCGCAGTAGTCACCCCACCGTCCCCCTGGACCGGCGAATCCCAATGGAGCAACAACTCCTACGTAGCCTTCCCCTCAGGCAGCAAGGCCCAGTGGACCCTGGCGCCAAGCGACCAGCCGCAACTAGCTCTACCCATCGTCGACGTAGTACCTGATCGCCAAGCGGGCCGAACCAACTGGTCAGCCGACGGCCATCCCCTCGGCTCCATCAACCACGGCACCGGAGGCCCGCAAGGCATCTCCGCCGCCCCCGGCGCCCTCCTCCCACGCACCCTCCCCACCTACCTCCCCGCAAATGGAACCCTCACCGCAACAGCTTCCGGTTCCACCGCTCTCCGCGTGGACGCAATCCTGCTTCTGCCTTTGGTCTCGAGGCTTCAGCTGAGCTCGGCGTCGTCCACCGCCATCCTGCTGACCAGCGTCGACACCCATCCGCGCTCGCACGCGGTGACTGTCGGATCGGCTCGCCGGAGTACCGTCTCCGCCTACGACAAGTCCGGCGCCCTCAAGAGCCGGTTCACCACCACCGCCCGGACCTTCGAAGCCCCAGTCCGACCCGGAGGCTTCACCGTCATCCTTTGAGCGCCTCCGCACACCAGTCAGCGACCCACTTCAACGCGAGTCCACGCTGCTGGAAGAGGTACCGGCTGTCAGCCTCCTGGTGATAAGCCTTGTGAGACGAGTCGGACGCCCGCCCGAGCAACCCGGGCAGGAGCCATGCGTACTTGACGGCCGACGCCATCACCGACCGCCGTGCGACGTCCGCCTCGCCTCGCCACCCACCCTCCCGAAGCCCCTCGAGATAACTCTCGATGCAGGTTTCGGCCAGCTCCGGCAACCGCTCAGCCGGCCAGAACAGATCGAACACCGCATCGGGAATGTGATTGCCGATGTCCTCCCCGACCGCGCCGTCCCCACAGAAAGCCCAATCCAGCAAGGCGATCTCGCCATCCGCCCGCCGGATCGCATTGCTCACCCAAAGATCCAGATGACACCCCGCCCGCGGCGCCTGCTCGACGATCGTCAGCAGTTCATCCCGCTGAGCAACCACCCGCTCCCAACCCTCCCGGAGCCCCGCCGGCCAATTCTCAGCCACCAACGGCTGCCGCCACGCCGCATCGTCGGACAACAACCCCCACGGCACCTCACGGCTGGTCGAGTACTCCCGCAGAAACCCCACCGAAGTCCAGTCCCGAACCACCGCCGGCCGAGCCTGCCACCGCCCCACAGCCCGAGCCAACGCCGCATGATCCGCCAACCCGAACTCAGTCCCCGCAAGCCCAGCAACATCCTCCAGATAGAGCACCGCCCCACCCGCAACCTCCTCCACCTCCGCCGCAGGCAACACCAGCCCAGTGCCGTCGAGCCGCGCGCGCACCTCGTCGTCGAGATAGACCTCGACTTCTCGCCGCCAGTAATTCCAGTGCCGAGGATCCATCGACGCCGCCCACGGCCGACCGGCCGACGGTTGCGCCGGCTGACGGAGTTCTTTGCGGATGTAGGTGCTGCCGTCCTCGCGGGTGATGCGTTCGACGGTGGCGGTGACTGCGTTCAGAGGATTGTGGCGGAGCGTCGTGGCTGTACCAGGCTCGCGCGAAAGGCTCATACAGCGATTGTCAGGCCAGCAGAGTCCGCGGCGGCACCCCGGCCAGCGCCGTCACCTCGCGGGTGAAGTGCGCCTGGTCGGCATACCCGGTCCGCGCCGCCACCTCCGCGAGCGACAGTCCCGTCCGCGCCCGCTCCAGCGCGAGGTTCAATCGCAGTACCCGATCCAGCATCTTCGGCCCGTACCCAAAAGCGTCCAGGCACCGCCGGTACAACTGCCGCTCGCTCAACCCCACACTCCCCGCCAGCGCCCGTACGCCGACCCCGCGCCGAACCTCACGCAGCACCTGCCCCACCAACCGATCCGGCGGCCCGTCGAACAACCCGCCCGCCGCCTCCTCCAAGGCCACCCCCGGATCGGCACCCCTCCCGATCCGATCGGCCAGCCGCCGGCTCCGCGCCGGTGACCAGACGTCAGCCAACGGCACCAGCGAGTCCAGCACCTCCCGAGCCGGTACGCCGAAGAACCCCGGCGCAGTCCCTGGCGCGAACCGCAGCCCGGCGAACCGGACCCCAGCCTCAGCCGCCCCCACATGCGCCCGGCTGTCAGGCCCAGCCACCGCCAACTCGCCCTCGATCCAGAGCAGGTCCATGCACCCGTCCGGCAACACCCGATACTCGCTGCCATCGGCCGTACGGGTCCACAGCACAGCCCCCGGCAGCGCTGCCGGCCGCTCGCGATAGGCCCCTGCGTCCATACCCCCGAGTCTGCAACCCCGCACCGACATTTTCACGCGGGGGATCGGGAAATCAGGTCAGCTGGCCGGTGGGTACTGCCGGAGGTCGACGTCGATGACGTCCACGCCGGTCGGCATGTACTTGACCAGGGCAACGTTCTCCTTGAGCAGCTCCTCGCCGATCGCCGCGCCGGTCCGGCGGTCGATGACGGTGCGCCAGATCTCGTTGCGGCGGAAGTACTCGGTGCCGGCCCGCAGGAACCGCTCGCCGCGGGCGAACACCCGGTACGACGAACTCGTCGATCGCTCGGCCAGGATCTCGCCTTCCAGGTACCGCTCGCCGACGCCGACCCGGAGCTGGAACGTCTGGTCGGTGTCGTTGCGGAACTGGAAATCCACGTAGTTGTAGACGATGCTGCAGCCGACACCCCAGGGCAGCACGCGGCCGTTGTCCGGGAACGGGTCGAAGCTGTGGTTCGACCGCTGCGTCACGGTGAGCGGCGAGTGCAGGACCATCCAGTGCAGCAGGTTCGCGAGCTGGCAGATGCCGCCGCCGATCCCTGGCTTGGCCTGGCCGTTGGACAGTCGCATGCCCTTCACATAACCCTTGCGACGGGTCGCGTTGCCGACCAGCTTGTTGAAGGAGAACGTCTCGCCGGGCTTGATCAGTACGCCGTCGACCTGCTCACAGGCGAGCTTCAGATTGGTCACCTTGTTGTGCTGCATCCACATCTCGGTCTCGCCGAGCTGGCGCAGCAGCAAAGACTTGTGCCGCTTCACACGGACCGGCAGGTCCACTGCTCGCCGGTCCCGCGCGTACGGCGTACTGGACCTCATCCACTCGATCCGCCGCCGAGCCCGGTGGTACCGGACCGCGACCGGATAGAGCGCGGGAAGCCGCTGCGACCAGCGTCGCTCGCCAACTCGAGGCAACACCCGAGCCAGTTCCGCGGGAGACAGTTCAGCTGGTGTGGCGGTGTCCGCGATGGACAGGGTGCTGGTGGTGCTCTTCTGCATTCGTTCCCCCGGAACGGACTGGATCGATCCCCTAGACCGATCTCGCAACGCTACGCCCGGCCATGCGACAGCTCAGTGACAGTGAATGCACGATCGGGTTGCATGGGGTGTGACGCCGCGAACCTCAGCCAAGTTCGAGCGCCGTGCAGACCCAGCGGTTTCTGTGCACTTCCAGGCGAAGCGCCATCGCGCGGGAGCGGTCGCCGTACCGGACATGAGCCGAGACCTCGGCAACCTCGGTGGCCGGCGTCGACACATGCACCGACCGCACCGCACTACGCTCCTTGGCGCTCCGCCCGGTCGCGGTCGTCGTCAGCCCCAGCACCCGAACCCTCCGATTGAGGTCGCTGAACACCACGGTGTCGGTGAACCGAATCAACTGCCCGATCGGCCGGTCCCCCGCAAGCACCTCAGCCACCGCCTGCACCAACCGCCCAGCCCAAGCCTGCGCATCAGGCAACGAGGGCCCACCCCTCACCAACCGCAAAACCGGCGGCGCCGGCACAGGTTGGTAGTCCGGCGCCTCGTCATACCGCAGAGCCAAAGCCCCCTGAGTCACCGGCCCGGTCGGCCTGCCTGGCGCGGCAGCATTGGCCCGCCGCCGCGCCGCCAGCACATCCCGCCCAGCCGGCCCGACCTCAGCAGCCGAGCCCTCCCCAACATCAGTGCTTGCCCCACCGCCGGAACTCTCCTCAACGCCGGAACCCTTCTCAACGCCGGAACTCTTCTCAACGCCGGAACTCTTCTCAACGCGGGAACTCTTCTCCACGGCAGAGCTCTTCCCGTCGGTGCCGGCGCGCTTGATGCGAGAGCTGGCCTTGTCGGTCAAGGCGTTCCCGGCCGTGGGCGTGTTCAGAGCACCAACAACTCCTTCGACCGCAGGAGTGTTCTTGGCGGTGGGGACGGGGGGGAGTTTGGGGTGGTTGCTCATGTCACTTCTCCTGGTGGGTTGGCGGCACGGGATGGCCGGGTGCCGGTGGGTTGAGCACCTGGCCGGGGAGGATCAGGTCGGGGTTGGGGCCGATGAGCTGTCGGTTGGCCTCGTACCACTGGGGCCAGCGAGCTGCGATGGCGTCGGCGGATGCGCCGGGGCCGAGCTCGGCGGCCGCGATCGACCAGAGTGAGTCGCCCGTCTTCACCACATGCGACGCAGCACGCGCCAGCCGCCCGGACTGCAGATGCGTATACCGGGTAGGAGCCCCACTAGTAGGCCGATCCGGAACCGCAATCTGCCCAGTCACCGGTACTCCGGGACGGTCCGTTCCCGCACGCCCTGCCTGCGGCCCGCCGGAACGCTCTGCCCGTGGCCCGCCGGAACGCCCCGCCGTAGGGTGCTCGGTCTCCGGCAACCCGGTGTGCCCGGTCGCGGTGCGCCCGCTGCCCGGCCCGGTATGTCCGGTGGTGGTGCGCCCAATGCCCGGCCCGGTGTGTCCGGTGGTGGTGCGTCCACTTCCCGGTACGCCGGTGGAGCTGGTGGCCGGGTCCGGTACTTCGGTACGGATCGTGGGGGAGCCAGGCACTCCGGTGTGTCCGGTGGTGGTGGGGCCCGGTACTTCGGTACGGCTCGTGGTGGACCCCGGTACTTCGGTACGGCTCGTGGTGGACCCCGGTGCTTCGGTACGGCTCGTGGTGGGGCCCGGTACTTCGGTACGTCCGGTTGCCGCGCGTCCGGTCTTGTCCGATGTTGCGGTGCGATCGGCCGGGGGCTGCTTCGTGGGCGCCGGGCTGCTTCGAGTTGGTGGCTGAGCGGGGTGGTCCGTCTTGCCAGGAGTTGCCGGGGTGGCTGGTGTGCCTAGCTGGACGGAGGACGGCTTCTCGGGGGTTCGCCAGTCGGTGGGTGTCCCGTCGCTCACCTCAACGGTCGAGCCGGGCTCGACGGAACTCCACGGGCGGGAGCCTGCTGGCGGCTCCGAACCCGAGCCGCCTGACGCAGCCGGAGCGGCTGAAGTGGCGGGCAGAGGCTGGGTGGTCAGGTTGGCGTCGGTGACCTTGACCGTCGACTGGGGCTCAGTTGAGTCCCAGGGGCGGGAATCGGCTGGGGTGCGGGGACTGGTGGGGCGGAGCTCGATGGTGGATTGAGGTTCGGACGTGGTCCAGGCTCGGGTGGCGGTGGTGCGGGGCTGGGGGGCAGTGGCGGCCCGCAAGGCAGAGGTGGTGGCGGGCCAGGGGGTGGAGATGGTGCCGGGGTGGGAGGTGGCGCCGGGGTGGGAGGTGGAGGTGGTGCCGGCACTGGGGGTGGTGCCGGGGTGGGAGGTGGAGGTGGTGCCGGCACTGGGGGTGGTGCCGGCACCGGATTGGGGGGCGGGAGCGGTGGAGTGGTGGGGGGCCGGGGTGGCGTGGGCTAGGCCGATGGTTAGTGGGGTTACGGCTGCTACGCCTAGGGCGGAGCGGAGGAGGGCTCGCGAGCCTTGGGATGTGATTTGGGTGGCTACGAGGGAGGCGCCTCGGCCGAGCGCGCCGGGGAGCTGTTCCAGGACCGTGGCGATGACGGCTACGGCTAGCCAGCAGTAGGCGAGCCAGGCGACTGCGCCGATGGCGACGGCGGCCATCGAGGTGAGGTCTGCGGCGGTGGCTGCCTCGAGCGAGCCCGCGGTGACCCAGTGCAGGAGGAGGCCGATACCGGCCAGCGCGGCGAGCGCGATCAGCCCTTTCAGTCCACGGATCGTTGCGTTCATCCGTTTTGACCTCCGACCTATGAGTTTGCGTGAGTTTGCTTTGGCTTGATCAATATAGACCTGCCTAGACCGGTCTTGGCAAGTCGAAAATCGTCGATCGGCGTCACGGAGTGCGAAGGCAGTCGACTCAGAGTGGTGATGACCGCGCGGGCGGGTAGGTTCGCGGCATGCGCCTGGAAGCCCTGTTCGAGGACCTGGAGTCACAGTTCGAGGCCCTGCAGGACGGCGATCTGTACGGCGAGGTGGCGGACCGGATCCGCGCCGAGGTCGGCAAGATCACCGTCCTCGACCGCCTGCGAGGCGCCGTCGGGACGGTGATCCGGGTGGAACTGAGGCACGCAGAGCCGGTGCAGGGCACGCTCAGCCGCGTCGGCAAGGACTGCTTGTTGCTAGAGGCTGAGCGCTACGAGGAGTGGCTCATCCCCGACACCGCACTCACTGGTATCCACGGGCTCGGCCCATTCGCAGAGCCGGCGGAGGGAGCCGTCGCAGCCAAGCTCGGTCTCGCGCATCTGCTGCGCGGGATCGCCCGCGACCGTTCGCCGGTGACCCTGTACGCCGGCGCGCATCCGCTCACCGGAACGATCGACCGGGTCGGCGCCGACTTCCTCGAGATCGCCGAGCACCCCCTGGACGCGCCACGCCGGCGTACCGAGGTCTACAACTCCCGCCTCGTCCCCACTCAAGCCCTCGACGCCGTCCGCCGCCGCTGACCCACCCCCAACGTGCCAGAACACCTCGTCGCAGCGCCGACCGTCCAGGCCTCGGGCGACTTTGTGCTCGATGTGAGCGTTTCCGCCTGCCCCGAACGCTCAGGTCGAGCACAAAGTGGGCGCGACGACACTGCGGGTGAGCGATGGAGCGGGTCGGCCGGCTGGGCGGGTTAGAGCTGGGCGTCTTCGGTGGTTTCGGCTTCTTCGCCGAAGGGGTGGGAGTCGATGAACTGCTTGGTCTCGGTGTAGAGGCGCTCGATGTACTTCTCCAGCTCGGACGACTCCACCCGCCACTGGCCGCGGCCGCCGATCTTCACCGCGGGGATGTCGCCCCGGCGGACCAGGGCGTAGACCTGGTTGGCCGAGATGTTCAGGACCTCGGCGACGTCGGACAGCTGGAGGAAGCGTGGAGCCGGCATACGCGCTAGATCCCTTCGAGAGGTCGGTTGCTTCAGTTTGCCACGGTTGACATCTGGATGACCCCGTTTGTCCCCAGGCCCCGCCGCCCTGTGGATGACGGTCAGCGCCGGACCGCCGGACACGGCAGAATGTCGGTCGCCGAGGGCAACCGAGCGCGATCGCCCGCAATCAATCGGTGACCGATACAAATCGAAATCTGGGGAGTGTTCCGAGTGGCCGACAGTCCTGTGCTGCGGAGTGGGTTCGCGGCGCCGTCAACGCCGACCCTGCGGACCCGGCGGGCGCGCTGGAAGGACGGTCGCCTGCTGCTCGGCGTACTGCTGGTCGCGATCACCGCGCTGGCCGGCGCCAAGCTGCTGTCCTCGGCCGACGACACGACCGCGGTCTGGGCCGCCAAGCGCGACCTGCCGATCGGCCAGACCCTCACCGGCGACGACCTGACCACCGTCAACGTCCGCTTCACCAGCGACGCCGCCGCGGGTCAGTACGTCACCGCCGACGCCGACCTCAAGGGCCTGATCGTCACCCGGCCGGTCACCAAGGGCCAGTTCGTACCGCGCGACGCCGCAACCCCCAAGACGGACAGCGAGCGCACCGAGCTCCCACTGTCGGTCGCAACCGGCCACCTCCCGTCCGACACGGCAGTAGGCGACCACGTCGACGTCTGGGTGGTCACCAAGGACGCGCCCGCCCGGATGCTCTGGACCGAGGTCCGCGTAGTACAGGTCGACCAGGTGAAGGGCGTATCCGGCAGCTCAGCCCGCAGACAGGTGCTGATCGCGCTCGAAGCCAACGACGTCACCAAGCTGTCCGCAACCCTCGCCCTGCTCAACAACGGCGAACCAGTCCTCATCAGGCGGGGCAGCTGATGTCCGTCCCCGTCCTGCTCGCCGTCACCGGCGCGCCCTGGGAAGCAGACGTCGTACGCCGTGCCGAGCGCGCCAACGGCATCCGCGTAGTCCGCCGCTGCGTCGACATCGCCGACGTGATGGCCGCGGCCGCCAGCGGGCAAGCACGAGCCGTGGTGCTCGCAGAGGACCTCCCCAGGCTGACCTCCGACGCAGTAGCCGCCCTCCACGCCAGGCACATCGCAGTGGTCGCCTTGGTCGACCCCTCCGACAACGGCGAACCCTCAGGCGCCGAGGACCGCCTGAGCCGGATGGGTATCGAGCGCATCCTCCCCGCCGACGTCAGCGCGGATGACCTCGGCCGGGCGATTATCGACGCCGTCGAGTCAGGCCCGCCGGCAACCGTCTCTCACTTCGCCGGCGGCTTCGTACCGTTCAACAGCGAGTCCCCACCCAACCCTGAGCCCTACGGCCAAGGCACCGGCCGGATCATCGCCGTCTGGGGCCCCACGGGAGCACCGGGCCGCAGTACGGTCGCCGTAGGACTCGCAGCGGAGTTGGCCGCACGCCAAATCCCCACGCTGCTGGCCGATGCCGACGTGTACGGCGGCACGGTCGCCCAACTGCTCGGCATGCTCGACGAGACCTCAGGCCTGGCCGCTGCAGCGAGATCAGCAAGCGGCGGCTCCCTAGACGTAGCAGTGCTCGCCCGGCACGCGAGACAGGTCGGGCCGAACCAACTGGTCCTCACCGGCCTCAGCCGCGCCGACCGCTGGACAGAGCTGCGTCCCACCGCAGTCGAGTCGGTCTGGTCGACGGCCAGGATGCTCGCACCCTGCACAGTGGTCGACGCAGGCTTCTGCATCGAGAGCGACGAGGAGATCTCCTTCGACACCCTCGCCCCACGCCGCAACGGCGCGACCTTGGCAACGCTCGAGGAGGCCGACGAAGTGGTCGTGGTCGGGACAGCCGACCCGGTCGGCCTCACCCGGCTGATCAGGTCCCTCCACGAGCTCAGAGCGGCCGTACCAGGTGTCAATACCCGGGTAGTGGTCAACAGGGTTCGCTCAGGGTCGCTCGGGAGTTCCCCGGCCGACGCAGTGACAGAGGCCCTGACCCGGTACGCCGGGGTCGAGCCTGCCGCGCTGCTCCCCTTCGACCAGGCGGCCTGCGACGCTTCCCTGTCGCACGGCCGGAGTCTGGTGGAGGCGGCGAAATCCAGCAAGCTCCGTAAGGGAATGCAGCAGCTGGCAGCCGGGGTAGTCAGGGATCTGTTCAGTTGAAGATAGGGGGTTAACCCCACCGACAAGGCCCTGGTCCTGTGCCAGGGTTGAGCCATGTCCGATATCGAGGGCCGTCCGGCCAGCACGATGAGTCCCGAGCGCCGGTACGGGATCGCGATCTCGGTCGCCCTGATCCTGGGCGGCGTGTACTGGGCGCTGACCAGCCTGAGCGAGGACACCAAGACCAGCCACCAGACCTACCCGGTGGCCGGCACCGCGCTGTCGATCAACACCAGCTCGACGGACCTCCAGGTGCACTCCGGTGACGTCAAGGAGATCACCGTCGACCGCAAGTTCGAGCGCAACGCCCTCGGCTCGGACCCCAAGGACGACTACGACAACGGCAAGCTGGAGATCAGCGACTCCGGCTGCGGGTTCCTGTCGTTCGGCTGCCACACCGACTATGTGGTGACCGTGCCGAAGGATCTCGACGTGACGATCAGGACCAGCAGCGGTGACCTCAAGGTGGTCGGCCTGGGCGGATCGACCACGCTGGAGTCGAGCTCCGGCAAGATCGAGGCGCAGGGCCTGTCCGGCAGCCTGACGCTGGAGTCCTCGTCCGGCGATCTCGAGGCCTCCGGTCTGAGCGCGAGTTCGGTGACGTCGAAGAGCAGCTCCGGCAGCGTCGAGCTGAGCTTCACCACGGCGCCGACGACCGTCGACGTGACGACCAGTTCGGGTGACGCGCTGGTCCGGCTGCCCGAGGGCGTCGAGGCGTACAAGGTCGACACCGACAGCAAGTCCGGCGACGAGAACGCCGAGGTGAAGAAGGACCCGGCCGCGACCCGCACGATCAAGGTCAAATCGTCGTCCGGCGACGCGGTGGTCGAGTACGACCGGTGAGCGGGCGGCCGGAACCCGTGATCATGTCCTGAGTAGTCTTGCGCGCATGCCTGACGACACGCCCGTACTCCGTGGCCTGCTGGTGGACTGGGGTGGGGTGCTCACCTCCGGTCTCGACGACGCCCTGGGTCGCTGGGCCGAGTTGGACGGTCTCGACTTCGAGGCGTACTACCGGGCGATGGTCGACTGGCTGGCCGCCAGCCCGGTCGAGGCCGAGGTGAACCCGATCCACGCGCTCGAGCGCGGCCAGATCGCGGTTCCCGACTTCGAGCGCAAGCTGGCCTCGATGCTGGTCCGCAAGGACGGCGGCCCGGTCCAGGCCGAAGGCCTGATCGAGCGGATGTTCGCGCACTTCGAGCACCAGCCGCAGATGTCCGCGCTGATCCGGCGCGCCCGCGGCCACGGCATCAAGACCGCGCTGCTCTCGAACTCCTGGGGCAACAGCTACCCGCGGGAGACCTGGGACGGCATGTTCGACGACATCGTCATCTCCGGCGAGGTCCACCTGCGCAAGCCGGAGCCGGAGATCTACCACCTGGCGGCCCAGCGACTCGCGCTCCGGCCCAGCGAGTGCGTCTTCGTCGACGACCTCGAGCTGAACGTCGTCGCCGCCCGCGAGCTCGGCATCACCGGGATCCTGCACACCTCGTACGACGAGACGCGCCGCGAACTGGAAGCCCTCTTCGGAGTCGATCTGACGTGACCATGACCTCCACCACACCAGGCACTCCGCCGAGCACCGACCGCCGCTGGATCGTCGTCGCCGTCCTCGGCTGCGCGGCCTTCGTCGCCCTCGGCGCCTGGGCCTACGGCCTCTTCGACGGCATGATCGACCTGCGCGTGTACAGGCTGGGCGGTTCGGTCCTGCTCGACCGCGCTTCCCTGTACGACGCACAGCTCCCGGGCTCGGGTCTGCCGTTCACCTACCCGCCGTTCGCGGCGATCGCGATGGTGCCGCTGGCCGTCGTGCCGTGGGGCGTCGCGCTGGTGGTCTGGACGACCATCTCGGTGCTCTGCATCGGCCTGATCTGGCGGGCAGCGTTGCCGGCCAATGCCTGGAGCCTCGCCCCGAACCCGTGGCGCGAGCGGCGGATCGTAGTACTGGCCGCGCTGACCGGGTTGTCGTTGCTGCTCGAACCGGTCTGGCAGACGATCCAGTTCGGCCAGATCAACTTGTTGCTCACCGCAATGATCCTGCTCGACCTAGTCCGGCCGGCGAACGCGAAGTGGCGTGGGTTCTGGGTCGGCGTGACGATCGGGGTGAAGCTGACGCCGCTGCCGTTCCTCGCCTTCCTGCTGATCACCAAGCAGTGGCGGGCGTTCCGCAACGCGGTGCTCGGGCTGCTCGCGACGATGGCGATCGGCTTCGCGGTCGTACCGCACCAGTCCTGGGAGTACTGGACCGTCGTCATCCGCAACGCGAACCGGGTCGGCGGCCTGGCGTACACGGCGAACCAGTCGTTCATGGGCTTCCTCAGTCGGCTCGGCGACGAGGCGTCCTGGGTGAAGCCGGTCTGGTTCCTGCTGTCGGCGATCTTCGGCCTGGCCGTCCTCTGGCTGGCTCGCAAGTACTGGCTGGCCGACGAGCGCGTCACCGCCATCTCCGTGATGGCCCTGGCCGTCCTCTACGCGTCGCCGGTCAGCTGGAGCCACCACTGGGTCTGGATCATCCCACTAGGCATCAGCCTGATCCGCGCCGTCCACCGCGAGTGGGGCACCAAGCCCGCCCTCATCACCGGCATCCTCTGGTACGGACTCTTCGTACTTCGCTCCATCTGGTGGGTCCCGTTCCGCGACGACCGCGAACTCAGCTGGACCGTCTGGCAATCCATCCCCGGCAACTCCCACCTGATCCTCGGCTTGCTCGCCTTCCTGACCCTGGCCTACACCAGCCGCTCCCTGCCCGGTGCCTCCGCCGCAGCAGAGGCACCGGCCAAGCAGGGCTAAGCAGAGAAGAGCAGTAATAGGCCGCCGACGGTGTAGCCGACCATGACTACCAGGAGGGGGAGTTGGCCGGCTAGGGCCTTGTTGCGGGGGAAGAGGGCTACTGCTCGGTCGTGGGCGGAGACGACGCCCATCAGGTGGCCGCAGACTACGGCCAGGACCTGGATGACTGCGATTGTCGTGCTGTGGTTGGTGATTCCGGTGTTGAGGCCCAGGAGGCCGGTGCCGAAGATGTTGGCGCCGTTGGACAGCGGGTCGCTCAGGTAGATGAGCGTCCGCTGGCCTTCCAGGATCAGCAGGGTCAGGTAATGCGCGACGACGTACCCGAAGGCGATCGGTACGACGGAATGCGCGAACAACCCAGGAAGCGCCGACCGTGAGCTGTCCGACAGCCTTCCGGCCAGGAGAGTCGCGCTCGAATACGTCACCAGCACGAACAGGATGAAGACGATCAGCGCGAGCGTGCCGAGCGTCGTCATCGAGTAGTCGGTGTTCTGCGCCCAGCCGATCCACGCGGTCGAGTTGGAGAAACCGTCGTACGCCGTCGAGCCGAGCAGCGCGGCGACCATACCGACCAGGCCGGGTTGTGCCTTCAGCCCGTCGAGGTTCTCCAGCGGTCGCCGGATGACGAGCTTGCCGTCGTCGCGCCGGCCCCACGGGGACAGCCTCGCCATCAGCGACGCGTAGACCTCGAACGGGTCGGCCGTCGAGAACCACCGATCACCGAACAAGAGAGCGCCGAACAGCGTGATCACGACGTACAGCGCGAGCCACGCCTGCAGGACCGGCTGGGTGGCGCGATCCGGGGCGACCAGTTCGAGCCAGGTGAAGGCGAAGACGCCGAGCGCGGCCGGCCACAGCCCGAGCCACTTCGGCAGCGTGAGAAGGCCTTGGGACGGCGGCTGCCGGAGCAGCTTGCTGAGCAGCAGGTGGATCGTGCGCAGCGGGTTGAGGGTGCGCCAGACCGGGCCGAGGAGCAGCGAGATCGGCACCAGCCCGACCCAGACCAGGATGTAGACGAACCCGAAGATCGGGTTGGTCAGCCGGTCCACACCGAAGACCAGCGCCACCATCGCGTACAGGAAGATCGCCAGTCCGACCGCCCGGACGAACCAGCGGAAGCCGGCCGAGTCGACCGTCCGGGTGACCGCGTCCGGCAGCGCCTTGCCGGACTTGTCACCCCGGTACTTCGGGTTGCGCCAGGCCAGTCCGAGGACGACGAACGAGAGCGCGATCGCCACGCCGGCGCCGCCGACGGCGAGCCCGAACGGTACGGGCAGGTCTTGCCGGCCGCCGATCCCGTGCAGAGGCAGCAGAAGAGACATCACTGTGAGGCCGTCGGCGGGTCAGGAGACGACGAGCTTGGCGACCAGCTTGCCGCTCTTGTGCGTCTCGATCTCGAAGGTGCCCTTCATGTTCGCCTCGAACTTCACCGAGCTGGGCTTGCCCGGCGCCAGCTCCAGCTCCTTGTCGTAGCCGTGGATGTGCAGCTCCTCCTCGGCGTCGCTGACCGCGGTGATCAGCACGGTCTGGCCGGCCTTCACCTTGACGCTGGCGCCGCTCGGGTTCACCTTGCCGTTGGCAACGATGACGTTGATGGTCACGTCCGCGGTCTCGCCGGACGGGTCGGTGGTGTTCGACGGCGACTTGGTGTTCGGCGTGCTGCCCGGGGTGCCGGCGGTGCCGGTCGGCGTCGACGCCGGCGCGGTGGTGGGCGCGCTGGTCGGGTTGCCGCTCGGGCTCGTGCTGCTCTTGGAGTCGTCGCCGCAGCCGGCCAGGACGAGCATGCCGAGAGCGGGCAGGAGCGCGAGCGCGGTACCGCGGGAGAACGTCGAACGCATGAGACGAGGGGCCTTTCAACGGGTCGATTCAGTTGCCGGGCGTCGGACACGCCCTCTTGCCTGACGAACGCGCAGGGCCCAGTGTTCCCGCTATGCACCATCAGTCGTGTCACGATCGCTGACAGCCAGGTTCGCCACCAGCAGCCAGTGTCGCAGCCCACTGTCGGCGGTCCCGGTTAGGGTGACTGAACACGAAACCTCAACGCCGAAGGAGGGCCCGCGAATGCCGGACCGGTTGTCGTCGCTGGACCTGACCTTCCTGAAGGCCGAGAGCCCGGCCACGCCGATGCACGTCGGCACCGTGGACATCTTCGAGCCGCCGGTGCACGGCGACGACGGGTTCGACTACGAGAGCCTGGTCGCGCTGATCCGGGACCGGATCGCCTTCGTGCCGCGGTACCGGCAGCGGATCCAGCAGATCCCGGGCCGGTTCGCCGGGCCGATCTGGGTGGACGACGAGGACTTCGACATCACTTTCCATGTCCGCCGGTCCGCGCTGCCGCGCCCCGGCACGCATGCGCAGCTGCTGGAGCTGGTCGCCCGGATCATGTCCCGGCGGCTCGACCGGGCCCGGCCGCTGTGGGAGATGTACCTGGTCGAGGGGCTGCAAGGGGACCGGTTCGCGATCATCGCGAAATCCCACCAAGCGCTTGTCGACGGCAACAGCACGGTCGACATCGGCCAGGTCGTCCTGGACGCCACGGCCCACCCGCGGGACACCCCCACCGACACCTGGCAGCCCGCCCACCCGCCCTCGGCCCTGGAGCTGCTCGCCGGTGTGTTCGCCGACGCGACGCGGTCCCCGACGGCAGTGCTGGAGCTGGCGCGGGCCGAGATGACCAGCCTGACCGGTTCGACCTCCCTGCGTGAGGTGCTCGGTGACGTGGTCGGCTCGGTGGTCGCGCAGCGGCACGTCCAGGAGAGCTCGCTGCACGTCAAGACGTCGGGGCAGCGCCGGTTCACCACCGTGCAGACCGACCTCGAGGACTACCGGGCCGTCCGGGCCATGCACGGCGGCACGGTGAACGACGTGATCCTGGCCGTGGTGGCCGGCGCGCTGCGCGCCTGGATGATGACGCGTGGTGAGTCGGTGAGCCCGACGCGCGGGGTGCGCGCCGTAGTACCGGTGAGCATCCGGGACGACGATGACGAGGAGCCGACGTCGCTCGGCTCGCGGGTGATCGCCTCGACGGTCAACCTGCCGGTCGGGGAGAACTCGCCGGTCATGCGGCTGCACCAGATCTCGTACCAGACCAAGGTGCACAAGGACACCGGGCGAGCCGTCAGCGCCCGCTCGCTGGTCGGGATCGCCGGCTTCGCGCCGACCACGCTGCACGCCCTCGCGGCGCGGGTGGCGACGGCGACGGTGCGGCCGATCGACGACGTGGTGATCACCAACGTGCCCGGCCCGCAGTTCCCGCTCTATGCCCAGGGCGCGCCGATGCTGGCGTCGTACCCGGTGGTGCCGTTGATGCCGGGGCAAGGACTGTCCGTGGGCGTCACGTCGTACGACGGGAAGGTGTCGTTCGGGCTCAACGCGGACCGGACGGCGATGCCCGACCTGGCCGTCTTCGCGCAATGCGTGACGGACGCGCTGGACGAGTTGTTGGATACGACCAAGGGGAGTCGTAGCCGCGCAGCGCGGGGACGCAAAAAACCCCGCAGTACCAAGAAGGCGGGCTCATGAGGATCTACATCCCATCCACCATTCCCCTGCTCGACGCCGCCTGCCACGCGGGGGAGTTCGGACCGGCGCCCCAGACCGTGTACGCCGTGACCCCGGCGCTGCGCGAGTGGTTCGCGACGGCCGACGACGAGGAGCTCGAGTACGCCGCGATGGAGCAAGCGGCCCGGGCCTCGGTCGGACTGATCGCGGCCGACCCGACCGCACCGCGGAAGCGGGTCGTGGTGGCCTGCGACGTCGCGGCGATCCCACCGGCCGATGGCACAGTCCAGCTGGGCGATGCGCGGCTGGAGCTGCACGTGGTCGTGCCGTGGACGGCGGTCGCGGCGGCGCATCTCGACGGCGACCCGGCCGTGGAGGTGGTCAGCAAGGCTGCCGAGCTGTGGGACGTGGCGCACGGCGATACCGCGGATCCGGGCCACGAAGACGCTGTCTTCGCCCTCGACTCGTGCGAAGGTGAAGACCTGCTGTGGTACGCGACACAGGAGATCCCGGATTTCCTCGCGGCCGTCGGGCCGCGCGGCGGTCTGCAGGACCGGACGGGCTGAGCGGACGAACTGGACTCGAGCTGGGCGACGAGCTGACAGGGAGCTGATGGCGATGCAGGCGATCTGGAAGGGCGCCATCTCGTTCGGGATGGTCACGATCCCGATCAAGGTGTTCTCGGCGACGGAGGAGAAGGACATCTCCTTCCGTCAGGTGCATGTCGCCGACGGCGGCCGGATCAAGTACAAGCGGGTCTGCTCGATCGACGGCGAGGAGGTCCCGTACTCCGACATCGGCAAGGGCTACGAGATGGCCGACGGCCGGATGGTGGTGCTCGAGCCGGAGGACTTCGCCGACCTGCCGCTGTCGAGCAAGAAGGTCATCGACGTGCTGGAGTTCGTGCCGGCCGACCAGGTCGACCCGCTCTACCTGGGCAAGTCGTACTACCTCGCTGCCGACGGCGGCCCGGGCGCCAAGCCGTATGTGCTGCTCCGCGATGCCCTGGAGGGCTCCGAGCTGTACGCGCTGGTGAAGGTCGCGCTGCGGTCGCGTGAATCGCTCGGCCTGCTCCGCACGCACGACAACGTGCTCGTCCTCCAGGTGATGCTCTGGCCGGACGAGGTCCGCGACTCGTCCTTCGCGGCACCGGACGAGGACGTGGAGATCCGCAAGCAGGAGAAGGCGATGGCGGAGTCGTACATCGACACCCTGCGCGGCGAGTTCGACCCGGATCAGTACCACGACGAGTACCGGCACGCGCTGGAGCAAGTGGTCGAGGCGAAGGCTGCCGGCGTACCGCTGCCTGCCGAGGCGGAGGAAGAGGAGACCGAGGGCGCCGAGGTCGTCGACCTGGTCGCAGCTCTCCGTGCTTCCGTCGAGGCCGCCAAGGCTCGCCGGGCAGCCGGGGGCTCCGGTGGCGGTGGTCAAGGCGACGCTGCTCCCGCGAAGAAGGCGCCTGCTGCGAAGAAGGCTCCGGCCAAGAAGACCGCTGCCGCCAAGAAGGCAGCCGCGCCCGCGAAGAAGACCGCTGCCAAGAAGGCCACCAAGAAGTCGGCCTGACCCGGTGGAGTTCCGCCTGTTCGGAGGGGTCGACGTCCTGTCGGCCGGCCGGTTGCTGGATGCCGGTTCGCCTCGCCAACGGCTGGTGCTGGCCGCGCTGCTCGTCGACCCGGGCCGCGCGGTCACCATCGAGACCCTGGTCGACCGGGTCTGGGACGAGGATCCGCCGCCCGCTGCGCGCAACGTGCTGTACGCGCACCTGAGCCGGATCCGCCGCATCCTCGGCCCGGACGTCAAGGTCGAGCGACGCCAGACCGGCTACCTGCTGGGGATCGACCCGGACCAGGTCGATCTGCATCGCTTCTGGCACCTCGCGGACCAGGCGAGCAACCCGGAGTACGGCGCCCAGGACCGCTCGAGCCAACTCGCGAAGGCGCTGGAGCTGTGGCAAGGGACCCCGCTGGCCAACCTGCCCGGTGCCTGGGCCGCGCAGGTCCGCGATCGCTGGGACCGGCGCCGGGTGGACGCCATTGTGCAGTGGGCCGAGTCCGAGCTCCGCCTGGGCAACGCCGCCACGGTGATCGCGGAGCTGCCCGATCTGATCGCCGTGTACCCCTTGGTCGAGCCGCTCGAAGCCCTGCTCATGCGAGCCCTGCACGCGGCCGGGCGGCCCGCGGAGGCGCTTGACCGCTACGCCTTGGTTCAGCGGCGTCTGGTAGAGGAGCTCGGCGCGGATCCGGGGATCGAGCTGAGCGAAGTCCATCGATCGATCTTGCGCGGCGAACTCCCGGTCCAGCCGGCCGCGAGGCTCGCGGTGCCGGCCCAGCTGCCGCCGGACACGTTTGGCTTCGCCGGCCGGGTCAGCCACTTGCGCCGCCTGGACGGCATCCTCGCGAACGGCGCAAAGGGCGGTATCGCCGTGGTCTCGGGGACGGCCGGTGTCGGCAAGACCGCCCTGGCCCTGCGCTGGGCGCATCAGGCGCGCGACCGGTTCCCCGACGGCCAGATCTACCTGAACCTCCGCGGCTTCGATCCAGGCGGTACGCCGGTGAGCCCGGCCGAAGCAGTCCGGACCCTACTCGACGCCTTCGCCGTGGAACCGGAGCGAATCCCCGCCGGCCTGGAGGCGCAGATCGGGCTCTATCGCAGCCTGGTCGCCGATCGCCGGGTCCTGATCGTGCTGGACAACGTGGCCGACGCGGACCAGGCCAGGCCGCTGCTGCCGGGCGCTCGGGAGTGCCGAGTGGTCGTGACCAGTAGGAACCAGCTGCGCGGCCTGCTGACAGCCGACGGAGCCCAGCCGGTCACCCTCGACCTGCTCTCGATCAGCGAGGCCCGCTCGCTGCTGGCTCAGCGTCTCGGCGCCGACCGGGTGTCTGCCGAGCCGGCGGCTGTCGACGAGATCATCACGCACTGCGCGCGGCTCCCATTGGCCCTCTCGATCGTCGCGGCGCGGGCCGTCACCTATCCCGAGTTCAGCCTGGGGGTGTTGGCGAGCGAGCTGCGGGCGGGCTTGGACGAGTTCGCAGGCGCGGACAGCGCGACCGACGTACGGGTTGTCTTCTCCTGGTCGTACCTGCGGCTTTCGCCGGAAGCGGCTCGGCTGTTTCGGTTGCTCGGGCTTCACCCCGGCCCGGATATCGGCCTGCCGGCGGTGGTCAGTCTCGCTGCCGAGGCGCCTCGGCAGGTGCGGCGGTTGCTCGGCGAGTTGTGCGCGGCGCATCTGCTGACCGAGCACGCGCCGGGCAGGTACACGTTTCACGATCTTCTGCGGGCGTACGCCGCTGAGCTGGCGTTGGCCGAGCACCCAGAGCCCGAGCGGCGTGAGGTGTCGCAGCGGATGCTCGATCACTACGTGCATACCGGCTATCTGGCGGACGGATTGCTCAACACCCGCCGCGACGATGATCCGACCGTACTGGCGGAGGTAACGCCGGGGGTTGCTCCCGAGTGTCCATCGTCGTACGACGAAGGGCTCGACTGGTTCACCACCGAGCTGCCCGTGCTGTTGTCGGTCGTCCGGACGGCCACCGATCCGTGGCAGCTCGTCTGGACGATGACCAGATTCCTCGCCTATCGGGGGCTCTGGCAGGAATCCCTGGATGCGCTCGGCGTGGCGGTCGCGGCCGCCGACCGGTCGGGTGACCAGGCCCGGCAGGCGTTCGCGTATCGCTACCTCGGCTGTGCGCACATCCGGCTCGGGCAGTACGACGATGCGAGGGTCCAGTTGCAGGCGGCCCTCGACCGGTACTCGGCGTCCGGCGACACGGTCGGCGCCGCACATACTCATCGGCACTTCGCCTGGATGCTCGACCGGCAGGCTGCGCATGCGGAAGCGCTGGAACATGCCGAGCTGGCGCTGGCGCTCTTCGAGGCGGCCGGTCATCGGGCCGGGCAGGCGCGTTCGCTCAATGCCGTCGGCTGGTTTCACGCGATGGTCGGCGACTACGTCGATGCCTTGCGCAACTGTGAGCTCGCCCTCGAGTTGCAGACGGGTCTGGCCGACCGCTTCGGACAAGCCGAAACGCTCGACAGTCTTGGGTACGTCCAGCTGCGGCTCGGCCGGTTCGCGGAGGCGATGGATTCGTATGAGCGGGGCGTCGCCTTGTTCCAGGCGGTCGGTGATCACTACAACCAGGCCGACACACTTGCCTCGCTCGGGGACGTCCACCACGCCGCCGGCGACGACGAATCTGCCCGGATCGCCTGGGCGCGGGCGGCCGACGTACTGGAGCGGCTGGGCCACCCCGACGCTGACACTCTTCGGGCTAGACTCGCACCCTGAAAACGCCTCGCCGTGGTGCACGACCGCGAGGCCGAACCTGGGGGAGAGCAATGGCCGAGATCATTGTCAGCGCCGAAGACGTCGCCGAGCTGGTGACGACGCTGGACGAGCTGAATCTGCCGGAGCCGCAGCGGGTCCTGCTGTCGGGGCTGCTGGGGCTGGCCGCCGAGGTCATCAACAACGGTGAGCGGACCGCGGCGGTCGAGGTGACCGAGCCGGTACCGTCGTTCGCCGACCAGTTCGCGACCGCCTTCACGCCGGGCGTGGTGCGCAGCCTCGACGCGGGCGGCACGGGCGCGGTCAGCTTCACACAGTCGTCGAAGATCACCCGTTTCGCCGGCGAGTAGCCCCGGGCCGTCTGATGCGGACGGTCCTGGTGTCCATGCCGTTCATGGACGTCGATCGGCCCTCGATCCAGCTCGGTCTGCTGAAGGCGATCGCCGGGCAGCAGGGCTTCGACGTCCGGACGCTGCATGCCAATCTCGACTTCGCGGCACAACTCGGGGTCGAGCTGTATCGCAAGCTGTCCGAGCACCGCGGCCGGCTGATCGGGGACTGGCTGTTCTCTCTCGAGGCCTTCGGCGACGAGGCGCCCGATGTCGAGGGGGCGCTGCTGGCCGACCACGATTTCGGCTACCTCGGCGATGACGCCGATCAGCTGCTGCGCCGGATTCGCGACGTCGAGGTGCCGCTGTTCCTCGACAGCCTGCTGGAAGCCCTTCCCTGGAAGGAGGTTCAGGTCGTCGGGTTCAGCTGTACCTTCCAGCAGAGCGTGGCGTCGTTCGCCTTCGCGCGGCGGCTGAAGGAGCGGTACCCGGAGATCGTCACGGTCTTCGGCGGCGCGAACTTCGACGGTGAGATGGGCCGGGAATTGGCCAGGTCGATCGACTGCATCGACCACGCGGTCGTCAGTGAAGGCGATACGGCCTTCCCCGCACTCCTGCGCAAGCTTGCCGAGGGCAATGAATTGGGGAAGGTCAGCAGTCAGCCTCTGATGACGAGGATGGCGGATCTCCCCGCTCCGGACTACGACGAGTACTTCGAGCGATCGCGGCGTCTCGGCGTCTTCCCGGACGACCTGTGGATCCCCTTCGAGTCCGCCCGTGGTTGCTGGTGGGGCGCGAAACACCACTGCACGTTCTGCGGCCTCAACGGCACGACGATGCAGTTCCGGTCGAAGCCGGCCGAGCGGGTCGTCGCCGAACTCGCGGGCCAGGCGGCGCGGTACCAGACCTCCCGCTTCGAGGCTGTCGACAACATCATCGACATGGCCTATCTGAAGGACCTCTTCCCGGCTCTCATCGACGCCGGTACCGATTACGAGCTGTTCTACGAGGTCAAGGCCAATCTCAGCCGGGCCCAACTCGAGCTGCTGGCCAAGGGCGGGGTCCGGGTGCTCCAGCCAGGACTGGAATCGCTGAGCAGCAACGTCCTGCGCCTGATGGACAAGGGCGTTCGGGCCGCTCAGAACGTCAACTTGCTGCGCTGGGCGCAGTACTACGGGATCCAGGTCGAGTGGAACATCCTGTGGGGATTCCCTGGCGAGACGGCCCAGGATTACGCGGACCAGGCTTCCGTAGTACCGGAGCTGGTGCACCTCCGGCCGCCGTCGAGCGCGGCCCGGATCTGGATGGAACGCTTCAGCCCGCTCTTCTCCAGCCCCGGCCGTCGCTCCCCGGAGAGCAGCTACCGGCACGTCTATCCGGCCGGCGTCGATCTCGGGAAGGTCGCGTACTTCTTCGAGTACGACCTTCCGGGCGCCCTGCCCGACAGCGCGTACGACGAGCTGCGGAAATCCGTCGACGAGTGGAAGACCGCCTGGACCGGGGACCGGCTCCCGACCCTGCGGTACTGGTCGTCACCCGGCCAGGTGGAGATCTACGACAGCCGCCGGCCGGGTCGCGAGGGCACGTACACGTTCCAGAAAGCGCTTGCTGACATCTACCTCGCCTGCAGTGACCGGCCGACCACCGCGAGCGCCGTCGGCCGGTCGTTGGAGCTTCCGGTGGAGGCTGTCAGAGAGGCTCTCGCCGGTTTCGCGGAGCGCGGCCTGATGTTCCTGGACGAGGACCTCGCCGTCGCGCTGGCCGTCCCCGCGGAGTAGACCTGTCAGGTTCGTGGTTCTCCTTTGGACATGGCACCATGGCAAGCGTCAGTTCTGGAGGCCGCCCGCTGAGACCCAGTCGAGCCGAACGAGGAGCACCGCACACCATGGATGCCGTCACCGCAGTACCCACTCCGATCAACGAGACCGTGCGTGGGTACGCACCCGGTTCGCCCGAACGGGCCAGCCTGGAGGCGAAGCTCAAGGAGTTCAACGCGGCCGGTGCGATCGACCTGACCTGCACGATCGGCGGCGAGCAGAAGCTCGGCGGCGGTACGCCGTTCCAGGTGGTCCAGCCGCACAAGCACGCTCACGTGCTCGGCACCCTCGGCAACGCGACCGAAGCTGACGGCAAGGCCGCCGTCGACGCGGCCCTCGCGGCCGCTCCGGCCTGGCGCGCGCTGTCCTTCGACGACCGCGCGGCCGTCTTCCTCAAGGCCGCCGACCTGCTGGCCGGCCCGTGGCGCGACACGCTGAACGCGGCGACCATGCTCGGCCAGTCCAAGACGGTCCAGCAGGCCGAGATCGACGCCGCCTGCGAGCTGATCGACTTCCTCCGCTTCAACGTCGCGTTCGCGCGCAACATCATCAACGACCAGCCGATCTCCTCGCCGGGGATCTGGAACCGGGTCGACTACCGCCCGCTCGAGGGCTTCGTCTACGCGATCACCCCGTTCAATTTCACCGCGATCGCCGGCAACCTGCCGACCGCGCCCGCGCTGATGGGCAACACGGTGGTCTGGAAGCCGTCGCCGACGCAGCAGTTCGCGGCGCACTGGACGATGCGGCTGTTCGAGGCGGCCGGGCTGCCCGCGGGTGTGATCAACCTGGTCACCGGCGACGGCATCGACGTGAGCAAGGCGGCGCTGACCCACCCGGATCTGGCCGGCATCCACTTCACCGGCTCGACGAAGACCTTCCAGTCGTTGTGGGGCACGGTCGGCACGAACATTTCGGCGTACAAGACGTACCCGCGACTGGTCGGCGAGACCGGTGGCAAGGACTTCATCCTGGCGCACCCGTCGGCGGACCCGGCGGTGCTGAAGACGGCGATGGTCCGGGGTGCTTTCGAGTACCAGGGTCAGAAGTGCTCGGCCGCCAGCCGGTCGTACGTCCCGCGCAGCGTCTGGAACCAGATCCGCGACGACATCGCCGCCGAGACCGACTCGCTGACGATGGGCGACGTGACGGACCTGTCGAACTTCATCGGCGCCGTGATCGACGACCGCGCCTTCGCCAAGCACAAGGCGGCGCTCGACCGGGCCCAGCAGACGGCCGGCATCGAGGTCCTTGCCGGTGGCACCTATGACGACTCCGAGGGCTACTTCGTCCGGCCGACGCTGCTCGTCTCGGACGACCCGACGGACGAGATCTTCTCGACCGAGTACTTCGGGCCGATCCTCGGTGTGCACGTGTACGAGGACGGTGACTTCGAGCAGGTCATGAAGCAGATGGAGAACTCGGCGCCGTACGGGCTGACCGGCGCGGTCATCGCGCAGGACCGGCACGCGGTCGCCGAGGCCGCGGAGTACCTGCGCTTCGCCGCCGGCAACTTCTACGTCAACGACAAGCCGACCGGCGCGGTCGTCGGCCAGCAGCCGTTCGGTGGAGCGCGCGCCTCCGGTACGAACGACAAGGCCGGCTCGATGTGGAACCTGATCCGCTGGGCCAGCCCCCGCTCGATGAAAGAAACCTTCACCCCACCCACCGACTACCGCTACCCCCACCAGGGCTAGGTCGCTTCTACGGGCGGGGGCCAGGTACTTGGCCCCGCCCGTGCTCGCATTGCGGGTTGGAGTGTTGAGGCCTCGAAGTGCAGCTGGGTGTTCAGGGGCGGGTCAGGCCGTCAAGCCTCGGCGGACTGTGATGTAGAAGGAGGTCAGGTCTTCGATCAGGGCTTCTACCTGGTCGGGGATGAAGGGGTCGGCGTCCAGGAGCCAGTCGGCTATCAGGTCGAACAGGCCGCCTACCAGGCCGATGGCGATGGCATGGCGGGCGCGTAGGTCGGTCTCGTCGCGGGCCAGGGGGTCGGCGGAGTCGGGGACTTCGTCGTACCGATCCCAGATCTGTTCCAGGAAGCCGGCTGCCCAGCGGCGGTTGGTGCGGCGTTGGCGCTCGACCGTTTTGGAGATGCCGCCGGCCTGGCCGAAGGTGACCTTGGCGACTCGTGGGTCGTCGAGCAGCGCGTGCGCGAAGGCGGCGACGATGCCGGGGACAGCCTGGCGTTCGTTGCCCTCGGCCCGGGCCGCGACCGCCATCATGTCCGCCATCAGGCGCTCCGACGTCCGCTGCAGCAGCGCGACGTAGCAGTCCTCGCGGTTGTCGAAGACCTCGTAGAAGCTTTTCGTCCCGACGTACGCCGTACTGCAGATCTGCTCGATCGACGTGCCCAGGTAGCCGTGCGCGGCGATCAGGTCGAGCGCGGCGTCGAGCAGCTGCTCGCGGCGCTCGGCTTTGCGCTGCTCGGCCGTCAGACCTCTGATCACTCGCCCCATGGAGCGACGTTACCCCCGGTGGCTGGTTGATAACCACTCGGCGAGTTATGAACACGAAGGCTTGTTCATAACCGCGAGACGTGCTCCACTGTCGGTCATCCCGTCGTCACCGAACGACACTGCCCCTCGGGAGCCGCTATGAGAACTGTTCTCCGGCGAGCCGCAGCCAGCCTGGTGGCCGCTGCACTGCTCGCTAGTACCTTTACTGCCTCGGCACAGGCCGCCGCACCCAGCTCCGGCTTCGACAACTGGTCCTGCAAGCCGTCGGCCGCGCACCCCAACCCGCTGGTGTTGCTGCACGGGCTGGGCGGCAACGGGCCGGGCAACTACTCGTTCCTCGGCCCGTACCTCGCGGCGAAGGGGTACTGCGCCTTCACGCTCACCTATGGCCAGGCGACGCCGGCCATCCCGGTCGGCGGGACGGTCTCGATCGTCCAGTCGTCGGCGGAGATCGAGGCGTTCGTCGATCGCGTGCGGGCGAGCACGGGGGCGGCGAAGGTGGACATCGTCGGGCACTCGGAGGGAGGGTTCCAGAGTCTGTACGGGCCCAAGGTGCGCGGGTACGCAAGCAAGGTCGGCAAGGTGGTCGCGCTCGCGCCGCCGACCCACGGGACGACGTTCGGCGGTCTGGTGAGCGTCGGCGACTACCTCGGGCTGCGACCGCTGGTCGATCAGGTACTACGGGAGTTCGGCTGCCCGGCTTGCGACGAGATCATCGTGGGTGGAGCCGAGGTGGCGAAGCTGACGGCTGGGCCGATCGCGCAGGCGGGGGTCAAGTACACGGTGATCGCCTCGCGGGCGGACCTGTTGGTGACGCCGCATGAGACGTCGTTCATCCGGGAGCCTGGCGTGCGGAACGAATTCGTCCAGGACACCTGCCCGCTTGATCCGGTCGGGCATGTGGGGCTTGCGTTCGATCCGACTGTGGCGCAGCTGGTCGCCAATGCGCTCGACCCGGCGCACGCGTCACGCGTGCTGTGCGGCTTCGGCCCGCCGCTCTAGACCTGGGGGCGGCGCGGATGCCGGCACTGCAGGGGAGCCGGCATCCGCGCCGTTGCTTTACCCGCTGCCGACCGGTTGCGGTGCGGCGCGGTGGTTGCCGGGGCCGGCTGCCGTCAGGCGGTGCGGTGGAGGGCTTGTGCGGCGGGGGCGATCAGGACCGCCGAGCCGCAGGCCACGCAGATCCATTCGTCGGACAGGTCGTCGGCGGGGTGATCGCCGGGATTGACCCGCTCGAACGGGACCGTGTCGTCGCAGAGTACGCAGTACCAGGTGTCGTCGATCGGGCCGCGGCGTCGGGTACGCATCAGAAACCCACCTCCGATAAGTCCTTCTCAGGTTGCCATCGGAGGTGGGTTCACCAGGTCAGCGACACGGCTCGCGGCGCCAGTTGTCGCCGGACGGTCAGTCGCCGGCGGGCGCGATCAGTTGTCGCCGTTGTGCCAGTCGCGGCCGAGGTCGTGCTCCTTCTGCAGCCCCTTGCGGATCGCGTCCACGACGAACGGCTCGATCTTCTTGCCGATCAGCGGCACCGCGACCTTCACGTCCAGGTCGATCGCCTGCACGGTCTCGCCACCGGTCGAGGTGATACTCGCGCTGCCCTTGAGGGTGACCGGCGTGTTCGCGATCTCGCCCTTCACATCGGCGTTCCGCGACCCGTCCGCGTTCGCCGGGTGCCAGGTCTCGGTCTGTACGACGGTGAGCGTGCCACCGACGAACTTCCGCGCGATGTCCGGCACATCGTCCGACGGCATCTCCCGCTGCACCCGCACCACGGTGTCCGCACCGGACTGACTCACCTTGACGTCGTACGACAACGCCTTGGTCTTCTCACAGGCCTGCTCGCGAAAAGTAGCGTCGGTGACGATCGCGAAGACTTCCTCAGGGGTGGCGTCATAAGACGCCGACATCTTCAGCTCCATGCCGCACATCATGACACTGCCCCCGTACTACGACCCGCCCACGCGCCCGCCGCCGCTCGCTCCTCCGCCGCTCCCCGCTCTGGGCGCTCCCAACCACCCGGTGACAATTACCGCTCCTCCGTCGTGCAACCACCCAGTTGGCACCCCGACCCCCGCACGTGGTTGCCCACGGCCTCGACCCCAACGACCGGCGCGACCACTTCGCCCTTGAATCACCCGCCGAGTACCCCGGCCGATCCCGGAGCGCCCCCTTCGCATCCGGAAGCTCATCGTCCGGGTCGACCGCTAGCGTGCCGGAATGGCAACCCACTGGACCCTCGGCTGGGACGCCCGCGACCCGCGCCGACTCGCAACCTTCTGGCCGCTCGCATCGAACTACGTCCCCGAGCCCGGCTACGACGACCCCGAAGGCGCCTCGATCGTCGACCCCACCGGCAAAGGCCCAGCCATCGGCTTCCTCGAAGTCGCCGAACCAAAGACCTCCAAGAACCGTATGCACATCGACATCCGCGTAGCCGGCGAAGCCCCTGGGACCTGACCGACCGCGACCGCCTGATCCTCGCCAAGGCCCCTGAACTGGTGGCCGCCGGCGCCACGGTGATCCGAGAGGAGTCCGACGGCGACCACCTGCACCACGTCGTCATGCTCGACCCCGAAGGCAACGAGTTCTGCGTCGCGTAGGCCGCGGCTACCGGGGTGGTTGGCTTGACCGGATCTTATGACTATTATCTGATTAGATAAGGGTGTGAGGAGGTGCTGAGGTGGACCAGGACAGTCGGGCGGTTTGTGAGCAGCTCGATCGTGCTCTCGTTGAGAGTGGGATGTCTCAGGCTGCGTTCGCTGCTGCGCTCGGCACTTCTGCCTCCCGCTTCTCGACCTACCGTTCTGGCCGGACCAGGCCGACGGCGCAGTTCTTCTTGCGGGCCGGACGGATTGCTCATGCCCTTCACGCGGCGCGGGAGTACCGGATCATGACTGCTCCGGCTACCGCGGCGGCCATTCGCGAGGCGAGCGATGACGATTGGGCTTGGCGGATGCTGCTTCAGGGGCGCGACCATCTGCGCTTGTTGCTGCGCCGTCATGATGGTTCCGAAGCCGCTTGGGAGGCAGCGCCGGCCACGACCGGCCGGGCGGGCTTCGACACTCTGCTTGCTGTTCTGACCGCGCACGAGTTCGAGGCAGCAGGCGAGGAGCCACCCGAGTGGAGCCGGGCCGAGGCGCTCGCTGAGCCATGGATCCCCGAGCATCCATTTCTGGATCGTGATGAGATCGTCGAGCAGACTCCCGCCTACCTGGCACGGGCGAACATCTTCGTTCCTGCTCGCGACCTGATGACAGCGTGAGCGACCCACGCAACGAGTTCACGGCCGGTGAGATCGTCGATCTTCTGTCGGACCTCGACCAGCGCCTGACGGCACGTGGCATTTCCGCGGCGGTCTTCGTCGTCGGAGGCGCCGCGATCGCCGTTACCTCCGACGACAGTCCCCGCCGGACCGAGGACGTCGACGCCATCACACGCGATGAGGCCGTGATCGAGGAAGCTCGTGTGATGGCGCGTGAGCGCAAGCTTCCCGAAGACTGGCTGAACACCAGCGCCAGTGCGTGGATGCCGCCCTTGCCGGAGGGGGCACTGCGGCGGGGTGAGGCGCCCGGCCTGCACATTACGTATGCCAGCGACGAGTTCCTGTTGGCGACCAAGTTGGTCGCCCAGCGCCGCAAGGATGCTGCCGACATCGTTGCTCTGGCCAAGCGTCTCTCCATGGAGCATGCGTCGGCCGACGACCTCGAACGGCTGATCCATCGCTACTACACCGATGAGGATTCGCTCGAGTTCATCCTCGACGGCAACGATATCGGTCGCGAGACGCACCTCCTGGCGGTCAGGGCCGCACGGCTGCTGGCCAGTCAATCAGTCTGAGCGGAGCAAATCGGGCCGGCGGTGCGCGAAAGACGGGTAGAGACGTCGCCGGTCCGGGGCGCACACCGCGACGCAGGAGCGAGGAGCGGCGGGGGCGTGGGGGACGCAGGAGTTGGCGGATTGCAGGAAGTTGCAGTGGTCGGGTGGGGAGGGAGGACCTTTGCGTCGGTAGGGTTTCAGGGCTACGGGGGTGGCTACGTGAGGAGTTTTGGTGAGGGTTTTCAGGGCTGCTGTGGTTTCTACGGTGGTTGCGTTGGTTGGTGGGGTGGTTGCCGGGGCTGGGGCGGCGGGGGCTGAGGATACGAAGACTGTTTCGTATCTGGGGTACGAGGTGAGTGTGCCTGCCAGTTGGCCTGTGGTGGATCTGGCGAAGGATCCGACTGCTTGTGTGCGGTTCGATCGGGCGGCGGTCTACCTGGGGCGGAGTACTGCGCAATCCGATTGCCCAGCGCATCTTGTGGGACGGGGTGAAGGGCTGGTGCTTGCGCCGCTCACCGCGCCGGCGAGGTCGAGCGAGGGTGAGCTGCAGGTTGCGGTTGAGGGCGCTGGGGTGTTGGCGACCGCGTACTACGTGCCTGGGGCGGATCAGACGGCCCGCAAGGTGCTTGCCAGTGGTCGGGTGACGGCCACGGCGAAGAGGAATGCGGTTCAGGCGCCGCGGGCGGTTCAGGTGACGCCTTCGATCATCGCGACCAAGAACATCTACCAGCCGGCGTTCGACATCTGCGACGCGCCGGCCCAGAGCACCATGGATGCCTGGAAGGCGCCGAACTCGCCCTACCGCGCGATCGGCATCTACATCAGTGGCACTTCCCGTGGTTGCCTTGCCCAGCCCAACCTGACGCCGCAATGGGTCGCCGCGCAGGACAGCGCCGGCTGGCAGTTCCTCCTGATCGACGTCGGTAAGCAGGCGCCCTGCACCGGCTTCTCGAACAAGATCTCCACCACCCCGGCCACGGCAGTCGCCGAAGGCCGGACGGCCGCGGCCAATGCGGTCGCTGCAGCGCAGGCGCTGGGCTTCGCGCCGCGGAGTGCGATCTACAGCGACATCGAGCACTACACGTCGACGGCGGCTTGCAAGGCTTCGGTGCTTTCGTACCTGAGTGGCTGGACGCAGGAGCTGAACTCTCGCGGGTACGTCGGTGGCGCGTACGTCGGCGCGTCGTCCGGTGGGGCGGACCTGGCCAGCGCTTACACCAGTACGGCGTACACGCGGCCGGACAACCTGTGGTTCGCCCACTGGAAGAACACGCCGGTCCTGACGAGCCGGTTCATCCCGGCCGGCTACTGGGCGGCGCATCAGCGGGTGCACCAGAACGAAGGTGACGTCAGCCGGACCTACAACGGTGTGACGCTCAGTGTCGACGAGAACATGCTGGACCTGACCATGCCGCCTGCGGCCGTCACTGGTGTCACCGGCACCGGCCGGAACGGGTCTGCGGTACTGCGCTGGACCCTGCCCTCCACGACCATCAGCCAGGTCGTCGTACGCCGCAACGCGGGCAAGGTCGCCCCAGCGCTCCCGACCTCCGGCACGGCGGTCTACGCGGGTCCGAGCATCAGTGCTGTCAATGCGGGCGGTCTGGTGAGCGGTACCGGCTACACCTTCCGTACCTGGGTCAAGAACAACTACGGCAAGTTCAGCCCGGGCGCTGACAAGTACCTCGCCGGTACTTCGAGCAGCGCCGCCGCAAGCGCTGCGTCCATCATGTACACCGGGTCGGTCACCCTGAAGAGCCAGGTCAAGCGCCTGGACACCGGCGCGGTGCTGTCCGGCGTACCGGTCACCCTGTACGCCAAGGCCATCAACGCGTCGAAGTGGACCGCCGTCGCGACGGTGACGTCGTCCACTACCGGTGCCGTCGCAGCGGTACACAAACCGTCCGTCACCACGCGGTACATGTGGACCTACAACGGCAAGACCGACGTGCTGGGCTCGGCCAGCCCGATCGTGACGGTTGCCGTGCACCCGGCGATGTCGAGCTACCTGTCCCCGGCAGCGATCAAGCTGGGTGCGAGCAGTGTCTTCTACGGCTACCTGAACCCGGCCCACGCCGGCACGAAGACCTACCTGCAGCGCAAGTCAGGCACCAAGTGGGTCGCGGTGACCAACGCCAAGCTCTCGGCCAACGGCAAGTACACCTACGCCATCAAGCCGACCGCCCGCGGCACCTACACCTACCGCGTCGTCTGGCTGGCCGACGCGGACCACCAAGGCACCCAAACAGTCGCCAAGGTCCTCACCGTCAGCTGACAACTACCCCGTCTCCGTGCGAGGCGGGGTAGTTTTCCGAGAATTTGATTGACGTGTCATCATTGATACATCAATCAGATTTGAGGTGGATGTGGTGGCCGGGCGGCGGCGGTTGTCGGTGGGGGAGTTGGGGGTTTGGCGGGGGCTGGTGGATACGACTGACGAGTTGCGGCGGCGGTTGAGTGTGCAGTTGGCGGAGGATTCGGGGTTGTCGCCGGCTGACTATCGGGTGTTGCTGGCGTTGAGTGAGGCGGAGGGGAAGCGGAGCCGGTCGTCGCGGCTGGCTGAGCAGATGGAGTGGGAGCGGAGCCGGCTTTCGCATCAGTTGGGGCGGATGGAGAAGCGGGGGCTGATCCGGCGGGAGGATTGTGCGACGGACAGCCGTGGCGCCGAGGTGGTGCTCAGCGAGGAGGGCGCGGATGCGTTCCGGAGGGCTACGGCGCCGCATGCGAAGGCGATCAAGAAGCACTTTGCGGATGCGCTGACGCCGGCACAGTTCGACGCTCTCGAGGACATCCTGCAGTCGCTGGAAAGGCATCTGCGGCGATGAGGATCGCGGTGTTGGGGGCCGGACATGTCGGACCGGTGATCGCGCGGGTCGCGGTCGAGGCCGGGTACGACGTGTCGATCGCGGCGTCGGGGGATCCGGCGAGGATCGAGTTGATCACGCAGGTGATGGTGCCGGGGGCCAAGGCGCTCTGGGCGGCGGATGCGGCAGCCGATGCGGACCTCGTCGTGCTGGCGATCCCGCTCCACAAGTTCGCGGCCTTCGACCCCACCATCGTCGAAGGCAAGCTCGTCATCGACACGATGAACTACTGGCCGCCGGTCGACGGCGTACAGGAGCTGTTCGAGAACCCGTTGCTGACCAGCAGCGAGGTCGTCCAGCAGAAGCTCAGCAGATCGACGGTGGTGAAGACCTTCAACCACCTCGGGTACCACGAGCTGGCGGACGACCGGCGCGAACCAGGCGATCCGGACCGCCGCGCGATGGGCATCGCGGGCACCAGGCCCGCGACAGAAACAGTTGCCGAGGTCATCGATGCCATCGGCTACGACCCGGTGATCCTGAACGGCCTGCACAACAGCCGTCTCCTCCAACCCGGCGGCCCCGCGTTCGGCGTACCGCTCGGACAAGGACAACTAATGAAAGAGATGCAGCGATGACAGACTTCCCGCTCGTGCTCGGGCTGGACACCTTCGGCGACGTCACCTCCGACGAGCAGGGCCGGCCGGTCTCCCACGCCCAGACCATCCGTGACCTGGTCGAGCAAGGTGTGAAAGCGGACGAGGCCGGCCTCGACTTCTTCGGTATCGGCGAGCACCACACCGACGACTTCCCGCTGTCGGCCGCCGACGTGGTGCTCAGTGCGATCGCCGCCCGGACCGGGAACATCCACCTCGGCTCAGCCGTCACCGTCCTCAGCTCGGACGACCCGGTCAGGGTCTTCCAGCGTTACTCGACCCTCAACGCCGTCTCGAACGGCCGCGCCGAGGTCATCCTCGGCCGCGGCTCGAGCATCGACTCGTTCCCGCTCTTCGGCTACGACCTCGCCGACTACGAGACCCTCTTCGAGGAGAAGACCAACCTCTTCGCCGAGCTCCTCAAGGGCGGCCCGGTCAGCTGGGAAGGCAAGACCCGCGCGGCCCTCCATGACCAGGACGTCGTACCGCACCTGGACACCCCGCTGCCGACCTGGATCGGCGTCGGCGGCAGCCCGCAATCCGTGATCCGCGCCGCGCACTACGGCTTCAACCTGATGCTCGCGATCATCGGCGGCAGCCCGTCGCGCTTCGCGCCCTTCTCCGACCTGTACCACCGTGCGCTCGAGCAGTTCGGCCGCGACCCGTTGCCGATCGGCGTCCACTCGCCCGGCCACGTCGCCGCCACCGACGAGCAGGCCCGCGAGGAGTTCTGGGAGCCCTACCGGGAGGTGATCACGCGGATGAGCAAGACCCGCGGATTCGCGATCCCGACCAAGTCCCAGTACCTGGCCGAGGTCGGCCCGAAGGGTGCCCTGTTCGTCGGTTCACCCGAGACGGTCGCCCAGAAGATCGCCGCGAACCTGAAGAACCTCAAGGCCACCCGCTTCGACCTCAAGTACGGTATGGGCGGCCTGTCCCACCAGACCCTGCTGACGAACATCGAACTCTTCGGCACCCAGGTCGCCCCGCGAGTCCGGGAACTGATGGCCTAGCAGCGCCACCAGTCCCCGGACCCCGCCTGGGGAAAATCAGCGCAGACCGACCGCCCGGTCGATGGTCTGGCTGACACTGTTGCCGGCCTTGTCCCGGGCTGTCACCCGCAGACTCACGAAGCCGGCCTTCGACGGCGCGTCCAGGCGGCCGATCCAGTCGTTGCCGGAGTGGCGCAACGACAAGGCCTTCCAGTGGGCGCCGTCGTCGTACGAGACGTCCAAGCCGACGGTGTTGATCACGCCGGCGCCGGCCGCGCCGGCCAGGTGGGACGGCGTCACGGCGATGTCGGTACGCCGCGACGCCCGGCCGCTCAGATCCGTACTGATCCCGTAGTCGAGCTGGATCAGCGGCAGCGTCTCCAAGAACCGGTAATCAGCGTTGTCGGAGATGAAGCCCCACTCCGTCCGCGTCCGCGGCGAGTACGGCCGACCCGGCAGCTCACGCGTCGTGTCGACGACGAGCCGGTACGGAAGCTTGTCCGGCGACACCTCCGCCGAGACGAAGTCAGCACCCTCGCCCACCAGCTGAGAACCCTGGTAGAGCGAGGTGTTCAGCGTGATCCCGCCATACACAGTGCCCTCGTGACGCCCATCGCCCCACCCCGGCATCCCGAAGGTGCTGATGATGTCGCCCACCCGCGACGGCGGTGTGCTCATCGCGTTGTCGGCAAGGAGCCGAGGACGCTGGATCCCGCCGAACCAGGTCTCCTTCGTCGTACTCCGCGCCTTGTACGCCGTCGAAGACCCGAACAGCATCAGATCGGTGACAGCGGTCTGGGTCAGCCACTTCACCCCGGGCGCGGCAGTCACCCATGCCGTGTAGTTGCCTTGCGCAAGGACTGGCGTCGCGTCCGCGCCCACCGCCCAGGTGAGGTCGGCGGAGAGGTCGTAGCGGATGTCGACCGCCTCGCCCTGCTTCGTGTCCCGGAACGACTCGTCGATCCGGGCCAGCTCACCCGGACCCGGCCGGTACGACGGGTCGGCCGGGATCGCGCCGTCATGGTGCTGCACCAGGTCGTACAGGTACTCCGGCTGCGGATGCGACGTCACCACCAGCACCCGGCCACCACGCTGGATCCGGTCGAGCAACTGCTGCGCCCGATCGGTGCCGAGCGAAGCCACCGGCAGCGACGGTGTCTCCTCCTGCGGGAGATCGGCCCAGGCGTCCAACGGTCCGAAGCCGTCGTTGAGGATCAGCAAGAGCTTGGCGCCGGCCTTGAAGGCAGCCGCGGCCTGCTCGGTCGGGGCAACCGCATCGTTGCGATGGACGACCGCGATCTTGCCGCGGGCAACGACCTTCGCGAAGTCGGCCGCTGAACCATTGCCGGCCACGACGACCGGGTAGGCGGACGTGCCCGCCGGCAAGGAAGGTGACCAGCTCTGGACGTTCACGTCGAAGGAACCGACGGTCAGCGGCGACTGCACCTCACGCCACCGGGACGCGAACGTGTACGACCCCTGCGTGACCTTGCGGGTCGGAGTCACCCACAGGCTGTCGTAGATCCACGGCTCGAGCTGATACGTGTCGACAAACCGATGAAGATCTCCATAGCTGCGGTACTGATCGACCCGGACATAGCTGTTGACCGTCTGCTGGGGAGCGGTCGCCGCGACCTTGCGGAGCTTCGACGCGTCCAAGGTCAGCGTCCGATCGCCGTCGACGACCACCTCGGGATCGCTGAGCACGACCCGGCTGAGCGAGTGCGGGCTGTCGAGTCCGCGCGCATCGGCGTACAGCCAAGCGGCGTACGTGCTCGGCTGGATGCTGAGCTCCAGCTTGCCGGTCGCGTCGACCTCGTAGGCCTTCGGCACGGTGTCGCGCTTGATGTCCTTCATGATCAGCACGCCAGGCAGCGAGGACTTCACGCTCAGGTTGACCCGCTGGCTTTGCTTGGTGAGGCCGACGGGCGTGTGCGTGCGCAGTACGCCGTCAGTGCCGGTGGCAGTCAGTACTGCGCTGTAGCCGGCGTCCTCAACAGCAGCGCCAAGGTGGCTGACCACTCCAACCGTCGCCGTCCCGCCAGCGGGCACCGTCACGGAAGGCGCGGTCAGGGTGAACAGGCCGTCCGGGATGCCCTGCGTCTTCAGCGCCAGGTTCAGCGTGATCGGCGAGGCGCCGGTGTTGGTGTAGGTGACGTCCTTCTGGGCAGTCTGCGAAGCCGGATACGGCCAGGTCGCAAAGGTGAAGGCCGACCCGGTCGCAAAGACAGTGCTGCGAACCGCGGCAGCAACATCCAGTCGACCACTACCGGCCGCGAACGGGCTGTACTGCTGCGTCGTCTTCGTCGTGCTGACCAGCGCGTCCTTCAGTTGCTGCCCGGTCCAGTCAGGATGCGTCCGCGCGAGCAACGCGGCGGCGCCGGCGACGTGCGGGGTCGCCATCGACGTACCGCTCATCGTCAGGTACGAGCCTTCACCTTCCGGCGCGTACTGCGAACGCGCGGCGAGCACGTCGACGCCCGGAGCCGTGAGGTCGGGCTTGAGCCCGTTGTCGCCGGTACGCGGGCCGCGGCTGGAGAACCCGGCCAACCGGTCGGCGCTGTCCACTGCGCCAACGGTCAGGGCGGCGTCGGCCGCCCCGGGTGCGCTCACGGAGTACGGGCCGGGGCCGTCGTTGCCCGCGGCGATGACGAACAGCGCGCCGGTCTCGGCGCTGAGCCGGTTGACCGCCTGGCTCATCGGGTCGGTGCCATCGGTCGGGCCGGAGCCGAGGCTCATGCTGATCACCTTGGCGTGCTGGTCGCGGGCGGCCCACTCCATTCCGGCCAGGATCCACGAGTCCTGCCCGCTGCCGTCGTTGTCGAGCACCTTGCCGATGTGCAGGTTGGCGCCGGGCGCGACACCTCGCTCGACCCCGCCCGAGGCTGCGCCGGTACCGGCGATGGTCGAGGCGACGTGCGTGCCGTGGCCGTGCCGGTCGGTGATGTCGAGCCCGGGGACGAAGCTCTGCGAGGCAGCGATCCGGCCGCCGAAGTCGGGGTGCGTGGCGTCGATACCGGTGTCCAGGACGGCGACGTCGACGCCTTGGCCGGTGTCACCGCCGGCCCAGACCTCGGGTGCGCCGATCTGCGCGGTGGTGTCGGCCAGCGTCGCCTTGGCCTTGCCGTCCAGCCAGATCTTGGCGATCCCGCCGCCCAGCTTGGCCGGGCCTGCCACCCGCTTGGAAGACGGAGTGAGGGAGGTCCAGAAGGCGGGGGACCGGTCAGCGGTGAGAGCTGCGCCCTGGATGCTGGTCAGTGCGAGAGTGCGGCGGGCACCGGACGGGACGGCCTGCTTGCGAGCGGCGGCGTCCGTGTAGGTGACGATCAGCGGCAGCTGCTTGCTGTGCGCGTCGTCATAGCCGTCGGCAAGTAGTTCGGTGACGTTGAACAGGTGCTCGTCGAGTACGCCGGAAGCGAGGTAAGGCAGCGCGGCGTCGGGGTAGACGTAGGTGTCCTTGCCCGACGTCATGATGTGCGCGCCCGCCGGCCGACCGGCCGCGTTCTGCACCGTCGCCGTGGTGTGACCGTCGGCGGTGACGGCCGCGGTCACCTTGTCGCCGGTGATCAGGGTGACGGTCTGCAGCGGAAGAGCGCGGCTGAGCCCCGGGCTGGGGAGCGGCGGGGTGGCCTGGGACAGGCCGGGGGTGGCGAGCAGGGCGAGGGCGGCGCCGAGTGCGATCACCCCACGTTTGGAGGAGGGCAGCAAGGGGGCTCCAAAGGTCGGTGGAGCCCTGATTAAAGGCAGGTCAGAACATGGAGTACTACTTACTTTCGTGGCGCAAAGAAGCCACGACCAAGACGGTCAGAGCCAACCGCGCTCACGCGCCTGCCAGCCGAGCTGCAATCGGGAGCGCGAGTTGGTCTGCTCCATCAGCAGCTGTACCCGCCGCGCGACCGTCCGCCGGCTGATCCCGAGCCGCGCTCCGGCGGCGTCGTCGGTCAGCCCGGCGACCAGGAGTGACAACAGGTACCGGTCCTCGGCGGACATCGTCGCCTCGGCGGTCAGCTCGTCCACCGCAGTCACCGACAACGGGCTGGCGCGCATCCATACGGTCTCGAAGAGCGCGACCAGCGCATCCAGCAGGCTGCTCGGGTGGACCAGCAGCGCCGCATCGTGCGCGGACGTCGTCCAGTCCAGCGGCAGCAACGCGAGCTCGCGGTCCGCGATCGCGAGCTTGGTCGGCACCGTATCGGCGATCCGGGCCTGCTCGCCCGCCTCCACATGCGTGACCGTGCTCGCGGACAGTAGCCGGTCCTCCAGCGCCGTACTGTCGTAGACGACCCGATACGCGACACCCGCCGCCTGGCGATCCAGCTGGGTCTTGTTCACCTCGGCCGATGCGACGTACGGCGCCGCGACCAGCCCCCGGAACTCCTTCTGCGCCGACAGCTGCACCCGGTCGAAGGCCCAGCCGACCGCGTCCTGGCCGGAGACGATCTCGATCAGCTCCTCGGTCCGCCGGCTGGTGGGTTTCCGGTACGCCTCCGCCGCCAGCCGTTGAGCCGCCTCGCGGGTCCGGATCAGCTCCTGCTCCTGCTGCTGGATGAACTGCTGGACCGCCAGATCGGGCGGCACCGCGACGACCAGCTCCTGCGGCGGCGGCGTACGGTGCACGAACCCCTCACGCTGCAGAGCCGCGACGGCCCGGCGTACCTGGACGATGCTCAGCCCGACGCGTTCAGCGAGCTGGGGGACCGAGGCGCTGCCCTGCCGGACAAGTGCGAGGTACGTCGCCTCCTTGGACTCGGGAAGGCCGGCAGCCTTCATGACAACCCTGGTGCCGTCGAGAACTCGCGCATGGCTCTTCGTACCATCGGAAGCCGAGATGCGTCAGCCTTTATCTCAGCGAAACTGTTTCGGTCCGGGCCGAACTCACTGGGGCGCTTGCAGCCGGTCACGGATGCGTTGCTCGAACTGCGCCTGGGTGGTGTCGATGTGCTGGGTCATCGCGGTCGACGCCTTGTCGGGGTCGCCCGCGGCAATCGATTCCGCGATGTGGACATGTTGCTGGGCCGCGACCTCGAGCGAGCCGGGCAGCCCGCCCGCGAACAGCAGCCGGTCGGACTGCTCCTTGAAGTCCCGCAGCTTGGAGACCGCGGCCTGCAGGAACACGTTGCCCGACGCCTCGGCGACCGCGTCGTGGAAAGTCCGGTCGTACTGCCGAAACATTTCGTGATCCTGGTACGCCGCGACCGACGCCTCCGCCGCCGTCCGGATCGCGTGGACCTGGGCCGGCCGGGCCGACGTCGCCGCCAGCCGGGCCGACTCGGCCTCGATCAGCCGGCGGTGGTCGAACAGCATCGCCACGTGCTGCAGGTCGGTCGGCTGGAAGTAGCCGACCTGGTCGTCGGCCTGCTGGTTGCTGGGGACGGACACGAAGATGCCCGCCCCCCGCCGGGTCTGCAGCCGGCCGACCGCCGCGAGAACCTTGATCGCCTCGCGCGTCACCGAGCGGCCGGTGCCGAGCAGCTCGGCCAGCGCCTTCTCGGTCGGCAACCGGTCGCCGGGCCGCAGGCCCTGCTCCACGATGTACGTGACGAGCTGCTCGGCCACGAGTTCGTAGCCGGGACGGTAGGGATCAAGCTTCTCGGGCATTCAGAAACCGCCGTAGATCTGGAGTTCGTAGATGCTTCCGCCGTTGAAGTCGGAACCGGTGACAGTCAGCCTGACATACCGGGCCTGAACGGCGGCCGTCCTGATCGACGGGTTCCGCCGCACACTCGTCGCCACCGCGGTGTGGTCGTCGAAGATCGACCAGTTCGTGGCGTCGAGCGAGTACTCCAGCTTGTATTTGTACCCGCTCGGCAGCTCGAAGTTGGTGACAATGCTCTTCACCGCAGTCGGAGCGCCCAGATCGACCTGGATCCAGGACGGGTCGGGCAGGCCGAGTCCTTGCGCCCAGCGGGTGTTCAGGTCGCCGTCGACGGCCAGTGCCGCGACGTTCGGCTCGGAGTACGACGAGACCGTGACCGGCTTGCCGACCGCGAGGCCGGCCTCGGCCGGAGTCGTGACCGTCGTCGCCGGGCTCGGCGGCGCGGCGTTGAGGTTCACGTCGCGGGCGACCACCGTGTAGCTGTGGGTGGAACCGGCGGCCAGGCCGTCGATGCGCAGCTGGTTCAGCGGGGTCGTGGCGATCCGCTGACCATCCTGGTAGACGACGTAGCTGGTCACGCCGACATTGTCCGTGCCGGTCGGCCAGCTGAGGTCGATCGTCGTCGGCAGCAGCACGTTCGCCGTCGGCTTCGGCAGCGCGGCCGGCGGCTGGTTGTCGCCGGTGATGACGGCCGGCTTCCCGTACGCCTCGATCTCGTAGATGCTGCCACCGTTGAAGTTGGAGCCGACGACGGTGAGCCGGAGATACCTGCCCCGCACCTGAGCCGCCGCGTAGTTGTCCGGCTGGGTCGTCGCGGTCCCGGTGTGGTCCTCGAACATGGTCCAGTCCTGGCCGTCGGGCGAGACCTCGAGCTTGTACCGGTAGCCGTTGGTCAGCTCGAACGTGGTGATCACGCCGGTCAGGTCGTACTGCGCGCCGAGGTCGACCTGCAGCCAGGACGGATCGGGCAGCCCGAGTCCTTGCGCCCAGCGTGTCGACAGCTTGCCGTCGACGGCGAGGGAGGGGACGTTCGGTTCGGAGTACGAGGAGACCGTGACCGGCTTGTCGAGGGCGAGGTCCGCGCCGGCCGGCATGGTCGCCGTGACGGTCTCGCTCTGGCCGGACTCGTTGCCGACGGCGTCGCGGGCGCTGACGGCGAAGGTGTAGCTCTGGCCGGAGACCAGGCCGGTGATCCGGACCGACGGATCCTTCGAAGCGCTGGTGAGCTTGCCGTTGACGTAGATCGAGTAGCCGGTGACACCGACTGCGTCGGTCGAGGCCGGCCAGGTCAGGTCGGCGATCGTCGGGAAGCTCGGCTGGACGACCGGCGTGCCCGGCTTGGTCGGCGCGACCCGGTCGGTCGGCGCCGGCTGCGGGTCGAGGTACCGGTACGCCGGTTCGAGCCCGGCGTTGTCGACGATCGACGCGGGGAGTTGCTCGCAGCCCGGTACGACCGGATTGTTCGCGATCGTCGAGTTGATCGTGTCGGCCTGCGTCGCGGACCGGGGCTGGGTGGTGAAGTTGTGCTGGGCGTCGATGTCGATGCCGTGGTTGAGGAACAGCCACAGCGCGTCGACGTTGCACAGCGCGTTGCCGGTCGTGGTGAAGCCCCGGCTGCCCTCGTCGTGGTAGATCGCGCCGTACGCCGGGCCGGGCGTGTTCTTGATGTAGTTGCCCTCGACAACGCTGTTCGGCTGCATGCCGAGGGTGTAGATCGCGCCGCCGTCTGCCTGGTGCTTCATGATGTCGCTGATCGCGTTGTCGCGGATGATGTTGTTCTTCGACGTGGTCGGGGTGTCGTAGATCGGGATGCCGAAGTTGCCCGGGTAGTTGGTGTCACCGCCGACGTCGGTGTTGCCCCAGCCCCAGCCGACCGAGATCCCGGAGTACGGGAGGTCGTAGATCTTGTTGTGCTCGATCACGGTGTGCTCGGTGTAGCCGGCCAGGATCGCCAGCGAGCCGCTGTAGTCGGCGGCCGCCCTGGCGATCAGGTTGTTGCTGACCAGGGTGTCCTTGGTGATCGCCCGGGCGTCGCTCGGGTGGTGATCGACGATGTCCGTGCCGCCGACCTGGATGCCGGTCGCGGCGACGTCGCGGACGATGTTGCCGCGGATCGTCGTGCCCTGCGAGCCGGTGTTGAGGTTGAGGCCGACCGCGCCGAGATGCGTGAACGTGTTGCCGGTGAAGGAGATGTTGCGGCTGTAGCCGACGTTCACCGCGCCGGGCGTCTTCTCCCAGTACAGCCGGGAGGCGTCGAAGTCCTTCCAACCGGTGCCGTTGATCCGGAAACCGGCCTGGCCCTCGACCATGCCGTCATCGCTGCTCGGCGCGAGCCAGGTGGAGTAGGAGAAGGTGATCCCGTCGAACTGGATGTTCTGCACGGGATCGGTGATGGACCCGGTGACGTCTACCAGGTTCTGCACCTGGGGAACCACGACCGTAGCGGTGGTAGGGCTCTGGCCGGGCTTGGGCAGGTAGTAGACGTCACCGGAGCTCTTGTCGAGGTACCACTCGCCGGGCGAGTCCAGTAGCTCGTAGGCGTTCTCGATCCAGGTCGGGTTCTGGATCTCCTGGCCCTCGTGCAGGTTGGCGTTGTAGTAGCAGGGCTGCTGCATCGTCACCGTCGTACCGACGGCCGACTGGACCGGGCAGCGGTAGTGCATCCAGCCCCAGCGGCTGTCGACCTCGATGTCGCCCTGGTTCTTGAAGTTCGCCAGGCTGCGGGTGCTGTCGGTGTAGCCGGTCGCGGTCTTCGACCAGCCGGGCGGGTTCTCCGGGCCGCGGGCGCGCTGCTGGCGTTCGCCGTTCACGTAGAACTGGCGGAAGTCGATCGAGCCGACGTGCGCCTTGTAGATGTTCTTGGCCGGGTCGGACAACGTCCAGCCGGTCACCAGCCGGCCGCCGTCGATCGTCACCGACGTACCGGGCAGGGCCTGGTAGATCACCTTGTGCCCGTTCCGCCCGGAGTCCTGGCTGGTGAGCTGGAAGGTGTCCGTACGCCGGTAGTCGCCGGGCAGCAGGACGACGTGGATGTCGCCGCGCTGGTGCTTCGTCAGCTTGCGGACCTGATCGCGCGCCTGCTCGAGCGAGCCGAGCGGGCGGCTGAGGCTCCCCGATCCGCCCTTGGCGCCGGCGGGGGAGACGTACAGGGTGGTCGGGCCGGTCGCGTCAGCGGGCGCGGCGAGGAGTGCGGTGGGGACCAGCAAGCCGGCGAAGGCAGCAAGCAGCCGGCGCGGAACGTTCGGCATTGGCGGGCCAATCGATCGACGATGGGAGATGAATCAGGTTCATTCGCCGGAAGAATGACATACTTCGCCGTTGAGTGGAAGATGAGTCGGGTTTATTTCAGTCCGCGTTGAACCCCAAGGTGTGGGCCAATAGGTCTGACAACCGATCCCTGGACCGTTCCGTATTCATCGGTGACGGGATGAGCGAGGGGATGATCGATGGCAAGGGACGACGAGTTCAGTGAGTACGTCGGGCAGCGCCGGACGCAGTTGCGGCGGATCGCGTATCTGCTCTGCGGGGACGTCCACAAGGCCGAGGATCTGGTGCAGACGGCGCTGCTGAAGCTGTACGTCGCCTGGCCGAAGGTCCGGCGGGCGGGAAACGTCGACGCCTACGCCCGGCGGATCCTGGTCAATTCGGGGATCGACGAGAGTCGACGGCCGTGGCGCCGCGAGGCTCCGGGCCTGGACGGTGTCGACGTACTGATGGACGAGGACTTCGGGGTCGAGGACCGGCGGGTGCTGATCGAGGCGCTGGCGAGTCTGCCGATCGGCCAGCGGCAGGTGGTCGTACTGCGGTACTTCGTCGGGCTGTCCGTCGAGGAGACCGCGGCCGACCTGCACTGCAAGCCCGGCACGGTGAAGAGCCAGTGCTCCCGGGCGCTTGCCCGCCTCAACGACTTGCTGACCGCCCAGTTCAGGGCAGTGGGAGGAACCGACCGATGATCGACGAGAAGGAACTGGCGGATCGCCTCGCGGACGCCGCGAGCGCAC
The DNA here is from genome assembly GCF_039537185.1 of Kribbella ginsengisoli. Lineage (NCBI taxonomy): Bacteria > Bacillati > Actinomycetota > Actinomycetes > Propionibacteriales > Kribbellaceae > Kribbella > Kribbella ginsengisoli. The sequence goes on along the minus strand of NZ_BAABAA010000017.1, from coordinate 95,317 downwards.
AGGACAACCTGTTGCCCAGAGCACTGAGCGACGACCTCGCCGCCGGCCGCCACCGCTTGCGCCGCCACCGCCTACTGACCGGCACCGGAGTGATCGGAGGCGCGGCAGCAGTCGCAGTACTGGTCGTAGGCATGACCAGCTGGCTGACCCCGAACGCTTCGCCGCTTCCAGCTGACCCGCCTGTTGCCGGCCTTAGCCAGGCGGTCGACGTCAAGGCCCAGGACGCCGCCTTCAATGCGACCATGCGGAACCTGCTCGCCAAGCACTTCGATCCGAACCGGCAGCACCTCACCTACGAGTCCGGGCCCTTCGAGGTGAACCATCAGCCCGGACAGCGGGAGGCGACCGGTCGCGCCGGGTGGAAGATCGCCGGCCAGCGGGGTGAGGGAGAGTTGTCCGTCTCGGTCTACGGCTCCGGTACCGGCAAGGACTGCGGTCAGTACGAAGGACTGAAGTGCCACAGCGTGCCGATGTCGATCGGCGGCTCGGCGCAGATCGGGCGGCTGGGGGAGCGGGTCGAGCTGAAGTACCAGCAGCCCGACGGCGAGATCGTCTATCTGTCGGCTCGTCCGTTGTTCGCGAACAACTCGGCGAGCGGCGTGCACGGGATGGGGCTCACCGACGCCGAGCTGATGTCGTTCGCCGCTGACCCCCAGCTGAACCTGCCGCCGATGACGGCCGAGGAAGCTGCTGAAGAGGAGGCATTGAAGGCACCGGTGCCCGATCTCCGGGAGGTCGTCGGCGAGCTGGAGGCGGTCCTGCCCGGCGGCACGGTGGACGTGCACCACATCGACGAAGTCAACGGGAACTATGTGGTCGCACTGGACTGGAAGAAGGGTCCGCTCGCGGCGACGATCGAGTTCGGGGTCGATGCCAAGCTTCGTGCCAGCACGTGTGTGGACCAGCTGTCCGTTCCCGAGTGCACGACGGAGAACCTGCCGGACGGCAAGACCGTGCAGTACCACGAGGGAGCACGTTCCTACCAGGAAGTCCCGAAGTATGTGATGGGGGCGACTTACACACAGCCCGACGGTGACCTTGTCTCGGTTCGTTTCCTCTATCCCGGCAAGACGTTGCCGGCCGGGGCCGCCACCAAGGAGCAGGTGCTCGAGTTGGTGACGGACCCGGTGTTCGACAAGTAGGTGTCAGCTGGTGGCTGCCAGGATGCCGCCCAGCGCGCTGGCTTGGGTTCGCCAGTCGCGCGGGTTGGTGCCCTGGCCGCCCCAGCGTTGGCCGAGGTGGTTGAGAGTGTCGCGGTCAGACTGCCAGATGGTGTCGGACTGGTGTTGGGCGTAGGTCTTGTACGACGCCGTGCCGGTCGCGTCGGCGAGGTCCATCAGGTAGCGCATGAAGATGCCCTTGAACTGCTTCTGGTTGTCGTCGCAGCTCCCCGAACCGACGTCGCAGGTCTCGGTCAGGATCCCGTTCGGGCTCATGGCGGGTGAGGCGATCGCAGCGTCGGCCAGTTGCTTCGCAGACGTCAGCAGGGCGGCGTTGCCGGTGGCTCGGTAGAGCTCCAGCGCACCGCCGATCGCCAGGCCCTGGTTGTAGGTCCAGACGGTCTGGCCGTTGTTGGCGCAGGAGTTGGTCAGGCCGTCGTTGACCAGCTTCGACGAGTTGATCATGCCGCTGCCCTGGTACCAGTTCCAGCCTGTTGTTGCCCGTTGCAACCAAGTTCTGTCGCCCGGCAGCCGGTTGTGCAAGGCGGCGGTCATCCGGACGTACAGGCCATTGGTGATGGCGTTCTTGTACGTCCGTTCACGATCCCACCAGACGCCGCCACCGCAGGTGCTGGTGTCCCAGTAGCCCTGGACGTAGTTCGCGATCGTGACCGCCATGTCGAGGTACTTGCGGTCGCCGGTCACGTCGTACGCCTGGATCCAGGCGATCGCCCACCACTCGGTGTCGTCGATCGCGCGGCTGATGAAGTTGCCCTCGATCGCGTCGCCGCTCTTCGTCCCGGCGGGGAAGACGCCTTTGTTGACTGTGAAGGTGCGGTCGATGATCCAGCGCAGGTCGGTCCGGCCGGTCCGCTTCTGGTAGTCCATCAGGGTGGTCACCGCGACGGCCGAGTTCCACCAGCTCGACTGCCACCAGGCGAGGTCGGGACGGTAGTCGTACATCAGGGCGTCAGCGGCGGCAGCGGCCCGATCGGTGGCCGGTCGCGCCCACGCAGTACAGGCGCCGTTGGATCCTTCGACGGCACGACCACAGGCTCGTACCGCGCCCCCGTACAGCTTGGACTTGGGGTCCTTTGTCGCATAGAGCGCTGTCTTGGTCGCGGTCGTGCCGGCGGGGGTGCTGACGCGGCCGAGTGAGGAGCCGCCCGGCCAGGAGGCGCCTTGGTTCCAGGAGCGGTCGAGCCAGATCTCGTCGCCAGGATTGCCGGTGTCGATCGTCGCCCACGCCATGCCTCGATTGTCGATGTGCAAGGCGATCCGGCGATTGGAGAGAGTGGTCGACGGGACAGGTTGGTTGTCACCGACCGGGCCGGTCGCACCGTCGCAGGCGGTGTCGCAGACCTTGAGGTGTGCCCACTCCGTACAGGCGACGCCGTTCGCGTCTCCGCAGGCCCGGATCATCCCGCGTCGGTGGCCGACCGGGTCGGCCTGGTTGTAAATCAGAGTGCGGGTGCCGGTCCAGGTCGACGGGATGGTCGCCTTGCCCAGCAAGCCGTCCCAGGTCGCGCCGCCGTCCCAGCTCCGGTCGAGCCAGACAGCGTTGCCCGTGGTCCCCTCGTCGATGCTGGCCCAGCCCATCGCGTCCTTGTCCGACACGTGCAGGACGATCCGCCGACCGTTGATCACTTTCTCGGCCACTGGAAACGTCTCTTCATGTGCCTGCGATGGATCTAAGGTGTCGCAGGCGACAGAGCAGACTTGCGCGGCTTCAACCTTCGCTTCGGCGGCTGGCACGGGCAGTAGGACGGCCGGCATGACCACCGCCAAGAGGATCCTCATCGTCAGCCTCCGAGTCCGGCCGTGTCGGCCCAGGTGGTGTCCGCGTCGTAGCTGCCCGCGCCGTCCCACGGATTGGCGCCGCCGGCAACGGCTATGTAGACCAGCTCGTTCGCGTGCCGGACGTAGTGGGTCGGGTAGTTGAAGGACTGGAGCGAGACGTTGCCGGTACCTCCGGCGCGCGGCGGTTGGGCGCAGAACGTCGCGTCCTTGGCGTAGGTGGAGGTGCCGTCGTTCGGATCCTTGTAGAGCCGGTAGCCGCGATGGCGCAGGAACTGCCCGGGGAAGTTGCGCGACTCGAGCGAGTAGCAACTGCTCTCGGCCAATCCGGCGCGGATGATGAAGCTCGCGTCCTGCCGGGCGAGTTCAGGTGATGCCGCGTCGATGACATCGGTGCGGACGCCACCGTCTTGATGGCGGAGGTACCGGTTGGTGTAGCCGGCGGTGGTCACCCGGAACGATCTCGTCTGCCCTTCGGCCAGGTCGGCGCCACTGCGCCACCAGCCCGGTACGACGTTCCAGGTCGCGTCCTCGCGGAAGGAGCCGCCGGTGTCGCTGTCGAGCCAGACCTCCGCGTTGCGGTGGCGGAGGTAGTACCCGGGCAGGTTCTTCGATTCGAGCGACGTGCCGCCGCCGCTGAGTCCTTCGCGGGCGCAGAACGTCGCGTCGGCGTTGAAGCTGCCGCCGGTGCCGGCTTCCTTCTGGATGCGGTAGTTGAAGTGGCGGAGGTACTGGCCGGGGAAGTTGCGCGACTCGAAGGAGTAGCAGGCGGCGTCGGCCAGGCCGGGGCGGACCCAGAAGGTGCTGTCCTGCTTGAGTCCCTTGCTGCTGGCGGTGTTGACGACTTCGGTCGCGGCCAAACCGTTGGCGTGGCGGAGGTACCGGGTGGTGAGTCCTGTCGTGGTCACTTGGAGCGAGGCGAGTTTGCCGGTCGGCAGCACGGTGCCTCTGGCGGCGGCGATCACCTTGAGGTTGACGTCGCGGACCTTGGCGAAGTCCATCTTGCGGACCTGGCGGTCGTAGGTGAAGAAGCCGTTGATCTCGTCCTCGACATCGGTCGGCTCGGTGTAGACGCTGCCGGACAGGCCGGAGCCGGTGATGAGGTCGGTGAGCTGGCTGGTGATCTGGACGTACCGGTTGGTGAGGGCTTCTGGGGTCGGCAGCATCTCGTAGGCGAAGGTGTCGCCGGTCGACCATTCGTGGCCGGGCACGTGCAGGCCGAGGCCGCCGTACTCGCCGAGTTGGAGGACGCGGGTGGTCGACGGGGCTCTGGCGACCGCCGGGCCGACGTACATGTGGTCGTCGATGATGTCGCCGTTGCCGGGGTCGGGATCGGAGTCACAGCAGTTCGAGCCGGAGTTGTGGTTGACCAGGCGGGTCGGGTCGAGGGACTTGACCAGGTCGGTGATCCGGCCGGCGTCGTACTCGCCCCAGCCCTCGTTGAACGGGATCCACTGGACGATCGAGGTGATGCCCTTGTGGTTGTCGATCATCCGGCGCAGCTCGGTCTCGTACCGGGCCTGGCCGGTGGCCGAGGCGTTGCGGCCGGCGACGAGCGCGGGCATGTCCTGCCAGACCATCAGGCCGAGCTTGTCGGCCCAGTAGAACCAGCGGGCGGACTCGACCTTGATGTGTTTGCGGACCATGTTGAAGCCGAGCGCCTTCTGCTGCTCCAGGTCGAATCTGAGCGCTTCGTCGGTCGGAGCCGTCGACAGGCCGTCGGGCCAGTAGCCCTGGTCGAGGGTGCCGAGCTGGAAGACGAACTTGCCGTTGAGAGTCGGGCGGAGGACGCCGCCCAGTGTCGCCTTGCCGACCGATCGCAGGCCGAAGTACCCGCCGACCGTGTCGCCGCTGGCGAGGGTGACCTTGAGGTCGTACAGGTAGGGATCGTCGGGGGACCAGAGTCTGGGGTTGGGGACGGGGATGCGGAACTGGGTGCCTGTCGTGCCGGTTGCTTGGGCTACTGGCTGGCCGTTTTGGAGGACTTGTGCGGTGACGCTTTGGCCGGCGGTGCCCTGGACGGTGAGGTCGAGGGCGCCGGCGGCGACGTTGGGGGTGGTGTCGAGGCGGGTGATCCTGGCGGCGTTGGTGGGCTCGAGCCAGGCGGTCTGCCAGATGCCGGACGTCGGGGTGTACCAGATGCCGCCGCGGTTGAGGCGTTGCTTGCCGAGCGGGATGTCCTGGGTGTCGACGGGAGCCCAGACGCCGACGATGATCTCGTTCGATCCGGCGCGGAGGGCAGTGGTGATGTCGTAGGAGAAGGCGTCGTAGCCGCCTTCATGGGTGCCTTGCAGGGTGCCGTTGACCCAGACCTTGGACTGCCACATGACGGCGCCGAAGTTGAGCTGGACGCGCTGGCCGGACCAGGCTTGCGGGATGGTGAAGGTGCGGCGGTAGTACATCCGCTCTTCGTGCCGCTCGATCCCGGAGAGGGCGGACTCGATGGGATAGGGGACGAGGACTTCTTCGCCGAGGGTGGTGCCGGTGGGTGGGTTGTCGAGGTTGGTCGTTGGGGCGAACTGCCAGATGCCGTTGAGGCTTTGCCATTGGGCGCGGGTCAGTTGGGGTCTGGGGTATTCGGGCAGCGGGTTGGTGGTGGAGACCTGATTCGACCACGGGGTTGGGAGTTTGGGGGTCTTGGGCGCGAAGCTGGGTTGCTGTTTGGTGACCGGTACGCCGGAGGCGACCTTGCCGAGGTTCTGCCAGCCGCCGTGGCCGTCGCCGCCTTGCCAGGCGTAGACCGTGGCCGCGTTGGTTGATGGGTCGGCGAGGATGTAGTCGGCGTTGCCGTCGCCGGTGAAGTCGGCGAAGGTGACCAGGCCGGAGGTCGTGGTCAGGCCGGTCGCGGTCCTGCCGAGGCCGAGCCAGCCGCCTCGGCCGTCGCCGCCGCGGTTCAGGTAGGACTGCACGGAGCCGTCCGCCGCGATCGCGCTGTAGTCGGCACGGGTGTCACCGTCGAGATCGGCGAAGCGCACTTTGCTGCGGTCGGTTGTCGTGCCGGTGGCGACCTGGCCGAGGCTCGACCAACTGTTGACGCCGCGGTTGAGCCAGGCGGAGACCGCTCCGTTGGCGGCGATCGTCAGGTAGTCGGTCCTGCCGTCACCATCGAAGTCCGCGAAGCGTACCGACGCCTGGTCGGTCGTCACTCCGGCCGCGACCTGCCCGATCGCCGACCAACCGCCACGTCCGTCGCCGCCGCGATTCAGCCAGGCCGAGACGGATCCGTTGCTGTTGATGACGAGATAGTCGGCCTTGCTGTCCCCGTCGAAGTCGGCGAACCGCACGCGCGTCGCATCGCTCGTGGTCCCGGTCGCCACCTGCCCGAGCACTGCCCAGCCACCGTGCCCGTCGCCACCCCGATTCAGAAACGCCTGTACTGCGCCAGTGCTCGCGACGGTCAGGTAATCCAGCTTCCCGTCCCCGTCGAAGTCGGCCCACCGCACCTTCCCCGACCCACCCGCCTCATTCCCCGCGTTGACCGCCGGCCCGGCCGCGATCACCCCATCGGAGAAGGCACGATCCAGCGCCGGGTACAACGCCTGCGCCATCCGTTGGAACCCTGCGTCGTTCGGGTGCAACCCGTCCGGCAACTCGCTTGCCGTGAGCGCCGGCGGATCGACGTACCGTGTTTTAGCCGCCGTCAGCATCCCCGTGATGGAACTGTTGAAGGCCGCAACCTTCGCCTCAAGCCCCGGCGTCGTCGGAATCAACCCAAGCACAATCACCGTCACGCCAGGCTTGTCAGCGATGATCCGATCGACCAGCTCTTTGAACCGGGCAGGCGCGTTCGGCACGTCCACATTGCGATTGAGGTCGTTGATCCCAAGATGCAACGTGACGACATCGGGCTTCGCCCCGGCCATCCACCCGTCGATCTCAGCGCGCACCTGGTCGATGATCCAACCGCTGTGCCCCTCGTTGGACAGATCCGCCAAACTCCCCGAAGCCTGCGATCCCACAAAGTTGATGTCATACCTGCTCTGCCCCGCCACCAACGCAGCCAACGGCCGCCGATATGACGAGGACGTAGGACTCCCAACCCCCGCAGTAATCGAGTCCCCCAACGGCAAGACCCGCAATGTAGGCCGAGCCGGCACTGCAGCCGCGGGTACGGCCTGCACCACCAACCCAGTAGCCACCAACGCAACCATCACGCCACCAACCACGGCCCGCCGCAGGGCGCCGCCGGCGCCGCGCACCGCCGCAGCAGATCTGGTCGCACCGCGCACACCCCACACCCGCCCGGCCGCCCGCAGGGCGGCGGTCTTGCGTGCGCTGCTCATGAGGTTGTGTTGAGGAGGTCGAGGGCGCTGTGCTGGCGGGCCGCGTCTAGTTTGTCGACTGGGCCGTACCAGTGGAGGCCGTATTGGTCCATCGGTGTTCGGTCGGAGGCGAATGCTCGATCGGCCTGCTTGCGGAGGTAGGCCGTGTATGGGTGATCGGACAACGCGGCGTTCAGTTTGCCGAGACCGCGTACGTGTGCGCCCTTGAAGGACGGGCCGTCGCCGCCGCAGTCGCCTGATTCGCAGGGTTCTCGGAGGATTCCGTCTGCTGTGTTGAGGGATGAGGATGTGGTGGCGGCGTCGGCTAGTTGGCGAGCCGTGGTCAGGTACGCGGTGTTGTTGGCGGCTCGGGAGAGCTCGGTCAGGGCGCCTAGCAGGACACCCTGGTTGTAGGTCCAGGCCGTGTCGCCGTTGGTCTTGCAGGTGGTGAGGTTGATGCCGTCGTTGACCAGATGGGAGCTGTTGATCATGCCGGTCTGCTGAAACCAGGTCCAGCCGGCCTGGGCCCGTTGCAGGTACGTCGTGTCACCGGAGATGCGGTTGTGCAGCGCGGCGCTGAGCTGGATGTAGAGCGAGTTGGAGATCGCGTTCTTGTACGTCTTCGCCTCGCTCCACCAGACCCCGCCGCCACACGTGTTGTCCCAGTACGCCGCCATGTGGTCGGCATCCGCGCGCGCCGTCTGCAGGTACCGCGCATCACCCGTGTAGTCGTAGGCAGCGATCCACGCGAGACCCCACCAGCCGGTGTCGTCGATGTAGTCGTTGCGGAACTGGCCCTCGGCCTTGGTGAGGTTGAGGTCGTACGTCCGCCCGATCGCATACCGATAGCTGTTCATCCCCGACACCCGCGCGTTGTCGATGACGGCGGTCAGCGCGTTGGCCGCGTTCCACCAGCCGGTTGTGTCGAAGAGCCCGGTCGACCGGTTGTAGAACTGCATCTGCGCGGTCGCGGCGGCGGTCCGCCGGTCCCACGCGTTCCAGGTGGTCCGCGCCCACGGCGTACAGGCGATGTCGGCACGGTCACCAGCCTTGCCGCAGGCCCGCAGCGCGCCGACACCTTCGTTGTTCCAGTCGTCGACGTTGAACATCTGAGTGCGCCAGCCGCGCTGCCCAGCCGGTATGGCCGTAGTGCCGAGCCGGCTGCCGGCTGACCACGTCCGGCCGCCGTCCATCGAGCGGTCCAGCCAGACCTCGTCGCCGGGGTTGCCGTTCTCGATCGAGGCCCAGCCCATCGCGTCGGCATCGTCGAAGTGCAGCCGCAGCGTGCGGCCGAAGATCGTCGCCGAGACGGGCGATCGGTCGCCTGGCGAGAGCGCCGGATCGCGGGCGTCGCAGTACTTGTTGCAGATGGTCGCATTGGCCGACATCGTCACCGCCGGGGTGGAGGGTGCGGGCGCCGGCGGTGGAGCGCCGGCCGGGATGGAGATCGCTGTCAAGAGGACGGAAACGATTCCAACAATCATGAGTTCTCCCTGGGGCGGTAGGAAGAGAGCGTTTTCACGAAAGTAGACGCAGGCTGTGAGGTCGTCAATACTGCACGTGATCGAAACCAATCGAACTTTGAGGGAGTGCGATGTCCGCCCGTCGCCTGAACTTCATCGCTGCGCTCGCCCTGCTGTCCGGCGTGCTGGTCGCTGTCCCGGGAATCGCCGGCGCAGCGGACGGCCCTGCCGACGTCCATACCTATCTCGAGGATCCCGGCCGGGTCGCCGAAGGCCAGGTCGCGCCGCACAGCCGGCTCTGGCCGTACGCCGACGACGCGTCCGCGGTACGCGGCGAAGGCTCGCCGTACGTGCGGTCGCTGGACGGTTCGTGGAAGTTCAAGCTCGTCGACAAGCCGGGTGACGTGCCGGCCGGGTACCAGCTCCCGGGGTACGACGACTCCGGCTGGTCGACGGTCAACGTGCCGCACACCTGGCAGAGCGACTTCCTCGATCACCCGATGTTCCGCAACATCCCCGAGGAGGTCTGGCCGGACGCACCGCCGAAGGTGCCGCGGGACGTGAATCCGACGGGTGCCTACCTCAAGACCTTCAACGTCCCCGCTGATGAGGCGGGGCGGCGGCAGTTGCTGCGCTTCGAAGGGGTGACGAGCGGCTACTTCGTCTGGGTCAACGGGAAGTACGTCGGCTACGACCAGGGCGGCTACAGTCCAGCCGAGTTCGACATCACGGACGTCGCTCACTCCGGACGGAACCTGGTGGCGGTACAGGTTCATCGGTGGGGGTCGGGGTCGTATCTCGAGGACTACGACCAGTGGCGGTACGCCGGGATCTTCCGTGACGTCTACTCGTACTCCGTGCCTGCGGCAAGGATCCAGGACGCCTATGTGACAACGGATCTGGACGCTTCCTACCAGGATGCGACGCTGACCGTCGATGCTGAGCTGGCCGGTGCCGCGCCGGGGTCGACCCTGACCGCCACTCTTCGCGATCCCTCGGGGCAGGTCGTGACGACTCTGAGCGGGGGCTCGAAGCTCAGTGGTGTCGTGCACAACCCGGCGAAGTGGTCGGACGAGACGCCGACGCTCTACAGCCTGGTGCTGTCGCTGACTGACCCGTCCGGCGCCGTCGTGCACCGGACCAGTCAGAAGATCGGGTTCCGCGAGATCGAGGTGCGGGACAAGCAGATCCTGCTGAACGGCAAACGGATCCTGTTCCGTGGCGTCAACCGCTCCGAGACCGACCCGGAGACCGGTCGGCACATCACCCACGAGGCGATGGAGAAGGACGTCCGGCTGATGAAGCAACTGCACATCAACGCCGTCCGTACGTCGCACTACGAGAGCGACCCGTACTGGTACGAGCTCGCTGACAAGTACGGCCTGTTGATCGATGACGAGGTCGACATCGAGACGCACGCGCACGAGTCGTGCCCGTCGGTCTGCCTGGCCAGCAAGCCCGAGTGGCAGGCGGCGTACCACGACCGGTTCGAGGCGATGGTCGAGCGCGACAAGAACCACCCGAGCGTCGTCTTCTGGGACACCGGCAACGAAGCGGGGCTGGGAACCGCGCACTACGCGATGGCTTCCTGGGCCGACGCTCATGAGCCGACCAGGTTGCTGTACCACCAGTCGAACTCGCCCGACGGCGATGCACCGTACGCCGATGTCGCCGGTCCACGGTACCCGACGCCTGCGTCGCTGGAGAACAAGGCGAAGACGTTCAGCAAGCCGATCGTGATGGGTGAGTATGCCCATGCCATGGGCAACGGTCTCGGCAACTTCGACCAGTTCTGGGCGCTGGCCCGCAAGTACCCGTCGATGCAGGGCGGCTTCATCTGGGACTGGGCCGAGCAGAACCTCGAGCAGCCGCTGTTCACCACGCCGGACTCGTCTGCTGGGAAGGTCCAGGCGTTCTTCGTCGGCAAGCCGTCGCTTGCTGCCGGCCACGTCGGCAAGGGCGTCGACCTGTCCAGTCTGGACGACTTCGTCGACGTCTTCCGGTCGCCATCGCTGGACGTACCTGGGCCGTTGACCCTTGATGCGTGGGTGAAGCCGGCGTCGTGGACCGGCTCGATGCCGATTCTGACCAAGGGACAGCAGTACGCGTTGCAGCAGCCGAACGCTTCGACGCTGGAATTCCGGGTGACTCTGAACGGGCAGCAGAAGGTGGTGACCGCGCCGACGCCCGCGGAGTGGATCGGTAGCTGGCACCGGATCACCGGGACGTACGACGGGGCTGCGCTGACCCTGTACGTCGACGGCAAGCCGGCGAAGTCGACACCGGCCACCGGGACGATCGAGCCGGGCTTGTGGGAGGTGAATGTCGGCCGCAACGCGGAGACGCAGCAGGACCAGGTCGGCAGCCGGATCGCGCATGGTGTCTTCGACCAGGTACGGATCCTGCGGCGCGCTCTCACTGCTGCGGAGGTTCTCGGCGGCGCGGACTTCGTTCCGGACGCGGTGCTTGCGCTGGACTTCGAGAGCACTGTCAACGCTGGGCGCTTCCAGAGCCTGGGGATCAGTCTGTCCGGCACGGACGGTCTGGTCGGTACCGATCGCTACCTGCAACCCGAGACGGTCGAGATGGCCTGGGCACAGTCGCCGCTGCGGTTCTCGTCGGGCGCGCCCGGTGTCGTGACGCTGCGGAACGAGCAGCAGTTCGCGCCGCTCACCTTCGACCTGCGATGGGCTGTCCGGCAGGCCGATGAGGTTGTCCGTGAAGGGACGTTGCCGGTGACTTTGCCGCCGGACAGCTCTCGCACAGTGGAGTTGCCGGTCGCTGCCGACAACCCACGGTCGCTGGAGCGGTTCCTCGATCTGGAGGCTGTGAGTGGTGCTGTTTCAGTGCAGCACGATCAGTTCCGTCTTGGCGGCACCGTGGTGACCGGGGTCGGTGGCAAACCTGCTCCGGGTTCGCCTTCGGTGGTCTCCCAAGGCAGCCGGGTCATCGTCTCGGGTCGCGATTTCAGCTACACGTTCGCGGCGGGCAAGCTGATCTCTTTGGTTGCGCGAGGCAAGGAGTTGCTGAAGGCCGGCCCGTCGTTGGATGTGTGGCGACCGCCCACCTCGAACGAGACCTACGACTGGGGTACCGCCGATCGTCAGGTCTGGAACGCGCTCGGCCTGGATCGCCTCCAGTTGACGACCGGCAATGCTGGAGTCACGACGCTGCCCGACGGCCGGGTCCAGGTGACCGCGCCAAGTGTGGCGGCCGCCCCTGGTCATACTGCCGAGCTGTCCTTCGAGCAGACGATGACGTACACGATCGATGCCGCCGGCGCGATCACACTGGCTCACCAGGTGACGCCACACGGCAGCAAACTCACCAACCTGCCCTATCTACCGCGGGTCGGCTTCTCCCTCCAGTTACCGGAGTCCCTGGAGAAGTTCGCGTACTACGGTCGTGGTCCCGAGGAGAGCTACAACGACAGGGCCTCGGGCACCCGTATCGGCGTCTACCGGAGCACGGTGGACGAGCAGTACGTGCGGTATTCGCGTCCGCAGGCCTACGGCAACCATACCGACACCCGCTGGACGAGTCTCACCGACAGCAGCAACGGCCTCCTGGTTGCCGCTTCGAAGGGTGACTCGGTCGACGTCAGCGTGACGCCGTACGACCGGCTCGACCTGGCGGAGTACGACTTCCAGAAGCAACTGGTGCGCAACCGCGGCTGGGTGACGCTGCATGTCGGCGATGCCGAGACGGGGATGGGTGAGACGCCCAACGGCGTCCAGGCGCCGTACCGGATCGATCCGACCCAACCGCGCTCGTACTCCGTGACGCTGCGGCCGCTGTCCGCTGCAGAGGCTGCTACTGGCGCACCAGCGATCACAGGGCCGCCTGCTTGCGACCCGACGACTGCGATCAAGCCTGAGGGCGAGGCGAAGCAGGGGGTGCCGCAGACCGTCGCAGTGACGGTCACTGGCGAGTGCGCCGAGCCGGTGCGTGGCACTGCGGTGAAGCTGGCGGTGCCGAGTGGTTGGAGTGTCTCGCCGGCCTCGGTGTCGTTGGGTGACGTGGTTGCCGGGCAGACTGCTACTGCCTCGTTTGTGGTGACTCCGCCGGTGACTGCAGGCTTCGGCAGCTACTCGTACGTGGCCACGACCAGCTTTGAGGATGGTGGCCCGCTCACTGCGACGGCCAGCGTCTCTCTGCCGCTGGCACCCGGGCAGCGCTGGGCCAGCGACCTTCCGTACGTCGGTACGCCGACCAATGGGTGGGGACCGGTCGAGCGGGACACCAGCAACGGCGAGGACGTCGGTGGAGATGGTGGACCGCTCCGGATCGGTACGACCGGCTATGCCAAGGGATTCGGCGCGCATGCCAACTCGGTGATCACGCTGGACGTGCCTGCCGGGTGTACTCGGTTTGATGCGACCGTCGGTCTTGATGCCGAGGTCGGTGGGTCCGGCAGCGTCAGCTTCGAGGTGCGGGGCGACGGCGTCGTACTGGCGTCTACTCCGCGGCTGACGGGCGGTGGCAACGGTGTGGCGTTGACTGCTGATCTGGCGGGGCGTTCGCAGGTGCAGTTGGTCGTCAACGATGCGGGGGACGGCAACGGCTCCGACCACGCGGACTGGGCGGCTGCCAGGCTTACTTGTTGAGAGCGGTGAGGGTGGCGCCCGTGCTGAGGTGTGCTGTGAGGTTGGCGCGGGCGCTGGTGGATCGCTGGGCGACCAGATTTCCCTTGTAGGTATGGCCGTTGAGGGAGATGTGGTCGACGTGGCGGCTGCCGGCGGCCAGGAGGTAGGAGCCGCCGGCCGGTGCCTTCCAGTAGGCGGAGGCCAGGACGTTCTGGTCGAAGCGGCTGCAGGCTGCTGTGTCGACTGCTCTGCCTGCTGGGAGTGCTGCGGTGCCGGGCGCTAGTAGCTCGGCACTGGCCCAGCCGTTGCCGTTCCAGGTGTCAGAGCGGGTGCAGACCCAGTTGCCGACGCCGCCGCCGGGTAGTGGCTGCTCGGCGAAGATCCAGTTGTTGGCTGAGCGGACTCCTTGGTCCTGCAGTGGTTGCAGGGTGCAGGCGGTCTTGGCCCAGCTGAGTAGGGCGGCGGTGCTGGTCGCCTCGCGCGGGGAGCGGGCGGCGCCGCTCGATGGGGGTGGCATGTAGGTCAGGTGGACTGGGCTGAGGCCGCCTAGGTAGGTCAGGAGGAAGGCGTGCTTCTCTGCGACGGTTGAGGCCGAGCGAAGCTGCAGGGTCGGCCAGCTCTTGCAGGTGGGGCGTCGGATCGGGGCGGTGATGCCGTCGGCTCGGGGGAGGTCGGCTGCTGGGGTGTTGGGCTTCACCAGGTTGCGCAGGGTTGCTGTGGCGATCCAGGGGGCGGTGAGGAAGCGGACGCCCTTGGCTGACTCGCTGATGACGACGGCCGCGGCCGTGGTGACGTCTGCGTTGTCGGCTCGGGAGATGACGAGTGCGGCGCCGTCGGTGCCACCTGCTGCCGTGCCTGCACCTGCCGCTGCCGTGCCAGCCGTGCCTTCCGCGCTTGCTGTGTAGCGGGCTAGGCGTTGGCCGTCGTAGAGGAGGACTACCTGCTTGTTGTCGACGGTGCCGGCGTACAGGAGTTGGGGGGACTGGATGGGAGCGGCTGTCGGGGTGCCGGCTACTGCGGTCACCCCGGCGCCGACTGACCAGGCGTGGAGTGCCTCAGTGAGGAGGTCCTTGTCGGTGAGGCGGTCTCCGCGCGGGGGCCAGGCGGTGAAGTCGACGCGGGCGGTGTCCTGCCACTTGTCGGCTGGGGCGCGTTGCAGGGAGTCCGCGGTGAGCTTGGGGGCGAGCATCAGCTGGGCCTGTGGTGCGGTGACCGGCTGCTCTTGGCCTGCTGTGGCGAGGAGGGAGATGAGGATTACGGCGGCGAGTACTGCGGTGACAGCGATCGCCACTGCGCGGCCGCTGGCCTTGCGGCGCATCAGGTCCGTCGGTGCGAGGCGGACGGCGCAGGGGTCGGACGCCGAGACGTCCAGGGGGTCTTCGGCGGTGACCTCCTCGAGCAGGGCGGCCTCGTTGACCGCTGCTTGGGGGTGCTGGATGCCGATGGCGCGTAGCTGCAGCTCGGCCTCGTCTACGGACAGTTGCTCTGCGCGCACGAGGGCCCAGGCGGCTCGGGCCTGTGGAGTGAGACTGCTGAGCGCCTGGTCGAGGGCCTGGTTGTCCACTGCACCAAGGCGGGGGAAGAGGCGGAGGCCCCAGGCCTGTGGCAGCCAGCGGAGCGGAGTACGGGAGGAGGCTTGTTTGATGGCGTCCTGGAGTACGCGGCGGCGGAGGAAGCTGGTGGCGTCGGACTCGCCGGCCAGTAGTCGCTGGAGGCGACGGCGGTCGGGTAGTGCGCGCTGGACGATGCCGTGCGCGGCCAGGATGCGACGGTGGCGGCCCAGGGAAGACGGCAGGATCAGGTAGGCGAGCCGGACGAAGGACGGGTAGCCGTTGACCAGCGCGGCCTCGACCTCCGCCGGTCCGACGTTCTTGCGATCGGGCAGGACGTGAATGTCCATGACGGTTTCGCTGCTCCTCGGATCGGTGCTCGGTCCCACCGAGAACCCAACGAGCGACAGCGCCGGCAGTCACACCGCACCGCCCACCGCCTGAGACGACATTGCGATGGCTTCCTGACAACTCCCTGACATCGTCTTCATAGGTTGCGGGAGAGGATCACAGCGGTCATGGACAAGGAAGGTCGAAACGTTGCGCGCTCGCAGCTCGGCGATCATCGGCGTGGTCGCCGTCGCAGTGGGTCTCGCCGTCTCGGCCCCGTTCGTGAACTCGCCGGCCGGCCCGGCACTGAGGGGTACCGAGCCGGCCGGTCTGGCGCCTGCCGGTCCGGTTGCGACGGGATCTGCTGGTCCGGCGACCGGATCTGCTGGCCTGGCGACGGGATCTGGTGGTCTGGCGACGGATAGCGCTGGTCTGGCGACGGGACGGGCTGCGACTGGACAGGTTGGGACCGCGACGGCGCCGGCGGTGGAGTGGATCGGCTTGATCACCGGCGACCAGGTGGCGGTTGACGAGCGCGGTTCGGTCGTCGCGTTCCGCCCGGGTGCTGGGCGCGGTGGCATCCCGCTGCGGCTCTACTCGTCGGGCGGTCACCTGTACGCGGTACCGGCTGATGCGGCCGCCCTGGTCGATCGTGGGGTGGTCGACCGGCGGTTGTTCGATGTGATGCTGCTCAGCAGGCCGGAGTACCGGCGGGAGAACGCCGAGGGGCTCGCGGTGATTGTGACGTATTCCAAGCCGGGCGCTCGCGAGGTGGTTCGGGCCGGGAATGGGGTTCGGGTCGAGCATGTCTACACGTCGATCGACGGTGATGGGCTGCGGGTCGGATCCGTCGACGCTTGGCGGCGGTTGACGTCGACGGCGGGGATCAAACGGGTGTGGCTGGACGTCGTACAGGACTCTTTGTAGAGCTGAGCTAACCGAGGGTGATCGCGGCTATCCTCGGGCCGTGAGCGAGACGAGCGGGGTTCAGCCCAGCGGTGAAGCAGTGACCGGCCGGTGGGACGGGGTGGATGTCCACTTCGGCGAGGAAGGTGGCCGGCTCACCTACGGCAGCTATCTGCGGCTGGAGCAGTTGCTCGACCAGCAGCGGCTGGAATCGGATCCGCCCGCGCATGACGAGCTGCTGTTCATCACGATCCACCAGGTCTACGAGCTGTGGTTCAAGCAGGTCCTGCACGAGATGACGGCGTCGCGCGACGCGATGCTGGCGGGGCAGCTCTGGAAGGCGCAGCACCTGCTCCGGCGGGTGCACACGATCGAGCGCACGCTGATCCAGCAGGTCGACGTGCTGGAGACGATGACGCCGCAGGACTTCGGCGAGTTCCGGCACCGGTTGTCGCCGGCCAGTGGGTTCCAGTCCGTGCAGTTCCGCGAGATCGAGTTCCTGTCGGGCGCCAAGGATCCGTCGTTCGTGAAGCGGTTCCGTGGGTTGAGCGCGGCTGAGACGGCGCGGCTCGAGCAGCGGCTGGCTGAGCCGACGCTGTGGGACGCCTTCCTGGGTGTGCTCGAGTCGGCTGGTTTCTCGACGGCTGATGAGGATGACCTGCGGAAGGCTTTGCAGACGGTGGCGGGGGATCGCAGTAGCTTCGCGGAGATCTGGGAGCTTGCTGAGGCGCTGGTCCAGCATGACGAGCTTGCGGCGGCCTGGCGGGCCCGGCATGTGGTGATGGTCGAGCGGATGATCGGAACCAAGCCTGGTACGGGTGGTTCTTCAGGCGCGGGGTATCTGCGCAGCCGGCTGGATCTTCGGTACTACCCGTTGCTCTGGCATCTGCGGACCTCGCTCTAGACGGTCACCGTCAGCTCGTTGAGCTCTGGCAGGTGGCCTTTGGTGCATCGGGCAACTATCTCGACGGGGTGGCCGTCGTGGGTCAGCTCGAGCGGCTCCGGCGGGGCGTGGTGGCGGTTGCTCCACTGGGCCAGCCCGAAGACGACGGGCATCAGGTCCTTGCCGCTCTCGGTCAGCTGGTATTCGTACCGGCGGCGCTTGCCTGGCTCCTGGTACTCCGTTTTGGCCAGCACCCCGATGTCGACCAGCGCCTTCAGGCGGCTGGCCGTCGTCGCCTCGGTCAGGCCGGTGCGGGCGGCGAAGTCGTCGAAGCGGGTGACGCCGTAGTACGCCTCGCGCAGCAGCAGGATCGTGGATCGCTGGCCGACCGCCTGCATGGCGAGATCGATCGGGCAGTAGTCGCCGAGCGGCTGTTGGCCCCGCTCGGCCAGGCGGCCTTTCAGCTCAACGTGCATGAACTCACACTAGCTGCTGACTTGCGTCTTCCATAGTCAGGGGTGACTATAGCTTTGTATAGTCAGCTGGTTCCTGGAGGCTCGTCATGTCTGCTCGCTCCGCCGTCATCGTCGATGCGGTCCGTACTCCGATCGCCAAGGGCAAGCCGGGTGGCGCCTACAGTTCGGTGCATCCGGTTGACCTGCACGCGCACGTACTGCGTGCGCTGGTCGACCGGACGGGGATCGATCCGGCGCTGGTCGACGACGTGATCAGCGGGGCGGTCGGTCAGGTCGGGGAGCAGAGCACGAACACGGCTCGGTGGGCGGTACTGGCCGCCGGCTTCCCCGAATCGGTACCGGCGGTGACGGTCGACCGGCAATGCGGAAGCAGCCAGCAGGCGATCCACTTCGCCGCCCAGGGCGTGATGAGCGGCGCCTACGACATCGCGATCGCCTCTGGTGTCGAGTCGATGAGCCGGGTGCCGATCGGCAGCCAGTATCGGACGCCGGTCGACGGCCAGTCTGTTCTTGCCGACTTCGCCGGGCCGACTGTTGCCCAGCGCTATGAGCCGGGGCTGATTCCGCAGGGTGTGTCCGCGGAGCTGATCGCCGCGAAATGGAATTTGAGTCGGGGGCAGCTCGATGAGTTCGCCGCCTTGAGCCACAGTCGTGCAGCTTCAGCGTGGGCCGATGGCCGCTTCGACGCCGAGATCGCGCCGCTGAAGGCACCGCAGGCTGACGGAAGTACTCGCGAACTGCTGGTTGACGAGACCATCCGGCCTTCGACGACTGCGGAAGTCCTCGCCGGTCTCCGTCCCGCCTTCCAGAACGACTACTTCAGCACCCGCTACCCCGGCCTCGACTGGCGCGTCACCGCCGGCAACTCGTCGCCGGTCAACGACGGCTCATCCGCTCTGCTCATCACCAGCGAGGAAGCCGCGCGCCGCCTGGGGCTGAAGCCCCGCGCCCGCCTCCACACCTTCGCCGTCGCCGGCGACGACCCGGTCATGATGCTCACCGGCATCCTCCCCGCCACCGAAAAGGCGCTCAAGCGAGCCGGCCTGACCCCCTCCGACATCGACGCCTACGAGGTCAACGAAGCCTTCGCCTCCGTCGTCCTCTCCTGGCTGGCCGAGACCGGCGTCGACCCTGCGAAGGTCAACATCAACGGCGGAGCCCTCGCCATCGGCCACCCCCTCGGCGCCAGCGGCGCCCGCCTGATGACCACCCTCCTCTCAGTCCTGGACCAACGCCAAGCCCGGTACGGCCTCCAGGTCATGTGCGAAGCAGGCGGCCTGGCCAACGCCACCATCATCGAACGCCTCTAACCCACCCACCTCACCACCGTCCCCCGCCCCCGCCCCGCTCCGGCCCCGCCCCGCCCCCGCCCCGCTCCGGCCCGGTCCCGCTCCGGTCCCGCTCCGGTCCCGCTCCGGTCCCGCTCCGGCCCCGCTCCGGCCCGGCCCCGCTCCGGCCCGGTCCCGCTCCGGTCCCGCTCCGGCCCGGTCCCGCTCCGGTCCCGCTCCGGCCCGGTCCCGCTCCGGTCCCGCTCCGGCCCGGCCCCGCTCCGGCCCCGCCCCGCCCCCGCCCCCGCGGCTGGCAGGCTTTGGTGCCGCCGGCGGGATGCTGCGCGTTATCGACATCAAAACCCGGCACCGGCCCGATCGGGGAGGTAGATAGCCCGGATCGGGAGCAGGATCCACCCCAATGCCGGCAACTACGCGGCCGACGCTCGCTTCCGGGCGCGCGGAAGATCGCCGAGCGGTAGTCCGGGCAGGCGGTGGACACCTACACCGGCTCCCCGATCAAGAGCGACCTGGCCGACCGGAGCCCATACAAGCCAACCAGCGTTGGACGCGGGTGAACCAGAGCAGAACCCACACCGCCCCAGGCGAGGCGCACTGGCGGAGTGGTTGGTGTGGATATGGGTGAGGCGTAGTGGTTGGTGTGGATATGGGTGAGGCGCACTGGTTGGTGTGGATCCGCGTGAGGCGTAGTGGTTGGTGTGGATATGGGTGAGGCGCGGTGGTGGAGTGGTTGGTGTGGAGCCGGGGAGGTGGGCTGGTCGGGTGGGGGCGGTGGGCGGATTGTGGTTGCGTTGGGGGGTGGCGGCGGCTAGTTGTCGGTGGGGCGGTTGAGGGTGTCGAGTAGGCGGGCCAGTACTGCGTCTGGGTTGGTGGTCCAGTCGCCGGTGAGGACGTGGTGAGTTCGCCAGCCGCCGGTGGTGAGGGCTCGTGGGTGGGTGGTGAGGCGTTCCAGGAGCGTGTCGGCGGCGATCCGCTCAGGGGTGTCGACCAGGACCGCCAGGCGGTGGCCCTCGTCCTTGGGCCGGCGCAACGCCAGATCACACCGGAACACCGACTCCCCAACCTCGGTCTCCACCACAACCCCTTCCCCCCGCAACCGCTCAGCCAACTGCTCGACAACCGTCGAGTGCAGCGCAGACCCGTTACCTTCCGCAGGCCACCCCACCCTGCCGTCACCAGCGGCCACAGCACCGTCAAAGCCAGCGCCGGTACCGCCAGCACCGGTCCCGCCAGGGCCGGTGGCGCCGACGCCGGTCCCGCCAGCGCCGACGCCGGTCCCGCCAGCGCCGACGCCGGTCCCGCTAGCGCCGGTGTTGCCGAGGCCGGTCCCGGTAGCGCCGGGGCCGGTTCCGCCAGTGCCGGTCCCGCCAGGGCCGGTGTTTCCGGGGCCGGTTCCGCCAGTGCCGGTCCCGCTAGCGCCGGTGTTGCCGAGGCCGGTCCCGGTAGCGCCGGGGCCGGTGACGGCGGGGTGTGCGGGGGCGGTCGGTGGGTGGGCGGGGCGGGGTCTGGTGGGTTTGCGCGATACGGCGTACGGGGCCAGGGAGGCTTGGGTGGCTTCGGGGTTGGCTTGGGAGACGGCGTTGGCGTAGGTGAGGAAGCGGCGCAGGGTGTTGGCGCCGTCGTTGTAGGTGTTGGTGATGGCTTCGGGGTCGATGCTGCTGACGATGACCATGTGCTGGCGGGCGCGGCTGAAGATGACGTTGAGGCGTTTCTCGCCGCCGGAGGTGTTGATCGGGCCGAAGTTCATCAGCATCCGGCCGTCGGGGCCGGCGGCGTAGCAGACGCTCATGATGACGATGTCGCGTTCGTCGCCCTGGACGTTCTCCAGGTTCTTCACGAACAGCCCGGCGTCCTGCTCGTCGCGCGTCCGCACCTGCTCGGCCTCGTACCGCGCGCCGAACTCCGGATCCGCATCGGCCAACTCGTCCAGCGCCCGCTCGATCTCACCCTGCTGCGCCTCCGAGAACGCCACGATGCCAAGGCTCTTGCCGGTATCGCGCGCCAGGATCTCCCGCACCAGCCCGGCGATCCACCTCGCCTCAGCTGGGTTGGTACGCCGCACATAGATGCCATCGGCAACCCGTACTGCGGTGATGCTGCCCGCAAGCATCCCGTCCACAACCTCCGCCACCTGCGACGGCGTGCTCGCGAGTGGGCCGCCGGCGGGTGTGTCACCAGCGGGTCGGGCGTACGACGCAGGCGACTCGTCGCCGGCTCGGACGGTCCAGGGTGGGGCCGGGTGGGCGGGGAGGCGGTCGGGGATGGTGGCTAGGCGGCCTTGGTAGAAGGCGGCGTTGCTGAAGGAGATCAGTGCTTCGGAGCGACTGCGGTAGTGCCAGGTGAGCATGGTGGATGCGAGGCGAAGCGCGCTGATCGCCAGGAAGCTGTCGTCGGACAGTGCGACGCCGACGTGTTCGGCCTCGTCGTCGGGGTCGGCGGCCGGGGTGGCGACGCGGAAGTACTGGGTCGGTGGTAGCTGCATCTGGTCGCCGACGACGATGACCTGGGGTGCGCGGTGTAGGGCCGGAATCGCTTCCTCGATGGGGATCTGGCTGGCTTCGTCGTAGATCACCACGTCGAAGGAGGTGTCGAGCGGGAGGGTGTCCGAGACCGACGACGGGCTCATCAACCAGACCGGGCGCAACCGCGAGACGACCTGGCCGGGGTCGCCCGACGCGAGATCGCGGATCGACTTGTAGCGCATCACCTTGCCGAACTCGTGCTCCAGCTCGCGCCGCCCCGCGCTGAACGCCTTCTTGCGTGCTCGTTCGTCGGTCGACATCCCGGTCACACTCGCCTCGGAATGCGCAAGCTCGCTCAAGAACCGCCGCCGTACGCCGGCCACCACCACCTCGGCGTTGACCGTCGTCAGCTCGTCGTACACCAGACTCAACTCCCCGACGATCGAGTCGAGCCGCGCCGAAGTCACCTCACCCAGCAACGGCGCCCCTGACCGGGCCCGCTCCCACTCCAACGCACAAATCGCATACTCCAGCTGCTCCGGGTTCGCCTCCAACCCCCGTACTGCGTCCTGCACCGCCACCGGCACGTCCCCGAACCGCCGCATCACCCCAACCAACCGCTGAACCACCGGCACCACAGCCGATGACGCCAGCACCCCAACAATCCCTTGCACACCAGCCAAGGTCCGCTGGCCGTAGTCCTCAACCAGCAGCCGTCCCGTAACCGCCTCAGCCTCCTCCAACAGCTCCCCAACCCGAGCAACCCTCGCTGCAACTCCAACAGCCTGGTCGGTGTCTGTGGAGAGGGTAGGTAGCCAGGGGGTTAGGGGTTCGTCTTGGGTTAGGTGGTGGAGGGATTGAGCTAGGGCGGTGGGGTTGGGGGTGCCCCAGGTTTGGAGGGCGGTTTGGGTGCTGGTGGTTACTGCGGTGGTGGTGTCTTGGGCAGTGATCAGGGTGGTGAGGAGTTCGGTGATGGTGGGGCGGACGGCGCGGGTGGTGGTGTCTGTCCGGGTGTGGACGAGGGACTTGATCCGGCGCCAGTCGGAGGAGAGGAAGGCCAGGAGGGTGTTTTCTTTGCTCTTGGCAACTGTTAGGGCGGAGCGGGCGTCGGCTGGTGGGAGGGGGTCGGTCCAAGCGGATGCTTCTTGCCAGGCGGTCTTTTCGGCGGCCAGGAGAGTCTCGTGGTCGGTGGCCGCGGCTCGTAGTTCGCGGGCTGTGCGGGAGTGAGGGGCCAGGGCTTCGGACTTGTCGCGTTCGGCCAGGGGGACCATCACCGTGCCGAGTTCGGCTAGACGGCGTAGGACGGCGAGGTCGACGGAGGGCCAGCCGTCGGCGGGTGGTGTCAGGCCGGTGGAATCCAGGGCAGCAGAGACGGCGGACCACGCAGTACGGGCTTCGGCGGCGGTGGCGGGGATCTCTGTGTCGGCGCCGGGGGCAGACCAGACGGAGGGGGCGATGAGGCTGAGGGGGCTTCGGGACAGTACGCCGTGGCTGGAGGGGTCTGCTGCGGCCAGGCCGGAGGACAGGTCACCTACGACCTCGCGGGAGGCCCACCAGTCGGCCGGGGAAGGGATCAGCTTGCGCTGTGAGGGCTCCAGGGATGAACCCCAGGGGGATGAGCGCAACTCGGCCAGAGTGTTGACAACGGTACGCAGGGAAGGGGATCCGCCCGCGAGGAGCGTTTCGAAATCGCCGACGGTTGCGAGCAGCCGGTCCACCCGAGCCACCAGTGCGTCCCGGCGTACGGTCAGGTCTTCGAGATCGTCGGAGCCTGCGAGCCACGCCTCGTAGGTGTCGCGCAAGCCGTGGACGAAGGCCTTCTTGTCGGCTTGGGAGTCGTGGATGAGCGTGCACAAGCCGTCCAGGCGGCGGCTGACCAGACGCGCGTGGACGACGTCGAGCGCGGCGCGTTTCTGGCAGACGAAGAGGACCCGCTGACCGCGCGCCACGAAGTCGGCGATCATGTTGGTGATCGTCTGCGACTTGCCTGTCCCAGGCGGCCCTTGGATGACGAAGCTTTCGCCGCGTTGCGCCCGCGCGACCGCGGCCACCTGTGAGCCGTCGGCCGGCACGACCAGATGGCGCGCCGAGGTCGGAAGCTCAGGCGGGTCGCTCGCCAACGGCCGCGGCCGATCCGAGAACAGTTGGTCGAACGAAGGGCACGACCGTCCGGTCTCGAGCAGTTCGTCGTAGTCGCGCACGAGCCCGAGCGTGCGGTAGTTGAAGTTCGCCAGCGCGACCGCGCACAGATCGACGTCCCACGAGTACGGGCTGCCGTCGTCGCCGGTCTCCAGCGTGTAGCTGTCGGTCTCGATCGCACCCGGCCGGCGCGGTTCGCCGAACACGACACTCAGCGGCAACTCCTGCACGGCAAGCTGATTGCGGAAGATCTGCACCCCGAGCGGCTGATAGTCGGGCCGACGATACGAGTAGGAGTAGTGCCGTCCGCCGAACTCGTTCGCCGTGTTCCCGTGCTGGCGCCGCCGGTAGTTCCGCAGCTTCACCATCGCGCGCTGCCGCACGAGGTCGATCCGCGGTTTGGCCCGCAGATGCAACTGCAGCCCGGGCTCGGAAGCCTGCAGCTCGGCGCGCAACTTCTCGTGCAGTACTTCGAGAGCGTCCGGCTCACTCAGATCCACCCTGGCCGGGAGGTTGATCCCGTACAGCTGGTGCAGATGATGACGCAACGTCGGGTTGATCTCGGCGACCGGGTCGGTGATCCGCAGCGTGTACGAATCGCGTACGCCCCGCTTCTTCGCGAGCTCCACCTTGACGAGCACCAGCGGCGAGGTCAGCCGCGTCGCCGGGTCGTTCTTGAGATCGTGCCAGCGCAGGAACGCCGGCACGAGTCGCAGCTGGTCCTGCCCGTACTCCGCGCGGTCGCGCCGGGCCGTCGAGATCAGCTTGTCCAGGGCGGAGGCGGCGTACGGCGCTTCGTCGTACCGGATCCATTTGCCGAGCGGTTTGGCCTTGCCGTCGACGAGTTGCGCGGCGAGGTCGGCGTTCCAGGTGAAGAGTTGCTCGGCGCGGATGTTGCGCACGTCGAGCATCAGCGGGACGGAGACCTCGGTGAGGTTGATCGTCTGGGCCGTGTGCCGGAATTGCACCAGCCGGTTACGCCGGGAGAGGTCGAAAAGCCTGTCCCGCAAGGCCTTCAGGACTGCCTCGCGCCGATCGGCCGTGTCGCGGGTGATCGCGTCGACGTCGAAGTCGAGCGGCTGGTCGCGGTAGTTCTCCAGTTGCTCGATCAGCGAGCGCAGGTCCTGGGCGCGGCGATGACGGTCGGGCTCGGCCATCTGCGAGGCCACCGAGACGATCACCGGATGCAGCGAGCCGGTCAGCGTGTAAAAGTTGCCTCGGGCATCGATCAGCCGGGCGACGTCCTCGGTGCGGGACAGGTCGAGTCCACAGCCGAGGCCGATCAGGAGCTGGCCGAGACTGAAGATGTCGGTGAGCGGGTCGTGATGGCCGAGGACGTGCTCCCAGCTCTGCCAGCCCGGCACGAGCACCGGCGCGGTGATCGCCTCGGGCACGGGATCGGTCACCTGCAGAACCGGCCGGCCGCCGCTCTCGCCCAGATCGACCGAGGTCTCACGGTGCGCGACAACCTCGACTGCCGAGGCCCGATGCCCTTCCCTGGCAGCGATCTCGGCGGCCTGGATCAACGGGCGCGACGCATCCTCCGGTGCGAAACCGAGTCTGGTCCGGTCGTCGACGGTGATGCGATCGAGACCACGCAGCGGCGCGACCAGGCCGCGCTCGTGCACCTCCGCGGTGGCGTGGAACAGCGGTAGTACGGCGGCCAGCAGCGCGTCATTGCCGAGCCCGCCCTGCGAGACGGCCAGCGCGACGAGGTCCGTCATGGCGTGGCGACCAACGGCAGGGGTCGTCATGGCGTGGCGACCAGCGGCAGGGGTCGTCATGGCGTCACCGCCCGGGTCAGCTCGGCGCGGCGCTTGTCGCTCCAGCCGAGCTCGTCGTCGGCCAGATCGTCGTACTCCGAAAGCCCGGCGCGCCGTGCCACCCGCAGCGACGCGATGAGCCCGTCATCACCCAGCTCGGGATCGGCCGTCGCGAGATCGAGCAGCAGATAGCAGAGGTACTGCCGGGTCGCACCCGTCAACGCGCGCGGCCGCGGGATCGGCGCACCGTCCACCGGCCGGATCGCCAGCGGCTCGTCGAAGCGCGGCACCGCACCACCCGGTACGCCGAGAGGCCCGGGCGGATCCGCGAATCCGGCCGCGTAGGTGGCGACCGTGTCCGAACGCAGCCCCTCCGCGTGGGCGATGTGGGCCGCGAAGTCCATGCTCAGCTCGCGCAGCAACGCGGCGTCGAGCAGATCCGGCGAGTCGACGTCGAGCGGGCCGGTCAGCAGCACCTCGACGTCTTCGTCGGCCAGCCAGTTCTGGAGTGCCCAGGCGCGGGCGACGCCTTCGGGGTGACTGGTCCCGCGACTGCCGGTGCTCAGGTCCAGCTCGTTGGCTTGGCGGAGGTAGGCGGTTGGGTCAACGGAGCCCAGTCCGGTTTGGACTTTCAGCAGCGCGCGGACCGTAGTACCGAGGTCTCCACAGGCGACGAGGGCGCCGCGGTCGGCGAACAGTTCGCATGCCATCACCCACCGGCGATGGGTCTCCAAGTACTGCGCCGGCGTCCGTGCGTCGGCAGCCGCCGCGTCGAGCAGCCGGTCGACCGCGAGATACGCGCCGTCCTCCACCGTCCACAGCACCCGGTGCGCCAGCTCATGCCCGCACACCGCCGTCAATTCGTCCGCATCCAACCGCTCGAGCAACGGCCCCTCGAACAGGATCACCGCCCGATCGCCTTGGTGCAGCAGCGACGCGTTGGGCTGTCCGGCTCCTTGCGCCTGAAAGAACTCGATCTCCACCCCGAGCCCAAGCGCCTCCGCCGCCCGACGCCCCGCCGCATGCAACTCAGGGTGACTCTCCGCCTCGAGCCGATACGTGTTCCGCAGCAGTACGTCGCTCAGCCCGTCGTCCCGCGCGTCCCCGTCCCGCAAAGCCGCCCAGGCACGCTCATCCACCCGGCGTACCTGCGACAGGACGGCCCGGTGATAACCCAGCACTCCAAGCGACTTCTCGACCACAACGTCACCTTAACGACCCCCACAGACAGAAAGTTCACGCCGACCGCGGACGAACAGCGCCTCGGGTGAACGCAGGGTGGTGATGTCGGTGGTGGGGTTGCCGTGGACAACCAAGAGGTCGGCGTCTGAGCCGGGGGTGAGGCGGCCTTTGGTGGGGAGGTTGAGGGCGGTGGCGGCGTGGCGGGTGGCGGTGGTCAGGGCGGCCGTGGGGGAGAGGCCGCCGTCGGTCAGGGCGATGACGGATTCGGGGAGGATGCCGTGCGCCTTGGCCGGGGTGATACCGCCGTCGGAGCCGGAGATGATCCGTACGCCGGAATGGTGGAGCCGGGCGAACAGGGCGTTGCGCGTGCTGAGGTCGGAGCCCGTACGCCGTAGATGCTCCAGCACTGCGGGTGGTGGGGTCATGCCGGGGACGATGCCCAGCGTGGGGCATACCGGCGTACCGGTTGCAACCAGCTCCTCGACGACGGACTCGTCGACGCCTAGGCCGGATGCGGTGATGAAAGAGCAGTGCTCGATGCTGTCGACGCCTGCTGCGAGGGCGAAGCGGATGGCGTCGAGGGAGTGGGCGTGGGCGGTCACGGGCAGGCCGACAGCGTGGGATTCCTCAACCACCACAAGGAGTTCGGCGGCGGTGAACTGAGCGGCAGCCGGGTCGGTGCCGGGGGTGTTGATGCCGCCGCTGGCCATGATCTTGACGACGTCGGCTCCGCGGGTGACCCGTTCGGCTACGGCAGCACGCAACGCGTCGTCGCCGGTGACGGCGCCGCCCATGTTCCAGCAGTGGCCGTTGGGGATCGTGATCGGTGGGCCGCTGGCGAGGATGGTCGGTAACAGAGCGTCTGGATGACGGGCGCGCCAGTCGAGGACAGCCCAGTCGCGGTCGCCCAGGTCCCGCACGGTGGTGACGCCGGCGGCCAGTTGAGTCCTCAGTGAGGATTCGATGACGGCGTCCAGTTCGGGCGCGGTGAAGTCGGGGATGCGGTCCAGGGCGCCGGGCTTGCCGTCGCAGCAGAGGTGTACGTGGGTGTCGATCAGCCCCGGCAAGATGGTGCACCCGTCGAAGCGGGTCACCTCGCACCCGGCGGGCGTAGTACCGGCTGGTCCGACGCTGACGATCCGGCCGGCCTCGACGACCACGACCGCCCCGCCGCCGGAGTAGACCTCTCCGTCGAACACACCGTCCGCCGCGATCGCGATCACGACAAGACAGTACTAGTGTCAGCCCGCGCTGACATGGGCATTGGTGGAGTAACCGATCGAGGAGATGACCGGCGTGAAGCTCTACTCCGATGTGGGTGTGCAGCGGTTCGGGCAGGCTTTCGGGGATCTGATGTTGCTGGGCTGGATCGCGTTCTGTACCGCGCTCGGGCTGACCGTTTTCAAGATCACCAACGCGCTCGGCTACCCCGGTCGCAAGACGGCCGAGGCCGGCGACGGGCTGGCGGCCGACCTGCACAGGTTCTCCGAGCCGGTGGGCAAGGTGCCGGCGGTCGGCGACGAGTTGCGCGCGCCGATCGACGGAGCGGCGAATGCGGCGTCCAGGCTGGCCGAGGCGGGGCGGGACCAGGCGCATGCGGTGGAGCAGCTGGCCTATCTGTTGGCCGGCGTGACGATCGGGTTGCCGGTGCTGTTCGCGTTGCTGATCTGGCTGCCTCGGCGGATCAGGTTCAGCCGACGCGCGACGGCGGCGCGCAAGTTCATCGACAACGCGGCCGACCTCGACCTGTTCGCGCTCCGGGCGATGGCCAACCAGCCGATGCACAAGCTGGCGAAGATCTCCGACGACCCGGTCACCGCCTGGCGCGAGGGCGACACCGCCGTCATCACCCGACTCGCCGACCTGGAACTTCGCAGTACCGGCCTCCGTGCGCCACTCCGGCCAGCACTCCCGCCAGCCGACAGCTGAGGCCCCAGACCGCCGCCACCCACCACCTCCCACATCTCAGGGGTTAACCCCTGAGTCGGTGGGTTGCCCAGCCAGAATCCGACCGGGCAACCCATCAGTTCGGGGGTTAACCCCTGAGATGTGGGAGGTGGTGGGTGCGGGGCAACTACTCTCGATCTCATGGCGAGGGTTTTGCTGGTCGAGGACGACGATGCGATCCGGACGTCGCTGGGCAAGTCGCTCACGGCGGCCGGGCACGCTGTCACGGCGCTCGCCAGCGGGGCCGAAGGGGTCGCGGCCGTCGCCCGGGACAAGCCTGACGTGATGCTGCTCGACCTCGGGCTGCCGGATCTCGACGGGCGGGACGTGCTCGCGATGGTTCGCGCCGTCAGCGACGTACCGGTGATCGTCGCGACGGCCCGGGACGACGACGCGAGCGTGGTGCGGCTGCTCGACGCGGGCGCCGACGACTACGTGATCAAGCCGTTCAGCTCCGCCCAGATCGACGCGCGGATCCGGGCGGTACTACGCCGGGGCGGCCCCGACCAGCAGGAGGAGTCGACTCTCAACCTCGGCGCGCTCTCCATCGATCCGCGCAGCCGCGAGGTGACCGTCGACGGCCAGCTCGTCGACCTGACCCGCAAGGAGTTCGACCTCCTGCTCGCCCTGTCGCGCCGGGCTGGGACGGTCGTCACGAAGCGCGAGTTGCTGGCCGAGGTCTGGGGCCTGCCGTGGGGTGGCGGCGACCGCACGGTCGACGTCCACCTCTCCTGGCTGCGCCGCAAGCTCGGTGAGACGGCCGCCGAACCGCGTTTCCTGCACAGCGTCCGCGGCGTCGGCGTCAAACTCGCAGCCCCGGAAGCGGGCTGACGATGCGCCGCCGGATCCTCCTGCTCTCGGTCGGTATGACGACCCTCGTCGTGCTCGCCTTCGCCATCCCGCTCACCCTCCTGCTGCGCAACGCCGCCGCCGACGAGTCGCTCAAAGCTGCCCGCTACCAGGCCGAGAACGTCGCGTACTACGTCGGCGACAAGGACCGCACCTCCGCCGACATCCAGGCCTACATCGACGAGGTCAAGAAGAACAATGCCGGCCGTATCTCCGTCCGCCTTCCCAACGGCACCACGCTCGGCGACCCGCCACCCGGCGGCGTCGCCGACCCCAAGCCGATCCCCGGCGACGACGACGGCGATGACGACGACCACGGCCCACCGAAGCTCTCGACCGCGTCCTTCCGCGCCATCGGCGACGGCAAGGCGACAGACATCAGCGTCGACACCAAGACCGGCCCGGCCTCCATCTGCATCTACCTGACCGCCGAGGAGCTGTACCACGGCCTGCCGACCCGCCTCGCGATACTGCTCGGCGGAAGCCTGCTGGTACTCCTCCTGAGCGTCATCGGCGCCGAACTCGTCTCCCGCCGGATGGCCCGCCCCCTGGAAGAAACAGCCCGTACTGCGGAACGCCTAGCCCGAGGTGACGTCGATGCCCGGGCGCCCACCACCGGCCCGGCCGAGGTGGCCAAGGTCGGCGCCGCCCTCAACGGTCTCGCCGACCGCATCGACGAAGTCATCGCCGTCGAACGCGAAGCCGTCGCCGACCTCTCGCACCGCCTCCGCACCCCACTCACCGCACTCCGCCTGCAAGTCGAGGCGCTCCCTGACCGCGAGCGGGCCGAGGAGCTCAACACTCAGGTCAACAGCCTGGAGCGCACCCTCACCGCTGTCATCAGCGCCGCCCGTCGCCCCCAGCGCGAGGGCCGGGTCCCGCACTGCGACGCTGTCGAGGTCACCCGCGCCCGGGCCGCCTTCTGGGCTCCACTGTTCGAGGACCAAGGCCGAGACCTGGTACTAGACCTAGTGCAGCCACCTGCCATGGTCCGAGCCTCAGCGGACGACCTGTCCGCGGCACTGGACGCACTGGTGGAGAACGTCGTCGCCCACACGCCTGACGGCACTCCGGCGCGCATCATCCTCACCAGGCAACCAGTGGGCGGTACTACCGGCGTACTGATCGTCGTCGCGGACGAAGGCCCCGGCATCCCACTAGGAGCAGGGGAGCGGGGCCGTAGCGACCGGGGCTCGACAGGGCTAGGCCTTGACATAGCCCGCCGCTGTGCCGAGGCCGCTGGTGGCCGGCTGACCATCCACCCGAACCTCCCGAGCGGCTCCTCCGTCCACCTGACCCTCGCGTCGCCTTGAAGCTACCGTGAGGCCGATCATGACCGCGGGGATCAGTAGGTCGTAGATGAGGACGCCGCCGGTGTTGCCGGCGGCGTGGTCGCCATTGGCGAACCATTGGTACAGGTGGCCGATCACTGCGCCCCAGAGGAACATGCCGGCACCGAGACCGACGGTGATGCGCTCCCTGGCCGAGGCTTTCGGTGAGGCGGCCCGGAAGGCCATCACCGCGAGGCCGAGATTGGCGAAGGCGATCTCGAACAGGAACGGCGAGCGGTTGAAGCCGATCGCGGTCGCCATCACGTCGGGGATCGTGAGGAACGAGATCGTCATCCACAGGCTGCCGCAACCGAGCGCGGCGGTCGCCCACCAGCGCTGCCAGGTCTCCAGCTTCGCCTCCCGGGAGGTGCTGTGGCGAGTGCGGATCGTCGCGCCCACGACCGCGATGACCAGCCAGAGCAGGGGAACGGAGGTCTGTACGAGATACGAAGGGATGCTCATGGATCGAGTGTTGCATGGTTAATATTAACTACGCAAGATTCAGGTATGCTGCTCCTGTGGATGACGGACTGGCTGACCTGCTGCATCGTGTGGTGTTCCTGCTCGGAGAGGCCGCGCGGCAACGCGGTGACGGCCCTGGCGACCTGACCTACAGCCAGCTCCGCCTGCTCGGCACGCTGGAGGACATCCAGCCGGCAACCCAGCATCGACTCGCGCAGGCGCTACTGGTCTCCGACCCAGCCGTCAGTCGGGCCCTTGGTCCGCTGGAGGCGGCAGGTCTAGTACAGGTCACCCAGGACCCCGACCACGGCCGCCGCCGCCTCGTCACCATCACCGAAGCCGGCCGCAAAGCCTTCCACGACGGCGGCAAACCCCTCTACGACCAGCTCCGCACCTATCTACTCCAAGCCGACTTCCCCTACGACCGCTACCTGGCCGACACCGCTCAACTGGCCAAGCTCCTCAAAGACTGAGTCAGCTGCAGGTCGGCGCGAGGGTTCTGGCGGCTGCTTGGTCGTCGCGGGTGATGGGGAGTTTGTACTTCGCCGCGACGCGGAGGTAGCGGGCGACGTAAGTGCAGCGGAACGACTTGTTGAGCGGGAGCCATTCACCGGGGCCCTGGTCGGACTTGCTGGCGTTCGTGGCGCCGTCGACCGCTAGGAGGTTGTCGGTCAGGTCGTTGGCGAAGTCGATCCGGCGCTGGGCCGGCCAGGTCGAGGCGCCGAGGTCCCAGGCGCGGGCGAGTGGGTAGATGTGGTCGATCTGGACCTTGCTGGCGGCTGCTTTGCGGAAGGTGATCAGGCGGCCGGTGTACGGATCGAGCAGTTGGCCGGACATCACCACGCAGTGCTTCGGGCCGGCCTTGTAGGTGACGTCGGTGAGTTGCTTGGCGAGGACGTTGTTGCGGGTGTCGCAGCCGTCGTGGCCGCCGGGGCCGGAGTGGTTGTCGGACCACGCCTGACCGAAGGAGCAGGCGCCGGATTTGCCACAGGCGCGTTCGTAGCCCTTCACCTTGGGCCGGGTGGTGACGACTTTGACCAGGGCGAGTTCTGAGCGGATCGAGCTTTCCGAAGTACCGGCTGGGGCTGGTTCTTGTTCGATCGAGGTGCACGCGGTGAGGAGAAGGAGGGCGAGCAGGACGGCAGGGCGGGCAGACATCACCGACGGGTTGTATCACCACTGACGCCGACCAGCACGGGTACTCGCCGGAGAAGCGGCCGAATGAAGTCGCTGTCGTCGGTCCGGTGGAAGAACGTCGTCAGCTCTTGCCGGTGAAGGCGCCGATGGCGATGCCGATCACGGCGGCGTTGTAGAAGAAGGCCAGGACGGAGTGCCACAGGACGGCGTGCCGGACGCGGCGGTCGGCGATCTCGACGTCGGAGGTGGCGAAGGTCGCGCCGATGGTGAAGGCGAAGTACGCGAAGTCGAGGAAGTTCGGGGTCTCGGTGCCGGGGAAGCGGATGCCGCCGCCGCGCTCGAAGTACAGGTTGGCGTAGTGCATCGAGTAGCCGCTGTGCAGGATCAGCCAGGCCAGTACGACGGCGATCGCCGCCAGCGCCCTGATCGCAGACAGGCTGGCGAAGCTGTCCTCGAGTTCGGCCTCGATCGCGTCGACGCTGACGATCAGCAGCCCGCTCGACAGCCCGGCTGCACTGGCCAGTACGACCGCGCCGAACCGCAGCCGCATCCACCGCGCCGGCAGCAGCCAGTCGGACGGCTCGCCGGTCGTGGTCCGGCCACCCCGCATCGTCCGGACCTGCCGACCCACGAAGACGAGCGCGAGCGCGTCCCAGCCGACCAGCGTCAGCACGGTCACCTTGTCAGGTACCGAAACAACCCACAGAACCAGCAGCAGCACCACACCCGCCGCTGCGAGCAGCACTCGGACAGCCCCGTCCACCCGCACTCTGGCCACCCGCGGATCGTAGCCCGCGCTGCGACCTGATCAGCGGCTATCGGCCTGTGGGCTCGCCGAGCCTCATCGCGAGTGCGGTGACCTCTTTGCGTGAGGCCGTGACCGCTCCGCGACGAACACAAAAAATGAATCGCCGCGATCAGCGCGCGGCATCCCTGGAGGTCCGGTGTGGGAGGCCGAAGTGGTCGAAGAGCGTGGGGTCGCTGAAGAGGGTGATCCGGGTCAGGTGCGACCGGCTGGTGGCCAGGACGACGATGGCGAAGGCGGTGTAGAGGCGATCGGTGTCGCGGTGGTACGCCGCGACGCCGAGTTGCCCGTTGACCTCGACGGGGATCATCGCCCAATCGCCGGTGCGGCCGATGGCCTGCGCGACGATGAACGGCTCGCATGTCGCCTTTCCGGAGTACCAGGTGCTGGTCCCGGTCATCTCGAGGACGGTCTCGTCGGCGAGGAGGCGCCCGATGGCGACCGGATCGGACTGCTCGAACGCGGCGATGTAGCGGTCGAGTACGTCGCGAGCCCCGGCGTCGGTCGGCTCGGCCACCTCGACGTCGCTGAGCGCGGCCTCGGCCAGCCGGGCGCGGCCGCGCTGCAGCAGACTCTTGACTGCGGGCACCGAGATGTCGAGCAGTTCGGCGGCTCCGGCGGCCGGCAGGTCCAGCGCTTCGCAGAGGATCACGGCTGCCCGCTGGCGCGGTGGCAGCAGTTGAAGGGCTGCGACGAGGGCGAGCCGGACTCGGTGGCGGGCGACCACCACGTCGGCGGGATCGGACCGTTCGTCGACGACCAGCCGGTCCGGTATCGGCTCGAGCCAGCTCACCTCGGGGCCGGTCGGCACGCCTGGCGCGTGGGGATCGCTCGCCGGCGGGCCGAGTCCGGACGGGACCGGCCTGCGGCGGTTCCGGTGCACTGCCGTCAAGCACACGTTGGTGGCGATCCGGTACAACCAGGTCCGCACCGAGGAGCGGTGTTCGAAGGTACCGAACGCCTTCCAGGCCCGGAGATAACTCTCCTGGACGAGATCTTCCGCATCGCCGACCGAGCCGGTCATCCGGTAGCAGTGGGCGAACAGTTCCGTCCGGTACGGCGCGGTCGCCGCTTCGAACGAGTCGGTCTTCGGGTCAGACGTGGTCACGCAACATACTGACTCGCCGTCCGGTGGAAAAGAATCGGGCTGTCCACCGATTCTTTTCCACCGTCACCCGGGTCGATATGGGTATGACGACTGACGCATTCATCGACCCCTACCGCACCGGCCGCCCGCGCGAGGCAGCGCGGCAGACAGCGTTCCGGATTCTCGCCGGGCCGCATCTGTCGGTCCTGTCGACCACCAACCCGGACGGCTCGCCCCAGTCCTCGGTGATCTTCGTACTGGCCGACGGGGACGACATCTTGTTCAGCACGCTCAAGGGCCGCCGCAAGACCCACAACATGCAGCGCGACCCCCGCGTGGCTCTCCTCCTCCACAGCCTGCCGTCCGCCGAGGGGGAGGTCACCTACGCAACCGTCTCCGGTGTCGTCGAGCTGACCGACGACCCGGACGGCAGCTTCCATCACACGATGTATGCCCACTACATGAACGGCGCCACCCCACCCCCCGAGCCAGGCGTCGAACGTGTCACTGTCCGCCTGCGCCCCCACCGCACCTACGCTCCCTGACCGATCGTCGCGCGGATCAGCTTCCGCAGACGGTCATGCGTCTGGCGGTCAGCTGACGGTCGACTTGACCTCGTCGGCGTGCAGCTTGAGCCAGGTTTCGAAGGACTGGAGGTCGGGGTTGAGTTCGCGGACGAGGTCGAGGTCGCGGTCGCCGGTGAAGCGGGCTGAGTCCTCGGCGTAGTACTGGAACATGTTGGCCATTTCTACGGCCATCGGGAAGGCGAAGCCTCGGAAGTCGTCCCAGGTGTGGGGCTGGTACTCGACCGGCTCGCCGAGGACGGTGCTGAGGGCGGCGGCGTACTCGGTGCCGGTGAGGTGGTCGCCGGCGATGCTGACGGTCTTGCCGATGAACTCGGGGCCGCGCTTGAAGATGCCGAGGGCGGTCTTGCCGATGTCCTCGGCGGCGATGCCGGAGAGGGGCTGGTCGGCCATCGGGAGAGTGAGGACGAGCTTGCCGTCTTCGCCTCGGACCGGGCCCATGCCCTGCTTGATCGCCTCGAAGTAGAAGGTGGTCTGCAGGAAGGTCGTCGGTACGCCGTACTTGGTGAAGAGCTCGTTCGCCTCACCCTTGGCGTCGAAGTGCGGGACCTTGTACTTGCCGTCGTCGAGGCTCGGGACCCGGTCGGTCTCGCCGAAGTGGTCGCGGGTGTCCTCGAGCGTCGACCAGATCACGTGCTCGACCCCGGCGTCCTTGGCTGCCCGCGCCGCGTT
Source organism: Kribbella ginsengisoli (assembly GCF_039537185.1). Taxonomy (NCBI): domain Bacteria; kingdom Bacillati; phylum Actinomycetota; class Actinomycetes; order Propionibacteriales; family Kribbellaceae; genus Kribbella; species Kribbella ginsengisoli. The sequence continues at coordinate 60,195 of NZ_BAABAA010000017.1, read as the reverse complement.
GTCGGCCTGCTCGAGCTCCATCTCGGCGCGGGTCCGGGCGGCCTCCTCGGCCGGCGTCCGCTCGACCCAGTAGTTCGTCACGACGAAAGCACCGTGTACGCCGTCGAACGCCTTCCGCAGGCTCGCCTCGTCGTCGAGGTCGGCCTCGACCACCTCGGCGCCCGCGGCGGTCAGCGCCCGCGACTTCGCCGACTGCGCGTCCCGGGTCAGAGCCCGTACTGCGAACCGCTGCTCGGCGTCGGCCAGGATCGCCTGGACGAGCCCGCCGCCCTGCGAACCGGTAGCCCCGACCACGGCGATGAGCTTCTTGTCTGTCATCGAAAATCTCCCTCGAAGATGTGGGTTGATGTGTCAACCTGCTTCGAGCATAGCGCGCTAGGTTGATGTGTCAACCCAGTCGGGTAGGATGGTGCTCGTGACGAACGCACCGTGGCTCGACGACGACGAGCAGAAGGCCTGGCGCAGCTATCTGCAGATGCGCCGGACGCTGGAGACCCACCTGGCCCGGCACCTGCAGCGGGAGTTCGGCCTGTCCGAGTCCGACTTCGAGATCCTGGTCAACCTGTCCGAGTCCGAGACCGGCCGGATGCGGGCGTACGAGCTGGGCGAGGCGACCCAGTGGGAGAAGAGCCGGATGTCTCATCACCTGACCCGGATGGAGAAGCGCGGGCTGATCCGCAAGGAGGCCTGCGAGGCCCGCTACCCGGAGATCGTGCTGACCGACGAGGGGCTGGCCGCGATCAAGGCCTGCGCGCCTGGGCATGCCGGCCGGGTCCGTGAGTTCTTCGTCGACGTGCTCGGCAAGGAGCGGATGCTCGCACTCGGCGAGGCCGCCGACGACGTGATCGACGCGGTCGACCAGCACCAGCGCACCGACTGTCCGCCCGAGGTCCGCGGCTGCGGCTGAGAGCTTGCACCGCGCGCTTACTCGCCGAAGGGTGGTCGCACGACGTCGACGTCGTTGATCCAGTGGAAGTAGATCGGGTCGTTGAGAGCCACCGGGACTCTGCCGCGGCTCTGGATGACTGTGGCTGTGCCGTTGGCGTGGCCGACGGCGTACAGATACCCGGCTCGGCCGTTCTTGTCGATGCCGATCACGAGGGTGCCGTACGGTCCGCACCACTCCGCAACCAGCGATTCGAAGACCTGCCAGGTGGTGCGGCGGACGAGCTTCACGACGGGCTTCATCGGTGACGTGGTCGGGATGTGGATCGTGTAGAGCGCTCCGCCGCGGGTGTTGGCCAGGAAAGTGTCATAGGTCGCCGTCTGGCTGATCAGGGCCATCGACTTCACCGCCGCGAATCCGGGGTAGGAGGTCTTGTGCTCCCAGAGATCTCTGTACTGCACGGTCCAGCGGAACAGCACGCCGTCGGCGCGCAGTCCGTAGGTTGTCACCCGGCCGGAGATGTACGACTCGTCGATGGCGGTAAAGGTGTTCCAGCCTCCGCCAACGCGAACGAGCTCGGAGCGCCGAACCTCGCCACTGGGTTCGTCTGCCACGTAGTAGTGCGAATACATGGCACTCCCCGCAACGACAAAGCCGCTGACGTCGTGACCTGCGACATCGGCCCGGCTGTTCATCGGGCCGCTGAGCCGGGCCTGCCCGTCGGGGTACAGGTCGCGTGCCATCAGGCTTTCGAGCGTCCGGGTGGGTGGCGACGTCGCCGCCATGACCTGCATCCGGTGGTCGCCTCCAGTCGTCACCGACCCGAGTTTCACCGAGCAGGCCGAGGTTGTGGCCTGCGGCGCTGCTGTGGTTGCGGTGGGTAGCCCGCCGATCGCGAGAGTTGCCGCTGCGATCAGCCCGATAGCTCTGAACCTGCTCGTCATCTCTGAACGCCTCCTCTGATCTTTCGATGGATCGACCGGAGGACGTCTTGCCCCAGGCGCGACCTACGGCCAACCGTCCATCGGGCGGGGGAGTCTCGAAAGGGGCGATGGTCCCCAACCACGGAGGCGGCCGGCTCTGGAAACGCCTCGCCTCCGACAGTTGACGGCAAGCCTGACGGTGACGCTGGCTGAGAGCTGCTCTCAGGGACATCTCAGGAGAACTTGACTCCGGCTTGAGGTTCCCTTGGCGTGCGCCTGAGGCCCGCCCGGCGAAGCTCGGGGCATGGTCACTTCACGGCTCGATCCCCACCCAGAACGCGCCCGCTGGCTGCGCAGGTCGGCAGCGGCCTCGATCGCCACGGTCCTCCTCGGTATCACCGGCACCGGACTGGCTGTCGGCATCATCAGCGTGCGCCAGCACGACGCCACCGGCCAGGCGGCCACGACCGGAGACAACTCCGGCACCGGCAGCACGAGCGACGACAACGGCAGCACGAGCGACGACAACGGCAGCACGAGCGACAACGGGAGCACGAGCGACGGCAGCGGTCTCGGGTCGGCTCAGCAGAACGCTCCTGCGCAAGGCGGGAGCCACGGCTCATGACCGCCTCGCGTACCTGGCAGGCGTGGAGCTGCACCGTCCGTCTGACCGTTGACGACCCCGTAGTGCTCGGTGCGGCCAGCGGTGCTCTCAAGGCGCTGATGGATCGGGTGGACAAAGCGGCCAGCCGATTCAGACCGGACTCCGAGCTGTCGGCGGTCAACACCCGCGCCGGCTCCATGGTCCCCGTCTCGCGCCTACTGGTCGACCTGGTCGACGTTAGCCTCGTCGCGGCCTCCAACAGCGGCGGTGCCGTCGACCCGACCGTTGGGGCCGCAGTGGTTGCCGCTGGCTACGACAGTGACATCGAGACCGTCCGCACTCGCCTCCCGAAGCCGGCAGGACGCGCAGTACCGGCCGCTGGCTGGCAGCAGGTCAGGTTGAACCGCAAGATCGCCATGGTCGGCGTCCCCGAGGGCGTCTCCCTTGACCTCGGCGCCACAGCGAAGGCCTGGACCGCAGACCGGGCAGCCCTGGTACTCAGCAAGCGCCACGGCTGCGCAGTGCTGGTCGAGATCGGCGGAGACCTGCGCGCAGCCGGTATGCCGGCCGAGCCCTGGGTCATCCGAGTAGCAGAACGCGAAGGCGAAGAAGGAGTCGCGGTAACCCTCGCCCATGGCGGCCTGACCACTTCCACTCGTACCGCGAGAGCCTGGCAGACCACGACAGACCATGCCCACCACATCATCGACCCCCGCACCGGCCGCCCCGCCGACGGGCGCTGGCGCACAGCCTCGGTTTGGGCGCCGACCGCCGTACGGGCCAACACCTTCAGCACTGCCCTCATCGCCACCGGCGAGGCAGCGCTAGGTCGCCTGACTCTCGCCGGGCACCCGGCGCGACTCATAGCCGGCGATGGTGAGGTCACCGAGCTATCGGGCTGGCCCTCCGCTAGCAGGGCCGCCTGATGACGTTGTGGTACCTGGCCCGCGCTGCCGGGGTGATGGCCCTGATCTTCTTCACCCTGGCCGCGTCCCTCGGCGCACTGGGCTCGGGGAGCAAACTGCCGGAGCGGCGGTTCTGGCTGCAGTACGTCCATCGGTCAGCCGCTGTGACCGGCCTGCTGCTCCTGCTCGCGCACGTGGTGGCAGTGATCGCCGACAGCTTCGTGGACATCACTGTGTCCGTCCTCGTGTGGCCCTTCGGCTCTGGCTATCGGCCATTTGCGATGGTGGTCGGAGTGCTCGCCTTCTATGCGCTAGTGCTCGCAGCGCTCGTCGGTGCCGCCAGGGGTCGGCTTGCGCGATCCGAAGCCTTCACCAAGCGCTGGCGCTCGATCCACATCGCGGCCTCGGTCGGCTGGCTCCTCGCCGTCGGCCACAGCCTGCTGGCGGGCACTGACCGCAGTACGCCGTGGATGCTCGCTATCACTCTCACCTGCTTGGCAGCCGTCGGCGCATCCGTCGCCGTACGCCTCCGGAGCAGGACGACCGTTCGGCTGGTGAGGACCTCATGACGATCCTGCAAGAGACCCCTACGTCCCTGCGAGCCATCGGGCAGCCCCGCCTGCTCGCCGGGCTGACCACCGGTCGCGCAGACCTTCAACGGCACCAGCAGGTGCATGGCCCACTCCCGGAGCTCAGCAGGGAGGCCTACACCGAGCTAGCGACAGCTGTGGGACTCAGGGGCCGGGGCGGAGCGGCCTTCCCCGTCGCTCTGAAGCTGGCTGACCTCCCAGCCCGAGGGATCGAGGCAGTGGTCGTCAACGGCTCTGAGAGCGAGCCGGTCAGTCGCAAGGACCGTCTGCTCCTCACCATGGCACCGCATCTCGTACTAGACGGCGCTACCGGTCTGGCGCGCGCACTGAAGGCGCCGCTGGTGCTAATAGCTGTGCACGACCCCGCAGCGGCGGCCTCGGTGAGGGCTGCGCTACTAGAGCGGCAGGACGGGGTAGAGGTCCAGGTGGCCGATACGCCCGGTCGCTTCGTCGCTGGCGAGGCCCGGGCGGTGTTGAGCGTGCTGGAGGGAGGCGCACCGGTTCCGCCTGGGCGGAAGGTACTGCCGACCAGGAAGGGCTACCACCGGCGTCCGACCTTCCTCTCCAATGTCGAGACCTTTGCCCAGCTCGCTGTACTGGCCCGGCTCGGTGCCCATGAGTTCAGCAGCACCGGGCTGATCAGTGAGCCCGGCACTCAGCTCCTGACCATCGACGGCGCAGTAGAGCGACCAGGAGTCGTCGAGACTCCCACCGGGACGCCACTAGAGGCCGTACTACGCTTCGCCGGCGCCTCCCCAGGCCCGGTACTAGTCGGCGGCTACCACGGCAGATGGTTACCAACCGACCTGAGTCGCCCCGAGACGACCGGCGGCGCAGGCATCGTCCTGGCGCTCGGTACAGACACCTGCCCGCTCGGCGAGGTCCACCGGGTCGCCCAATGGCTAGCGAGCCAGTCAGCCGGCCAATGCGGCCCCTGCGTCTTCGGACTGGCCGCCCTGGTCGACGACTTCGGCCGCCTCGGCAATGGAGACCCGGCCGGCTGGCACGACGCCCAACGGCACCTGGGGCTGGTACCGGGTCGTGGAGCCTGTGCTCACCCTGACGGCTCGGCCCGCTTCCTCGCTTCGGCCCTTGAGGCCTTCGACGACGACATCCGGCAGCACCTGGCCGGCGGCTGCGGTCGCCCGGTCCTGGGTGTGCTGCCGGTCCCCGGAGGTACCTGGTGAAAAAGCTCGAGATCGACTGGACCCGCTGTGACGGTCACGGACTCTGCGGCACCCTCCTGCCCGACGACGTCTGGCTCGACGAGTGGGGTTTCCCGGTCATCCGCGACCGCGAGATAACCCGTGGTGAACAGGCGAACGCGCGCCGCGCAGTGCTGGCCTGCCCCGCCTTGGCGCTGCGGCTGACGAGGACTGTTAAACGTGATTCGTAAGGCATCGGCAAGGACCGTCCCGACATCACACCAGTGACAGAAGTGGACTAATCTCTGAGGAGGGGCACAGAGTCGTGTCTCTCGGCGCAGAGCGCCGCTTTTGTCACGCGTGGAGACGGTGGGGAATGCAGAGCAAGCTGGACGTCCAGAAGGCGGATGTGCTCGCCAAGGCGGTGGCCGCAGGGTCGCATGGCAACGAGGTCGACTCGGGTAAGTTGCGGACCTTCCTGGAGCGGTACTACCGCTACGTCGCCGCCGAGGACGTCGCCGAGCGGCAGCCGACCGACTGTCTGGGCGCCGCCAAGCACCACTACAAGTCCGCGCTCACCCGGCCGCAGGGCACCGCCAAGGTGCACGTCTTCACCCCGACCGTCGAGGAGCACGGCTGGTCGGCGAACGGCCGGACCGTGGTCGAGATCGTGATCGACGACATGCCGTTCCTGGTCGACAGCGCGTCGATGGTGATCACCGACCACAACCTCGAGCTGCAGCTGCTCGTGCACCCGCAGTTCGTGGTCCGCCGCGACATCGCCGGCACCCTGCAGGAGGTGCTCGACGACGCGGCCGCCGCGGACGAGCACGACCTGGTCCGGGAGAGCTGGATGCACCTGGAGGTCGAGCGGATCGCCGACCCCGCGGAGCACCGCGAGCTGGAGCAGGCCCTGCAGCGCGTGCTCGGTGACGTGCGCGAGGCCGTCGAGGACTGGCCGAAGATGCACGAGAAGGCCGTCTCGATCGCCGAGTCGCTAGACCCGTCCAAGCTGCCGGTCGGCGCGAACGAGGTCGAGGAGGCCAAGGAGCTGCTGGAGTGGCTCGCTGACGAGCACTTCACCTTCCTGGGCTACCGCGAGTACAGCTTCACGATGGAAGGCGAGCAGGGCGTCCTGCGCGGCGTACCGGGCACCGGCCTGGGCATCCTGCGGCCGGACCCGAAGCTCGACGAGAACGCCGGCAAGCTGCCGCCCGAGGTGAGCGCCAAGGCCCGCGAGCGCAAGCTGCTGATCCTCACCAAGGCCAACTCGCGCTCGACGGTGCACCGCTCGTCGTACCTCGACTACGTCGGCATCAAGCAGTTCGACGAGAACGGCGAGCCCGTCTCCGAGCGCCGGTTCATCGGCCTGCTCTCCTCCACGGCATACACCGAGAGCGTCATGCAGGTCCCGGTACTGCGGCGCAAGGCGATCGAGCTGTTCGCGCAGACCGGCTTCGACCCCAACAGCCACAGCGGCAAGGGCCTGCTGGACGTCCTGGAGACCTACCCCCGCGACGAGCTGCTGCAGGCGCCCGTAGAGGACCTACTGCCGATCGTGCAGTCCGTACTGCACCTGCAGGAGCGCCGCGCGGTCAAGCTGTTCGTCCGCCGCGACGTCTACAACCGGTACCTCTCCTGCCTCGTCTACCTGCCGCGCGACCGCTACACCACGGCCGTCCGGCTCAAGATGCAGCAGATCCTCAAGGACGCGATCGGTGCCGAGTCGGTCGACTACGCCGCCTACGTGACCGAGTCCGTGCTCGCCCGGGTGCACTTCGTCGTCCGGATGAAGCAGGGCGAGACAGTGGGCGACTTCGACGCCGAGATCCTCGAGCAGAAGGTCGTCGAGGCGACCCGTGCCTGGCAGGACGACTTCAACGTCGCCCTGCACGCCCTGGGCGGCGATGGCGCCGTCACGCGGCTGGCCAGCCAGTACGCGGGTGCCTTCCCCGAGGCGTACAAGGAAGACTTCGACGCCCGGGTCGCCGTGCGCGACGTGACCATCCTGGACGGCCTGCCCGCTCAGGACGGGCTGGCCATGTCGCTCTACAGCCCGATCGACGAGGCATGGGAGGGCGAACGCCGCTTCAAGGTCTACCGGACCGGCACCGCGCTCTCGCTGTCGCAGGTACTCCCGCTGCTGACCCACATGGGCGTCGAGGTGATCGACGAGCGGCCGTACGAGATCCGCCGGCCCAGCGGTACGGCGTACATCTATGACTTCGGGCTCCGGGCGCCGCAGGGCTCTGAGGAGAAGGAGGAGCTGCGTGGGCTCTTCTCCGACACCTTCCAGGCCGTGTGGCAGGGCAAGGCGGAGAGCGACGCGCTCAACGCCCTGGTACTGCGGGGCAGCCTCAGCTGGCGTCAGGTCTCCATCCTGAGGGCGTACCAGCGGTACATCCGGCAGGGCGGGACGCCGTTCAGCCAGAGCTACATCGAGAACACGTTCCTCAACCACGTGGACATCGCCAAACTGCTCGTCCAGCTGTTCGAGACGAGCTTCGACCCGGCCCGGGGCGCGGCTGACGACCCGAACCGGATGATCGCGGTCGAGCAGTTGCAGAAGGAGATCGGCACCGCGCTCGACACGGTGAAGAGCCTCGACGAGGACCGGATCCTGCGGTCGTACCTGACCGTCATCAAGGCGACGCTGCGGACGAACTACTTCCTCCCGGCAGCGGACGGCTCTCCCCGGACGTACATCTCGTTCAAGCTGGAGCCCAAGGCGATCCCCGACCTGCCGCAGCCGCGGCCGGCGTACGAGATCTTCGTGTACTCGCCCCGGGTCGAGGGTGTGCACCTGCGCTTCGGCGCCGTCGCGCGGGGTGGGTTGCGCTGGTCGGACCGGCGGGAGGACTTCCGGACCGAGGTGCTGGGCCTGGTGAAGGCGCAGATGGTGAAGAACTCGGTGATCGTGCCGGTGGGTGCGAAGGGCGGGTTCTACGCCAAGCAGCTGCCCGACCCTGCTGTTGATCGCGACGCATGGCTCGCCGAGGGCATCGCGTCGTACAAGACCTTTATTTCGGGGCTTCTGGACATCACCGACAACATCGTTGCCGGGAACATCGTTCCGCCTGCTTCCGTTGTGCGCTATGACGGTGACGACGCCTATCTGGTGGTCGCGGCGGACAAGGGGACGGCGACGTTCTCGGACATCGCGAACGGGGTCGCCAAGGAGTACGGGTTCTGGCTGGGTGACGCCTTTGCCTCGGGTGGCTCGGTCGGGTATGACCACAAGGCGATGGGGATCACCGCGCGCGGTGCCTGGGAATCGGTCAAGCGGCACTTCCGCGAGATGGGCCACGACTGCCAGAACGCTGACTTCACCGTGGTCGGTGTGGGTGACATGTCGGGTGACGTCTTCGGCAACGGGATGTTGCTGTCGGAGCACATCCGGCTGGTCGCGGCGTTCGACCACCGGCACATCTTCCTCGACCCCAACCCCGACGCTGCGGTTTCGTTCGCTGAGCGGCGGCGGTTGTTCGACCTGCCGAGGTCGTCGTGGGCGGACTACGACGCCGACCTGATCTCGGCCGGTGGCGGCGTTTACCCGCGGACGGACAAGGCGATCCCGATCTCGGCCGAGGTCCGGGCGGCGCTCGGCCTGGAGGGGCACCCGGACGCGCTGACGCCGAACGAGTTGATGCAGGCGATCGTCAAGGCGCCGGTCGACCTGTTCTGGAACGGCGGCATCGGTACGTACGTGAAGGCCGCCTCGGAGACGCACGCCGACGTCGGCGACAAGGCCAACGACGCGATCCGGATCAACGGCGCGGACCTGCGGGCGCGCGCGGTCGGTGAGGGCGGCAACCTCGGGTTCACCCAGCTCGGCCGGATCGAGTACGCGACCGCCGGCGGCCGGATCAACACCGACTTCATCGACAACGTGGCCGGCGTGGACACCTCCGACCACGAGGTGAACATCAAGATCCTGCTCGACAAGGTGGTCGCCGACGGCGATCTGACCGAGAAGCAGCGCAACGACGTGATCGCGTCGATGACCGACGAGGTCGCCGCGCTGGTGCTGAAGTCGAACTACCGGCAGAACATCGGGCTGGCCAATGCGACCGCGCAGGCGGCGGCGCTGATGCACGTCCACCAGGACTGGGTCCGGCGGCTGGAGAAGCAAGGCCTGCTCGACCGGGAGCTGGAGTTCCTGCCGAGCGTCGCGGAGTTCAAGCGGCGCAAGGCCGAGGGGCGTGGGCTGACGTCGCCTGAGCTGTCGGTGCTGATCGCCTACACGAAGATCGTGCTCGAGGCCGAGCTGCTCAAGACGTCGCTGCCCGATGACGACTACCTGGCCGCCAAACTGGTGTCGTACTTCCCGAAGGCGATCCAGGACCGGTTCGCGGAGCCGATGAAGTCGCACCAACTGCGTCGCGAGATCATCACCACGCAGGTGGTGAACGAGTTCATCAACTCGTCGGGCATCACGGCGTACCACCGGTTGTCGCTGGAGACGGGCGGGTCGGTCGAGGACGTCGTACGGGCGAACCTGGCCGCGTCGCGGATCTTCGCCCAGCCGGAGCTGTTGGCTCGCAACGCCGAGCTCGACAACATCGTGGACGCCGCGACCCAGACCGCGATGCGGTTGGAGACGCGGACGCTGGTGGAGCGGGCGACCCGGTGGCTGGTGTCGAACCGGCGGTCTCCGGTCGACATCGCCGAGCTGATCGAGTTCTTCGCGCCGGGGATCGCCAAGCTGACCGCTGCGCTTCCGGAGGTACTGCGGGGTCGTGAGCTGGCCCTGTACGAGCAGCGGCGTGAGGCGTTGCTGGCCCAGGGTGTGCCGGAGGATTTCGCGACTCGGATCGCGGTGCTGCCACCGGCGTACGCGGCGCTGGGGATCGTGGAGACGGCGGACCGGGCCGATCTCGACGTACTGGAGGTCGCCAAGGTCCACTTCGCGCTGGGGGAGCGGCTGCAGCTCGGGCTGTTCCTGGAGCGCATCATCGGGCTGCCGCGGACGGACCGCTGGCAGACGATGGCGCGGGCTGCTCTGCGCGACGACCTGCACGCGGTCCACGCACGGCTCACCCGTCAGGTGCTGGCGTCGACTGATGCTGCTGCCGAGCCGGAAGACCGCGTCCGGGCCTGGCAGGACCTGAACTCGACGGCCCTGTCCCGCGCCGCCACGATGATGGAAGAGATCGTCGAGACGGAAGGCCCCGAACTGGCCCACCTCTCGGTAGGCCTCCGCCTGGTCCGCACCCTCCTCAACAACCAGGCCTGACCGCCACACCCACCACTTCGCGTCCGAGGTCGCCGCTCCGCGTCCGAGCCCACCACTTCGTGTTCAAGCCCACAAGTAGTGGGCTCGGACACGAAGTGGTGGAGTTGAACACCAAGTGGTGGGGTTGAACACCAAGTGGTGGGGTTGAACACCAAGTGGTGGGGTTGAACACCAAGCGGTGGGGTTGAACACGTTATTTCTTGTTCACGGTCACCGCTTGGTGTCCGAGGTCGCCGCAAGGGGCGGGGGTCGCCGTGGTGGGCGCTAGGCTCGGGGGGTGGCGACGCTTGAGGATCTGGTGGGGCGCAGTGAGTATCCGGGGCGTGGGGTGGCGATCGGGCGGGATGTCGACGGTGTGCCGTTTGCCGCCTACTGGCTGACCGGGCGGAGTCCGGCGTCCCAGCAACGGGAGCTGGTCGTTTCGGAGTACGAGATCGTCGTACAGGACCTGGCCGGGGGCGGCTCGGACGACCTGCGGCACTACACGGCCGCCATCCGCACCGAGGACTGGGTCATCGTCGGCAACGGCAGCCACGTCCACGAACTCGCCGCCGCGCACGGCGACTGCGTCGACCTGCAGGTGGTACTCCGCAACATCGACTACGAGCCCGACCCACCCATCCGCACCCCAAGAATCTTCGCCGGCGCCGTCACCGAAGGCCCCGAGCTGATGGACGTCGTCGTCGGCTCCGCCCGCTCGTACTCCGCCGACCAGGTCCAGCACCCATCCCTGTTCCTCCGCCGCTCCGAAGAAGCAACCGCAGGCGTAGTCAACACCTACTCCGGCACCGCCGCGGAGGTAGTCACCGACGGCTACCCCATCGTCGTAGCAGTCAACGAAGAATGGGAATCCCTCCCCGACCTCCTCTGGAACCGCCTCAACCCAGCCTTACGAGTCGCCCTCGCAGTCATCCCACTACACGTCGAAACCTTCGAAGCCACAATCCTCCGCTCCCGCTGATTTTCAGCGAGACCGCTCCCAACGCGGCTTGAGCTCGGGGAGCAGAGCAGCCAGGTAGGCCTTGGCATCTTCGACGGTCCGCATCGGCAGCGGTAGCCCCACCCCGAACAAGCCCCAACTGTTGTGGTCCGGAGGGCTCGCCTCGTTGAAGTGCACGGCGGTCTCCGACTGCCAGATCAGCCCGGCCCGCGAGTTGTCGGGTGCCACCACGAAGCCGTCGCCGTAGGTGTCCGGCGCCGACAGAAAGTCCGTGATCATCCCGAAGCGGAAGCCATCGACCTCCGTCTCGTCCAAGACCGGGAATCCGTAGTAGGCGGGTGCTCCCGGCGGCGGGTTGAGGAAGCTGCCGTCCTCTACCGCGAGCGGTCGAACGACGATCGGCTCATCAGCTGTCATTGGCAGATGATCGCACTGGTCAGCGTTCGGAGACGATGACGTCGACTGAGTACTGGTCGGCTCGGTAGCAGTGGTCGCCGAATTCGACGGGGGAGCCGTCGGCGTCGTAGGCGCTGCGGGTCATGGTGACCAAGGGCTCGGCTTTGGACATGTGGAGGGTTCGGCGTTCTTCGGCGGTGGCGTTGCGGGCGCCGATGCGTTGGCGGGCGACGGTGGGGCGGATGCCGCGGGCGCGGAGTACGGCGTACAGGCCGTCGGTTTCGAGGAGGTCGGTGGTCAGGTCGTTCATTGCCGGGGGCAACCAGTTGCGGAGGATCGCGAGCGGTTGGTCGCCGGCGTACCGGAGCCTGACGATGGAGACCAGCGGGGTGCCGGACGGGAGGCTGAGCGCCTCGGCGGCTCGGTCGTCCTGAGCTGCACAGACCAGGGACAGTACTTCGGTACGCGGAGTGCGACCCTCGCGGACCAGATCGTCGTACAGGCTGGTCAGCTCCGCGCGCCGATGGACCATCTGGTTGGCGACCGTGGTGCCGATGCCGCGGCGGCGGACCAGCAGCCCCTTGTTGACCAGCTCGGAGATCGCCCGGCGGACCGTCGGCCGGGACAGGCTGAGCCGGCCGGACATCGCCAGCTCGTTCTCGAACGGGTCGCCCGGGCGCAGCGTGCCGTCGCTGATCGCGGCGGTCAGCTGCTCGGCGAGCTGGTGATAGAGCGGCACCGGGCTCGTCCGATCGATCTGGATCGGGAGGGCGGCCATGTCCGGATGTTACAGGAAGGAGGTTTGTATGTCCCGACGTGAAAATGTGCTTACAAAGTATTGACACGCCTGGTACGGCCAGCAAAGCTGACGGGGCGAACCAGCACCGCGGGAGGCTGGTCCGGCGGACAGCCGCGAGCCTTGACGAGAGGGATGCCAGGATGCGAATCGGGTTGGTCGGAACCGGGCGGATCGGGGCGTTCCACGCCGCGACGCTGAAGAGTCTGGCGGCGGTCGAGCAGGTGGTCGTCACCGACGTCGAGGCGAGCCGGGCGGAGCTGGTCGCCAAGGACCTCGGCCTGGAGTTCGCCGCCTCCGTGGACGACCTGCTGGCCAGTGGCATCGACGGGTTCGTGATCGCCGCGGCCACCTCGGCCCACGCCGCGCTGATCGAGCAGGCCGTCGCCGCCGGCATTCCGACCTTCTGCGAGAAGCCGGTCGCGATCGACCTCGGCGAGACCCAGCGGATCGTCGAGCTGGTCGAGGGCTCGGATGTGCCGGTGCACATCGGCTTCCAGCGCCGCTTCGACGCGGGCTATCGCTCGGCGCAGGAGCAGGTCGCGAGTGGTGAGCTCGGCTTCATCCACCACATCCGCGCGAACACCAACGACGCGTTCCCGCCGCCGCGCGAGTACATCCCGACCAGCGGCGGTTTCTTCCGCGACTGCACGGTGCACGACTTCGACATCATCCGGTTCGTCACCGGTCGCGAGGTGGCCAGCGTCTTCGCCACCGGTGCCAACCGTGGCGAGTCGTTCTTCGGCGAGTACGGCGACATCGACGCCGCCGCCGCGCTGCTGACGCTCGACGACAGCACCTTCGTCGCGGTGAGCGGCACTCGCTATAACGCGGCCGGCCACGACGTACGGATGGAGGTGCTCGGTTCGCTCGGCTCGATCGCCGTCGGCCTCGACGAGCACACCGCCTTGCGGTCGGCCGAGCCCGGCGTGACGTTCCCGGGCGGGCAGTCGCACAGCACCTTCATGGACCGCTTCCAGCCGGCGTACGTCGCCGAGCTGACCGCCTTCACCGAGGTGGTCGCCGGCACCCGCGCCGTCCCCTGCACGGTCCGCGACGCCTTGCAGGCCTTCCGAATTGCTGACGCATGCGAACTGTCCCGACGCGAGAACCGCGTCGTTTCCTTGGAGGAGATCGGCCGATGAGTGACCTTGCCACCAGGATCGCCGGAGCACCCATCTCATGGGGTGTCTGCGAGGTCCCGGACTGGGGTTGGCAGTACGACCCGGAGACGGTGCTGGCGCAGATGCGCGAGGTCGGCATCGCGGCGACCGAGTTCGGGCCGGACGGGTTCCTGCCTGACGATCCGGCCGAGAAGGCGAAGGCGCTCGCGGATCTCGGATTGCGGGCGGTCGGCGGGTTCGTACCGGTCGTACTGCACGACCCTTCGCACGATCCGGCTCCTGAGGTCGCGCGTGCTCTGGAAGGGTTTGTCGCTGCCGGGGCCAGCACGCTGGTACTTGCGGCCGCGACAGGTCTTGATGGGTATGACGACAGGCCTGTACTTGACGACGCGGGCTGGGCGACGTTGCTCGCCAACCTCGACGCGCTGGCCGGGCTGGCCGCCAAGCAGGGGATCACGGCGACACTGCACCCGCACGTCGGCACGATGGTCGAGAACGCGGCTGATGTCGACCGCGTGCTTGCGGGTTCGACGATCGGGCTCACGCTCGATACCGGGCACCTGTTGATCGGCGGGGTCGATCCGGTGGCGTTGGCGTTGAAGCACACTGCGCGGATCAAGCACACGCATCTCAAGGATGTGGACGCGTCGTGGGCCTTGAAGGTGCAGTCGGGCGAGGTCAGCTACACGGACGCCGTACGGGCCGGGATGTACCGCCCGTTGGGTGGCGGTGACATCGACCTGGCCACGATCGTGTCGGCGCTGGAGAAGTCCGGGTATGACGGCTGGTACGTGCTGGAGCAGGACACGATTCTGGCTGGGCGACCTGCTGGGGACGGGCCGCTGGCCGACGTACGGGCGAGTATCGAGCACCTGCGGCGGATCGCGGAGGCGGTTTGATGGCGGACGACGTACTCACCATCGGGCGGATCGGGGTCGACCTGTATCCGCTGCAGACGGGGACGCATCTGGAGGATGTCGAGAGCTTCGGCAAGTTCCTCGGCGGGAGCGCGACCAACGTCGCCGTCGCCGCCGCCCGGCACGGCCGGAAGTCGGCGGTGATCAGCCGGACCGGGAACGATCCGTTCGGCACCTTCATCCATCGGTCGCTGCTGGAGCTGGGTGTCGACGATCGGTTCGTGACGCCGGTCGACGGGTTGCCGACGCCGATCACGTTCTGCGAGATCTTCCCGCCGGACAACTTCCCCTTGTACTTCTACCGGTTCCCGAAGGCGCCGGACCTGGTGATCAACCCGTCCGAGCTCGATCTGGACGCTGTTCGCGAAGCGTCGATCTACTGGTCGACGGTCACCGGGTTGTCGGCGGAGCCGTCGCGGACCGCGCACTTCACCGCGTGGGAGGCTCGGGAACGCCGGAAGTTCACGGTCCTCGACCTGGACTACCGGCCGATGTTCTGGGCAGATCCGAGTGAGGCGCACGAGCAGGTCGAGCGGGCGCTGCAGCACTGCACGGTTGCTGTGGGCAACCGAGAGGAGTGCGAGGTCGCCGTCGGCGAGACGGATCCCGACAAGGCGGCCCAAGCTCTGCTGGATCGCGGACTCGACCTGGCCGTCGTCAAGCAAGGCCCGAAAGGCACCCTGGCCCGCACCCGCGACGAACGCGTGGAGGTCCCGCCCTTCCCGGTGGAGGTAGTCAACGGCCTAGGCGCCGGCGACGGCTTCGGTGGCGCCCTCTGCCACGGCCTGCTGGCCGGCTGGCCGCTGGAGAAGGTCATCCGCTTCGCCAACATCGCCGGCGCCATCGTCGCCTCCCGCCTCGAATGCTCCACCGCCATGCCCACCGAATCCGAAGTCCTGGCCCTCCTGGAGAACTCAGCATGACCGCCGACGGCGACGACCTCGGCGAGACCGGGCTGTACGCAAGCAAACCCCGCGGAGGCGAACCCCACGAGACCAGCGCTGAGCAGACCAGCGCCGCCGGTGGTGCTGGCAAGGGTGTGCTGGGTGACGGCGGCGTTGAAGCGAGGATGGTGAGCCCGCGAGGTGGCGGGGCAAGTGGTGGTTGGGCGGGTTCTGAACTGGGGGTTGGGGTGAATCCGACTGAGATCAGGGTGCGGTATCCCGAGCGGATTGCTGAGGGGTGGCAGCAGCGGCGGCGGCGGGAGTTGGTGGGGGAGGATGGGCGGCTGCTGATTGTGGCGGCCGATCATCCGGCTCGGGGTGCGCTGGGCGTGCGGGACGATCGGATGGCGATGGCCAGTCGGCCGGCGTTGATCGATCGGCTGTGTACTGCGCTGCGCCGGCCGGGCGTCGACGGTGTGCTCGCGACGCCGGACATCCTCGAAGACCTGCTGCTGCTCGGCGCGCTCGAGGGCAAGGTCGTGATCGGGTCGATGAACCGTGGCGGCCTGCAAGGTGCGTCGTTCGAGCTGGACGACCGGTTCACGGCTTACGGTACGGCGGATGACATCGCCGGGCGCCGGCTGGACGGCGGCAAGATGCTGACCAGGATCTGCCTCGACGACCCCGGTACGGTCGCGACGCTGGAGAGCAGCGCGCAGGCGGTCACCGAACTCGCCGAACGCAAACTGATGGCGATGGTCGAACCGTTCTGGTCGGTACGCCGCGACGGCCGCGTCACCAACCTGCTCGACCCGGACTCGGTCATCAAGTCGATCCACATCGCCTCCGGCCTCGGCGCCACCAGCGCCTACACCTGGCTCAAGCTCCCGGTGGTCGACGACCTGGCCCGCGTCATGGAAGCCACCACGCTCCCGACCCTCCTCCTCGGCGGCGACCCGACCGTAGCCCCCGAAGAGACCTACGCCTCCTGGGGCAAAGCCTTGAGCCTCCCCTCCGTCCGAGGTCTCGTCGTAGGCCGAGCCCTCCTCTTCCCGCCCGACGGCGACGTACCCGCCGCCGTAGACCAAGCCTCATCCCTAGTCCACGGAGGCGCCGCATGACCCCGCACGCCCATCGACCAGCCGTCGGTGCAGCCAGCCCGAGCATCCCCGGAGCACCCGGCGCGGGTGCCGGCACCGACGGAGGTGCCGCATGACCGAATGGTTTCGGCCGGCGGGGTCGACGGGGCGTGATGGGTTCGACGTGGTGGTGAGTCCGGGCGAGAAAGACTGGGAACACACCGGCCTGTACGTCGGTACGCTCCGGCCGGGGCAATCCGTCGAGATCGAGACCGGGGACTCCGAATGGCTGGTGTTGCCGTTGTCGGGATCCGCCGAGGTAGTCGTCGACGGCAAGACCGTCGCACTGGGCGGCCGTGCCGACGTGTTCGCCGGCGCGACCGATCTGGCCTACGTACCGCGGAACACCACGATGGCGGTCGTCAGTGCCGGTGGCGCCCGGATCGCGTTCCCGCATGCAAAGGCATCATCGGACTATCCGTTCCGGCGGATCGGGGTCGAGCAGGTCGAGACCGAACTGCGAGGTGCGGGTGTCGCCTCCCGGCAGGTGCGGAACTTCGGTACGCCGGCCGTCCTCGAGGCCGACTCGATCATCGCCTGCGAGGTTCTCACCCCGGCAGGGAACTGGTCGTCGTACCCGCCGCACAAGCACGACGAGCACAAGCCTGGTAAGGAGAGTGTGCTCGAGGAGATCTACTACTTCGAGCTGCAGCTCTCCGACGATGCTCCTGAGGTTGTCAAGGGCAACGACCCGATCGGCTACCAGCGGGTCTACGGCACCGACGACCGCCCCATCGACGTACTGGCAGAAGTACGCGGCGGGGATGTGGTCCTGGTGCCACACGGTTGGCATGGTCCTGCGATGGCGCCTCCTGGTTATGACATGTACTACCTGAACGTGATGGCCGGCCCCGGTGCCGAACGCGAGTGGCTGATCAGCGACGACCCCCACCACGGCTGGGTCCGCGAACTCTGGAAGACCGAGAAGATCGACCCGAGGCTGCCGTTCGGGAACGCCGAGTGAGGGCGCAGGCCAACGGGCCACGGCCTGCGGCGGCCGAGATGGTGCGGTCGGTGTGTTCGGATGGGATTGCTGGTTGGGCTGTGGCTATGGGGTTTGGAGGAGAGCGATGACGGTGCGTCTCACAGTGGCGCAGGCGCTGGTGCGATTTCTGAGCGTTCAGTACTCGGAGCGGGATGGCGAGCGGCAGAAGTTGTTCGCCGGATGCTTCGGGATTTTTGGGCACGGTAACGTGGCTGGGCTCGGACAGGCTTTGCTGCAGTCCGAGCTGGAGGATCCGGAGGCGTTGCCGTACATCCTTGCCCGCAACGAGCAGGCGATGGTGCACAGCGCTTCGGCGTTTGCGCGGACCCGGGATCGGCTGCAGACCTATGCGTGCACGGCCAGCGTCGGACCCGGCTCGACCAACATGATCACCGGGGCGGCCCTGGCGACCGTCAATCGGCTGCCTGTATTGCTCCTTCCGTCGGATGTGTTCAGCACGCGGGTGGCTACGCCGGTGCTGCAGGAACTCGAGAGCACGACCGCCGGTGACGTCTCCGTCAACGACGCCTTCCGCCCCGTCTCGAAGTACTTCGACCGGATCTGGCGCCCCGAGCAACTACCCTCCGCCCTGCTCAACGCGATGCGCGTGCTGACCGACCCGGTCGAGACCGGCGCGGTCACGATCGCCTTGCCGCAGGACGTGCAGGCAGAAGCCTTCGACTGGCCCGAGGAGCTGTTCGCCGAGCGCACCTGGTACATCGCCCGGCCGTTGCCCGAGGCATCGATTGTCGACAAAGCGGCACGGCTCATCCGGTCTTCGAAGAAACCCCTGATCGTGGCCGGTGGTGGCGTCGCCTACTCCCGCGCCCAGGACGCCTTGCGCGAGTTCGCCGAGCAGACCGGTATCCCGGTCGCGGAAAGCCAAGCAGGCAAGGGATCTCTGCGCTACGACCACCCGCAGTCGGTCGGCGCGGTCGGGTCCACGGGCACGACGGCCGCGAACGCGCTGGCCCGCGAGGCCGACCTGGTGATCGGCGTCGGCACCCGCTTCGCCGACTTCACAACGGCCTCGCGGACCGCCTTCCAGAACCCGGATGTCCGGTTCGTCAATATCAACGTGGCGCGCTTCGACGGTGGCAAACATGCTGGTCTCCCTGTCGTCGCCGACGCCCGGGAAGCCCTTGTTTCCTTGGCTTCCCAGCTCGACGGTTGGTCGGTGGAGGACCAGTACAGATCATTGACGACCGAGCTCGCAACCCGGTGGGACGCGATTGTGGATAACACCTACAACCCGCCCGCGGAGGTGACGGCGAAACTCGCCGAAGGACTGCTCACCCAGGGCGAGGTCCTCGGCGCCGTCAACGAATTGTCGGCGGCGTCTGATGTGGTGGTGTGCGCAGCCGGTTCGATGCCGGGTGACCTGCACAAACTCTGGCGGACTCGCGATCCGAAGGGATACCACGTCGAGTATGGCTACTCCTGCATGGGATACGAGATCGCCGGCGGACTGGGCGTCCGCCTCGGCGCACCCGAGCGCGACGTCTTCGTCCTGGTCGGCGACGGGTCGTACCTGATGATGTCCAGCGAGCTCGTCACCGCGGTCCAGGAGAACGTCAAGATCATCGTCGTCCTGGTCCAGAACCACGGCTTCGCCTCGATCGGCGCGCTGTCGGAGTCCCTTGGCTCACAGAGGTTCGGTACGGCGTACCGGCGGCGCTCAGGCGACGGCCGGCTGGACGGGGACTACCTGCCAGTCGACCTGGCCGCCAACGTGCGCAGCCTCGGCGTCGAGGTGCTCGACGTGAACAGTCGCGCCGACCTGGAGAAGGCGATCGGTACTGCGAAAGCCGCCGACGGCCCGATCGCGATCCACGTCAAGACCGACCCGCTGATCGGCGCCCCCGACAGCGAGTCGTGGTGGGACGTACCGGTCAGCCAGGTGTCCGGCCTCGACTCAACCCGCGTGGCCTCCGCGAAGTACGAGGAATCCAAGAAGGCGCAGAGGCCGTACCTCGCACCGGTCGAAGCGCCCAGGGCGGGAGGCCGCAATGGGTAGCGTCAAGATCGGCAGCGCGCCCGACTCGTGGGGCGTCTGGTTCGCGAACGACGAGAAGCAGACCCCATGGCAGCGGTTCCTCGACGAGGTCGCCGAGGCCGGCTACACGCGGATCGAGCTCGGCCCGCCCGGGTATCTCCCGACCGATCCCGTCCAGCTGAAGGAAGAGCTGGACAAGCGCGGCCTGGAAGTGACCGCCGGGACGATCTTCGAGCACCTGCACCGGCCGGACTCGTGGGACTCGACCTGGCGTGATGTCTCGGCCGCTGCCGAGCTGGCCGCGGCGATGGGCGCCAAGCACCTCGTGGTCATCCCATCGATGTGGCGCGGCGACGACGGTCAGGTGATCGAGCCGCGGCTGGATCACGAGGGGCAGGCCCGGCACGGCAAGCAGGTGACCGAGCTCGGCCGGCGGATCGCCGCGGAGTACGGGCTGAGGACGCAGTTCCATCCGCATGCGGACGGACACGTGGACAGCCAGGAGACGGTGGAGCGGTTCCTCGAGGAGACCGACGGGGAGCACGTCAACCTCTGCCTCGACACCGGCCACATCAGCTATTGCGGCGGCGACAACCTCGAGCTGATCCGGAAGTATCCGGAGCGGATCGGTTATGTGCACCTGAAGCAGGTCGATCCGGTGGTGCTCGCGCAGGCGGAGGCCGACGGGATCGGGTTCGACGAGGCGGTCCGGCGGGGCGTGATGTGCGAGCCGCCGCTGGGCGTGCCCGAGTTGCCGCCGGTGCTGGACGCGCTGGCGGGGCTCGACGCGGATGTTTTCGCGATCGTCGAGCAGGACATGTACCCCTGCCCGCCGGACGTGCCGCTACCGATCGCGACACGAACGCTGAAATATCTGCAGACCCACGGGGGTGGTGGTGTATCCGTATGACGACCAGCAGAGTATTGCTCTCTGGTCACATCCGTAACGCCGCGGCGTTACCGCGGAACGTCTGAAAGGCTGGTTGGTAGTCATGGTTCGGTGGCAGAAGAAGGCGGTGGCCACGGGGGCGGCGCTCGTGCTCGTCGCGGCGCTCGGCGCCTGTAGTTCCTCCGGCGGCAAGAAGGAGGAGGAGAAGGCGAGCGGCTCGTCCGGCAACGTGGCGACCACGCCACGGATGAAGGTTGCCCTGATCACCCATTCCAAGCAGGGTGACACCTTCTGGGACATCGTCCGCCGCGGCGCCGAGGCGGCCGCGCAGAAGGACAACATCGAGCTGCAGTACTCCTCCGACCCCGACGGGGCCGGCCAGGCCAACCTGGTCCAGACGGCGATCGACTCCAAGGTCGACGGCATCGCGGTCACCCTGAACAAGCCCGACGCGGTGATCCCGAACGTGAAGAAGGCGGTGGCGGCCGGCATCCCGGTGACCGTCCTCAACGGCGGCCTGGACACCTGGAAGACCTCCGGCGCGATCGGGTACTTCGGTCAGGACGAGCGGATCGCGGGTCAGGCGACCGGTGAGAAGCTGAAGGCGCTCGGCGCCAAGAAGGTCATCTGCGTCATCCACGAGCAGGGCAACGTCAGCCTCGAGGCGCGCTGCCAGGGCATCAAGGACAAGTTCGGCGCGGTCGAGAACCTGAACGTCGACGGCGCCGACCAGCCCGGGACGCAGGCTACGATCACCTCGAAGCTGCAGCAGGACAAGGGCGCCGACTACGTGATGGCGCTGAACGCGGGCGTCGCGCTGACCGCCGTCCAGGCGGCCAAGGACGCCGGCTCGTCGGCCAAGATCGGCAGCTTCGACATGAGCAAGGAGATGGCCAAGGCCGTCCAGGACGGCACCGTCGACTTCGCCGTCGACCAGCAGCCGTACCTGCAGGGTTACCTGGCCGTCGACGCGATCTGGCTGAACAAGACCAACGGCGACACGATCGGCGGTGGCGAGGCGACCCTCACCGGGCCGGCGTTCATCGACAAGTCGAACATCGAGGCCGTCGCGAAGTACGCCGCGGCCGGGACGCGCTGAGGCCCGGCCATGGCATCGACGATCACCACGCCGGCGGCGGCCGACGACCGGGTCTCCACCCGGTCGGTGTCCGCCCGCCTGCTGAGCCGGCCGGAGATCGGCTCCCTGGTCGGCGCGGCAGCGATCCTGGTCTTCTTCGCGATCGCCGCGGCTCCCTTCCGGGACATCAACAACGTGGGGACGATCCTGTACGGGGCCGCCCTGATCGGTGTCATGGCCGTCCCGGTCTCGCTGCTGATGGTCGGCGGCGAGTTCGACCTGTCGGCCGGCGTCGCGGTGACGACCGCCGGTCTGACCGCGGGCATCTTCGCGTACCAGTTCAGCGTCAACGTCTGGCTCGCCATGGTCGTGTCGCTGGCGCTGGCTCTGCTGATCGGCGCGTTCAACGGCTGGCTGCTGATGAAGACCGGGCTGCCGAGCTTCCTGGTGACGCTCGGCACCTTCTTCATCCTGCAAGGCCTGAACATCGCGGTGACCCGGCTGACGTCGGGCGCCGTGGCGTCGAACTCGATCAGCGACATGGACGGGTTCTCCACCGGCCACGCCGTGTTCGCGTCGCAGTTCAAGCTGGGCGGGATCACGGTGAAGATCATCATCGTCTGGTGGATCGTCTTCGTGGCGATCGCCGCGTGGTTCCTGCTGAAGACCAAGATCGGCAACTGGATCTTCGCGGTCGGTGGCGACGCCGCCGCGGCCCGGGCGGTCGGCGTACCGGTGAAGCGGGTCAAGGTCGGCCTGTTCATGGCCGTCGGCTTCTTCGCCTGGTTCTTCGGGATGCACCTGCTGTTCACCCAGAACGGCGTCGTGCAGTCCGGCGAGGGCGTCGGCAAGGAGTTCCTGTACATCATCGCGGCGGTGGTCGGCGGCTGTCTGCTGACCGGCGGCTACGGATCCGTGGTCGGCGGCGCGGTCGGAGCGCTCATCTTCGGCATGGTGCAGCTGGGCGTCGTGTACGCCGGCTGGAACCCGGACTGGTTCAAGGTGTTCCTGGGCGTGATGTTGCTGCTGGCCACGATCGTGAACCTCGTCGTCAAGAAGAAGGCGGAAGCGCGATGACCACCACGAGCGGTTTCGACGCCGAGGCGGCCGCCGGGCCGACCACCCCGGTGGTCCATCTCGACCAGGTCGGCAAGAGCTACGGCAACGTGAACGCGTTGCGCGGTGTCTCGCTGGCGGTCCGGCAGGGTGAGATCACCTGTGTCCTCGGCGACAACGGCGCGGGCAAGTCGACGTTGATCAAGATCATCGCCGGCCTGCACGAGCACACCGACGGCACGCTGTCGGTGAACGGCGAGCAGCGCCGGTTCAAGTCGCCGCGGGAGTCGCTGGACAGCGGGATCGCGACGGTCTATCAAGACCTGGCGCTCGCGCCGCTGATGTCGGTCTGGCGGAACTTCTTCCTCGGCAACGAGATCACCAAGGGGTTCGGCCGGCTCGACATCCGCCAGATGACGCGGATCGCGCAGGAGGAGCTGACCAAGATGGGGATCTCGATCCCCAACCTCGATCAGCCGGTCGGGATGCTGTCGGGTGGTCAGCGGCAGTGCATCGCGATCGCCCGGGCGATCTACTTCGGCGCCAAGGTGCTGATCCTGGACGAGCCGACGGCGGCGCTCGGCGTCAAGCAGTCGGGGGTCGTGCTGAAGTACATCGTCAAGGCGCGCGATGCCGGGCTGGGCGTCGTCTTCATCACCCACAACCCGCACCACGCGTATCTGGTCGGGAACCACTTCGTCGTACTCAAGCTGGGCCGGGTGGCGCTGGACACGCATCGTGCCGACATCACGCTGGAGCAGCTGACCAACGAGATGGCCGGTGGTTCCGAGCTGGAGGCGCTCAGCCACGAGCTGCGCGACATCGACGCAAGCGCGGTGGCACGGCCGGTCGACGGGCCGGCCAGGATCCAATCCCCGCTGGAGAGCACATGACCCAGGACCTCAGGATCGGCATCATCGGCGTCGGAGCCATGGGCGCCGACCACGCCGAACGGGTCGCCCGCCGCATCTCAGGCGCCCGCCTCGTCGCGGTGTCCGACCCAGACACCGCGCGGGCAACCACCTTGGCTGCGGCGCTGGGCGACGTGCGGGTGGTTGGAGATCCACTGGCGTTGATCGGTGATGACGAGGTTGATGCGGTCATCATCGCCTCGCCGGGGTTTGCGCATGGGGAGCAGTTGATGGCTTGTCTGGAGCAGGGGAAGCCGGTGCTCTGTGAGAAGCCGTTGACGATGGATGCCGAGTCGTCGTTGCGGGTGGTCGAGGCGGAGCACAAGCTGGGGCGGCCGTTGATCCAGGTCGGGTTCATGCGGCGGTTCGACCCGGAGTACGCGCGGTTGAAGCAGCTGTTGGACTCCGGTGAGCTCGGCCGGACGCTGTTGCTGCACAACGTGCACCGGAACAAGACGGTCCCGGAGACTTTCCGTAGCGAGATGATCGTGCGCGATTCCCTGGTGCACGAGGTCGACGTGGCGCGCTGGCTGTTCGACGACGAGATCAAGCGGATCACCGTGCACGCCCCGAAGCCGACCAGCCTGGTCGCCGAAGGGGTGCTCGATCCGCAGCTGGCGATCTTCGAGATGGCCAGTGGCGCGATCGCCGACGTGGAGGTGTTCGTGAACTTCCAGGTCGGGTACGAGGTGCGCTGTGAGGCTGTCGCCGAGAAGGGCAGCGCGACGATCGGTCTCGGGGTCGACGTACTGACCAAGCAGGCCGGACACTGGGGTGGCGCGGTGCCGGACGACTTCCGGGTCCGGTTCGGGCTCGCGTACGACATCGAGGTCCAGCGCTGGGTGGACGCCGCGGCGAAGGGCGAGATCGACGGCCCGAGCGCCTGGGACGGGTACGCGGCCGCGGCGGTCTGCACGGCCGGCGTCCTGTCCCTGCAGGAGGGCCGCCCGGTCGAGGTCGAGATGGTCGCCCGCGACGAGGTCCTCGGATGAGGACCGGCGAGTGAAGGCCGACGGATGAGGACTGACGGATGAAGGCCGGCGAGGTCATCGGACGAGGAACGCAGACTTACCGAACGAGCGAGGGATGCAGCTGTGAGCATTGAGCGAATCACCCATCTGGTCGGCGGAAGCCCGTGGACGGGAGTCTCCGAGCGGACCAGCAAGGTCTACAACCCGGCCACTGGCGAGGCGACCGGTGAGCTCGACCTGGCCTCGGCGGCCACCGTCGACGAGGTGGTGAAGGTCGCCCACGACGCGTCGAAGGCGTGGGGCACGATCTCGCTCACCAAGCGCGCCCAGGTGCTGTTCGCCTTCCGTGAGCTGCTGAACGCGCGCAAGGAGGAGATCGCCGCGCTGATCACCGCCGAGCACGGCAAGGTACTCTCGGACGCGCTCGGCGAGGTCACCCGTGGGCTGGAGGTGGTCGAGTTCGCGTGCGGCATCCCGCACCTGCTCAAGGGCGGTTTCAGCGAGAACGTCTCGACCAACGTCGACGTCTACTCGATCCGGCAGTCGCTCGGCGTGGTCGCGGTCATCTCGCCGTTCAACTTCCCGGCGATGGTGCCGCTGTGGTTCGTCCCGATCGCGATCGCCTGTGGCAACAGCGTGGTGATCAAGCCGTCGGAGAAGGACCCGTCCGCGGTCAACGCGGTCGCCGCGCTCTGGAAGGAGGCGGGGCTGCCGGACGGCGTGATGAACGTCGTGCACGGTGACAAGGAGGCTGTCGACCGGCTGCTCGAGCACCCCGACGTCAAGGCCGTCTCGTTCGTCGGCTCGACGCCGATCGCGCGCTACGTCTACGAGACCGGCACCCGGAACGGCAAGCGCGTCCAGGCGCTGGGCGGCGCCAAGAACCACATGGTCGTCCTGCCCGACGCCGATCTCGACCTGGCCGCCGACGCCGCCGTCAACGCCGGCTTCGGCTCAGCCGGTGAGCGCTGCATGGCGATCTCCGCGCTGGTCGCGGTCGAGCCGGTCGCCGACGACCTGATCGCCAAGATCCGCGAGCGGATGGGGACGCTGAAGACCGGCGACGGCACCCGCGGCAGCGACATGGGCCCGCTCGTCACCGGACCGCACCGCGACAAGGTCGTCGGGTACGTCGAGGCCGGGGTCGAGGCCGGCGCGGAGCTGGCCGTCGACGGCCGCGAGGGTCCGTTCGACGGTGGCGACGACGGCTTCTGGCTCGGCCCGACGCTGTTCGACAAGGTCACCCCCGACATGTCGATCTACACCGACGAGATCTTCGGCCCGGTGCTGTCGGTGCTGCGCGTCCCGTCGTACGACGCGGCGCTCGAGCTGGTGAACTCGAATCCGTACGGCAACGGCACGGCGATCTTCACCAACGACGGCGGCGCCGCCCGGCGGTACCAGACCGAGGTCGAGGTCGGCATGGTCGGCGTCAACGTGCCGATCCCGGTCCCGATGGCGTACTACTCGTTCGGCGGCTGGAAGAACTCACTCTTCGGCGACACCCACGCACACGGCACCGAAGGCGTCCACTTCTTCACCCGCGGCAAGGTCATCACCTCCCGCTGGCTGGACCCATCCCACGGCGGCCTCAACCTGGGCTTCCCGACGCACGACTGACCGCTCACTCCTGAGTGGTGACTACCCCAGTCGAAGTCACCACTCAGGAGTCGGGCAGATCGCGAACTGCCCGGTGTCCTTCGTGTCGTCGATCCCACGCATGTACACGTGGTACCGGACCATCACGCCGTAGCAGCTCGGCTTGGGCAGCGGATTGTGCTGCGGCTGGTACCACCTCTGCTGATCGAACTTCACCCGTGCCGACGAGTTGTACTGCTTCCAGCTCTTCGCCTGCCCATAGCTGGAGTTCCAGAAGCCGACCTTCCGGTTGCCGCAGCTCGGCCAGAAGCCGACGCCGATCGAGAACGGCACCTGCACGCTGATACTCGGATTGAACGAGCACCCGTAGCCCTTGTACGCGTGCTGCACGTCGAGCTTCAGCCACGCCAGCGGCTTCCGCGTGCACCCATGGCTGACCGAGTCGTACTGGTACCCGTTGACGGTCAGTGTCGGCGCCACCACCTGCGGACTGGCCACGCGATAGTCGATGTTGCCGTCGACCGGCCCGTACCGGACCGCTTTGTAGGTCAGGGTGCCGGTCACGGAGTAGTTCAGGCACAGGAACAGCTCGGGGAACACGAGCCACTTGCTGATGCTGAACGAGTCCGTGTTCGGCCGGCTGGTGTTGGCGAAGGCCGGCGTCGGCGTACCGAGGCCGGCCACGATCACCAGGAGAGCAGCTCCTCCTGCGGTCGTCGACCGCAGAAGTCTTCTGATCGTCTGCCGCATGGGTCGAATGTAAAGGCTTGGCGACTACTCAGAGTGAGTTGAGATCTAGTCTGGATGGACTTGCAACACGGTCACGGGACGATCGCGTAGGCATCGAAGTCATACAGGGAGTAGCCGTAGGTTGTGGCGCGGTCGACTCCCTGGAGGCGTAGGTAGCGGCCGGTCGCGTCGAGCCAGACGGTGTCGGTACCGCCGTCGCCGCCGATGATGTCGGCTGCGGTGATCCACGTAGTGCCGTCGTCGGAGACCTCCAGCCGGTACGCCGATCCGAAGGCGGCTTCCCATTGGAGGACCACCTTGCCGAGTCGAGTGGTGGTGCCCAGGTCGATCTGTAGCCAGGAAGCGTCGTCGTAGCCAGAGGCCCAGCGGGTGGTCGGGTTGCCGTCGACGGCGAGGTCCGGGGTGAAGGAGGTGCCGGGCTCGACGCTTGATGCGGTGGCTGGTCGGTTCAGCAGGGCGTTGGTGGTGGAGGTCTTCGGGCGAACCGACGCGGTCAGCGTGCTGGTGTAGGTCTGACTGCCGATTGTGAAGGTCACCGGGATGGCGACTGCCGTCAGAGGCGCGTCGGCTGGTGGGGTCAGCTTCAAGGAGACTGTGCGAGTGAAGCCGCGTGCTACCTCGACCTGCTGGCTAGCCGGCGCTCCCCAGCCAGCGGGAGCTGCGATGGAGAGCGTGCCCGTGACATCGACGGGCGCCGCCAGGGCGACGTCGACGGTGGTGGTCTGGCCCCGGACCACGTCGGTGTCGTCGACTGTGAGCGTGACGGGCGGTGTATCCGCCCAGCGCGGGATCAGCTCGGCTACCTGTGGGGTAGCGCTCCCGCCGTTCCATACAAGGCGAATCGCCTCCGCTTGAAGGCTGCCAAAAGCCAACTCGGTGTATGCCCTCGTCACGCGACCAACCTGACGCCACTGCCCGCCAACGCGGACCTCTACCTCAGCAGACCCCACTGCGGCCGTCCGCTGGAGCACAGTCACCGCTGCAAGAGCCCGAGGCGCCGACAGCGTCGCCACCAACGCGTCCCCGGCTACCGGCGCATTGCCCGCCAGATAGGCCGTCCCAACGTTGCCATCGACGGCTGCCTGGTACGACGAACCCGTGGCGGGCGTCGGCGTACCGGTGACTGTCATCGAGGTCTTGCCGCCGCCAAGCGTCTGCACCGAGAACTCACGCACGACAACCCAGAAGTCGTCCGCCGCCAACGCCCGGTACCGGACATAGCGCGCCTTGGTTCCAACTGGCGCCGTGACCCGTACCTCGGCCGTGGTGGCACGCGTCAGCTCGGTCCAGTGAGCCCCATCGACCGAGTACTCGAGCGCACCCGACTGGATGAAGTCGCTAGGACTGCCCGCTTTGCCCATCAGCAAGGCGATGTCACCGATCGCCGTGCTCTCGCCGAGGTCGACCCGCACCTCGGAGTCCGGCGCAGGAGTCCCATTGCTCCAGAAGAACGTGTTCAGGTCGCCGTCGACCATCCGCGCCGGCACGTTGTCCTGATAGATGCCGAGCGTCGTCGAGGCAGCACGCGCCGGGACGACGCCGAGCCAGCGATCCTGGACGCGGCCGATCTCGGCGAGCAGCTCGTCGACGACGCGCTCGCCGATCCGCGGATACGTCCCACTGTGCGGCAGCCGGCTGTCGCGGATCGCCTTGGCCTGGGTGACCAGCGCATCGATCTCCTGACGGGCCGTCCAGGCGCGGGCGCCGTTCCCGTTGTCGAGGGTGGTGAGCAGATCGAGTCCGCGCAGCATCGCCTGGCCCCACAGTTCGGTTGCCTTGAGCCACGACTCTGCCTCGGCGGCGAAGGCCGGATCGGGCACGCCGGCGCGGATCGTGGCCGGCGCCTCGGCGACGGCCTTCACGACTGGCCGGAGTACCGCAATCGCGGAAGCCCTGTCGCCGGTACGCCAGGTCTGCCAGAAGGTGTCGATCGCGGCCTGGAGCACCGGCGCGCTCGCCGAGTGGAGGGTGCCGTCGTACGTGTTGAGGTCGGCGAAGACCTTCAGGGCGTTGATCGTGCGCTGCTCGCCGTCGGAGCGTTCCGCCAAGGCACGAAGCCAGGAGGCCTGTTCGTTGTAGGAGGCAGGGTTCCAGCCGAGTTCGGCGAAGGAGTAGAGCGCGATCTTGCTGACCGCGGCTTGGTTCATCGGGTTGGAGATGATGCCGACGACGTCGGCGGCGAGGGCGGGTTCGCGACCGCTGTACGGAGCGAGCAGCAGGCGTCCGGCCGCGTAGTCGTTGACCGGGTAGTTGTCCCAGATCAGGATGTCGTGTCCGAAGACGGCCTTCGCGGCAGCGGCCTGTGTGGCTGTGATCGTCTGCGGAACGACGCCGACGCCGGTCCAGTGCACGACGACGTCGGAGTCGAGCTGCTCCCGCAATGCCTTCTTGTACGGGCTTTCCGAGACGTTGTAGTACTCCGTGGGCACCATCTGCAGCGGTGCGAGATCGGGCTTGGTCTCGACCCACTCGCGCTGGACGCGGTTCAGCAGTTCGCTCTGCGCGCGTCCGGCGGCGGCTCCGCCGGTCCCGTACTTCGCCCGGTCGGCGTCGCAGTGCCAGGTGTTGTAGTCGATGTCGTCGAGCGGCACGTTGAACGACCGGCCGCCGAGCGCGTAGAGCGCCTCGAACTTCGCGATCAGCGCCTGGAAGTCCGACTCGGAGGTGTAGCAGATGTCGAGTCCGGGGGAGAGGGCGAAGGTGAAGTCGACCTTGTTCTGGCGGGCGCGGGTGACGAGTTCGCCCAGCTGCGCGAGCTTGTCGGCGGGGTAGGGCTCGCGCCACTTCTCCCGGTGGTACGGGTCGTCCTTCGGCGCGTACTCGTAGGTGTTCATCCGATGCGCGCCGAGATAGTCGACATGGTCCAGCCGGTCGGCCTGTGACCAGGGCGTGCCGTAGAAGCCCTCGATCGAGCCGCGGTACCGCATGGTCGGCCAGTCCCGGATCGAGACGCCAGGCATCCAGCCGGTGCCGGTGTGCCGGGTCTGCACGAGTTGAGTGAGCGTCTGGGCGGCGTAGTAGGTGCCGTCGGTGTCGACGCCATCCAGTACTACCTGATTGCGGCCCTGACGATCGCGCCCAGCCGCCAGCACGTAGCCCTCGGCGGGCAACCCGGCACTACCGTTGACCTGCAGCCCGTCCAAGGGTCCTTCACCGAGCCAGATGGTGGTCGGCGTACCGGGGTCGGCGCCGTCGGTGGCCTTGACCTCGGTCACCCCGGCCAGGTCGAGCACCTGCCGCACGACTCGTTCGCTGTCCGCATCGGAGTCCTTGCCCCGCACCAGCCCGACCACGGGCGGCAGGGCGAACCCGTCACTCCGGTTGGTCACCTGCTGGGGTTGCGGCGAGACCGGCCCGGCAGCAGGGCCGGCGTACGGCGTACTGGCTGCCGTGCCCGCAGAGGAGGCGAAGGGCGCGGCCAGCGCGATCAGACCGACGACGGACAGTAAGGACAGCGAGCGACGACGCACGGGAGTCTCCTCATGACTGGGCGGCTCCAGTTAGTTAGCCACTGTTCATAAGTGCGCGTCAAGGCATCAACGGAACAAATTTGAACGTTTAACCTGGAGT
Organism: Kribbella ginsengisoli; assembly: GCF_039537185.1. NCBI lineage: Bacteria > Bacillati > Actinomycetota > Actinomycetes > Propionibacteriales > Kribbellaceae > Kribbella > Kribbella ginsengisoli. The sequence goes on along the minus strand of NZ_BAABAA010000017.1, from coordinate 29,905 downwards.
GGTCAGGCTGATGAGTTCGTCGACGAAAGCGTCGTCGAGACGGCCGCGGGCGACGAATGCCTGGTAGAAGAGTGGGCCGACGAGCGCCGCGAACTGGGCGTCGCTGAGCGGACCGGTGATCGCGGCGAGCGCCTCCTTGCGCCGGCCGGCGAGGTACTGGAGCGCCTCGGACGTGCTCTCGTCGCGCTGCCCCCGGGCGATCAGGGCCGTCAGAATCGACGCGGTCTCGGCGGTGCTCAGGTTGCCGCGCAGGCCGTGGAGGAACTCGGGCACGGTCATCGACTCGTTGTCGTCGACGCGCATCACGTAGTACTCGAGGGTCAGGTCGACGAGTAGTTGCTCGGGGGTCGCCCAGTGCCGGTAGAGGGTGTTGCGCGAGACGCGGGCCTGCCTGGCCAGCGCGCTGAAGGTCACCGCCTCGGCGCCTTCGGCCAGCAACAGCTCGCGAGCACAGGCGAGCACGTGCTGCCGGGTCCGCTCGATCCGGGGGTCGGTGGGGCTCGTCATGTACTTATGGTACAGCTTGTACTATAAAGTGCTAGTTGTTCCGTACGGAGGAGGACCGATGGCGACGACGCTGATTCGTGGGGCTCGGGTGTTCGACGGGCGGGAGCTGACCGGGCCGCGGGATGTGGTGATCGACGGCCAGGTGATCGCGGCTGAAGCAGGTGAGCCTGCCGAGGTGGTCGAGGCGGACGGTTTGACGCTTCTGCCGGGGCTGATCGACGCGCATCTGCATCTGAAGGGGCCGGAGACGCTGGCGAAGCTGGTGTCGTACGGCGTGACCACCGCGCTCGACATGGCGACCTGGCCGGCCTCGCTGGTGCAGTCGTTGCGCAACCAGCCGGGCGTCACCGACATCAGGAGCGCGGGGCTGCCGGTCATCGGCCGGGGTGGGCGGCATGCGCAGTTCGGGATGCCGGAGGGCGCGTACGCCGGTACGCCGGAGCAGGCCGGCGACATGGTGAGCAGCCGGATCGCGGACGGCTCCGACTACCTCAAGCTGGTCCTCGAAGCACCGGGAGAGGGCGGCCCCGACCCTGCAACGGCTGCGGCGCTTGTTGTGGCCGCACGCGATGCAGGGCTGAGGACGATCGCTCACGCCACTTCGCTGGGCGCCTATGATCTCGCGATCGCCATCGGCGTGGACATCGTCACCCACGTGCCGCCTGGGGAGGTGCTGCGTCCTGAGCAGGTCGAGGCGATCGCGGCGGCCGGGCAGGTCGTAGTACCGACGCTGACGATGGCGGAGTCGATCAGCAAGCTCAGAGGCACTCGCCTTGAGGATGCCCTCGAGACGGTCAGTGCGCTGCATGAAGCGGGTGTGCCGATCCTCGCCGGTACCGACGCCAATGATCAGCCTGGTGTGCCACCGGTCGAGTACGGCGCCAGCCTGCACCGGGAGCTCGAGTTGCTGACCCAAGCCGGCCTGACCAACGCCGAAGCCCTCACTGCGGCGACAGCCGGACCAGCGAAGCACTTCAAGCTGGCAGACCGAGGTGTTGTCGAGGCAGGCCGACGGGCGGACCTCCTGCTGATCGCAGGAGATCCGCTGAAGGACCTGAACGCCACCCGGGCCATCACCAGGGTGTGGGTGGCTAGATAGTCGAGGAAGGGCGGGGCTGGAGTCCGGCGTCGCGGTAGCAGGCGTCGATGAGCTCCATCGTCGCGTAGGCGTCGTCGGCGTCGGTGATCAGCGGTGCGCCGTCGCGGAGGTGCGCGGCGAACGCCTCCAGTTGGTACGTGTAGGAGGACTTGGTACCGAGCCGCTCGACCCAGGTGTCCTCCTTGGTCTTCACCGTGACCCGGTCGTCCAGGTGCGGCAGGACGAAGCTCGGTGCGAACGCCTCACCCCGCGTACCGATGATCCGCAGGCTGAAGTCGAGCTCCTCACCGGCCATGCTCGTCCGCACTGCGCCAGTAGCCCCGTTGGGGAACACCAGGTCGGCATTGAGCCACTCATCCACACCAGGAAGCCGCTTGCGCTCTCCTGCCCGGGCACTGGCCAGCTTCGGCGTTCCACCACCCCAGGGCGCGAGCATCCGCTGCGCATGCAGCGCATAGCAGCCGACATCCATCACCGCACCACCAGCAAGGGACAGCGACCAGCGCGGGTCGTCGTCGGCCGGTGGCGGCATCACCATGGTGGCCTCGACGTGCTGCAGCTCGCCTAGCTCGCCCTTGGCCAGCAACTCATGCAGCCGCCGCGTCACCGGGTGGAAGACGTAGTGGAAGCCCTCCATCACCACTACGCCCCGCTCGCGCGCAGCATCACGCACCAGGGCCGCCTCGGTCGCATTGCTCGCGGAGGGCTTCTCCGTCAGTACATGCTTGCCGGCGGCAATCGCCCGGAGGTTCCACGGACCGTGCAGACCGTTGGCGAGCGGGTTGTAGATCGCCTCGACCTCCGGATCGTCGATCACGTCCTGGTAGCTCGCCAGCACCCGCTCCACCCCGTGCTCGGCGGCGAACGCCTCCGCCCGGCCGGTATCCCGGGCAGCGACCGCGACCAGCCGGGCGCCGGTCAGCCGGGCCGGTTCGGCGATCGCGCGGCCCGCGATCCGGGCGGCGCCGAGGATTCCGATGCGAAGCGGTTCCATGCGTACTCCCTTACTCAGATGTCATCGGTACGGCGGCGTACCGCGTGCTCGTCGAGGGCCTGCTGCAGCCGGATGTCGGGCCAGTCCTCGGCGAGGGCTTGGCGGACCAGATCGGCCTGGGTCTGTGGAGCGAGTCCGCCGATCGGCTGGTCCCGGTCCAGGTTGGTCGGGAAAGCGTATCCCTCGGCGCTCGCGGCGATGACATTGTCCAGATCGAAGGCGTCATCGTGCCGCAGAGTACGCAGTACGGGATAGAGGGTGACCGCCATCCGGACCCGGTCGACGCTCTCCATCGCCCGGCCGAACGCCGATGAGATCTGCAGCAGGTTCGCCATCCGGAAGATGTCGCTCGAGTGGTTGCTGCCGGCCGCGTGGAACAGCGCCGGGTTGAAGAACACCGCGTCGCCCTTGGCCAGCGGTAACTGCACGTGATGAGCGACGAAGTGCTCGCCGAACTCGGGCTGCCGCCAGGCCAGGTAGCCCAGCTCGTACTTGTGCGAGTGCGGCAGGTAGAGCGTCGGCCCGCTCTCCACCGGCATGTCACAGTGCGCGACCGCCCCCTGCAGTGTCAGCACGCTGGACAGCTTGTGCACATGAGCAGGGTATTGAGCCGCGACCTCGTTCGACTGGAATCCGAGGTGGTAATCGCGGTGCACCGTCTGACCTTCACCTCCCGGATTCACCACGTTCACCTGCGACGTGACCTGGTACGCCGGGCCGAGCCACGCCTTCGCCGTCAACGCGAGCAGATCGTTGGAGTAGTAGGCGGCGAACACCTCGGGCGCTTGCAACGCCAGCTTCTCCAGCGCGTTCCAGACCCGGTCGTTCGCGCCGGGCTTGGCGAAGTGGTCGCCGGCCGCCGTGCCGGCCCGATGCTGATCGTCGATCATCTTGCCGAACTCGGCGGTGGTGGCGTCGACCACATCGTTGCCGAAAGCACCTTTCAGGACGACGATGCCGGGGCCGTCGCTGAGCGCCTTCGCCAGTTCGGCCTGCACCGAAGGCGGGTCCTCCTTGCGGATGCGGGCGGCGTCGTACAGCGGGACCTGCTGCTCGATCGCGTCGGCGTACGGGTAGTCGGCGGAGTCGGTGCCGGTGCGCAGTACGGCGAGCAGGTCTTCCAGGCGGGCGTCTTCGGACTTGAGCCAGGTCATCGGTGGGGCTCCTCTCGTGATGGCTTCAGCCTGGTACCTGAATGATGGAGGCGGTACACCTGAAACCCGTCAAAAACCCGTCATCCGGGGAGCCCGAATGAGCCGTGCGTTTCGCGTCCGCGACATCGCGGTGCAGGCCGGGCTGAGCGAGACCACGGTCGACCGGGTGCTGAACGGCCGGGCCGGGGTGAGCACGCGCGCGCAGCGTCAGGTCCACCGGGCGGTGCGGGAGCTGGAGCGGCAACAGGACCAGCTGCGTCTCGGCGGTCGCACGCTGGTGGTTGACCTCGTCATGCAGGCGCCCGCGCGCTTCACTGGTGCGGTCAGGGCGGCCCTGGAGGGTGAGCTGCCAGGTCTGCGGCCGGCCGTCATCCGCGCCCGGTTCGCCTTAGATGAGACGGCGTCGGCGCCCGCGATGGTCGAGACGCTGGACCTGGTACGCCGGCGCGGCTCGCAAGGCGTCATCCTCAAGGCGCCGGACGAGCCGGAGGTCGTCGAGGCGGTCGATCGCCTGGTCGCGGCCGGGATTCCGGTGGTGACGTTGGTGACCGACCTTCCGACGAGCCGTCGGGTGGCCTACGTCGGGATCGACAATCGAGCGGCCGGGGCTACTGCGGCGTACCTGGTCTCCCAATGGCTCGGCGATGCCCCCGGCAACGTTCTGGTCACCCTGAGCCGGGACACCTTCCGTGGTGAGGAGGAACGCGAGATGGGCTTCCGTACCACCCTCCGCCGGCTGGCCCCCGGCCGCTCGATCGTCGAGCTCAGCAACACCGACGGTCTGGACGCCACCACCCACTCGCTCACTCTCAAGGCCCTCACTGCAGACCCCGCCATCAACGCCGTCTACTCGATCGGCGGCGGCAACCAGGCCATCGTCAACGCCTTCAGCGACTTGAACCGCCCCTACCGCTGCTTCATAGGCCACGACCTGGACCCCGACAACCGGGCACTACTCCGCAGTGGCGCCCTATCGCTCGTCCTGCACCACGACCTCCCCGCAGACCTCCGCCGCAGCTGCCACGCCCTTCTCCAGGCCCACCACCTTCTCCCGGACGCCCCGCACTCCCTTCCCTCCAACATCTACCCGATCACCCCGCACAACCTCCCTACCTAGCGCGGTGGCGCAGTAGTGCAGCGGGGGACCAGGGTCGGGGGGATCACCACTGGGCTGGTCGGCGGAGTGCCGGTCAGCCGGGCGTGCGCGGTGGTGATGGTCTGGGTAGCCAGTGCTGTGGTGTTTTGCGCAACGGTGGTGAGATTGAGGTGGGAGGAGGCGGCGATGGCGGTGTTGTCGTAGCCGACCACCGAGAGATCTGCGGGGATCTCCAAGGGGGACTGGCGGATGGTGTCCAGGAAGCCCATCGCTGCGCGGTCGTTGAAGAGGGTGACGGCGGTGACGGGTGGCGGCTCGTTGAGGAAGGTCTTGGCGGCGTCGGCTCCGTCGGCCTCGGTGCGGCCGCCGGGCTGGACATGCGGCTCGAAGCCGGCATGGCGAATGGCCTTGCGATAGCCGGTACGCCGCTCTGTCGCGCCCGGCGTCTTGCCGCCGTCGATGTGCAGGATGCTCGTATGGCCCAACGACAGCAGGTGTTCCACGGCCAGCCGTGAACCGGCGACGTCATCAGTCCGTACTACGTCGACGCCGGCCGCGCGGACGTTGCGGCCGATCGCGATGACGGGCTGTGACTCGGCCAGGGCCGACAGGGCGGATGGCGAGAGCTGTGGGCCGAGGAGGATCAATGCCTCGCAACGGTAGTCCAGCAAGGACTGCACGGCGCGGGGCTCGGCACGCGACGGGGCGACGGCGCTGAGCGTGAGGTCGTAGCCGGCGGCTTCCGCAGCGGAGTACAGGGCCTCGACCAGGTCGCCGTGGAAGGGAGCCCGTACGTCGAACGTCACGCCGAGCAACCGGGTCCTGGTGCGGCCGAGCAGCCGGGCGCGGTGGTCGGGCCGGTAGCCGAGCTCCTTCCCTGCGGCCAGCACGCGTGCCCTGGTCGCGTCACTGGCGCCGGGCGCGTCGCGGTACACGATCGAGACGAGTGCTCGCGAGACCCCGGCCAGCCGGGCGACGTCCTCCATCGTGGCGCGGGACAAGGAATCACCTCCAGCTGGTACGAAAACGATTACGCCGCAGAACTCTTGACGGGCCCATCAAAGCAGTGTTCGCTAGCTCGTGACTAGAGCGCTCTAGTAGATGTTGCTACTACTAGTAGTTGCTCGTCACAACGGGGAACACCACACGTCATGAGGAGATCGACCACATGCGTACCGACCATGGGCTGCAAGTCATCCGGATCGCGTTGATCGGCGCCGGCCGGATCGGCACCATGCATGCGGGCAACGTCGCGCGCCGGGTGCCGGCCGCCGAGCTGGCCGCGGTGGTGGACCCGCGGGTCGACGTGGCCGAGAGCCTCGCGGCGAAGTACGACGCCCGGGCGTACCCGGACATCGACGACGTGCTGAAGGATCCCGAGATCGACGCGGTCGCGATCACCTCGATCGCGAAGGTGCACAGCGAGCTGGTCGTCCGCGCGGCCGAGGCAGGCAAGGCGATCTTCTGCGAGAAGCCGGCCTCGCTCGAGCTGGCCGAGATGGACCGCGCGATCGCGGCGACGAAGCAAGCGGGTGTGGTCTTCCAGGTCGGCTTCAACCGGCGCTTCGCCAGCGACTTCGCGGCCGCGCACGCCGCGGTCGTCAACGGCGAGATCGGTACGCCGCAGCTGATGCGCTCGGTCACCCGCGATCCCGGCTGGCCGGCCGGGATGACGCATGCGGCCGGGATCAAGCCGTGGACGATCTTCCGCGAGACGCTGATCCACGACTTCGACACGTTGCTCTGGCTCAACCCGGGCGGCCGGCCGGTCGAGGTGTACACACGGGCCGATGCGCTGGTCGCCCCGCAGTACAAGGAGACCGGGCTGATCGACACGGCCGCGGTGATGCTCAGCTTCGACAACGGCGCGATCGCGACGGCGGAGGCGAACTTCTCGGCGCTGTACGGGTACGACGTGCGCGGGGAGGTGTTCGGGTCGAAGGGGATGGTGACGGCCGGGCGGCACGCGAACACTCCGATGCTGCACTACGGCGAGCACGGGATCAGCCAGCAGACGCTGCGCAGCGACGAGGAGATGTTCACCGACGCGTACGTCGCGGAGATGTCGCAGTTCGCCGACGCGATCCGGACCGGCTCGGCCCCGCCCGTCACCGGCGAGGACGCCCGCAACGCGTTGCGGGTCGCGCTGGCTGCGATGAAGTCGCACGAGGAACGGCGTCCCGTCCAGCTCGACGAGCTCGGATGAGGCTTTCCCGCGCTCTCCTCGCCGGCACGAGATTGGAAGAGATCTGATCAAATCGATGCTTCGACTCGACGGTGCGCCCCCGACCCTCCAAGATGTGCCCATGAGCACCGTCCAGGTCAGCGTAGATCGCACCAGCCGCACCCCGCTTCACGTACAACTCGCGCAGCAGCTCGAAGCGGCGATCCAGGGCGGTGACCTTCCGGTCGGTTCCCGGCTCAGCAACGAGGTGGACCTCGCGGAGGCGTACGGCCTCAGCCGCCCCACCGTCCGCCAGGCGATCGCCCGGCTGGTCGACCAGGGCCTGCTGGTCCGCAAGCGCGGTGTCGGCACCCAGGTCGTCGGCAACTCGGGCCAGGTCCGCCGCAGCCTCGAACTGACCAGCCTGTACGACGACCTGGCCGCTGCGCATCGCAAGCCCCAGACGGAGGTACTGCGCTTCGGTATCGCCCCGGCGACCCCAGACGTCGCCGCTGCCCTCCAATGCGAGCAGGGCGATCGCGTACTGCGCCTGGAGCGGCTCCGTCGCGCCGACGGCGAGCCACTGGCCCTGATGCGCAACTGGCTGCCCCCGGAGATGCTCGACACCGACCCGAACACATTGGCCGAGCGCGGACTCTATGAGCTGCTGCGGGCCGAGGGGGTTCGCCTGAAGGTGGCGCACCAGACCATCTCGGCTCAACCCGCTACTGCAGAGCAAGCCCGGCTCCTGATGGAAGAGCCGGGCTGCCCGCTGCTGGCGACCACACGGATCACCTACGACGACCACGGTCGCGCGGTGGAGTACGGCTCACACCTGTTCCGCGCCTCCCGCTACGCCTTCGAGCACACCCTCGTCCACCGCTGACCCACCCCTCAGAGGGCCGGCGGCGGACGAGAGAGCCTTTACTTCTTGGTGCCGGGGAACTTCCAGTCCTTATCGCCTGCCATGTCCAGCAGCTTCTCGACGCTGATGGCCGGCTTGGGCCGGGTGTGCTTGAACCCCTTCTCCGCAATCGCGTTGTAGCTGGTGATGCTGATGTAGCGGCCGTCCGGGTAGCGGATCACGGCCGTGTTCCCCAGTACGCCCTCCTTGTTCTGCCGGGCGTCGCTGTACTCAGGGGAGTTCTTGTCCCAGCCGGCCACACCGCCACCTGGCAGGACCTTGCAGTGGTTCGGTGCTCCCTCTACTCCGCACTTCTTGACCGTCGGCACCTCGTAGGTGACGAACGCCTCGACATAGGACTTGCCCTTGCCGTCGTCGACGATTACGGACGCTGCGTTGTAATCCTCCGGAGTGCCACCCCGCGTCTGCGGCTGGGTGACCTGAAGGCCCTTCGGCAGTACGGCTCTGAGCGTCTGAAGGGTCTGCTGCACCGGTACCGGCGGCTTGCTCACCCCGGGGCTCGGCGGCTGGGGCTTCTCCGGGGTGTTTGACTCCACCGGCTTCGGCGGGAAGCGCCAGGTGTCGCTGTCCGCGATCTTGACCAGTTCGGCCGTGGTCAGCGGGGGCTTGGGGCGAGACTTCTCGACCGTGACGGCGCCGTTGCGAGTCACGGTGGGGCCGTTGAGGCTCGACAGGGCGATCGTCTCGCCGCCGGGGCGGATGAGGTAGATGCGGTTGGTGAGGACACCGGGAGTCCGCTCGTCGACCTCTTCCTTCACGACCGTGAGCACGGAGCCGTCCGCGCGGGGGGCGCAAGTACCGGGCTTCTGGTCCGAGCAGCCCTGGCTCTGCCCGAACGGTGGTCTGATCGCCAGGCCGAGCAGCGACAAGCCCTTGCCGTCGTTGACGATCAGTGAGGCCTGGTAGCCCCCGCCGTCGTCCCAGACCTGGGCCTTGGCGACCTTGAGACGCGCGGGCAGCAGCTTGGTCAGCGTCGCCTGGGTCTCCTTCATGGTGGCCGGCTTCGCTGCCACCTTGGTGATCTTGGTCGACTGCTTGGTCGGCGTACTGGCGGCGGGTGCTGGAGTGTCCTTGGCGAAGAGCTGGTTGCCGCCGACGATGACGGCGGCTGTGGCCAGCACCGCCGTGGCACCGGTGGCGGTGAACAGGGCGGTGCGGCGGCGGCGCAGGGTGAGGCCGCGGGCCATGCCGCGTTCGACCAGGTCGGTGGACTCGGGTTCGAGGTTCTCGGTGGCCCGGCGCATCAGCTCGGGCAGGGTGTCGTTCAGGTTCTTCATCGGGGTCCTTCTTCTCAGAGAGCGATCAGGTGGTCGGCGTCCGCGCCCAGGACGGCGCGCAGCCGGTCCAGGGCTCTGGACGTTCTGGTCCTGATCGCACCGGCGTTCTTGCCGAGATCCAGCGCGACCTGTTCGACGCTGCGATCTTCGAAGAACCGCAGCACCAGCACCGCACGGTCGAGAGGGGCCAGTTCGGCCAGCGCGTTCTGCAGCGAGATCCGCAACGCCGGATCACCCGGCCGGTCGGCCCGCTCGGGCATCGAGGACACCGGCTGCTCGCTCCAGCTGCGCCGGCGCCGTTGCGAGATGAAGGTCCTGGCCAGCACTGTCTGGGCGTAGGCCGGCGGGTTGTCGATCCGCTGCAGGCCCCGCCAGGCCCGGAACATCTTCGCCAGCGTCTCCTGGACCAGATCCTCGGCGTGGTGCCGGTCCCCGGTCAGCAACCAAGCCGTCCGATACAACTGTGGCGTTCGCGCTCTGGCGAACTCCTCGAAGTCGTCCGTCGTAGATCTCATCCCGGCCTCTCCGTCGTGGTCTCACCTGTACGACGCCCCGTCCTGCCACCGGCGTTACACCCACCCGAGTCTCCCCGCCAAGAGGTCCGCCGCCCCGCGCCTGGGTGCAACAACGTGCAACTCGGTGGACTTGGGGTGAGGCGACCGATACGTTCTGTGAGCCTGTGTCGTGGCACGGTTATCCACAGGCGGTCGGGACCGGGTGGCGCCGGTCGGCCCAGGGTTGAAAGGATGTCGCTCAGGGTGACCGCTCGGGTCGCCGTCCGAGACGCTCACGGGGAGACGATGACAGCCGACAGACTTGCCCCGCGCCGGTACGTCGGCGGCGACGCGGTCGAGCTGATCGACGCCCAGGTCCGCGACCTGGTCCGGCGCGAGGGCATCGACCCGCTGCGCAACCCCGGCGCGGTGAACGCGATCGTCGCGACGGTCGTCAAGGAGTACGACGAGCGCAGCCTGACCGGGATCGTGCCGCCGATCGGCGACCTCGAAGCGGTCAGCCGCGAGGTGCACGACCGGGTGGCCGGCTTCGGCCCGCTGCAGCGCTATCTCGACGACCCGGCGGTCGAGGAGATCTGGATCAACGAGCCGAGCCGGGTGTTCATCGCGCGTGAGGGCCGGCACGAGCTGACCACCACGGTGCTGACCGAGGAGGAGGTCAGCGACCTGGTCGAGCGGATGCTGAAGACGACCGGCCGGCGGATCGACGTCTCCCAGCCGTTCACCGACGCGCGGCTGCCCGACGGCAGCCGGGTTCACATCGTGCTCGGCGGTATCACCCAGCGCTACGCGGCGATCAACATCCGCAAGTTCACCGTCCGGGCGACCCGGTTGGCCGATCTGGTCGCGCTCGGCTCGCTGACCCAGCACGCCGCCGCGGTGCTCGACGCGGCCGTCGCGTGCGGTCTCAACATCCTCGTCTCGGGTGGGACGCAGGCGGGCAAGACGACGATGCTGAACGCCTTGTCCGGTTCGATCCCCGGCAGCGAGCGGGTGATCAGCTGCGAAGAGGTCTTCGAGATCAAGCTGCCGATCCCGGACTGGGTCTCGATGCAGACCCGGCAGGCAGGTCTCGAGGGGACCGGCGAGGTCCGGTTGCGCGACCTGGTCAAGGAGTCGCTGCGGATGCGGCCCTCGCGGGTGATCGTCGGTGAGGTCCGCGGCGAGGAGTGCCTCGACCTGCTGCTCGCTTTGAACAGTGGGCTTCCTGGCATGTGCACGATTCACGCCAACTCGGCTCGCGAGGCGCTGACCAAGATGTGCACGCTGCCGCTGCTGGCGGGGGAGAACATCGGCTCCCGGTTCGTACTGCCGACCGTCGCGGGGTGCGTCGACCTGGTGGTTCACCTCGGGATCAGTCATGACGGTCAGCGCCGGGTGCGCGAGATCCTTGCGGTCAGCGGGCGGATCGAGGGGCAGGCGATCGAGACGGAGAACCTGTTCGCCACGGTCGACGGGCAGTTGCGGCGGGCTGAAGGGCAGTTGCCGCATCCCGAGCGCTTCCTGCAGCGTGGGTACTCGCCGGCCGGGCTCCTCACCGAGTTGCCGGGAGGGTTGAGCTGATGGGGCTCCTGCTCGGTCTCTTCTTCGGTATCGGCGTACTGCTGATCATCTGGACGTTCGTCGCGCCGCGTGAGGCCAAGGTCAGTACGGATGGCCGTCTGGTGACTCGCAGCCGGGATCTGCTGGCTGCCGCCGGGGTCGAGGGCGTGACGCCGGCCGCGTTCATCGGGGCCTGTGTGATCACGGGGTTTGTCGCGTTTCTGTTGATGTTCCTCGTCTCGGCTGCGTTGCCGATCGGGCTGGTGTTCGGCGTGATGGCGGGTGGGGCGCCGGTCGCATTGCTGAAGGGACGGGCGCGCAGGCGGTTGGCGGAGTTCCGCGAGCTGTGGCCTGATGTGGTCGACAACATCGCGTCCGCAGTACGGGCTGGTCTGTCGTTGTCCGAGGCGCTGGCCCAGGTGGGCGAGCGGGGGCCGTTGCCGCTGCGGGAGCCGTTCCGGCGGTTCGGTTCGGACTATGCGTCGACTGGCCGCTTCGCGGATTCCCTTGACCGGTTGAAGGCTCGCTTGGCCGACCCAGTCGGCGACCGCGTGATCGAAGCACTGCGGATCGCCCGCGAGGTCGGCGGTGGCGACCTCGGCCGCCTGCTCCGTTCCCTCTCGAGCTTCCTCCGCGACGACGCCCGCACCAGATCCGAACTGGAGGCCAGACAATCCTGGTCAGTCAACGGCGCCCGGGTAGCAGTCGCCGCCCCCTGGTTGGTCCTGGCCATGCTCTCCTTCCAAGGCGACGTAATCCAGCGCTACAACTCCCCGGTAGGCGCCCTGATCATCGGCATCGGCGCCGTCGTCTGCGTCTTCGCCTACCGCCTGATGCTCCGCATCGGCCGCCTACCAGAACCAGAACGGGTGCTGCGATGACTCCAACACCCCACGCCACCTTCCCTCGCGCCCGCCCGCTGGCTGGTGCGTCGGCTGCGACGGCCCAGGCCATGTTCTTTCGGGCCCGCTCGCTGGCTGGTGCGTCGGCTGCGACGGCCCAGGCCACCTTCGTCCCGACCCGGTCGACGGGTTCTGCGTGGACTCTGGCGCCCCACCTCGCCTTTCTTCGGCCGACGTTCGGTGGGGAGCTGCTGCGATGAGTCCGATGGTGCTGGGGGCTTTTCTGGGTGGCTTGCTCGGTGGTGGGCTGTTGTTGGTGGTGCGGCGGTTGCCGTTCTTGCGGAAGCCGTCTGTCGATGACCGGATCGGGCCGTATCTGCGGGATCTCGGTGGGTCCGACGTGTTCCGGGGAGTGGTGGATTCTGGGTCGCCGTTCTATGCGATCGTGCGGCTGTTCGGGCCGTCGTTGCGGGCCGGGGCAGGGCGGCTGGAGCGGATTCTGGGTGGGGCCGCGTCGATTCGGCGGCGGCTGGGGCGGGCCGGGATCGACCGTACTGTTGAGGAATTCCGGATCGAGCAGGTGTTGTGGGGCGCCGCTGGGTTCGGGGTGGGGTTGCTGATCGCCCTTGTTTCGTTGTCGTTGGGCATCGGGAATCCGATCGGGCTGCTGGTCCTGTGTTGCTTCCTGGCGATCATCGGGGTGCTGTCCCGCGATACGTACCTGACCAGCCAGGTGCGCCGTCGCGAGCGCCGGTTGCTGGCCGAGTTGCCGACCGTCGCCGAGTTGCTGGCCTTGTCCGTTGCTGCAGGCGAAGGTCCTGCGGCCGCGCTGGACCGGGTTGCGCGGTCGTGTCGTGGTGAGCTGGCCGATGAGCTGCAACGAGTTCTCGCCGAGACGCGAGCGGGTGATCCGTTGGTGCGGGCGCTCGATGCGTTGGCGGATCGCAGCGGGTTGCTGGCGCTGTCGCGGTTTGCTGATGGGCTGGCGGTCGCGCTCGAGCGCGGGACGCCGCTGGCCGACGTACTGCGAGCTCAGGCGGGTGACATCCGCGAAGCCAGCCGCCGGGAGCTGATCGAGTCGGGCGCCCGCCGGGAGGTCGCCATGATGATTCCGGTGGTGTTTCTCGTGCTCCCGGTGACCATTGCCTTCGCCTTCTACCCAGGCGCCGTCGGGATCCGGCTGATCGCCGGATGAATTGAGGAGATGCCATGTCCCTGTTGATGACCAGACTGTTCCTGACGCTGGTGATGAAGCCCAGACCGGCCGCGAAGGAACGCGGCGACGTCCCCGGCTGGGTCCTGATCACCGTGATGACGGCAGGCCTCGTCGTGGCGATCTGGGCGATCGCCGGCCCCAAACTCGCCGACATGCTAGGCAAAGCCCTGGACTCCGTCTCCAACAAGTGACCCAACCCCACCACTTCCATCCGCTCCACCTACCCAAGGTCCCGGCGGTACTTCGGGGTGCCCCGCGACGGAATGACCGGGGCGCTGCTCCGACCCGCCCAGCTGCGGCGGAGGTGCGGACCCGGCCCGCCCGCTTCCCACGCGACGAGCGCCGGAGTGCTGCACCCCGCGCCCCGCAACGGGATGACCGGCACGCCGCGCTCCGTACGTCGCGGCGGGGCGACTGGAGTGCCCGGGGTGCTGTACTCCGTGCCTCGGGACGGGGCGACCAGGGCGCTGTGTTCCGTGCGTCGCGATGGGGCGACTGGAGTGGCTGGTGTGCTGTGCTCCGTGCGTTGGGGTGGGGTGATCGGGGCGCTGTGTTCGGTGCGTCGCGATGGGGCGACTGGAGTGGCTGGTGTGCTGTGCTCCGTGCGTTGGGGTGGGGTGATCGGGGCGCTGTGTTCGGTGCGTCGCGATGGGGCGAATGGAGCGGCTGGGGTGCTGTGCCCCGTGCCTCGGGGCGGATTTTGCGGGGGGCTGTACTTCGCGCTCTGCGACTGGGTGAGTGGGGCGGGGTGCTGCGTGCTTCGCGATTGGGGGAGCGGGATGCTGTGCTCCCTGCCTCGGGACGGGGTGAGGGGAGTGGGCGGGGAGCTGTGCGCGGCCCGGTGCAGCGGGGGGAGCGGGGGGCTGCGGTGGTGGAGTTTGTGATGGTTTCGATGCTTGTGGTGCCGTTGTTTTTGGGGGTGCTGCAGGTGGGGTTGTTCTTGTATGTGCGGAACACGATCACGGCGGCGGCGTCCGAGGGGGCGCACTACGCGTCGGTGATCAATCGGGAGCCGGGGGACGGGGAGGCTCGAACTCGGGAGTTGATCGACGGGGTTGTTCGCAACGAGTTGATCGACTCGGTCGAGGGGCAGGCGACCGATGTCGATGGGCAACCCGGCGTACTGGTCGTGGTCAAGGCGCACATGCCGCCGCTCGGGTTGTGGGGACCTGGCATCTCGTTCACCGTCGAAGGCCACGCGGTCAAGGAGACCGGCGAATGACCCGCCAGCCCACCCATACGGTCACGCAAACCCAACCCGCCCGGACGGTTACGCCAACCCAGCCCCGGTGGACCGCCACGCAAACCCAATCCCCGTGGACCGCCACGCCAACCCGACGCCGGTGGGCCGCCACGCACGCACAACTCTCACCGAGCAGGCCGACACGCCGAGGTAGGCGCTTGCCGGGGGCGCTTATGCGTGCGTCGGCGGACCTGTCCGCTCCGCCAGGCGAACTCTTGCCAGAAGGGCGCGGTGAGCAAGCCGGACGCGGTGAGCGGGCTGGCCAAGGCGGGTGGGCTGGGCAAGGCGAGCGGGCTAGCCAAGGCGGGTGGGCTCGGCGAGGTCGGCGGGCGGAGCGTGGCGGGGTGGCTGGGCAAGTTGGACGTGGTGGGTGGGCTGGGTTGGGTGAGTGGGCTGGGTGGGGTGGGCGGTGGGAGTGGGCTCGGCGAGGTCGGGGAGCGGAGCGCGGCGGGGCGGCTGGGCTGGGTGGGCGGGGCGGGGTGGCTGGGTGGGGGGAGCGGGGGAATGCTGTGGTGGAGTTTTCTTGGTTGGCTTTGTTGCTGTTGGTGCCGTTGATTTATGTGATGTTGGGGGTTTTCGATGTGCAGCGGGCTTCGTATGGGGCTACTGCTGCTACTCGGGCGGCGGGTCGGGCGTTTGTGATCGTGCCGGCTGGGTTGTCGGAGGATGAGGCCCGGGAGCGGGCGTTCGAAGCCGCGAGGGTTGCGATGAAGGATCAGGGGATGGAGTTGAGCCCGGGGGAGCTCAAGATCAGTTGTGATCCGGCGTGTTTGCAGCCGGGGTCGACGGTCACCGTCGAGTTGGATACGGAGGTACCGCTGCCGTTGATTCCGGATGCGCTCGGTGGGGAGCGGCCGGCGATTCACATCAGTGCTTCGCATACCGAGTCGTTCGGGGATTATCGCGAAGCCAAGGGCGACGGATGAAGTCACGGCGGCAGCGGGACGAGCGCGGGCAGATGACGGTGCTCATCATCGGGTTCACCGCGATCGTGTTGCTGATGATCGTGGTCGTCACCGATATCTCGAAGGTGTTTCTGGTACGCCGGGATCTCGACGCGACCGCGGATGGCGCGGTACTGGCCGCCGCCAACGGTCTGGCGGCGATCTACGCGCAGCCGAGTGGTGAAGGCAACGCCGAACTCGACCCCGACGAGGCGCGCCGGCTGACCGCGGACTACCTGGATTCCGTTGGCGCAGGCAACCGTTTCGACGGGTTGGACTGGTCGGCCGACGTCACGGGTACCACCGTGACGGTGACCTTGACGTCGACGGTTGATCTTCCGTTCGAGCCGCCCGGATGGCAGGGGTCGGCCGATATCGCTTCGGACGCGGCGGCCGTAGTACCGATCAGGTGATAAGGCACAGTGGGGCTATGGACATCGATCTGACGGGGCGGCGGGCGCTGGTTTCGGGGTCCAGCCAAGGGATTGGGCTGGCGATCGCGACCGAGTTGGCGCGGTCGGGCGCCTCGGTGGTGGTCAACGGGCGTGGCCAGCAGAAGACCGAGCAGGCCGCGGCGGAAATCCGGCGCGAAGTACCCGACGCCGAGGTGACCGCGGTCGCGGCCGATCTCGCGTCAGGAGCTGGCGCCGACGAGCTGTTCGCGAAGGTCGACGAGCTCGACATCCTCGTCAACAACCTCGGCATCTTCGGCGCGAAGCCGGTGCTGGAGATCGACGACGACGAGTGGCGCCGGTACTTCGAGGTCAATGTGCTGAGCGCCGTCCGGCTGATCCGCCACTACCTGCCCACCATGATGGAGCGCGGCTTCGGCCGGGTGATGAACATCGCCAGCGACTCCGCCGTGGTGACACCGCTCGAGATGGTCCACTACGGCGTCACGAAGACCGCACTGCTGGCCGTGACGCGTGGTTTCGCGAAGGCCGCCGCCGGCACCGGCGTCACGGTCAACTCGGTGATGGCCGGCCCCACCCACACACCCGGTGTCGAGGAGTTCGTCGGCGAACTGGTCGGCGACGACCTGCCCTGGGACGAGGCGCAACGCCAGTTCATGAAGGAACACCGCCCGTACTCCCTGATCCAGCGTCTGATCGAGCCGCCCGAGATCGGCAACATGGTCGTCTACCTCAGCTCCACCCAGGCCTCGGCCACCACAGGCGGCGCCATCCGCGTCGACGGCGGCTACATCGACTCGATCCTCCCCTAGCCGGTACGCCGGTACTACGCACAGCCAGCCCTCATGAACCTCGACCTGACCGGCCGCCGCGCACTGGTTTCCGGATCGACTCAAGGGATCGGGCTCGCCATCGCCACCGAGCTGGCCCGCTCCGGCGCAGCAGTGGTGGTTAACGGGCGTAGTGAGGAAAGGACCGAGCATGCAGCGGAAGCGGTTCGGCGGGAGGTACCGGATGCCGAGGTGACCGCGGTTGCAGGCGATCTTGCCTCGGAAGGTGGAGCAGGCGAGCTGTTCAAAGCAACTCCCGAGGTAGACATCCTCGTCAACAACCTCGGGATCTATGGTGCGAAGCCGGTGTTCGAGATCGATGACGACGAGTGGCGCCGGTACTTCGAGGTGAACGTCCTCTCAGCGGTCCGACTCATCCGCCACTACCTACCGGGAATGATGGAGCGCGGCTTCGGCCGGGTGATGAGCATCGCCAGCGAAGCAGCAGTGGCCACCCCGCTCCACATGGTGCACCTCGGCGTCACCAAGACCGCTCTGCTCGCAGTGACCCGCGGCTTCGCGAAGGCCGCCGCAGGTACCGGGGTCACAGTGAATTCAGTACTGGCCGGCCCCACGCGTGGACCAGCCAGCGAGGAGCTCGACGACCCCAAGTCGCTCACCCAGCGTCTGATCGAGCCGGCCGAGATCGGCCAGATGATCGTCTACCTCAGCTCCACCCAGGCCGCCGCGACCACAGGTGGCGCAATCCGCGTCGACGGCGGCTACATCGACTCGATCCTGCCCTGAAGGCAAGCCTGTCGGCTGCGGCAAGCCCGTTGGTGTCGGCTGCCGCAAGCGCGTCGGCTGCCGCAGGAGCGTCGGCGTCGGCCGCGCTCAGTTGCTGTAGACGCCCGGGTTGTCTCGCAGCCAGCTGACGAAGGTGCGCGCAGGTGTGCCGGTGAGTAGTTCGACGTTGGGCTCCAACGGGTGCGGGCTGCCGACGCGCGATGCCCAGTACGCCATCAGTGACGCGAGTTGCGCGGGATTGCGCATGGTGTTGGCCATCTCGACGAAGGCCTGCTCGGGAGTCAGATCGACTGCTTCGATCGGTACGCCGGTGACCTCGGTGATCAGCTCGATCTGGTGCCGCCGCGTCATCGACTCGGGCCCGGTCAGCGGATACGCGCGACCGTCGTGCGAGCCACCAGGCCCGTCGAGCAGCACCTTCAAAGCGACGTCCGCGATGTCCAGTTCATGGATAGGCGCTTCCTCGGCGTCCAAGTAGGGCAGCCGGATCTGACCGGTGGCGCGGACCTGGTACGACCAGTAGATCGCGTTAGACATGAAGGTCCCGGGCTGCAACCGAGTCGTCGCGTAGGCGCCGTCGGTGATGACGCGCTCGGCCTCACCGTGCGGATCGGCTGCTGCGTCGTCGTTGGAGGCCTGCGAGGCCATCGACGAGAGCAGGACGACCTGCTTGACGCCGGCGTTCTCGGCGGCCTCGACGAAGAGCGCGGCGGTCGACGGGTCGGAGTACAGGAAGACCTGGGAGATGCCGTCGAGGGCGTTGGCGAGCGAGACCGGGTGGGCGGTGTTGAGGGCGATGGCGCCGGGCAGGTCGGCGGGCTCGCGGCTGGCGACGCGGACGGTGCGGCCGGCGGCGACGAGGCCGGCGTGGATTGCGCGGGCGATCTTGCCGCGGCCGCCGGTGACGAGGATTGTCATGGTGTAGCTCCAAACTTGTAGTGACTACAACTATGGAGGAAGTAAAGCATGCTCGCTAAGCTGCTGTCCATGGAGAACCAGGAGGTCGGCCGGCGGGAGCGGAAGAAGCAGCAGACGCGGCAGCTGATCTCGGACGTCGCGACCGGGCTGTTCATGGAGCGCGGATTCGATCAAGTCACCGTCGCGGAGGTGGCGAAGGCGGCCGACGTCGCCGTCCAGACCGTCTTCAACCACTTCCCGACGAAGGAGGATCTGCTCTTCGACGAGGACGCCTGGTGGCTCGGGCCTGTGCGGGCGATCCGGGAGGCCGACCCTGGTGCCGGCGTGATCGAGGTGCTCGAGCAGTACTACCTGGACGAGTTGCGAATGCGGCTGCGGTCGG
The DNA here is from genome assembly GCF_039537185.1 of Kribbella ginsengisoli. NCBI lineage: Bacteria > Bacillati > Actinomycetota > Actinomycetes > Propionibacteriales > Kribbellaceae > Kribbella > Kribbella ginsengisoli. Next base: position 11,097 of record NZ_BAABAA010000017.1, on the reverse strand, counting down.
AGCACCTGGTGACCTGGAAGGCCTTCGCCCGAACCATCGAGGAGAGCCCGGCGCTGCTGGCCCGACGGCGGAAGAACGCCGAGGAGATGGAGGTCCTGATGGTCCAGGCGCTCCAGGACCGGTATCCGCAGCTCGATCCGCTCGGCGCCCGTGTGATCGCGGCCCAGTACCAGGCGGCTCAGAAAGTACTGGAGGCGGAGTTCGCCCGGGTCTTGCCCGAGCAGCCCCAGGCCAGTCACGTGGCGCGGTACGAGGAGGCCATGGAGGAGGCGGCCGACGTGGTGTTCGGTGCGCTGAAGCACGGGTGGCGGGGCTGAATTCCCGGCCTGGGACGCCGACCGGGTACGCTGCTTGGTTGTGGCTGGACCTGATTTCGATGCTGACCTGAAGCAACTCGACGCGACCCTGACCTCGATCGAGAAAGTTCTCGATCTGGAGGGCATGCGCCGCGACATCGCCGACCTCGGCGAGCAGGTCGCCGCGCCCGATCTGTGGAACGACCAGGCGAACGCGCAGAAGGTGACCTCGAAGCTGTCGCGGCTGGAGGCCGACCTGGACCGGGTGGTCAAGCTGCGCGGCCGGATCGAGGACCTGGAGATCATGGTCGAGATGGGCCGCGACGAGAACGACGCGGACACGCTGGCCGAGGCCGACAAGGAGATGGGCTCGCTGGCCAAGGCGATCCAGTCGCTCGAGGTCCGCACCCTGCTCTCCGGCGAGTACGACGAACGCGAGGCGCTCGTCACCATCCGCTCGGGCGCCGGCGGCGTCGACGCGGCCGACTTCGCCGAGATGCTGCAGCGGATGTACCTGCGCTGGGCCGAGCGGCACGGCTACCCGACCGAGGTCTACGACACGTCGTACGCCGAAGAGGCCGGCCTCAAGTCCACGACCTTCGGCGTCAAGGCCCCCTACGCCTACGGCACGCTGAGCATCGAGACGGGCACCCACCGGCTGGTCCGGATCTCCCCGTTCGACAACCAGGGCCGCCGGCAGACCTCGTTCGCCGCGGTCGAGGTGGTCCCGGTGCTGGAGCAGACCGACGAGATCGACGTACCGGACGAAGAGCTGCGGATCGACGTGTACCGGTCGTCCGGGCCCGGCGGTCAAAGCGTCAACACCACCGACTCGGCGGTCCGGATCACCCACATCCCGACCGGCACCGTGGTCTCCTGCCAGAACGAGAAGTCCCAGCTGCAGAACAAGGCCTCCGCGATGGTGATCCTGAAGGCGAAGCTGCTCGCGCTGAAGAAGGCCGAGGAGCGGGCCGAGATCGACTCGCTGCGCGGTGACGTGCAGGGCTCGTGGGGCGACCAGATGCGCTCCTACGTGCTGCACCCGTACCAGATGGTCAAGGACCTGCGGACGCTGTACGAGTCGGGCAACACCAGCGGCGTCTTCGACGGTGAGATCGACGAGTTCATCGAGGCCGGCATCCGCTGGCGCCGGACCGGCCAGACGGCTGCCGAACAGAACTGACCGAGTGCTCAGGGCGGATCTCCGAGCGGACTGCGGTAGCTGCTACGGCCTCTGTTGCGTCGCGCTGACCTTCGCGAAGTCGGCCGACTTCGCGATCGACAAGGCGGCTGGCGAGCCCTGCCCGAACCTGGATCAGGACTTCCGCTGCGGCATCCACAGCAAGCTCAGGACCAAAGGCTTCCAGGGCTGCACGGTGTACGACTGCTTCGGCGCCGGCCAGAAGATCTCCCGGCAGGCCGGCAGCAGCTGGCGTGAGCAACCAGGCCAGAAGCTGTTCGAGGCGCTGCCGATCATGCGCCAACTGCACGAACTGCTCTGGTACCTGGCTGAGGCGCTCGAATTGCCGCAAACCAAGGCAATCCACCCCGACCTGCGCGCCGCGAGCGACCAGATCGAGAAGCTCACGCTGCAACCCGATGTCACCAAGGTCGATCTCCAAGGCGAGCGCGCGAAGGTCAACGAACTCCTGTTGCAGACCAGCGCCCTCGTGCGTGGCAAGCCCGGCAAGAAGAAGGAACGCCGCGGAGCTGACCTGTTCGGGGCCAAACTCCGCGGCGCGGACCTGCACAGTGCCAACCTCCGGGGTGCCTACCTGATCGCGGCTGACCTCCGCGAGGCCGATCTGCGGCAAGCCGACCTCATCGGTGCCGACCTCCGCGACACCAGGCTGGAAGGCGCCGACCTCACCGGCTCACTGTTCCTCACCCAGTCCCAGGTCAACGCCGCCCGGGGTGACTCCAAGACCAAGCTTCCCAAGGCAGTGACTCGCCCAGCCCACTGGACTACTTAGACCGCAGCTGGTGAGTCACCGGTGTCATCAGCAGCGAGATGGCGGTGATGGCCAGGGCTACTGCTGCCAATGCGCCACCCTGTCCCCAGGACGTGCCCGCCAGCGACAGGTACGCCGTACCGACCGTTGCTGCACCCAGTGCGAGGCAGGTCTGCTGACTGGTGAGCAGGATCCCGCTACCGAGACCAGCTTGGGCAGCCGGGACCTGACCGATGACTACACCCATCAGCGGGACCATCACCAGACCGCTGCCGAACCCTGCGATCAGCATGGGGATCGCTAGCGTCCACGGCGTCACGTCAGGCCACACGGTGAGGGCAACCACAGCCAGAGCGGCGTACCCGACTGACTGCACGATCCAGCCGCGCAGGATGAGGCCGGCTCCGTACTTCTGCTGCAGACGCGGTCCGTAGATCGAGGTGATCAGGAAGCCGACCGACATCGGCAGCAGGCTCAGACCGCCTTCCAGTGGGGACATCCCAGCTTCGCCCTGGGTGGCCAGCGCGAAGACGAACATGAAGCCGCCGAAGGTGGTGAAGAATCCTACGGCCAGAAGCAATCCGATCTGCATCGGGCGCAGCCGTAGTACCGAGGGCGGGATCAGGGGCGCAGTACCGGCCTTCTCGGAGCGGTGCTGGTGTACGCCGAGCAGAGCGACCGCAGGGATCGTGGCGGCGAGGGAGAGCCAGGTCCAGAGTGGCCAGCCCAGTGGGCGGCCCTCGGTCAGGGGGAGCAGCAGTAGAACCAGTGCGAGAGCCAGGAGACCGGCGCCGACCAGGTCGACCCGCTGGGCCTTGTCGGCGCGAGTCTCGGGCAGGAGCTTCACTGCGGCGACGATCGCGATCAAGCCGACCGGGACGTTGACCAGGAAGACCGCACGCCAGCCGAGGTCGAACACGTTGGCCTCGACCAGAGCACCACCGAGGATCTGTCCGAGCGCGGCGGCCGAGCCACCCGCCACACCGAACATGGCCATCGCGCGAGCGCGGTGTTCGCCGGTGAGCAGGCTGCTGATCGAGGCGAGCACCTGCGGCGTCATCGCCGCGGCGGCCGCACCCTGCAGGACGCGGGCGGCAAGCAGTACGCCGATGGTCGGCGCGATCGCGCAGATCAGCGACATCACGGTGAAACCGACGATGCCGAACAGGAACAGCCGCTTGCGGCCGAAGCCGTCGCCGAGCCGGCCACCGACCACGAGCAGGGTGGCGTTGGCGATGCCGTAGCTACCGACGACTAGCTGCAGTTCACCGGCGTTCGCGTGCAGGTCCGAGCCGATCGCGGGCAGCGCGACGTTGATGATGAAGAAGGAGAGCATCGGCAGGAAGGCGCCGAAGAGCAAGGTGGTGAGGGCGACCGGGCCGAGAGGTGACTTCGAGAGCTGAGGTGAAGTGAGCCGGGCGGTTTGGAGCTGGTCTGTCATGACACCCAGCATGTGCTCACCAGGAGCCTGGTGGTGAGAGCCTGGTTATCCTGGTATTGGCAGCACCCGGCACCAGGCTTTCGTCAGGCTGCCGGAGGCCGCACCATGGGGAGGTGAGTCTGCTGAGCAGTGTGCCAGTCGTCACCGACAAGGACGAGCGACGGCGGGAGCTGTCCGCGTTCTTGCGCAGCCGGCGGGAGCGGATCCAGCCGGACGAGGTCGGCTTCGTACCCGGCGGACGACGCCGTACTCCGGGCCTGCGGCGCGAAGAGGTCGCCCAGTTGGCGGGCGTCGGCGTGACTTGGTACACCTGGCTGGAGCAGGGTCGCGACATCAACGTGTCGGCCCAGGTGCTCGAGGCGATCTCCCGTACCCTCCGGCTCGACCGGTTGGAGCGCAACCACCTCTACACCCTGGCGGGTATCGCGCTCGGCCCGGGCAAGAGCGACTGCTCAGCCCTCCCGGGGTCCGTGCAGAAGATGCTCGACCAGCTCTCCCCGTATCCGGCACAGGTGCTCAATTCGCGGTACGACGTCCTGGCGTTCAACGAGGCGTACTGCAAGGTGATCCTCGACATGAACGAGATCCCGATCGAGGAGCGCAACCTGCTCTGGCTGACCTTCGTGTCGGACGAGTGGCGGTGCGCCTTCATCGATCACGAGTCGATCGAGCAGCACATGGTCGCCGGGTTCCGGGCCGCGTCGGCGGCGCATCTGGGGGAACCGAGCTGGCAGGATCTGACCGAGCGGCTGCTGGTGAACTCGCCGCTGTTCGCCGAGCTGTGGCAGCGGTACGACGTGGCTGCGCCGAGCGCGAAGATCAAGGTGATCGACAACGAGAAGGTCGGCCTCCTGCGGGTCGAGGCGGTGAATCTCTGGGTGAGCCAGGCGGCCGGAATGCGACTGACCACCTACACCCCGGTCGACGACGAGTCCGAAGCCAAGCTCAACACTCTGGTAGACGGCTGATCCACGCTCCGGTCGTCGGGGCGGAGCGACCGGGGCGTGGACTTGCGGAGGCCGGCCGGTGAGCCCTGGTGAAGCCCACCGACCGGTCCGGATCAGCTGACGGGAATGCCCGGGTTGGTGAGGGCCTTGCCGCCGGTGATGGTGTTGGAGCGGTCGATGGTGACCTTGCAGGTGGAGGCGTCGTAGTTGGTGATGTTGAAGGCGTAGCGACCGGCTCCGGTGGCGCCGGTCAGGTCGGACTTGTTGTTGCGGAAGACCGTGCCGCAGCCCCAGCCGTCCTGCTGCATGTGGGTCTCGAAGCCGTTGTTGGTGGTGTTCTTGCCGGTGTTGTTCTCGATCACGTAGTCGTTGCCCTTGACATCGATCCAGCTGTCGTCGAAATTGGCGCCGGTCAGCCCGCGGCCGTCGAAGCTGTTGCCCGCGACCCGGCCGCCTTTGGTGCCTTCCTTCAGGTCGACGGCCTCGCCGCCGACGTCCGGACCGATCGTGTTGTCGAGGATCTGGACGTTGTCCGACTTGTCGTCCAGGCCGCCGGCGCTGCCGACGTACACACCCTCACCCATCCCGCGGCCGTCGTTGCCGGTGTCGTAGATCAACGAGTTCTTGATCGTTCCGTAGGTGCTGCTGTTGCGGAAGTGCACGCCCTCCATGTCCAGGCCGTGCACGGTGACACCGTCGATCAGCACGCGGGTCGCGCTGTCGATCATGATGCCCTTCTGGCCGCCGGTGACGGTGATGCCCGACACCTGCCAGTAGCTCGCGCCGTTGAGGTGCAGGCCGTAGCCACCGCTCGCGGTCAGAATCGCCTTCGCCGAGCCGGTGAGCTTGATCGGCGCCGAGGAGGTACCGGAGAGGGTGGTCTTGAAGTTGCCGGTATAGGTGCCGTCGGCAAGCTTGATGGTGTCGCCCGGCTTGGCGGCGGTCAGGGCCGTCTTCAGTTGGGCCGCGGTGGAGACGTTGATGGTGGTCGCGGGATCGGTCGGTTCGGTGGGATCGGTCGGATCGGTTCCGTCGGTCGGGAAGTCGTCGGCGGTGCGGATCCGGTCGCGGATCCAGACGCCGGCCTGCTTGAGTACCGACGTATCGGTGAAGTTGTTGCCCGCGCACGTGCCTTCCTTGAAGACAGCACCGGAGCGCTCGTCGTCGGAGAAGTTCCAGTTGGTCCAGCCGATCTTCTTGCTGGCCAGGAAGTCCAGGTACTTCTGCGAGTAGGCGAAGTCGTTGGCGCCCTCGCCCTCGTAGTTCTGGGTGCCGAACTCGGTGACGAACAACGGGATCTTGTCCGCGGCCCGCGAGAGCGCGTTGAAGTACTCGTCATGGTGCGACGCGGCGTAGAAGTGGAAGGTGTACATCAGGTTCGTGGCGTTGACCGGGTTGTTGATCACGTCGGCCTCGGTCCGGCTGTCGGAGACGCCGAGCGAGGACCAGCCGGCGGTACCGACGAAGACGACGCCGTCGGGGTCCTTGGCGCGGATGGTGGGGATCACCTGCTCGGCGTACGACTTGATCTTGGCCCAGGGGACGCCGTTCGGCTCGTTGGCGATGTCGTAGATGATGTTGTTCTTGTCCTTGTGCCGCTCGGCGATCTCGGCGAAGAACGTCTTGGCCTTGGCGGTGTAGATGTTCGGGTCGCCGGGGGTGAGTTGGTGCCAGTCGACCAGCGCGTACATCCCGCGCTTGGTGGCCTCCTCGATGTAGCCGTGCACCAGGTCGGTGAACTTGCGCGGGTCGGTCTCGTAGCCGTCCTCGCCTTTCGCGACGTACATCGAGATCCGCAGGATGTCGGCGTTCCAGTCGGTGGCGAGCGCGTCGAGGGACGCCTTCTTGATGCAGTTGGCGTACCACTGGATGCCGTGCGTGCTCATGCCACGGAGCTGGATCGGCTTGTTGTACTGGTTGCAGAGCTTGGTACCGCAGACATGCAACTGTCCGTTGATCGAAACCGGGGTGGCTGCAACTGGCGCCGGGATGGGGGCGGTTGTACTGGCGGTCGCGCTGGTGGTGATGAGGGCCGTCGCGGTGAGCGCGAGACCCGCCACCGCAGCGATCCATCGGGGGCGGTTCATGGTTCCTCCTACTGCGTCAGGGGCGGGGACGAGAGGGGTACGGCTAGCTGTTAGGAAAGTTTCCTAATAGATTTCCGAGGAAGTTAGCCCCGATGCGAGGCGCTGTCAATCGGTCGCGAAGAGTGACGGAACTAATTCCCGCCAGATGGAACCAGTGACCCACTGGACTCCCACCGGACGGACCGAAAAGCGGTGTTTCGAGGACTGGCGTTACGCCGTGTCGCGCGCGGCCCAGCCGGACTTGAGAGCCGCGAGCGTGACGGCGATGGCGGGTCGACGGGCGGTGGCGGTGCGCCAGACGGCGTACAGGCGGCGGCTCGGTGCCGGTTGGAGGGGAAGAGCGATCACTCCCGCTGGCAACGGGCCGCGGCCGAGGCGGGGGAGGAGGCCGATGCCGATGCCTCGGGCAAGCATTGCGAGCTGGGTCTGGTACTCCGCGATGGAGTAGGCGACCTCGGGCTGGACGCCGGCCTTGCGCATCGTGCGGACCAGCCACTCGTGGCAGATCGAGCCGGCCGGCTGGCAGATCCAGCGCTCGCCGACGAGGTCGTCGGCGCGGACGAACTCCTTGCCCGCGAGCCGATGCGAGGCGGGGACCAGGACGTCGGCGGGGTCGGTGCCGAGCTTGATCCTGGAGAGCTCGTCGGGGATCGCCAGTGGGGTGTTGTGCCAGTCGTGCACGATGGCGATGTGGAGCTCGCCGCGGGCGACGGCGGCGACGGCCTCGACCGGGTCGGTCTCGGTCACGGTGACGTCGAGGGCGGGGTTGTCGTCCATCAGCTTCGGCAGCACGGCCGGCAGCAGGCCTCGCGTGGCGGTCGGGAAGGCGGCGATCGACAGCGAGCCGATCGCCTGACCGCGCTGCTCTTCCAGGGTCAGCTCGGCGCTCTCCACCAGTTCGAGGACCTTAGATGCGGTGGCTGCGAGTTGCAGGGCCGCGTCGGTGAGGACGATGCCGCGACCACGCTTCTCGATCAGGACCGTACGGGTCTCGCGCTCCAGCTTGGCGAGTTGCTGCGAGACGGCCGACGGGGTGTAGCCGAGGGCGTCGGCGGCGCTGCCGACCGACCCGTACGTCGCGACGGCGTGCAGCGCGCGCAGGCGACCCAGATCGATCATGTAGCACTCCTACAGTGTCAGCGGTAGCAAACTTCGCTGGTCCTTAACTGTACGCCACCCCAGACTTGCTGACATGAATCCTCGTCACGTCCTCCTCGCCCTCGCAGCCGTGGTGGTCTGGGGCGTCAACTTCGTCGTCATCGAGGTCGGCCTCGAAGGCTTCCCGCCATTGTTCTTCTCCGCGTTGCGGTTCTTCTTCGCGGCGGTACCGGCGATCTTCCTGCTCGGCCCGCCCCGCGTCGCCTGGCGGTACGTGATCGCCGTCGGCCTCGCGCTCGGGGTGGCGAAGTTCGGTCTGCTCTTCATCGCGATGGACCACGGCGTACCGGCCGGGCTGGCCTCGCTGGTCCTGCAGTGCCAGGTCGTCTTCACGTTGCTCTTCGCAATCGTCGTACTCCGCGAGCGCCCGCGCCCGGCCCAACTGGCCGGCATCGCGATCGCCTGCTGCGGCCTCGCCCTCATCCTCGTCGACCACCAACTCGCGGCACCGGTCGGAGCCCTGGGCCTGGTCATCCTTGCCGGTGCGAGCTGGGGTGTCGCCAACGTCGCCACCAGGTTGGGAAAACCCCAGGACACCTTGCGCTTCATGGTCTGGGTCAGCGCGGTAGCCGTCCTGCCCCTGCTCGCCCTCTCGCTGCTGACCGAGGGCCCAGGCAACGACCTGGAAGCCCTGCGCACCATCGACCTCACCGGAGTTGGCGCCCTCGCCTACCTCTCCTTCGCCTCCACCCTCTTCGGCTTCGGCATCTGGGGCTACCTCCTCCGCCAGTACGACGCCACCACCGTCGCGCCGTTCTCCCTACTCGTCCCAGTAGTGGGCATGGCCGCAGCCTGGCTCCTCCGTGGCGAACGAGTCGGCCTCCAGCAAGCGATCGCAGCCTTGTTGATCATCGGCGGAATGGCCTGCACGGTCGTACGGCGGCGAACGCGCGACAAGGCGGACGCTGTCGAGCGAGTACTCGCCGAATCGGCTGCTTAGGGCGACACCTCACCCCCTTGGGCCGCCACGCATGCACAACTCCCGCGAACCAACCCGACACACCGGGGGAAGCGCTTGCCCTGCGGGGTTGTGCATGCACCGACGTCCGCCCGCTGACCCCAGCAACCGATTCCGGCTGAGGCAGCCGGTATCGATGCAGCCGTCGCGGTTCGGGGTCTCGCCCAGAAGAAGACGTTCTCGTAGTTTCTTCGCCAGGCCGTCGAGTAGGTCGGCGGTCCAGAGCGGAGCTACTCGTACTGGTTGGCCGGGGGCGTGACGTTCTGTACTCCGGTGATGGTCAGCGCGGCGACGTCGCCGTCCGCCCGCTTGGTCGGCTCGGCCCATTGGCCGGTCACGGTGACCCACTGGTTCTTGGGCGGGGAGGTCTGGCCGCGGGCCTCGACCATGAAGGCGGTTCCGTCGGCGACGCAGCAGGTCAGGCCGATCCGGGAGACGTACCAGGTGCCGTTCTTGCCGGGCGTGACGAAGCCGGTGAGCTGGAAATTGCGGCCCTTCATGCTCTCCTTCTCCCAGACGGCCCAGACGGCGTAGTCCCGCACCGCCAACGGCACCGGGGCCGTGCTGTCGGCGCTCTGCGCGAGGAAGGAGTTGCCTTTCGGCGCGATCGGTTTGGCCGCTACCGGCGACTGCCGCTGGGCCGCGTCGGCGCCGAGCGCGGGCGGGTCGACGACGAGCAGCGCGAAGATCGGTACTACGAGCAGCCAGGCGGCTCGCGGCAGCAGGTGCCCGTGGCCGTGTCCGTCATCGGCGTGGGCATCCCCGGGCTTCTTGCGGGTGTCGGCGAGGACGTCCGCGACGGCGAGCACGATCAGGATGGCGCCGGCCGAGAGCAGCATCCAGCGCATGCCGGGCTTCACGTACCGCAGATAGGTGTTCGAGGTGGCGAGCTGCACCACCGCGGCACCGACGAACACGACGACCAGACCCGCGACATTGCGCCTCACAGCAGCCACCACCCGACGAGAAGACTGGACAGGATCGCGACCACGAAGGTGGCCGGCGCGAATCGGGCGGCGAACTTCGGCCCGAACGTCCCGGTCTGCAACGCGATCAGCTTCACGTCGACGATCGGCCCGACCACCATGAACGCCAGCCGCGCGGTGAGCGAGAACTGGGTCAGGCTGGCGGCGACGAACGCGTCGGCCTCGGAGCAGATCGCGAGCAGCACGGCGAGCAGGCCGAGCACCACGACGGAGACAAGCAGGTTGCTGGCGACGTGGTCGAGCCATTGGCGCGGTACGACGACGTTCAGCGTCGCCGCGGCGGCTGCGCCGACGACCAGGAATCCGCCCGCGTGCAGGAAGTCGTGCAGCATCGAGGAGCGGAACACCTCGAGCTTGCCGGTGCCTTCGGCGTGCCGGTTCTTCGGCATCTTCAGCCAGCTGCTGCCTTTGCCGGTGAGCAGCCACAGCCAGCCGAGCATCATCGAGACTGCGAGTGAGGTGACCGCTCTTGCGACGACGACCTTCGGCTGGCCGGGGAAGGCGACGGCGGTTGACGCCAGTACTACTGGGTTGATCGCCGGTGCGGAGAGGAGGAAGGCGATCGCCGCGGCTGGGGTGACGCCGCGGTTCATGAGGGCGGCCGATACCGGGACGGAGGCGCATTCGCAGCCGGGGAGGACGACGCCGGACATGCTGGCGACCGGTACCGCGAGAGCTGGGTGCTTGGGGAGCGCCTTGGCGAAGAACGACGCGGGGACGAACGCGGTGAGGGCGGCGGAGAGGAGTACGCCGAGGACGAGGAAGGGCATCGCCTGGACGGTGACTCCGACGAACATGGTCGCCCAGGTCCGTACGCCGTCGTCGGTGAACAGCCCGGCGAAGATCTTCCGGCCGAACAGCGCGAGCCCGACCAGCACGACCAGCGTCAACGTGAACGCGATCGACGACCCGGCCGGCTCCTTGTCTTCCCGGGCGCCCGCCGGTCCTTCGCCCGGCCCGTCATCTGGTGCGGCCGGGTCGGGCGAAGGCGCCGGCGGAGGTCCGGGCGGCGCGGCGGGATCTGCCGTGGGGACGGCGGAATCCCGTTCCTCGGTGGCCTCAGGCGTCGTCATGGGCGGCATCCTGACACAGCGGAGCGCACCCGGACGAGCACACAACGCGCCCGTGAAATGAAAATCAGCGTCATCCCGCCGAATAGTCGCAACACCCCCCACCCACCCATCCACCGCCACCCTCTACTCCGCCCTATCCGCCCTCCGCCACGCGCGATGATGGCTCCCATGACCCCAGTCCACTCCGCACTGGTACTGC
>NZ_BAABAA010000016.1:0-165048 GCF_039537185.1 Kribbella ginsengisoli | reverse complement strand
TCTCGGTGATGATGCCGAAGAACGGCAGCGCGATGATGTAGACCTCGGGATGCCCGAAGAACCAGAACAGGTGTTGCCACAGCAACGGCCCGCCGTTCGCGGCGTCGAAGACGTGAGCCCCCAGGGCCCGATCCGCCTCCAGCATCAGCAGGGTTGCGGCGAGAATCGGGAAGGCGATCAGGACCAGGATCGAGGTCACCAGGATGTTCCAGGTGAAGATCGGCATCCGGAACATCGTCATACCGGGCGCCCGCATCGTGATGATCGTGGTGACGAAGTTGACCGCACCGAGGATGGTGCCCAGGCCGGCCATCCACAGGCCCATCACCCACAGGTCACCACCGACACCCGGTGAGCGCGTACCACCGGACAGTGGGGCATAGCCGGTCCAGCCGAAGTCCGCGGCCCCGCCGGGCGTCATGAAGCCGGACAGCGTGATCAGGCCGCCGAAGAGGAACAGCCAGTAGCTGAACATGTTGAGCCGTGGGAACGCGACGTCGGGGGCGCCGATCTGGACCGGCATGATCTCGTTGGCGAAGCCGACGAACAGCGGGGTCGCGAACAGCAGCAGCATGATCGTGCCGTGCATGGTGAAGAGCTGGTTGTAGACCTCTTCGTCGACGATCTGCAACCCCGGCTTGGCCAGCTCGGCCCGGATCAGCAGCGCCATCACGCCACCGATCAGGAAGAACGCGAACGAGGTCATCAGGTAGAGATGCCCGATCAGCTTGTGGTCGGTGGTGGACACCCACTTGCCGACCACACTGCCCAGGCTTCGTCTGCGCGGGAGCGTAGTCGTCGTCCCAGCGCCGATCCGTTCCACCAAGTCAGCCATCAACGTCTCCACTTGCACGATCCCTCCCAGCGCGCGAAGTGTCCAGTCGCAGCACGCAGGAAGACGGGACAGGTAGCAGCAGTGCTCCACCTGCCCGGCCCGTGGACGTGACAGCCGGCCTCGCTGAGAACGTGATGAACCTGGTTAATCTCGAAAGAAGAGTCTGGTTGATAGGCAAGACGGTGTCTTCTTGCTACCTTGACGACACATTGATCTGATTCATTCGTCGGAAAGAGTTCATGAAGATCACCCATGTCGAGACCCACCGAGTCCGGATTCCCGCCGCGAGTCCGCCGTTCAGCTGGCGTGCGGGTCTCGGCGGGAGCGCGCCGGACGCCGACGGCGCCGTGCTCCGGATCGGTACCGACGAGGGCGCTGAGGGGGTGGCGCTGTTCGCCCGTCCCGGTGGCGCCGCGCAGCTGGAGGAGCTCGTCGATCGGGTGTTCCGGGACGAGCTGGTCGGCCAGGATCCGTACCAGCGGGAGTGGCTCTGGCACCGGATCTGGGAGCTCGACCGGATCGAGGAGCTCCCGCTGCCCACGCTCGGCCTGATCGACGTCGCGCTGTGGGATCTCGCCGGCCGCGTCGCCGGGCAGCCGGTCTGGCAGTTGCTCGGTGGTCACCGGCGCTCGATCCCGGCGTACGCGTCGACCTCGACCTTCGCCACGACCGCGGAGTTCCTCGATGTGGCGACCCAGTGCCTCGAGGCCGGGTATGCGGCGATCAAGTTGCACGCCTGGGGCGATGCACGTCGCGATGCGAAGTTGTGCGCGGCCCTGCGCGAGCATGTCGGCGACGACGTGCCGCTGATGTACGACGGCTCAGCCGGCTTCGACCTGCCCGATGCGATCCGGCTCGGCCGCGCACTCACGGACCTGGACTACCTCTGGTACGAGGAGCCGATGCGTGAGTTCAGCGTCACGGCGTACGGGCTCCTGGCTCGGTCGGTCGGCGTCCCGCTGCTGGTCGCCGAGACCTCGGACGGCGCGCATCTGAACGCCGCCGACTTCATCAACTCGGGCGCGGCGACCTTCGGCGTACGGGCGAGCACAACCCTGCGCGGCGGGATCACCGGCGCGATGCGGATCGCTCACCTGGCCGATGCCTATCGGCTCCGCGCCGAGGTCCACGGCTCCGACATCCCCAACCAGCACCTCTGCATGGCCATCTCGAACACCACGTACTACGAGTCGCTGGTGACCTCGACCGACGTCCGCCGCGAGGCCTGTGTCGATTCCGATGGACTGGTCCACGCACCCCTTGCGCCCGGCATCGCCCTGCCCGCGCACCTCGCATACCCGGCAGCACTCCGCCATCTCGTCGCCGCGCCGTGACGACACCGATCCCCAAGGGCTGACGCCGCGCGGCCCTCGCGTCGGAACACGTGGGTAGCACCAGGGGAAGGCACTGGTGTGAGTGGTTCCCGGGCGACGAACAGTGGGGTCAGTGGATCCCGCCAGGGAATCCCTCGAGGAAACGGAACGTACATGTCCACCATCCATCTCACCGAGATCACCACCTCGACACCCGAGCAGTTCGTCGCCGGGCTGACCGACTTCGGGCCGGGCCGGTCGAAGCTGTTCGTCAACAGCTCCGACGACCACCTCTTGGTCCATGCCCAGGGCCCCGGGTACGCCGAGGTGACCGAAGGCAACGACAGCGCCTGGGAACGGCTGCGCTACGACTGGTCGAACCCGGACCACATTGTCCTCAAGACCATCGACTCCAACCTGTGGGGCGGAGCGTCCGGTCACACCTACACCCTGCGCCGCCGGACGGACGGCACGACCACGATCGACGCGTCGATCGTGCGCCAGGGCAAGAACTTCAAGGGCCGGATGCTCGGGATCGTGCTCGGCCTGTTCGGCAAGAGTGTGCTCGGCAAGCCGTTCCACGACTCCGTCAAGGCCATCGAGGCCCGCAACCTCCAAGCACCCACCACTGGCAACACAAAGGCGTGAACACGATGAACAAGCTGATCCAGTCCGTACGAAACCTGAGCCGCACCGTCGTCCTGACCGCACTCGGCGGCACCCTGCTGCTGGCCGGCACGACCACCGCACAAGCCACGATGGGAACACAAACCCCACCTAAACCGACGATCGTCCTGCTCCACGGGGCGTTCGCCGATGGGAACAGCTGGTCGGAGGTGACGGGCCGGTTGCAGCGGGACGGCTATCAGGTCGTCGCTCCGGCCGTCCAGCTGCGAGGCATCGCAGCCGATACGTCGTACCTGAGCGGGGTACTGGCGACCATCCCCGGTCCTAAGGTACTGGTCGGGCATTCGTACGGTGGCGCGCTCGTGAGTGAGCTGGCCGGTACCGAGGGCGTGAAGTCGCTCGTCTACGTCAACGCTTTCATTCCGCAGGCCGGTGAGACGCTGGGCGCGCTGAACTCGCAGTTCCCCGGCAGCGACCTGGGCTCGGCGACCACCCCGATCGCCTACCCCGGTGGACTCGATCTCGCGATCAAGCCCGACAACGCTCGCGCGGTCTTCGCCGCCGACCTCCCGGCCCGCCAGGCGTCCGCGTTCGTGGCCGCTCAGCGCCCGGTCGCCGCGGCTGCCTTCGGTGAGCCGATCGAGCGGACGGCCCCGGCGGCGCTGCCGAAGTACGCGGTCGTCTCGACCGGTGACCACGCGATCGCTCCGGCGGCCGAGCGCTTCATGGCCAATCGCGCCGGCGCGAGGATCGTCGAGGTCGACGGCGCCTCCCACCTGGTCATGCTCTCGCAACCCGACACGGTGACCAATGTGATCGAACGGGCCGCGCGCTGAGTGCGACGCCAGCCATCCCAGCAGGCCGGAGCCAACCGCTCCGGCCTGGCTCGCCCTCAGGGATGGATGTAGAGGCCTTCGCCGAGGTCCAGGCGCAGGGATTCGAGGATGACGAAGACGGTGCTGGTGATGAAGACGTCGGCGGCGCCGAGAACGCCGGAGTACTTCTCGACCACTGGCGCGGCGGCTTGGGCGGAGGCTGTGTCGAGGTAGGCCTTGACGGCCGCCCACACGTTGTCGCCGTACCTGGCGTAGAAGGGCATCGGGTCGACGGTGGCCAGCGCGGTGCGGACGTTGTCGACGATGTCGGCCAGGTAGTGCTGGTGCAGGGTGAGATCGTCGCGGGTGCCCAGCCGGCCCAGGTGGCCACCGATGAAGTGCTTCCACGGATAGTCGAGAGCGTTGTCCGGTGCGGCGATGGAGCCGGGTACGTCGACGTTGACGTTGAAGGCGGCGAACGACGCCCAGCCCGGAACCACCACGTCGATCAGCATCAGCGTCTCGTGGCCGGGCAGGTGGATGTAGATGTTGTCCGGCGTGTGGTTGGAACCGTGCCAGGCGAGATTGACGGTCTCGCCGCCGACCTCCAGAGCGTGCTTGGTGTCGAAGGTCAGGTCGGGCGCAGGCCGTGCAGGGTCGCCGGTGCGGGCCAGCAGCCGCTTGGTCTCGGCATGGCCGATCCGCACCACGTCCGGGCCGAACAGCGACGAGGCGCCGATATGGTCGGCGTGATGGTGTGAGTAGACGAGGTGGGTGACCTTGTTCGGTACGCCGTTCGCCGCCGCGATCTCGTCGATGGCGCGCTGCAGGTTGTGGCCGATGGTGGGTGGTGCGTCGAACAGGACGACACCGTCGGCGGTGGTCAGGAAGGCCGCCTGGTACCCGCCGTCGGTGACCCAGTAGAGATTCCTCTCCACCCGGCCGACGTAGTAGCCGTGTTCGTTGAGTGCGGGGCCTGTTGCGGATTGCGGTACCGGAGCATATTCGGGCAGTTCGATAGTGGACATGAAGCCAGGATCGGCACGGACCAGGTGACCGGCCATCACCGGAATCAGGTGATCGGGCAACTATCATTGCGGTGTGCCTGCGCTGATCGACCGCCATGACCTGGTCGTCGCGCTGGATCGTGCGGCGGCCAAGCGGGTAACGATCATCTCGGCGCCGGCCGGGAGCGGCAAGACCTCGCTGCTGCGGCTTTGGGCCGGGCAGCAGCAGCGTCCGCTCGCGTTCGTGACGGTGCGGCCCGACCAGCGGTTCTGGTTCGACGTACTGCGCGGAATCCACGCGGCGTGTGGATCCGACCCGCCGGTCGCGACACCGGGCGGCGGCGAGCGCGAGAAGGCTCTGTCCGAGCTCGCGACGATCGAGGGATCGTTCGTGCTGGTCGTCGACGACGCGCACGAACTCGAATCGCCCGGCGAGTTGGCCACCCTGCTGAGTGAACTCCCGCCTCTCGCGCACGCGGTCGTCGCCACCCGCGGCGAGCTGCCGCTCCAGCTGCACAAGCTTCGGCTCGCCGGTGAGCTGGCCGAGATTCGCGGTCCGGAGCTGCGATTCACGGTCGAGGAGACCGGGAAGCTGGTCGCGGCGGCAGGTCTCGCGCTGTCCGGCCAGGCTGTCGAAGTACTGCAGCAGCGCACTGAAGGCTGGGCGGCCGGGCTGCGGCTCGCAGTGCTGTCGCTGGCTGGGAATCCGGATCCGGAACGATTCGTCGCCGAGTTCTCCGGCAGCGATCGGACCGTGGCCGAGTACCTGCTGGCCGAGATGCTGGAGCGGCAGAGCCCCGAAGTACAGGATCTGTTGTTGCGCACCTCGCTGCTGGACAAGGTCAACGGCGAGCTGGCCGACGTGCTCACGGGCGGATCCGGTGCCGAGAGGGTCCTGCTGGAGCTGGAGCGGGCGAACGCCTTCGTCACGTCGCTGGACGTCGAGCGCACGTGGTTCCGCTACCACCAGATGTTCGCGGGCCTGTTGCGCCTGGAACTTCGGCGTACTCAGCCGGACAGCATCTCCGCTCTGCATCGGACCGCCGCCCAGTGGTTCGCGGAACATGCTCAACCCGCCGCCGCGATCCGGCATCTGCAGCGGGCAGGCGACTGGGCGGAGGCCGGACGGCTGCTGACCGGGCACGCGCTCAGTCTGACCCTCGATGGGGAGGCAGGGACGGTACGAACGCTCCTCCACGCCTTCCCGGCTCCCGGCGACTCACTCGCGCTGGTCCATGCCATCGACGAACTGAACCGGATGCGGCTCGACGAAGCGGCAGCGCACCTCGAGATCGCTCGATCGGCCGGCGAGCATCCGATGGTCGTCGCCGTCCTGGATCTGCAACTCGCCAGGCTACGGGGCGAGTACGACCGTGTCGTTGCGCAGGACAACAACCTTCCGGACGCCGATCTGCGCGCTGTCCTGCTTCAGAACCTCGGTGCGACCGAGGCATGGTCGCGGCGGCCGGCAGACGCGGAGCGCCATCTGTCCGAGGGCGCGGTCCTCGCCCGCGATCTCAACCGCCCGTACCTCGAAGTGGCCTGCCTGGCCTATCTGAGCTTCGTGGCCACCCTTCGGTCCCTTCCGCTGGCCCGCCGGCATGCCGAGGACGCGATCGCGCTGGCGAACCGGCACGGGTTGGACGACGAACCGGTGGTTGCGCCTGCCTACGCCACGCTCGCCTGGGTGCTGGTGTGGACGGGGGAGTTCGACCATGCCGAACGCTGGCTAGATCGCGCCGTACGCACGGTCAGCGAACCCGGCATCCAGTTGCTCACGCATGTCGTCGCCGGGATGATCGCGGCCGCCCGTGAGCGTCACCAGGAGGCGCTGGCCGAGTTCGGCGAGGCGGGCGGCGACCACGCGTTCTCGGGTCAGGTGGCCGCCTGGACGATCGCCACGCTGGCCCGCGCCGGAATGATCGACGAGGCACGGACGATGCTCGCCGCGACGGGTGACTTACGCACCGCCGCCGCGGCGATCCACCTGGCTGACCATGACGCGGCGGCTGCCCGCCGCGTACTCGAGTCCGACGCCGTTCTGGGGCTCGAGGGAAGCCTGATGATGGCGCTTGCCTGTTGCGACCTCGGCGACAAGGGCGCCGCCGTAGCCGCGATCGAGCACGCGCTCGACCTCGCCGAGCAGGATCGGCTGATCCTGCCGTTCGCGATGACCGGTGCGTGGCGGGTTTTGGAGGTTCTGCCGGCTTGGCAGACCCGGCACGCGGCGCTCGTGGCCGATGTCCTCGACGCTGTCCGCAGCGGTACGCCGCCGGCCCGTGGGCCGGTCGAAAGCCTCAGCCCTGGTGAGCTTCGGGTCCTCCGCTACCTGCCCACGAACCTGACCCGGCCGGAGATCGCCGCCGAACTGCTGCTCTCGCTGAACACTGTCAACACCCACATTCGCAGGATCTACGCCAAGCTCGGCGCCACGGATCGCAGTACCGCCGTCCAGCGCGGTCGCGAACTCGGTCTGATCTCCGGCACGCGTTGAGACCTGCGGCTCAGAGGCTGTGGACCAAGCCGCCGTCGCATCGGACGGCCGTTCCCGTCACGTACGACGACAGGTCGCTGCACAGGAAGGCGGCTACGGCAGCGAACTCGTGTACGGCGCCGAAGCGGCGCATCGGGACCTCGGCGGCCTCTTCGGCCTGGATCTCGGCTGCGGGCCGGCCGGTCCGGGCGGCCTTGGTTGCTTCGACGGCATCGCGGCGGGCGGTACGGAAGCCACCGGCCAGTAGGAGGTTCACGGTGACGCCCTCGGGTGCGACCTGGGTTGCGAGGGTTTTGAGGTAGCCGGCGAGGGCGGGACGGGCGATGTTCGACAACGCCAGCGCGGGCAGGGGCTCCACGATGTTCGTGGCCGAGACCGCGAGGATCCTGCCCCAGCCGCGTTCGCGCATTCCGTCGAGTACGAGGGACACCAGTCGCTGCTGTGGCTGGATCACCGACGCCATCGCCGTACCGATGTCCTCCGTTGTGACGTCCAGGGCGGTGGCCGGCCTGGGGCCGGGACCGTTGAGGACCAGGATGTCCACCGATCCGAACGCCTCGGTGGCGGCCTGGATGATCTGTTCGGGCCCGCCGTCGCTCATCATGTCCACGCCGACACCGATTGCCGACGGCAACTGTGCGGCGATCGACCTGGCCAACTCCGCCCGGCGGCCGGTCACCACGACGTTCGCGCCTTCCGCGGCGAGCGCCCTGGCAACACCTTCGCCCAGTCCGGAGGTGGACGCGCAAACCACCGCGGTCCGGCCGGCAATCTTCAGATCCATGAACCTGCTCCTTCGATCGTGCGGGTTGGAGGCGAGAAATGCAGCGGAGAACAAGCCCGCTGTCACAAGCCGGCGGTCGGCTCGGTCATAGCTGAGTACTGGTCGTCTACGTAGTGGGAGTGATCTGTGTGACCGTGTTCGAGGACGAGTCGGTAGTGGATGACGCCGCGCTGGCGTCGGCGCTGCCAGGCGACTTCCGTAGTGCCTTCGCCGAGGTGAACGGGACGACGTTGCACTACGTCGCCGGCGGCCAGGGGGAACCGCTGGTCCTGTTGCCTGGCTGGCCGGTGACGTGGCGGGAGTTCCGCCACGTGATGCCTCTGCTGGCCGAGCGGTACCGGGTGATCGCGGTCGATCTGCGGGGGATGAACCTGTCGGCCAAGCCGGACTCCGGCTACGACAAGCGGACGATGGCGCGCGACATCCTCGAGCTCGTTCACCACCTCGGCTACTCGAAGGCCGCCATCGCCGGGCACGACATCGGCTCGATGGTTGCCTTCAGCTACGCGATCAATCATCCCGAGGCCGTCACCGAACTGGCCGTCATGGAGGTCGGCCATCCGGATCCCAGCCTGTACGAGCTGAAGCTGCTGCCGTCGGAGGGTGCGCCGAATCTGTGGTGGTTCCCGCTCAACCAGATCCGTGGTCTGCCCGAGCAGCTGCTGGCAGGACGGATGCGGTTCGTCGTCGACTACGTGTTCGACAGCCATCTCGTCGATCGGAGCAAGGTCGGCGAAGGCGATCGGCAGGCGTATGCCCGTGCCTACGACAGTGCCGATGCCGTCCGGGCCGGGAACGGCTGGTTCCAGGCCTTCGACCAAGACGTTGCCGACTTCAGGACCTACGGCAAGGTGACGGTACCGATGCTCGGTCTCGCCTCGCCGGCGAACTTCGCGGGGATCCGGCAAACCTTGCCGCAGTCGGGTACTGACGTCCGGCTGGCGATGATCGACGGCTCCGGTCACTTCCTCCCGATCGAACAACCAGAGGCTGTGGCGCAGGCACTCATCGACTTCTTCGGCTGACAGTCCCAGGGTGCGCTTCTCCGCGTGTGCGTTCACACCTGCAAAGACAGAACACCACCACAACCTGTGACACCGTCGGCTCAGGGATCCTTGCCGGTCAGGTCTTGCCGGCCTTCTCCAGGCTGTTCGGTTCCGGGCGGCCGGGGTCCTCGGTGGTCGGTGTGTTGCCGGCGAAGTAGAAGCGGGAGAGGGCGGCGCGGATCCGGCGGCGATGGCGGTGCGGGCGGTCGACTCCGTTTGCGTCCGTGTCGTCGCCGCGGGCCACGGGGTGCCGGCTCTCGTGGGCGGTCAGTGCGTAGGCCTCGTACCGGGTGATGGGGTCGTGCTTCTCGTAGTACCGGCCGTCGGGGGAGCGGACGATGATGCCGGACTCGCGGCCGTGCAGCACGCGGTCGAGATCGGCGCGTTGCAGTGAGATGGCGATCCGGCGGGTGATCCAGAACGCCAGCACCGGGCCGAGGAAGATCAGCACGCGGCAGACCCAGGTGATCGTATTGATCGACAGCTGGAAGTGGGTTGCGACGAGGTCGTTGCCGCTGTTGAGCCACAGCACGCCGTAGAAGGTGATGATCGCGACACCGATGCCGGTGCGGGTCGGCTGGTTGCGTGGGCGGTCGAGCAGATGGTGTTCGCGGCGATCGCCGGTGACGAAGTTCTCGATGAACGGGTAGAGCGCGACGAACCCGATGAACAGCGGCGGCATCAGGAGCGCCGGTACTACGACATTCCAGCTGATCGTGATGCCCCAGAAGTGCGATTCGACTCCGGGCATCAGGCGGACGGCGCCGTCGAGCCAGGCCATGTACCAGTCGGGCTGGGAACCGGCGGTGACCTCCGCGGGGTTGTACGGGCCGTACAGCCAGACCGGGTTGATCTGCAGCAGCGCGCCCATCACTGCGAGCACTCCGAAGACGACGAAGAAGAAGCCGCCGGCCTTGGCCATGTAGACCGGCATCAGCGGGTAGCCGACGACGTTCTTCTCGGTCCGGCCGGGCCCTGGGTACTGCGTGTGCTTGTGGTAGACGACGAGGACCAGGTGGACCGTGATCAGGCCGAGCAGGATGCCTGGGATCAGGAGCACGTGCACGGTGAAGAACCGGGAGACGAACTCGTCACCGGGGAACTGGCCGCCGAAGATGAAGAACGACATGTACGTGCCGACGACGGGAGCGGCGAGGACCAGCCCTTCGGTGATCCGCAGCCCGGTGCCGGATAGCAGGTCGTCGGGCAGGCCGTAGCCGATGAAGCCCTCGATGATGCCGAGGAACAGCATCACGATCCCGATCAGCCAGTTGAGCTCACGCGGCTTGCGGAACGCGCCGGTGAAGAAGACGCGCAGCAGGTGCACGCTCATCGAGGCGACGAAGAGCACTGCGGCCCAGTGGTGGATCTGCCGCATCAGCAGGCCGCCGCGGATGTCGAAGGAGATCCGCAGTGTCGACTCGTAGGCCTCGGACATGTGCAGGCCCTTGAGCAGGCTGTACGAGCCCTGGTAGGTGACGTCGGCCATCGACGGCTTGAACCACAGGGTGAGGAAGATGCCGGTCAGGATCAGGATGACGAAGCTGTAGAGCGCGATCTCGCCGAGCATGAAGGACCAGTGGTCGGGGAAGACCTTGCGCAGGTTCTTCTTGCCGAGCTTGGCGATCCCCGTCCGGTCGTCGACCCAGCGCACCGCGGTGGGCAGATCCTGTCCCGCCATCGTCACCTCGTCCGGAGACCGAATGAAACTTATGCGTAAGTTATGCACGCGGTCAGCCGGCCTGTAAAGGTTCAGGCGTGGCTTGCACAAGTTCGACGCGGTCTCGCTGCTGGATTCGCGGTCGTGCGAGTTCAGTCGTGGGTGGCTGTCACGTGGTAGACGCGGCCACCCCAGCCGTCGTCGGGGAACGAGTCGGAGATCCGGACGTAGGCTGCTTTGTCCGGGCCGAGATGAGCGCTGAGGTCGAACGTCCTGGCCAGCTTGTTCTCACCGTCGTGGAAGGGCTGTGTCTCGGTGGCCACCGTGGTCCACTGCTGCCCGTCGCCGCTGACCTGTACGACGAACTCGTTGTCGATCGTCAGTGTCGCGGAGGCCGTGGTGGTGTCGGCCGGGAACGGGAAGCGGTAGACGAAGTACGAGTGCCCGTCGGCGAACCGGTTCTGGACGCCGTTGCTCTGTGAGCCGTCCGCGTCCCACAGCCAGGGGGTCTCGGCCGCCGTACCGGTGTCGAAGTCGGCGGTGTTCGCGATCAGGATGTCGGCTCGGGTGCTGAACGACAGTTGTGAGCCGGAGGTCGCGGTCGCGCTCACCGGGTAGCGGCCGTCCGGCGTACCGGCGGGGATCGTCACATCGAGCTGGACCGACGAGTGCACCGGTACGGCGTTGCCGTGCGGGCGAAGGAGCACCGTCGAGCGTGGGGGAGTGACGGCCCATCCCGACGGGGCAGTTGCCCGTACGGCGACCTGGAGCGGCTCACGTCCCGTGGCCTGGACGTCGACTGTCAGCTTCACGTGGGTGGCGGCGCCGGTCGACGGCATCACCACCGGCAGGGCCGGATCGGTGGTGGCCGACAGCGACCGCGTCGGCGGCGTGGACGGCACGGCAGCGATCAGCGCGCTGAGGGCACTGGCCTGGGTCCGCCAGTCGAAGACGTTCGGCTCGGCGCCTGACCAGCGCTCGCCCAGCCGATCGGCGGCGTCGCGGTCGTTGCCCCAGACCGTTGCGGCCTGCTGAGCAACGAAAGCGGTGTAGCGGTGATCGTGCGTGGTGTCGGCGAGGTCCATCCAGTAGCGCATGAAGATGCCCTTGAACTGCTTGCCGTTGTCGTCGCACGTGCGGCCGGGCGCATCGCAGTACTCCGTCAGGACACCGCCGGTCACCAGTCCGCCGGGAGCGATGGCCGCGTCGGCCAAGCGTCGTACCGTGGTCAGCAGCTTCGGATCATGGGTCGCTCGCCACAGTTCGAGGCCGGCCCCGATGGCCAGGCCCTGGTTGTAGCTCCAGACGGTGTCGCCGTTGCTGCTGCAGTCGTCCCTCAAACCGTCGTTGACCAGACCGGCGGAGTTGATCATGCCGCTGGCGGTGAACCAGTTCCAGCCCTCCTTCGCGCGACCGAGCCAGTGCTTGTCGCGCGGCAGGCGGTTGTGGAGTTCGGCGGTGAGGCGGATCCACAGGCCGTTGGTGACGGCGTTCTTGTAGGTACGTTCCCCGTTCCACCAGACGCCGCCACCACACGTGCTCGGGTCCCAGTAGCCCTCGACGTACTCCGCGATCGTGACCGCCATGTCGAGGTACTTGCGGTTCTTCGTCAGGTCGTACGCCTGGATCCAGGTCAGGCCCCACCACTCGGAGTCGTCGATGGCACGGCTGGTGAAGTTCCCGAGCAGCGGATCACCGGACAGGTACCCCGCCGGGAACACGCCCTTGTCCTTCTCGAAGGTGTTGTCCAGCTGAGGCAGGTAACGACGGTCGCCGGTGCGCTCCATGTAGTCGCCGACGGTCTGCAAGGCAACCGCGGAATTCCACCAGCTCGACGGAAACCACGCCTTGACCGGCTCGTACGAACTCATCAGCTCGTCAGCGGCAACCCGGGCCCGAGCGGTCGCTGCCGGACCGTCGGAGGCGGGCGCGGCACCAGCGGCCGGCGCGGACAGCGCCGCTCCGGCCAGGACTGCTCCAGCCACCAGTATCTGCAAAGTTCGGGCAGCACGAATCACGGCGACGATCTCCTCGACTACTTCGGGGCGGCTCGGGCGGAAGAGGTTGGAAACGTTTCAGTCTCCGACGAGAAGTATCGTCGTCCCAGCAGACAACGCTGTCAATGCCCCGGAGTCACCTGTCCGCCGCCCTGTCCCGGGTGGCCGGCGCATGGTTTGGCAGGGAGCGGGTACGGAGGGTTTGCTGCTGACCGTGGTCCGGAGGTGGGCCACGCCGTGACGTTGTTCTGTCGCGAGGTCGAGATGAGTTTCTTTGTCAGTTCAGTGCCCACCCAGTGCTGGTCCGCCCGGGATCGCGCGGCGCGCGAGTCCGCGACGCAGGAGTTGTTCGAGCGGCGGGAGCGTAGTACCGGCGAAACCGAGCGGCAGCAGCTGCTCGAGGCGATCGTCGAGCTCAACATCGAGATGGCGCGGGGGATCGCGCAGCGGTTCCGGCACAAGGGTCCGGAGGTGGAAGACCTGGAGCAGGTCGCTTATCTGGG
The DNA here is from genome assembly GCF_039537185.1 of Kribbella ginsengisoli. Classification (NCBI taxonomy): domain Bacteria; kingdom Bacillati; phylum Actinomycetota; class Actinomycetes; order Propionibacteriales; family Kribbellaceae; genus Kribbella; species Kribbella ginsengisoli. The sequence goes on along the minus strand of NZ_BAABAA010000016.1, from coordinate 151,967 downwards.
GCTGGTGAAGGCGGCGCACGGCTACCGGCTCGACGCCGATACGCCGTTCATCGGGTATGCGATTCCGACCATCCGGGGCGAGGTCAAGCGGTACTTCCGGGACTGCGCGTGGACGGTGCGGATTCCGCGCCGGCTGCAGGAGTTGCAGGGGATGATCGCGGCGAAGCTGCCGGACCTGGAGCAGGAGCTGGGGCGGGAGCCGAACTCGGCCGAGATCGCCGAGCGGCTGGGCGTGGAGGTTGAGGAGGTCGAGCGGGCAAGGGTCGCTCATGGCTGTTTCACGGTGCTGTCGCTGGATCGCCCGGAGACGGATGCCGGTCTGTCGCTGGCCGACGTGGTGGCCGCCGAGGACGACCGGGCGCTGGATCAGCTGGAGGCGATCGAGGTACTCCGGCCGGTCTTGGCGGACCTGAGCGATCGGGATCGGGAGATCCTGCAGTTGCGATTCGTGGAAGGCCTGGCGCAGACCGACATCGGCGCTGAGCTGGGCGTCAGTCAGATGCAGGTCTCGCGTCTGCTCCGCCAGATCCTGGACAGCCTGAGGAACAAGCTCGCCCCGGTCCGGTCAGCCGCCTGATCGGCACCCGGTTCGGACCCGGTGACGCGGGTACCTGCGGTCTATGGATGACACGAAACTTCTGGAGGCAACGCGGCGACTGTCGAAGTCGCTGACAGCGGGCGACCTGGACCACACGCTGGGTCGCATCACGGCGGCGGCGGTCGAGGTGCTTCCAGAGGTGGAGTACGCCAGCATCACGGTGAAGCACAGCGACGGGCGGCTCGAGACCGCGGCGCCCACCGCCGACTTGTTGTGGGGCGTGGACGCGGCGCAGTACGAGCTTCAGGAGGGGCCGTGCTACGAGGCCGCGACCGACAGCGTGCACGTCCTGTCTCCCGACCTCGCCGCCGATCCGCGCTTTCCGCGCTACGCCGCGAGCGCGGTGGCCGCCGGGATCGTCGCGCAGGCAGGTCTGCGTCTGTTCGACGCGCCCCAATCGCAGGGGGCGCTGAATCTGTACTCGACGGTGGTCGGCTCGTTCGAGGATCTCGGCGCGATCGGGGCGCTGTTCACGCACCAGTCGGCGATGGCGATCGGCTATGCGCGCGAGATCGAGAACCTGCAGGACGCGCTGCGGACCCGGCGGACCATCGGTCAGGCGATCGGCATCCTGATGGAGCGTTACTCGCTGACCGATCAGCGTGCGTTCGCCTTCCTGGCCAGGCTGTCCCAGAACGGGAACGTCAAGCTCAACCGGATCTCCGAGGAGCTCGTCGCCGACGTGGAACGCCTCGGTGAAGAGCGTCTCAAGGCGGACTGAGATCTCGGCTCCGGGGTACGGGAGGGTCTGCGAAGCCGTCAGGAAGGAGATTCCGGTGCAACGGATCGATGCCGCGCCACTGGGCGACGAGGAACTGCAGGGGCTCGACGCGTACTGGAGGGCAGCCAACTACCTGTCCGTCGGGCAGATCTACCTGCTCGCCAATCCGTTGCTGAAGGAGCCGTTGCGGCCTGAGCACATCAAGCCGCGGCTACTCGGGCACTGGGGGACGACGCCTGGGCTCAACCTGATCTACACCCATCTCAACCGGGTGATCCGGCAGCGCGAGCGCGAGCTGATGTATGTGATCGGGCCGGGCCACGGCGGTCCCGCGATCGTGGCGAACAGTTGGCTCGAGGGCAGTTGGACCGCGACCTATCCGAACACCGGGCAGGATCTCGCCGGGCTGACCAGGCTGTTCAGGCAGTTCTCGTTCCCCGGTGGGATTCCGAGTCACGTGGCGCCGGAAGTACCGGGGTCGATCAACGAGGGTGGCGAGCTGGGCTACTCGCTCAGCCACGCGTACGGCGCTGCCTTCGACAACCCGCGGCTGGTGGTGGCCTGTGTGGTCGGGGATGGTGAGGCGGAGACGGGTCCGCTGGCGACCTCGTGGCACTCGAACAAGTTCCTCGATCCGCGGCGCGATGGCGCTGTGCTGCCGATCCTGCACCTGAACGGCTACAAGATCGCCAATCCGTCGGTGCTCGCGCGGATCGGCGACGAGGAGCTGACCGCGCTGCTCCAGGGCTACGGTCACGAGCCCTACCTGGTCGAGGGCTCGGAGCCGGAGGAGGTCCACCAGGCACTCGCGGCCGCGATGGATCGCTGCCTCGACCGGATCGACGAGATCCAGCGCGAGGCCCGTACGACGGTCGCGGACGTCGCCCGCGCCGCGTGGCCGATGATCGTGCTCAAGACGCCGAAGGGCTGGACCGGTCCGCACACGGTCGACGGCGAGCAGGTCGAGGACACCTGGCGGGCGCATCAGGTGCCGCTGTCGGGCGTACGGACGAACGAGGATCATCTGCGGCAGCTGGAGGATTGGCTGCGGAGTTATCGGCCGGAGGAGCTGTTCGAGGAGACCGGCCGGCCGGTCTCGAGCGTCTTGGCGCTTGCGCCGTCGGCGGACCGGCGGATGGGGTCCAGTCCGCATGCCAACGGTGGGTTGATCACGCGTGATCTGGAGTTGCCGGCGATCGCGGAGTACGCCGTACCGGTGAAGGCGCCCGGTGCTGAGGACGGTGAGCCGACGAAGGTGCTGGGAGCGTTCCTGCGAGACGTCTTCACCGCCAATCAGGCGCATCGCAACTTCCGGATGGTCGGGCCGGACGAGACCGAGTCGAACCGGTTGTCCGCGGTCTACGAGGTGACCGCCAAGGCGTGGAACGCGGACCGGCGCGACACCGACGTCAACCTGGCCACGGACGGGCGGGTGCTGGAGATGCTCAGCGAGCACACCTGTCAGGGGTGGCTGGAGGGGTATCTGCTCACTGGGCGGCACGGGTTGTTCTCGTCGTACGAGGCGTTCGTGCACATCGTGGACTCGATGGTGAACCAGCACGCGAAGTGGCTGAAGACCGTCAACCGGCTCGACTGGCGGCGGCCGATCCCCTCGCTGAACTATCTGCTGACCTCGCATGTGTGGCGGCAGGACCACAACGGCTTCTCGCACCAGGATCCGGGCTTCATCGATCACGTGGTGAACAAGAAGGCCGAGGTCGTCCGGGTCTATCTGCCGCCGGACACGAACACGCTGCTGTCCACTATGGATCACTGCCTGCGGACGAAGAACTACATCAACGTCGTTGTCGCAGGCAAGCAACCGCAGCCGAACTGGCTCGACTGGGACGCGGCGGCGCTGCACTGTGCTCGCGGAATCGGGGTCTGGGACTTCGCCGGCAACGACGACGGCGAGCCGGACGTGGTGATGGCCTGCGCCGGCGACGTACCGACCCTGGAGACGATGGCGGCGGTCGACCTCCTGCGCGAACACCTGCCGAAGTTGAAGATCCGGGTCGTCAACGTGGTCGACCTGATGCGGTTGCAGGACGCGACCGAGCACCCGCACGGGCTCACCGACTCGGACTTCGACGCGCTCTTCCCGCCCGGTACGCCGGTGATCTTCGCGTACCACGGTTATCCCTGGCTGATCCATCGGCTCACGTATCGCCGCAACAACCACCAGGACCTTCACGTGCGCGGTTTCATCGAGGAGGGTACGACGACCACGCCGTTCGACATGGTCGTCCGCAACAACCTCGACCGGTACCACCTGGCAATGGACGTGATCGACCGGGTCCCGTCGCTGGGCACCCACGCGATCTCGACCCGTCAGTGGTTCACCGACCAGCGAACCCGGCACCACGCCTACGTAAGGGAGCACGGCGAGGACCTACCCGAGGTCCGCGACTGGCGTTGGAGCCGCTGAACGGGCTTGGTACGTGAGCACGAATACCGACGACGGCACCCGCTGACCGCTCACCCGGGCTCGCCGTGCGCCTTCCGGCGGATGATGACGACGAGGTCGATCGCGGCGACGACGGCCAGCGCGACCGCGACCACGATCAGAATCACCGGCAGCCCCGCGTAGCCGAAGACCACCGCGGCACCGCCGCAAACGACCAGCCCGTAGACCGCAAGCACAAGCCGCAACGTCAGCGCACTACGCGGACGCCGCGATGCTCCGCCCGGTTCACCCGAGCCTCCAGAGCGATCCATACCTCCCATGGTGCCCCGCCGGCGCTGGTTCGTGGCCTCGAACAAGCCGAGGTGCGGGCTGGGCTGCGACGTCAACGGATTGATGACGGATGGGGTTGTCAATGGATCGATGACGCGTTATAAAAGTCGTGCGTGTTGACACCGACGAACGACTAGTCAGGAGGTGGAACGATGTTGATGCGCACCGACCCGTTCCGTGAGTTCGATCGGCTGGCCCAGCTGGTGACCGGTGGTAGTGCCCCGGGGACCTGGTCCAAGCCGAGTCCGATGCCGATGGATGCCTACCGCTCGGGTGACGAGTACGTCGTGGTCTTCGACCTGCCCGGCGTCTCGGCCGACGCGATCGACCTCGATGTCGAGCGGAACGTGCTGACGGTGAAGGCCGAGCGCCGGCCCGCGGCGCTGGCCGAAGGCGTCGAGATGCAGGTGGCCGAGCGGCCGCTGGGGGTGTTCTCCCGGCAGTTGTTCCTCGGCGACACCCTCGACACCGAGCGGATCGAGGCGGCGTACGACAACGGTGTGCTGACCTTGCGGATTCCGGTCGCGGCGCAGGCCAAGCCGCGCAAGATCAGCATCAGCGCGCCGGCTGACAGCCCGCAGCAGATCGACGCCTGACCCGAGCCTGCGGCCACTTCGACGCGAGGGCCCGACCATGACCGAGCACAGGACCGTGAGCGGGCCGGACGACCCGGACGCGCTGGCCTTCGTGCGGGAGGTCGTCACCGGGCCGGCCGGCCGGGAGCCCGAGGATTTCCTCGAGGCACTGGCCCGGATCCGGGACCTGCGCGAGCAGCTCACGCAGTACGAGCCTCAACTGATCGACGCGGCCCGGCGCCGCGGGGTGAGTTGGGCGCAGCTCGCGCCCGCGCTCGGAGTGGCCAGCAGGCAGGCGGCTGAGCGGCGCTATCTGCGGCTCAGCCCGAACGCGACTGATCCATCGATGAACGGTGAGCAGCGGCTCCAGGCCGTGCGCGATCAGCGGGCCGGCGACCGGGCGGTGGCGACCTGGGCCAGACAGAACGCCGCCGACCTGCGCCGGCTCGCCGGGCAGATCAGCTCGCTGGACGATCTGGACCCGGTGGTACAGGCAAGTGTCGATCAGATCAGCGTGGCGCTGGGCGACGACGATTCCCTGGCGTTGCTCGGGCCGTTGGCCGCTGCGCAGACTGGTCTCAGCCGCGATCATCCCGCGCTGGCGGATCGCATCGCGGACGTCACCGATCAGACCGACGAGGTACGCCAGGGCAGTCGGCACCGTACCGCCGACCGAGCCTCGACAGAGCAGAAGGGGTAGCGATGAAGCTGTTGTTCGAGATCCGTCCGGTCGAACATCTGGAAGCCAGTGTCGACTATTACCGCGCGCTCGGCCTGGAGCCGCTCGGCTGGCCCGACGACGACACCGCTCTCCTTGCCCCGCGCGATGGGGCGCCGACGATCGTGCTCGTCCGCGACCCCGCCGAAGCCGCCCTCGGCAGCGGGGGAGTGTACGACGTCGGCGACGTGGACACGTTCTTCGACGACCACCCCGACCTGGACTGGCTGATCGCCCCGATTACCTGTCCACTCGGCCGGTACGCCGTATTCGCCGACCGCACCGGCACCTGCATTCGCCTACTCGACCCAGACCCTCACCTGGGCACCGCGGCGTTCGACGCCTTCTCCCTCTACGCGATGGCCGGCTGATGGCGGCCCCGGCCGCTGCTCGTCTGAACGGCCGGGGCCTCCGGATCAGGCTCCCCGCGCGAGGCGCCTGCCCGTAACGGCCCAGTACCCACGGTGACCGCAGATAGTACGCATACGCTCGACGAGGCCACCGCTCAACCTCCGGAACTAATCGGGTTCTGTGGTGAAGCCCGGGACGACGGTCTCGACCGGGGCTCCTTCTATCTCCAGTGGGGACTCGAGGCTCGCCACGGCCGACTCCATCGTTTCGTGGAGGGCGAACACCTTGTGCAGATGGGTGATCTTGAAGATCTTCTGCAGTCGCGGACCGGCAGCGACGAGCAGTAGTGCACCACCTTCGGCAGCCGCTTCTCGATGAGCGCCGAGCAGGACGCCGATACCGCTGGAGTCCATGAACTCGACCCCGCTCAACTCGACCACCACCGGCCGTGCTCCGAGGACGGCCTTGAGCTCAGCGGTAAGAGCCGGTGTGGTCTCCATATCCAGATCGCCGGCCAATTCGACCACTACCAGGTCGTTGGTCGCGTCGATCCGGATGATCAGGGGGTTTTCGTCGTTGCTCACGACGCAGTCTCCTAGCTGGCCACGCCACGCGGCTACTGGCAGAACCGCTCGATGGACTCTACAAGACCGCCGGCGTCGAAACGCTGCCGATGGTCAGTGTCAGTTCGGGCGTTCGGGGCCGGCCGTGTCCAGGGGGACCTTGTGGGGTGGGACGAGATCGAGGTGGGTGGTTTCGCGGGGGAGGATGGCGTCGAGGAGCCAATCGGTGGCGGTGCGGACGCGGTTGCCAGGCATCGACAGCAGGTGGTAGCCGCGGGTGACCGCTTTGGCAGCGAAGCCGGCCAGCGGTAGGTGGAGTGGGTTGGCTGCGGCTTGGCTGCCGCCGAGGTCGACCACGAAGCCGAGATCGTTGTGGCTGTAGGGCCGGCGGGTGCCCATCCCCAGTGACGCGGCGATGTTTCGGGCGGCTTGCTTGCCTTGGCGCTCGGCATGCTGTGCCGTCATCGGGGTGACCTCGCCGGGCCTGGTGAGGTCCGGTACTGCGGCCGCGTCGCCGCAGGCGAACACCTCGGGATGACCGGGGACGGTCAGGTACTCGTCCACGACGAGGCGCCCCTTGTCCGTCTTCAGGCCGAGTCCTTCGACGACGGGGTCGGCGCGGACGCCGACGCACCAGATCAGTGACTGGGTTGGTACGAACGAGCCGTCCGACAGCCGTACGCCGTCCGCGGTCGCCTCCTCGACGGTCACGCCCATCCGGACGTCGACGGAGCGCTCGCGCAGTACACGGTCGGCTGTCTTGCTCAACCGTTCGTCGAGCTCGGGTAGTACCCGGTCGGCAACGTCGAGGAGCATCCAGCGCATCGTTTGGTCGTGCAGGCGGGGACGCCGCTTCTTGAGCAACTCGGTGTAGAGCACGCCGTGGGCGGCGACCTCGGTGCCCGTGTAGCCCGCGCCGACCACGACGAACGTGCACAGCGCGTCTCGCTCGGCCGGGTCGTCGGCGGCGTCGGCTAGTTCGAGCTGTTCGGCGAGGTGGTCACGCAGGTAGACGGCTTCGGGTACGCCGCGGAAGCCGTGTGCGTGCTCGGCGATTCCGGGGATGGGCAGCAGTTTGTTCACGCTGCCGACGGCGATCACCAGCCGGTCGTACCCGAGTTCGCCGCGTTCGCCGGCCGGCTCGGCGTACCGGACTGTTCGTTCGGTGAGGTCGAGGCCGTCGACCTCACCGAGTACGAGCTGCACGCCGGGCAGGGTGTCCGCGATCGAGACCGTGACCCGGCGCGGCTCGAGGATGCCGGTCGCGACCTCCGGTAGCAGCGGTACGTACAGGAAATAGTCGGTCGGATTGACGATCACGACCTCGGCGGTGTCCCGCGTCAGCCGGTTGAGCGTTCTGGCAGCGTGATACCCGGCGAAACCCGCTCCGACAACGACAATCCTCGGTCGACTCATCCCACCCGGGTACCTGATCTGTGCCCGCCGCAAACCCTGGCCGGATTGGTCTGGGTGGCCGGGGGTATCGGTAGGTATGAAAGCATTGACTTGGCAGGGCAAGCGGAAGATCGAGTACTCCGAGGTGCCGGATCCGGTGATCAAGGAGCCGACGGACGCGATCATCGAGGTGACCTCGACCGGGATCTGCGGGTCGGATCTGCATCTGTACGAGGTGATGGCGCCGTATCTGGAGCCTGGTGACGTGCTCGGGCACGAGCCGATGGGCGTCGTGGTCGAGACCGGCGCCGAGGTGCCGAACCTGAAGGCGGGGGATCGGGTGGTGATCCCGTTCGGGATCGCCTGCGGTAGTTGCTTCATGTGCGACCGCGGTCTGCAGTCGCAGTGTGAGACGACGCAGGTGCGCGATGAGGGGATGGGTGCCGCGTTGTTCGGCTACACCCGGCTTTACGGGCAGGTGCCGGGCGGGCAGGCGGAGTACCTGCGGGTGCCGCAGGCGCAGTACGGGCCGATCGTGGTTCCTGAGGGGCCGGCTGATGATCGGTTCGTGTTCTTGTCGGATGTGTTGCCGACAGCGTGGCAGGCGGTCGAGTATGCCGCGGTACCCGAGGGCGGGACGTTGGCGGTCATCGGGCTGGGTCCGATCGGGGACATGGCCGCGCGGATCGGTCTGCATCGTGGCTGTCGGGTGATCGGCATCGATCTGGTGCCCGAGCGGCTCGGGCGGTCGCAGGCGCGTGGGGTGGAGACGCTCACGTACTCCGCTGATGTGGCTGAGCAGGTACGCCACTTGACCGGCGGTCGCGGCCCGGATTCGGTGATCGACGCCGTCGGCATGGAAGCTCATGGATCCCCGAAGGCGCAGGCCGCGCACAAGCTGGTCGGGCTGATGCCGAGTGGCCTGGCCGAGAAGATGATGGAGACCGTGGGCGTCGATCGGCTGGCGGCGTTCTATCTGGCGATCGAGCTGGTACGCCGGGGTGGCACGATCTCGTTGAGCGGTGTCTACGGCGGGGCGGCTGATCCGTTGCCGATGCTGACCATGTTCGACAAGCAGATCTCACTGCGGATGGGGCAGGGCAACGTGCGCCGCTGGGTCGACGACATCCTGCCGCTGCTCACCGACGACGACCCGCTGGGCGTCGACGCCTTCGCGACCCACCACGTACCGCTGTCCGACGGCCCGGCGGCGTACGCGATGTTCCAGAAGAAGCAGGACGGCGCCGTGAAGGTGTTGCTGAAGCCGTGACCCGCGTTGCCGTCATCACCGGCGCTCGCTAGTTGTCTGTGGCGGTGTGGTGGCGGGCTACGCGGGCGCGGTTGCCGCAAGGCGGGCCGCACCAGGCTTGGTTGGTGCGGCGCTGGAAGAAGAGCTGGCCGCAGCCGGGTGCGTCACACAGGGCGAGGTCTGGTCGCGGGCCGGCCAGTACGTCGCGCACCTCGGCGGCGAGGCGGGCCAGCAGGAGCGAGAACGGTGCCGGCGAGCCGACTGTGCGCGAGACGACGGATCCCGCTGTCTCGAGCACGGTCACCTCGGGGCAGTCGAGGAGGGCTTCGTTGAGGGTCCGTACGTCGGCAGCGTGCCAGTCTCCGTGACCCGTAACGGCACGGAGCAAGCGTAGGGAGGCATCGCGAAGGGGCAGGAAGCTTTGCAGATCATCGTCCGTGACGGTCGTGGGCCGTGGCGCGGGGAGCGCGGCGGCGTCCAGCCAGGAGCTCAGAGCGTCGACCGAGGTGATCAGTTCGTACTCCGTCCAGCCGCGCCTGATCACTGTGTTCGCGAAGTCGAGTGCCGGGTAGCCCTCCAGCCAGGCCCAGGTCAACTCGATCTCCTGGCAGGGCTCCTGGTACCCGTCTACGCGGTCGGGTTCAGCAGTTTGCTGCTGTTGTCGGCGCGGCTCGGTGATCGGTTGGGGCATCGTCGCGTGCTGGTGATGGGCCTTGTGCTGTTCGCAGTGGGGTCGGCGGTCGCTGCTGCCGCGCCGGTGATGGCGATGCTGGTGGCCGGGCGGGCGATCCAGGGTGCGGCGGCTGCGGTGACCGTGCCGAACGCCCTGGTTCTGCTGACCAGGGTCGCCGAGACGCAGGCTGCTCGTGATCGCGCGCTTGGCGCTTGGAACGCCTGCGGAGGATTGGCCGGTGCGACGGGTCTGCTGGTCGGCGGTCTGACGACGTCCGCGGTGAGCTGGCGCGCCATCTTCTGGGGCAATCTGGCGGTCGCGACGGTGTTGATCGCAGTACTGCTGCGGCTGGTCGAGCGGGATCGGCCGAACCGGGCTGCGTCGGCCTTCGACCTGCGGTCGGTCATGCTGCAGGTGGTTTCGGTTGGGGCGATCGTTGCTGCCGCCAATACTGCTGCCAGGGCGTGGGCCCTTCCGGCTGCGTTGGTGCTGGTGGGGGTGCTGGCCACAGTGTGGTTGGTGGTTCATGAACGTCGTACGACGTCACCTTTGGTGCCGGTCGGTTTGTGGCGGCCGCCGTTCGTGGCGGGACTGATCGGATCGTTCGGTGTCACGGCGACGACGAGCTCGCTGGTCGTGGTCGGGACTCTGTATCTGCAGCAGGCTGAGGGATTCAGTCCGGCGGCCGCAGGGCTGCTCATCCTGCCGTTCAGTATCTCGGTGGTGATTGCGGCGGGACTGGCGGGCCGGCTGATGCCGCTGGTCGGGGCGCGACGGGTGGTGACGCTCGGGTTTCTGCTGATTGGCGGTGGGGCGATCATGGCCTTCGTTTGGTCCACGACGGAGGCACTTCTGATCGGGCTCACCTTGGCAGGCCTGGGGAACGGGGCCGGCGCCGTCGCGGCGTACGAGCTCGGGACCGCAGTACCGGTTGAAGAGCAGGGGAGCGCGGCCGGTCTGCTGAACACGGCCGCGCAGGTCGGTACTGCAACGATGGTGGCCGTCACCATTTCGGTGGCCGGCCGCGGCGACGTCATCGACTATCGCGCAGGCTGGCTGACGGTCGCGCTGACGGCGGTCGCCGTATCGATCGGCGCCAGAACCGTCAGTTCCACCAGTAGAAGTGGTAGCCCCCACCGCGGTAGTAGATCTTGCTGACGATGTAGTTCTTGACGAGCACGTAGTCGTACCACTGCGTCGCGCACGCGTCGTAGTCGTAGTCGCAGGCAACCTCGCCTTCGGCCTGGACTCCCGTACCGACCGTGGGCTAGGCATCGGTGGTCGGTGCTTCGAGTGGGGTGGTGGCAGGGCCGTCGAGGATTTCCCCGTCGGGATCGAAGCGGGAGCCGTGGCAGCTGCAGTCCCAGGTGGTGTCGGCGGTGTTCCAGGTCAGGGGGCAGCCGAGGTGGGTGCAGATCGGTTTGATGGTGTGGAGGTTCGCGTCCTGGTCGCGGTAGCCGCCGATGGTTCCGTTGCCGGTCTTGAGGAGTCCGCCTTGGCCGGCTTCGAGGTGGTCGAGGCCGCCTCTCAGGATCCGCTGGGCGTGGCCGAGGGTGAAGTTCTTGCCCACCTTGAGGTTGTCGGTGATCAGCTTGGCGACGGCGCGGGTGTCGCCGAACCGGGTTGCGTCGTACAGGTTGGCGGCGGGGTGGTCCCGGCCGGCGATGAGGTCGTTGATGATGCCGGCCGCAACGGTTCCGTTGCTGAGTCCCCATTTGTGCATGCCGGTGGCAACGAAGATGGAGCGGCTGCCCGGAGATCTGCCCACGTAGGGCAGCAGGTCCGGAGTGCTGTAGTCATGAGCTGACCAACGGTACTCGGGTTCGATCGCGGCGTTCCAGGTCGAGTTCACCCAATCGACCAGGCTTTGGTAGGCGGCCTCGGTCTCGTTGGTCGATCCGACCTCGTGGTCGGAGCCGACGACGATCAAGCCGTTCGGTCCGCCGCCTGGCCAGGGGCGGGTCGAGTGCGTGGGGGAGTCGACCGAGATCGCCATACCGGTGGGTGCTTCGACCGGAAGCCGGACGGCGATGCCGTGGGACTGATTGGGGCGCGTCCGGGCGAAGTAGGCGCCGGTGATGCCGATGGGGAGCAGCGTTGCGAGTACTGCTTGATAGGCGGTGATCACGCCGCCCTTTGCGGTGCTGACGTGAACGGCTCCGTCCCTCGTCGACCTTGCCGGCTCGGGTGTGCTCGAAGATCCGGCCGCCGGTGCGCTCGAAGGCCGTCGCCAGGCCGGCGAGGTAGCGTGCGGGGTGCAGTTGGACCTGGTTGTCGAAGCGGAGGGCGGCGGCCGCGGGGACTCCGACTTCTGCGGCGTCGACCAGATGCGCGGGGAGGCCGAGCGATGACGCTGCGGCCGCTTCACTGTCCAGGGCGTCGGCGGATTTGGTGGAGTAGACGTAGGCAGGGGTTCTGAGGAACTCGCAGTCGATGCCTTCGGCATCGATCAGGGCGGCTACCTGTTCGACCGCTGCCTGGTTGGCGGTGGCGTACTGGCGCGCTTTGTCCGTCCCGTGGCGGGCGACCAGGGGCGCGTAGATGGCGCCGTGCTGAGAGGTGACCTTGCCGGTCGTGTGGCCACTGGTTCGCGAGCCGATCCGTTGGGCTTCGATCAGGGCGACCTGTGCGCCGTCCCGGGCGAGCAGTAGCGCTGTCGTCAGTCCGATCAAACCGCCGCCGATCACCAGCACATCGGCGGTCGTGTCGCCTTGCAGGGCGTCGTACCGGGGCATTTCGGCGGTCGCTGTCCACACTGAAACCATGCTCGCCCGGTACCCGGCCCCAATCGAGGTGATCCCGCACAATCGGAGCATGTCGAGTCGAGCTGAAGTCATCCAGCGATATCGCGCCTATCTCGAGGCCTGCAATCTGCGGGCCTGGAACGAACTCGGGTCGTTTCTGGCCGATCCGGTGCTGGTGAACGGCGTCGTCAGATCCCGCGCGGAATACGTCGCCGACGTCATCCGCACCACCACGGTCTTCCCGGACTATCGATGGGAACTTCGCCGTGCCATCTACGAAGGCGAATGGCTGGCAGTGCACCTTCATGACACCGGCACCCGGCGCGGGGAGTTTCTAGGGGCGCCAGGCGACGGCTCGCCGGTCGAGACCGACGAGTTCGACATGTACCGCATCGTCGACGGCCTCATCCTGGAGGTCGAAGGCACGGCCGACAACGCCCGCCTCTGCCGGTAGTCGCCGTCGAGGGCGTTTGATCAGTCGCCGTACTTCGCGCGGACGTAGGCGGGGAGGGCGTACCAGAGGGTGAGGAAGCAGGTGAGTACGCCGGCGAGGATCGCGAACGCGACCGGTCGGGACAGGACGGCGTCGAGGGCCAGGAGGACCCCGCCGGCGATGGCCGCGATCAGGAAGACGAGGCCTGCGCCGATCAGGTGGTGGCTGATCGGGACGAGGCGGTCGCGGAGGCCTTGCCGGTAGACCATGCGGTGGAACGAGACCGGCGCCAGGAACAGGGCGACGGCGATCGCCGATGCGGTCATCGTGACGGCGTACGCGTGGTGGGTGAACTGGTCAGCGGCCTGGAATCCGCTTTGGTAGGCGATGGTCAGCAGGAAGGCGAACAGGATCTGGGTGCCGGTCTGGGCCAGGCGGAGTTCCTGCAGGAGTTCGTTCCAGTGCCGGTCGAGACGCTCGCCGGCGTCTTCTTCCTCACGGACGTACGGTTGGCGGGCCATCACGTGTCCTCACAAGACGGTCAGGCGGGCAGGTTGGTCGGTGCGTCAGGCGTGGTCGCCGTCGAGGAGTTCGTGGAGTTGGGCGACGGCGTCGGTGATGTCGTCGTAGTCGTTCTGGGCGGCGCGGGACTCGGCACTGATGACGCCGCAGCGATGGACGCGGCGGAAGTCTCCGTAGGGGAACTTGTAGTGGCCTTTGGTCTCGTCACCCATCTCGGTGTCGATGCCCAGGTACCACAGCCCGTACTCGTCCCAACCGTGCTTGTCGAGGTACTCGTTCTCCTGGTCGGCGGTTGGCGCGTGCTCGCTCCAGTCGTCCCGTTCGTCCTTGACCGTCTGGCCGTTGCCGATCAGGTCCTTCGCATGCGCGAACGCGGTCTTGTTCAGCTTGACCGTCATTTCCATCTCCTCCTCAACTGGTCGTCGTCTGCTCGAGTGAGGTCTTGATGGCGTCGACGGCGCGGCGAAGTTCGTCGTCGACGGCTGGGTCGTCCGGGTGGTCGGTGTCCAGCCGGACGGTGAGGAGTGAAGTGCCGTCGGCAACGAAGCCGACTTCGAGCTCGCCGTGGTACCCGGTGTCACTGGGTGCGCCCCAGCGGAGCGTGCGGTTCTCCTCGACGACGTCGATCCAGGCCTCGCTGCGTACGGTGTGGCCGGGCGGTTCGTCGGCGGTGACCTCGACCTCGTGGTGCACGGCCTGGTTGGGCCGGCGGGCCTCCATACCCTGTGCCTCGGCCGGTGCTGGCGTGGTCTGGTGTACGCCGGTCAGCCGGGGCAGGTAGTTCGGTAGCTGCTGGAGGTCGGACACGTAGTCGAACAGGATGTTCGGCGCGACGTTCACGGTCGCTGACGCTTCATGGTGTGCCATCGGGGCTGTCCTTCATGCCGGAGCGGGCCTCGGCGCCGCTGATGCCGGTGTCGGCTTCGTCGCCGGCGACCCGGCCGACGAACTCGCCGCTCGGGCCGGTGCCGGTGGTGGCCGGCGTGTCACCACGCGGGTCGCCGCCTTCGGTCCTCGTCATTGCTGTCGACGTGTCGGCCGGCGCGTCCGCTTCGTTGAGGGCGTGCGAGGTACGCCAGCGCTTGAATCGGTCGATGATCGACATGACGGTCACTCCCATTGTCGACGAACACCCTGGCCTGCCTCAGGTGCCCAGCAAGACAGTTCGGAAACGGCGGTTGGCCTACTCGCCGGCCTCTTGCTGGAGCTTCTTCTGCAGGGCGTCCTTGTCGAGGGAGGAGACGCCGGAGATGTCTGCATTGCGGGCCTGCTGGAGGAGCTGGTCGCGGGTGATGTCGTCGGGCTGGTCGCCGAGGTGCTCCTTGCGGCTGGCCGCGAAGGCTTCGGCCAGTTCGAGGCGGCGATCTTGGCTGAGGTTGGCGCGCATACCGGGGAGGACCTTGGTCTCTTCTTCTTCGACGTGGTGGGTGACGGCGTCCACGAGGTTCTGGAGGACCTTGTCGAAGTCGGCTGACTCGGGGTCGGTGTCGGCGAGTTTGGCCAGGAGCTGGTCGGCCTCGATGTGTTCTTCCTGGCTGTGCGCGACGTCGTCCGCCTCGCCGGCTTCGGCGGCGGCCGCCGGGTAGACGGCGGACTCTTCGGCGCGGCTGTGCGCCGACAGCAGGGTCGTTAGGACTGGTACCAGGCCCTTGCGCTTCTCGGGGTGGTTCTTCAGTTCGTCGAACAGGCGCTCGACCTCGCGGTGGTCCTGCATGATCAGATCGACGACATCGGCAGCCATGCCAGTATCCCTTCGCCCGGCCGCGCGTCCATCAGCGCGACTCCAGGTCGCCGGTACCCGGCGGCAAAACGGACGAGTGAAGCGGCGTCGGCTGCTGACGCGGAGGCGATCTCGCTCGGCGCAGTCGTGCATGGCTTTTGATGATCGGGTACGGAGGGCGTGTTGGTGACCGTGGTCCAGAAGTGGGCCACGCCGTGAAGTTCGGGCGTCGCGACCGACGCGGGGGACGGCGACGAGTGGCCGGCGATCCGCGAGAAGGTGCTGGCGGCGGAGGTCGGGGCTGGTGTCGGTCGCCGCGGCGTGGCAGTCTGAAAACGGCGGTCCGTTGGGCAGTCAGCGGCCGGATCGGTGGTTTCGGTTTGGCGGGAGATCGATGATGGCTGTGGGTGGCGTAGATACGTATTACGACTACGACGAGAAGCAGTGGAAGAGCCGAAGACTCGGTGGCGGGCCGATCAGTCGTGGCCCGGTCTGCCCGACGCCCAAGAGTGCGTCCGCGGAGGATGCGCCAGATGCGCACCGGCACCGGCCTGGCCGACTCAAGCCGGCTGACCGCCGTACGAGCGTCTGATCTCCTCACTGCGCCGGGGTTGCGACGCCCCGGTCGATCGTCGGCTTTTCGATCGGCTGGGAGTGGGCACAGGGCTGGCAGAAGCTGAGGGAAGAAGTGAGATCGATGCTGCTGCCACAATCTGTCAGCAACGCGGCCGAACCGTGGACTGCGACAGAGCTCGACCGCCTTGAAGAGTTGGCCCGTTGCAACATTCCGCCGTGTGTGATCGGCATCAGGCTTGGTCGCCCGGAGATCGCCGTTGCGCAGAAGGCGGCACAGGCCGGTATCACGCTCGAGCCGGCGAACCAGCCGCCGTACGGCAAGAGCACGGCTGAGCCCAACCCGATCCAGCCGCTGGGTTCGCCAGAACAACCGGACGCGCCGGCCGGCCCGGATCCGATTCGCCCCTTGGGCACTCCTGAGCACGAAGAAGCGGACACACCGGAGCCGGACGAGACCTCCCCGTCCGGCTGACTTTCGCTAGAAGCCCGGTAGGAAGAGGCAGAAGATGTGGCCGGCCGGGTCGGTGAGTTTCGCGAACTGGTCGTGGTCGCCGATCTGGTCCGGTGCCGTGTAGCCGAGCGCGGCGGACCAGAAGGCCGCGGTCCGGTCCATGTCGGTGGAGTTGACGACGATCGTCGCCAGGCGGAGGTCTCCGATTGCGGAGGGTTTTGCAGTCACTGCTACTCCCTGAGGTGATCAGACAGTCGATTCGGCCAGCCAGTACCCATAATCGAATCGGGGTGCGGCACCGTTCACTTTCTGTGCTGATCTGCTTGCTGGCTTCGGTGGCTTCGGTAGCGGGCGAGGATGATTCCGCCGACGACCACCAGCAGGACAGCGAGGACGGCCAGGAAGATCAGGGGTGTTCCTGTCCAGTCGTTCGCATCTCCGTCGACGTCCCCGCCGGGGAGCGGGCTGGCGCTGGCGGCGGACGCGGATGTGCCGATGACTACAGCTGCCGTGTCGGCGCTGTTGCTGTCGGCAAGTAAGACGGTAGCCGAGGCCAACGAACTCCCGCTGATCATCACGACGGCAATCGCCGCCAGCAGCGCCCCCCAATCGAGCAACCGCGATCGACGGGCGTGGCTCTCAGGTGATGCGATATCCGTGGCCATGCTGATGCGGTTACCGCGGTCTACCTGACTGAAACCCTGGGCATCCCTGAGCGGCTGAAACTTATGCACGGCCGACCGGGGGTGGTCTGGGACCGGTTGGGGATCCCAGACCACCCGTGTGCCGTCAGGCGGTCGTGTAGCGGATTACGTCGTTGCGGAGGAGGGAGCCGGAGACCTTCACGATGCGCAGGGTGTGGTCGGTGTTGGTGAGGCCGGACCGGGTGAAGATGCTTTGCAGGGTGCCGCGGGTTGCGGTTTGCAGGTTGACTCGCTGGATGAGGACGTTGTCGACGTACACGTCGGCTTCGCCTTGGTCGGGGGCTGTGGCGGTGAGCCAGGTGACGGTCGTGCCCTTGAAGGCGAACTCGAGGGCTGCGCCGTTCGCGGTCGTTGCGTGGATGTCGTTGTGGTAGTCGCTTCTGAAGGTGAAGTTCAGGTTGGTGTAGCCGGTGGGCTGGGCCGCGAGGTAGCTCTTCTTGAGTGTGACCGCCGCACCGGAGGTGGTGTAGTCGGTGCCGTTGACCAGGGTCGTGCTGCCTCGCTGGATGGAGGTCAGGTCGCTCGCCGGTCGGCCGAGCTGTACGACGACGTCCGCCTGAGCAGATGTCTTCTTGTCGAAGACGGCGGTGTCGGGGGTGAGAAGACTTGGCTGCCGTACGTCGAGCCGGTCGACGAGCATGAACTGGCCGGACTTCTTCACGCCGCGGATCGTGTGGGTGCCGTTCGTCAGCCCGGAGATGCTGTAGACGACCTGCTGGGCACCGCGGCCGCTGGCCTGGCCGGCGTTGACGGTCTGCTTGAAGATGCCGTCGATGTAGATGTCGACGTCGCCTTGTGACGCGTGGGTTTCGGTGATGTAGTCGACGCCCGTTCCGGTGAAGGTCGAGCTGAAGGCGTCGCCGTTGGCTTCGGCGTACTGGACGTCGTCGCGGTAGTCGCCGAAGCCGCGGCCGGTGCTGTTGCCCCATGAACCGGTGTAGGTGATCTGGGCGTCGTTGTCGTTGAGTGAGATGGTGCGGACACCGCCCGGCGTGCGGACGTTGAACTTGTCGAGCAGCATGAACTGGCCGGTCTTCTTCACGCCCCGGATGGTGTGGATCCCGTTGGTGAGGCCGGAGATGCCGTAGACGACCTGCTGCGCGCCGCGACCGCTGGCTTGGTACGTGCTGACGGTCTGTTTGAAGACGCCGTCGACGTAGATGTCCACGTCGCCTTGTGACGCGTGCTTCTCGGTCACGTAGTCGATGCCGGTCCCGGTGAAGGTGTACGAGAATGCGTCACCGTTCGTCTCGGTGTACTGGACGTCGTCCTGGTAGTCGCCGAGTCCGCGGCTCCAGCTACGGCTCCAGGTGCCGGTGTAGTTGATCGCGGGGTTGTCGTTGTTCACCTCGGTGGTACGGACGCCGCCGGCGGGCGCGGTGCCGCCGGCCGTGGTGTCCGCGACCGTGAGCGCCAGCGAGTCCGTGATCGTCGTGACCTCACGGCCACCGTTGCGCTGCCAGGTTCCGGCGTATGCGACGCGCTGATCGTCGTCGTTCACGTTGATCGTCGAGCCTGCCTGCGGGGTGACTTTCAGCAGCCGTACGCCGTGCGCCGGTACTGCGGTCGCCGTGAACCCTGATGCGAAGCTGCCGAGATCCTGCTTGGCCCAAAGGTCACGCACCTGCGCCCCGCCGGTCAGGCCGAGGTCGGACCAGTTCGCGGTGACCGTGGATGCTGAGCCTCCGAGGTTGAACAGGGCAACGGTGTAGCTGTTGTCCGCGTTGAGTGAGTACCAGACCTGCTGGTCGGTGGCGGTCGACACCGGCTGTGCTGGGCGGCCCGCTTGGTTGACAGCGAGCACTTCGGTGTTCGTCAGCAGACTCAGGCCGAACTGGTCGAGCTGGGTGAGGTCGTTGCCGACATAGAACGGTGCCGCCGACACGGCCCACAGCGTCGCCGCAGTCCGGCGTTCGTCCTGGGTCAGGCCGTCCATCGCGCCGTTACCCACGTTCAATGAGTCGAGGTCGTTCCAGCCGCCGGGGCCGCCGTGCCGCCACCATTCGGCGAGCTTGGGGAACAATCTGCTGATGTTCGGCCAGGCGGTCAGGGCCTGCCCGGGGCAGTAGCACTCGACGTCCCAGTCGACCCGCCAGCCGTTCGCGTACTGCTTCCAGTAGTCGGCGTAGTTGAGGTCGAGCGCCCAGGACAGTTCGAACCAGATCCCGTGCGGCGTCAGCGCCTGTGACCAGCCGGCCACCTCGGCGCGCGCGTCGAGCGAGAGGTCGCTGTGCCCGGAGCCTGGGGTGACGCTGTCGAACTTGAGGAAGTCGATGCCCCACTCGGCGTACAGGTCGGCGATCGAGTCGAGGTAGGCCTGAGAGCACGGCTTGGACATGTCGATGCGGTGCCCGAAGCCCCAGTAGTCGGCCTGCTGCAGCGGTTGGAGTGCGAGGTCACCAGTCCGGCACTCCGGGTGCCCGAAGACCGGGAGATTGGCCTGTTCGAGGGCGGGCGAGATGCCGGGGATGCTGTAGATCCCGACCTTCTGGCCGTTGGCGTGGATGTAGTCGATGACATCGGAGAAGCCGTTCGGGAACAGCGTCGTGCTGGGTTTCGGGCGGCCGTAGGCGTCGACACCGTCGTTCCAGCCGGCGTCGATGTTGATGTACTTGTACCCGTACGGCTGGAGCTTCTGGTGCATCGCATCGGACTGTGCCTTGAGCTGGGCGGCATTGATCCAGGTCCCTCCGTTGTTGGAGTAGACCTGCATGCTGTAACTGCTCCAACCCATGTACGGCGTCCGCGCGGCCTCACCAGCAGGTCCTGTCAGCGGCTGCACAGTCGTGATGTCTGCCGCTGCCGGCGCAGCGATCGAGGTCGACGACAGGCCTGGAGGGATGAGCGCGGCAACCACCAGCGTCGCCGCAGCCACACGTAGGCGTCTGCGTCCAGGGGAAATGGCCATGGCGGGGTGACCTTTCTGTCGGTCCGGAGCTGCCGGACATCGCCGCTAGTTACTTCACGGCGTTCAGAAAGTCTGCACGTCACTGCCCTGCCTGGCTATGGCTCACCGAAAAGTCGGCCGGCCACCGCCGGTCCGGCCCGTCCCGGCAGGCGACGAAAGCCGCCGATCCCGGGGGTCGGTGACAAACAAATGACGGCGGCGTCATCTGCGGGCCGGGTAGTGGTGGCTCCGCCACGCTGGCGAACGACAGACGTGAGTCGGGAGGACTCGCGCGTGTCGACAGGTGGGGGAGGGGCTGTGAGAGGACAACGGACATCCGCGCCCAGGTGGTTGCGGGCGGTGGTCGGGTTCGGGATGATCGCCGCGCTCGTCTCGGTGGGGCAGGCGTCGGGGGGTGCGGCGCCCGCGGCGGCCGCCGGGCCCGGCAGCCTGACCCTGCACGTCGAGAGCGCGCGGTCGGTCAACTCGGGACCCGGGTTCGTCCACGAGGGCGATCCGGTGCCGCACTACAAATGGCTGATCAATGTCGACGACACCGGTGATCCGGGGACCCGGTCGAACCAGCTGATCGGGCAGTGCCTGCCGAGTACGGCGCCGGGCGGGTCGGCCGATCCGGACTTCGCCGACAGCTGCCCGTGGCCGTCGACCAGGAACACGTCCGGCTTCGCGCCGATCGTTGCCCAGGGCACCGAAGCGGACCTGGACGACGACACCGCGCTCGGCAACCTGCCGGCCGGGAAGTACCTGATCTCGGTCACCGCCGACGGCTTCAAGATCGACGGTCAGCACTTCACCGTCGGCTCCGGCGCGACCACGCACGCCGTCGTCCGGATGAATCCGACACCGCTGCCGCTGACCACCCTGCGGTTGCAGGTGTTCAACGACAGCGTGCCCGTCGACGGCACCTACGAGGTCGACGCCGAGCAGGGGCTGGCCGGCTTCACCGCCACCCTGACCGACGTTCTCGGCCTGGTCAGCACCGACTACTACGGCAACGCGCTGTGCACCGTGTACAAGCACGCGAACGCCAACGGCAGCGGGCCGATGCTGTTCGACGCCGACAACAAGCCGATCGTGGACACCACCCGCACCACCGGCAAGTGCGTCAGCGACGCCACCGGCCAGATCGTCATCCCGAACATGGGACCCAACCGCTACGCCGCGACCGTCGCACCGCCCGCGCCGGCCGCCGGCCAGACCTACCAATGGGTCCAGACGACCACCCTGGAGGGTGGTCACGACCACGACATCTGGCAGCAGGAAGGCGAGACCGGGTACGACACCGAGCAGGTGCGCGGCCGTGAACTCGTGCCGTCGGTCCAGTTCGGCTTCGTCCGGACCCGGGCCATCACCCCGCCGGCCGGTACGCCGCCGACCGGTGAGATCAAGGGTGTCGCCATCGCCGGCCTGCCCTACATCGGCGGCCAGAACGGCCAGGTCGTGCCCGAGACCGGGTTCGCCGGCGCCAAGTCCGACGGGCCGATCCCGAACCCGTGGGTGGCGCTGTCCGACCTGGACGCTGGTGACGCGGCCGTCTACGTCGGTCGCGGCGCGGCCGACGGCAGCTTCGACATCAAGAACGTGCCCGACGGGACCTACCAGCTGACCCTGTGGGACGACGACCAGGACTACATCCTGTGGAGCTTCAACGTCGAGGTGCACAACGGCGACGTCACCGACGTCGGCAACAAGATGCTGGTCGGCTGGTTCAGCCACGTCCACGGCAGCGTCTTCGTCGATGCCAACGGCAACGGCAAGCGCGACACCGGTGAGCGGGCCGTGCCCGGCTTCGGCCTGACCGTCCGCGAGCGCGACAACTCGCTGATGGACCAGTACACGAACACCACGACCACCGATGCCAACGGCAACTACGACATCAAGGAGACCTACCCGCTGGGCAAGTGGCTGATCCTGGAGGGCTTCAACACCCGCTACAAGACCACCGGCATCACCTACAAGGGCGCCAACGAGACCAAGGCGACCACCCAGCTGGGCAGCCTGGTGGACATCAACTTCCTGCCGATCATCGGCCTGCGCGGCCAGATCGACTGGGGCGTCCAGCCGTACGATCCGGGCACCAACGGCGGCATCGTCGGAACCGTCACCTACGACACCACCCGCAACGAGCTCGATCCGGCGAAGGCCGCCACCGAGCCGTACCAGCCGGGCATCCCCGACATCCCGGTCCGCTTGTACCTGCCGAAGGCCTGCACCGCGACCACGCCGACCGAGCTGTGCCGGCAGGGTTACGAGACCGAGCCCAAGCAGGTGCCCGACGGCAACGGCGGGCTGCAGGACAACCCGAAGTACGGGGCGTTCGTGAAGGGGCCGGAGGTCCAGGACGCCTACACCTCGGAGAAGTGGGCGCCGCCGCGGGGCTGTACCGCCCGGATGTACAACGGGCAGCCGCTGACCGACCAGCAAGCACTGCCGGAGTTCGGCGCGGCCGCGAACAGGATGTGCGTCGAGGCGCCGATGATGGGCCTGGCGGTCGGTGCGAGCGATGCTCCCGGTGGAAGCCAGACGGTGAACGGGAACTACGGCTTCACCACCTCGAAGATCAACCTCTACCCGCCGACCGACACCGTGCACAACCCGGACGGGCTGGCGCTCTACGCGCCGCTGCCCGCCGGTGAGGAACAAGATCTGCCGGCCCGCGACTACATCGTCTCGGTCGACATCCCGAACGACCCGGTCGACGGCAAGCCGATGTACAAGTCCACCGCCGAGGAAGACGTGAACGTCTTCGACGGTGACAGCTACCTGCCGCAGGAGAACTACCCGCCGGCCACCCCGGCCGCGGCCGAGGACCCGGCCGGACCGCCGGATCCGACGCCGGTACCACCGGATCAGCCGCCGTCGCAGCAGGCGGGCATCATCTCGCCGTGCGCCGGACCGCTGCACACGGTCAACGTGACGAACGAGGCGTTCAACGCCGGTGGCGGCAGCCCGTTCCAGGGCTACGAGCGGCCGTCCTGCGACGACAAGCTCGTCGGCCTGCGGGCGAACCAGGCGACCGCACCGAACTTCAGCCTGTTCACCGAGGTGCCGATCCCGACGCACTTCTGGGGCCTGACCCTGAACGACCTCGGGCTCACCCTCGACAAGCGCAGCGTCAACTACGGCGAGGCGCAGGGCCTGCCGTTCGTCCCGGTCGGTCTGTACGACTGGTCCGGACGGCTGGTGGACACCGTGCACACCGACTTCAACGGCCTGTACGAGGCGCTGGAACCGTCGACGGGCACCTACAACTGCCCACTGCCGGCCGGTCCCTGCCCGAACATGTACCGCTTCGTCGGTAACGACCCAGGCCAGCCAGGCGCGCTCAACCCGGACTACAACTCGAGGTTCCGGACGATCGCGACCAACTTCCAGGCCTGGCCGGGCCTCTACACGGTCACCGACGAGGCGCCGACCCAGGTTGCCGCGACCGTGCTCGCACCCGACACCACGACGGTGAATCCGACGATGTGCGATCTCGGTGGCACCGTGCCGCAACTGCTGGCGGTGAGCCGGCCGTACATCAGGAGAGGGGATCCGAACCGGTCGGTCACCATCAGCGGCCTCGGCTTCGGCGCCGCGGGCGCACCCGACCAGGTGACCCTCAACGGGACAGCGATGACCGTCACCAACTGGACCGACAAGAGCATCACCTTCACCGTGCCGAACGGGTTCGCTCTCGGCGCGGCCGAGCTGGCGATCACCGGTCACAGCGGGCTGAAGAGTGTGAACGGTCTGACGTTGCAGGTGCTGGCGGCGGCCAACGCGTCGACACCGGGGACGGACCCGAACAACCCGGTCCTGATCGAGGTCGGTCCGACCAAGACGTACAAGACCGTGCAGGCCGGCCTCGAGGCGGCGCGGCCGAACCGGGTGATCCGCAACCCGCGCGGTCAGGTGATCACGCCCGCGCGTCCGTACTGGCTGGTGGTGATCTGGCCGAACGCGCAGACCAGCACCAACCCACGGGGTGACTACAACGAGAACGTCATCGTCCATCACCAGGTCCGGATCCAGGGGGTCGGCCCAGGTGGCTTCGACTCGGACAACACCTGGGTACCGGGGACGATCCTGGACGGTTCGGGCTTCAACCTGGACAACCCGAACGGCACCGCCTGGATCAACCTGCTGAGCAGCCTGACGTACTCGGGCAACCCGGCGGTCCCGGACTCGGCCGTGGTCACGGTGCTCGACGATCCTGCCCTGGCGGGCCTGACGCCGAACAGCTGGCCGGTCACGCTCGACGGCATGAGCATCACCGGCGGAGCGCAGGCCGATCTGCCGGGCAACGTCAACGCGCTCACCGGCGCGGTGACGACGCCGTACGGCGCTGCGGGCGCACTGGTCACCCAAGGCGGTGGCGTCTATGCCCACGCGAACGTCCGCAACCTGCGGGTGACCGACAACGTCATCCACGGCAACGGCGGCTCGTACGGCGGCGGCATCCGGATCGGTACGCCGTACGTCGGCAACAACCAGAACTTCAACGCGACCATCGCGCGCAACCAGATCCGTGACAACGGCGGCACCAACCTGGCCGGCGGGATCGGGTTGTTCACCGGCAGCGACGGCTACCGGATCGACGCCAACGCGATCTGCGGCAACTTCTCCGCGGAGTACGGCGGCGCGCTGACCGCCTTCGGCTACATGGTCAACGGCGGTGGCAGCTCCGGCGGCACCGTCACCGACAACCGGATCTGGTTCAACGCCTCGTACGACGAGGGCGGCGGCGTGATGATCGCCGGCGAACTGCCGGCCACCCCGACGGCGCTGTCGCCGGGTACCGGTCCGGTGACCATCGAGGGCAACACGATCCAGGCCAACCTGGCCAACGACGACGGTGGCGGCATCCGCTTGCTGCAGACGAGCGGATCGCACATCTCCCGCTCCGACCCGCAGACCATCCTGATCGCCGACAACACCATCGCCGACAACGTGTCCGCCCACGAGGGCGGTGGCGTGGCCATCGACGACTCGGCCTTCGTCAACTTCGTGAACAACACGGTGACGAAGAACCTGACCACCGCCACGGCGGTGACCAGCAACGGCGATCCGGCGCCGGCCGGACTGTCCACCGCCGCGAACAGCGATCCGTTGCAGGCGAGGCTGCGCAACACCTCGCTGTTCCCGGGCTCGCAGACGCTGGCGAACACCACGTTCAGCAAGCCGACGCTCCTGAACGACGTGTTCTGGGACAACCGGGCCGGCAACTTCAGCGGCGGCTGGGTCTACGGCATCGGCGGCAAACTGCCCGACGGCACGGACAACACCGTGAACTCGTGGGACATGGGCGCGGCCGACGTGCCCGGGGCGTTGCTCACCCCGACCCACTCGGTGCTGCAGGACGAGACCGGCTCCGCGCCGGATCCGTCGAACTCGCTGGTCGACCCGGGCTTCGTGTCGCCGTACGAGGTCAGCGTCAACATCCTGGCGGTCCGGTCGTACCCGGCCTTCCGGGAGGCAGCGATCGTGGCGCAGCTGCTGCCGCCGAACCTGATGGGCGACTTCCATCTGGCCACGGCGACACCGGCCTCCTCCGCCCGCGGGCTGGGCGCCGCGAGCACGGTGGTCCGGTGGGGAACCCCGACGTCGGGGTTCAGCTACACGGTCAGCGCCCACAGCCCGGACATCGACGGGCAACCCCGCCCGACCGTCACCGGGGTCTTCCCCTTCGTGCAACGCCGGTACGACGCCGGCTCCGACCAGATGGTGCCCTGAGAGCCGCGCGGCCCGCCCCGAACCCCCCGGCGGGCCGCGCCTTCTTCAGCGCACATCGACCAGTACTACGGGAGATCCCAATGACTGATGCAGTTGTGCCGCGCGGACTGTCGCGGCGTTCCTTTCTCACCAGTGCGGGTGTCGTCGGCGGTGCCGTCCTCGGCGGTGGCCTGCTCAGCTCGAGCCAGGTGCTGGCGGCGCCGAACCGCGCCACCGTCGCGCACCCGATGAAGCAGGTCCACCTGGCCGGTACCGACGGCTGGGTGGCGATGCCGGGCGATGCCCCGCCCGACCCACCCTTCTTCCCCGACCCGCTCGCGCCCAGCCCGTTCAACACCTATGTCTTCGGCTTCCGGGACGTGACCGGGATGAGCTCCAACCTGGTCGCCGCCCAGCGCGGCAAGGCACAGGTGAGTGCTCCGATGATGGCCTTCGACGAGGACGACGACGTCTACCTGACGCTCACCAACCTCGGCCTGGCCCAGCGGCCGGACCTGTTCGACGGGCACACCCTGCACTGGCACGGTTTCGTCAACGCGATCCCGTTGTTCGACGGCGTGCCGGAGCTCTCGCTGGCGGTCCCGATCGGGCGGGACCTGACGTACTTCTACCGGCCGCACGACGCCGGCACGTACATGTACCACTGCCACTTCGAGGACGTGGAGCACGTCCAGATGGGGATGACCGGGATGGTGTTCGTCCGCCCGGCCCAGAACCGCACGCCGCTGCATCCGGGCGAGCGGTACGCCTACAACGACGGCGACGGCTCGACGGCGTACGACCGGGAGTTCGCCTTCATGCTGACCGAGCTGTGGTCGGCGGCCCATTACCGGGACGCGCACATCCAGGTGAACGACTGGACCGACTACGACCCGAGCTTCTGGCTGCTGAACGGCCGGGCCTACCCGGACACCGTCGCCGCCAACGGCGATCCGCTCAGCACCGCGGCCGGCCGGTTGCAGTACCAGCCGATCTCCTCGCTGATCCGCTGCAACGCCGGTGACCGGGTGCTGCTGCGGATGTCCAACCTGGGCTACCAGAACCACGCGATGACCGTGGACAACCTCGACCTGACGGTGATCGCGAAGGACGCCAGCCTGCTGAAGGGGCGCGACGGCACCACCAACTACCTGACCACGAACATGGTCGAGATCGGGCCGGGCGAGAGCCGGGACGCGTTGTTCGTCGCGCCCGGACCCGGCGAGTACCTGCTGTACGACCGCAAGTACTCCTATCTCGAGAACGGCGGCGGGGCCGGCTACGGCGGGATGATGACGAAGATCGTCGTCGGACCACCCGGCACCTATCCCGCCCAGACCGCGGCGAACGCGTGAGGGGGGCGATGACGATGAAACGACTCTCGATCCAGCGGCTGCTGTCGCTGACGGCGGCCGCGGTGCTGGTGATCGCTCCGGCCGTGGTGTGGACCCAGGCCTCGGTGGCGGCGATGTCGGAGGGGCTGCTCTGCGACACCGATCCGAACCAGACCTTCTCGCTGACCGCGAGCGACGGCTACGTCTCCACTCCGGACGGCAACTCGATCTACATGTGGAGCTACGGCAACAGCAAGCGCGGCTTCCAGTCGCCCGGTCCCACCCTGTGTGTGGAGTCGGGCCGGCCGGTCACCGTGGTCCTGCACAACAAGTTGCCTGAGGCCACTTCCATCGTGTTCCCCGGCCAGCAGTCGGTGAAGGCGAACGGCAACCCGGCACAACCCCAGTTCGACTCGGGCGGGTCGCTGACCTCGCTGGTCCAGTCCGCGGCCGCCACGGATGGGTCGGTCACCTACACCTTCACGGCGGGCAGCCCCGGCACGTACCTGTACGTGACCGGTACCGACGTCGACAAGCAACAGCAGATGGGCCTGTACGGCGCGCTGGTGGTCCGGCCCGCCGGACACGCGAACCAGGTGAACGACCGGCCCGACTCCGCCTTCGCGAACGGCAAGGAGTACGTCTACCTGCTCTCCGAGATCGACCCGGACGTGCACCTGGCCGTCGAGCGCAACCAGCCGGTCGAGCTGAACGGCTCCAAGTCGCGGTACTTCCTGATCAACGGCCGCAGCATGCCGGACACGCTGGCGCCGAACAACGCGCCCTGGCTACCGGGCCAGCCGTACGGCGCGCTCGTGCACATCAAGCCGTACGACGCCGCGACGAACCCGTTGCCGGCCACCATCCGCTACCTCAACGCAGGCAGCGTCAACTACCCGTTCCACCCGCACGGCAGCGACGAGCGCGTCGTCAACCGCGACGGGCATGCCCTGCAGGGGCCGGACGGCCAGGACCTGTCGTACGAGAAGTACGACCTGGACGTCGGTCCGGGCCAGACCCTCGACGTGCTGATGGACTGGCGTGACGTCGAGCACTGGAACGCGACCACCAACCCGATCCCGACCCAGATCCCGGCGATCACCGACCAGTTGCTGGTCGGCCCGGACACCTGGTTCTCCGAGAGCGGCTACCTCGGCACCAAGAACGCGGTGCCGTCGAACCTGACGCAGAACAACGAATGTGGCGAGTACTACCACATCGCGCACAGCCACGCGCTGGAACAAGCGACCAACTACGGGGCGGCCTTCGGCGGCATGATGACGGTCTTCCGCATCGACCCGCCGGCCGGCTGCACAGGCCAGTGAGGACTCCGACGATGACGAACAGATTCCGTGTCGCCGCTGCGATCCTGACGGCCGCGACGCTCGGCGTGACGCTCTCGCTGCACGCGACGGCGACGCCCGCACCCACTGCCGCGCAGCAACTTCCCGCGCGGGCATCGGTTGCCGTCGGCAAGCTCACGCCGAGGGGCTGCACCTTTGGCGCGGGCACTGCCGCCTGCGACCTGTACGCCATGACCGGCACGGCCACCCTGCTGGGTGTGCCGGTCCCCATCTGGGGCTTCTCCTCGACCGGGGCGGCCGCCTCGGCGACCGCACCCGGCCCGGTGCTGGTGGTCCACCAGGGCGACCAAGTGACCGTCACGCTCCACAACGAAGTGGCCGGCCAGAGTGTTTCGCTGGCGTTCCCCGGTCAGCCGCTGCCCACCGGGGGAGAGGACACCACCGGGATCGCAGCGGGCGCCACTCGTGCCTACAGCTTCACGGCGGGTCGCCCGGGAACCTTCCTCTACGAAGCCGGGCACACCTCCGGTGGCGCTCGGCAGGTCGCCATGGGTCTGGCCGGCGCGTTAGTGGTGCTGCCCGCCGACGGCACGGCGTACGGGACCCAGCCGGCCGGTTATCCGGCGTCCGGGTACGACGACGACGCGGTGGTCGTGCTGAGTGAGATCGACCCGGCGTTCAACGCCAACCCGGCGGCGTTCGACCTGCGCAAGTTCAGCCCGAAGTACCGGCTGATCAACGGCAAGCCCTACCCGGCCAGCGATCCGATCGCGACCGACCAGGGGCACAAGGTGCTCGTCCGGTACGTGAACGTGGGCTCGCTGACGCACCCGATGACGGTGCTCGGCGGGCTGCAGACCGAGATCGCCCAGGGCGGCCATCCCGCGCACTACGCGACCACGGTCGCGGCCGAGAGCATCGATCCCGGCCAGACCCTGGACTCACTCGTCACGATGCCGACCGGGCCGGAGGCCAAACTGGCCCTCTACGAGACGGCCAGGCACCTGGACAACAACGGCCAGCACACCGCCGATCCCAGCCAGCTGGCGTTCGGCGGCATGCTCACCTTCCTGGACACCAACGCCCCGCCGCCCAGTACGGACGGGGTGGGGCCGGTCTCGAGTCACATCAAACTCGCGCCCAACCCGTCGACCGGCCTCACGCCGGTGACGGTGACGGCCGACCTCAGTGACGCAACGACCGGCGGCTCGGCGGTCAGCCAGGCCGAGTTCGTGATCGACGACGCGGTGACCACCGGCGTCGGATTCGGTACGCCGATGTCGCTGCCCGGCAGCGGCGTCAGCATCACCGGCGCGACCGGCACGATCAGTACCGCGGTCCTGGCCGCCCTCGACGCCGGCCGGCACACCGTGTTCGTCCGGGCGCTCGATGCCGTCGGCAACTGGGGCGTCGTCGGCTCGGCGATCCTGAACCTGCCGAAGACGGGTCCGCAGACCATCAACGGATCGATCGCGGACGTACCGGCCAACGGCGCCGTCACGGTCAGCATCTCGGCGACCGGTGACGACACCGACGCGGGTGGACTCATCACGGACGCCGAGTACTTCCTCGACACCGTCGGCGCCGACGGAACCGGTACACCGCTGACGCTGAACCGCAGCGCCACGGTGGTGGCCGAGGACGCCGACCTGTCGCCGGCCGTGCTCAGCACGCTGGGCGAGGGCGAGCACCACGTGTTCGTGCACAGCAAGGACTCGCTGGGGTTGTGGGGACCGCCGCTCGACATCTCGTTGCCGATCGACGTGACCGGGCCGGCCGTCGACGCGGCCAGTGTCGGGCCGAACCCGACCAACGCCGTGCTCGCGGACAAGAGTCACCCGGGCAGCCTGCTGGTCTCGGCGCAGATCACCGACAAGGACGCCGGTGGCGCGCTGCAGAGCCTGCTGACCGATGCGGAGGCGTTCCTGGATCCGGCCTCGCCCAACCCGGCGGGCGGAACAGGGCTGCAGATGCTTCCGGTCGACGGCACGCTGAACTCCACCAGTGAGGCGTTCTACGGGCTGATCCCGCTCACCCAGGTGAAGGCACTTGCCGACGGCACCCATCACGTCTATGTCAGAGGACAGGACGCGGCCGGCAACTGGGGTTCGCTGTTCGCGGTGAACCTGGTGGTCGACAAGACGGCGCCGGTACTCGGCGCGCTGACCGCCTCGCCGAACCCGACCAACGGAGCAACCACGCTGACGCTGACAGCGCCGGTCACGGACGCTTCGCTGATCGCCAAGGCGGAGTACTGGCTGGGCGGCACCGATCCCGGTGTCGGCAAGGGCATCTCGCTCCCGGTCAGCGTGGTCGCCGGCAAGGTCCAGGTGACCGTGCCGCTGGCCTCGGTGCCGCCGGGCAACCAGGTGTTCAACCTGCGGGTGCAGGACCTGGCCGGCAACTGGAGCAAGTCCGTGAACACCACGGTCTCGGTGCAACGGCCGAACGCGATCTTCTCCGACAACTTCGAGTCGGGTGGCTTCGGGTTCTGGGGCGCGACCACCGGTGGTGTCCTCAACACGACCACGGCCGCGCTGCCGACGGCGATCGAGCCAGGGAGTACCCGTGGTCTGCAGGTCACGCTGCCGGGTAACGGGTACCTGACCGACCTGACGCCGAACGCCGAGACGTCGTACCACGCGAGGTTCGTGTTCAACCGGAACACGCTGACCTCGGGGACCAACGTGAACACCGCGTTGAGCCTGTTGCAGGGCCGGACCGCCGCGAACGGTCAGGTCTACGCGCTGGAGTACCGGTTCACCGCCGGCTCTGCGCAGGTCCGGACGATCCTCGATCGCAGCGGCGCAGGGGCTCTGACCGGCAACTGGGTCACCCTCACCGCCGGTCCGCACACCTTGCAGGTCGACTGGACCTCGGGGCCGGCCACCGGTACGGGCGCAGGATCGCTGCGGCTGTCGGTGGACGGTGTCAGCCGGTCACTGCAGACCGGTAACACCAGCACCCTGCGGATCGACACGGCCTGGCTGGGGGTGTCGGCCGGGATCAGTGCGAGCTCCACTGGACGGGCGTACTTCGACAGCTTCGCCTCGACCAGGTACACGATGCCGTAGCGGTAAGACCGCCGGGGCCCTGGGCGTTCAGGGCCCCGGCGCCGTCCTTGGGAGGGGACCGCCATGCTGGACACGATTCACCGTGAAGCAAGCCCGACGCCGCGCCGCCGGGTCAATCGTCTCGTCATCCTGATCGCCGTCCTGGCGGTGGCCCTGGTCGCCGGCGGGCTGGTCGCGGTCAAGCTCTGGGCCTCGGGTGACCCCGCGGCGTTCCCGCAGAGCTCGACGATCGAGGAGAAGTACGGTGTGCGCTTCTCCCGGGTCGCCGTCGTCGGCGACGGGGGACTGGTCACGCTGACCTACGTCGTCCTGGACAGCGAGAAGGCCACCCGGTTCCAGTCGGACGTTCAGCATCCGCCGGAGCTACGCAGCGAGGACCGCGACGGTGGGACGAAGCGGGTGTCGGTGATGAAGCAGGGACACAGCCTGCGATCCGGCCAGACGTACTACTTGGTGTACCAGAACACCAAGGGCGCCTTGCGGCACGGCGAGAAGGCCACGATCAGGCTGGGAGACCTCAGCCTGCTGCATGCTCCGGTGCTCTGATGTCCGCGACATCGGCCCGCCTCCGCCGGCTCGCCGGTTTGCTGCTGCTCGTCGGCGTGCTGGTCACGTGGTCTCCGCAGACCGCGAGCGCCCATGCCTACCTCACCTCGACCAGTCCGGCCGACGGCTCCTCGTTGTCGGTGGCACCTACCCGGCTGCGGCTGGCGTTCAGCGAGACGGTCGTTCCCGCCGCGACGCAGATCGACGTGGTGGCAGAGGACGGCAAGCACTACCCGGTTAGCGATGTACGAGTTGTGGGCGAAGGCGGTGAAGAGCCGTCGGAGGTACTGGCCACCCTGCCCACGCTGCCCAAGGGCGCCTACCGGGTGTCCTGGCAGACGTTGTCGGCCGACGACCTGCACCGGACTGCAGGCGTCCTGGTCTTCGGCATCGGCCACGCGGTGGCTGCTGCCGGTCTCGATGAACCGGTTCCTGCTCCGGGCGAGGTCGTCCTGCGCTGGCTGGTGTTCGGCGCGTTGGCCCTCGCACTCGGCGGTGCGTTGATGGGTCGCCTCGCTCGGCGTCAAGCGGCCACCGCCGGCGCCGGATGGTCGCGGGTGGCTCATCGCGGGGAGTTGGCCGGCGGCAGCTCGGGTGCCGTTGGAGCCCTTCTGCTGTTGGGATATCAGACTTCGAAGGCAGGCTCCACGGAGCTGCTCAGCAGTTCGTACGGCCTGCGATGGGGTCTCCGCGAGGCAGGCTTCCTGCTGCTGGTGGGCGCTGCTGTCGGGTGCCGCTACCGGGGTCGTGGGCCGGTACTGGTCCTGGGCGCGGCTCTGGTCGCGCTGGGCAGCGCGTTGACCGGACACTCGGGTGCCGGTCAGGGGGTGTTGTCCACGCGGGTGGTTGCCGACGCGATCCATCTCACCGCGGCAGCCACCTGGGCAGGCGCGGTGCTGGTCGGACTGTGGTTCGCCTGGTCCGTGCGCGATCGGCGACCGCGGCTCGAACTTCTCGCTGTACTGCGGGCCTTCGGGCTGCCCGCCGCCGCTTGCGTGAGTCTGATCATCGCCTCAGGCATCTACCTGACGAGCGGGGTGGTCGGCTCGGTCGACGCCGCGCTGGTCACGTTCTACGGCCGGGCGCTGCTGCTGAAGATCGGTGTCTTCGCGGTGATCGGTGTCCTCGGTCTCATGAACCACTTCCGGTTGCGGCGAACGGCGGGTGCGGCGCTGCGGCGTTCGGCCCTCGCGGCGGAAGCGGGTTTCGCTGTAGTCGTGCTCGGACTGGCCGCGGTCATCACCAGTGGCCAGCCCGCGGTCGAGCCGCAACTCGTCAAGGACCCGGCGGCCGAGGTGGTACCGCTGCAGGACTCCCGGGTCGCGGATCTTCAGCAGACGCTGGCGGTCCGGCCGAACCTGCCCGGCCGGAACCTGGTGATGGTCGATGTCTTCGACACCAGGCGACCGGCTCCCGCGCCGGTCCAGCAGGTGACCGTGGCGGTGGTCGATGCCGACGGCACCGATTCGCCGCCGGTACGGGCCGAGCGGCTGGCGGACGGTCGCTGGTCGGCAGCCGTGGTGCTGAACAGCAGTGGGGCTGCCCGGGTCGAGGTGACGGTACGGCGGCCTGGTCTGCCGGACGCGGTGCACGCCTACAACTGGGCGGTCGGTGGGACGAACGCGACGGCGAGGACGGCGCTGGTGTCCACCGCTCCGATCAAGAAGGAGCTGACGATGCTCTGGTTCGCAGTGACGATCCTGCTGGTCGGCGGTTGGTGGGTGGCGATGCTGGTCCGGCTCCGCCGGGTATCCCGTCGAGACACCGTGGTGGTCAGCTCTCCACCGGACCGAAGTCCTGCCGACGTGGCAGGGTGAGCTCGAACAAGGCCCCGCCCTCGGGCGCCGTCGAGGCGGTGATGTGGCCACCGTGTGCCTTGACGGTGGCCTGCGCCATCGGCAGCCCGAGGCCGCTGCCCATCGGCGCAGTCGGTGGGCGCCGGTGCCAGAACCGGTCGAAGACGTGCGGCAGGTCCTCGGCCCGGATGCCCGGCCCGGAGTCGGCGACGCCGATCACGTACCACCGGCCGGAAACCCCACCGGACAACCTGATCCGGTCGCCGGGCCCGGTGAAGTGGACGGCGTTCTCGATCAGGGCGTCCAGCGCGAGCTCGAGCCAGACCGGATCGGCCAGCACCGGCATCGACGGCAACCGGTCGACCAGCCAGTCCCGGTCGGCGCTGTCGCGCCAGTTGTTCCCGATCTGGTCGAGGAACTCACTCAGGTCGAGCTCCTGATGCCGGACGGCCCGGCCCGAGTCGAGCTTGGCCAGCGCCAGCAAGCGGGTGGACAGCGCGGACAGCCGGTCCACCTGGCGCATCGCGATGGCGAGGTCCTGGCGGGACTCGTCGCCGGCCACCACCGGCTCGAGCAGCTCGAGATGACCGCGCGCGATCGTCACCGGGGTGCGCATCGCGTGCGAGGCCTCCCGGAAGAACTGCCGTTCGCGGTCGAAGACGGCGAGCCGTTCCTCGGCCATCAGCTCGACCTGCTGCTGGGCGGCGACCCGGCGGCGCGCGTGCCAGACCATCGCCAGGAACAGCATCGGCATCAACGGGATCTCGGCCCACTCGGCCCGGCTGCTGCCGTCCTGGAGCTGGTGCACCACCAGGATCCAGCCGGTCAGCACGGTGATCGCGAAGGTGATCAGCAGGGTCTGCAGCAGCGGCCAGACCCGGAAGCCGTAGACGAGCGTGAGGGCCAGGAACAGCAGGTGGTACGGGATCACCTCGCGCTCGATCATCAGGTTCATGGCGACCAGCATCCCGAGCACGAAGACGGCCAGCAGGGCATCGACCAGCCGGTACCACTGCGGCCGCCGCAGGCCCTGCCGGAGCCGCGGGAGCCGCCCCGCGAGCCCGGCGTCACGCGATCTGAAGCTGATAACCGACATTGCGCACCGTCTGGATCACGTCTCTGGTCATCTTCGCCCGCAGCCTGCGGACACAGACATCGACCACGTTGGTGGCCGGGTCGAAGTCGTAGCCCCACACCGCCGAGAGCAGCTCGCTGCGCGAGCAGACCGTGTCCGGCTTGCGCATGAAGTGCTGCATCAGCAGGAACTCCCGCTCCGACAGCACCGCCTCGCTGCCGTCCACCCGCAGCCGGCGGGTCCGGACGTCGAGCGCGATCGGCCCGGCCCGGAGAACGAACTCGTCCGGGTCCCGGTCGGTCGACTCGCGCAGCCTGAACCGGATCCGGGCCAGCAGCTCGCGGATCGCGAACGGCTTGGCCAGGATGTCCACGGCGCCCTGCTCGAGACAGCGGACCCGCGCCTGGACGTCCGCGACCGCGGACAGCACCAGGATCCGGGTCGAGGGGCTGCGTGCCAGCACCCCGGCCATCACGGCCTCACCGTCGACCTCGGGCATCCGCAGGTCGAGCACCATCAGGTCCGGCTTCCTGGTCAGCGCCATCCGCAGACCGTCCATCCCGTCGGTCGCGGTCAGCACCTGATAGCCCTCGGCCTCGAGCCCGCGCCGGACGAAACGGACCAGCTCGGGTTCGTCGTCAACCACCAATATCGTCGTCATCTGACCCCCAGGCCCGGCCGGAGCCGGTCCCACATCCCCTTGAGTCCGCAGGCGCGGACCCCCCAAGGACATATTGACTCTCCGTCACGGTCTGCGGAAGAGCCCGCAGTCATTCGGTCCCGGGTCGTGCGACGTACCTTTGCCTCGTGTCGACAGTGCAGAAGCGGAGCTGGGCCGAACAGGTGATGGGGTTGCCCATCAGCTTGCTGGCCAGGGGCCCGGCGGCCCGTACGGCGGCCGCGGATGCCGCTGCCCAGGCGGTGTATCGAGAGCTACGAGAGGTCGACCTGACCTTCTCGCCGTACCGTCCGGACAGCGAGGTGAGCCGGCTGGCGCGGGGAGAACTGAGCTGGGAGGCCGCTGCTCCGGTGGTCCGCGAGGTCGCCGACCGCTGCCGGCGGGCCCGTGAGCTCACCGGTGGTCTCTTCGACGCGGAGACACCGGCCGCCGGCTGGGATCCGTCGGGGCTGGTGAAGGGCTGGGCCGCGGAGCGGGCGAGCAGATTGCTGATCGAGGTCGACGGCGCCGACTGGTGTCTCAACGCGGGTGGCGATGTCGTGGTGCACTGCCCGAGCGGCGAGCCGTTCGTCATCGGCATCCAGGATCCGGGTGATCCTGGTGCGGTGGTGGCTACTGTGCGTAGTACCGGCGATGCGGTCGCGACAAGTGGGACGGCGGCGCGCGGAGCCCATCTCTACGATCCACGGAACGGGGCAGCAGTGGTCGGCAACTGGGCTTCGGTGTCGGTGACCGGGCCGTCGCTGGAGTGGGCGGATGTGCTCGCCACGGCGGCGTTCGTCGCCGGGGACGACTGGCCGCGGGTCGTCTCGCTGCTGCCTGGGTATGCCGGACTCGGAGTGCACACCGACGGCACCCTCCGGGCGATGCCCGGTTGGCCACGCGTTCAGCCGGGCGACGCCGGATGACCGCGACACGACTCCTGCTGGTGGAGGACGACCAGGACCTGGCCGGGCTGCTCGGGCGGGTGCTCGGTGACGAGGGCTACCTGGTGACGGCCGCGCCGGACGGCCAGCGCGGGCTGCATCTCGGGCTGAGTCAGGAGTTCGACGTGATGATCGTCGACCGGGGGTTACCGGCCATCGAGGGGCTCGACCTGATCACCCGGCTGCGCAGCCGGGGCGTCAGTACGCCGATCCTGGTGCTGTCGGCGCGCGGAACCACGGCGGAGCGGGTCGACGGGCTGGACGCGGGGGCGGAGGACTACCTCGCGAAGCCGTTCGAGTTGACCGAGTTGCTGGCTCGGCTGCGCGCTTTGCTCCGGCGTCATCCCGATCGGGCGGAGCATCTCGTCGTACCGGGTGGGCGGCTCGACCTGGCCGGGCGGACGGTACGGCGTACCGACGGTGGCCTGGTCGAGTTGTCGGAGCGGGAGTCGGCGTTGCTGGCCTTGCTGGCGGCGCGGCCGGGAGTCGTCTTCAGCCGGGCCGAGTTGCTCGCGCGGGTCTTCGACGAGGCGGAGTCCGAGACCGTCGTCGACACCTACGTGCACTACTGCCGGCGCAAGCTGGGCCGTGGAGTGATCAGCACGGTCCGCGGGCTCGGGTACCGGCTCGGTCGCTCATGAGCGCTCGTCCGATCGGTGACCAGGTGCTCGTCCGCCGGGCCGCGCGTGAGGTCGCGGTCCAGGTGGCCGCGCTGGTCGGAGCGGCGATGCTGCTCCTGGTCGTGCTGGTGACGATCGTCGTCGTCCGCGGCCAGGCCGGAGCGGCCGACGACCTGCTGCGGAACACGTTGCGCACCGCTGACGACGTCGGTGACCCACCCTCGGGGATCTGGCTGGTGATGGACACCCCGAAGGGCCTGGAGAGGTCGGCCGGCCTGCCCGGCGAGCTGGACCCCGCCTTGGCCGGATTGCGCACTGCGGCAGGGCCGGCGGTGCGGTTGACGAATGTGCGGGAGGACGACGAAGCGGAGTACCGGATCGCCACCGTTCGCCGCGACGGGCGGCCGATCCAGGCCGTCCTGGACCTCACGACGGCCCATCAGCAACGGGCGCGACTGCTGCAGGCGATGGGGTTCGCGACTGCTGTCGGGCTGGTGTTCGCGGCGCTGCTCGGCATTCTGCTGGGGCGGCGGGCGGTCCGGCCGCTAGCGCAGGCGCTTGCCCTGCAACGTGCTTTCGTCGCCGACGCGGGTCATGAGTTGCGGACACCGCTGACGCTGCTGAGCACCCGTGCGCAGGTGCTGAACCGGGCCTTGCAACGCAGTGATTTGAGCGAGGAAGTCCTACGCGACTCGCGCGGTGTCGTCCAGGACACGCAACGGCTGGGCGAGGTGGTCGAGGACCTTTTGGTGGCGGCGGACCCGCGCAGCGAGGAGACTCGTGAGCCGGTCGACCTGAACCGGTTGGCGGGCTCGGTGGCCGACAGCGCCCGAGCTCATGCCACCGCGGCCGGGGTCACCCTGCTGCATGGCGCGACGGATGAGGACTGCACCGTCCTCGGGTCCCACACCGCGCTCCGGCGGGCAGTCCTCGCCCTGGTCGACAACGCGATCGACCACACGCCGGACGGGGGAGAGGTCCGCGTCGGCGTCCGCCGGTCGGGGCGCGACGTAGTACTGCAGGTGAGCGACACCGGCCCCGGTATCCGGCCCGAGGACGCCGAGCGGGTGTTGCGCAGATTCGACTCCGGCGGTCATCGCTCCGGCCGGGCCCACTACGGTCTCGGCCTCGCCCTGACCCATGACGTGGCGAACCGGCACGGCGGCCAGCTCCGGTTGGTGCGTAGCGATACCGGCGCGACGTTCGAGCTCGTTCTTCCCGCGGCTCCAAGGAACGGCTAAGAATCCCGGCGCATCCTCGGGGTATCCGACCCGATGGAGCCGCAGTGACCGACCGGCAGTTGTCCCGATGACCTCCCTGTTGAATCCTGCGCGGGCAGCACACACCCGCCACCGGACCCGCCGTACTCCGCGCTGGTGGCGTGACGTCGCGGGGATCGCTTGCTGGGCGAGCGTGCTGATCGTGATCGCGCTCTGGTTGTCGGGGCGTGGTGCCCAGTTGCTCGCCGCCGGACCGGCAGACCTCTTCACGTCACTGGGCCGGATCACCGGATTGGTCGCCGCCGATCTGCTGCTGGTCCAGGTGATCCTGATGGCCCGCGTACCGGCGATCGAGCGCAGCTACGGCCAGGACGAGCTGGCTCGCCGGCACCGGTTGGTGGGGTTCGCCTCGTTCAACCTGCTGATGCTGCACGTCGCGCTGATCCTGATCGGCTACACCCTGCGCGATCACAACGATCTGCTGCACGAGACCTGGAGCGTTGTCACCTCGTACGGCGGGATGCTGCTCGCCGTGGCCGCTGTCGTCGCTCTGACCCTGGTGGTGGTCACCTCGGTGCGGATAGCGCGCCGCGCCTTGCGGTACGAGTCCTGGCACCTGCTCCACCTCTATGCCTATCTGGGCGTGGGCCTGTCCATCCCACACGAGATCTGGACGGGTGCCGACTTCACCACCTCGTCGCTCGCGCGGGTCTACTGGTGGTCGGTCTATGCGATGGCACTGGCGGCCGTGCTCGTCTACCGGCTCGGGCTTCCGCTGTGGCGCTCGTTGCGGCATGGCATCACCGTCAGCTCGGTAGTACGCGAGAGCCCGGACGTGGTGTCGGTCCACCTCACTGGGCGAGGGCTGCACCGGTTGCCGGCCAAGGCAGGCCAGTACTTCGTCTTCCGCTTCTTGGACGGGTCGGGCTGGTCGCGGGGCAACCCCTATTCGCTGTCGGCGACCCCGTCGCCACGGCAGTTGCGGGTGACCGCCAAGGAGGCAGGTGACGGCAGTCGGCGACTGGCCTGGTTGCGGCCGGGCACGAAGGTGCTGATCGAGGGCCCGTACGGCCGGCTCACCGGTGAGCACCGGGTCACCTTGAAGGTCGCGATGCTTGCCTGCGGCATCGGTATCACGCCGCTGCGGTCCTTGCTGGAAGACCTCGACTACGCCCCGGGCGACGCCGCGCTGGTCTACCGTGCGCACGGCGAGGAGGACCTCGTCTTCCGCGCCGAGCTCGATGAACTGGCTGCCAGGCGAGGGATCGAGGTGCATTACGTCCTCGGGCCGCGGTTGCGTGACCGGCCGTCGTGGCTGCCGCAGAACGCCTCCAACTGGACCGATGTCGACGCCCTGCGGAGCCTGGTGCCGGGGATCGAGGGATACGACGTGTTCGTCTGTGGGCCGGATCCCTGGATGGACGCAGTCTGCACAGCGGCCTTGGCGGCCGGGCTTCCGCCGGACCAACTGCACCAGGAGAGGTTCTCGTGGTGATCGATCAGGAAGGTGGCCGATGAGACGCGGTGTCGTCCGGACGATGTCGGTCGTCACGCTGGCCGTGGTGGGACTGGGCCTGCGGGCCGGTTCCCAGTCGGACGGTTCGCCGGCGCCGTCGTCCATCAGTACGCCGGCCGGGAGGCCGCGGCACGTCCGGCCCCGGCCCTCCCCGGCGCCGACGGTCGCACCGCGCCTCCCGGCCGGTTCCCCCACCTCGAGTACGTCGAAGAAGCCGGCCCCGAGCGCGACGACGGCTGCTGCCGGTTTCCAGGGCGATCTCGTCGATACGCAGTACGGGCCGGTCCGGGTGCGGATCACCGTGCAGCACGGCCGGATCAAGCGGGCGCAGGCGATCGAGCACCCGCAAGGCGACGGCACCACGGATGGGATCAACGCGTACGCCGTACCGGTCCTGGACCGGGAGGTGGTCACCGCCCAGTCGGCGCACATCGACGCGGTGTCCGGCGCGACGTTCACGTCCCAGGGGTATCGCCAGTCGTTGCAGTCGGCCTTGGACGCCGCTCACCAGGCCGGTGCGCTGTGAGAGTCGGCCATCTGCGGCGGAACAGCATCGTGCTGGGCGCGACGACCGCAGTACTCGGCCTGCTCTTCCTGTACCCGACCAGTACCAACCGGGTAGGCGGCCCAGC
The DNA here is from genome assembly GCF_039537185.1 of Kribbella ginsengisoli. Taxonomy (NCBI): domain Bacteria; kingdom Bacillati; phylum Actinomycetota; class Actinomycetes; order Propionibacteriales; family Kribbellaceae; genus Kribbella; species Kribbella ginsengisoli. The sequence continues at coordinate 111,910 of NZ_BAABAA010000016.1, read as the reverse complement.
CGCTCCTGCCGCCTCGGCGGGAGTAGTCAGCACCGTGCCGGGTCACGGCGGACAGCGGACGACCGTGGTCAACGGTCAGTCGGCCTTGACCCGCTACGGTCCGGTCCAGCTCCAGGTCACGATCAACTCGTCGCGGATCACCGCGGTGAAGACCCTGACCGCACCGTCGTCCGGCGACCGCGACCGCGCGATCAGCGCCTTCGCCCTCCCGATCCTCCAGCGAGAGGCCCTGACCGCCCAAAGCGCCACCATCGACACAGTCTCCGGCGCCACCTTCACCTCCGACGGCTACCGCCGCTCCCTCCAGTCCGCCCTCGACACAGCCCACTTCACCAAGTAGCCGCGATGAGGCGACCTGGTCAGCCGACGAGCTGGTAGATGATCAGGCTGACCGCGATGTAGTGCAGGACGTACGCGGCCACGGTGCAGGCGTGGAAGACTTCGTGGAAGCCGAACCAGCTCGGTGACGGATTCGGTTTCTTGATCCCGTACACGACCGCGCCGGCCGAATACACCAGCCCGCCCGCGGCGAGCAGAACGACGATCGCGGCACCGCCGCGATGGTAGAAGTCCGGCATCCAGAACACCGCCACCCAGCCGAGCGCAAGGTAGATCGGCGTGTAGAGCCAGCGCGGCGCCGACAGCCAGAACACCCGGAAGAAGACGCCGAGGAGCGCGCCTCCCCAGACCGCGGTGAGCAGGGCGACGCGATCGCCTCCGGTGAGCAGCAGGAGACCGAACGGGGTGTAGGTGCCGGCGATCATCACGAAGATGTTCGAGTGGTCCATCCGCCGCAGTACCGCCGAGGTCGCCGGGCTCCAGTGGCCCCGGTGGTACAGGGCGGAGGCGCCGAACAGCACAGAGGACGCGGTGGCGAAGACCACCGCCGCGACCCGTGCGACGGCCGACGGCGCCGCCACGATCAGCACCACACCGGCCGCGATCGCCAGTGGAAAGGTGCCGGCGTGCAACCAGCCGCGCAGCAGTGGTTTGACGACGTCGGGGAGGGCAGGGTGCTTCTTGTCATGCATGACGGCTTGTCTCCTTTCGGGCCGGACCGATCAGTTTCGCCGGTGACAGCCGGAGGAAGGACTCGGCCTGCAGCGTGGCCGAGGCGATCCGGGGCAGCTCCCGGACGCGCTGGTAGCAGACGAATCGCGGAACCCAGGCCGGGCGGTACTTCGCGTTGGCCCGGTACAACGACTCGATCTGCCAGAACCGGCTCAGCCCGAGCAGGATGCGGTACCACAACCGCAGCCCGGGCCCGGCGCCGGCGAGGCCGCCGCGCTCGAAGACCTCGCGGAAGACGGCGAAGTTGAGCGAGATCCGGGCGATACCGAGGTCCGGAGCCGCCTGGACCAGTTCGCTGATCATCAGTTCGATCACTCCGTTGCCCGCTCGGGGGGAGCGGACCATCAGATCGAGGGACAGACCGTCGTCGTTCCACGGCACCAGGCTCAACACGGCGACCAGCCGGGCGGTCTCGTCGCGGCAGCTGACCACCGTCGCATCGCCGTCGCGGAGGTCGCCGAACCGGCCGAGCGCCATCGAGAACCCGCGCTCCGCCTGACCCGCGCGCCAGCCTGCGAGGTGCCGGGACAGGTCGGCCAGCTCGGCGTCGCCGATGTCCCGCTGGCGGCGTACCTGGACCAGGTGGCCTCGCCGTTCCGCCCGGGCCACCGCTTGCCGGACCGCGCGCATCGGCCGGCCGGACAGGCTGAAGGCGGCGACATCGAGGACTGCCTCGTCGCCCAGTTGCATGGCGCTCAGTCCGTGCTCGCGGTAGCTCGACACTCCTCGTTCGCTGGCACCGACGACGCCGGGCGTCCAGGCGTAGCCGCGGGCCTCGGCCAGCCACGCGTCGATGGCGCCCGGCCAGGCGTCCGGATCACCGATCGGATCTCCGCCGGCCAGGGAGACACCGGCGACGACCCGGTACGCGATGGCGGCCTTGCCGGTGGGGCCGAAGATCAGTGACTTGTCGTCGCGCAGCGCGAAGTAGCTCAGCGAGTCGTTGCGGTAGGCGGCCAGCAGGTCACGCAACCGCGCGCCTTCGGAACCAACCTGGTGTCTGGGTGCCCGAGCGGTTCGCAGCGCCATGACGACGGTCGCCACCGCCACGATCACGCCGAGCAGCAGCAGCGTCGCTTCGAGCCTCTGCCGGGTCTGGTCCGACTCGAATCGGGCCGGCCCGCTGATGCCGATGAAGCCCAGCCAGACCTCGCGGAGCAGCTGTGGCGCGGACAGGTGGTCCACCGCGTCCGGGTCGCCGATCAGGGAGGCGGCCCCGACCGAGGTGGCCAGTACGAACGAGGTCAGGAAGGTGACCATCACCTTGCGCCTGCTGCCCGGGTCCGGGCGACCGGTGAAGGCCTGATGGGTGAAGACCAGCAGAACGACGACCACGACGGCCGCGACGGCTTCACCGGTCGAGTGGGCCAGGCCGTTGAGCACCACCAGACCGGACGCCGCGGTGAGCGCGCCGATCCATGCCCGTCGCTTGCGTCGGGCAAGACCTCTGGACAGCATGACCAGGACGACGCCGAGCGGAACCGCGGCACTTGCGGCCTGGGGTACGAGTACCGGTAGTACGGCGGTCAGCGGCTTCAGGCGAGGCCGGAGGGGCGGGCTGACCGCGTCCAGCACACTGATGATCCCGAGGATGCAGACCAGACCGGCGATCCAGGGAGCCCAGCGCGCCGGATCGCGGGGGTGTCCGCGCGGACGCCCGGCCATCTCAGCGCCTGGCCGGCCGGCGGTGACGGCGGCGGTAGACGAGGATGGCGGTGATGATGCCGCCGGCGAAGATCGCGAGCAGGAATCCGCTCGCCAGGCCCAGCCGTTGTTCGAGGACCCGGTACGAGGCTCCGGCCAGGTAGCCGCCGCCCGCCACCAGGAACGCCCAGATGACACCGCCGATCACATTCGCGACGGTGAAGGTCGATCGGCGCATCTGACTCATCCCTGCGATGCCCGGGACGAGGGCGCGGAAGGCAGCGGTCCAGCGTCCGAGTACGACCGCCAGGGCGCCGCGCTGGGCGATCAGCCGGAGGGTGCTGTCGATGCGCTCGGGCTTGCGGAGCCTGCGCGGCAGGCGGCCGAGCAGGCCGGGACCGTACCGTCGGCCGACCATGAACCCCACCTGGTCGCCCACGATCGCGCCGAACCCTGCTCCGACCATCACCGCCCACAACGGGAGGCCGCCGGCGTGGGCGACGACGCCGCCGACGATGACAGCGGTCTCACCCGGCACCACGAGACCGAGGAAGGTGGATGCCTCGAGCGCGGGCAGCAGGACGACGACGGTGATGACCAGCCAGGCAGGCAGCCCGGCCAGCCAGTCGAACACGGCGTTCATCGGTCACCGGCGGCCGGTCGATGCGCAACGTTCGGTATCACGGCTCACCCCTCTCTGAATCCAGCTTTGCCCGGGTTCGCGGAGGCGGGCAGGGACGGATGACCCAGGCGGTCCGGCGATGGTCCCGGATGTCCGGAACCGGCAGCGCGCGTCACCCGATGGTCCAAGAAAGCACTAAGAAATCAACGGCATGCTCGGGTTCCGATACCGGCTTGACCGGGTCCACTGTCTCGAGGAGCTGTAGATGACGACCGTCAACGGGTTGCCCGCGCATGTGTTGCTGGTTCATGCGATTGTCGTACTGCTGCCACTGTCCGCCCTGCTGCTGATCCTGACCGCCCTCTGGGCGCCGGCGCGTAGCCGGCTTGCCGGACCGAACGCCTTGCTGTCGCTGGTGGTTCTCGCCCTGGTACCGATCACCACCAGCGCGGGCGAGTGGCTCGAGCACCGGCTGGCCTCCACCGAGCTGATCCGTGCTCACACAGAGTTGGGGGACACCGCTGTCTTCGTTGCCATCGGGGTCGCGGTGATGGCGTTGGCCGTGTGGTGGCGTGGCCGGGAGAGCCGGGCAACGTCGGCACCGGCCGGATCGGCGTCCACGCGGCGTACGTTCCTCGCCCCGGCGTCTGCCGCGGTGACCGCGGTGATCGCCGTCTTGTCGATCGTCGCCGGCGGGGTCGCGGTGTACGACGTGTACCGGATCGGCGATTCGGGCGCGAAGGCGAGCTGGGACGGCAAGGTCGGTACCGCCCAGCCGGCCCGCTGACGGGTGGTCGACGGCCGGGAGATGACAGTCCTGTCATACGTGTTCAGCGTTGTTCCCCGCGCCCGCGATGTCGGCGTACGTTGCCAGCATCCTGAACGAAAGTCCCTGTTCCCGGAAGCAAGTCGCGATGTCTCTGCACCGAGTCTCGGCCCGGGTCCATGGCCCGTTGTCTCGACTGACCTGGTTCCTCTGGTACCTCGCCGTACTGCTCATCCCGCTGCTGCTCACCTGGCACGTGCTCGCCCCGCCGGACACGGCTCCGGGCGGGGCCGTGGCGCTCAGTGCCGGCCTGGTCGCGTACTCCGCTCTGGTCGTGACGGCCGCGCTGCCGGCCCGGCTGCCGTGGCTGATCGCGAGCTTCGGGATCGAGACCGTGCTCGCCGTCCATCGGCTGATCGCGCTGATCGCGGTTGTCCTGGTGCTGGTGCATCTCGTCGCGGTGCTGATCTTCGATCCACGCGGCATCACGATCCTCGATCTCGCGCACACCACCTGGGCGGCCCGGGCCGCGGTCACGTCGACGGTCGCCTTGGTGCTGGTCGTCGTCCTCGCCTTGCGCCGTCCGGGGCGCCAACCGCGGTACGAGGGCTGGCGGCTGGTGCACAACGGGCTGGTCGCGATCGTCCTGATCGCCGCCTGGCTGCACGTCTGGTGGCTTCGGCACCTGGTGTCGGATGTTCTGCTGGCGGCCTGGTTCATCGGCTCCGGCCTGCTCCTGGCCGGGCTGGCCGCGCGCCGCTGGATCTGGCTGCCCGCCCGGGCCGGCCGGTTCGCCTACATCGTCAAGTCGGTGGCCGCGGTACCCGGTGACGGCGTGACGCTGGTGATCCAGGCCGACGGCCATCCGGGGCTGCCGTTCGAGGCCGGTCAGTTCGTCTGGCTGAAGATCGGGTCGACGCCGTTCGTGTTCGAGGAGCATCCGTTCAGCATCGCGTCGTCGGCCGACCACCCGGACCGGATGGAGTTCACGATCAAGGCGCTCGGCGACTTCACCGAGCTGCTCGCGGCGCTGCGGCCCGGACGCCGGGTCTTCCTGGACGGGCCGTACGGCGGGTTCACCATCGACGGACTCGAGGACGCGGCCGGATTCGTGTTCATCGGAGCCGGTGTCGGCATCACGCCGTTGCTGAGCATGCTGCGCACGCTGGCCGATCGTGGCGACCGGCGCCGGGGCTGGCTGATCATCTCCGCCCGCACCCGGCACGACCTGATGCTGGTACCGGAGGTGGAACAGGTCAGGGCGCGGATGAACCTCAAGGTGATCGAGGTGGTCAGCACGCCCGAACCGGGCTGGACCGGCGAGGTCGGCCGGATCGGCCAGAACCTGCTGGCCAGGAACCTCCCACGCCGTCCCCACCGGCTCCACTACTTCCTCTGCGGCCCGGCGCCGATGGTCACCTCGGTCAGTCGCGACCTCGTGGCGCTGGGCATCCCGCACCGCCGCATCCACACCGAACGCTTCGGCGCCGTCTGAGCTGCCCATGACTGGAGGCCGTGGCATCAGCCGCTGGGGCGGAGCGAGCCGGTTCGTCGATCTCGACGGGCCGGTGCACTACGTCGACTTCGGTGGCAAGCCGACAGGCCCGGTCATGGTGCTGGTGCACGGCCTGGGTGGGTCCCATCTGAACTGGGCTCTGTTGGCACCACTCCTGGCTGCCGATGCCCGCGTACTGGCTGTCGACCTGCTCGGGTTCGGGCTCAGCCATCCGCAGGGCAGGTCTACGACGGTCCAGGCGAACGCGAGGATGCTGGACCGCTTCGTCCAGGAGGTGATCGGTGGCCCGATGATCCTGGTGGGCAACTCGATGGGCGGGATGGTGTCGATCCTGCAGGCAGTACGTCACCCCGGCACCGTCGTAGGCCTGGTGCTGATCGATCCGGCGTTGCCGCCCGCCGTCGGCGCACGGCCGGAGCTTGCGATCACCGCCGCCTTCGCCGGATTCGCCGTCCCTGTGCTGGGTCGCTGGGCGCTCGCGCGCGAACGGCGGCAACGCTCGCCCAGACAGCAGGTCCATCGGTTGCTGCAGCTTTGCTGCGTGGATCCTTCGGCCGTTCCCGAAGAGCTGGTCGCAGCCTCGGCCGAACTGCTCGAGCAGCGGTCCAGAGTCCGGGGGCTGGATGCGGCCTTCCTCACGGCCGCGCGATCGTTGCTGGCCCTCGGCGCCCGGCGGAGCGCGACCTGGGCGACGATCGACGCGATCCGGGTGCCGGTCCTGCACCTGCACGGCGCGCAGGATCGTTTGGTCCCGGCCGCGATCGCCGCGTACGCCGCCCAGCGCCACCCCGAATGGACCGTGGAGGTGATCCCCGGGGTCGGCCACGTGCCCCAGCTGGAGGTCCCCGGGCCGACCGCCGGGCGGATTCTGACCTGGTTGGCCGGAACGGCATACCCTGAAGGGGATACTCATCGGTAGCCAGGAGGCCAGGATGCGCACCTCGTCCGCTCGAGCAGTGAAGTCCACCGGGCCGGCCCTGCACTGGTACCTGACCGAGCCCAGCCGCAGCGTCGTCGACCTCGGCCAGCTGGCGACCGCGAGGTCGGTACTGCGAACAGCCCCGCGTGGCGACGGCCACCCCGTCCTCGTCCTCCCCGGTCTGCTCGCCTCCGACGCGTCCACCACGTCGATGCGCTGGTTCCTGAACCGCCTGGGCTACCGGACCCACGGCTGGAATCTCGGCCGGAACGTCGGCCCGACCAGGGATGCCGTCGACGGCATCCGCTACCGCCTGCGGGAACTGTCCGATCGGCACGGCGAGCCGATCAGCCTGATCGGCTGGAGTCTGGGCGGGATCTACGCGCGTGAGCTGGCCCGGGAGTACCCGCACCAGGTCCGCGACGTGATCACGCTCGGCAGCCCGTACCGGCTCAACCTGCCGTCCGAGACCCGCGCCCATCGGGTGCTGAGGATGCTGTCCCACCTGCATGTGCCGGACTCCGAGTTGCCACCGCCTGAGCACACCAGGCCACCACTCAGGATGCCGGCCACCTCGGTCTACTCCGAGCAGGATGGGATCGTGCCGTGGCGGGCCTGTGTCGAGCCCGCCGGACCACTGCGGCAGAACGTCGCGGTGAACGGCAGCCATCTCGGCTACGGCCACAACCCGGCCGTGCTTTGGCTGGCTGCCGACCGGCTTGCCCAACCGGCTGGGCAGTGGCGTCCGTTCGAGCCGCCTGCCGCGCTCGCGCGTCACTACCCAGGTGACACCGCCGATCGGCTCAACTGACCGGTTCGGACGGCCTGGCCGCCGCCAGTTCGGCCAGGCTGTCCTCGATGCCGCGCACCAGGACAGCGAGGTCGGCCTCCTCGAAGTCGCCGGTCACCCCGAAGGCGACGGAGTCGCAGTAGCTGAGGATCGAGACGCCGGTACGGACCGTGGAACCGATCGGCACGTACGGGATGATCTCGACCAGCCGGCGTCCGAGCGCGTACAGCGGCTCCCGCGGACCGGGCACGTTCGTGACCACCGTGACGACCGACCGCTGCGGGAACCGCGCCGCGAGCCGGTAGCCGGGGGCGATCAGCGCGAACGGCTCCCGCCGGGCGAGCTCGGTCAGCAGGGCGACGGAGTCGATCTCGTGGTCGGTCTTCAGCTCGTCGAGCCGGGTCCGGACCGCGGCCAGCCGCTCGACCGGATCCTCGAGGTGGACCGGCAGCTTGGCGAGCATCAGCGAGACCCGGTTGTCCCGGATGCTCTCCTGGCCGGGGGCGCGGATGTTGACCGGGACCAGGGTGCGTACCGAGTTCTCCCTCGGCGTCTCGCCGCGAGACAGCAGCAGCGACCTGAAGCCGCCGGCGACCGCCGCGAGCACGACGTCGTTGAACGTCCCACCCAGCCGGTGCCGGATCTCCTTCACCTGCGCGACTTCCGCTCGCCCGAAGGCGTACCGCCGGCTCGACGACAACGAGCCGGTCAGCGACGACCGGGTAGCGGGCCTGAGTGCTTCGGACAGCGCCCACAGTCCGCGGCCGATGCTCCAGGACCGGTACGCGAGGTTGCGTGGCTGCCGGAGGCCGGTGACCGCCAGCCGGAGCTGCCGGATCGGGGTCAGCACCAGTTGCCCGACGGCGGCCGCTGTGAGCCCGAAGGTCGACGGCTCGGCCTGTGGCGACCACTTGTCCGGTACGGCCGCTCGTGGCCGCGGCGAAGGATCGAGAACCACGGAGTAGAGATCGGTCCCGGAGACGCCGTCGACCATGCAGTGGTGGACCTTGGAGATCAGCGCCCAGCGGCCGTCCTGCAGTCCCTCGACCAGCCAGTACTCCCACAGCGGGCGGTCGCGGGCCAGCCGCGCGAACATCAGCCTGGCCATCAGCGCGGCCAGTTCGGCGTCACCGCCGGGAGCGGGCAGGGCGGTGTGCCGCAGGTGGTAGTCGAGTTCGAAGTGCTCGTCGTCGTACCAGACCGGCGGCCCCAGATCGAACGGGAGCTGCCGCGCCTTCTGCCGGTAGCGCGGGATGAGTGGCAACCGTCCGGCCAGGAGCTCGGCGAACTCGGCGTACGTCGGGGCAGGTCCCTCGAACACCGCGATCGACGAGATCGCCATCGAGACGCCCGGCTCCTCGTCCTCGGCCTCGAGGAACAGCGCGTCGAGCGGAGTCATCCGGTCCATGGCTAGAGCTCCCGTTTCAGGATCTTGCCCGCGGCGGTGACCGGCAGCTCGGGCCGGAACTCCACCAGCCGTGGGTACTTGTACGGCGCGATCCGGTCCTTGACGTGCCGGATCAGTTCCTCCGCGGTCAGTTCCAGACCGGCCCGCAGCGCGACGAAGGCCTTGATCTCCTGGCCCAGCAGGTCGTCCGGTACCCCGACCACCGCGGCCTGCGCGACGGCAGGATGGGTGTAGATGGCGTCCTCGACCTCCCGCGGGTAGACGTTGTAGCCGCCGCGGATGATCAGTTCCTTCTTCCGGTCCACGACGAAGAAGTAGCCGTCCTCGTCGACGTAGCCCAGGTCGCCGGTGTGGAACCAGCCGTCGCTGAACGCCTCCGCCGAGGCCTCGGGATTTCCGCGATAGCCGCGCATCACGTTCACCCCGCGGACCATCAGCTCGCCGATGTGGTCCGCACCCGGCGGCAGCACCTGGCCGTGCTCGTCCCAGACCTGCACCTGGACGCCCCAGATCGGCCGGCCGACGCTGTACACCCGCCGGTCCTCGGCGCTGACGTTGAAGGTGGTCGTCGAGGCGGTCTCGGACAGGCCGTAGCCCTCCAGGATGACGATCCCGAAGCGGGCCTCGAAGTCGTCGATCACCTGGGCCGGGATCGGCGCTCCGCCGGAGATGCCGATCCGCAGCGAGGACACGTCGTACCGGTCGAGGCCCGGGTGGTTGAGCAGTGCGACGTACATCGTCGGCACGCCCTCGAAGACGGTCACCCGGTCGCGCTGGATGGTGGCCAGCACGGTGTCGGGGTCGAACCGGGGGACCAGTGTCATCGTGGCGGCGAACCGGACACAGACGTCGAGGATGCTCGACAGCGCGAAGATGTGGAACAGCGGCAGGACCACCATGATCACGTCGTCGTCGCGGACGCCGAACAGCCGGCCGGGGGTGTCTGCGTTCATGAAGAGCTGGAAGTGGGTCAGCTCGGCGCCCTTCGGCCGGCCGGTGGTGCCGGAGGTGTAGACGATCACCGCGGTGTCGCCGGGGTCGGGCTGGTGGATGACCGCCGGGCCGTCCGGCGCGACGGCCAGCAGGCGCTCGAACGGCGTACCGAGGGTTGTGTCCGGCATCCCCGGGATGGTGACGACGACGAGGTTCGAGACGCCTGCCTGGCTGGCGCCCTTGGCCGCTTCCTCGGCCACCCCGGCCCAGGTGATCAGCATCCGGGTGCCGGCGTCCTTCAGGATGTAGGCGATCTCGTCGGCCTTGTAGAGCACGTTCATCGGGACGGCGATCGCGCCCGCCTTCAGGATGCCGAAGTACGCGATCACGAACTGCGGCAGGTTCGGCAGTTGCAGCCCGACCGGATCGCCGGGCCGGATGCCCTGGTCGCGCAGGCCGGTCGCGAACCGGTCGGACGCGGCGTCGATCTCGGCGTAGGTCAGCCGGTGGGCGCCGCTGATCACCGCGACCTTGTCGGGGTGGCCGAGAGCCGACTCGGTCAGAATGGTGGCCAGGTTGAAACTCATCGCGCCGCCTCCTGCCCCTCCGTTTCGGCGCGGTGCCACGAGCTGACGTCGCCCGACGAGATGGCCGCGGCGACGTCCTTCGCCCAGGCCGCGATCAGCTCCCAGTCGCGGAAGTCCCCGGCGAGCTCGGTGCGGGCCATCCGGGTGGCCAGGAACCCTTCCGCCGTCTCGGTGGTGAGCTTGCCGGCGAACGTCATCGCCGGGGTCGCGCCGATCCGCCGGGCCAGCCGCTGAACCTTCCTCGGCATCAGCTGGGTCTGGTCGCTGGCCGGTCCGACCGGTCCGCTGTGGAACAGCCACACCTGCCGGTTGCCCAGTTCCTTGGTGTGATGGCGCAGGAAGGTGACGGCTTCGGGGCGCCAGCGGTGAGCGTAGACAGCACTTCCGAGGACGACCGCGTCGTACCAGCCGATCGTGCTGACCTGCCCTACCTCGCGGACGTCGACCTGGTGGCCGTGGTTGCGGAGCTCGGCGCCGATCGCCTCGGCGATCCCGGCGGTCGCACCCATCTTGGTGGCATAGGCCACGAGTACCTTTCTGGACATTGCGGTCTCCTGTCTACTGTCGATGCCAGCTGGTGTGTTCTGCCGACGAGAGCGCCGCCGCGACGTCGTCGGCCCAGGCCGCGATCCGCCGCCATTCGCGCGAGTCGCTGGCCAGCCGCCCGCTGGCGAGCCAGTGGGCGACGAGTCCTTTGGCTGTGTCGGGCAGCAGGGCGCCGGCGAACGTCGTCGCGCGCTTGGCGCCGATCCGCCGTGCGATGCGTTGGACGTTCGCGGGCATCTCCTGCTCCTGATGGCGGTCGGCGCCGATCGGGCCGCTGTGGAAGAGCCAGACCTGCCGGTCCCGGAGTTCGCGCGTGTGCCTGCGCAGGAATCTGACCGCCTCGCGGCGCCATCGGCGCAGATAGAGCGCGCTGCCGACGATGACCGCGTCGTACTCCGCGATCGAGCCGACCGTCGTCACGTTCCGGACGTCGACCTCGTGGCCGTGCCGGCGCAGCTCGATGCCGATCGCCTCGGCGATCCCGGCGGTCGCTCCCATCTTGGTGGCGTAGGCCACCAGGACCTTCCTGGACATCAGACTCCTCCTCGGGGGCGGACTGCGGTGATCGCGAACTTCTCGACCGCCTGGTAGTGGCCGCCGGTCGAGGCGACGATCACGAGTACGTCGTCGGTGGCGCCACGGAAGAACACCGAAGCGGACCAGGGTGTGTGCTCGCCGCCGGCCGGCACGCAGCAGTACGCGCCGAGGACCGTGTTCGACGAGTGCTGCCGGACCTCGATGCGGATCGCCTCGTCGACGCCGGTGATCCGTCCGCCGACCCGCAGCGGCGAGCCGGCGAAGCTGCCGTAGCCGGGCCGGTCGAGAGTGAGGCTGGTGTCGCGGCTGCCGACGACCTCCCAGGGAGCGTCTTCGCCCTGGCCGATCCTGCGCAGGTGCAGGACGGCGGCGACCGACGGCGTCGTGGTGCCGGTGCGGTAGCCGACGGCGACCGTCGCGTCGTCACCGCGGACCGTCCGGGACACGACGGTGTTCACCTCGTCGAAGCTGAGGAAGCCCATGGTGAAGGACAGGGCGGTCTGTGCAGCGTCGAGATGCCAGGGTTGACTGCCGGACTTGCGGTACGCCTGCTGCCAGACGGCCGCGTCCTGCTCCGAACCGAACGGCCACACCGCTTGGTACCGGAAGACCCGGCGGCTCGGTGTGGGCGTCGGCACGGGCGACGGGGTGATGGTCGGCGGCGGCGGCACCGTGGTGACCGGCGGCCTCGTCGCGGTAACTGTTGCTGTTGGCAACGGAGTGCCGGCCGGGCGGCTGTCCTTGAGGGTGGTCGCGACGAGGACGGCGACGGCGAGGGCCAGCGCGGTCGCCGCCGCGATGACGGCGATGACGGACAACCGTCGGGAGGTGCGCGGATCCTCAGGGCGTGGCGTGGTCATGACGTCGCTCCCCGAACCGGCGCCGACGTGCGGCGGACGGCGAGATGGATCAGCAGACCGCCACCGGCCAGGAAGACCAGCCCGATCGCGATCAGTGTGTACGCGACGTCGTCGAGCCACGGGATCGTCGCGCCGATGGTCACGTCGGCCTGTACCGATCGGCTGGCGTCCGCGTTCAGTACGACGACGGTCCAGTCGCCGGTACCCGGCCGCCAGTTGAGCACCTGCTGTCCCGGACCGTAGCTCTTGGCGACCCAGAAGCCTTCTGCCGCAGGGGGTTGCGGAGGCGCCGAGCCCCAGCCCTGCCGGTGGTACGCCATGCCGGTCTCGTGACCGTACATCCGGTCGACGACGGAGTGTTCGATGGTGGCCAGGTAGGCCGAGGCGTCCCGCTCGGACGCGATGCCGATGAACACCGGAGTGCTGGTCCGGCTGTCGGCGGTGATCCGGACGTCACCGAGGAACCGCTCCATCATCCACGACGGGCCGTCCATGCGGATCGCCCCGGTTTCGCTGGCGATCGCGTAGCCGGAGGTGGAGAAGTGCTGCGTGCCCGTACTGACGTAGCCCGCCGCGTCCCGGCCGCCGTGGTCGAACCAGAGCGCCGTACCACCGGCCGGCAACGCGCCGAGGCCGAACAGGATGAGCAGCGAGCCGGCTACGGCGCTGATCACCCGCCCCGCCGTCCACTGGTGGGTGGACGGCGGGTGCTGGGGCGCGCCGGCCGAAGCCGCGAAGGGGACGGAGTCGGCAGGGCGCCGACCGGAATCGGGGGAGCCCCCGGTGCGGCTGGAGTCCGTGCCGAAGTCGAGGCGGAAGGGTGGGTACTCGTCCGTCATCAAGAAGAAGTAGCCGGCGACCCGGTAGACCCAGCGGTTCAGGCCGATGATGAAGTCGAACAGCTCCCGCGGGTACCGGCCGGTGAACAGCAGCGCGACGCCGGCGATCAGGGTCAGCAGGCCGATCAGACCGCCACCCTCCACCGAGAGGACGGAGTCGGCGAACCGATAGCTCAGGTACGGTCCACCACCGAGCAGGATCGCCACGATCAGCAGGTGAGGTACCGCGAGCAGCCACTTCACGAGGACGAGTCCCCGCGACAGCTGTGGCGGCTCGTCGACGTACAGCCGGGCCGGGTAGTCGGGGACGTCGTTCAGGGTGAACGGCGGATAGCGGTCGGTGCCGAGCGCGCTGTAGGCGTAGAAGGACACCCGCCAGCTCCACCGAAGTACGCCGGTGGTGAAGGTGAAGATCGATCGCGGATACCGGCCGGTGAACAGGATGGCGAAGAAGGCGACCACGGACAGGACGCCGAACACCAGCCACAACACAGCCAGCACGATGTAGTGCGGAATGGCGAGCAGCCACTTGATCAGCCAGAGTCCCCGGCTGACGGACGGGTCGAGGTCACCCTCGAGCCGGACCGGATAGCGATCGGTCTTCATCGGTTCACTCCTGTCTCAGTTCGGCTGCCAGAGGGGTACGGCGGCGCTGAGCATTGCGTAGTGCCCGTCGTAGCGGGCGTAGACGATCCGGCCGCGGCCGGTCGCCTTGTCGGCGAAGAACTCGTAGGGCCGCCCGGTGAGGTCGAGCCGGGCCAGCGCCTCCCCGACGGTGAGCCACAGCGTCGGTGTCCGGTCCTTGACCAAAGGCCTGCTGCCGTTCCAAGCGAGGTCGCGCGGCTCGAGTTGCAGGAGCCGGAACGAGCCCGGACCGGTGCGGCAGACGAGACTGTCCTGAGCCGTCGAGATCTCACGGAACAGATGGAACCGGTAGTCCATCCGCTCGAGCGTGGCGATCGCGGCGTCCACCGTCGTGGGCCGCAGATCGCAGATCTTGTTCCGGCTGAGCCGCCGGTCCGCCGGCGGAAGGAGCTCAGGGAACCAGGTCGCGAGCGAGGTGGGAACCACCCGCGCACCGGGGACCTGACGAAGCTGGGCGGTGGTCCGGGCGGCCAGCGTCAGCACGGCCGATCGCAAGGTCTTCGCGGCCACCTGGGCGCGAAGGCGGCCGTGCGGATGGCCCACGTCGAGCTGCGCCACCAGGGGCCTGGCGGCGTCGACGTGGGTCAGCCGGGTGATCCGTATCCTGCTGTGGCCGGCCCACTTGCCGATCACCGGCATCAACAGCGCACGGACCTGGTCCACCGTGTCGGTGGGCAGGATCCCGTGGGTCTCGACGGCGATACCGGCCGGCCGCAGCGAGGTGATCGTCATCGCGGATCCCCGACGATGACGTACGGCTGCACGATCTCGGTGCGCCACAGGGTCCGCTCGTTGCCGGGCGGGTCGTGGTAGAACTCCCACGGCGCACCGTCGGCGCGGCCGCTCTGGGACTCGATCCAGGTGGTCAGCTGGGCGTAGGTGGCGCCGATCTTCTGGTACGGGCCGATGTGCCACACGACCGCGTGCAGGCCGCCGGGCAGCGAAGACGGCACGGTGACGGTGTCGCCGGCGATCGGGGCGGTGACGACGTAGCCGGCCTCGACGTCGAAGCGGCCGTCCGGGCGGTGCTGGTAGCGCGCGAAGGGATAGCCCCTCGGGGTGATCCCGTGCAGGGTCAGGTAGCTGCCGACCTCGCCGTAGGTCTTGGCGAACCACGCCCGGAGCTCGGGCAGTGCGAGGGTCGCGCGACGCACGGCGGTCGGCTGCTCGACTGCCTCGCGCAGGTACGGATCGGCCGGTGTGGTGCCGGCGGGCGGCCGTTCGGTGTCCATGATTCCTCCCTGCTTGCGCTGGTGCCTCCAGCACACGCCCGACGACGCACCGCGAGCAGGGCCGAAGGTCCTCAACGCGGCGGACCGATGGATCGGTCCCGGGAAATCAGGACCTTGGGCTCTGACTCGCCGTGGTCGCGTACCGGCACTGTCGTTCGGCAGGAGATCCAGATCCGTCGCCGACCGAGGAGGCCGAGAGATGAGCACCACCCAGCACCACCCGACCGAGCTGCGGGCCGTGATGTTCCTGCGGCGCTTCGGCCTCGGCCACAATCGCCTGCGACGGGCCAGCGACCGGGCGGAGTCCTTCCTGCTCCTCGCCGTGATGTTCGCCGGCCTGCTGCTGGTTCCGGTCGCGGCGGCCGTGGGCACCTCGATCGCCCACAGCTTCGAACAGACGGCCGCCCAGCGTCGCGCCGAGCTGACCTCCGTCCAGGCCCACACGCTGGAGGACACCGCAGTCGCCGTCCCGGCGGCACCTGGCCAACTCGCCACCCGGGTACGAGTCGGCTGGGACGACGAGTACGGCTTCCCGCACGAGGCCTGGGCGAACGTCGTGATCGGCTCCAAGGCCGGTAGCACGGTGACCGTCTGGCTGGACCGGACCGGCGCCGTCGTGCCGGCTCCGCGGCAGCCGGCCGACAGCCAGGCGCTCGGGGCGGGTGCGGGCCTGGTGATGGTGATGGTCGGCTGGCCACTGCTCTGGGTGGCGTTCCGCCTGCTGCGGTTGCCGCTCGACCGGCGGCGGGCCCGCGCCTGGGAGCGCGAGTGGGCCGAGATCGCGCCGCGCTGGAAGAAGTCGCAGTCCTGAAGCCCGCCCACCCGAGGACCTTCGGCCCTGACCAGCCGGTCGGGGCCGTTCTCGAATGAGAACGAACGACAGCCAACCGAGGAGACAACAGAGATGACGGTCAAGGTAGGGATCAACGGGTTCGGCCGGATCGGGCGCGACTTCCTGCGCGGTGCGCTGGAGCGTGGCACCGACGCGATCGAGGTGGTGGCGATCAACGACATCACCGGTACCGCGACACTGGCGAACCTGCTGCAGTACGACTCGACGTACGGCCCGCTGCGCGAGCGCGTGGGTCACACCGACGACACGATCACGATCGGCGACCAGACCATCAAGGTCACCGCCGAGCGCGACCCGGCCGCGCTGGACTGGCGCGCCGCCGGCGTCGACATCGTGATCGAGTCGACCGGCCGGTTCCGCACCCGGGAGGCCGCGGCCGTCCACCTGGCCGGTGGCGCCCGCAAGGTGCTGCTGTCCTCGCCGGGCAAGGGCGTCGACGCGACGATCGTGCTGGGTGTGAACGACCAGACCTACGACCCCGCCGCCCACGACATCATCTCGAACGCCTCCTGCACGACGAACTGCGTCGCGCCGATGGTCTCGGTGCTGCACCAGGCGTTCGGGATCAAGCACGGCCTGATGACCACGATCCACAGCTACACCAACGACCAGGTGATCCTGGACTCGCCGCACAAGGACCTGCGGCGCGGCCGGTCGGGGGCCGTCAACATGATCCCGACCAGCACCGGCGCGGCCAAGGCGGTCGGCCAGGTGATCCCCGAACTGGCCGGCAAGATCGACGGCGTGGCCGTCCGGGTGCCGGTCGAGGACGGATCGCTCACCGACCTGGTGGTGGAGCTTTCCGCGCCGGTGACGGTCGAGCAGGTCAACCAGGCCTTCGCCGACGCGGCCGCGGGCCCGCTGAAGGATCTGCTGCGCTACAACGAGGACCCGATCGTGTCGCACGACATCATCGGCGACCCCTCCTCCTGCATCTTCGACGCGCCGCTGACCCAGGCCAACGGCGCCATCGTCAAGGTCTTCGGCTGGTACGACAACGAATGGGGTTACACCAGCCGCCTGCTCGACCTGACCGAGCTGGTCGCCCGGTCGCTGTGACCGCGGCCGACCGAGGAAGGAATGTTGTGATGAGCGACAAAGCGAGAATCGCCTGGCTGACCGACCCGACCGGGACCGACCTGGCCGCCGTCGGCGGCAAGAACGCGTCCCTGAGCGTGATGCTGCGCGAACTAGGTGCCGAGGGCATCAGGGTTCCGGACGGCTTCGCGCTGACCTCTGCCTCGTACTGGGAGTTCGTCGAGGCGGCCCGGCTGCGCCCGTTCATCGCGGCGCAGATCCGGCGGCTGCGGCACGGAGCCGACCTGGTCTCCGTGGGCGCCGCGATCCGGACCGCGTTCTTCGACGCCGAGCTGCCCCCGCACCTGGTCGACGAGATCGCGATCGCCTACGAGAAGCTCGGCGGCACCGTCGCCGTCCGCAGCAGCGCCACTGCCGAGGACCTGCCGGAGGCGAGCTTCGCCGGCCAGCAGGAGACGTTCCTGAACGTCAACGGGATCGAGTCGCTGCTGTCGGCCTGCAAGCGCTGCTACGCGTCGCTGTTCACCGACCGGGCGATCAGCTACCGCGAGGAGCGCGGCTACGACCACCTGTCGGTGGCGTTGTCGGTCGGCGTCCAGCGGATGGTCCGCTCCGACATCGGCTCGGCCGGCGTCATGTTCACGCTCGACACCGAGACCGGGTTCCCGGCGGTGACTCTGATCAGCGCCGCATGGGGGCTGGGGGAGTCGGTGGTGAGCGGGCAGGTCGACCCCGACGAGTACGTGGTCTTCAAGCCGTTCCTGGACCGTGCCGAGCTTCGTCCGATCATCTCCAAGACGCGCGGCGCCAAGGAGATGAAGACGGTCTACTCCGACAACGTCAACACCCACAGCGGCGTACGGACCGTCGCCACGACTCAGGACGAGCAGACCGCGTTCGTGCTGGCCGACGACGACATCCTGCAGCTCGCGCGGTGGGCGGCGATCGTCGAACGCCACTACGGCCGGCCGATGGACCTGGAGTGGGCCAAGGACGGCGAGACCGGCGACCTGTACCTGGTGCAGGCGCGGCCGGAGACGGTCCAGGCCCGCCGGGAGGCGGCGACCCTGCGGTCGTACCGGCTGCTCGAGCCCGGTACCGAACTGGTGCACGGCCTCTCCGTCGGTGACGCGATCGCCGACGGCGTGGTGTGCCGGCTGGAGTCCGCGGCCGAGATCGGCAAGTTCGTGGACGGCGCGGTGCTGGTCACCAAGATCACCGACCCGGACTGGGAGCCGATCATGAAGCGCGCGGCGGCGATCGTCACCGACCACGGTGGCCGGACCTCGCACGCGGCGATCGTCAGCCGTGAGCTCGGCCTGCCGGCGATCGTCGGCACCGGCAACGCGACGTCGGTGCTGACCGACAGGCGCCAGGTGACGGTGTCGTGTGCCGAGGGCGAGCACGGCCGGGTGTACGACGGCAAGCTCGACTACGAGGTGAAGGAGCTCGACCTGGCCGACGTGCCGCAGACCCGGACGAAGGTGCTGCTCAACCTCGCCGACCCGGCCGCGGCCTTCCGCTGGTGGCGGCTGCCCGCCGACGGCGTCGGGCTGACCCGGATCGAGTTCGTGGTCAGCAACCACGTCAAGGTCCACCCGATGGCGCTGGTGCGGTTCGACGAGCTGGACGCCGACGAGCAGGCCGAGGTCTCGCAGTACACGCAGGGCTACGCCAACCGCGAGGACTTCTTCATCGACACCCTCGCGCACGGCGTCGCCCGGATCGCGGCCTCGCGCTGGCCGGCCCCGGTGATCGTCCGGATGAGCGACTTCAAGACCAACGAGTACGCGCGCCTGGTCGGCGGCCGCCGGTTCGAACCGGTCGAGGAGAACCCGATGATCGGCTGGCGGGGCGCGAGCCGGTACTACAGCGAGGGCTACCGCGACGGCTTCGCGCTGGAGTGCCGGGCGCTGCGCAAGGTGCGCGACACGATGGGCCTGACCAACGTCGTGGTGATGATCCCGTTCTGCCGGACCACGGCCGAGGCCCACCGGGTGCTCACCGTGATGCGGGAGGAAGGCCTGGAGCGCGGGCTGAACGGGCTCGAGGTCTACGTGATGGCCGAGATCCCCTCGAACATCATCCTGGCCGACGAGTTCGCCGAGCAGTTCGACGGGTTCTCGATCGGCAGCAACGATCTGACCCAGCTGACCCTGGGGGTCGACCGGGACTCCGAGACGCTCGCGCCGCTGTTCGACGAGCGCAACCCGGCGGTCTCGCGCAGCATCCAGCATCTGGTCGACACCGCGCACCGGGCCGGCCGCAAGGTCGGGCTGTGCGGTCAGCGGCCCAGCGACGACCCCGGCTTCGCCGGCTTCCTGGTGCAGACCGGGATCGACTCGATCTCGGTCACGCCGGACAGCTTCTTCGCGGTGAAGGGCAACGTCGCCGACGCCGAGGCCGACCAGGACGGCGGGCTGCCCCGCGACACCCTCACAGCGGCGGCCATCTGACGGGTCAGTGGCCGGCCAGGGTCGCGGCGTGGTCCGGGACCTGGGTCTGCATCTCCCGCGGCGTCCGTTCGTAGCCTTTGGACGGAGGCCGCGGGGGTAGCTCCAGTGGGGGGCGTTGCACCTCGTAGTACGGGATGGTCGAGAGCAGGTGGGCGATCATGTTGATCCGCGCCGACCGCTTGTCCTCGCTCTCGACCACGTACCACGGGGCTTCGGGGATGTCGGTGTGGACGAACATCTCGTCCTTGGCGCGGGAGTAGTCCTCCCAGCGGGAGATCGACTCCAGGTCCATCGGGGACAGCTTCCATCGGCGCATCGGGTCCTCGAGCCGGCTGCGGAAGCGGTTCTCCTGCTCGTTGTCACTGACCGAGAACCAGTACTTGCGCAGCAGGATGCCGTCCTCGACCAGGAGCCGCTCGAAGATCGGGCACTGGTGCAGGAAGCGGGTGTACTCCTTGCTGGTGCAAAAGCCCATCACCCGTTCGACGCCGGCCCGGTTGTACCAGCTGCGGTCGAACAGGACGAGCTCGCCGGCGGCGGGCAGGTGCTCGATGTAGCGCTGGAAGTACCACTCCGTACGCTGCCGCTCGGTCGGAGCCGGTAGCGCGGTGATCCGGGCGACGCGGGGATTGAGGTACTCCGTGACCCGCTTGATCGTGCTGCCCTTGCCGGCCGCGTCGCGTCCTTCGAAGATCACCACCACCCGGGCGCCCTCGACGCGGACCCACTCCTGCAGCTTGACCAGTTCGGCCTGCAGCCGCAGCAGTTCCTGCTCGTAGACCTGCTTGGGCATCCGCTGCGGCTTCTTGCCCTTCCCGTGCGCCATCGGCAGGCCTCCCGTTCGGTGATCGCTGTCAGAGCCGACGGTACGAGACGCCGGCACACCCGGCCAACCACCGGAGGCCTTCCGCCCGGCCGAGTCGGGCCGAACGGCCCTGACCCCGGCCGGCCAACGGTCATAGCTTCGAAGTGAGGAGAAAGGACCTGTCGATGAAGCGTCTGCTCGTCCTGGGAGCCGGCACCGCCGGCACGATGACCGCGAACAAGCTGCGCCGGGAGCTGCCGCTGCGCGAGTGGCAGATCACCGTGGTGGATCGCGACGACGACCACATCTATCAACCAGGTCTGCTGTTCCTGCCGTTCGGCAAGTACCGGACCGGGCAACTGACCAGGTCACGCCGGCGGTACCTGCGGCGCGGGATCTGTTTTCTGACCGGTGAGATCGATCGCGTCGACGCCGACGCGAAGACGGTCCGGCTGGCCGACGGCCGGGTGCTCGCCTACGACTACCTGATCGTTGCCACCGGCACCAGTCCGCGGCCGGACGAGACCCCCGGCATGCTCGGATCCCAGTGGCGCGAGAGCATCTTCGACTTCTACACCCCGGAGGGCTCGGCCGCGCTGGCCGAGGCGCTGCCGCGGTTCACCGGCGGCCGGTTCGTCGTACACATCGTCGACCAGCCGATCAAGTGCCCGGTCGCCCCGCTGGAGTTCGCGTTCCTGGCCGAGGCCTGGTTCCGGGCGCACGGGATGCGGGACCGGGTGGAGCTGGTCTACGTGACGCCGTTGCCCGGCGCGTTCACCAAGCCGATCGCCTCGGCCCGGCTGGGCGGCATGCTCGACGAGCGCAAGATCGCCGTCGAGGCGGACTTCCTGGTCGAGCGGATCGACCCGGACAACAAGGTGCTGATCTCCTACGACGAGCGCGAGATCCCCTTCGACCTGCTGGTGACGGTACCGCTGAACAAGGGCGCGGACTACGTCGCCCGGTCCGGTCTCGGCGACGAGCTGAACTACATCCCGGTGGACCGGCACACCTTCCAGTCCACCGCCCACCCGGACATCTTCGTGCTCGGCGACGCGAACGACCTGCCCATCTCGAAGGCGGGGTCGGTAGCGCACTTCTCGGCCGAGGTGTTCGCGGCCAACTTCTGCGAGTACGCCGAGGGCCGGCCGATGACCGGCAGCTTCGACGGGCACGCCAACTGCTTCTTCGACTCCGGCGACGGCTTGGGCCTGCTGATCGACTTCAACTACGACACCGAACCGTTGCCCGGCACGTATCCGCTGCAGGTCTTCGGTCCGCTCAGCCTGCTGCGGGAGACCTCCCGCAACCACTGGGGCAAGCTCGCCTTCCGCTGGATCTACTGGCACCTGCTGCTGCCCGGCCGCCGGCTGCCGGTCCCCACCCGGATGTCGATGCGTGGCAAACACCAACCGGACAAGGAGAACTGATCATGCCTGTCGTCACCGTCGGGCCGGCCGAGGTCCATGTCGACGCCGAGGGATTCCTGACCGAGTACGGCGAATGGAACGAAGAACTGGCCGAGCGCCTCGCGGCCGGGATCGGGATCGAGCTGACCGACGAGCACTGGAAGGCGATCAGCTTCCTGCGGGCCGACTACCCGGCCCACGGCGAGACCGCGACGCTGCGCCGGGTCTCGGTCCTGGCCGGGATCCCGATCAAGCGGCTGTTCGCCCTGTTCCCCGGCAAACCGGCCAAGAAGATGGCCTACGTCGCCGGCCTGCCGAAGCCTCGCGGCTGCGTGTGAGAGGACCTGTCATGACCACCACCGAACCCGCCGTCGTCCCCGACTTCGGCGACGCCACGACCACCGGCCGCAAGCTGGCGATCATCTGCTCCAAAGGCAATCTCGACATGGCCTACCCCGGCCTGATCCTGGCCAACGCGGCCCTGGGCGAGGGCGTGGAGACGCACCTGTTCTTCACCTTCTGGGGTTTCGACATCATCACCAAGTCGCGGATGCACGACCTGAAGTTCACCATGCTCGGCAACACCGCGACCCATCTGCCGCAAGGCCTGGGTGGGCTGCCGGGGATGACGGCGATGGCCACCCACCAGATGAAGAAGCAGATCGAAGAGGTCGGGGTGCCCGGTGTACCGGAGTTCCTCGAGCAGATCGTCGCCTCCGGCGGTCATCTGTGGGCCTGCCGGATGTCCGCCGACATGATGCGGCTCGACGAGTCGGACCTGTCTGACGACGTCGAGGCGATCATCAGCGCCGCCGACTTCATCGAGAAGACCGCAGGCGCCCAGCTGCTCTTCATCTGACCCGTTACTCCTGGAGGTGTTCATCATGCAGACCCGGCCACCGTTGCGTGAGCTAGGACTGAACAGCGGTAAGAAGGCCCGCCTGCACCGGATCCTGTTCGACCACGGACTGGGCAACGGCACGGCGTTCTTCCTGCCGTACGACCAGGGCCTGGAACACGGCCCGCGCGACTTCTTCGCCAACCCGCAGGCCTCGGACCCGGCCTACATCGTCAAGCTGGCGGTGGCCGGCGGCTTCAACGGGATCGCGATCCAGATCGGCCTGGCGGAGAAGTTCTACTGGGACTACGCCGGCCAGATCCCGCTGATCCTCAAGCTGAACGGCAAGACCGACATCCCGTCGGACGCCGAGGCCCTGTCGCCCGTGCACGCGAGCGTGGAGGACGCGGTCCGGCTGGGCGCCGACGCCGTCGGCTACACCCTGTACGTCGGGTCGCCGGCGCAGGAAGCCGACTTCGCGCAGTACCGGAAGGTCCGCGAGGACGCGCACCGGTTCGGGATGCCGTTGATCGTCTGGGCGTACCCGCGCGGCGCGGCGATCGCGGCGAAGGGTGGCAACGACTCCTTCTACGCCGTCGACTACGCGGCCCGGGTGGCCAGTGAGCTCGGCGCGGACGTGGTGAAGGTGAACTTCCCGCACCCCGAGAAGACCACCGCCGTGAAGCCGGCCTACCAGGCGGAGTTCAGCTCCCAGCAGGCCATCGACGCGGTGGTCCGGTCGGCGAACCGCACGCTGGTGCTGGTCTCCGGCGGCGAGAAGGCCGGCGACGAGGCGATGTTGCTCAAGGCCCGGCAGGCGATGGAGGCCGGTGGCCTCGGGCTGATCTTCGGCCGCAACGTCTGGCAGCGCCCGTACGACGAGTCGTTGCGCTTCGTGGACTCCCTGAAGGAGATCCTCGCGGCCCACCCGAGCGAGTAGTGGAACGGAGGTAGTGGTGATGAGGCATCCGCTGACGGTCGACGACGTGATGACCCGGGACGTGATCACGGTACCGGCCGACGCGCCGTTCAAGGCCGTGGCCGAGCTGTTCGTCGAGCACAAGGTGAGCGCCTTCCCGGTCACCCAGGAAGGGGTCGGACTGGTCGGGATCGTCTCCGAGACCGACCTGCTGCACAAGCAGGAACACCCGGAGAGCCGGCACCGCGGTCTGGCGCCGGGCCAGCGGCTGGCCCGGCGTAAGGCCCGCGCGGTCACCGCCCGCGACCTGATGACCAGTCCGATGGTGACGATCGAGGTCGGGTCGACGCTGTCCGAGGCGGCCCGCCTGATGGCGGCCCGCGAGATCACCCGGCTCGTCGTCCTGGACGGCGAGTGGATGGCGGGCATCGTGACCCGGTCCGACCTGCTGCGGGCGTTCCTGGACAGCGACCGGGTGCTGCTGGCGCGGGTCCGGCGCGAGGCGATCGAGCACTCGTTGTGGGACGACCCGTTCGGTGTGGAGATCAAGGTCGTGGACGGCGTCGTCACGCTGACCGGCCAGCTCCCGCACCGCAGCATGATCCCGGTCGCCGAGCAGGCGATCCGCGAGGTCGACGGCGTGGTCGGGGTGGTCAACCGGCTCAGCTACGCCTTCGACGACACAGCCCGAGTACCCGGCCCGTTCTACTGATCAGGGCCGGCCGATCGAAGGAGTGAACGAGATGACAACCCGAGCACCCATCTGCGTCGGTGTGGACGCGTCGTGGCAGCAGAGCGGGGCGATGGACTGGGCCCTGCGGGAGGCGCACCTGCGCGGCCTGCCGGTCCAGGCGGTCCATGTGGTGGAGGAGAAGCAGCCGAACGGCCCGTTCTTCGCCACTCCCGGCGCCGACACGGCGACCAAGCGACTGGTCGCGGACGTCGATGACTACCTGGCCGGCCATGACGAGACCGCCGGGCACAGCGCCGGGTCCATCACAGGACGGCCCGCGGCCGCCCTGGTGAAGGCCGCCCGTAGCGCGGAGATGCTGGTCGTCGGCCGGCGCGGCGCGGGCACCATCAGCCGGTTGCTGATCGGCTCCACGGCCGAGGCGATCAGCCACTTGGCCGAGGGGCCGGTGGTGATCGTTCCGGACCGCTGGCAGCCGCAGTACGCCGGTGCGCCGGTCGTGGTCGGCGTCGACGAGGAGGAAGCGATCGACACGGCTCTGGAGTTCGCCGCCAAGGCAGCTGCGGAGCGCAAGGCGCCGCTGCGCCTGGTCCGGATCTGGGACCTTCCCGTGATGTACACCTGGGACGCGGCCTCGATCACCGATCAGTACGACGGCTGGATCGAGGAGAAGGACCAGCGGCTCCAGGCCATCGCCGACGAGTGGCGGATCAAGCACCCGGAGCTGACGATCGAGACCGAGACCCGCCGGGGCCACCCGGTGGCCGGCCTGATCGCCGCCGTCGAGGAAACGAAGGCAGAGCTGCTGGTGCTCGGTGGCCGCAAGCACAACCGGCTGGCGGCCGCGCTGCTCGGCTCGACCGCCCGTGGCGTGCTGCACCACGCCCCGTGCCCCGTCGCCGTCGTGCACGAACCAGGCGATCAGCACTGACCGCCGATCAGTCGCCGCCACGCTTGGGCGTGGCGGCGACTCTTTCGCGCCAGCCCGGAGTACGCAGCGACAAGTAGCACAAGCCCGCCACCGGTACCGGCATCCAGAACTGGAACAGCCGCCACGAGACCACACCCAGTACTGCGATGCTGCCCGGTACGCCGAACCCGATCAGTGTCGGGATCAGGACCCCCTCGATCACACCCAACCCGCCAGGAGTGATCGGCAGAACGGCCAGCAGACTGGCGATGCAGTAGGCCAGCAGGAGAGCGACCGGGCTCATGACGAACCCGAAGGCGGTGAGGAAGACCCACAGGGCGGCCGCGTCCAGCAGCCAGTTCATGACTGCCCAGATGGCGAAGGAACGCCGTACTTCGCGTGCCCGCAGCAACTCGTGCAGCTGGGTGGCCACGGCCTGGATGGGCGGCCGCCAGCGGCGCGGGAAGCGGCGCAGTACGAACTGCAGTGTCCGTGCGGCTGACGCTGCCAGACGTGACCGCTCGTGGATCGCCACCAGGCCGCAGATCGCGAGCAGCGCGCCGATCAGCCAGCCGGTCAGGTACGCCGCCGTCGGACCGTACAGGAACACCGCCGGAACGAGTGTGACCCAGAAGATCGCCGCGAGCGCGACCGTGCAGCCGATTCCCTGGGCGGCGATCGCGGCCGTGACGTCGGCCGGCCTGGCGCCGCCGGAGACCAGCAGCCGGTAGCGCAGGGCGGTCGCGGTCGCGCCTCCACCCGGAATCACCCGGCCGAGTCCGTAGCCGGTCAGATCGCTGCGGAGCAGCCAGTTGAAGCGGGGCGGATCGTCTCTGATCACGCTGCGGGTGATCATCGAGTAGCTGATCAGGCTGAGCGCCTCCAGCGCGATACCGATGGCCACCCACCACGGCCTGACGTCCCGCAGCAGTCGCAACGACTGCTCGGTGCCGGCCATCCTGGGCAGCACTAGGTAGTCCACCACAGCGATCAGCACCAGCAGCCCGACCGCACTGCGCAGCCACCCCAACACCGCCGACCGCCGGCGTCCCGGGCTTCGGGGCGCCGGCGGAGAGGTGTCAGTTGCTGGCGGCAACGGGCTGGCCATTGGCGGCGGCCTCGCGGCCGTCCGTCGCCGGCACCGGCGGAACCGGTGGGTGTTCGGCGGCGGCAGCGGACTCGCGGGTCAGGAAGGTGCCGAGCTCACCGATCGTGCTCATCAGCGGCGCCGGGAAGACGACGGTCGAGTTCTTGTCGACGCCGATCTCCACCAGCGTCTGCAGGTTGCGCAGCTGCAGCGCGAGCGGGTGGGCCATCATCGTGTCGGAGGCCTGGCCGAGCGACGCGGCGGCCATCGCCTCGCCCTCGGCGGCGATGATCTTGGCCCGCTTCTCCCGCTCCGCCTCGGCCTGGCGCGCCATCGCGCGCTTCATCGTGTCGGGCAGCTGGATGTCCTTGAGCTGGACCAGGGTGACCAGCACGCCCCACTCGGTGGTCGTCTGGTCGAGGATCTCGCGGATGTTCGCGTTGATCACCTCGGTCTCCGACAGCGTCTCGTCCAGGGTGTGCCGGCCGACCACGCCGCGCAGCGTGGTCTGGGCGATCTGGTCGATCGCGGCCGCCACGTTCTCGATCGCCAGCACCGACTTGGCCGCGTCGACGATCTGGTAGTACGCCACCGCGGAGATGTCCACGCTGACGTTGTCCTTGGTGATGATGCCCTGCGACTGGATCGGCCGGGTGACGATCCGCAGCGACACCTTCCGCAAGACGTCGACCAGGGGGATGATCAGCCAGTCCGGGCTCGCGGACCGCTTTCATCCGCCCCAGCCGGAACAGCACTCCACGCTCGTACTGGGTGACCACGCGGACGCATGCCACCAGTAGCAGCACGATCACGGCGAGAACGATCCACAAGACTGTCATGACGGCTCCTTCCGTCGGTTCCGGACACTTCGAGCCTCTCGCGGCGACCCGGTCCGGGGCAGGGACCCCGGTCCCCGGCCGCGCGGACCAAAGGCCTCAACCGTCGCTCGGCGATGACCAGTAGGGGTGATGTCTGGCATGGTCGGAAGATGACTGAGCAGATGGATGCCTGGGCCGTGCGGCGGCCTGGACCGATCGATCTCGGACCGTTGCGGCTGGTGCGGCGGGACGTACCCGAGCCGGCAGCCGGTGAGGTGCTGGTGCGGGTGCTCGCGTGCGGCTTGTGCCGGACGGATCTGCACTTGTGTGAGGGGGATCTCGAGCCGCGGCGGCCAGGTGTCGTACCTGGTCATCAGATCGTCGGCGAGGTACTGGAACGTGGTCGTGGCGCCGACCGGTTCGCGCTGGCCGAGCGGATCGGCATCGCCTGGCTGCGCGGCACCTGCGGTGAATGCGAGTTCTGCCGGCGGGGAGCCGAGAACCTCTGCCCACGATCCACCTACACCGGCTGGGACGCCGACGGCGGGTTCGCCGAGTACGCCGTGGTCGCGCAGGACTTCGCCTACCGGCTACCGGAGGAGCGTTCGTCCGAGGAGCTGGCTCCGCTGCTGTGCGCGGGGATCATCGGGTACCGCGCGCTGAGTCGCGCCAATCTGCCGCCAGGTGGCCGGCTGGGCATCTACGGCTTCGGGTCCAGCGCTCATCTCACCGCCCAGCTGGCGGCTGCTCAGGGTGCGGAGATCTATGTGCTCACTCGTGGGCAGGCGAACCAGGAGCTGGCGCGCGAGCTCGGTGTCGCGTTCGTCGGAGGAGCCCAGGACGTACCACCGGTGGGGCTGGATTCGGCGATCGTGTTCGCGCCGGCCGGCGAGCTGGTGCCACTGGCGTTGCAGGCGCTCAAGCCGGGTGGGACGGTGGCGGTGGCCGGGATCCACCTGAGCGACATCCCTGCGCTGAACTACGACCGGGACCTGTTCCGGGAACGCGACCTGCGCAGCGTCACGGCGAATACCCGGGTCGATGGCGAGGAGCTCTTCGCGCTGGCAGGCCGGGTGGCCGTGCGGCCGCGGACCACGGCTGTCGGGTTCGACCGGATCGATCAGGCGTTGTCCGATCTCGCCCACAGCCGCGGGTCCGGATCCCTGGTGGCGGTCAGGTCCCGCTGAGCCGCCGGTCGATGCTGATGGCAACGACTCCGCGGACGGTGCCGGCCAGTACCTCGGCCAGCCGGCGTTCGTGCGGGTCGGCCGGGCCGGTGACGGTGACGATGCCGTCGTTGACCTGGACCTTCCAGTCCGGCGCCTCGACCCGGAGCAGATCCTCGACCTCGGCCTGGATCCGCTGGTCACGCCCGGCCAGCAGGTGGATCACGTCGCTGCGGCTGATCATCCCGGCCACGTTGCCGGCGTCCAGCACCGGCAGGCTCTTCATCATCGTCGAGCGCATCAGGTCGATCGCGGTCTCGAGCTCGTCGTCGGCCCGGACGGCGACCACCAGGTGGGTCATCACCTCGGCCACCAGCCGGGCGGGGGTCCGCCCGCTGGTGTGGACGGCCGCGACCGGAACCCGGTCGTCGATCAGGTCCTGGTCCTGGACCAGGTCGGCCTCGCTGACGATCCCGGCCAGGCCGCCGCCGGCGTCGACCACCGGAAGCGAGGTGATCTTGCGGTCGTCAAGCAGTTTCAGCGCGGTGCCGATCGAGGTGCGTGGCCCGACCGTCACCGCCGGAGTCGTCATCAGCTCCCGGATCAGCATCGTCCTCACCTCTTCTTCGGCCGGTTCCCGGAGTCTTTGTTCCCGGAGTCCTTGACCTCGTGTTCCTCGTCCTCGTGGCGCGCGTGCTCGCGTTCCTCGTACAGCCGCGCGCCCAGGTACTTCAGCAGGCCGTCGTAGGTACGGGAGCTGCGCGAGACCGGCACGTTCTCGTTCGCCGGGCCTCGCCGGGTGCTGTCCTCAGTCATGGTTGCGTCCTCCTCGGGGTCAGCTCCACCGTCTGCCATCGCCGATCCCTGCTGCAGGGGCGAAAGTCCTGACCGGTCCGGCCTTCCGGCCGCCGGTTCCAGAGCGTCGGCGGCACTGAGCAGGGCGCGCAACCGGTTGACGAACCGCGCGGCCGGAGCGCCGTCGACGACGTCGTGGTCGACGCTGACGGTCAGCTGCAGCCACTCACGGTCGACCAGGCGGCCGCCGGCCAGGACCGGGCGGACGGTGATGCCGCCGACGACGACGGCGAGGGTGTGCAACTGGAATCCGATGCCCCAGCCGCCGCCACCGGCGAACATCCCGACCGCGCTGACGCCTACCGTTCCGGCGATTGCCCGTTGCCGGTGCGGGAAGCGATGCAAGGCGCCGAGCAGCCCGGTCCGGACGAAGGCGGGTAGCAGCAGGTAGGCACGAGCCCAGTTCGACTTGCGGACCGACGGGCTGCGATTCGGGTCCGCATGGACGGCGCGGATCTCGTCGTGCAGTTCGCGCACGCTCCGGCGGCCGGCGTCGCGGAGTACATGGGTGAACGCGAACGGGACGCCGTCCAGCTCGACCTCGACCGGCAGGCCGACGTCGACCTGGCTGAAGATCACCTCGCGGCCGCGAAGGTTGCGATAGGCCTGCACGGCAGGCTCGGCAGCAACCGCCCGGGCCACGCAGCTGACGACGAAGGCCGTGAAGGACATCTGCTCGCCGGTGTCCCGCAACTGGGTCCGGAGTGCCTTCCGGGCGGCCGTCACGTCGACCTCGAACAAGCCATGGATGGAATGCCGGCGCCGGGACGCCCGGCCGGCGTCGACCACCAGCCGGCGTACCCAGGGCACCTTGACGATGCGCTCGGTGGCTCGCTTCATGACGTTTCCCGCCTGCTCGTCTCACGGAACTCGTGGACCATCGCCGGTACGGCGAACGCCAGGGCGGGCAGGCACCACAGCCAGAAGCCCCAGCCGAACAACATGAGCGCCAGGTGGAAGCCGACGACGGCGACGTAGCCGGCCCGGCGGGCGGCGAGGAGCAGACCGGCGATCACGAACTCACCGGTCGCCAGCAGCAGCGCCCACAGGGTCGGGTGTGCCATGAAGATGTCCAGCCAGCCGCGGCGGACCCAGTCGAACAGGGCGGCGTCCGCGAACGGCCGGTAGCTGTCCGGGTCGGCGAGGCCGAGGCCGACATGGACCAGGCCGCCGATGCCGAAGGTCGCCAGGAAGCCGCGATGAATGGCGGGCCAGGCCAGGGCCGGGTCGGTTTGGAGGGTCGGGCGGGACGAGGTGGTCATCTGGATCAGCCTCCGATCATGCCTGCCGGGATGACGGCGACCGGGCAGGCCGCGTGGTGCAGCACGGTCTGGCTGACCGAGCCGAGGA
Organism: Kribbella ginsengisoli; assembly: GCF_039537185.1. Classification (NCBI taxonomy): domain Bacteria; kingdom Bacillati; phylum Actinomycetota; class Actinomycetes; order Propionibacteriales; family Kribbellaceae; genus Kribbella; species Kribbella ginsengisoli. The sequence continues at coordinate 81,800 of NZ_BAABAA010000016.1, read as the reverse complement.
GCATGCCGGCGAACCCGCCACGGCCGCGCGAGCCGAGCACGATCAGCTGGGCGTCGGCGGCCATTCGCAGCAGTTGTTCGGCCGGGTGGCCGTCGATGTGGATCAGCTCGGCGTCCTGGCCGCCTTCGCGGGACCTGACGTCGGCTTCCAGCGCCTGGGCGGAGACGCGGTCGTGTTCGGTGTGCAACGGCTGGGCGGCGACCACCCGGAGCCGCAGGTGGTGCCGGCGGGCGTAGTCGAGTCCGAAGTCGAGCGCGAGCGCCGAGGCGGGCGAGCCGTCGTACCCGACGACGACCCTGCTGCCGGTGGCCGGTGTCAGGCCGGACCGGACGACGACGACCGGGCAATGGGCATTGGCCGCCAGGTCGAGTCCGGTCGAGCCCGCCAGCGCGCCCAGCGCGATACCGAGTCCGCGGCTGCCGATCACGACGACCTCCGCGTGCTTGGAGGCGCGCAGCAGTACGGGAGAGGGGAATCCGTCGACGCGGGTGCCCTCGACCTCGATGGTGGGCTCGAGCTTCCGGGCCAGCTCCACCGACTCGCGGACCACCTTGTCGGCACCGGCCCGCAGACCGGGCGCGAGGTCGTTACCGCCCAACGGCACCGGGAACTCGGGCCAGACGAACGCGTGCACCAGCGACAGGCCGGTACCACGTGACGCCGCCTCGGTCGCGGCCCATCTGATCGCCGCTTCGGCCATCGGCGAGCCGTCGATGCCTGCTACCACCCGTGCCTCGGTCATCCCAGCCTCCTTGCTCTCACCTCAACGATCTGCCCGCCGGCGCTGATGCAGCAGGGGCGAAGGTCCCGGCCGTCCCTGCCTTCCGGCATCAACGGACGACGGCCACCGGGCAAGGGGCGTAGTGGACCAGCGACCTGCTGGTCGAGCCGAGCAGCAGCCCCCGGAAGGCGCCGCGTCCCCGGGAGCCGACGACCAGCAGCTCCGCCGATCTGGCGGCGTCGATGAGGACGTCGTCGGCATGACCCCGGACGAGTTCGCGGCGTACCGTCACGTCGGGATACTTCTCGGCGTGCCCGGCGACCGCTTCGGCCAGCACCGCGGCGCTGTCCTGTTCGAGCGCGTCGAGATCGTAGACGAGTGGCAGCAGATCGCCCGGTCCCGTCCGGACCGGATCGTGCCAGGCCATCACCGCCGTCAGCGGGAGATTCCTGGCCTGCGCCTGCTCGAAGGCGAAGTCGACCGCGGCGGTCGAGGTGGCCGAGCCGTCGATCCCGACCGCGACCTCACCCCGGGCGCCTGGTTCCCACTGGGCCGGCACCACGACGACCGGACAGGTCGCGTGCGTGGCCACGTGGGCCGAGACCGACCCGGAGACGAGATCGCGGAACTCGCCGAGACCCCGCGAGCCGACCACCGCCAGCTGGGCATTGGTTGCCTCCTGCAACAGAGTGGGCGCGGTACCGCCGAACTCGGCGCCGACCCGCACGGTGAGGCCGGGATGCTCAGCATGAAGTACTTCGACCACCTCGCGCAGCAGCCGCTTGGCCGCGGCGCGCAGTGGCTCGGTCTCGATCGGCACCGCGAACCCCATCGGGCTGCTCACCATCGGCAGCCCCAGCACATGGACCAGTCGTAGCTCGGCCTGCCGGCGAACTGCCTCGGCGGCGGCCCACTGGGTGGCCTTCTTGGCCGCGGGCGAACCGTCGTACCCGACAAGGACGTACTTCTGACCGGTGGTCATGACGGGGTTCCTTCCTGGACGGGCCAGTGCCAGTCGCGGATCTCGGGCAGGTCGTCGCCGTGCTCGAGGATGTAGGCGTGGTGACGGGTCCGCTGGTCGATCAGCCACTGGCGGAACTCGACCGCGTGCTGGGCCAGGCCAGGGACCCGGTCGATCACGTCCATCGCGAGGTGGAAGCGGTCGAGGTCGTTGCGGACCACCATGTCGAACGGCGTCGTGGTCGTGCCTTCTTCCTTGTACCCGCGGACGTGCAGGTTCTCGTGCCCGGCCCGGCGGTAGGTGAGCCGGTGGATCAGCCAGGGATAGCCGTGGTACGCGAAGATGACCGGCTTGTCGGTGGTGAAGAGCGCGTCGTACTCCGGGTCGGGCAGCCCATGTGGATGCTCGGCGGCCGGCTGGAGCCGCATCAGGTCGACCACGTTGACGACCCGGATCCGCAGCTCGGGCAGGTGTTCGCGCAGCAGGGTCACCGCGGCGAGCGTCTCCAGCGTCGGCACGTCGCCCGCGCAGGCCATCACCACGTCGGGTTCGCCGTCGTCGTTGCTTGCCCACGGCCACACGCCCAGGCCGCGCGCGCAGTGCAGCTCGGCCGCCTCCTGGTCGAGCCAGCTCTCCTGCGGCTGCTTGCCGGCCACGATCACGTTGATGTAGTCGTGGCTGGCCAGGCAGTGCTTGGCGGTCGACAGCAGGGTGTTGGTGTCCGGCGGCAGGTAGACCCGGATGACCTCGGCCTTCTTGTTCACCACGTGATCGATGAAACCGGGGTCCTGATGTGAGAAACCGTTGTGGTCCTGGCGCCAGACGTGCGAGGTGAGCAGGTAGTTGAGCGAGGGGATCGGCCGGCGCCACGGCAGCTTGCTGGTCACCTTGAGCCACTTGGCGTGCTGGTTGACCATCGAGTCGACGATGTGGACGAAGGCCTCGTAGCAGGAGAACCAGCCGTGCCGGCCGGTCAGCAGGTAGCCTTCGAGCCAGCCCTGGCAGGTGTGTTCGCTGAGGATCTCCATCACCCGGCCGTCGACCGCGAGGTGCTCGTCGGTGGGCAGCACCCCGGCGTTCCACGCCTTGCCGGTCACTTCGTACAGGGCTTCCAGCCGGTTCGACGAGGTCTCGTCCGGGCCGAAGACCCGGAAGTTGCGCTGGTCCTCGTTGGCCCGCATCACGTCGCGCAGATAGCGGCCGAGGGTGCGGGTGGGCTCGTGTGGGCCGGCACCAGGGTGCGGTACCTCCGCGGCGTACTCCGCCAGGTCGGGAAGCTTCAGATCGCGTGACAGCAGACCGCCGTTGGCATGCGGGTTGGACCCCATCCGCCGGTCACCCTCGGGGACCAGGTCGAGCAGCCTGGGAACCGGCCTGCCCTCGTCGTCGAACAGCTCTTCCGGCCGGTAGCTGCGCAGCCAGGTCTCCAACTGGGCAAGGTGTTCCGGAGACGTCCGTACGCCGGCCAGCGGCACCTGGTGTGCTCGCCACGTTCCCTCGACCAGCACACCGTCGACCTCGTGCGGACCGGTCCAGCCTTTCGGCGTCCGGAGTACGATCATCGGCCAGTCGCGACGCGGGGCGTCCGGCTCTGCCTTCGCCTCGTACTGGATGTCGGCGATGTCGTCGAGCGCCCGGTCGAGGGTGGCCGCCAGTTGCTGGTGGACGATCTCGGGGTCGTCGCCGGAGACCAGGTACGGCCGGTAGCCGTATCCCTCGAGCAGGCTGTTCAGCTCGTCGTCGCCGATCCGGGCGAGCACCGTCGGGTTGGCGATCTTGTACCCGTTGAGATGCAGGATCGGCAGCACGGCGCCGTCGGTCCGCGGGTCGATGAACTTGTTCGAGTGCCACGAGGCGGCCAGCGGTCCGGTCTCCGCCTCGCCGTCACCGATCACACAGGCGACGATCAGGTCGGGGTTGTCCAGTACCGCGCCGTAGGCATGGCTGAGTGAGTACCCCAGCTCGCCGCCCTCGTGGATCGAGCCGGGCAGATCCGGGGCGACGTGGCTGGGAATGCCGCCAGGGAAGGAGAACTGCCGGAAGAGCCGGTTCATCCCGGCCTCGTCGCGCGACACGTCCGGGTAGGTCTCGCTGTAGCTGCCTTCCAGCCAGGTGTTCGCGGCGATCGCAGGGCCGCCGTGACCGGGACCGATGACGTCGCCATCCTGCTGCCACCCGAGGGATGGCGGGTCCCGATCACCTTCCTGGCAGTCCTGCTCGCCCTCGCCGGCACCGGCCTGCTGAGCGCGAGGCTCGGCCAGAGCCGCATGCTTCCGGCCGTCGTCAGACTCGTCGGCGGCGGCGCCCTCGCGATGGCCGTCACCTACGGCATCGGCCAGTTGCTCGGGACAACAGCCTTCTGAAGGACTTCCTGCGCTCACGTCGGGACCAGAGACCCTGGGGGCCGGGACCGGGTCATCGGAGGCTGGAGCCAACGTGTTCGCGACGAAAGGAAGTAACTCATGAAGGCCGCAGTAGTGACAGGGTTCGACCGGCCGTTGGAGGTTCAGGACAGGGTGCGGCCGGAGCCGGCTGCCGGGCAGGTGCTGGTGCGGATGGAGGCTTGCGGGCTGTGCCACACCGACATCCACGCAGCGCATGGGGACTGGCCGGTCAAGCCGAGTCCGCCGTTCGTACCGGGGCACGAAGGGGTCGGGGTCGTCGAGCAACTCGGCGCGGGGGTGACCTCGCACAAGATCGGTGACCGGGTTGCCATCGCGTGGCTCGGCAGCGCGTGTGGTGAATGCCGGTACTGCATCGACGGCCGGGAGACGTTGTGTCAGCACCAGGCCAACAGTGGGTACTCCGTGGACGGTGGCTGGAGCGAGTACGCCGTCGCCGACGCGAAGTACGTGGTCAGCGTGCCGGACGGTGTCTCCGCGTTCGACGCGGCGCCGTTGACGTGTGCCGGTGTCACGTCGTACAAGGCGATCAAGGTGGCGAGGATCCAGCCGACCGAGAACGTCGCGGTGTTCGGCGTCGGCGGTCTGGGGCACCTCGCGATCCAGTACGCCAAGATCGTCGGCGGCACGGTGATCGGCGTCGACCTGGCGGACAACAAGCTGGAACTGGCCAAGGAGCTGGGCGCGACGCATGTCGTCAACGCCGCGCGGGAGGACCCGGTCGAGGCGATCCAGGCACTCGGCGGGGCTGATGTGGCGCTGGCTTTCGCGGTGACGCCGCTGGCCTTCGAGCAGGCGTTCCGCTCGCTGCGCCCGGGTGGCCGGCTGATCTGCGTGGCGCTGCCGGCCGAGGGCACGATGCAGATCCCGATCTTCGACACGGTCCTGAAGGGCATCGAGATCATCGGCTCCATCGTCGGCACCCGCCAGGACCTCACCGAGGTCTTCGCGCTGCACGCCGCGGGCCGGACCCGCGTCATCGCCGAGAGCCGCAAGCTCGACGAGGTCAACACCTCGATCGCCCAGGTGCTGGCCGGAGAGGTGCCGGCCCGGCTGGTCTTCGAGTTCTGACCCGGGCAAGGAAGATCCCGGTCCGCGACAGCGGACCGGGATCTTCGGGTTGCGGATCAGGCGTGCGTGGCGCCGAGGATCTCGGCCGGCCGGCCGCGGCGGGCCACCCGGCCATGGCTCAGGACGATGATCTCGTCGAGGTCGTCCAGGCCCTCGAGGCGGTGGGTGATGAGGAGGGTGGCGCGGCCTCGGGTGGCGGTGAGGATGTCTCGGGTGAGTTCGGCGGCGGTGGGGTCGTCCAAGTGGGCGGTGGGTTCGTCGAGGAGGAGGACGGCGGGGTCGGCGAGGAGGGCGCGGGCCAGGGCGAGGCGCTGGCGTTCGCCGCCGGAGAGTTGGGCGGCGCGTTCGCCGACGGGGGTGTCGAGGCCTTGTGGCTGGCGGTTGACCCAGGCCGCTAGACGGGCCTGACGGAGGGCATTCATCAGTTGGGTGTCGGTCGCATCCGGTTTGCCGATCAGGAGGTTGTTGCGGATGGTGGTGTCGAAGAGATGGTCGTCCTGGGCGCAGACGGTGACGTGACGACGGAACGCGTTCTCGTCGAGCTCCGGTAGCGCGATGCCGCCGTAGGTGACGGTGCCGCGTTCGGCCGTCAGGAAGCCTGCCAGGGCGGCGACGAGGGTGCTCTTGCCGGCGCCGCTCTCGCCCACGACGGCGATCCGGCGGCCGGGGGAGAGCCGCAAGGTCAGGTCGCGCACCGTCGGCTGATCGGCGCCGGGCCAGCGGGCATCGGCATGCCGGATCTCCAGGGTATGACCGATGACATCTTTGTTGCCCCAGGCAATGGCGGGTTGCGGAAGGTCTCCGAGAGCCCGGAGCCGGTCGACCGCGCGGAGGCCGCGAACCAGATGCCTGGCCGCAGCGGGCAACCCAGTGGTCAACTCGAAGGCGGCCAGCGGAGTCAACGCCAGAACGGCCAGCTGTACTCCGGGCAGCCTCCCCTCCCGGACAGCCTGGATCCCGACCAGCAGTTCACCGACAACGGTCAACGCCAGCGCGATGGCGCCGACCGAAGCCCCGGCCCCCGCGCCGATGGCGGACCGGCGGGCGAGCGACGTCAGCCGCCGATCGTTCACCTTGATGCGTTCGAGAGCCGGCCCGGCCGCGCCGAACGCGATCAGCTCGGCGGCTCCGGCCAGCAGATCGTGAACCGGGTCGGCGAGCGCAGCCCGTGCGGGTGCGAGCCGTCGCTCGGTCCGCCCGGCCACGGACAGTGTGATCCCCGGTGCCACGACGCCTGCGATCAACAGTCCCAGCAACAGCACCAGGCCGGCCGCAGGAAGCAGGGCGCCCAGGAGCACCACGGTCGCAGTACCGGTGATGACGGCGACGGCGATGGGGAGGACAGCACGGACGAGCAAGTCCTGCACGGCTTCGACATCGCTGACCACGCGAGTCATGACGTCGCCGGTGCGCAACTTGCCGAGGCCGGCGGGGGCTGCCCGGTCGAGGTCGAGCCAGGCCTGTACGCGAGTCCGGGCCAGGACGCGGAAGGCGGCGTCGTGGCCGACCAGGCGTTCGGCGTACCGGAGTACGCCGCGGCCGATCCCGAAGGCACGGACGGCGACGATGGCCACGGTCAGGTAGAGCACGGGGGGTTGCTGGGCGGCGCGCGAGATCAGCCAGCCGGAGGTCGCCATCAGACCGATGGAGCAGCTGAGCGCCAGCGATCCGAGCAGCGCGGCCGCCATCAGCCGCCATGCCTCGGGCCGCGCGATCCGCAGCAACCACCGGACGGAGGTCATGCCGGCACCCCCGCGAGATCGACGACGCGGTCGCACAGGTCCAGCAGCGCGGTGCGGTGGGTGACCAGCACGACGGTGCGTCCGGCGAAGGCCGCGGGGAGCGTGCTGAGCAACTCGTGTTCGGTGTCAGGGTCGACGCCCTCCGTCGGCTCGTCGAGGAGCAGCAGGGGAGCGTCGAGCAGCAGGACCCGGGCGAGTGCGATCCGGCGACGCTGGCCGGCCGACAGACCGTTGCCACGTTCACCGATCTGCTGTTCGAGCGGTACGTCGACCCGGGCCGTCCGGGCGGCTCTCCGGACCGCGGCGTCGTCGGCGTACGGGCGGCCGAGCCGGATGCTCTCGTGGACCGTACCGGTGAACAGGACAGGGTCCTGGCTGAGCCACCCGACCTGGGACCGCCAGCTGTCCAGGTCGGCAGTGGACAGATCGACGCCGCCGGCCAGCACCCGGCCGCACTCGAGTTCGGTGAAGCCCAGCAGCGTGGCGAGCAGAGTGGACTTGCCGCAACCGCTGGGGCCGACGATCCCGGTCACCTGTCCGGCCGGGATCGTCAGCGAGAGACCGTCGAGCGACGGGCCGTCGCGATCGGCGCCGTTCACCACGACCTCGTCGAGCTCGATCGTCTGCCGGGCGTCCGCGGTGGCCGTGCCGGGTGCGGGAGTCTCGTGGTCGAGTACGGCGAAGACCTGCTCGGCGGCGCTGAGGCCCTCGGCACTGGCGTGGTAGTGAGCGCCGAGCAACCGCAGCGGCAGGTAGGCCTCGGGAGCAAGGATCAAGACCAGCAAGGCGGTCTGCAGGTCGAGCCTGCCGTCGACGAGGCGCAGGCCCACCGAGACCGCGACCAGCGCGACCGACAAAGTCGCGAGCAACTCCAGGACGAGCGAGGAGAGGAAGGCGATCCGCAGCGAGGACAAGGTCGCCTTGCGCTGCTTGTCCGCCAGCTTCTCGACCGTGCCGGCCTGCGCCCGGGACCGGCCGAACGCCTTCAAGGTCCCGAGCCCGGACAGTACGTCCAGGAAGTGGTGGGCCAGCAGTTGCAGCGCCGCCCACTGTCTAGCCATCAGCTGCTTGGTGGTCAGGCCGACCAGGATCATGAAGACCGGGATCAACGGCAGGGTGACCACGACGATGGTGGCACTCAGCCAGTCGGCCGCGAACATCCGTGCGGCCACCACGATCGGTACGAAGCAGACCAGCACCAACTGCGGCAGGTAGCGGGCGAAGTAGTCGTCCAGGGCATCGATCCCGCGCGTAGCGAGGGTGCCGAGCTCGCCACTGCGTTCCCCGGTGAGCCAGCGCGGACCGAGCCGCACGACCTGGCGCAGCAGCCGCATCCTGAGCTCGGACTTCACCGCGGCGGACGAATGATGCGCCGCCACCTCGGCCAGCCACGACAGGCCGGCACGAGCGGCCAGGGTCGTGCCGAGGAGGATGAGCCGGCCCGCGGCGTCGTGCAGGCCGGCCCCGTGCAGGAAAGCGTCCGTGATGATCGACGCCAGCAGCCACGCCTGAGCGAGGATCACCAGCGCCTGACCGGCGCCGATCAGCACCGACAACGCCAGGAACACCCGGGTGGTCCTCGCATAACGCAGCAGGCGGGGATCGATCGCGGGCATCAGGCGTTGGCCTTCTGGGCCGTGACCGGTATGTCCGAACGCCCGAGCCGGCGACGGAAGACCCAGTACGTGTAGCCCTGGTAGGCCAGCACCACCGGAGTGAAGATCACCGCGACCCAGGTCATGATCTTCAACGTGTACGCCGTGGAGGCGGCGTTCACCGTCGTCAGGCTGAAGGCCGCGTCCGTCGTCGACGGCAACACATTCGGGTAGAGCGTGGTGAACAGTGTCGCGGCGGCCAGCGCAATGGTCGCGGCCGTGCCGATGAACGCCCAGCCCTCCCGGCCGAGCCGGGACGCGACCAGTCCGCCGATCAGGCAGAGTGCCGCGGCGAGCGCGAGCAGCCAAGTGATCCAGGAGCCGTCCAGCGTTTGCGTCCACCCCAGGAAGCCGGCGGCTGCCACGACGGTCGCGATGCCGATCGGGGGCACCACCTTGAGGGCGCGGTCGTGGACCTCACCGTGCGTCTTCAGCGCCAGGAAGATGGCGCCGTGCAGGGCGAACAGCAGCAGCGTGGTGATGCCACCGAGCAGTGCGTACGGGTTGAGCAGGGTGAAGAACGTACCGGCGTACTCATGGTCGGCGCCCATCGGTACACCACGCACGATGTTCGCCAGGGCCACGCCCCACAGCAGGGCCGGTACCGCGCTGCTGCCGACGATGACCGCGTCCCAGCGCCGGTGCCAGGTCGCGTCGTCGAGCTTGCCACGGTACTCCAGCGCGATGCCACGCAGGATCAGGGCGACCAGGATGATCAACAGGGCCAGGTAGAAGCCGGAGAACAACGTCGCGTACCAGAACGGGAACGCCGCGAAGGTCGCACCGCCGGCGACCAGCAGCCAGACCTCGTTGCCGTCCCAGACCGGGCCGATCGTCTTGAGGGTGACCTTGCGGTCGATCGGGTCCCGGCCGACGACCGGGAGCAGCATGCCGACGCCGAAGTCGAAGCCTTCGAGCACCAGGTAGCCGGTCCACAGGACGGCGATGAGCAGGAACCAGACATCAGTGAGTGCCATCGGGGTGCTCCTCAGTACAGGAAGGCCGGCTCGGCGGCCTCCGGGTCGGACGGCTCGGACTCCACGGGCACCTCACGGGCGAAGCGGAGCAGGAGGAACACCTCGACCACCGCCAGTACGCCGTACAGCAGGGTGAGGACGATCAGCGAGGTCAGGACGCTGCCGGCCCCGACACTCGGCGAGACCCCGTCGCGGGTCTGCATCAGCCCGAAGACGATCCAGGGCTGACGGCCCATCTCGGTGAAGATCCAGCCGAGGCTGTTGCCGAGCAGCGGCAGCAGCGGGACGGCCAGGGCTGCCCGGATGAGCCACTTGGACTTCGACATTCGTTGCCGGCGGAGCAGCCAGAGGGCGAGCAGGGCGATGGCCGCGGCCAGGACGCCGCACAGGATCATGAACCGGAAGGTCCAGTAGGTCAGCGGTACGTTCGGCTTGTACGTGCCCGGGCCGAACCGCTGCTCGTAGGCCTTCTGCAGGTCGTTGATCCCCTCGACCTTCCCGTTCCAGCTGCTGGTCGCCAGGAAGGACAGCCCGTGCGGGACCTTCAGCGACCAGACCTCCTTGCTGCCGTCGAGCGAGCCGATGGTCAGGATGGAGAAGGGCGCCGGGGACGACGTGTCGTACAGCGCCTCGGCGGCGGCCATCTTCATCGGCTGGGTGTCGGTCATGATCTTGGCCTGGATGTCGCCGGTGACGACCAGCGCGACGGCCGCGACCAGGGTGGTGATCGCGCCGAGTTTGACGGCCGGCCGGAACAGGCTGCCGTGTTCGCCCGGGCGGCGCAGCAGGTGCCACAAGGCGATGCCGAGCATGAAGGCGCCGGCGGTCAGGAAGCTCGCGGCGATCGTGTGCGGGAAGGTCGCCAGCGCGACCTTGTTGGTGAGCACCGCGCCGAAGTCGTGCAGCTCGGCCCGGCCGGTGGCGGCGCTGTAGGTGTAGCCGCGCGGCCACTGCATCCACGAGTTGGCGGCCAGGATGAAGTACGCCGACAACTGGGTGCCGATGGCAACGAGCCAGATCGAGGCCAGGTGCACCTTCTTCGGCAACCGGTCCCAGCCGAAGATCCACAGGCCGAGGAAGGTCGACTCGAGGAAGAACGCGAGCAGCCCCTCGATCGCCAGCGGCGCCCCGAAGATGTCGCCGACGAACTTCGAGTAGTCGCTCCAGTTCATCCCGAACTGGAACTCCTGCACGATCCCGGTCACCACGCCGATGGCGAAGTTGATCAGGAACAACTTCCCCCAGAACTGCGTCATCCGCCGGTACTTCACGTTCCCCGTCCGGTACCACGCGGTGTGCAGCCCGGCCACCAGCGCGGACAGCCCGATCGTGATCGGCACGAACAGGAAGTGGTAGACGGTGGTGATCCCGAACTGCCAGCGGGCAAGGTCTATGGCATCCATGGCAACGACGGTCCCAGCCGGCCGGCACTGCTCCCCAGGGTCAAAGGTCCCCTGGGGCTGGGACCCTCAGACCGAAACCCCGGCGAACCGCCACCGCTCGAGGTCCGCGGCCGAGACCATCCCGGTCACCCGGCCGGCGGCGTCGACCACGGGGACGGCCGGCAGGTGGCAGCGCGCGAGGATCTCCGCGAGCTCGAGCACCGGGGTGTCCTCGGAGACCGTGAGGATCTCGGTCGCCATCACCTCGCGCACCCGGCGGCTGGCCAGCCGATGCGGCGCGTGGACGGGTTCCGGCGACACGAGATGCCGGCGGAGCGGGGCGTCGGCCGGCCGGAACGGTTCGAGGGCGGCGGCGAGATCGGCTGGGGTGCCGGCGTTCGTGGCGGCCAGCACGGCAGCCGGGGCTCCGGCGGGAAGGGCCGAGCCGAGCATCCGGCAGAGCGCCGCGGTGTCGCGGTGCCGGGCGGCCGTGAGGTCGTCGTCGGCCAGGGCGACGTCGAGAAGCTTGACCAGCCCGGAGTCGGTCCAGCTGATCGTGCCCGCGGCGAGCGCACCGTAGGCGAGACCATTGGCGTGGACCGTTGCGACCGCGCCGGCCGCCTCGGCCACCAGTTCGATCGCGAGCTCCATGGTCAGCCGGCCACTCGAGCTGAGGTCGGCGAGGCTGGTACCGGCGTACGACTCGGTGATCAGGTACCTGGGGTCCTCAGCCACGTCGATGTCGATGATCCGGACCAGCTGGTCGTCGGCCAGCCGGCTGTACTGCTGAACGGCCTGGCTGGTGACGCTGCCGGCCGGCGGGAAGAGGGCAGTGACCCTGCGGTCGAGACGCTCGTCGCGGCCGCTCCAGGCCGGCCACTGGCTTGGGCCGGTGACCTGGCTTTCCAGACGGTAGCGGTCGTCGAGTCGCACAACTCACACTCTGCTCGTTCCGGGGTCGTCGGGCCCAGGGCCAGAGGTCCCGGATCGCACGGACCGGCTGCCCGAGGGCGTCGCGCACACGACCTTCACGTCAGTTGTGGGCGGCGATGTCGCGGCCGTCGAGGGCCGGCATCGCGATGACGGTGAGGGCGGCGGCGCCGGCGATCAGCCAGAGGTAGGTGGCTGGCAGGCCCGCGCCGAGTGGGCCGCCGCTCAGCGCCTGGTCGAAGGGGGAGAGCGGGCGCCAGGGGTCGAGCGAGTCGATCATCAGTCCGGCGGCGTACAGGACATACGCGGCCGCCGCGGCGGCGGAGCCGAAACCGATCGCGATCGAGCGGCGGCCGGTGAGGGCTCCGGCGGCGAGGGCGAGGGCGCCGTACTCCGCGCCGAGCAGCGTCATCGCCAGGGAACCGGTCGCTGCTTGGCCGGCGCCGATGCCCAGACCGAAGATCAGGCTCATTCCGGTGGTCGCGACGAACAGGGCCAGGCCCAGGACGGCCAGGCAACTGAAGAGGGCCAGCGCCTTGTGCAGGACGATCCGCGCGCCCGTGATCGGCTGCACCAGCAGCAGATCGAGGGTGCCGGCCTCTTCTTCGCCCGCGATCAGCCGGGCGCCGTGCCCGATGCCGTAGACGAGGAACAGGATCGGCAGCATCAGGGTGAAGAGCTCGGCGTTCAGGAAGCCCGGGCCGGTGGTCATCGCGTCGAAGTCGAAGAGTTTGCCGAGTTCCTCGGGGAGCTGGGCGTAGATCTCCTTCATGTCGGGCATGTCCCGCAGCGACGGCCACAGGGCCGACTCGAGGCCGACCAGGAGCACGAGGGCGATCGACCAGGCGACCAGGCCGCGGCGCTCGTCGTACAGCGTCTTCCAGTAGACGTTGCGGAACACTGTGCTCAGCTCCTTGCGGTGTAGTAGTCGAGGAAGATCGACTCGAGATCGGCCTCGTGGCTGACGATGTCGACGACCTGGTACGGCGCGGCCGCCGTCAGCAGCCCGGCCGTCGAACCGCTGACCTCCACATGCGCGGTTCTTCCGTCGACACTGAGCTGCTGGACTCCGTCGGCCTGCCTGAGCTGCTCGAGCGGCGCGGGACCGGCGAAGGTGAGCTCCAGCCAGTGCAGCGCCTGTTCGCGCAACTCCTCGACGGTCTTCGTCACCACGAGCTCGCCGCGGCGCAGGATCGCGATCGTGTCGGCCACCGCCTCGACGTCGGACAGGATGTGCGAGGACAGGAAGACGGTCCGGCCGTCGTCCCTGGTCTCCCGCAGCAGCGCCAGGAACTCGCGCTGCATGAGCGGGTCGAGTCCGGCGGTCGGCTCGTCGAGGATGAGCAGCTCGGGCCGGTGCATGAAGGCCTGGATGATGCCGAGCTTCTGCTTGTTGCCGTGCGACAGCGTCTTGAACCGCCTGGACAGATCCAGGTCGAACCGTTTGGCCAGCCGCTCGGTCTCCGCCCAGTCGACATCACCGCGCAGGTTCGCGAGGTAGTGCAGGTACTGCGCGCCCGTCAGCTCGGGATACGCCGCGAACTCGCCCGGCAGGTAGCCGATCCGCCGCTGGACTTCCTCACAGCGGTCGACCACGTCGTACCCGAGAACCTCGGCGGTCCCCGTGGTCGGCGCGATCAGCCCGGCCAGGATCCGGATCGTGGTGGTCTTGCCGGCACCGTTGGGTCCGAGATAGCCGACCACCGATCCGCGCGGGACCTCGAGATCCAGCCGCCGCAGCGCTTGGTGCGTGCCGAACCGCTTGGACAGTCCCGTAGTCCTGATCGCGGCGTCCATGTCGCGCTCCTTCCTGCTCTACCTCCGTTCCGTTCGACCGTAGGAGTCGCGTGACGGCGGTGGACAGGGCCGAAGGTCCGCACCAGTCGAGTCCCTCCGGCCCTGCTCCGGCCGCCCCCGGCGAGGTGGAGTGGAGGTGTCAGCAGAACCGAGGAGAAGGAGGAAGAGTGAAGATGACCACACTCGAGCGCAAGGACGGACGGCACCAGTTCGCCGATCTGTTCGACTGGGCCGACTCCCTGCCGAACATGTTCAGCTGGCCGGCTGCAATCCGCGGCGTCCGGATCGAGGAGTACGCCGACGGCGATCGCTACGTGGTCAAGGCGGAACTGCCCGGCATCGATCCGGAGCCGGACCTCAAGGTGGAGGTGGCCAACGGCATCCTGACCATCGCGGCGACCCGTCGGCAGGAGGAGCACACCGGGACCCGGACCGAGTTCCACTACGGCTCCCTGACCCGGCGGATCTTCCTGCCGGAAGGGGCGGACGAGTCCGCCGTCACCGCGCAGTACGACGCCGGCATCCTCGAGGTGAGCGTGCCGACGACCACCCGGTCGGTGGAGACCCGCACCGTCCCGATCACCCGCAAGTCGTGATCGGGCCGGGGCGATGACATCGGCCACGACAGGCCCGGTCGGTGGAGACTCCGGCCGGGCCAGGGTTCCCACCCCCGAGGGAACCCCGTCCCAGCCGGCTCCGGCCGGCTGGGATGCGCTTGCGTCCGACGGGTCGGTCGTTCATCTGCGGCCGATCCGCCGCGACGACGAGGCGGCCCTGATGGCGATCAACCACCGGCTCTCGGACCGCTCGGTCTACCTGCGGTTCTTCGGGTTGAGCCGGCTGACGGCCGACGAGCACACCCGGCACCTGGTCGAGGCCGACCCGGCGCACGGCCACGTGGCGCTGGTCGCGGAGGTGGACGGGGCGGTGGCCGGCGTCGCCAGTTACGAGCCGATGCGGGCCGACGAGGCCGAGATGGCCTTCCTGATCGACGACACCGTGCACGGACGGGGTCTGGGGACGTTGCTGCTCGAGCAGCTGGCAGCGGTCGCCCGCGAGCGTGGGATCCGGCATCTGCATGCCGACACGCTCGCCGAGAACGCACCGATGCTGCGGGTCTTCCTGGACTCGGGTTTCCGTGAGGTGCACAAGCTGGACAGCGGCCTGGTCGAGTTGTCCCTCGACACCGCGTACTCCGCGCGCACCCTCGACCGGATGGCCGAGCGGGAGAGCGCCGCCGAGTCCCGGTCGCTGCGGCCGCTGCTCTCACCACGCTGCATCGCTGTGATCGGCGCCGGCCGCAAGCCGGGCGGGGTCGGCCACGAAGTACTGCTCAATCTTCTCGACGGCGGTTTCACCGGCGACCTGTACGCCGTCAACCCGAAGGCCGACCGGATCGGCGACATCACGTCGTACCCTTCGGTCGAAGACGTTCCGGGCCATGTCGACCTGGCCGTGATCGCGGTGCCGGCCGCGCAGGTCGCCCGCGTGATCGAGGACTGTGGCCGGGCCGGTGCCGGCGGGGCCGTCGTCCTCTCCGCGGGGTTCTCCGAGTCGGGCGCCGACGGCCGGCTGGCCCAGCAGAAGCTGCTGGAGATCGCGCGGCGCTACAGCCTGCGGCTGATCGGCCCGAACTGCCTGGGCATCGTCAACACCGATCCGGCCGTCCGCCTCGACGCCACCTTCGCCAACGTCCCGCCGATGGCCGGCTCGCTCGGCCTCGCCGCGCAGTCCGGCGCAGTCGGGATCGCGGTCCTGGACCATGCCGGCCGGATCGGCCCCGGCGTGTCCGAATTCGTCTCGCTTGGCAACAAAGTAGATGTCAGCGGCAACGATCTTCTGCTGCACTGGTGGAACGACCCGCGGACCGACGTGATCGGGCTGTACCTGGAGTCGTTCGGCAATCCGCGCAAGTTCGGCCGACTGGCCCGCCTGGTCGGCCGGAAGAAGCCGGTACTGGTGGTCAAGAGCGGCCGCTCGACCGGCGGCCGCCGGGCCGGCGCCTCGCATACGGCCGCCGCGGCGACCCCCGACACCGCCGTCGACGCGCTGTTCGCGCAGTCCGGCGTACTGCGGATGGAGACGCTGGAGGAACTCGTGGACACGGCCCGGGCACTCGCTGGGCGGCCACTGCCGAAAGGCCGGCGGCTCGGGATCGTGGGCAATGCGGGCGGTGCCGGCGTACTGGCCGCCGACGCGGCCGTCGCCGCGGAACTCGACGTACCGGAGCTCAGCGCGGCGACAACGAGCGAACTGGTCAAGAGGACCGGAGCCGTCGGAGCCGGGAACCCGGTCGACCTGGGTGCGGCCGCCACGCCGGAAACGCTGGAGAGCGCGGTCGGCATCCTGCTGGCCAGTGGCGAGGTAGATGCCCTCGTGATCAGCTATGCGGCAACTAGAGCGGGCGATGTCGACGAGACGTACGCGGCGATCGCCCGCGCGGCCGCCGGTTCGGAGATACCGATCCTCGTCAACTGCCTCGGCGCTCCGGGGGCCGCGCCGCAGATCACGCTCGACGACGGATCGAAGCTGCCCGTCTACACGTTCCCCGAGACCGCGGTTCGTGCGCTGGGCCACGCCTGCCGGTACGCCGCCTGGCGCGGCCGGCCGCAGGGCGTCGTACCGGAGATCACCGATATGGACGAAGACGGTGCCAGGGCGATCGTCCGGCACTACCTGAACTCCCATCGCGAGGGCGGCTGGCTCGACCCGGCCCGTGCCGAGCAGCTGATGCTGTGTGCCGGCATCCCGGTGGTCGCGGCGCTCACAGCGTCGAACCGGGACGCGGCGCTGGACGCCGCGGACCGGGTCGGCTATCCGGTCGTTCTGAAGACAGCGGCCCCCGGCATCGTGCACAAGACCGATGTGGGCGGGGTGAAACTCGGACTCCGAGACGCGGCGGAACTGTTGCGGGCGTACACGGAACTGACTGCCGCCGTCGGTGACCCGCATGTGGTGGTCCAGGCGATGGCGTCAACCGGCGTCGAGCTGGTGACCGGGTTGGTCCGGGACCCGCTGTTCGGCCCGGTGCTGATGGTCGGCAGCGGCGGCATCCTCACCGACCTGCTGGCCGATCGGCGCTGGCGTGGCCTCCCACTGACCGACCTGGACGCCACCGACATGGTCCGCTCGTTGCGTTGCGCGCCCCTGCTCGCGGGCTACCGCGGCGCCGAGAGCGCGGACGAGGCGGCGGTACTGGACGTCCTGCACCGAATCGCCTGGCTGGCCGAGGCCGTTCCCGAACTCGCCGAGCTCGACATCAACCCCCTGACGGCCACCCCCACCGGAGCGGAGGCGCTCGACGTGAAGGTCCGCCTGACGCCGGCCGCCCCGGAACCGGACTGGTACTCACGTCACCTCGGTTGACGCGATACCCGGATCAGGACTTGCGGTGCCGCAGTCGCAGGAGGGCGACGACCGCGCCTGGAACGATCCCGAACAACACCGCGGCCGCGAACTGCCCCGTCGTCACCTGCGCGAGGCCGAGAAGGTCACGCAGGGGTGAGACGACGAGTGGAAGCAGATGAGCGACGACAGCACCGGCGACGGCCAGGTCGAGGAAGCGCAAGCGCCCTGTTCCCGGTGCCCGTGGACGGCGTAGCGCCGCGGCGACGCCGAGCTGCGACAGACCGAGGACCAGGTACGTCGTGGTCTGCCAGTGCGCTCCGGCGTGCCGGGCCAGCAGACTGGCGACCAGAGTAACGGTCGCGATCAGACCACCGGTCCAGACGATTCGTTGCCACAGGCCCGCACCCAGGACGTGTTCGGTGGTGGGCCGTGGCCCGCGCCGCATCGCCAGCGGATCGGCGGGCTCGGCGCCGAGCGCCACCCCGGGCAGGCCATGAGTGAGCATGTTGATCCACAGGATCTGGGCCGGCAGCAACGGCAGTGCCAGGCCGAAGAACGGACCGAACAGCATCACCAGCACCTCGGCCAGGCCGCCGCTCAGGGCGTACCGCAGGAAGGTGCGGACGTTGGAGTAGATCCGGCGGCCTTCCTCGATGGCGGCCACCACGGTCGCCAGATCGTCGTCGGTCAGGATCAGGTCAGCGGCCTGCCGCGCGACCTCGGTGCCGTCGCGGCCCATCGCCACGCCGATGTCGGCACGGCGCAGGGCCGGGCCGTCGTTCACACCGTCACCGGTCATCGCGACGACGTGGCCCCGGTCCTGCCAGGCCCGGACGATGTCCAGCTTTTGTTCGGGCCTGATCCGGGCGAAGATCCGGGCTCCCGGGCCGGGCGCGGGATCGCGTCCGGCATCGATGTCCGCACCGGTGATCACCTCGGTGCTGTCCAGCCCGATCCGATCGGCGACGGCGCGGGCGGTTCCGGCCGCGTCGCCGGTGATCAACAGCAGTTCGACGCCGGCCTGGGTGAAGGAGGCGACCACCTCGGCGGCGTTGCCCCGGACCGGATCGGTGATGGCGATCAGTCCGGCGAGCCGCAAGCCCACCTCCGCCTGTCCGGTATGCCCGTCAGCGGGCAGGGTTCGATCGGCCACGGCCAGCACCCGGTAGCCGTCCCGGGCCAGTAGCGAAGCGGTCTCACGGGCCCGGGCGACCGCGCCGTACGGGGTCACGTGCTCGTCGAGCAGGACCTCCGGCGCCCCCTTGCAGATGACGAGCACCTGGTCGCCGCCAGGCATCCGGTGCAGTGTCGTCATGCGTTTGCGTTGACTGTCGAAGGGGGCCTCCGCGGTGCGCGGGTAAGCGGCCCGGAGGCCGTCGGGAGACACCCCGGCGCGCCGGGCCAAGGTGATGAGCGCAGCCTCGGTCGGATCGCCGAGCGGGCGCCAGCCGGGCTGCTCCGCATCAGGGGGCTGCAGGTCGGCGTCGTTGCAGAGCACGACGTCGCGCAGCAGCCGGTCGAGCTCGGCTTGCGTCCCGGCGGGCCCGTCCGTCGGTGTGATGTCTCCGTCCGGCGCATAACCATTGCCGCAGGCAACGTATTCGCCGGATTCGGTCCAGAGCCGTTCGGCCAGCATGACACCCTCGGTCAGCGTGCCGGTCTTGTCGGCGGCGACAACGGTGACCGCCCCGAGCGTCTCGACGGCCGGCAGTTGCCGCACCACCGCGGACCGGCGGGCCATCCGATGGGCACCGATGGCGAGTGCCAGTGTCACCACGGCAGGCAACGACTCAGGCACGGCGGCCACGGTCAGGCTGACCGCGGTCACCAGCATGTCGGGCAGTGGGAGTCCTCGGATGAGGCCCGAGACGGCGACGATGGCGGACAGGGCGACAGCCACCAGGCTCAGCACCCGGCTCAGTGCGGCAAGGCGCCGCTGCAGTGGCGTCGGCCGCGGTCGCTGCCCGGAGAGCAGTGACGCGATCCGGCCCAGCGCGCTGTCGGGGCCGGTCCGGACGGCGTCCGCGCGGCCGCGTCCACGAGTGATCACCGTGCCGGCGCTCAGTTCGTCGGCGATCTGCTTCTCGACGGGGACCGATTCGCCCGTCAGCGCGGCCTCGTCGGCCTGCAACTGGAACGCCTCGGTCACTGCCAGGTCGGCCGGCACGATGTCGCCGGCCTCGACTATCACGACGTCACCGGGCACCACCTCGGCGGCCGGGATCATCAGGACGCGGCCGGAGCGCAGGACTCGCGCCTGGGGCGCGGCCAGCCGGCGCAAGGCGGCCAGTGCTCGCTCGGCCCGCAGTTCCTGGACCACCCCGACGGCGGTGTTCAGAACGACGACCACCAAGATCACGGTGAGGTCGGCGAAGTCGCGCAGGGAGGCAGTCAGCACGGAGGCACCGAGGAGCAGGAGGATCATCGGGTCACGCAGCTGTGCGAGCACCCTGCTGAACGGTCGTGGGGGTGGGGCCTCGGCGATCGCGTTCGGACCGTGCTCGGCCAGGGAGTGGCGTGCCTCCTGGTCGGTGAGACCGGGCGGCCGGGCCGTGGACACGCTCATCTGATCGACTCGGTGTGGACGATGGCGACCGGGCAGTGGGTGTGGTGGAGGAGGCCGCGGGAGACGGAGCCGAGGCGGAGTTCGGTGAACTCGGTGCGGCCGAGGCCGCCGACGACGACCAGGTCGGCGTACTGCGACTCCTTGGCCAGCACCTGGACGGGATGGCCCTCCGGGTACCTGGTGCGGAAGACGACCGCTGGGTACTTCTCGGGCCAGCCGTCCAGGCACTCACCGACCATCAGCTGGGCGTCGCGCCGCCAGGGAGCGTCCTCGGGGTCGAGCCACAGATCCGGGCGGGGGAAGGCCTCGGGCAGGTCGGGCACGTGCACGATCTCCAGCTCGGCCCGGCGTTCCGCGGCGATCTCGAAGGCGTATCCCAGGGCGGCCTGGCAGGAGTGCGAGCCGTCCACGCCGACGACGATCCGGCCCCACGCGGGTTCGGCCGCCTGCCATTCGTCCGGTACGACGACCAGCGTCGTCCGGGCCAGCGCCGCGCAGACCTGCGAGGTGGATCCCACCATCAGCTCGGCGAACCCGCCGGCGCCCCGGCGTCCGATCACCAGCACGGCGGCCTCGGCCGACGCCTTGAGCAGGGTCTGGGCGGGATTGCCGTAGCCGAGTTCGAGGACGGCGTCGGTGAAGCCGAGCCGGTCGAGTTCGTCGGCGGCGTCGTCCAGGACGTCCGTCCCGTCGTCCTGCGATGGCGCGGCGGCGAGCTGGTGCGCGGGCCGGGTGTCGTCGACGACGTGGAGGGCGCGGACGGTCCAGCCGCGCCGCGCTGCCAGGTTGACCGCCCAGTCGAGGGCGAGCAGACCGTCGGCCGATCCGTCCAGACCGACCAGGATTGCGGGGCGTGCGGGCGTGGACATGAGGGACACCTCTCGCTCGGCAGTGCTCTGTTCCAGTTCAGCCGCGGCGGCGCGGACGGCACAGGGTGCAACGGCCTGTCCGGAGGCGACCAAGGTCCCTTCGGACTGGTGTGTTTCTGCCCTGCCCGCTCCCGCGCGGGCGCGGAAAGGTCGGGAGTGAAGACACACCCCGAGATCT
This sequence comes from Kribbella ginsengisoli, assembly GCF_039537185.1. Classification (NCBI taxonomy): domain Bacteria; kingdom Bacillati; phylum Actinomycetota; class Actinomycetes; order Propionibacteriales; family Kribbellaceae; genus Kribbella; species Kribbella ginsengisoli. Next base: position 61,201 of record NZ_BAABAA010000016.1, on the reverse strand, counting down.
TGGAGGTCGACCGACCATGAAGGCGCTTGTCTACAACGGCCCTGGGCACCGCAGCTGGCACGAGGTGCCGGACCCGGTGATCCAGGACCCCGAAGATGCGATCGTCCGGGTGGACGCAGTGACCATCTGCGGCACCGATCTGCACATCCTGAAGGGCGACGTACCGACCGTCGAGCCGGGCCGGATCCTCGGCCACGAAGCGGTCGGCACGATCCTGACCGTGGGCAGCGGCGTCCACGGTGTCCAGCCGGGCGACCGGGTGCTGATCTCCTGCATCAGCGCCTGCGGGCGTTGCGAGTACTGCCGGCAGGGCCGGTACGGCCAGTGCCTCGGTGGTGGCGGCTGGATCCTCGGCCACCTGATCGACGGCACCCAGGCCGAGATGGTCCGGGTCCCGTTCGCGGACCGGTCCGTGCACAAGCTGCCCGACAACGTGAGCAACGAGGCCGCGCTGCTGCTGGCCGACATCCTGCCGACCTCCTACGAGGTCGGAACCCTGGCCGGGCAGGTCAAGCCGGGTGACACCGTCGTCATCGTCGGCGCCGGCCCGATCGGCCTGGCGGCCGTCACCACCAGCAAGCTGTACAGCCCGTCGAGCGTGATCGTCGTCGACTCCGCGTCGGCGCGGCAGAAGGCGGCCCTGGACCACGGCGCCGATCTGGCGTTCGGCCCGGAGGACGACCTGGTCGAGACGATCAAGGAGCTGACCGGTGGTCTGGGCGCCGACGTCGCGATCGAGGCGGTCGGCATCCCGGAGACCTTCGAGCTGTGCACCAAGGTGATCCGGCCCGGTGGCCGGGTGGCGAACGTCGGCGTCCATGGTGCCCCGGCGACGCTGCACCTGGAAGACCTGTGGATCAAGGACGTCACCATCACCACCGGCCTGGTGGACACCTGGACGACCCCGCGGCTGCTGTCGATGCTGGCGGCCGGCCGGTTGTCGATGCCGGGCCTGATCACCCACCGGTTCGGCCTCGACGAGATGCAGGACGCGTACGACATCTTCTCCCGGGCCGGCGAGACCGGCGCGCTGAAGGTGGCGCTGTTCGGCGACGAGTCCAAGGATCTCGAGGGCTGAGCCGATGCTCGAACCGACCGGGCACGATCGCGACGAGCTGCTCCGGGCAGCCGTCGCGGCGCCCTCGATGCACAACACCCAGCCGTGGCGGTTCCGCTTCACCGGCTGCGTGATCGAGGTTCATCGTGACCGGTCCAGGGAGCTTCCGGCCGAGGACCCGGACCGCCGGATGCTCCACCTGTCGCTGGGCGCCGCCGTCTTCAACCTGCGGGTGGAGGCGGCGCGCCTGGCGTACGGCACGGTCGTCCGTAGCGTGCTCGACCGGCGCCGGCCGGATCTGGTCGCCGAGGTGGAACTGGTCAGCGGCGGCCCCGAAGCCGAGGAACTGCACCGGCTGGCCCCGGCCATCCCGCTCCGGCGGACCAATCGCCAGCCGTACTCCGGTCAGCCGATGCCCGCCGAGCTGCGCCGGCTGCTCGACCTGACCGCGCGGCTGGAGGGCGCGGACCTGCAGTGGCTGGACGGCGGCGCCCAGCTCGAGTGGGTCCACCTGGCGACGGCGGACGCGGGCAGCGAGGACGATCGGAGTCTGGCCCGCACCGAGGAGCGCCGGCTCTGGGTGGGTGGTGACCGGCTCGTCGACGGCGTGCCGGCCAGTGCGCTCGGGCCGCGTCCTGATCGGGCGAAGGCGCCGGTCAGGGACCTGGCCGCGACACCCGACGACGCCGGCCGGCCGGCGTCGGCCTTCGAGAAGAATCCCCAGCTCGCCATCCTGGCGACCCGGCGCGACGGTCCGGCCGAATGGCTGCGCGCCGGTCAGGCGATGCAGCGAGTGTTGCTGGAGGCAACGGCATCGGGGTTGTCGACCTCGTTGCTCAACCAGGCGATCGAGCACGACACGCTGCGCTGGCTGCTCCATGACCCGCTGGGCACCTGGACCCGGCCGCAGGCGATCATCCGGTTCGGCTACGGCCCCGGCGTACCGGCGACCCCGCGCCGCCCGATCGCCGAAGTGTTGTTGCCGTAGGCAATGGAGTACGGCTGGACGATCTCGGGGTGCCACTCGTCCGGGCAACCGATCGGTGGCGAGTGGTAGATCTCCCAGGCGTCACCCGTGGCCCGGTCGTGATGCCGCCGCAGCCAGTCCTCGATCAGGTCGTACGCGGTCCCGATCTTCCGGTACGGTCCGCTGTACGCCGTCACCACCACCGGCCCGGCCGGCAACTCCGACGGCAGGGCCAGACCGTTGGGCGCGACCGGCAGCGTGACCGGGAACCCGGCCTCCACGACCACCAGCCCGTCGGCGGCCTGATGCCGCCGGCTGAACGGGAAGCCACAGGGCACGATCCGCCGGTGCCGCAACCATTCGGCGATGTCACCCAGCGCCAGCGGCAGCCAGCCGGTCACCTCGGACGGCGGCAACGTCGCGCGCCGGACAACGGTCGGCTGAGCCGCAAGAGTCCGAGTCTCGATTACCGCGGTGTGCATGATCTGTCCTCTCGCCCTGGTACCTCCAGCAGACGCCGAAGGACCGCGCGCCAGCAGGGCCGAAAGTCCCCAATGGCGTCGCAAAGGTGCGAAAGGCATCCGGAGACGGGCCGTCGGACCCTGACCGCCGGGCCTGGTCACGCACGACAGTTGGAAGGTCGTGAGGGAGGACGAGCTATGGCGACGGTGACGAGTGGTGAGGTGACGGCTCCGGCCACCGCGGACGAGGTGCTGACCGTCGACGGCCTGTCGAAGAGGTTCGGCGACCGGACCGCGGTGGACGGCGTCAGCTTCACGGTGGCGCCGGGGGAGACCTATGGTCTGCTCGGGCCGAACGGGGCGGGCAAGACGACGACGATCCGGCTGGTCTGCGGCCTCTTGCACCCCGACGGTGGCCGCTGCTCGATCGCGGGCCGCGCGGTCAGCACCTCCGCCGTCGAGGCCAAGGAACTGGTCGGCTACGTGCCTCAGGAGGTCGCCCTCTACCCGGACCTGACCGCTGCGGAGAACCTGCGGTTCTTCGGGCGTCTGTACCGCCTGGGTGGCCGAAGGCTGCGCGCCAGGGTCGGCGAGGTGCTGGAGCTGGTCGGGCTGGCCGATCGTGCGGACGACAAGGTGGAGTCCTTCTCGGGTGGCATGAAGCGGCGATTGAACATCGGCGCCGGCCTGCTGCATGCTCCTCGTCTGCTCGTGCTGGACGAGCCGACCGTCGGCGTCGACCCGCAGAGCCGGCACGCGATCATGGACAGCATCCAGGGCCTTGGGGCCACCGGTACGGCGGTGCTGTACACGACCCACTACATGGAAGAAGCCGAGCGGTTGTGCGACCGGGTCGGCATCATGGACCACGGTCGCCTGGTGGCCGAAGGCACCCGCCGTGGCCTGGTCGCCCAGCTCGGTGAGCTGGACCGGATCACGCTGACCGCTACCGGAGACTTGCAGCGCCTGGCCGAGCGGTGCCGGGCCCTGCCAGGCATCGCCGGGGCGGATCTCAAGGACGGCCAGGTCCTCTTGCTCGCCCATGACGGGCGCCGGTTGCTGCCCGCGGTACTGGCCGCGGCCGAGTCCGCCGAGACCGAGCTGAGGTCCGTCGAGGTGGTGGAGCCCGATCTCGAGGCGGTGTTCCTGCACCTGACCGGCACCGCACTGCGGGAGTGAGCATGCGAGCCGCACTGACGATCGCCGCGAAGGATCTTCGCCGGCGGCTGCGGGACCGCTCGGCGCTGGTCCTCGGGTTCGTGGCGCCGTTGATGGTCGCCACCTTGATGAGCTTCGCCTTCGCGGGCGTCGAGTCCTTCCATGCCGACCTGGTGGTGGTCGACCACGACCGGGGCGTTCTGGCCCAGGCCTTCCGCCAGTTGCTCACCGGGCCGCAGTTGGCCGGCTTCGCGACAGTACGAACCGCCGACACGGACGCGGCAGCGCGCGAGCAGGTCGACCAGGGCCAGGCCGGTGCCGCCTTCATCGTGCCGGCCGGCTTCAGCTCGGCCGCCACGGGCGAGGAACCGGTGGACGTCAAGGTGCTCGGCAACCCCGACGAGCTGGTCCAGGCACAGGTCGCACGCTCGATCGCGGAGGCCTTCGTCGCCCAGCTGAACGCCGACCGGCTGTCCATCCACACCGCGCTGGCAGCCGGGGTGCCGGCGCAGCGGATCGATGAGCTGGCGAAGGCCGCCGCGGATCTGCGGTTGCCGGAGTCGGTGGTCGCGGCGCCGACCGGCTATCGCCAGCTCAGGACGGTCTCGTACTACGCGCCCGCGATGGGGATCTTCTTCCTCTTCTTCACCATCGGGTTCGCGGCCCGGGACTACTTCACCGAGCAACGGGAGGGAACCCTGGAGCGGATCACGGCGGCACCGATCCGGCGTGGCGCGGTACTGCTCGGGAAATCCCTGTCGACGTTCGTCTACGGCGTGTTCAGCCTCGGTGTGCTGGCAGTGGTGAGCACCCTGCTGCTCGATGCGCAGTGGGGACCCGCTTTGCCGGCCGCGGCGGTGATCGTCGCGATGGCGGTCGCGCTCGTGGCGCTGACGGCTCTGGTGGTGGCGGTGGCCCGGTCGGAACGGCAGGCGGAGGGGCTGGCGTCGATCCTGACCTTCGGGCTGGTCCTGCTGGGCGGGAACTTCGTCCTGGTCAGCCAGGCGCCACCGCTGCTGCGCAAGCTCGCGCTGGCGACGCCGAACGGCTGGGCGCTGCGCGGCCTGACCGATCTGGCGACCGGTGCCGGCGCGCGAGCGGCGGTCGTACCGGTGGCGGTGACTCTGGCGATGTCGGCCGTTGTCGCGGTGCTCGCCGCGGCGGTGTCGTGGAGGAGGACGATCCGATGAGAGCTCTCGCGGTGACCGCGGCGTCGCTGCGGCGGATGGTGCGGGACCGGACCGCGCTGTTCTTCGTCGTGTTGCTACCGGTGCTGATGATCGTGATCATCGGCGCGATCGTGCAGAGCCCGGGCGGCTTCCGGCTCGGCGTACCGGCTCGGCCGGGATCGGAGGCGAGCGCCCTGGTCGACGAGCTGTCCGCTGCCGGTCCGGTACACACGTTCGTCGACGAGCAGGAGGCCCGTACTGCGTTACGCCGCGGCGAACTGGATGCGGTGGTGCTGGTGCCGGCGGATCTCGACGCGCTGGTGACGCAGGGGCGATCGGTGGAGCTGCAAGTACTGGCCGGTGGCGCGCCGTCGACGCGCTCGGCGGTGATCGCGGCCATCGGGGCGGCCGTGAGCCGGCATGCCGAGCGGATCCAGGCCGCGGCCTTCGCGGCCCGGTACGCCGGCGGCAGCCTGACGTCTCAGTTGCCAAGGGCAACAGAAGTGCGGCGGGCGACCCCACGGATCGGCACCCGGGTGGAGAACGTCGCCACCGAGAGCGACTACCTGCCGACCGGCTTCGGTTACAGCGCCCCGACGATGCTGCTGTTGTTCGTGTTCATCAACACGCTCGCCTCCGGCGCCGCCATCGCGCAGACCCGTGGACTGGGGATCTACACCAGGGCGCTGGCCGCACCGATCCGCTCCCGTGACCTGGTGGCTGGTGAGGCGCTCTGCTATCTGCTGCTCGCCCTGGTCCAGTCGGCCCTGATCGTTGCGGTCGGTGGGCTGCTCTTCGGCGTGAGCTGGGGCAATCCGCTCGCCGCGGCGGCCCTGGTCGTCGTGTGGGCCGCGCTGGGTGCGGGAGCCGGGATGCTCAGCGGCAGTGTCTTCCGCACTCCGGAGCAGGCCTCGTCCATCGGACCGGTGATCGGGATCGGGTTCGGCATGCTCGGCGGCTGCATGTGGCCGCTGGAGATCGTGCCGCCGGTGGTGCGGACGATCGGCCACATCACCCCGCATGCCTGGGCCGTCGACGCCTGGATCGTCGTGTTGTCCAAGGGCGGCTCGATCGCCGATATCGCCGGGCCGCTGGCCGTTCTGACGCTGTTCGCGGCGGGGTTGCTGGTCGCGGCGTCGTACCGGTTGCACCGCAGGCTGACCGCCTGACGGTGCAACCGGATGGTTGGGCTAGCGGACGATCGCGACCGGGCAGTGGGCGTGGTGCAGGACCTGGTGGCTGGTCGAGCCGAGCAGCAGACCGGTGAAGCCGCCGCGGCCGCGGGAGCCGACGACGAGCAGGTCGGCCGATTCAGCCGCGTGCAGGAGGACCTGGGCCGGCCGGCCGGGGACGAGCTCGATGTCGACCTTGACGTCGGGGTGGTCCGCACGAGGTCCGGCGATGGCCTCGGAGACGAGTACCTCGGCCGCGTCGCGGACCTGGGCGTTGTCGAAGACCAGCTCACCCTTGCCGTTCTCGTAGGTGGAGAACGGGCTGCTCCAGGCGTTCACCGCGATCACCTGGCCGTCGAGCGCCTCGGCCTCCTGGAAGGCGAAGTCGATCGCCCTGGCCGACACCTTCGACCCGTCCACGCCGACCACGACGCGCCGCACTGCGTGCAGGGTGGGCAGCGTGTCCGGCGGTACCACGACGACCGGGCAGTTCGCGTGCGCGCTGACCTGGACCGCGACCGAGCCGAGGATCATGGCGCCGAACCCACCGAGGCCACGGGTGCCGAGGACGAGCATCCGGGCCTGGCTGGTCTCTTCGATCAGCTCTGGCGCGGGTGTGCCCTCCAGCAGCACGGTTTCCACCTGCAGGTGCGGGTGGGATTGCCGGATGGAGGCAGCGAGAGTCTCGAGTCCGCGCTCGCGGGCAGTGCGGAGTGCCGCCAGCGGCACCACCTTGCCGGGCGAGGGACGGTCCATGATCACCAGCTCGAACACCTCGGCGACACGCAGCGGTACGTGCGTGCGCGCGGCTTCGGCGGCGGCCCAGTTGACGGCTGCGGTGCTTTCCTGCGAGCGGTCGTATCCGACGACGATCGGGGCGGTTGGTGACGACATGATGCCTCCTCGGAGCTTGATTCCTTCTGCTTCGACTGTCGTCGTGAAAGCCAGGTCCGGGCAGGGCTCTTGGTCCCGTCACGGCGGGGCCGTCGGACCTCAGCGCACTGGCTGGTGGCCGGCGGCGATCCGGATCCCGGTGTAGTCCGCGACGACGGGATCGGCTCCGAGGACCCGAAGCTCCCCGGCGCGGCGGCCCCGGCCGATGCCGATCACCAGCCCGAAGGCTCCGGCGCGAGCCGCCTGGGCTCCGGCGGGCGTCGCTGCGAGGACGACAGTGCGCGACGGCCGTACGCCGAGCCGGCGGGCGGCGACGAGGAACGCGTCGGGTTCCGGCAGGTTCGCCAACCCGGGTTCGCATGCGCCGACGTGGAGGTCGAACAGCTCGCCGAGTCCGGCCTGTGCCAGTTCTTCGGCTGCTGCCAGGTCGGTCCAGACCGCGGCGGTCGACAGACCCGCTGCGACGAGCCGGCCGATCAAGGCCGACAGGGCGGGAACCGCTGCCCCGGCGGAACCGGCGGTCAGCCGGCCGAGGTCGAAGACGACGGCGTCGAACCGCATCGCGTCGACGGACGCCGACCCGTTCTCCGGCCGGGCCGGGTCGTTCTCCGGCAGCGCCGCTCCGTTGTCCGGCAGCGCTGAACCGTTCACCGGTGACGCCGGGCCGCCTCCCGTTGACGCGGGCTCCGAGCCGTCAGTTGCCCGCCGGGCCAGGACGACCGCAGTACCGACCAGGATCAGCCCGGCGGCCAGCAACACGAGCGGAGCGACAAGCCGGCCGGGGAACCATTCGTTCACCGCGATCGGGAGGATCTGCAGCGCTCCGATCGCCCCGATGGTGACCAGTGCGAGGTTCCAGCCCCTGAAGGCGTAGACCAGCAGACCGGCGACCGTCACGAGACCGACGATGATGCCGATGTCGAGCGGCATCATCATTCCGGAGCCAACGACCAGTCCGGCAGCAGCAGCCAGCTGGGTGACGTGCTCGGCGCGGACAAGGCTGCCGTGGGCCAGCAGGAACCACTCGAGCGCTGCGAACCATACGGCCAGCCCTGGCCAGTACTGCGCGTTGGCGTGCGCACCGATGGCCCCAGCGGCGACCAGGGTCGTGACGACGAGTACCAGCTGCGGCCCGGCCATCCGCTTGCTCAGCAACCAGGGCACGACGGCGTACGCCGAACTGCCGAGGCCGGCCAGCAAGGTGATGTTCATCGGCCGCCAGCCGAGGGTGTCGCCGAGAAGACCGAAGAAGAGCACGGCTGCCGCGGTAGAGCCGAGCCAGATCGTGCCGCGAAGGCGGCGGGCGGCCGGCGACTGCCCGGGGATGGCCAGCCCACCGGACAGCAGCACCAGAGCCGCCGTGGCAGTGATCGCCAATCGGGCCGAGTCCTGCAGGTCCGGCCAGTACCTGGCCGCGACCAGACCGATGCCGGTCAGCAGGACGACCCCGCCGACATACGCCAGCGCCTCGGTCAGCACGGTGGACCGCCGGTCGCTGGGTGAGGGCCGCAGCAGGACCGGGCCAGAGATCCGGTTGTGTGTCATGCAACGACTCTCCGCGCGGTCTGTGGCAGCCCACAGGGCCGAAGGTCACCAGCTTGCCGGGTCTGGCTGCCTCGGGCGTCCGGCCTGACAGATAGGGACCTTGGGCCCTGCCCGGAGGCCTTGCGGTTCGGTGATCCTGAAGGCACAGGGGAGGCGGTCGACCCGCCGGACCAGCGACAACCAGAGGTGGCCGAGGCCACGAGATTCACCGTCATCAGGACGGCAGACTGGTTCCGGCGGGTCGGCCGGTCCCCGGATCCAAGGGGGCAGTGATGGGCGTCGGTCGACCGCGACGAGGCGAGCCATGGGTCGTGATGCAGGCTCGCCGACTGGGCTGCGGGCACAACCCGCTGCGCCGCCCGTCCGATCGGTTCGAGGCGGCGCTCGCCGTCATCGCCCTGTTCGCGGGCATCCTGCTGATCCCGGTGGGAGCAGCCGTCGGTACGTCGGTCGAGAAGGCTGACGAGTCGCGAGTGGCTGAGCAACGCGCCGTACTGCGCCAGCTCGCTGCCAGGACCACGGCGGACGCACCGGCCGTCACGGGCCAGGAACTCGGCCGGATCACCTGGCCTGTCCCCGTTGTCTGGCAGGACGAGACCGGCGTCGACCACCGCGGCCTCGTGGACCTCATGCTGGGCACGAAGGCGAACACCGAGGTGGTGGTCTGGGTCGACCGCTCAGGCGCTCTGGTGAAGCCGCCCCGGACCGCCGGCGACAGCGCCGCCATCGGCGACGCGGTGGGCTTCGGGACCGTCATCGGCTGCTGGCTGGTGCTGTGGGTCCTGCTGCTGATCGCCCGGCGGGCACTGGATCGGCGGCGACTCGCCGACTGGGCGGCCGAGTGGGAGCAGGTGGCGCCGGGCTGGACCCACCACGACGGCTGACCAGCTGAGACCAACGACGGCCCGGTCCCCTCCTCTCGGACCGGGCCGTCGTGCTGGGCGGATTGTTATTGCCAGGCGTCCAGGGTCTCGTGCCAGTCGAGCCGCGGAGTGTCCGTTGCCGCGTGTTCCGGGTAGCCGGCGCGAATGATGACCTGCGGCCGGGCACTGTGGCCGACCAGGTCCTGGACCCGGGCGCGCAGCGGCGCGTATTCGACGGCCTGGTTGAGGAACGATGCCGCGATGTCGTAGGTCGTTGCCGTGAGCAACGCGTGCTGGAGGGCCAGGCCCGCGCGGGTCCAGTCCACCTGGTCGTCGACGGCGGTGGTGAGGACGGCGATCTGCGGATCGGCCTCGAAGACCGCCGCGTCCCGGTCGGGATCGCCGAAGCCGGCCGAGAGATCACGCACGAGGGTCGGGTGGGTCGGAAGCGGGCCGAGCGCGGATGCGGGGACGCCGTCGCCGAAGCGCCGGCCACCGACCCACCGGCCGCGTTCGGTCAGCCGGTCCTCGTCGTGCAACTCGAGATCTTCGGCCGTGTGCAGGATCCGGCGGAGTTCGTGTTTCGCGTCGGCGCCCAGCCAGCGCAGGTCGGCTCCCTCGGCCCGGGCGGCCGCGCTGATCTGCTCGAGCACCATCGACGACACCTCGGCCGCGAGCAGTGGACCGCGGTAGGTCCGCCGGCGGCGCAGTTCGCCGTACAGGGTGCCGAGCGGTGACACGGTCGTGCGCATGCGGGACCCGAGGAAGATCCGGACCGCGATGTCGGGCCGGTCCGGGTCCGGGTCGATCGCCAGCGTGGTCTCGTACCGGAGCATGGCCGCCGCCACCCGCACGTTGAGCGCGGCGGCGCCCAGGCCGATCCGGGTCATCCGCCCGGACGGGTCCTCGGCCGGCAGCGTCCGGTCCGGGTCGAGCAGCACGTCGATCACCTGGCCGGTGATCTCGAACCGCCAGGGCTGGGTATTGTGCATCGACGGAGCCAGCCCGGCCGAGTTGAGCAGGATGCCGACCTCGTCGTGGCTGAGCAGCGGGTTGCCGTACTGGATCACCATAATCTGACTCTTTCCGAATGCTGGGGCGCGACTGCGAGCCAGCCGAGCTCCTTGCGGATACGGTCCGCCAGGGCCTGCCGGGCGTCCGGCTCGCCGTGGACGACGTAGACCGTCTGCGGTGGTTCCGGGGACGCGGCCAGCCAGTCGACCAGTTCGTCGGAGTCCGCGTGCGCGGAGAACTCCGGCAGGTCGGTGACCTGGGCGCGGACGGGGACGTAACGGCCGTGGATCTTCACCGAGGTGGCGCCGTCGAGCAGGCTGCGCCCGCGGGTACCGGGGACCTGGAAGCCGGTCAGCAGCACGGTGTTGCGCCGATCGGGCAACTGGTGGGTCAGGTGATGGAGCACCCGGCCCCCGGTCGCCATCCCCGAGGCGGACACGATGATGCACGGGCGTCCGGGGCTGTTCAGCCGCTGGGACTCCTCGGCGCTGTGGACCAGCCGGAGGTCACCGGGGTCGAACGGGTCGTCGGTGCCGACCAGATCGGGGCGCAGCTCGGGCGCCTTCTCCTGGATGGCGGTCCGGTACGCGTTCAGGGCGGCCAGCGCCATCGGACTGTCGACGAACACGGGCAGGTGCGGGATCAGCCCATCGTGGGCGAGTCCGGCCAGTGTGTGCAGCACGATCGCCGTCCGGTCGACGGCGAAGGCCGGGATCAGCGTGACCCCGCCGCGGTGGGCGGTGGCGGTGATCAACCGGCCGAGACGCTCGCGATCCAGCGGGGCGTGCTTGCGGTTGCCGTAGGTCGACTCGACGACGATGGCGTCGACGGCCGGGGGAGTCACCGGTGGCCGCAGCAAGGGATGCTGCTGCCGGCCGAGGTCTCCACTGACCAGCAGGCGATGTCCGTTCCGCTCGAGGACTGCGAAGGTCGACCCGAGGATGTGCCCCGCGCGGTGCAGCCTGACCGTGGTACCGCCAGGCAGCTCGATCGCGCGATCGCCGACCGGCTGGAACAGCGCGATCGCGCGTTCGGCGTCAGCGGTGTCGAACAATGGCAGCGGCGGGTTGTGGCGGGAGTAGCCACCGGCGCGGGCGTGCTCGGCATCTTCCTCCTGCAGGTGTGCCGCGTCGCGCAGCACGATCGAGGCGACCGTCGCGGTGGACTCCGAGCAGATGACCGGCCCCTGGAAGCCCTGCCGGACAAGGGCCGGCAGGTAGCCACAGTGGTCGAGGTGTGCGTGGGTGAGCACGACCGCACGGAGACTGGCGGGATCGACGGGGAAGTCGTCCCAGTTGCGGCGACGCCAGGCCGCCTCGCCCTGGAACAGACCGCAGTCGGCCAGGTAGCGCTGTCCCTCCTCTTCGTAGAGGAACTTGCTTCCGGTGACAGTGCCTGCCGCGCCGAGGAAGGTGAGCACGCCGGATGTCATCGCAGCGACCTCTCGTAGCTGTGGACGGCGTCGGTCAGCTGATCGGACTGCTCGGGCGTCAGCCGGGCGGTCAGGCTGGGAAGCTCGACGTTCTGGCCGAAGCGGAGGACGACCCGGCCGAGGGCCCGCAGAGCCGCCAGGATCTCCGTCGCCTGGATCTGCAGCTGGGTTGCCTGCCCGAAGCGGATCAGCTCCAGCCGCAGCTCGTCCAGCCGGCCGACCAGCTCGGAGAGCTCGTCGATGATGATCTGGTTGTACGCCGCGAGGGCGGCGGGTGCCTCGTTGTCCGGGATAGCCGGCAACAGGAGTGCCCCCTCGGCCTGGAGACGTGGCAGGACCCGGTGCCGGTAGGTGCCGGACGTCCGCTGCAAGGTCATCAGCAGCTTCTCCGGCTCGGTCCAGCCCTCGGCCAGGCACTCGTCCTCGAGGGCGGCCAGGTCGTTCTCCCAGCGGGTGATCTCGTTCTGCAGGGCGGCGATGTCCGTCATGACTGCTCCTCGGAACCGGTATGGACGAAGGCGGAGACGGGTCGCCGGGGCGTCGTGGCGCGGACCGTGCTGTGGCCGAACCGGATCACCATCTGGGCGTAACCGGGCTTGCCGGTGATCCGCTGGACCTTGCGGCGCAGGTCGTCGAACTCGAGCGGCTGGTTCAGGAACGCGGCCTTCAGGCCGTCACGGGTGGCGACCAGCAGGCTGTGCTGGAGGCCCAGGCCGGCCGCGACCTGCTCGGCCAGGGAGTCACCGGCGGTCGAGAGGACGGCCAGTACGGGGTCGGCCTCGAAAGTCGTCCGGGCGCGGGTCTGGTCGGCGGGCTTGGTACCGAGGTCGCGGACAGGCGCCGGATAGACGGCCGACTTCGGGCCCAGTACCGAGCTCGGGATCCCGTCCACGGCGCGATCGCCGCCGACCCAGTGGGCGCGCTCGGCGCGGCGGTGCCAGTCGCCGATCTCGCGCAGGTCGGTGTCGATCAGCAGCCCCAGTACCTCGTGGACCTGGTCGGGTGGCAGCCAACTGAGCTCGGCGTTCTCCGCCATCGCCGCCCGGGTCAGCGCGACCCGCGAATCGGTCGGGACCTTGACCGGCCGGACCGGCTCCCGGCTGGTGTGCCGGCGGGGGATCTGGTCGAACAGTTCGCGCAGTTCGCGGTTGGGGGAGTCGGTCGGCTGGAGCACGATCCGGCCGACCAGGTCGAGGTCGGCCGGGTCCGGTACCAGGCCGTACCAGCTGTCGTAGTGCAGGGCGGCCGCGGCGCAGCGCAGGTTGAAGATCGCGGCGCCGGCCGCGATCCGCATCGCCCGGCCGGTCGGGTCCTCGGCGGGCAGTGCGCGCGAGCCGTCCACGAAGACGTCGATCACGGTGCCGTTCACCTCGAACCGCCAGGGCTGGGTGTTGTGCATGCTCGGAGCCGCCACGGCGGCGCCGAGCAGGACGTCGATCTGTTCCATCGACAGCTGGTCTTCGGGCATCAGGGCCTCCACGAACTGCTCGCGCGGCAACTCCTGCCGCACTTCCAGCGTCGACCGGGGCCGGGCCGGCAGGCAGTGGGCATGGGTCCCGTCCGGTCAGGCCCTTCGGCACCAACCAGCGTGACCACGGGCTCTGCCGCCACCCGTGCCGCGGCCCTGACGATCGATGTGTCCCAACAAACCGAAAGGAAAGACCATGACCACCACACCGCACCGGCGGCACGTTCCCGCCCCTGTGATGGAGCCCGACGGCGATCGGGGACCGACCCGCACCACCCGGGTGGCCGCCGGGCGGGCACTCGCCGTCCTCCGGATCCTCTACGGCCTCACCTTCTTGTGGGCCTTCGTCGACAAGGTGTTCGGCCTCGGCTACGCCACGAAGTCCGGCAAGGGCTGGATCGACGGCGGCGACCCGACCGCCGGATTCCTCGGCAAGGGCGCCAGCGGCCCGTTCGAGAGCTTCTACCACTCGCTGGTCGGTGACTTCTGGGTCACCCCGCTGTTCATGATCGGCCTGGCCGGCATCGGCCTCGCCCTCACGCTGGGGATCGGCATGCGGATCGCGGCCGTCGCCGGCACGATCCTGTACCTCCTCATGTGGAGCGCGGTGCTGCCGCCCGAGAACAACCCCGTGCTCGACGACCACATCGTCGGCGCCGTCACCCTGATCGTTCTCGCCCTCGTTGCCGCCGGCAACGTCTGGGGTCTCGGCCAGTGGTGGTCGCGGCTGTCGATCGTCAACCGGTACCCCTGGTTGCGGTGAGTCCGATGACCAAGCAGCCTGTGATCCACGTGGGTGTCGACGGCTCCTGGCGAGACACGGGCGCGCTGGAGTGGGCCTTGCAGGAGTCCTTGATCCGCAAGGCCCCGCTCCGGGCGGTCCACGTCCTCGACGAAGGGCTACGGCACGCGCCGTACTGGGAGCCCAAGGTCGTCGACGACGCGGCGCTCAACCTGGTGGACGAGGTCCAGCGGAAGATGGAGAGCCGTGATCCGGTCCGGGACCACACCACCAACCTGATGGTCGGTCCGCCGGCGGAAACGCTGGCCGAACTCGCCGGCAGCGGCGAGATGCTGGTGGTCGGGCGCCGGGGGATGAGCTCGGTGAAACGGCTGCTGGTCGGCTCCACCTCCGAGGCCGTGGCGAACCTGGCCACGGTGCCGGTGGTCGTGGTGCCGGAAGGGTGGAAGCTCTCCGATCACGCCGGACCGGTAGTCGTAGGGCTGGACGACTCCGGCGATTCGGAGACCGCCATCGAGTTCGCCGCGACCGCCGCGATCGAGCGGCACACGGCACTGCGGATGGTGAACGTCTGGGACCTGCCGGCCATCTACAGCTGGGATGCGATGAACGTCGCCGGAGTGAGTGACGAGTGGTCACGCAACGCCGAGCGGCACTTCGAGGCCATTGCCCAGCAGTGGCGGAACAAGTACCCAGAGCTGACCATCGAGTCCGAAGTTCGGCGAGGTCACTCCGTGGACGGACTGATCGCCGCCGCCGAGGCCGCCGACGCGCAGCTGCTCGTCGTCGGTGGACGGCGCCACCACAAGGTGGCCACCGTCCTGCTCGGCTCGGTCGCCAGAGGGGTTCTGCAGCATGCGACCTGCCCCGTCGCCGTTGTTCATCTCGAACAGCGCGACGCCTAGTCAGCTGGGGTCTGCGTGGAGAGGAGCGCGTAACTCCAGCACGGTGCCGTGCGGCTGGTTGGACTCCAGCCGTACGGCGCCACCTAATGTGGCGGCTCGCTCCTCGAGGTTGTGCAGACCGCTCCGCCGGCCGGAGGTCCCGATCCCGATCCCGTTGTCGGAGACCCGGGTGGTGACCTCGGTACCGGTGACGGCGACCTCGACCTTGACGGCACTCGCCTGAGCATGCCGGACGACGTTCGAGAGCGACTCCCGGACGGCAGCGAGGATCTGCGGTCGCACCGACCCCGGTACGGCGGTGTCGATCGGGCCGGTGAGGATCAGCTCGGGGCGGAAGCCCAGCGGTTCGGCGTACTCGCTGACCAGGTTCTGCAGGTCGCTGCGCAGGGACGCCTTGGTGGGCCGGGCCTGGAGTTCGAAGATCGCGCCGCGCAGGTCGCGGATGGTGGCATCGATGTCCTCGACCGCCCTGGTGATGCGTTCCTGGACGTCGGGGCGAACCATCCGGTGCATCCCCTGTAGTTGCAGGCCGGTGGCGAACAGCCGCTGGATGACCAGGTCGTGCAGGTCCCTGGCGATCCGGTCGCGATCTTCCAGCACCGCGAGGATCGAGCGGTTCTGCTGGGCTTGCGCCCGGTCGAGAGCCAGTGTCGCCTGGTCGGCGAACATCCGGACCAGGTCGGTGCCGACCGTCACCTCGAGCACCGTGCCGCGCTCGGCGGCCACGATCAGGATGCCGCCGGTGCTGTCCTCGCCGCCCGGCAGCGGGGCAAGGATGGTCCGGCCGAGGTCGCCGAGCTCCGGGAAGTCGGCCAGCCGGCCGTTCTCCTTGGCGAATGTGGACAGGTCGTCCAGGATCACCTGCTCGTCGCCGCTGAGCACGTCGCCGACCACCGGGAGACCGGTTGGCATCCGGCGGCCGAGGTAGGGGTCGAAGGCCGGCGGCCCGTCGATCGCCTGCACCACCAGCTCCTCGCCGTCCAGCAGCAGGACCGCGCCGACCATCGAGCCGGAGACTTCACGGGCCCGGGACGCGATCAGCTGGAGCGCTTCCTGCGGATCGAACTCGCCGAGCATCAGCTGGGTGATCTCGGCGGTCACTTCGTGCCAGCGCCGGCGCCGCTCGGTATCGGCGTACAGGCGTGCATTGTCGATCACTACGCCGGCCGCGGCGGCCAGTGCGGTCACGGTGCGCTCGTCGTCCTCGGTGAAGTCGGCGCCTTCGGCCTTCTCGGTCAGGTACAGGTTGCCGAACGCGTGCTCGCGGGTGCGGATCGGCACCCCGAGGAAGCTGCGCATCGGCGGGTGGTTGGCGGGGAAGCCGAACGAGCGTGGGTGTTCGGCCAGGTCGGTCAGCCGCAACGGGGTGGGATGGTCGATCAGCAGGCCGAGGATGCCGTGGCCTTCGGGGTACGGGCCGATCGCGGCGATCTCTTCAGCGGTGACGCCGTGGGTGATGAACCGGACCAGGCGTTTGCCGTCGTGGCCGACCACACCCAGGGCGCCGTAGCGGGCGCCGACCAGCTCGCAGGCGGCGGTGACGATCCGGTCCAGCGTGCTGGTCAGATCGAGGTCCGCGCCGATGCCGACGACGGCATCGAGCAGCGCGCGGAGGCGCTCCTGGGAGTCCATGATCTCGTCGACGCGGCCGAGCAACTCCTGCAGCAGCGCGTCGAGCCGGACCCGGGACAGCCCGGCGAACTCGAGTGCCCCCTCGTCCCACGAGGCGCGCGTCACCTCTTCCCTCCCACCCATGTCGACCACCGTACGGAACCGCAGAGGGAATTCCTACCCACCGTGGCCTTTCGGTGGGCCGAAGGTCCTCCGGATCGGCGCCTTCGGTCCCGCGGGCCGGTGTCCGGCGGCACTCCCGCCGGGCCGTCGCGGGCGAGACGCTGGAGTCAATGGATGAGGAGGATGACATGGGTACCTGGGCACGGACCGGACCGGTGGTCGTCGAGGTCGACGGCAGCGCCGAGAACTTTCACGTGGTCGACTACGCGTGCTTGGAGGCGGCGCGTTCCGGTGCTGAGCTCGTACTGGTGGCGCCGTACCAGGCGCACAGCTCGTTCAACCCCATGACACCGGGTTATCAGCCACAACCGCCCGCCGAACTCGCGGCCGCTGCTCTTCGGGACGCGGTGGCTCATGTCCGCCACCACTACGGTTACGAACTGCAGACCACCGCGGTGTCCGAGGAGGGCGCCCGGCTGAAGGTGCTGCCGCACGCGGCCCGGCATGCCCGGCTGCTCGTCGTCGGCCGGACCAAGACCCGCGGGCCGCAGCGACTGGTGGCCGCGCAGGGGAACATCTTCCTGACCGCGCGGACCGGCTGCCCGGTGATCGTGGTGCCGCTCAACTGGCGGCCGACGCTGCTCGACCGGAAAGTTGCCGTAGGCATCGACGGTACGCCGCTGTCCCTCGAGGCCGTGGAGTTCGCCTTCCGGGCGGCGGCCGACCGTGAGGGTGACCTGACCGTGGTGCACGCGCAGCACGCACCGCGGCACGACCCCGACGACGTCGAGGGTTCCTGGGTACGCCGCGGCGAGCTGACCGTGTCCGAGACCCTGGCCGGCTGGGACGAGGAGTACCCGGAGGTCAAGGTCACCCGGTTCCTGACAGCCAAGCCGGTCGTCGAAGCGCTGGTCCACGAAGGCGTCCACGTCGGTCTGGTGGTACTCGGCGCGCGGGCCGGGCTGCTGCCGGTCGGCGACCCGGTCGCCCGCCGCGCGGTGGCCGCGATGACCTGCCCGGTCGCGATCGTTCCTCATCACGTGACGGCCGAAGAACGCGACCGGAGGTACCGCGCGGTCGAGCCCACCACTGACGTCGTGGTGCCGACATACTGAGCTGGTGATGTTCGCGACGGGGCTCGCCGACGTCCGCGGCGGGCTGCGCGCGGACCTGATCGCCGGGGTGACGGTAGCCGCCTACCTGGTCCCGCAGGCGATGGCTTATGCCCAACTGGCAGGCCTTCCGCCCGTCGCCGGCCTTTGGGCAGTACTGGGCCCGTTGGCGGTCTATGCGGTGCTCGGTACTTCGCGGCTCCTGTCGGTCGGACCCGAATCGACCACCGCCCTGATGACGGCAGCCACCTTGGGAGCCGTGGCGACGGGTGATCCATCGCGGTATGCGGCCCTGGCGGCCGCCCTGGCCATGCTGGTCGGTGTCATCTGCATCGTCGCGTGGCTGCTCCACCTGGGCTTTCTGGCAGACCTCCTCTCGAAGCCGGTGCTGGTCGGGTACCTGGCCGGCATCGCCGTGATCATGATCGCTGGCCAGCTCGGCCGGATGACCGGCAGCAAGGTCTCCGGTGAATCTCCGGCCGCGCAGCTGTCGTCGGCCGTCCGGCAGATCGGGTCCTGGCATCCGGCGACCCTGGTGCTTTCTCTTTGTGTTCTCGCTCTGCTGCTCGCTGCGGCCCGGTGGGCGCCACGTCTTCCGGCGCCGCTGCTGGTGATGGTGCTGGCGGCTGTGGTCGCTGCAGTAGCAGGCCTGGGAGATCACGGGGTGGCTCTGATCGGCAATGTGCCCTCCGGACTACCAGTGCCGACTCTGCCGGCCATCACCGCCGACGATCTGCGGCTGCTGATCCTGCCCGCGGTGGGTGTTGCGCTGGTCGGTTACACGGACACAGTGCTGACCGGCCGCGCCTTCGCCAGCCAGGGGCACGAGCGGGTCGACGCCGATCAGGAACTGCTTGCCTTGGGCATCGCCAACCTGACGGCGGGTGGTTTGCGCGGGTTCCCGGTCAGCAGTAGCGGCAGCCGTACCGCGGTAGCCGCAGCAGCCGGCGCGAAGAGCCAGGTCTACTCGCTGGTCGCGCTCGCGATGGTCATCGCCACGTTACTGTTCGCTGGCCCGCTGCTGGAGACCTTCCCCACCGGGGCTCTGGGCGCCCTGGTCGTCTACGCAGCGGTACGCCTGGTGGATGTCGGCGAGTTCCGGCGGTTCGCCCGGTTCCGGCGCAGCGAGCTGATCCTGGCGCTGGCGACGTGCGTCGGCGTCGTCGCGCTCGATGTCCTGTACGGCGTACTGGTGGCGGTCGCGTTGTCGGTCCTGGACCTGTTCCGCCGGGTCGCGCGACCTCATGACGGGATCCTCGGGATCGCTCCCGGCGTACCGGGGATGCACGACGTGGACGACTATCCGACGGCGCGTCCGGTGCCCGGACTGGTGGTCTACCGCTACGACTCACCACTGTTCTTCGCCAACGCCGAGAACTTCCACCGGCGCGCGCTGGCGGCCGTCGACGCCGCACCCGAGCCGGTCCGGTGGCTGCTGCTCAACGCCGAGGCGAACGTCGAGATCGACATCACCGCGATCGACGCCCTGGACTCACTGCGGGAGGAACTCACCGCACGCGGCATCGTCTTGGCCCTGGCCCGGGTCAAGCAGGAACTCCGCGACGATCTCGAAGCAGCCGGATTCCTGGATCGCCTCGGTCCGGGCCGGATCTTCCTGACGCTACCCACCGCGATCGAGGCCTTCCGCGCCCACAGCACCGGCTGACCGGCGCGGCAGTCAGGGCCCGCGGGCCCTGGACCACGCTGCGGTGGATCTCCTCGGTCGGCCGGGACATCGGCCGCCCGCTCCTGCTGGTGCGCAACCACCACGGGGCGGTCATCAGGCATTGCTCCCCTCGGCATGCGGCCGCTGGCCCCAGGCGAGCAGGCGGCGGCCCTCGAGGAGTTCGATGGTGAGGCGGATGAGATGGCGTTCGCGGTCCGGCGCCCACGGCCTGACCGGAGGAATGTCCGGCAGTTCGTCCGAGTCGACCGCCGACAGGTGCCCGGTCGCGGTCACGGTCCAGCCAAGATGACGGTCGAGGTCGACCTCGTCGGCCTCGAAGGCGACCACGTCGCCGCGTTCGGCAGCGCGGTACTTGTCACCGTCCGCGGTGGCGAACAGCAGCGACCGGCCGTCGAGCGCGAAGTTGACCAGGCGCACCACGGGCAGGCCACCCCGGGTGAACACCAGCCGGCCGACCTGGACAGACGACAGCAGCCGCAGTGACTCGTCGTCATCGAGGATCTGCAGACCCGAGTGGTCGAACCGGCGGCGAGCCGCTGCGGTCATGATGACCTCCTTCGGAGCGGAGAGCGGTCTACCCTGTTCCCCAGGACAGTCTGCGAGGGCGGGAGTGGCGCGCGATGACGATCAAGGTGTTCCTGCTGGACGACCACGAAGTGGTCCGTCTCGGGCTGCGGCAGTTGCTGGAGGCCGAGGAGGACATCGAGGTGATCGGCGCCGCCGGTACGGCCGCGCAGGCGATCGCGCGGGTGCCCGCGCTGCGCCCGGACGTCGCGGTACTGGACGTCCGGCTGCCCGACGGCGACGGCATCTCGGTCTGCCGCGACCTGCGGTCGGCGATGGACGACCCGCCGGCCTGCCTGATGCTGACGTCGTACTCCGACGACGAGGCCCTCTTCACCGCGATCATGGCCGGCGCGGCCGGGTACCTGCTCAAGCAGGTCAGCGGCACCGACCTGGTCGGAGCGGTGCGACGCCTGGCCGCGGGGGAGTCGTTGCTGGATCCGGCGATGACGACAGCCGTGCTGGAGCGACTGCGGCACCCGGCCGAGGAGGACGACGACCCGCGGTACAAGTCGCTGACCGAGCAGGAACGCCGGATCCTCGACCTGATCGCCGAGGGCAAGACGAACCGGCAGATCGCCCAGGAGATGTTCCTGGCCGAGAAGACCGTGAAGAACTACGTCTCCGGCCTGCTCCGCAAGCTCGACATGGAACGCCGCACCGAGGCGGCCGTCTACGCCGTGGAGCGGACCAAACGCCGCCCGGCGAAGTGAGCTACCGGGTCCGAACACCCCGTCCATCGATCTCCTCCGCTTCGATCACGCGGTAAGGACTCCAGTCAGTCACCTGAAGACTCCCGTCAAGTCCCCCGGCGCCTGCGTCAATCGAACCTGGCCGATCCTGCCGAGATCAGTGCCACAGGCCCTCAGTTCATGGGACCCAGGTCCCTGCGGACCGGTCATCCTCGATTTCGCGGCGGGATCAGCCGACCAGCGCCTTGGTGGCCTGGGCGATGGCGTCGAGGCCGGCCTTGGCGTCGCTGAACAGCATCCGGGTCTTCGGATCGGTGAACAGCGGGTTGTCGATATCGGCGTACCCGTGCCCCATCGACCGCTTGATGACGATCACGGAGCCGGCCACGATGTTGCCCAGCGACCGGTTCATCGCCTTGGCCATCAAGACGGTGAGGATCGTGCCCGAGGCACCGACGAGCGCGCCGGCGGTGATCAGCACCGTGTTGCTGAGCAGGAAGCCGGCCATCGCCACGGCCATACCGGTGCAGGCGTTCAGCAGCGAGACGACCACGGGCATGTCGGCGCCGCCGATCGGGAGCACGAAGGTGCCCCCCGAGAACGATCGCGGTCAGGTACTGGGTTGGGCGTGCTCTGTCCGCTCTCGCCGGGTGACCCCGAGGGCCGCCGGTCCACGGCGACGAGGAAGCGTCACCAGGTACGGATGCGGCGTCCGGTGATCTGCTCGGGCTCGACCACGACGTATACCTGGCGGTCGCCGCCGCCCCACGGTTCGAGGTCCAGCAGCTTGCGGAGCTGCGCGGTCTCGTGCGGGCCTGCCTGCCGGGCGACGCCGTCGATCAGAACGCTCCAGCCCTCGTGCATGCCGTCGTCGATCCGGTCGACCTCGAAGGCGACCGCGCCCGTACCGTAGCGGCCCAGCGCGGTGGTCGCGCCGGTCCGGAAGACCACGGCCCCGTCGTGCATCGCGAAGTTCACCGGTACGACGTACGGCCGGCCGACCAGCTGGAAGGCGATCCGCCCGACGCCTCCGGGCTCGATCAGCCGGCGGCACTCGTCTTCGCGCATGGTGTCGAGCACCGGGTGCCGCGCTGCCCGGCCGTGGCCGGCAGGCTGCTCAGGGTGGGCGCCGAGCAGATCGGAGATGGTGGTGTCGAGCGCGTCGGCCAGCCGGATCAGGTCGCCGCCGGTCAGTGCGACCGGAGCGGTCTCGATCCGGTCGACGTACGAGGGATCCATCCGGGCCCGCTCGGCGACCTCGTCCCGGCTGAGGCCGAGCGCGGTTCGCCGGCCACGCACCCGCCGGCTCAGATCGCTGCCGGTCCAGCCGTGTCCTTGCCCGGTCCGCTTCGTCGTGTTCATGGCCATCGCCTCCGTGAACATCAGACCGCGCCGCGGCCCCGGCGATCATCTGCCATCTGCCCTGTGACCACGGGACCTATGTCCCTCCCGGCCACCGGTGCCTGGCGGAGACGATCGATGCATGTTCCAGATACGAGTGCATGGACGGGGCGGCCAGGGGGTGGTGACCACTGCCGAGCTGCTGTCCGTCGCGGCCTTCGCCGAAGGGCGGTACGCGCAGGCGTTCCCCACGTTCGGGTCCGAACGCACGGGCGCGCCGGTGGTCGGCTACTGCCGCATCGACGACCTGCCGATCCGCAGCCACGAACCGGTGGGCAAGCCCGACGCGGTGCTGATCCAGGACGCCACCCTGCTGCACCAGGTGGATGTCTTCGACGGTCTCGACACCGACGGCTATCTGCTCATCAACACGTCCCGCGACCTGGCCGCGCTCGGTCTGGCCGACTACGTCCAGCGGTTCGCCAGGGACCGGGTGATGACGGTGCCCGCGAGCGAGCTGGCGCTGAAGCACCTGGGCCGTCCGTTGCCGGGAGCGGTACTGCTCGGCGCCTTCGCGGCGCTCACCGGTGAGGTCGACGTCGCCTCGGTGAACAAGGCGATCCGGGAGCGCTTCTCCGGCTCCGTCGCGGCCGGCAACGTCGCCGCGGCCGACGAGGCCTATGACCATGTCCGCGCCCAGCTCGAGGAGAGGGTTCGTGCGCAAGCAGATTGAGGGTTCCCGCGGGGTCGCCGAGGCGGTCGCGCTCTGCCGGCCGGAGGTGACCTGCGCCTATCCGATCTCGCCGCAGACCCACATCGTCGAGGCGCTCAGCTCACTGGTGAAGTCCGGTGAGCTGGCGCCGTGCGAGTACGTCAACGTGGAGTCCGAGTTCGCCGCGATGTCAGTCGCGATCGGCGCCTCCGCGGCCGGTGCGCGGGCGTACACGGCCACCGCCAGCCAAGGCCTGCTCTACATGGCCGAGCCGCTGTACAACGCCTCCGGCCTCGGCCTGCCGATCGTGATGACGGTGGCCAACCGGGCGATCGGGGCTCCGATCAACATTTGGAACGACCACAGCGACTCGATGTCCCAGCGCGACTCGGGCTGGATCCAGCTGTACGCCGAGACGAACCAGGAAGCGCTCGATCTGCACATCCAGGCGTTCCGGATCGCCGAGGAGCTGTCCCTGCCGGTGATGGTCTGTATGGACGGCTTCGTGCTGACCCACGCGGTCGAGCAGGTGGACGTCCCCGACCAGGCGCAGGTCGATGCCTTCCTGCCGCCGTACGTTCCGCGCCAGGTGCTCGACCCGGCCGACCCGGTCTCGATCGGCGCGATGGTCGGCCCGGACGCCTTCACCGAGGTGCGGTACCTCGCCCACGACAAGCAGATGCAGGCGCTCGACCTGATCCCGGCGGTCGCAGCCGACTTCGGCGCGGCCTTCGGACGTGACTCCGGTGGGCTGGTTCGTCCGTACCGATGCGGCGACGCCGAGACCATCGTGGTCGCCCTGGGATCGGTGCTCGGCACGATCAAGGACACCGTCGACGAGCTCCGGGCCGGTGGAATGCGGATCGGCGCACTCGGGTTGACCTCGTTCCGGCCGTTCCCGCTGGACGCCGTCCGGAGCGTGCTCGGCAACGCGCGGCGGGTCGTCGTACTGGAGCGCGCGCTGGCGGTCGGTATCGGCGGCATCGTCTCCGCGAACGTCCGGATGGCCCTGTCGGGGATCTCGCTGCACGGCTACACCGTGATCGCCGGCCTCGGTGGCCGGCCGATCACCAAGGCTTCGCTGACCCGGCTGTTCCACGACGCCGCCGCGGACGAGCTCGAACCGCTGACCTTCCTCGACCTGAAGCGGGACCTGGTCGAGCGCGAACTGCAGCGGACCAGGACGATCCGGCGCTCCGGCCCGGCCGCGGAGAACCTGCTGCGCGACCTCGGTACCCGGACCGGTTGAGAGGACAGCCATGGAACGCGTGAGGTTCTACCAGATCGGAAGCTACGCGGCCGGGAACCGGCTGCTCGACAGCGAACTGCAGACCGTGCAGTCCGACACCCATCGGACGAACTCGCTCAACTCCGGGCACCGAGCCTGCCAGGGCTGCGGCGAGGCACTTGGTGCCCGGTACGTCCTGGATGCCGTGATGCGGGCCACCGACCGCCAGATGGTCGCGGTCAACGCGACGGGGTGCCTCGAGGTCTTCTCCACGCCGTACCCCGAGAGCGCCTGGCAGGTCCCGTGGCTGCACTCGCTGTTCGGCAACGCGCCGGCGGTGGCCACCGGGGTCGCCGCGGCACTCAAGGCGAAGGGGCAGACCGGCGTACGGGTGATCGGCCAGGGTGGCGACGGTGGGACCGTCGACATCGGGCTGGCCTGTCTGTCCGGCATGTTCGAGCGCAACGACGACGTGCTGTACATCTGCTACGACAACGGCGGCTACATGAACACCGGCGTCCAGCGGTCCGGCGCGACCCCGCACGGCGCGGCGACGACGACCACCCCGGCCGTCGGCCCGCAACCGGGTAACGACTTCGGGCAGGGCAAGAACCTGCCGGCGATCGCGATGGCACACCGCATTCCGTATGTCGCGACGGCGACGGTCGCCGACCTCCGTGACCTCGAGTACAAAGCGACCCGGGCGATGGAGTTCCGCGGCGCGCGGTACCTGCACGTCCTGGTGCCCTGCCCGCTGGGTTGGCGGACCGCGTCGAACGAGACCATCCAGATCGCCCGGCTGGCCACCGAGACCGGGGTCTTCCCCGTCTTCGAGGCCGAGGACGGCGAGGTGGTGGCGGTCTCCAAGATCCGCAGGCGCCGGCCGGTCGAGGACTACCTGCGGCCGCAGGGCCGGTTCGGGCACCTGTTCGGCGAGCAGCGCCGCGACGACATCATCGCCAGGATCCAGGCCGAGGCGGACCGCAACGTCCGGATCTTCGGCCTGACCGAACCGGAAAGGAGCCAGGTAGATGCCTGAGGCAAGCAAGCACGATTCGCTCCCATTCGCGATCACCCTCGACGTCGGATCCAGCCTGGCCAACAAGACCGGCGCCTGGCGGACCGAAGTACCGGCGTACGTCGATCGGCTGCCGCCCTGCAACGACGCCTGCCCGGCAGGGGAGAACATCCAGCAGTGGCTCAAGCACGCCGAGGAGGCGGACTACGAGTCGGCCTGGCGGGCGATCATGGCCGACAACCCGTTCCCGGCCACCATGGGCCGGATCTGCTACCGCCCCTGCGAGACGGCCTGCAACCGGGCCACCCTGGACGAGCCGGTCGGCATCAACTCGGTCGAGCGCTTCCTCGGCGACGAGGCGATCAAGCAGGGCTGGAACGTCACGCTGACGCTGCCTCCCAGCGGTAAGCACGTGCTCGTGGTCGGCGCCGGCCCGTCGGGGCTCTCGGCGGCGTACCACCTGCGGCTGCTCGGCCACGAGGTCACCGTCCGGGACAGTTGCCCGGAAGCCGGCGGCATGATGCGGTACGGCATCCCTGCCTACCGGCTGCCGCGCGATGTCGTCGACGCGGAGATCCGCCGGATCACCGACCTCGGAGTCCGGCTGGAGCTCGGTACCAAGGTGACGGACCTGGAGGCCGAGCTGGCCGCCTTCGACGCCGTCTTCCTGGCGGTCGGGGCGCACATCGGCCGGCGAGCGGACATTCCCGCTGGTGACTCCGCCCGCATCCTCGACGCCGTCTCCGTGCTGGCCGGGGTGGAGGAGGGCGAGCAGCCGTTGCTCGGCCGCCGGGTCGCTGTCTACGGCGGTGGCAACACCGCGATGGACGTCGCCCGGACCGCCCGCAGGCTCGGCGCCACCGACGCCGTCGTCGTGTACCGCCGCACCCGCGACCGGATGCCGGCCCACGAGATCGAGGTCGTGGAGGCGCTCGAGGAAGGGGTGCGGATGCGCTGGCTGTCGACCATCGCGTACGCCGACGAAGGCCGGATCAGGATCGAGAAGATGAAGCTCGACGAGACCGGGTTCCCGCAGCCGACCGGTGAGTTCGAGGACCTGGACGCAGACTCGGTGGTCCTGGCCCTGGGGCAGCTGTCGGACCTGGCGCTGGTGGAGGGACTCGACGATGTCGTGATCAGCGACCACGTGGTCCAGGTCGGCGCGCATCTGATGACCGGCCGGCCGGGCCTGTTCGCCGGTGGCGACATGATCCCGTCCGAACGGACCGCGACGGTGGCGATCGGGCACGGCAAGAAGGCTGCCCGCAACATCGACGCGTGGCTGCGCGGTACGACGGATCAGCGGCCGCCCCGCCACGACCTGGCCACGTACGACCGGCTGAACACCTGGTACTACTCCGACGCGCCGGCGACCGTCCGGCCCCGGCTGGAGCTCGCCCGCCGGATCAGCACCTTCGACGAGGTGACCGGCGGTCTGGACGCATCGACCGCGCTGTTCGAGGCGCGCCGCTGCATGTCCTGCGGCAACTGCCTGGAGTGCGACAACTGCTTCAGCGTCTGCCCGGACAACGCGGTGATCAAGCTCGGGCACGGCAAGTACGAGATCGACCTCGACTTCTGCAAGGGCTGCGGGCTGTGTGCCGCCGAGTGCCCGAGCGGCGTGATCGAGATGTTCCCCGAACGTTCCTGAAGTTGCCGATGGCAAGGAGATTGACCGATGTACGAAGGAAAGAAGTTCGTCCTGGTCGGGGTCGACGAGACTCCGGAGAGCCAGCTGGCCCTGCACTGGGCCGTCGACGCGGCCCGGACCGGCGGAATGGCCGTCCGGGTGATCCGCGCCTATCTGCCCGAGGTGAGTCAGTGGCCGGCCATCGGCGCGGAGGGCTACATCCCGCACACTCCGGTCGACGAGTACCAGGCGCAGCTGGACGCCGCGGTCGCCTATGTGCGTGATCGCCTGGGCTACGAGGCAGGTTCGGGCTGGCTGGCGTGCGAGAGCGCCGCCAACGCGATTCTGGCCGAGGCGCCGCAGGCCGAGCTGATCGTGGTCGGGACGCGGGCGCACCATCGGCTGGGGACCGTGCTCGGCTCGGTGGCGACCGCCGTGACCGCTCGGGCGGCGTGTCCGGTCGTAGTCGTCCGCGGGACGGACAGGACCGGGCCGATCCTGGTCGGTACGGACGGGTCGCCGGACTCCGAGCGCGCGATCGAGTTCGCGTTCGAGTACGCGGCGCGCATCGGCGTACCGCTTGATGTCGTCTACTGCCGGCAGCCGCAGAGCCGGGGTGAGTCAGCCAATGCCGACGCGCAGACCCTGCTGCGGGACTGGCTGGCGGAGAGCCTGGCGACGTACTGCGACAAGTACCCCGGTGTGAAGGTGAAGGCCAGGGTCGTCGACGGCCGTCCGGCGACGGCGTTGGCCGAACTGACCACCGGCGCGTCGCTCGTGGTCGTCGGATCGCGGGGCCGCGGCGGTGTCGCCGGCCTGCTGCTCGGCTCCGTCAGCCAGAGTCTGCTGCGGACCGCCGACTGCCCGGTCGTCGTCGTCCGTCGCTGAGGTCTTTGCCGGAAGGTCCCTGCGGGGGTGGGGACCTTCGGCCCGCGTGACGAGGCCCCTTCCCGGGTCCAGCGGCCTCTCGGGTCAGGTCCGATTCCCGTGTGCCAGGTCACACCGGAAACGGAAGACTCAGGGGCAAGGATCGAGGGAAGGAAAAGGGCGATGAACACCATCCGGAAGCAGACCACCACCGACCTGGCGCTGGACGAACCGATCGTGGTGGACGGCCTGTCGGTGTACGGCGTCGAGCTGGGCGAGCTGCGGGTCCGGCGGGGTGAGGTCGTCGCGCTGGTCGGTCCGAACGGGTCCGGCAAGAGCTCGGTGAGCCAGGTTCTGGTGGGCGCGCTGCCGGCATCGACCGGTACGGCCCGGGTGCTGGGTCTGGACCCACTGGACGGCGCGGCCGCGCTCAAGGGACGGCTGGGCTTCCTGGTCCGTGACCTGGAGACGATGGGGTCGCTGACCTCCCGCGACGTACTGGACATCTGCGCGGCGGTCCGGGACTGCACGACGGCGTACGCGCTGGAGCTGGCCGCGCGGCTGGAGCTGGACCTGGACCAGCCCATGAGCCGGCTGAGCCGGGGCCAACTGCGCCGGCTGGGCATCGTCCAGGCCCTGATGCACCGCCCAGAGGTCGTCGTCCTCGACGACCCGACGACAGAGCTGGACGAGGCCGGTTGCGTGACGCTGGCGGAGGTCCTGCGCGAGGTGGCGGCCGAAGGCGCCGCAGTACTGGTCACCGCCCAGAGCGAGACCGAGGCGGAGTCCTACGCCGACCGGATCGCAACCTTCTCCCAACTGACGGCCACCGACCGGAGCACGACCACCGCGCCGGCTCCCGTCCCCATGCCGGAACCTCCCTCCGCGGCAGAACCCACCCCGGCGCCGGAGTCCACCGCCGTGCCGGCACTCGGCACCGCGCCGGCGACCTGCTCAGGTTCAGAGGTACCGGCCGCGGCGAAACCTCGAATCCTCAACCGGTCCTCGGCGCCGCATGGTTCAGTCCCGCGGCCGGCCGGTGATGCGCGACGGTGCCGGCTGACCGGATCGGATCCGTCGGCCCGCCCGCCGCCCGGGTCGAGACAGGTGGCGCACGCGACGATCGCCGGCCCGCCCGGCAGGTGACCTGCAGACGGCCGGTACGACGGGACACTGTCGGACCGGCCTCCACCGCGCAACGACCCGGTGGCCATCATTCGTGGAAACGGAGGCAACTCATGCTCGTCTTTCTGATCGTTCTCCTGGTTCTCTGGCTGGTCCTGACGATCATCGGCTTCGCCATCAAGGGTTTGGTCTGGCTCGCGATCATCGGGATCGTGCTGTTCCTGGGGACCGGCGCCATCGGGTACGTCCGGCGCAAGGCGGCCAACCGCTGACCGGTCCAGCTTGATGCTTCCGGAGTACCGACTAGGGTTTCGGCCATGGAGAGCAGCGTGTACGTCGCATCGGTGGAGGGATATACCGGCAAGTCCACGGTGGCGCTCGGAGTGCTCCAGCAGTTGTCCAAGCGGGTTGAGCGGGTGTCGGTGTTCCGGCCGATCGTGCGGCCGGACACCGCGCTGTACGGCGGACGCGACTACGTCCTGGACCTGCTCACCTCGCACGACGCTGTCTCGCTGCCGTACGACGAATGCGTCGGGGTGACGTACGACGAGGTGCACAAGGACCCCGACGCGGCGCTCGACCGGATCGTGCAGCGGTACCGCGACGTAGTTGATCGTGGTGACCCGGTGCTGATCGTCGGGAGCGACTACACCGACGTCGGGACGCCGACCGAGTTCTCCTACAACGCGAGGATCGCGGCCAACCTCGGAGCGCCGGTTCTCCTGGTGCTGAACGGTTCGGGGCGCAGCCCGGCGGACCTGCGGACGCTGGCCGACATGGCCGGCGCGGAGCTGGCGGCCAACCACGGCTCGCTGTTCGCGGTCGTCGCCAACCGGGTCGGCGGTGATGAGCTGGCGTCGGTCATCGCGGCGCTGGCGGGTACCGGCGTACCGGCGTACGCGATCCCCGAGGAGCCGCTGCTCAGCGCCCCGGCCGTGACGGATCTGATGAAGGCGGTCGACGGGCGGCTGCTCGGTGGCGATCCGCGGCTGCTGGCGCGGGAGGCCAGCGGGTTGGTGGTGGCCGGGATGACGATGCCGAACGTGCTGGACCGGCTGTTCGAAGGCGCAGCGGTGATCACCGCGGCGGACCGCCCTGAGGTCGTGGTCGGTGTGCTGATGGCGCACGCCTCGCAGAACTTCCCACAGGTCTCGGCGATCTTCCTGAACGGTGGTTTCGAGCTGCCGCCGCAGATCCTGCGACTGATCGAGGGCATCGGCAGCACGATGCCGCTGATCGAGACCGGCCTCGGTACCCACGCCGCATCGACTGCATTGACCGCCGTCCGCGGCCGGCTGACCAAGGACTCGGCGCGCAAGGTGGACCGGGCGCTGGCGTTGTTCGACCAGCACGTCGACGGGACCGCGTTGCTGGACCGGCTCGCGGTGGCGCGCAGCGCGGCGGTCACGCCGTTGATGTTCGAGCACCAGCTGGTCGACGAAGCTGTTGCCCAGCGCAAGCACATCGTGCTGCCCGAGGGTGAGGAGGAGCGGATCCTGGGTGCCGCCGACGTCGTACTGCGCCGTGGTGTCGCCGATCTGACCTTGCTCGGCGATCCGGTCGTGATCAGTGCGAAGGCGGCCGCGCTCGGGGTGGACCTCTCGGCCGCGCGGATCCTGAGCCCGGACGACGAGGAGCTGGGGGAGCGGTTCGCGCAGGAGTACCACCGGCTGCGGCAGCACCGCGGCGTCGACCTCGACAAGGCCCGCGAAGTCGTCCGGGACGTGTCGTACTTCGGCACGATGATGGTGCAGCTCGGCCTGGCCGACGGGATGGTGTCGGGATCGGTGCACACCACCGCGCACACGATCCGGCCGGCGCTCGAGGTGGTCAAGACGCTGCCCGGTGTCTCGGTCGTCTCCTCGGTGTTCTTCATGTGCCTGGAGAATCAGGTCCTGGTGTACGGCGACTGCGCGGTGAACCCCGATCCGACGTCCGAGCAGCTGGCTGACATCGCGATCTCGTCGGCGGCGACCGCGGCGGCCTTCGGGGTCGAGCCGCGGGTGGCGATGCTGTCGTACTCGACCGGTACGTCCGGCAGCGGGACCGACGTCGAGAAGGTGTCGAAGGCGACCGGGATCGTCCGGGAGCGGGCGCCCTCGTTGCTCGTGGAGGGGCCGATCCAGTACGACGCGGCGATCGACAGCGCGGTGGCACGGACGAAGTTGCCGGACTCGGAGGTCGCGGGCCGGGCGACGGTGTTCATCTTCCCTGACCTCAATACGGGCAACAACACCTACAAGGCGGTGCAGCGGTCGGCCAATGCGGTCGCGGTTGGACCGGTGCTGCAGGGTTTGCGGAAGCCGGTGAACGACTTGTCCCGCGGGGCGACCGTGCGGGACATCATCAACACGGTGGCGATCACGGCCGTTCAGGCGCAGTACGGCGTACGGGGTGGAACTGATGAGTGAGCACGTGCTGGTGATCAACGCAGGCTCGTCGTCACTGAAATACAGCCTGATCGACGCCGGGTCGGGGAAGGCGGCCGGGTCCGGCCTGGTCGAGCGGATCGGCGAGGCGGAGGGCCGGCACCTGCATCGCGGACCTGACGGCGAGACGAGTACCGACGGCAAGATCGACACCCATGAGGACGCGTTGCGCGCGGCCCTGGACGCCTTCGAGACCCATGGCCCGTCGCTGGACGCGGTCGAGGTCGCCGCGGTCGGCCATCGCGTGGTGCACGGCGGATCGCGCTTCGCCGACCCTGTGCTGATCGACGACGAGCTGATCGACGCCGTCACCGCGCTCGTGCCGTTGGCGCCGCTGCACAACCCGGCGAATCTCGAGGGGATGCGGGTGGCTCGGCGGCTCTTCCCGGAGCTGCCGCAGGTCGCGGTCTTCGACACCGCGTTCCATCAGACCCTCGAGCCGGCGGCCTACACCTACGCGGTGCCGCTGGCTTGGCGTGACGACCATGACATCCGCCGGTACGGCTTCCACGGTACGTCCCACGCCTTCGTCTCGGCTGAATCAGCACGATTCCTCGGCCGCGACCCGGCCGGGCTGAACGTGATCGTCCTGCACCTCGGCAACGGCTGCTCGGCCGCGGCGATCCGGGGCGGCGTCTCGGTCGACACCTCGATGGGCATGACTCCGCTGGAAGGACTGGTGATGGGCAGCCGCTCCGGCGACCTGGATCCGGCGATCCACGCCCACCTGGTCCGCGAACTCGGCTGGACCGTCGAGGAGGTCGACCACGCCCTGAACTTCGACTCCGGCCTGAAAGGCCTTGCCGGAGGCAACGACTTCCGCGAACTCTCCACCCGCGTGGAGGCCGGTGACCCGGTCGCCCAACTGGCCTTCGACGTCTACTGCCACCGGATCAAGAAATACGTCGGCGCGTACTACGCCGTCCTCGGCACCGTCGACGCCATCGTCTTCACGGCGGGGGTCGGCCAGAACGGGGCCGACGTCCGCGCGGCGTCGCTCGGCGGGCTCGAGCGGCTGGGGATCCGGATAGATGCCCAACGCAACGATGCGGCCGCGGACGGGAGCCGGCTGGTGTCCGCCGACGACAGCCCGGTGGCAGTGCTGGTGATCCCCACGAACGAGGAGTGGCAGATCGCGCGCGAGGCGCTCGCGGTCGTCGGAGGCTCCTGACGGGCCGCCGGACTGCGCGGCCGCGGTACCGGGGTCCCGTTCTGTTGGGGACCTAGGACCCTGGTCGCTCCCTGACACCGATCGGACCCTCTAAGCAGTGAACCGCCGCCGCCCGGCGGCGCTGCTGCGGAGGGGAACGAACCGATGAAACCGAGGGGCCTGGCCGTGGTGATCACGGCCATCGCGATGATGACCGGGGCGATGACCACGGCGTCGTCATCGCCGGTGGCGACACCGGGGATCGCGATCCTGCCCGATCTGCCGGAGCCGTCCGGCGCGCAGTTCGTCGCGGGCGCGAGCAACGTCGTACCGGCGACAGCCGCGCCGGCCGACGACATCCGGACGGACCCGTCGAAGGCTGTCGCGGCGGGCTTCTACACCTGTCCCGGGTTCAGCTCCGTCGACGACCAGACGCCGCTCGCGAACCTGTATCGCGACATCTACACCTGGGGACCGTTCGCGCCGTACAAGGTCGGCAACGGCGGTGGCAACATCAATTGGCGCCTGAACCCGTACAAGAACCCCAGCTGGTACATGTGGTTCCACTCGCTGCGCTGGCTCGGCCAGGGCATCGTCGCGGCCGGTCAAGGCGACCTGACCGCGCTGACCCGGGTGAACACGATCGCCTACGACTGGTCGCGTGACAATCCGTACTCCTGGAAGGCCGACGTCGGCGCCTGGGAGTCGACCATGCACCGGACCAACGTGCTGATCTGTCTGCGCCAGGCGATCCTGTCCGGCCTGCAGGTCACCACGTTGCCGGCCAAATACGCCTGGCTGGACACCGCGCTGGTCAACCACGCCAGGTTCCTGACGGCGAACTGGAGCGGTGCCTGGAACCACGGCACCGACGAGAGCATCGCCCTGTTCGGGGTCGGCTGCACGCTGGGCCGGTCCGACTACAAGCAGACCGCGCAGAGCCGGCTGGCCGCCGGGATCACCACGTCGATCGATACCCAGGGCTCGACCAACGAGCAGTCCGTCGGGTACGCGCAGTTCAACTATTCGCTGTGGGGGCGTGCGGTGACCGTGCTGCAGAACTGCGGCGCCGTCCCCGGGTCGACCATCTCGAGCCGGCGGACGCTGATGGCGACCTGGCTCGCGTTGGCCACGACTTCGCTCGGCAAGCTGCACCAGCTCGGTGACTCGGAGTTGCTGGCGACCCTTGCGGCGCCCGGTACGCCGATGGAGTACGCCGCATCGCTCGGCACCAGAGGCACCGCACCGTCGAAGCGGGTCGGGATCTACTCGGCCGGGTACGTGTTCGGCAGGACCGGGTGGGGCGCGGTCCGGGGCTTCACCGGCGAATCGACGTACAGCATCAGGTTCGGTCCGGCCCGGGCGATGCACGGGCACAGTGACCACACGTCGATCACCTACACCGCTCGTGGCCGCGACATCCTGGTCGACAGCGGGCACGCGGGGTATCAGAACGACGTCTGGCGTACCTGGGCGAAGAGCCCCGCCGCGCACAGCATGATGACGACGCCACGGACCGCCGACCGCCTTCCGGTGACCAAACTGACCAGGTCGCTGGTGAAGGCGAATGCCGAGTTCTACGAGTTCAGCGACGTACCGGGTACCTCGGTCAGCCGGACGCGCGCAGTACTGGTGCTGAAGGATCCGGACCTGGTGGTCTCACTCGACCGCGGACTGGCCAAGACACCGCAGGCGTTCCAGACTCTGTGGCACCTGCCCGCCGACCAGCGCGCGACCGTGTACTCCCGCGCTACCGCCATCGCGATGGCCCCGGGCGACTC
This sequence comes from Kribbella ginsengisoli, assembly GCF_039537185.1. Classification (NCBI taxonomy): domain Bacteria; kingdom Bacillati; phylum Actinomycetota; class Actinomycetes; order Propionibacteriales; family Kribbellaceae; genus Kribbella; species Kribbella ginsengisoli. The sequence continues at coordinate 27,284 of NZ_BAABAA010000016.1, read as the reverse complement.
GACCAGGACGATCATCTTCCAGATCCCTTACCGGCAAGCGCTTCCGCCAGGCGCGACTCTGGTGAAGCAGGGCCAGACCAACCCGATCCAGGGCTGGTACTACCCGAGCACCTTCAACCGGAAGTCCGCGCCGACCCTGATGCAGGCAAGGTCCGGTACGTCCGCGACGATCCTGTCGTTCGTCGTACCGGTGCGGGCGACCGGATCGGTCACCTACACGACTCACTGGTCAGGCACCAGCTACGTGATCGCCCTCGATGTTGCCGGCCAACGGATCTCCGTAGGAGTGTCGGCCGGGGGAGGGCTCTACCGGGCGACGCCGTAGCGCGTCAGTGCTCCGGATCGAACAACCGCAGGTCCTTCCCGATCATGCCGTCCACACCCAGGGCGTGCGCCTTGACGAGGTCGTCCTCGTTGTCCACCGGCCAGGTGAGGACGACCTCGGCGCCGCGCCTCAGCTCAGTGACGAGCTCGGGGGTGAGGAGTCGCCGGTGAACACAGGCCCCGTACGCCGGCCTGCTGCGCAGCCTGGAACGCAACCGCCGCAGGCCGCGCCGGCTCCCGGCCGACAACACCGGTCGTACCGACGGCAGCTCCCGGAACGCCCTGAGCATCCACCAGTGCTGGGTACACACGGTGACAACGGTGTCCGGACACGTGTCGCGCAGGACGGCCGCCACCCGGCCGGCCAGACGGGGATGGATCCCTTTCAGATCCAGCAACAACCGCGGTTCGCCGCCCATCGCCTCGACGAGTTCGGGCAGCTCGTACAGCTCGATGTCGCGCCGGAGGAGCAGCTCGTCCCGCTCCCACAACCAGCGGGGGCCCAGCGACTTCAGGTGACGTACCTCGAGGCGACCGCGGAAGGCGTGCACGTCGGCCTCGATCAGGTCCGCGCCGGCGTCGAGCGCGGCCCGCAAAGCGCCGAGGTCGTTGCCGGCCCGATGCGCCACCACCAACCGCGGTCTCATGCTGTCGCAGGCTCCCGGGACCTGCCTCGCCAGCGCAGGAAGTGGGAACCGCCGCCCAGCAGCAGCGCCGGAACCCAGTAGAGCAGCGCCGTCAGGGCGACCGCCCCGAACGCGGCGCTCCAGGGAACGCCGATCGAGGCGAGACCGGCGACCAAGGCACCTTCACGCGGGCTCGCGCCGTGCACGCCGGGCAGGATTCCGGCGATCTGGCTGGCCCCGAAGACGGCGATCAACTGGAACGGGGACACCGAGTCGCCGACGGCCTGCAGCGCCCCGATCAGCAGGCCGAGGATGCTGGCCTGATAGCCGATCGACAAGACGATCCCCAGCACGAACACCTTCGGCGACGGCAACGGCCAGCGACGGGTCAGCCCGGGACGCCGCCGGGACACGACGATCGCGGCCACCAGCGCGACGGCCGCGATGCCGAGCGCCACCGCGATCACGACCGGCGGGAGCGCCACTCCGCAGACCACGACGGCGACGACCAGCCCGACGGCGCCGACGAACCGGTCGAGGGCGACCTCGGCGACGGCGGGGGCGCGGCGTACCCCGACGCCCTCGAGCCGGTGGATCCGCCACAGGTCGGCGCCGGCATGCCCTGGTGAGATGAGGCCGAGGATCTCACTCTCCGCATAGGTCCGCAGATGCCAGCGGCGCGATCTGCCACTGGTCGACACGGCGTGCCAGCGCAGCGGGCACAGGACGTACTTGCCGATCGCGAACGGCAGCAGGCCGATGATGGCCGGCAGGATCGCGGCGTGCGGGATCCGCTCGAAGTTCCACACGGACACGGTGACGGCGATCACGAGTACGGCGACGCGGACCGCGCGGTTGGCGATGAGCGCCCGCCCGAACCGCAGGCAGGCATGGACTTGTTTCCGGCCGTGGTGCACGCGGCCTCCTTCCGACTCCCGGGCAGCGTCTCCTTGTGACACAGGAGACTTTCGGCCCGGTGTGTGCGGAACTACGCCCCTGGGAGCAACTGTGCGGCGTCGGTTTCAGTGTAGGCAGGTGATTCCAGAAGCCAGTGGGGTGAACGGTGATGCTCAAGTCCGGTACGACTCCTGATCGCGGCAGCAGACGGATCGTCCTGCTGCTCGCAGTGGTGCTCGCGGTCGCACTGGCGGCCGGCTCGGTGATAGTCCTGGTGAACCGTGATCAGCGGACGGACGGCCCCGGGCCGGTCGCGTCCGCGACGCCGAGCGGCTCGGCATCCACCCAGCCTTCGTCTACTCAGCCTTCCGCGTCCACCCGGCCTTCGACCTCCGCGCGGCCGTCGTCCTCGCCGACGTCGACTGTGCCGTCGAGTGCGCCCACCAATCGGCGCAGCGCGGCTGACTCGCTCTCGACGTTCTTCTCCTCGGCCGGCGTGCTGGATCGTCAACTGAAGGAGGCCGCGGCGGCGATCAACGCGTCCGGTCCGCCGTGGACCGCTGCGAACCCTGGGGTGGCTCAGAAGGTACGGGCCGCCAAGCTGGCTCCGGTGGCAGGCGCGATCCCAGCAGGCATGTCGCACGACCTCCTTCAGTCGGTGGTCCTGGTGCTGAGCGACCTGACGTCGAGGCGGTACGCGATGGGATCCTTCGAGTTCCAGCCGCCGGACCCGTACGCGAACCTGCTGCGCGAACTCCGCAACGGCCACCCGGCCGCGGCGCGGTACGCCGATGACGTGGCCGCCGCCCGCGCGCTGGCCCGCTCGACTGCTCCGTTGGCGCCGGTGCCGGGCAGTTCCCGGCGTACTGCCGAGGTGCTGCTGCTGGTCCGCTACGTCACGCTCGCGAACGGCGGCTGCGGGTCGCGGGGCGGCACCGTGCTGACCCGGCTGCCCGAGGTCGTTTGGGGCCCTGTCACCCGGAACCCCGAAGCCGACGGCACGGTCGGCGGGGTGGCCTTCAGCGCCGACCTGGATTCGGACGGGCGCTGGCAGGTCAACCTGTTCGCCTGCTGACCGGGAGGGGTGTAGAGATGGTCACGATCAGCCGCCAGGCCGCGCTGCGCGCCTCGCAGAAGATGAGGCCGGTTCTGCGTGAGATCGCCGTGATCGCCGGGGGCATCGTGTTGTACTTCGGTGTCCGCGGCCTCATCGACAGCCGGGTCGACACTGCTTTCCGCAACGCCGCGCACGTGGTCAACCTCGAGCAGTCCGTCGGTTTGTTCACCGAGCCGGCACTGCAGGCCGCGGCGTCGCAGCACGGCTGGCTGCTGCGGGCCACGGACTACATCTACATCTACGGCCACTGGCCGGTCGTGCTGACAACCCTGCTGTGGTTGCTGATCCGGCATCGCGCCGCGTACCGGCGGTTTCGCGACGCGATGCTCATCTCCGGCGGGATCGGGCTGGCGATCTTCGCCCTCTTCCCGGTCGCCCCGCCGCGATTCCTGACCAGCTACGGTTTCGTCGACACGGTGACCCAGCAGACCTCGGCGTACCGGGTCCTGCAACCACCGGCCTTCGTGAACCAGTACGCCGCGGTGCCGAGCCTGCACTTCGGCTGGAACCTGTTGATGGGGATCGCCGTGGCGGGATTCGCCGGCCATTGGCTGGCCCGGCTGTTCGGCTGGCTGATGCCACTGTGGATGCTGATCTCGGTCGTACTGACCGCGAACCACTACCTGTTCGACGCCCTGGCCGGCGGCGCCGTCGCGCTGTTCGGTCTCGCGGTGGCAACCCGATGGGCCAGAGCCCGCGACAGGCGTACCGACCATTCACAATGAAAGGGCTCAACGTTCCCGGCGGCCTGGCGTCGCGGCCCCGGCCCGGCCGGCGCCCGAGAAGGCCGTCGCGATGCCGAGGACGAAGCCGACGTCGTACCAGTTGCCGTTGTTGTGCACCTCGTAGATGCTCACCTTGCTGGTGAACAAGGAGATCACAAAGGTGATCGGGCTGATCAGGCCGTGCCACAGGCCCAGCCAGAAGCCGGCGTCGTGCCCCGCGCCGGCTCCGGCGACATCGTTGGCCCCGGCAGCACAGGCGGTCAGCAACAGCAGGCAGGCCGCTGTTGCCGCGATCCAGCCGCGGCGGGGGCTTCTCTTGGGCATCGTCGTCAACGGCTGTGCTGCTCTCGCATCTGTTCGGCCGTCATGATGTGGGCTCCTGGGCCCGGAATGAAGACGGTCTCGGTGCCGGTGTCGTCCCAGCGGACCAGGTACGGCGGATCGCCGGCCGGACCGTGGACCTCCAAGATCTGACCGTGCCGCCTCATCTCACTCAGATGGGTGCTCTCGACCACCACCCAGTCGCCAGGCGTTGCCTTCATCGTGCTGGTCCTTCCCGTGGGGCAAGTCGTCCTTCCAGCCAATCCCCGGTCGCCCGGCCGCTACAGGGCTCAAGGACCCGGTCGGGTGGGACTTAGGTCCCGGCCGGCGCCGGGCAGGTCCCATCGGAAGGGACCGGACGACTCTGGGCCGGCTCGCTGCGGCGGCCGACGATGACAGTGCAGAACTGTCCAGCAAGAAGGGGTGACGACGATGGTGGCGACGAAACGATGGACCGTCGAGATCTTCATCGACGAGCACGAGGACGACCGGAGCACCCACGCCGAGGCGCGGTTGCACACCGACGACGACACGCACCTGATCGGCCGGGGGACCGCCCACCGCAACCCCGGCGACCGCGAGATCGCGGAGATCGGCGACGAGGTCGCGGTGGCCCGGGCGCTGTCGAAGCTGTCGCGCGAGCTGCTCCACGCCGCGACCGGTGACATCGAGCAGATCACCAAGCACCACGTCCACCTGCACAGCTGACCGGGTGGCACTCCGGCACACGCTCCCGGGACTTTGGACCCTGCCCGGGACGCATGGCCGGCGGAAGCGTGGAAGGTGGAGGAAAGGAGTTTGTGATGACACCGGTACGGATCTGGATCGGGCTGGTACTGCTGGCCCTTGGTGTGATCGGGATACTCCAGGCCGCCGGCGCCGGCCTGGGCGGAGTCACCGACTGGTGGCCGATCGCCGTGATCGGCCTCGGCCTGACGGCGCTGGTGACGAGGCGGCGCGCGACGGTAGGCCCACTGCTGCTCATCGCGCTGGGCTTCGTGCTGCTGGCCGACCAGCTGTCGTGGACCACCGGCAGCCTGTTCGGCCCGGCGTTGCTCGTCGTCGTCGGCCTGATCGTGCTGTTCGGTCTGACCCGCAGCAACCACAGCCCCAGCACCGGCTCGGGCAGCACCTTCGCACTGTTCGGTGGTACCCGCATGACCGATCGCTCCGAGCACCTGCAGCGCTGTGACGCCACGGCGATCGCCGGCAGCGTGACGCTCGACCTGCGCGAGTCGCGGATCGATGAGGCTGCCACGGTCGACGCCTTGGGTGGCGGGTTGCCATCAAAGGCACCCCCATCCTCGGCGGCTTCGACGACAAGACCCACGCCGACGGCTACCTGCCACCGAACGCCCCGGTCCTGAACCTCAACGGCCTCGCGATCCTCGGCGGCGTCACCGTCGCCAACGAGCCCCGCGCCCTCGACCACCACCAAGACACCACCGTCGCCCACCAGAACTGACAACCGCCATGGACCAGAGCACCAGCGTTCATCTGCGCGAGTCGTCGCCGGACCTGTCCGTCGGAACCCGGATAGATCTGGACGACGTGGTCAAGCAGTACGTCATCGGCGACACGACGGTGACCGCGCTGACGGACGTGAACCTTCATGTCGACGAGACTGCCTTCGTCGTCGTGCTGGGCCCCTCGGGAAGTGGCAAGACGACGCTGCTCAACATGATCGGGTTGCTCGACACTCCGACGGGCGGCCGGGTCGCGCTCAACGGCCGGGACATGACCGGGGCGTCGCGCGGCGCGCAGTTCGCGCTGCGGCGCCATACCGTGAGCTTCATCTTCCAGACCTTCAACCTGTTCCCCGGACTGACCGCCCTGGAGAACGTGCAGTTCGGGGCCGAGGTCGCCGGACGCGGGTCAGCGGCCGAGGTCGCGCGGGCCGAGCTGGCCCGCGTCGGCCTGGCCGACCGGATGCGTCATTTCCCGCACCAGTTGTCGGGTGGCGAGCAGCAGCGGGTCGCGATCGCCCGGGCGCTGGCCACCGACAACCCGATCCTGCTGGCCGACGAGCCGACCGGGGAGCTCGACTTCGGCACCGGCGTACAGATCCTGGAACTTCTGCAGCAGCAGGCCGAGGCGGGCAAGACGGTTCTGGTCGTCACCCACAACCGCGAGTTGTCGCGGGTGGCGGACCGGGTGATCGAGCTGTCCAGCGGCCGCATCGTCAGCGACGGTCCACCCAGCGGCGGTAAGTGCCGCACGGCGGACCTGCACTGGTGACGGCCATGCGCGCGGGCTCTCTCCGGCTCTGGCTCACCTGGTCGTGGCGCGACCTGCGGCGCCGCTGGCTCCTGGTGACGACGCTCGCCCTGGTGATCGCCGTGGGAACCGGTGTGTACGCGGGTCTCGGTGGCACCAGCGCCTGGCGCATCGAGTCGAACGACCGCAGCTATCACAGTCTGGCGATGCATGACCTACGCGTGCAGTTGCCGGAAGGCGGGTTCGCCGCCGAGGGATCGCTGGCGCGCGCTGTCGCCGGTCTGCGGGATGCCTCCGCTGTCACCGCGGTGGTCGAGCGGCTGGTCACACCCACCCTCGTCGAGGTCCCAACCGGCACTGGCCCGCTACTCGTCCCCGGCGAGGTCGTGGGCATGCCGTCCGGTCAGGCCCCGGTCAATGCCTTGTACGTCGACGGCGGCCGCGGCTTTCGCTCCAACGACACCGCGGTGGCGGTGCTGGAGTCCAAGTTCGCGGCCGCGCACAACCTTCCAGCACAGGGACGCCTGTTGCTCAGCGCGGGTACACCGGTCGAGTACGTCGGAACCGGCTACACGCCGGAGTACTTCCAGGTGATCGGGCGCAGCGGCATGGTTCTGGGCGAGACGGGGTACGCCGTCGTGTTCATGCCGCGGGCCGCCGCACAGCACGCGACGGGGCACCCGGGCAAGGTGAACGATCTGGTCCTGCTGCTGCGACCGGGGAGTGACCAGCAGGTGCTGCGAGAGCAACTCGCCGCGGCGGTGGCGCCCTTCGGTGGAACCGTCACCACTCAGGCCGAGGATCCGGTCCACCGGGCGTTGTACGAGGACGCCCGCAACGACCAGACCACCTGGAACGTGTTCGCCTTCCTGATCCTGTTCGGAGCGGCGTTCGCGACCTTCAACCTGGTCAACCGGATGATCGAGGCCCAGCGCCGGGAGATCGGCATCGGCATGGCGCTCGGCGTACCGGCCCGCCGGCTCGCGGTCCGGCCGATGCTGGTCGGCGTACAGATCGCTGTCGTCGGGGTGATCGCGGGCATCGGCGTCGGCTGGCTCGTCGGCCGGGCGATGGGCAGTGTGATGGCGGACCTGCTGCCCCTGCCGGTCTGGGTGACACCGTTCCAGGCGGGCCGGTTCCTGCAGGCCGCCGTACTGGGGCTGCTCATCCCGATACTCGCTACCGTCGTTCCGATCATCCGCGCTGTCCGGATGGATCCGGTCCAAGCCATCCGGACGGGCGCGTACGGCGCGGCGCGATCAGGAGGCCGCCTGCTGTCGCTGCTGTCCAAGGCGCATCTGCCTGGACGCGCCTACCTGTCGATGTCGCTGCGCAACGTGCTCCGAGCCCCGCGGCGGACTGCGTTCACCGTGCTCGGTATCGCCGCCGCGATGACTTCGCTCGTGGCAGTACTCGGACTCCTGGACACCTTCTCCGCCGCCGGGCAGGCGAACCGGGCGGAGGTCGCGCACAGCAGTCCCGATCGGCTTGTGGTCACGCTGGACACGTACTACCCGCTGAGCTCCGACGCGATCCGCGCGGTTTCCGGGACCTCCGGCGTCACCGCGTCGGAGCCTCAACTGGCGGTCCCGGCAACCCTCACCGATGGGGGGACCGCGGTCGACGTCGTGGTCCAGGTGACCGATCTCGGCAACAAGATCTGGGCTCCGACTCTGCTTCGCGACACCGGTCGCAAGGACGGCATCGTGTTGTCGAGGAAGGCAGCGGACGACCTGGGTGTGGAGCCGGGCTCGACGGTCGGTCTGCGGCACCCGGTGAGATCGGCCGACGGCTTCCGCCTGGTCACCACCCAGGTACCGGTCCGCGCGCTGCATCCCGACCCGTGGCGCACTTTCGCCTATCTCGACACAGGTGGAGCTGAGCTCTTCGGGCTGACCGGCACCGCCAACCAGGTCACGGTGGTTCCTTCCGGGGGGAGCGATGAGCTCAGGAGCAGCCTGTTCCGGCTGCACGGCGTCGCGGCGATCGAGGCGGCGGGTGGTTTCGCCGAGGTGCTGGACAACGCGCTCGCCCAGTTCACCGGCATTCTCCGGGTGATCGAGGGCGCCACCGTCTTGCTGGCGCTGCTGATCGCGTTCAACACGGCGGGTATCAGCGCCGACGAACGGACTCGCGAACACGCCACGATGTTCGCTTTCGGCCTGCCGCCGCGGGTCGTCCTGGCGATGGCGATCGCCGAGAACGCCGTCATCGGCCTGCTCGGCACCCTCGTCGGTCTGGCCGGCGGCTACGCCGGGCTGCGGTACATCGTCTCCGGTTTCGACCAGGTGACACCAGAGCTCCTGGTCGAGCCCACCCTGTCCACCAGCACCGTCCTGCTCACGCTCGTGGTGGGCGTCTCGGTGGTTGCCCTCGCCCCGGTCCTGTCGCTGCGACGCGACCGCCGGATGAACATCCCCGCGGCCCTGCGGGTAGTGGAGTAGTCAGGCCTGGTCGCGAACTCCTCGAGGGTGCCTACACTTCGAAGGAGGAGGGCGACAAGCATGGCCGATGACCGGACCTGGGAACCGTACAGTCCATCCGTGGCGTCGCGTGGGCGAGAGGTGCTCGGGTGGCTGGCGTACGTCCAGGCGCTCGGACCACAGGTTGCGGCTGTGGACCCTCGTCGGTCGGACGAAGTACCGGTGCTGATGGTGCCCGGCTTCCTGGCCGGTGACTGGTCGCTGGTTCCACTGGCGCGGCACCTGAGGCGTTCGGGCCATGCGACCTTCACCAGCGGCATCGTGCTGAACTGCGGTTGTACCGAGATGTTGCTCGAGTTGCTCGAACGCCGGCTGGAGCAGGTGGTCCAAGAAGCCGGCAGACCCGTCGTGCTGGTCGGACAGAGCCGCGGTGGCACGCTCTGCCGGATGCTGGCGGTACGCCGCCCCGACCAGGTGGCGGGCCTTGTCACCTTGGCCTCACCACTGTTGCACCAACTGGCGACAACCCCGGAAATCATCACCCAGGTGAATCTGCTGGCCCGCTTGAACCTCGGTGCGTGGCCCTGGCTCGTCTCGACCGACTGCCTGTCCGGAGGCTGTGCGGATCGCACGAGTGCCCTGCTCGAGTCCGCCTGGCCAGACGGGCTGCCCTTCGTCTCGCTCTACTCACGCCAGGACGGAGTCGTCGATTGGCGCGCCTGTCTCGACCCTGCGGCGGAGCACGTCGAGGTCCGCAGTACCCACAACGGGATGGGCGCGGACCGAACCGTCCAGCGTTTGCTGTCGAGCAGGCTGAAGACCCTCACCGGACAGCCGCGCCAACCAGCACAGTGAGCTCCTCGGCCATCAAGTCGGCCAGCCGCTGGACGTCCGGAACCTGGTCACGATCCGCGACGACGCCGATGTGTATGTTCCCGCAGTAGCTCATCACGGTGATGTTGAGGCCAAGTCCGTCGGTGATGCCGGCCAGCGGCACGATCGACTCGACCTCCGCCCCGGCCAGGTACAACGGTTCCCGCGGTCCGGGCACGTTGGAGATGTTCACGTTCATCGCGGGGGTCCGGGGAGCCCAGGTGTTGAGCCGGGTCAGCAGTTGGGTGGTTCGGACGACGAGGACCGGAGGCACCATCCGGAGCGTGTCGGCCAGCGCGTCCGGAGCAGTGCTGCCGAGATCGCGCAGCGCGGTCAGCATCGCCGCCCGGGCGGCGATCAGGCGGGCGACCGGTTCGTCGACGTCGGTCGGAATGGGCACCACGACGGCGCTGAGATCGTTGCCGAAGGCGGTCGAGCGGCCGGCCCGCAACGAGACCGGTACGACTGCCGTCAGCGGCCGCCGGGGGAGTTCTTCGTGGTCCAGCAACCAGCGACGCAGCGCGCCGGCCGCGATCGCCATCACGACGTCGTTCACACTCACCTGGAACCGGTTCTTCACCGACCTCACCTGATCGAACCCGACGGTGGCGATGCCGATCCGGCGATGCGGGGAGATCTGCCGGTTGAACGATGTCCGCGGCGCCTGGACCGGGGCCCGGTGCCGGTGTTCCCGCCGGACCAGGGCGAGGCCGGCGCCGACCAGCCGGACCCCGGGCATGGTGCCGAAGACAGGCAGTTCGTCGACGCCGGACAGCATGGAGGGGATACCGGCCGCCGCCCGCAACGGCTGGCGGACGATGCCGGTGAGGCCGCGCCACAGCATCGACGGTGAGGACGGCCGCGAGGGCGGTGTGGCAGGGACCGGCGTGGTTGCCGCTGCTGGGGTGCGCGGCTGCGGTGCAGGGTCCGTGAGGGTCGCGACGATCTCCGCGCCCGCGAGGCCGTCGGCGACCGCGTGGTGGACCTTGGTCAGTACCGCAGCGCGACCGTTGGCGAGGCCCTGGATCAGGTACATCTCCCACAGTGGTCGCGAGCGGTCCAGCCGCCGGGAGAAGATCCGGGCTACCTGCTCACGCAGGATCTCGTCGTCGCCCGGCTCGGGCAGGGCGATCTCCCGCAGGTGGTACGACAAGTCACAGTCGGTCTCGGTCCAGTACGGACGGTCGAGCCCGAAAGGAACCCGGACCAGCCGCCGGCGAAACGCCGGGATCAGTGGCAGCCGCTCCTGGACGAGGTCGCGCAGACGGCCGGCCGTGAGCCGTCCGCCGGGCAACGCCGACGGATCGAAGGTGATCAGGGCTGCGGTGTGGGTGCTGACCCGGTTGTTCTCCGCGGCCAGGTACATCATGCCGAGATCGTCGACCTGCCGCATCGTCACGCCTCAGCCACGGCGCTGGTGGCGCCACGCCAGTGCCGGACGGCCTCCTCGGGCGACCCGAGCCGGTGGAAGGGATCCTCCAGCCACGACCGCAACAGTTCGGCGGACCGGGCGGCGTACAGACCGTCCGCGATCCGCTCGTCGAAGGTCCAGCGCAGCGTCAGCATCTGCCGCACCTGAACGGTCCCGGCGACGGCCACCGGGGTCGGCCGAACCTGGCCCACGACGAGGAACAGCGGGCAGTCCCCGTGCTGGTAGAGATGGTGGAAGGCCGCATCCGTCTTGAGGCTGCCCAGGTTCGAGACCACGGCCGATGCGTACAGCGGGTCCGAGCGGCTCAGCGCGCCGGGCAGCAGTCCCCGCTCGGCAAGCCAGTGGGACATGCTGATCGCCACGTCCAGCAGGGGAGTCGGCAGGGTCAGGAACAGGTCCACCTCCTTGTCGACGTCGGCGCCGTGCCCGACGCGTGCCTCCGTCACGGCGGCTTCGAGGCTGCGGATCGTGGTGGCGAGCGGTTCGTTCGGCTCGAAGCGCCGCTTGAGCATCTCCAGCGGTGCGTCGTCGGTCATCGCCTTCTTGGCGCCGAAGGACAGGTAGATGCCGTCGCGGTCGTAGTACCGGCGGCGGGCGATGAACCTGTTCAGCCGGGGCCGGTCGTGCAGCAGCTGGGCCACCTGGTGCAGTACCAGGACGAAGAGGCTCAGCTGCGGACCGCCCGCCGCGTTCCAGCGGCGGATCCAGTCCTGCGCCGCCGCGATGTCGATGTGCTGCTCGAAGTAGACCTCTGAGTCGGTACGCCGGCGCATGACGAACGGCATGATGGCCCGTTCGCCGGGAACGTCAACGCGCCGGCCGTTGCGCCGCGGCAGTCTGATCCGCACCGTCATCACCTCCTCCGCTCTCGATGGTGAACACCCGCGACGATCCCGAGTAGGGCCGAAGGACCCGGTCGTGGACCTCTCCATGCCAGCAGATCTGGTAGTCACCGGGCTCCGCGGCAGCGGGCACGGTCCAGGTGACGACCACGAGCTGACCGCGCCGGGCGCGCCGCCACCGGAACGTGGTGGACCAGTCGCCGTCGTCGGCGACGGTGGTCCAGCTGTGGCCGTAAAACCTGCGGACCTCCAGGTAGGTGCCGTTGCGATGCAGGTCGTGGTTCGGATAAGCCGCCGCGAACACCGCCGTCACGGTGTCGCCGTGGCGGTAGCGGGATCGCGGTTCGACGAGCACGTCGCCGAACCGGTGACCGGGCGGCGGCTGGTCAGGCGGAATCCGCGGCCGGGCATGCCGCTGGCGGTCACTGAGATCCGGTCCTGGTGAGCCGATGCTGACCGGTTTCCCGTCCCGCATCGCCGTCGCCAGCTCGGAGACGATCTGGACCAGGGCGGGCAGGGTCCAGCGACCGAACAGGGTGCTGCCACCTTCGTACTGCTGGGTGTCGTACTCCTCCGGGGTGGTGACGTAGTGGAGATAGCCGTTGCTGTAGCCGGCGACCAGTACATCGGCGAGGTCAGCCGCCAGGATCGATGCGACCGCCCGGCGCAGGCGCAGTCCGGCGACGATCGTGACCTCGGCGGGGACCCCGATCAGGACGAGCTGACCGATCCGCAGCAACTGGATCGGCGCTGCCCGCGCGACGTAGGGACCGAACAGGTTCACCGCCCGCCCGCCGACGACCATCGCCTTCGGAGCCTGGGTGTCCCGCAGCCGTGGGGAACGGGCATAGACGAGCCGGGAGAGCCGGTCCCACAAGGGATTGCCGCCTTCGCGGAAGCCGCGGAAGGCTGGACCGTCCTCGTGGCTGCCGGCCAGTGCGGAGGCGCCGCCGATCGGGTCGCCGGTCTGGTGCACCCTGCCGTCGCCGGTGAATTCCGGCCGTACCGTGACGGCGGCGAGGTCCACATAGGTGAGCCGGTGGTCGATTCCAGCGGTCAGGGTCCGGCCACCGGCCGTCATCAGCGCGGCGGCCGCGGCGTACTGGCGGAGTCCGATGATGCGGGTGTTCTCCAGATCGTTCGCGGTCGGGCCGTTTCCGGGTCTCAGCTCCAGGTTCGGCGTCTGATCGCCGGCGTTGGTCTGGGCGAACGCGGCGACGAAGTCCGCGGACCGGCGAGCGCGGTAGTCGACGCCTTCGACCAGCCGCTCCCAGTGGTACGCGGCGTAGCCCTTGTTGTCCGAGCTGATCAGTGTGTTGGTGTTCGTCATGCTGGTGTTGTGGGTGGCGAACCAGTTGATCGCCGCGACCGGCCTGCCGTCGCGGTCGATCCGCAGCAGCGTCGTCTGTGGATCGATACCGTCGGGGAAATGGTCCCGGTCACCCACCGGGTTGTTGTCGAAGGCAACCTTGGAGCGATTGGCGCTGGCGTTCTCGAGCCGGCCGTGGGCGAGGGTCAGCACGGCCGGCGCCAGGTCGTCGTGTGCGCGGCGGACCGCTTCGGTCATCCCGTCGACGATCGCGGTGAAGGTCCTGGGCCGGAAGCCGCCGGTGTTCGAGTGGTACAGCCGATGATGGGAGTAGCCGCCCGGCCCGGAGTGCGTGTGCGTTGCGGTCACCATCGTGTTCTGCTCGGTGTAGAGACCGTCGTACTCCCGCGCCAGAGCGTGCAGCAGCGCACGGTGGATGCTGTCGAAGACCATCGGCAGGTCGTTGATCACCAACAGCACTCGCCGGCCACTCGCCGGGTGCAGCACGGCGAACGCCCGCGACCGCAGTCTCAGGTGGATGCCCTCACTGCGCTGCCAGGACTTGCCGTAGCCGAGCATGCCGACCTCCACCGGCTCACCGGTGATATCGGCGATGCCGCGACCCACGAGGTACTCGGTCATCTCAGCGAGCCTCCGTCCGCACGCACTCTGCAGCAGCATCCGTCGCCCACCCGGCTCACGGCAGGGCCGAAGGTCCCTTCACTGGTCCTGTGAGCAGCCGAGAGCTGGGTGGGGCGGGTGGTGTGTGACTGTTGGAAGTGGCAGCAGATGCGGACGGTCGAATGCTTCCAGCCAGCCGGCGACGGGCCAGCCGATGTTGCCGTCCTGGTAGTTCGACGGGAACTGCCCGAAGCGGCTGTGAACATAGAGGTACCAGACCGTGAGATCGATCGGTCCCGGTGCCAGTACGGCGAGCGTCCGGATCGTGCTCTGGCCGTTGAAATGCGTCGTCACGTCGTAGGTGTTCAGATGGTCGAACACCGGCGCCAGTTCGCCGCGGCGATGCAACTCCTGGGCCGGCAACGCGGCCGAACCGTGGACTGCGACAGAGCTCGACCGCCTTGAAGAGTTGGCCCGTTGCAACATTCCGCCATGGGTGATCGGCATCAGGCTTGGTCGTCCCGAGATCGCCGTTGCGCAGAAGGCGGCACAGGCCGGTATCACGCTCGAGCCGGCGAACCAGCCGCCGTACGGCAAGAGCACGGCCGAGCCCAACCCGAACCAGCCGCTGGGTTCGCCAGAACAACCGGACGGGCCGGACGGCTACGTCGCACGGGCTCTGCTCAACGTGACGCCATGTATCGCGTCATCGGGGGGCTTCGACCAGGCGGGTCGCCATCGCCAGGTCGGTGATCAGGATGTTGACCCAGCTGCCTAGCAGGGCGGCGCGAATCGCGGAGAACTTACGGTCGCCGCCGGCGACTCCGATGCGGCGGGGTACCGCGAGCAGTTCTTTGGCGCTGACGCCGATCACCCGCTGGTCGAAGGACGAGGGGACGTGGTTCCCGTCCTCGTCGAAGAAGCGGAAGCAGACGTCGCCGACGGCGCCGAGCCGGCGTAGTTCCTCCTGGTCCCGTTCGGCGACCGCGTTGCCGCTGCGTTGCAGGAGCGGGGACGGTTCGAGACTGCCGATCCCGACCATCGCGTCGGTGAGCTGACCCCAGGTGCCCAGAACGTCGCGAACGGACTCGTCGTTCATCATCGCGCGCCGTACCGCGGATGATCCGACCAGTCCTGGTGCCGGGAGGTAGACAGGCATCGCGCCGGTCAGTTCGGCGAAGCGGGCGGTCAGGCGGGTGGCCTGCATCTGCACCGCCGGATCGCCGAGACCGCCGACGATCTGGACGACCTTGTCGACCACCGGCACGCTCTTGCGTGGCATCCGGTCGACCGCGCTGATGAGCGTCTCGCTCCAGGACGAGATCCCGATGACGTGGCCGCCGCTGAGCGTCATGTCGAGGTAGGCGGCTGCCCCCGAACCAAGAGCGGGGAGTACGTCGTCAGCCGAGCCCGCGGTGTCGACGACGACGGCGTCTCGTAGTCCGTACCGGCTCTGCAGCTCGTCCTCCAGATCGCTGTGCACGCCGCTCGGCATGGTCACCACGGTGTGGACGATCCCGACCTCCACGGCCTGCTTCAGCATCCGCGACACTCGCGCCTGGGAGAGGTTCAGCTCGGTCGCGATCTTCGGCTGGCGGATGCCCTTCTCGTGGTACATCCGGGCCACCTTCGCGAGCAGCCGTAGCTCGTCCAGCCCGGGCTGACGTACTGCGCGCTTGCCGTTCACCTTGACCCCCTTCAGGCCGATCAGGATTGGACTATAGGCCAGCCAGACAGATGTACACCCGAGGTGCGCCGCCGGCGTCGGGGAGCGGATCGGCCGGTGACTGCCGCCTGCCGGTCGCAACGACCGAGCCGTCCCGGGGATCCACGATCCGGTAGCCGAGCGGGACGGTGTCGTCGAACACCGGAACCGGCCCGCCTTGGTCTCGGTAGACGATGAACAGCCGCCCCGGTACGCCGAGGGCCCGCGCCGCGATCGCCTTCGTCCAGTCGGGCGCCATGTCGGTCGTCGGCAGCCCGGCCAGGATCGTGCTGATCAGACCGACGTAGGTCGATCCCTCGAAGTCGACCGCTGCACGCCAGTCGGCTCCCGGGGCGAGGAAGTACTCCTCGTGCCCCGGCTCGGCGGGGTGGAGCCGCCATTGCCAGAGGCTGCCGGCGCCGTACACGACTCCCATCGTCCCGCCCGCGCACAGGTTGCTCCAGGCTTCGTGTCCCTGCCACCAGCCGCTCGCCTTGCCGGTTCGTCCCGTGTTCTCGTACGTCGGTTCTCCGTTGGCGACGGCCTTGACCGGCAGGTTCCGCCACATGTCCGCGACCCGCTCGGGGACGTGCTCACCCTCGTGACCGGTCTGGCACCACTGGAAGTCCAGCCAGTCGGCGTCCTGATGGGCCTGCGGACGGATGTGCGGCCGGTAGTGGATGCCGGTCGGTTGCCGGTAGCAGTCCCAGGCGTGCACCTCTTCGCCACCGGCGGCGATCTGGGGCTCGTCGCCGCTGCCATCGGCGCCGACGAGGTAGATCGCCGGGCTCGCGCCGTATCTCGCGACGAGATAGCGGCAGTACCGCGCGTACTCCGCGGGTGGCACGACCGGGCCGGCCACGTCGAGACCCTTCCAGCCGAAGCCGTGGAAGACCGGCTGGAGGACCGGTACCAGGTGATGGTCGACGAGAATCCGGAGCAGCTCGTCGAGGTACTGGAAATAGCCGACCTCGAGCTCGTTCAGGTGACCGGAGCCGAGGTCGGCGAAACCGACGCCGAAACCCTCGTCCTGGGTGCGGTCGCGCGGCCCGACCGCTCGCATGTCCGGCTGCACGGTCATCAGGAGCACCGCGTTGAAGCCCTTCGCCTGCCGGTCCGCGGCATAGCTCCGGACCTGTTCGGGGGTCGCGCGCCAGGGGAGTGCCCAGGCGGTGTCGGCAACCAGGATCGCCGGCGTACCGTCCGCGTGGACGAGGCTTCGGCCACCGGCCGACATCCGCCAGAAGCCATGGGCGAGGAACGGATTGCGCTCGTCGGCGTCGGCCGTACCGATCTCCAGGCGACCGGTCTGCCCGCCCACCGCGCCGCCACTGGTCCACGACCAGCGTCCAGGCTCGGGTGCGGCGAACCTGACCCGCCAGGACTCCCCACCGTCCCAGAACGCGGGACGCCGCAGCCGGGTACCACCCTCGTGCTCGAAATCCACCCAGACCTCGGCCTCGGCGTAGGGAGCGGCGTGCCGACCCGACAGTGTGAACTCGAGCTCGCGCCAGACGACCGGGTCAGGGACTGAGATGGACATGACACTCCACGTGGTGAGCTGTGCGGATAGACTGGCGCGCAAACGTAGAACACGTGCTCTGGGGTCGGTGAAATTCCGAGCCGGCGGTGACAGTCCGCGACCCGTGCGCTCGCAAGAGCGTCCGGTTGATCTGGTGAAACTCCAGAACCGACGGTAAAAGTCCGGATGGGAAGATGCACGTGGCAGTCTGCGGGACGGTGTGCGTTGTCGACGTGACCGGGTGAGTCCACCCGTCGCGTCCGCGTTGCCGTCGCGGAGCTTGTCGTTGCCCCGGAGCGCCATGCCGAGAGGACAACGACCGTGAGTTCTGTAAAGACCAGGCTGGACACCATCCAGCGAGCCGTCGACGAGATAGCGCTCGGCCGGCCGGTGGTGGTCGTGGACGACGAGGACCGGGAGAACGAGGGCGATCTGACCTTCGCGGCCGGCCTGGCGACTCCGGAGTTGATGGCGCTGCTGGTGCGCTACACGAGCGGCTACGTCTGCGCACCGGCCGCACCCGAGATCCTCGACCGGCTCGCGTTGCCGCTGATGGTTCCGGACAACCAGGACAGCCTGCGGACGGCGTACACGGTCTCCGTCGACGCCGCCACCGGAGTCGGGACGGGCATCTCCGCCGCCGACCGGGCGCGGACGGTCCGCGTGCTGGCCGACCCGGCGGCACAGCCCACGGACCTGATCCGGCCCGGTCACATCCTGCCGCTGCGTGCGGTGCCGGGCGGCGTCCGGCAGCGACCGGGTCACACCGAGGCCACCGTCGAACTCGTCCGGCTGGCGGGGTTGCCACCGGTGGGTGTGATCGGTGAGTTGATGAACGACGACGGCACTCTGATGACCGGTCCGGACCTGCGGGCTTTCGCCGACAGGCACGACCTCGCGATGGTCTCGATCGCCGATCTGGTCAGTTTCCTGTCCTGACCAATCGGCGCGCGGCCTCCGCGATGCCCGCGGGGGACAGGCCATAGCGGTCCAGGAGATAGCCGGCCGATCCCGTCGGGGCGAACTCGGGGAAGCCGAGGATCGAGACCCGCGTCGGGTGGTGCTGGACGACGGTCTCCGCGACCGCGCCGCCGAGCCCGCCGCCGGACACGGCCTCCTCCGCGGTGACGATTCCGGCCGTCTCCCGCGCGGCCGCGACGACGGCGTCGACGTCGAGCGGCTTCACCGTGGGCATCGACAGCACTCTGGCCGAGATTCCCTCGGTGGCGAGTTGCTCGGCCGCGGCCAGGGCCCGCCACAGGATCGTCCCGTTGCTGATCAGGGTCACGTCGTTCCCGGCCCGGACGGTGATCGCCTTGCCGACCTGGAACTCGTAGTCGTCGCGGTAGATCATCGGCACGCTCATCCGGCTGACCCGGATGAACACCGGCCCCTCGACCGCCGCGGCCCAGCGCAGCGCGGCCGCGGTCTCGATCGGATCGGCAGGGACGACGACGGTGAGATTGGCGATCGCGCGCAGCCAGGCGATGTCCTCGACCGAGTGATGCGTCGGGCCCAGCTCGCCGTAGGCCACCCCGGGGCTCATCCCGCACAGCTTGACGTTGGTGTTCGAGTACGCGACGTCCGCCTTGATCTGCTCCAGCGCCCGGGCGGTGAGGAAGCAGGAAGCAGCCGAGACGAACGGGATCCGGCCGCCGTTGGCCAGTCCGGACGCGACCCCGACCATGTCCTGTTCGGCGATGCCGACGTTGATCAGCCGATCCGGGAAGGCCTTGCGGAAACTGTTCAGCTTGCTCGAACCGACCGAGTCGTTCACCACGCCGACGATCCGGTGATCCGCGTGCGCCAGCTCGGCGAGCGTCTCGACGTAGGCGTCGCGGCAGTCGTACCGCGGCTGGTCGGCGATCGAGGTGTCGACGACGGTCATACCAACTCCCTGTCGTATCGGGGTCTGCCCACGGACTCCAGTTCGGTCAGCGCCTGCTGGAACTCGGCGCTGTCGGGGACCCGGTGGTGCCAGGCGACGTTGTTGCTCATGTACGAGATCGGATGGCCCTTGTGGGTGTGGGCGATCACGAAGGTCGGTTTGCCCGGCCGGAACGGTACGGCGGACAGCACGTCGAGCAGCTCGCCGTGGTCGTGCCCGTTGACCTCGACCACCGCGAAGCCGAACGCAGCCGCCTTGTCGGGCAGCGGATCGAGGTCGTTGGTCTCCTTGGTGGTGGCGCCCTGTTGCAGCCGGTTCCGGTCGACGATCACGGTCAGCCGGTCCAGCTGGTACTGCGAGGCGGCCATCATCGCCTCCCAGTTGCTGCCCTCCTGCAACTCGCCGTCGCCGACCAGGACATAGGTACGGCGCATGGACACGTCCAGCTTGGCCGACAGGGCGTGGCCGACCGCGATCGGCAGCCCGTGACCGAGCGGTCCGGTGTTGGCCTCGACGCCGGCGACCTTGCGCCGGTTGGGATGGCCGTTCAGCGCGGACAGCGGCTTCAGGAAGGTGGCGAGCTCCTCGACCGGGAGGAAACCGAACGCGGCCAGGGTGGTGTACAGCGCCCCGGCGACGTGCCCCTTGCTCAGGATGAACCGGTCGCGTTCGGGATCGGTGACCTGGTCCGGGCTGATCTCGAGGACGGCGCCGTACAGGGTCGCCAGGATGTCGATCGCGGAGAAGTCACCGCCGATGTGCCCGGCCCCGGCATGGTGGACCAGCTTGAGGTCCTGGATCCGGATCTGCCGGGCGGCCTCGGCGATGTGCGCCACCTGCTCGCTACGGCTGCTGTGGATCGGCAGCCGTCCGAGGACCGGCATCGTCGTGTGTTCGACCGTCAGCGTCATGCATCCCCCAGCTCGGTCAGGCAGGTGAGCAAGACGTTCTGGATCAGCCGTTGCGCCGCCAGCGCGTCGTGCGAGGCTTGTGCCGCGGCCAGGGCGTCCTCGTCGAGCCGGTCGAGTGCGTGGTGCACTGCCTTGAGGAACCGGATCGCCTGCTTGGCGGCTTGGACGCTGTCCTCGCGGAACGGGAACTGGTCCAGCTGCCAGACGCCTTCCCAGTTGTTCCTGCGCAGCGTGTGGAAGAACTCGAACGTCTCGACCAGGTGGACCGAACCGACCACCATGTCGTCGTCCCAGCCGCGCAGGTTGTCGTTGACGTCGATCGCGAACAGCCGGCCGTAGTCGATCGCCAGCTGGGCCGCGTCGGCGGGCGTCTCCTGACCGTAGAGCGAGTGCCCGAAGTCGAGCAGGATTCCGAGGTTCGGCAGCCCGATCTTCTCGATCCCGAGCAGGGTGCGGGCGACGTTGGGGAAGATGATCTTCACCCGCGGTTCGCGTGGCTTGTACTCGATCACGAAGTTGATGTCGGGGTGGGCCGAGACCAGCTCGGTCAGGCCGTCCAGGGCCAGGTTCCAGATGTCGTGGTAGTTCACCTGGAACGGGTAGTCCCAGCCGTCCTGGCCCGGCCAGAGCTTCACGTAGGAACAGCCGAGGTCCTTCGCCAGTTCGGTTGCCTGGTGCAACAGTTCCATCGCCTGTTTGCGCACGGCGGGGTCCGGGTTGGTGAAGGATCCCTTGACGAAGTCGCGGGTGTAGATCTCCGGAGTGATCGCGATCGCCTTCAGGTTGTTGCGGGCCAGCGCGGCCTTCACCTCGTCGAGGGTTCCGTCGTAGCCGGCGAACGGCCAGTTCAGGTCGACCACGGACAGGTCCCCGACGGCGCCGGCCCGGTCGATCTGCTCGAGCAGCCCGACCGGCGGTCCGTAGCCGTCGGTGGCGTAGCGGTCCTTGTAGGTCGCGAAGTGCCAGATACCCGCGCCGAAGACCGGCATGTCAGTCATGGTCATCTCCTTCATATCTGGTCAGCCCTTGGTGGCGCCGGCAGTCAGGCCGCCGACGATCCAGCGCTGGAGCAGGGTGTATGCGATCAGGATCGGCACCACGGCGATCAGGATGCCCGCCGCGAGACCGGTGTTGTTGTTGGCGAACTGGCCCTGGAAGTTGAGCAGCCCGACCGGGATCGTCTTGTGCGCGTCGGAGTTCAGCAGGATCAGCGCGAAGAGGAACTCGTTCCAGGTCGCCACCGCGTCCAGGATCGCGACCGTCACCAGAGCCGGCAACGACAGCGGCAGGATCATCGTGAAGAACACCCGCCAGTTGCCGGCGCCGTCCACCTTGGCCGCCTCGATGATCTCGTCGGGGATCTGCCGGAAGAACGACTGCAGCACCAGCACCTCGAACGGGATGCCGAAGGCGAGGTACGGCCCGATCAGGCCGAACAGACTGTCGGTCGCGCCGGCCGAGCGCATCATGATGAAGACCGGGACGATCGCGATGTAGATCGGGATGGTCAGCCCGAGGAAGACCGTGAACATCACCGTCCGGCGGAACTTCATCCGCAGCTTGGCCAGGGCGAACCCGAGCATGGCCGAGATCAGCACTCCGAGCGGCACCTTCATCAGTGCCAGCAGCGCGCTGTTGCGGTACGTGGTGGCGAAGTTGCCGATGCCCCACGCGTCCTTGAAGTTGGCCAGGGTGAACTGGTCCGGCCAGGACAGCGGCCCGCTGCCGATGAAGTCCGCGAGCGGCCGGACCGCGGTGACCACCAGCAGTGCCAGCGGGGAGATCCAGAAGATCGCCGCCACCGCGAGCACCAGAGTCATCACCAGCCCGCGCCGGCCCTTGGGCGGCCGGCTCGCCGGTGCCACCTCGGCGGGTACGGCGGTCTGCACCCGAACTGGCGCGATCGTCATGATGCCTCCCGGGTCTGCGATCGCACGTACGGGATGCCCACCGCGATTGCGACGAGGGTGATCACGACCGCGATCGCCGTACCGTAACCAGCCTGGTAGTACTGGAAGACGTTGAAGTACATCCAGGTTCCCATCACCTGCGTCGACGTACCGGGACCGCCGTACGTCATCGCGTAGATCATGTCGAAGACCTTGAACGAGTCGATCAGCGACAGCGCGAGCACGATGTAGTGGGCCGGCCGCAGGCTCGGCATCGTGATGTGCCAGAACTGTTGCCACCGGCTCGCACCGTCGACGGTCGCCGCCTCGTAGAGCTCGTCCGGAATTCCCTGCAGGGCGGCAAGGTAGAGCAGCATCGGGAAGCCGGTCCGCAACCAGATCGCCGGCACCATCACCGCCCACAACGCGGTCGAGTCCTGTCCCAGCCACGGCTGCGCGAGCCCGTCGAGCCCGATCAATCGCAGGAACGAGTTGATCGCGCCGTACTGCGGGTTGTAGAGCCAGCCCCAGATCGAGGCGATCGACACCAGCGGCAGGACCGCCGGGGTGTAGAAGACCAGCCGCAGGATCGGCTTGCCGTGCACCTTGCCGTTCAGCGCGATCGCGAGTGCCAGGCCGATCACGGTCGGCACCGCGATCGTCACCACGGTCCAGATCACGTTGTTGCGGACCGCGGACACGACGACCGGGTCGCTCGGCAGTTTGACGTAGTTCTCCAGCCCGACGAACCTGTACGTCGCGCTCAGACCGTCCCAGTCGGTCAGGCTGAACCACACTGATGACATCGCCGGGTACACCAGGAACGCGACGTACACCACCAGGGCAGGCAGCGCGAACAACCACGGCGACCACTTGCCGCCCCGCTTGACCTTCGTTGGCTTGGACAGTGCGATCGTCGCCATGGTGGCCGATCAGCCCTTCGCCCAGGCCGAGACGATGTCCTGCATCTTCTTCGCCGCGGCGTCCGGCTTCAGCGAGCCCTGGAGCAGATCGCTCTGCACGCTGAAGTACTGGTCGGCCTGCTTCTTCGGGAACGCCTGGTCCTGGATCGTGTAGAACGGGTTGCCGCCGAACTTCTGCGCCCACTCCGCTGACAGCGGCAGCGCCTTCGGGTCGGGCTCGGCGCCCTTGACCGTCGACGCACTGACCTGCATCGCCTTCTGCGTCGCGGGCTGCACGATGAAGTCGAGCAGTGCGGCGCTCTTGTCGGCGTTCCCGGTCTTGGCGTTGATCATGTAGCCCTCGACGAAGCCCGAGTGCCGGGCCGGGCTCTGGTCGGTCGGCAGCTCGAAGTTGCCGAAGGCGGCCGGGCTCTTCTTCGCCGACAAGATGGCGGCCGCCTCGGTCCAGGGTCCGGTGATCGTGTACGCCGTCTTGCCCTGGACGTACCCGGGTTCGATATCGGCCGGGTCGAGGCCGAGTGCGCCCTGCGGCAGCCACTTCTTGTCCTGCCACTTCTTGAACAACGCGAACGCCTCGACGACCTCGGGCCGGTCCCAGCTCTCGGCGCCGGTCAGCAGCTTGTCGTGCAGCTCCGGGCCGGCGGTGTGCTCGAGCAGGTACTCGAACAGCCGCATGATGTCCCAGCCGTACTTGCCGCCCAGACCACAGGGCGTGACCCCGACGGCGACCAGCTTGTCGTTCATCGTCTCCAGCTCGGCGTAGGTCTTCGGCGGGGCGCTGACACCGGCCTTCGCAAGGAGCGACTTGTTGTACCAGGCACCTATCCCGAGGGAGACGAACGGCAGGCCGGACTTCACACCGTCGAACGTCATCCCGCCGATCGCCGCGGTGTTGATCTTCGAGTCCCAGCCGTACTTCTGGTAGTACGGCGTCAGGTCGAGTGCCTGCTTCGCCTTCGCGAACGGACTGCCGATCTGACCACCCCAGATCCGCCAGATGTCCGGGCCCTTGCCGCCCAGGAGCTGGGTCCGGAGCTTGTCCGGGTAGACGGCCGCTCCCGATCCGGGCAGGCTCTCGACGGTGGTCGTCGTACCGTTCTGCGCGTCGAACTTCTTCAGCTGCGCTTTCAGCAGGCCGATCGTCGAGTCGTCCTCGTAGGTGAACAACCGCAGGTTGTTGGAGGCGGCCGCGGTCGCGCCACTGCTGGTCGACGTACCGCTCCCGGTGCAGGCGGTCAGACCGGCGCCTGCGACGGCGGCGGAGGTGAGGCCGAGGAATCCCCGGCGGGTGAAGGTGCTGCCAGTCATGATGTGCTCCTTTGCCGGGCGAACCGGCGGATCTTGGCGAACATGTCCTCCAGCAGGAAGCGGACGTCGACCTGTTCGACCACACTGATCGGGTTGTTGGTGCCGGGCAGATACCAGCCGTCGATGCCGAACCGAGGGGCCGGACGCACCAGCAGGTTGCCGCTGTCGGGGTAGAGCATCAACGAGATGGCCGGCGAGTCGCCGAGGGAGCGGGACTCGATCGGCTCGCCGTGCCACTTCTCGTTCCACTCGTGCAACTGCTCGATGAGGTACTTGCCCAGAGGACCGGCGTCGCCGATCTTCTCGTCGAGTTCGGCGTAGCTGACCGACACCTTGGTGTAGACGTCGCTCGGTACCTGCCAGACGGTGATGCCGGATCCGAACACCACGTTGGCCGCGTGGATGTCGTTCGACAGGTTGAACTCGATACCGGGGTACGAGCTGTGACCGTGGTAGCCGCGGCCACCGATCCAGATCACGATCACCTCGCGGTGCACGATCTCCGGGTCGAGCAGGATCGCCGAAGCCATGTCGGTGAGCGGACCGAGGAAGGACACGAAGAGCGGGTCGCCCGGCCCGGCCAGCTTGGACTCCTCGATGATCAGCCGGGCACCGGGGGAGTCCACCGGAGTCTGCTCGTCCGGGATGCCGGTCGGGGCGCCGTTCGCGACCGGCACCTTGCCGGCCAGGTCGAGCAGGTCCAGCAGCAGGTCGATCTCCTCGCGCGATTCCGCCATGCTCCGGTTCGATCGGCGGGTGCCGAAATGGGCGGGGATCAGGCCGCGGATGTCGAAGGTCGGCGACAACAGTCCGTGCACGATCGCGAACTGGTCGTCGGCCTCGTTCTTGGCGTCGGTGTTGATGATCACCCGGCGTCTGCTCGGTTTCATCGGCTCCCATCCTGTGAATAGATATTCAGTACCGCATAAAGGCTCGCCATGAGTTTCACCGCGCCGCTAGAGTCCCGTCAAGAGCTCGGTTGAAAGTTGTCGGAAGGGGTGCGGTCGAAGGTGGCGAGAGCAGAGGCCGTACTGGCTGTCGATCAGGGCACCACGAACACGAAGGCGATTCTGATCGGCGCGGACGGCGCGGTACTGGGCACGGGCGCCGCGCCGGTCGGGCTCTCGAGCCCTCGACCTGGCTGGGCCGAGCAGGATGCCGACGACATCTGGAGCAGCGTCCTGCGGGCCGTCGAGCAGGCGATCGCCGGTGCGGACCCAGTCGACCTCGTCGGGATCGCCTTGTCGACGCAGCGTGAATCGGTCGTCGGGTGGAGTCGTGGTTCCGGGCGATCGGTGACACCGGTGATCGGCTGGCAGGACGTGCGGGCATCGACCTGGTGCTCGCAGCTACCGGCGGCTGTCGGCAAACTGGTCCGCTCGCGCACCGGGCTGAGGGTGGACGCGATGTTCTCGGCACCGAAGCTCAACTGGCTACTGTCGCGGCTCGATCCCGGCGATCTGCACGTCGGCACGATGGATTCGTGGCTGATCCATCAACTCACCGGTGGGCGTGAGCACCTGACCGAGGCCGGCAACGCATCCCGGACCCTCCTGTACGACGTGGTCGAGCTCGGCTGGTCCACCGAACTGCTGGACGCCTTCGGGGTGCCGCGCTCCGTGCTGCCGGAGGTGCGCGCCTCGAATGCCGGCTTCGGGACAACCGCGGGCGTCCGCGGACTGCCGGACGGGATTCCGATTGTCGCGGTCCTCGGTGATTCGCATGCTGCGATGTATGGCCAGGGGTGCCGGTCGGCGGGGTTGGTCAAGGCCACCTATGGAACCGGGTCGTCGGTGATGACGCCGGTCGAATCGTTCGTCCCGGACGGCTGCACTCTGGCGTGGCTCACCGAGCGGCCGGTGTACGCACTCGAGGGCAACATCGTCTCGTCAGGTGCGGCGCTGGCCTGGACCGCCGAACTGCTCGGCCTGCCGGACGTCGGGACGCTTGTCGAGTTGGCTGCGACGGTGCCTGACGCAGGCGGTGTCACCCTGGTGCCGGCCTTCGCCGGGCTCGGGGCACCGCACTGGGACCGCAACGCCCGGGCGGCCATCACCGGGATGAGCACAGCCACCACGCGGGCGAACATCGCCCGCGCCTGTGTCGACGCGGTCGCTCACCAGATCTGCGACATCACCGACTGGATCGGCGCGACCGGAGTTCCCCTTCGCCGGCTGCGCGCGGACGGCGGCGCGACCGTGTCCAGCCTGTTGATGCAGACCCAGGCCGACCTGCTCGGCTTCGGAGTGGAGGTTTCCGACGTCGCCGAAATCTCAGCACTCGGGGCCGCCGAACTCGCCTGGACGACGCTCGGCCAGGCGACCGGCTGGGCAGAGCAACGAACCACCCGCGTCTTCGAACCCACCCTCGACCAGTCCGCTCGCAGGCGACAGCGCGCCCACTGGGCCGGCGCCGTCGCCGCGGTACAGGCACCCTCCTGATCCCCGGCGAGACCCACGCTGGTTCTCATCGGATCCGATCCCAGCCGCGACGGGGGCGGTGGCTGCCGAGGCCGGCGTCGTCGCGGCCGCGGTAGACGATGTAGGGGCGGGTCAGGTAGCCGACCGGAGCGCTGAAGACGTGGACCAGGCGGGTGAAGGGCCATAGCGCGAAGAGGCCGAAGGCTACGAGGGCGTGGAGCCGGAAGCCGAGCGGCGCTTGGCTCATCAGCGAGGCGTCGGGATGGAAGGCGAGGAACGAGCGGTACCAGACCGAGACGCCTTCGCGGTAGTTGTACTCGCCGCCGATCGTCAGGATCGAGCCGGCGATCGTGTTCCACATGCCCAGCACGATCGCGGTCGCCAGGAAGGCGTACATCACCTTGTCCATCACCGTCGTGGCGGAGAAGACGGGACCGACCGTGCGTCGGCGGTAGACCAGGATGGCCAGACCGGCCACCGTCATCACGCCGGCCAGCAAGCCGCCGGTCACGGCCACCACGTGGTACGTCCGTTCGCTGACCCCGATGGCGTCCGTCCAGGACTGCGGCACCAGCAGACCGATGACGTGGCCGCCCACGACGCCGAGCATGCCGAAGTGGAACAGTGGGCTGCCGATCCGGAGCAGGCGGTTCTCGTACAGCTGAGAGGATCTGGTGGTCCAGCCGAACTTGTCGTAGCGATAACGCCACAGGTGACCGACCACGAAGATCGTCAGGCACAGGTAGGGGACGATGACGAAGAGGAACTCGTTCATCGGCGGGCTCCCGGGAACGACGGCATCGGTAGCAGCGTGGGTGCGGCCGCACCCGGACTGAACTGCGGACTGGCGAAGGGGGCGAGGCCGACCTCTTCCTCCGGAGGTCCTTCGGCGGCGAGGCGTCGTACGGCGTCGCGTTCGTCGCCGCGGAGCTGCGGCAGGGTGGCGGTGACGGCGTCGATGAGGTTCGCCCACGGGGATCGCTTGTCGCGC
>NZ_BAABAA010000015.1:0-155389 GCF_039537185.1 Kribbella ginsengisoli | reverse complement strand
AACGATAGCGGTGTCCAGGTGCGTGCATCGTGGTGCTTGAGCAGTGGCCTCGATGCGGAGCATCGTGGGCGCTGGGCAAGTGCCGCGAGGTGCGTGCCTGGGCGCCGATAGCGTCGAGCTACACCATTCACGGGGCACCTTGGCCTCGGCTGGCTCTTGGCTAGGTCACACTAGCTGTCCGAGGTGTCTGTACAGGGAGGGGCGCGGGTGTCTCAGCTGGTCACGGGGGAAGCGGTCGTCCTCCAGGTGCGGATCGCGCGGATGCCGACCCGGGCGCTGGCGTGTGCGATCGACTTCGTCATCCAGATGATCGTGCTGGGGACGCTGCTGGGTTTCCTGCTCGGGTTCCTGATCGTCGAGGCCAGCCCGGCGCTAGGCGCCGCGCTGGCGATCATCACCGTGTTGCTGGTCTTGGTCGGGTACAAGGTCGTGATGGAGACGCTCACCCGGGGCAAGACGCTCGGCAAGCTGATCCTCGGGCTCAAGGTGGTCCGCGACGACGGCAGCTCGATCCGGTTCCGGCATGCGCTGGTCCGCGGGCTGCTCTGGCTGTTCGTCGACTTCGCGCCGTGGTTCGCGGCCAGCCCCGGGATCGTGGCGAGCCTGATGAACAAGCAGGGCAAGCGGATCGGTGACATGGTCGCCGGCACGGTGGTGATCCGCGAACGGCACCAGCCGATGGCGTCGCCGCCGCTGTTCGTACCGGGGCATCTGGTCATGTGGGCGCAGTCGCTGGAGCTGTCGCGGCTGTCGGACGAGCTGGCCAACACCTGCCGCGAGTACCTGGCCCGCTACATGGAGCTGGAGGTCTCCGCCCGGGTAGCGATCGGCGACGCGCTCGCCTACCGCGTCGGGCAGGTCACTGCGCCCGCACCGCCGGTCCACATCATCGCGCCCGCGTTCCTGTCCGCAGTACTGGCCGAGCGCCGCCGCCGCGAACTAGCCCGCCTGGCCACAGCCCGAGCCACCTACAGCACCAACCCGTACGCCGTACCCACCGGCCCCTTCGCCGCACCCAACCCCCAAGCCGCGCAGCCGAACCCGTACGCCGTTCCCGCCGGGCCGTTTGCTCCACCTAGCCCGTACGGCGCGCAACCGCCGCCCTACGCGCCACCCCCACCGCCCCAGGCCCGGCCGGCGGTCCAGGCCCCGGCGCCGGAGACCACCAAGGTCAACTCTCAGGGCTGGCATGCACCGGGCAGCGAACCCGACCAGTGGTCCTGAAATCTGTCTGATCCGCAAGGCAGACTGGCTGGTGTGAACTTCCCCGACACCCTGCGGACCACCCGGCACCGCCGCCGCCTGAGTCAGCTGGAGCTGGCCCTGCGCGCCGGCACAACCCAGCGCCACCTGAGCTTCATCGAGTCCGGCCGCTCCGCCCCCGGCCGCACCATGGTCGTCCGCCTCGGCGAGTCGATGGAACTGTCCCTCCGCGAGCGCAACGACCTCCTACTGGCAGCAGGCTTCGCCCCCGTCTATCCACAGACCGGCCTCGACGACCCCGCCCTGCATCACGTCCGGGACGCACTAGGCCACATCCTCACCGGCCACCAGCCCTACCCCGCGATCGTCGTCGACGCCAACCACAACCTCGTCCTGGCCAACGACGCCTTCGCCCTCTTCACCGACGGCGTAGCCGGCAAACTCCTCGAACCACCCATCAACGTCCTCCGCCTGTCCCTGCACCCCGACGGCGTAGCCCCGCGCATCGTCAACCTCTCCCAATGGGCCCAGCACATCCTCGACCGGATGCCACCCGGCGAGCTCCGCGACGAACTCGCCGCCTACGTCCCGTACGTCGAACCAGGCCCCGAACACGTCGGCTTCGCGGCCCCGATGCAACTCCGCTCCCCCAAAGGCGACCTTCACCTGACGACGACCATCAGCACCTTCGCCACCGCCCTCGACGTCACCGTCGCCGAGCTCAAGCTGGAAGCCTTCCTCCCCGCCGACGCGGCAACAGCAGCCCTGCTGACTCAGGGATTGGGGAACTGATAGTCGGCGACGATCCGCTGATCCGCGCCCACCATCAACACCTCCTGCCCGCCGCCGACCACCTCACCGCTCGCGGTCGCGACCATCTCCCAGTCGAACCGCACCACATCCTTCAGCCGGACCGCATAGGCTCCCGGCCGGAACGAGTACTCACCCCCGGCGACGAATTCCTCGTAGGTCCGCGCGACGCGGGCCTCGAGCTCGTCGTACCCCGTCGCCTCCAACGTGCTCGCCACGAACCCGAGTCCCGCTGCCGCGGTGCGGATCTCCTCCGGTGGCTGCAGAACATGCGTGCCCGACTCCACCCACAGCGTCTCGATCGCCTTCCGGCGCTCGCCGGCCTCAGCCAGGCCCCACACTCCGACGTAGCGGGCCACCAGATCGCGCGTAGTGCTGTCAGTCATGACTTTCTCCTTGTGTCACAGCGTTTTCCCGATACCCCTGATCCTGCTGGCAGCACGCCGCCGCCTCAATTCCCGGCAGGGAATGAGCTACTGTCGCGACCATGTCGCATCAAGTGGATTGGGCCGGATGGCTGCAGCGGTGGGATGACCAGCAAGCGGGCTACCTGCCGGACCGGGAGGACCAGTTCCGGTCGATGCTGGAGATCGTCGAACGGATCGCCGGTGTGCCGCAGCGTTTCGTGGACCTGGCCTGTGGGCCGGGTTCGATCTCGGCGCGGGCCGCGCAGCGCTTCCCGCAAGCCGAGATCGTCGGGCTGGACCTGGATCCGCTCCTGCTGGAGATCGCGCGTCAGGCCGTCGCCGGGGACCGGCTCCGCTTCGCCGAGGCGAATCTGCGGACGGCCGGCTGGGACGCGGTACTAGGTGACGAGCAGGTCGATGCCGTGTGCTCGGCGACCGCACTGCACTGGCTCGACCCGGCTGACCTCGACGCGGTCGCTCAGACGCTCGGCCGGCGGATCCGCCCGGGTGGCGTGTTCCTCAACGCGGACACGATGCGCCTCGGTCCCGACGAGGTGCCGCGGCTGGATGCGCTCGCGGTGGCGTTGCGGGACGAGATCTGGGCCGAGTCCCATGCGAACGGCGTCGAGGACTGGCAGGCGTGGTGGGACGCGGCGGCGGCCGAGCCCGCGTTCGCGCAGCTCCTGACCGAGCGCGAGGAACGGTTCGCCGATCGCTGGAAGGGTCGCGACATCACGCTGACCGACACGATCCAGTCCTTCCGCAAGGCCGGGTTCACCGAGGTCGCGGTCCTGGGTCAGGTCGCCGACAAGCACCTGTTCGCGGCGATCCGCTGAACGCCGAAGGGCGCCGTACCGCACAACCCGGCACGACGCCCTTCGGCAAGCAGTCTCAGTAGCGGTAGGCGTCCGACTTGTACGGACCCTCGACCGGTACGCCGAGGTACTCGGCCTGCTCCTTCGACAGCTCGGTCAGCTTGACGCCGAGCGAGTCGAGGTGCAGCCGGGCGACCATCTCGTCGAGGTGCTTGGGCAGCACGTAGACGTCGGTCGGGTACTCCGAGGTCTTGGCGAACAGCTCGATCTGCGCCAGCACCTGGTTGGTGAACGAGTTCGACATCACGAACGACGGGTGCCCGGTCGCGTTGCCGAGGTTCAGCAGCCGGCCCTCGGACAAGATGATGATCGTGTGGCCGTCGGGGAAGCGGAACTCGTCGACCTGCGGCTTGATGTTGACCCGCTCGATACCGGCCGTCTTGTACAGCCCGGCCATGTCGATCTCGTTGTCGAAGTGGCCGATGTTGCCGACGATCGCCTGGTGCTTCATCTGCGCCATGTGGTCGGCGGTGATGACGTCCTTGTTGCCGGTGGTGGTGACGAAGATGTCGGCGATCCCGACGACGTCCTCGATCGTGGTGACCTGGAAGCCGTCCATCGCGGCCTGCAGCGCGCAGATCGGGTCGATCTCGGTGACGATCACCCGGGCGCCCTGGCCGCGCAGCGACTCCGCGCAGCCCTTGCCGACGTCGCCGTAGCCACACACGACCGCGACCTTGCCGCCGATCAGCACGTCGGTGGCCCGGTTGATGCCGTCGATCAGCGAGTGCCGGCAGCCGTACTTGTTGTCGAACTTCGACTTGGTGACCGAGTCGTTGACGTTGATCGCCGGGAAGAGCAGCGCGCCGGCCTTGTGCATCTCGTACAGCCGGTGCACGCCGGTGGTGGTCTCCTCGGTGACGCCGAGGATGTTCTGGCCGATCTTGGTCCAGCGCTGCTTGTCCTCCTGCAGCGACCGGGTCAGCACCGACAGAACGACGCTGTACTCCTCGGACTCCGCCGTCGACGGGTCCGGAACGACGCCGGCCTTCTCGAACTCGGTGCCCTTGTGGACGAGCATGGTGGCGTCGCCGCCGTCGTCCAGGATCATGTTCGGACCATCGGCGCCGGGCCAGGTCAGCGCCTGCTCGGTGCACCACCAGTACTCCTCGAGCGTCTCGCCCTTCCAGGCGAAGACCGGCACGCCGGCCGGGGCGTCAGCGGTACCTTTCGGGCCGACGACGACCGCGGCGGCCGCGTGGTCCTGGGTGGAGAAGATGTTGCAGGACACCCAGCGCACCTCGGCGCCGAGAGCCGTCAGCGTCTCGATCAGCACCGCCGTCTGGATGGTCATGTGCAGCGAGCCCATGATCTTCGCGCCGGCCAGCGGCTTGCTCTCGCCGTACTGCGCGCGCATCGCCATCAGGCCCGGCATCTCGTGCTCGGCGAGCCGGATCTCCTTGCGCCCGAACTCGGCCAGGCCGAGGTCTGCCACCTTGTAGTCGAACGTCATACCGTTGCCGCTCCCCTGGGGATTCGTTGTGCTTCCTGCCGGAACCGAGCCTAGGGGTCGCGGCCGGGGTCCTGGTCGGGTGGGTCGGCATTTCTGACACCGAAATGTCAGGATTGCTGTCATGCGCATCACGGAAGCAGCCAAGAGCCTCGGCACCACCCCCCGGATGCTGCGCTACCGGGAGGCCCTCGGCCTGCTGCCGAGATCCCGCGCCGCGCGCAACACCCAGCGCCAGTACGACGACCGCGACCTGGCCGCCGTCCGGCTCGCCCTCGAACTCGAACGCCGCTACGACGTGACGCCGGCCGCGCTCGCCTTCGCCCTGCGCGCCCTCGCTGAACCGTCGGTCGCCGCCGACCTGCGCAATCTCGGCTACCGCACCGGCCGGCTCAGCAGCCCGCCGACCACGGCCGAGATCGATCGCGAGCGCGCACTGCGCTGGCTCGGCCGCAGCGGCATGCTGCCGCCGCCACACAATCGGCCCCGTTGAATACAGAAACCATTCAGTCTTCAAACAAAGTCGCCGAAAAAGCGACCACAATTGCATCATTCTGAGAATCTGTCATATTCGTTGCAGGTTCCTGCAAAGAATTGCGCCGTTATGATTTCGTGACCAGCCCTGGGATTGCTTCGGATTGTGTAGGTCTCGTAGCTTTTCTGTAACGAGGGGGTTGCGGAGCCGAAGCGGCCCGACACGGGGAAATCATCAGCCGACGGTATTTCGGCAGGCTTTTCCGTGCGCATTTTCGGGGTGTTCGACGGTTTTCCGTAATTCCCTTTCCGCCCTGTTTTCCAAGGAGAGGGAAACTCATGAACAAGGCACGCAAGGGGCTCGCCGTCGCATTGATGGCCGGCCTGGGATTCACCGGCATCGGCATTGCGGCCCCGGCCGCCAACGCCTGGCTGCACGTCGGCTCGGAGACTCGTCACCCGGCCGAAGGCGGCACCTGGGAGTACGGCTTCTGGAACGTCAAGATCCGTTCCTACTACACCGTGAACAAGTGCCACGGTTCGTCCGTCATCCTCAACGGCAGCCTGGTCCGCAGCATCAACACGGCGTCGGGCTACAAGTCGATCGCGGAGAAGGGTGCGATCAACAGCCCGGGCGCCGACGACTCGTACTACTACCGCACCTGCTGATTTCCTCAGCGTCTCCGTGCCCGGCCCGGTCCCTGCCGGGCGGGCACGGATGCGCGTCACCCGGAGATCGCACAGAGTCGCGCGGCGTCGCTCTGCGTGCGAAGATGAGCCGCCCAATCCGACCCTCTGACCCGCCTGGAGACCTGCAGTGCACAGGAAAATCGCCGTCGCGGTGTCGGCGCTGCTGTTCGCGCTGCTGGCCGTCGCGGTCACCCTGGTCGCCACCATGCACGACCGGTCCTACCCCGAGCAGCTCTCGACGAAATCGATCGTCAACCTCGACTTCGCCAGCGCCGGGATGGACGACGCGGCCGCGATCCACGAGCTCGGCGCGCTGAGCGACCGGCTGGACCTCGGGCTGGTCAAGGTCGCGCCCGATCTCGGCGGTGACCAGACCGGCCAGGTCTATGTGAAGGTCGGCAAGGAGGGCTCGTTCCCCGAGCGGATCCGCCGCTTCGGCAACGACCAGGACGCGACCGTCCGCACCCAGGACGCGCTCGCGCACTCCTACGCCAGCGGCGAGTACCTGATCACCGGCTCGACCGCCGGCGTGGCCGAGTTCCGCAGCTGGCTCGGCGAGCACCGGGTGATCAGCAAGTGGAGCGAGAACAACCTCGCCGGGACGCTCAGACTCGTCATGAAACAAGGGAGTTTCGCCACCAGCCTGCTGGCCGCGACGGCGCTGATGGTGTCGCTGGTCCTGTACTGGCTGTCGGTGAAGGCCCGTGGCCGGGCGCTCCGCGCGCTCGCCGGCGTCTCTGGCTGGCGGATCCAGTACGAGGACCTGACCGGGTTCCTGGTCGCGGTACTGCTCGGGGCGATCGGTGTCGACGTGCTGGCCGTGGTGTGGACCGGGATCTCCCAGGGCTGGACATTCGTTCCGAAGTACCTGTCGATCCTGGTGACTTTCGACGTCATCGTGCTGATCGCGACGATGGCCTTCGCGGTCGTGATGTCGGCCGCGTCCTGGCCGGGGCCGGCGATGCTGGCCCGGCGGGAGCCGGCGGTCAAGTCGCTGCGCAAGGTGTCGATGGTCCTCAAAGGGCTGACCTTCGTGCTGGTGCTCGCGGCGGTGGCGCCGGCCTTCACGGCGTACACGAACGCTCGTGGGTCGGCCGAGCAGCAGTCGCACTGGAAGGCGCTGGCCGACCAGGTCACGATCTCCTTCCAGGGCGGGATGGGCGAAAAAGGCTTCGAACAGATCTTGAAGCAGGTCGGCGACGTGGTGAACGACGCCGAGAAGAAGGACGCCGTCGCGCTGTCCTACACCTGGGACGACGAGGCGCTCAAAGACGTCGACCTGGGCAAGTTCGAGACGCTGGCGGTCCTCAGCCCGGGATGGCTGCGGCTGATGAACAAGGGCGCGACCGGGGAGACTCCCGGGCTGACCCCACTGCCGGCCGCTGAGATCCCGGCGGGTGCCAAGCAGTACCTCAGCGGCAACCTCGGACTCTGGACCCGGGACAAGTCGGCCGGGGACGCGGCGCTGCGCAAGGTGTCCTTTTACCACTTCGCACAGTCGGGCACGATGCCGTTGGCCAGTGGGGGTGGCGGCGAACTGATCTTCCCCAAGGACGCGATCGTGATGTTCGTGCCGAACCTGCACGACACCTTCAACGACGACTTCCTCGCCTCAGCCGCCTCCAGCCGCAACCTGGTCTTCACCGGGCTCGGCCAAACGCAGGCGCTCATCGCCGCGCACGGGCTGCAGCGCGAGACGACAGTCCGGTACGCCGCCGAGGAAGGCGTGCTGCTGGCGCAGTTCACGGCGTGGTTCGCCTGGCTGCAAGCCGTTTCGCTGATCGCGCTGACCATCGCGCTGGTGGTGTCGTCGCTGATCGCGGCCTTCATCACCGCCGTACTCCGGGCCAAGCGCGACTTCCCGTTGCGCCTGGCCGGACAGCAATGGCGCGAGATCCTGGCCGACCGGGTGATCGTCGAATGGTGCGTCGGGATCGGGCTGGCCGCGATGATCATTCTGCTCCGCCGCGGTGATGGCGCGCTGCTGATCGCGGCAGCCGCAGTACTGGGTCTGCTCGCGGCGCCGGTGACGCACCTGCTGGCCACCCGCTGGACCTTCGAGAACGTCAGCCGACGCAGACTGTAGACGGGAAGAACCATGACCATAGAAGCCCAAGCCGTCTCGGTCGTCATCGACGGTCGCGAGATCGTCCGCCAGGCCTCGCTCACCTGCGAGCCGGGCACGATGACCGCGCTCGTCGGCCCGAGCGGATGCGGTAAGACGACGCTGCTGCACTGTCTCGGCCTGCTCCAGCAGCCGACCTCAGGCAAGGTGCTGGTCGACGGCGTCGACACCTCGGACTGGAAGGCCGGCCGGCGCCGTCGCTTCTGGAAGGACTCCGGCGCTTTCGTCCTGCAGGACTACGGCGTGATGGAGGAAGAGTCGGTCGCCTTCAACGTGGTGATGAAGGCGAGCGTCTTCGGCTCCAAGGTCGTCGGCGACCAGGCGGCGCTGGCCGAGGCACTGGAGCTCACCGGCCTGACCGGGCGCGACAACGAACTCGCCGCCCACCTCAGCGGTGGCGAGAAGCAGCGGTTGTCGATCGCCCGGGCGATCTACAAGAACGCGAAGGCGGTCTTCGTCGACGAGCCCACGGCCTCGCTCGACGAGGGCAACCGCACCCGCGTCATCGACCTCTTCCGCAACCTGGCCACCCGGGGCTGCACCGTCATCGTCGCCACCCACGACGACGAGATGATGGCAGCCTGCGACACGCGCCACTCACTGACGCGCCCCGCAGAGCTGATCACCAACTAGTACTTCAGTGCGAGGGCGCCTCGGGCACGGCCGGGCGCTCTTCGCGGGTGTAGTTCTCGACGAAGATGTCCGGCTCGAGGTAGATGTGCTGGGCCATCGGCTCGGCCGTGCGCACCGCGCGCTCGGCGGAGTTGATGATCTCGGCGATCGCTGCCGCGTCCACGCCGGACTCAACGGCCAGCTTGGCGGCGACGAGCACCTCTTCCGGACCCAGGTGCAGGGTACGGAGGTGGATCAGCCGGCTCACTCCCGGCGTGTTCTCCAGCGCGGCGACGATCTTGGCCTGTGCCTCGCGGGTCGCGGACTCGCCCAGCAGCAGGGACTTCATCTCGATCGCCAGGAAGATCGCCACGCAGACCAGCAGCGCGCCGATCGCCATCGAGCCGAGGCCGTCGAAGATTCCGTTGCCGGTGGCAAGGGTCAGCACGACGCCGATCAGGGCCAGCACCAGACCGGTCAGGGCGGCGAAGTCCTCCAGCAGGATGACCGGCAGCTCGGGCGCGCGAGCGTTGCGGACGAACCGCACCCACTGCGTCGTACCGCGGAGCTTGTTCGCCTCGATGATGGCGGTGCGGAAGGACAGCGACTCCATCACGATCGCGGCCACCAGGACCGCTACCGGCACCCACTTCCAGTGCTCGATCGGGTGCGGGTCATGGGCCTTGTGGTAGCCCTCGTACAGCGCGAAGAGCCCACCGACGCTGAACAGCACGATCGCGACGATGAACGAGTACACGTAGCGCTCGCGGCCGAAGCCGAACTGGTGCAGCTCGTCGGCCTCGCGCTTGGCCCGCTTGGCGCCGACCAGCAGCAGGACCTGGTTCCCGGCGTCGGCCAGCGAGTGGATCGCCTCGGCCAGCATCGAGGCGGACTGGGTCAGCCCCCAGGCAGCGAATTTCGTGACCGCGATACCGGTGTTCGCCAGCAGTGCCGCGACGACGGCTTTGTTACCGCCACCAGCCATTTCCGTTGTCCTCCGGAGCCAATTGGGTAAGGGGGTCAGCGAGCGGACACGACGAACGCCGTGCCGGAACCACGCAGAGTACAGGGTCCTTCGGTTCCGCGGACGAACGCGGACTGTCCGGCGGACAACCGCACGGTTTCTTCGGTGCCCGCGGCATCGACCGAGGCCGTTCCGCCAACACACGCGACGATCCGCGGCCCACTGCCCGGCGCCTTGGTCGGCCCGGCCGACAGGTCGAACCGCCGGACGGCGAAGTACTCACAGCCGGTCTCGTACTCCGTGACGCCGGGCGCGACCTCCACGCCGTGCAGCACCGGAGACGGCAGCGGCTCGAAGTCGACCACGGACACCAGTTCCGCCACGTCGACGTGCTTGCGGGTCAGCCCACCCCGCAACACGTTGTCCGAGTTCGCCATCACCTCGAACCCGGTCCCGTGCAGATAAGCGTGCACGTTGCCGGCCGGCAGGTAGACCGCCTCGAACCGTTCCAGCCGCACCCTGTTCAGCAACAACGCGGCCAGCACCCCGGGGTCGTCCGGGAACTCTTCACACAACCGGCTCAGCGTCTCGGTCTCGAGGGCGAACTCCGAGCCCTGATAAGCCCGGCAGGCCTCACCGAGCGCGAAGACCAGCGGACGGATCGCATCCCGGTCGGTGCTCATGAAGGTCGTGAATGCGTCTTGCAGTTTCCCGTCGAGCAACAAAGCCCGCAGCTCGTCCAGCACACCCAGCGCGTCGAGCAGAGCGACGGAATCCGCCACCGGCCGGAATCCCACCAAAGCGTCGAACTGACCCAGGGCGATCAGGATCTCCGGCTTCGGCCAGGCGTCCTTGTAATTGCGATCGCCCGCATCGCGCGGAATTCCCGCTGCCTCGTCGCGGGCATAACCGTCGATCGCCTGTGCCCGGGACGGATGCGCCTGGATCGACAACGGCTGCTCCGCCGCCAGGATCTTCGCCAGGAACGGGAACCGGCCCTCGAATTCGGCAGCGGTCTCCTCCCCCAGCACACCGCTGGGGTCCGACGACACCAGGTCGAACAACGAGTCGCCCGAGGGCAGTACGGACGGCGCCGACTCGTGCGCGCCCATCCACAGCTCGGCCTGCGGCTTGCCGTCCGGTTCCACCCCGATCAGCTCGGGGATCGCGGTCCGCGACCCCCAGGCGTAGTCGCGGATGGTGTTCTGGAGCGGAACTACCACGCCGGGTCCTCCGCGGGGTTGCCCGTCGGTCCCGGAGCCTGGTCCTCCCGCGGCGTGCCGTAGCGGCCGAGCCCGATTCCCAGGTACGCCGCGGCATACCGGCCGTGCTGCGTCAGAGCGGCGTACCGGGCGACATCAGTCCCGTTCGCCTGCCGCACCACATGCACCCGTACGTCGTGACGCTCAGCCTTGTCCTCGAGCTGGCCACGGTGCTCTGCGACGCCCGCGTCCTCCACCCCGTCGTCCAGGATGACCAGACCCGGCCGCAGCTCTTCCGGCTGGTCGAAGGGGTCGGCGAAGACGTCCCGCGGCGGCTGGTTCGCCAGCACGGGCAGCAGGTGCCCACAGTCGGCGGCAAGCGCCGGGCGACCGCTAGCGAGCCGCACAGCCTCCACCACACGACGTGCGGCACGGGCAGCCAGCACCGAGCCGCCCCAGACCAGGGGAAGCGCGTCGGCGAGCATGAGCGCCAGGTCCTTCGCAGGGTTGGACGCTACGTCGTTGTTGGGAGAGCACTCGATCGCTACCTCGTCGAGCATCTCCGCGACGGCCTTGCCGTCCACAGCCGGCCCGAGGTCCATCTGGTGCAACCCCTGCAGTACTGCGACGGCAGCCGCCAGCTGGTCATCCGACTGTGACGGCAGCCGTACTGCGTGCCGCGAGCCAGCCGATGCGGCCGCAACCGGCGAGTCCGGCGGCGCAGCGACGAGCAGGCCGGCTCCCCGGCGTACAGCCTCGGAAGCAGCGGACACAGCGCCCGGGTCAGCGTCAGAGCCACCCAGCACGACGACGAGGTCGAGCGGGCTGGTCCAGCCCGGCAGACCCGGACCAGGCCACGCAACGAACGGCACCGGGCAGACCGGCTCCAGTACTGCACGCACCAGACGGGCGTCCCGGCCGGCGGCGACGATCGCGCGCGGACGGAAGCCGTCGGTGGACAGCTGCGACAGGGCCTCCTCGGAGGCTTCGAGCTCGGCCCGCACCCGGGCGCCCGCCCCGGCCAGCCGGCGCAGCAAGTGGTCGGAAGCCTCGAGGGCGGCGGGGTCGTCCAGCCGCGAATCGTCGAAGACGCTCATCAGTTCTCGGAGGCCTCTGCATCCTTGGTCTCGCGCGCCTCGTCGATCAGCAGCACCGGGATATCGTCGCGGACCGGGTAGGCCAGCGCGCAGGTCGGGTTGGTGCAGACCAGTTCGCTCGCCTCGTCGTCCACGCGGAACTCCGACCGGCACTTCGGACAGACCAGGATGCTCAACAGGTCAGGGTCCAGGTTCACAGGCATCTAGTTCTTCTCCTCCACCGGTGCACCGGTGATCAGGGCCAGTACTTCGTCGCGGACACGCTCCATGGTGGCGGCGTCCCCGGCCTCGACGTTCAGCCGCAGCAGCGGCTCGGTGTTCGACGTACGCACGTTGAACCACCAGTCGCCGGCATCGATCGTCAGACCGTCCAGGTGATCAACGGTAATGCCCTCGCGGTCGCCATAAGTGTCCTCGATCGCCGCAACCGTCGCCGCGGCGTCCTCGACCCGGCTGTTGATCTCGCCCGAGGCGACGTACCGCTCGTAGATCTCGAACAGTTCGGAGGCGGGCTTGTCCTGCTCGCCGAGGGCCGCGAGCACGTGCAGGGCCGCCAGCATGCCGGTGTCGGCACGCCAGAAGTCCCGGAAGTAGTAGTGCGCGGAGTGCTCACCACCGAAGACCGCGTCGGTCTCGGCCATCTTCTGCTTGATGTTGGAGTGCCCGACCCGGGTCCGGACCGGTACGCCGCCGTGCTCGGCGACCAGCTCGGGGACGGCCTTGGAGGTGATCAGGTTGTGCAGGATGGTCGAGCCGGGGTGCTTGGCCAGCTCACGGACGGCGACGGCGCCGGTGATCGCGCTCGGCGAGATCGCGTCGCCCTTCTCGTCCACCACGAAGCAGCGGTCCGCGTCGCCGTCGAAGGCGAGTCCGAGGTCGGCGCCGGTCTCGCGGACCTTCGCCTGCAGGTCGACCAGGTTCTTCGGGTCGAGTGGATTGGCCTCGTGGTTGGGGAAGTTGCCGTCCAACTCGAAGTACAGAGGCAGGATCTCGACCGGGCCGGTGGCGAAGACGGCCGGCACGGTGTGCCCGCCCATCCCGTTGCCGGCGTCGACGACGACCTTCAGCGGGCGGATGCCGCTGAGGTCGACCAGGTCGTTGAGGTGGTCCGCGTACGCCGTGAGCAGGTCCTTCTGCTTGACGTGCCCGGGGACCGCGACCGGGGAGAGCCCGTCGATCAGGGTCTTGGCGACCAGGTCCGCGATGTCCCGCAGCCCTGAGTCCGCGCCGACCGGGGAGGCGCCCGCGCGGCACATCTTGATCCCGTTGTACTTCGCCGGGTTGTGGCTCGCCGTGAACATCGCCCCCGGCAACTGCAGCCGCCCGGACGCGAAGTACAGCTGGTCGGTCGAGGCCAGCCCGATGTCGATCACGTCGGCCCCGGTACTGGTCACCCCCTCCGCGAAGGCGGCGGCCAGCCCAGGACTCGACGGACGCATGTCATAGCCGATCACCACGGCCCCAGCACCGGAGAGCACATCCAGAACCTCGACGAACGCCGCCCCGGTCGCCCGGGCCACCGCCTCGTCGAACTCGTCCGGAACCACACCCCGCACGTCATACGCCTTGAAGATCGCAGCTACATCAGCCATGCGTGGACCTTATCTGGCCCGCGCCAGAACCTGTGTTTCAGGCTGTTTCGAACCAGCCGGGTGTTGCTCGGTGATGGACGTCGGGGAGCTTGCGTTCGGTGGCTGGGGCGGCCCAGCGGACGGAGTTGGCGAGGATGCGCTGGATCTCGGGTTGGTGGTAGGTGGGGTACTCCTGGTCGCCCGGGCGGAAGTAGAAGACCCGGCCCTGGCCGCGGCGGTAGCAGCAGCCGGAGCGGAAGACCTCGCCGCCGGAGAAGGAGCTGACGAAGACCAGCTCGTCCGGCTGCGGTACGTCGAACAGCTCGCCGTACATCTCCTCCTGCGGGATCACCAGCGGGTGCGGTACGCCGGCCGCGATCGGGTGCCCGGCGGCGACGGTCCAGAGCAGCTCCCGGTCGTTCTCGGAACGCCAGTCGAGCGAGCACGTCGTACCCATCAGGCGTTTGAAGATCTTCGAGAAGTGCGCGGAGTGCAGCGCGATCAGGCCCATGCCCGACAGCACCGCCTCCTGCACCCGGTCGACCACGGCGTCGTCGACGTCGCCGTGCGCCCGGTGCCCCCACCAGGTGAGCACGTCGGTGTCGGCCAGGACCTTCTCGGTCAGCCCGTGCTCGGGCTGCTGCAGCCACGCCGTACGGACCTTGACCTCATCGCCCAGCGACGACCGCAAGCCGGCCGCGATCGTCTCGTGCATGGTGTCCGGGTAGATCTTCTGGACGGCGGCGTCGTCCTGCTCGTGGACGTTCTCGCCCCAGACGGTGACCTTAATCATCGAGCACTACCTCTCGTCCGGCCTGCGCCGAGGCGTAGGCGGCGTCGATGATCCGGGTGCGGGTGAGCGCCTCCGAACCGTTGTGGGCGGCCCAGTCGCCGCTGAGCACGATCGCGACGAACTCGCTGACCACCGCGCGATGGCCGAGCCCGGCGCCGGTGGCCGGCCGGACCTCGGCGGGAATGCCGCCGACGTCGGTGAAGATCTTCAGCGTGTCGGTGTTCGTGTAGTTCTGGACGTCGATCTTCGCGCCGCCCTCGGTGCCGAACAGCTCGATCCCGAAGTTGTCGCCGGGTGCCCGGTACGTCGCCCAGCTGGTCTCCAGCTGCAGCGCCCCGCCGCCCTCGAGCCGCAGGTACGCCGTGGCCAGGTCCTCCACCTCGAACTTCGCGCCGAGCGTGTCGACCGTCGGCCGGATCACGCTGCTGACGCTGCCGCGGCCGCGCGGGCCGAGCTCGGCGAAGGTGTTCGCGCTGACCGTGGTCACCGTCGGCTCGTTCATCAGGTGCAGGGCCATGTCGAGGATGTGCACGCCGAGGTCGATCAGCGGGCCGCCGCCGGACAGTTCGCGGTTGGTGAACCAGCCGCCCATCCCGGGGATGCCGTTGCGGCGCATCCAGTGCGCCTTGGCGTAGTAGATCCGGCCGAGCAGGCCCTCGTCGATCTGGTGCTTCAGGGTGGCGACGTCACCCCGCTCGCGATGGTTGAACACCACCTTGAGCACGCGGCCGGCCTTCTTCGAGGCCTCGACCATCGCGGTGCCCTCGGCCACTGTCCGGGCCAGTGGCTTCTCGCAGAGCACGTGCAGCCCGCGATCCAGTGCCGCCAGGGCGATCGGGGCGTGCAGCTGCGTCGGCGTACCGATG
The DNA here is from genome assembly GCF_039537185.1 of Kribbella ginsengisoli. Classification (NCBI taxonomy): domain Bacteria; kingdom Bacillati; phylum Actinomycetota; class Actinomycetes; order Propionibacteriales; family Kribbellaceae; genus Kribbella; species Kribbella ginsengisoli. The sequence continues at coordinate 140,250 of NZ_BAABAA010000015.1, read as the reverse complement.
CTGACGGCGTCCAGGCCGTCGAGGGCGATCAGATCCTCCCACTTCTCGAAGAGGTTCGGCACCGAATGCTCGGCGCCGAGACTCTTCAGGATGTCCGTCTCGAGCCCCGCGAGCGCCACCACTTCGACGTCGGGCGACTCCGAGAACGCTTCCAGTGCGGTCCGTCCGGCAAAGCCGAGGCCGACCACTCCGACTCGTAGCTTTTGATCGTTCACAGCGACGAGTCTTGTCAGTACCTGACGGAGTGGTCAACCTCATCCCACGTGACGAAACACGTTCGAACAGAAAACGTCAGGGCAGCTTGGCGGCCGCGGCCTTCGCGATCTTGTCGAAGTTGGCCGCCTTCATGCCCACGCCGTCGCCGCTGAACGCCAGCACCGAGACGGCCGTGCCCTTGCGCGTGACCGCGTACGGGAAGGCGCCGTTCTCGCTGCCCGGGTCGCTCGGCAGCGCGTAGTCCCACCAGCGCAGGATGGTGGTCGCGTCACCGGCCACGATGTGCCGGTTCTCGGTGATCCGGCGCGCGTGCGTCGGCGCCGGCTTGGAGTACTTGCAGGTCTTCAGCGTGGCCAGGATCGACGTGTACGCCGCCTTGGCCGCCGCCTCGGTCTGGTACCGGCTCAGGTACTGCGTGCCGTAGTTCGTCATCTCGTCGGTGTAGCCGCGGGCCAGCCGCTGCGCCACCGCCTTGCCCTCGGTCGACGCCGGGCCGCAGTACGCCGACGGCAGCGTGCCCTTGTCGACCTGCGTGATCCACTTCGTGCCCGGGTCGGCCTGCTTCACCTGCGACAGCGTGACCAACCGTGTCCGGTCCATGTAGGCCCCCGCCTGCGCTGCCGACGCCCCGACTGCCAGCACCCCGAGCGCTGACAGGCCGGCCGCCATGGTGATCCCCAACTTCCTCATCTTTCCCATCCCCCTTGTCGTGGTGCTTTCTTGCGGGGTGAGACACGGCCCGAACGGGAAAAGTTCGCGACCGGATGGGGAAGGTGCCTTCCTGCGGGGCTCAGGCCTGTTCGGTGTTGTCCGTGGCCGTCGAGCCCGGATCCTGCAGCATCCGCAGGTGACCCCGGCGGATCACCTCGACCGGCGCGCCCGGCGCCGGCTCACGAGTCGCCGTCGGGATCGGCCGGGCGGCGTCGCGCACCGCGTTCGCCAAGGCTTCGAGGTCGTCGTCGGAGGGACCGGACGCAGCCGGGTCCGGAGCGAGCCGGATGACTTCCCAGCCGTTCGGCGCGGTCAGCCGGTCGGCGTGATCGGCGCAGAGGTCGTAACAGTGCGGTTCGGCGTACGTCGCGAGCGGGCCCAGCACACAGGTCGAGTCGGCGTAGACATAAGTGAGCGTCGACACCGCCGGCCGATGGCAGGCGGCGCGCGAACAGATCCTGGCGATGCTCACGTCCAGACGCTACCCCCACTAGGCTGATCGCGTGACCGAGGCTCGCCGTCATCGACGGCACATCGACCGCCATGGACGCGGCATGCTCGGGCCGATCAGCCGGCCGAGCAGCTTCGCCCCGCGCGGACTGCCCCTGCAGCGGTCCGCCGCGGCCCAGTTCGACGAGGTCGTCGCGATCGAGGTGACCCGGCTGGAGAAGCGGCTGCCCCAGGTCGTCGCACGGGTCGAGTTCGCGATCGAGGACGTGCCGAACCTCGACATGCACGCGGGTGAGATCCCGCTGACGCACTCGACCGGCGGCACGTCGCACGAGCCGTACCGGATCGTCGTCTTCCGCCGTCCGATCGAGCTGCGGGCCGAACGCTCCGGCACCAGCCTGGCCTGGCTGGTCCGGTCGGCGCTGGTGCTCGAGCTCGCCGACGTCCTGGCGTTGTCGCCGGAGCAGATCGACCCCGAGTTCGACACCGACGACGACTAGGGCTCTATTTCAAAGCAGCCCGTACGTCCGGTTGCGCGCCGAGCTGAGCGCGGAACACCAGTGACGTCGTCAACGGCCAGGCGGCCACCAACGGCACCTCGTCGTCGCCGAGCTTGGTCGGCGGCATCAACGTCACTGCCGCCACCGCGGAGCCCTTGACCTGCTCGACCATCAGGTACGTCGGTCGCGGCTGCGCCTTGAACGGGATCATCGTGGTCGCGCCGTTGATCACGTCGAGCGACCGTGCCGCGAGCAGCTTGCCCGCCACGTCGCGCAGCTCGAACTTCACCGTCGCCGTCTTGCCCGGCGCCGTGATCTGCAACTGCGCGGGCTGCGAGTGGGCGGGCAGCACCAGATAGGCCGGGCCGGTCAGCGCCTCGGCCGATCCGAGCACCGCGAAGTCCTGGCCGCTCGCGTCGATGGTCCGGGTCGAGCCGGTCAGCGGCTGGTCCGAACTGACCGTCACCGCGGACGGGTCGCCGAGCAGTACCGGATCGAGCCGGATCGACTTCACCGTGCCCGCCGGGATCTGCATCGTCGACAGTTCGGCCGGCTTGAACGGTCCGTTCGGACCGTTGATGGTCAGCGTCGCCGTCGCCTGCAGGTCGCTCGGGTTGGCCAGCGTGATGATCCGGATGCCCTTGCCCGCGGCCATCCCGGGAATCACCAGCGACTTGGCCGGCGGCGCCGACGGGCTGATCCAGTCCACACCGGCCGGCTCTTTGCCGTTGCTCGCGTTGTCCCGCAGAGCAGCAGCCACCCGGCCGCCGGTGGACTCGACGTGCAACGCCAGGTCCCGGATCTTCGGGGCCACCAGGCTCAGGTACACCGCAGTGGTCCCACGGGCCGGTACTACGACGCCGCGCGCGTTGGGCAGGTCGAGCGCGCCGCTGGCGGAGTAGACGGTGACGTTGACCTCGGCGTTGACGCTGTCGAGGTTGGTCAGCTCGAGGATGTCGCGCCGGCCGGCGGCGCCACTTGCGCCGACGAACCAGAAGTCCGACCCAGGCAGCTGACAGGGCACGCTCGCCATGCCACGGTTCACGCCTTCGGTCGACACCGTCGTACTCGTGCCGACCGTGCCGGCCGCGAGCGGGCCGATGCCGCGGATGGACAGCGGTACCGGCTTTGCGGTCTTCGCCGTCGAAGCGATCTTGCCGCGGACCAGGACCGATCCGATCGGGTCCGAGGTGGCTGGCAGCGGGCCGATCGACAACGGCGTCGCCGCGCCTGGGGCAACGGGTGTGCCCTCGGGTAGCTGCGGCGAGACCGAGTCGACCGCGCTCTGGATCTTGCCGCCAGGACCGGGGGCCGGACAGCTCAGCGCAGTACGGTTCACGATCGTCCGGGTCACCCCGCCGGCGCCCTCAGGACGCGTGACCGGCTCCTTGGCGTGCGTCACGACGCCCAGACCGCCCGCAGCAGCCATCGCGAGCACGCAGGCTCCGACCCTGATCCGGACGTCCGACAACAGGCCGCTCACGACACCCTCCTTGCATGTGTCCCGCGCGGTGTGGCGACGGTGCGCCGTGCTGTCGGCATACAGGAGATCAGCGCGATGATCCACGCGATGATGCCGAGCACCCGCCAGATGTCGTTCACGTTGTCCTGCAACGGAGCCTTGCCCTCGATCGTCGTCCGGTCGACCAGCCAGGAGGCGTCACCGTCGGCCGCGCTGGCCCTGGTCAGGCCAGGCAGCGAGTCGAGCGTCGCCATCAGCGTCGGATCGACGGGCGCCGGTAGATAGACATAGTCGACGGCTAGTGCCGCGAGTTGCCGGCCTTCTTCACCGGTACCACCGCCGCCCAGCGCGGACAGGATGTCGGTGATCGGCTTGGTCTGCGCCGGCTTCGGCGCTGCCTCCAGCGAACCCATCCGCGGGCCGCCGTCACGGACCAGCGAGAAGCGCATCGCCGTCGTCGCGTCCTTGCGGACCACCAGGATCGACGCGTTCTCCGGCGGAGCCTGCGACGACATCAGGTACTCCGGGAGGTCCTGCTCAGGTCCACGACGCAACGGGCCGTCGTCACCCCGTACGAGCCAGAAGCCGGCCGTGACGAGCGTCGCGACCAGCACCAGGCCCAGTACGGCCTGGACGATGACGTCGCGCGACTTGCCGACCGAGTCCCACGCGACAGTGATCGCGATGATCCAGCCGGCCGTCATCAGGAACATCAGCGGTCCACTGCCACCACCGAGCCGGCTGGCGATCAACGTGCCCGCCAATCCGGCCAGTGCGGCGAACCAGCCGATCAGCTCGTACCGCTGCCGCGACTCGCGCAGCAAACTCAACAGGGCAACCAGAATCAGCGGTACTGCGAACCACCACGGCACAGGCGCGCCAACCGGCGTACCGGTCAGCAGGTGCGTGAGGCTGTCGCCCGGGCCGATCGCTGCGGTGGGTGGGCCACCTGCTTCTTGGCCGAGTCGCGACGGGTGCATGATCAGCTCGATCGTCCACGGCAGGACGAGCACCAGGCCCAGTACGACGGAGAAAACCAGCTGCCGACCCTGACGACGCCAGCCCAGACCAAGCGGCGCACCAACGGCCAAAGTGATTCCGACCAGCAGCCCCAGAGCCGGCGTGAACGCGATCAGCACAGCCAGGCAGATGCCGGCGAACCAGGCCGCACGCCAACTGCCCTGGATGACCACGCGCCGACGCCTCGCGACCGTATGCACCGCGGCACCGAGCAGCGGCAACGCGATCGCCGCGATGACGGTCCCGATCCGGCCTTGCGTGACAGCGCCGTTGGTGAAGACAGCGAACCCGTACGCCGCTGCGCCCCAAGCCCGCGCAACGCGGTCGACGACAAAGGCGCGCAGCAGTCCCCAAGCGGCCAACGCAGCCAGGGGAATCGCGCCGAGCAGGACGACGTTGGTCGCGCCGGACGGTCCGAAGGTCACCGTCGACAGCGCCCAGAACTGAGCCAGCCAAGCCGGTGGAGTCACACCCGGCGGTGCAGCCGCGGCCGCATGCCACAGCGACCCGAGGCTCTCGTGCGGAGGCAGCAACAGGTTGGACCGCAGTACGCCGCTGCCGATCAGGCTGCGCGCGGCGATGAACATGCCCAGAAACAGGAAGACCCACGTCACCAGGAACGGCCGGCGGATCAGCTGCCGGCGCCAGCGTGGCTGGTCCTGTGCGACGCGGGCCGTGCTCTTGGCCCGGCGAGCGGTCGTGACGACCTGCTCCTCGGGCTCGTCGGCCCAGGCCTCGCGGAGCCGCTCGGTGATGGTGCTACCGGTCTCCTCGAGGTTGTGCCGCAGTGCGTGCACCGAGCGCGAGAAGAGCGGCTTGATGTCTTCGTACGGAACCTTGTCGAGCCGGCGGCGATCCTTGCGGGCCTGCGTCCAGCCACCGGCCAGCAGCGTCCCGAGCAAAGCGGTCCACTCGTCGACCGCGCCGGACGGCGTCTTGCCGATGATGAACCAGACGGAGCGGACGAAAGTACCGAGCAGGAATCTGAGCACCAGCAGCGGAAGCAGTTTGCCAGGTGCGTTTGCGAGAACGGTGTAGTACGCGTGAGCGCGGTCGAGCTGGTACGCATGCCGGCGGGTGCCGGCCAGCGCGCGCTCGCCGGTCGCGGCGGCCTCGGCGTGGTAGATGACTGCATCGGGTGCGACGCCGACCTTGAAGCCGGCCCGGCTCGCACGCCAGCCGAAGTCGATGTCGTCGCGGAACATCGGCAGCCGCGGGTCGAAGCCCCGCAGCGATTCCCACACGTCGCGGCGGACCAGCATGCCGGCCGAGCTGACCGCGAGCACGTTCCGCGGCTGGTCGTGCTGGCCCTGGTCGAGCTCACCGTTCTCGATCCCGGTGTCGCGGCGGCCGCCGAGCGAGGTGGTGACGCCGACCTCGAGCAGTTCACGGTCGCGCGGCCACATCCTGAGCTTGGGACCCCAGACGGCGGTGTCCGGCGACATCGTCGCCTGCAGCAACAGCTGCTCCAGCGCCTTCGGGGCCGGTGCACAGTCGTCGTGAAGCAGCCAGAGCCACTCGACCACCGGGATGTGCTGGTCGTCGCCGTACGGGCCGACTGCGGACGGTACCGGCGCGAAGCCGACCGTCTCGATGCCGCGGGCGACCGCGGTACCGAAGCCGGTACGTGCCGACAGGCTCACGACGGGTTCGACGGCGGGCATGGTGGCGAGCAGTTCGGCGGTCTCGTCGGTGGAACCGGTGTCGACCGCGATCAGCCGCTCGGGACGGCGGCCCAGCGCCCACAACGCCTCGGTCAGCCGGGGCAGCCAGGCGGCTCCCTCGTGGCCGACCACGACCGCGGTGACGACGTGCCGGATCGGCGCGCGACCCATCGGATCGTTGGTGAGGTCGGTGGGGAAGTCGACTGAGTCGAAGAACTCCCAGCCGGCCGGAGCTTCTGATTCCATGCGGAGCAGTGACACCTCAGGGGAAAGTGACGACCTGGTACAGCGAGGCTTCACCTTACGCGACGCCAGCAGGACCCCTGAACACAGCAGCGGGCCCCGGTGGACAAAGTCCCTCCGGGGCCTCACGCCGATGTTTGTATGAACTTATTTACCCAAGGAAGAAAACCCGTTCAGACGGCCTTCTTCTTCAGCTTGCGGCGCTCCCGTTCCGACAGCCCGCCCCAGATTCCGAAGCGTTCATCGTTGTGCAGCGCGTACTCGAGGCACTCGCCCCGAACATCGCACCCGAGGCACACCTTCTTCGCCTCGCGGGTGGAACCACCCTTCTCCGGGAAGAAAGCCTCTGGATCGGTCTGGGCGCACAGCGCCCTTTCCTGCCAGTTCGGCTCCTCCTCGATCGCCTCACCGTCGACAATCGCCAGCAGCGTTTCTGTCACGGTACGACCTCCTCGACCCTGTTCGTTCCCCTGTACATGTGGGCTTGCGGTCCCACATGCCTGACCTCGACCGCTCTGTGTGCTGAAAGCGGTCCCCGATACCGAGTGTCCAACGAACGACACGGTTGAAATTACATTCCTGCAATCCACGAAAGTCAAGCCGTGGTCTGCTATTGGCATCATCCGCAACACGGCTGCAAAAGAACGAGAGGCCTGTCTGCACAGGCCTCTCGGTCTACTTCAGCGCCCTGTCAGGGCGGATGACTTCCTGGTCAGGAAGGCTGTGACCACCAGCCCTGCTGACCGCTCTGGCCCTGCTGCGGCTGTCCGTCTTCGTCCTTCGGAGCGTCGGAAACCGGCGTCTCTACGCGGGTTTCGTCTGCCCCTTCGGGAACCGCTGCCTCGGCGGGCTGCTCGGCTGCCGGAGCTGCATCTGCCTGCCAGGCTTGGCCTTCCTGCGGCCAGGTCTGGTGCTGCTGCTCAGGCTGCGCGGCATCCTGCGCGGGCCACTCCTGCTGTGCGGGCTGGCCGTACTGCTCCTGGGCCGGAGCGCCCCACTGCTGACCGGAGTCGGCGCCGCCCCACTGCTGCTGCTCCTGCGGCCACTGCTGGCCCTGCTCCTGGCCACCCCACTGCTGCTGGCCTTCAGGGCTCCACTGCTGCGTCGGCTCGGCTGCCTGGCCCTCAGCGGACCAAGCCTGCTCTGCCGGCTGAGCAGCCGGAGTCTCGGCGTGCGGCTGGGCCTCTGCGTCGCTGACGGGCCAGGACTGCTGCTGCTCGCCCTGGTTCCAGCTCTGCTCCTGCGGCCACTGCTGCTCGCCGCCCTGCGCTGCGGCGTAGCCACCAGCTGCACCTGCAGCGGCACCGGCCGCACCGGCGCCATACGCGCCGTACTGCTCGTTCTGGCCGTACTGGCCCTGCGGAGCTCCGTACTGCCCGTACTGGCCCTGCTGGGTGCCGTACTGGCCGCCCTGCTGGGGGTACTGCCCCGGAGCGCCGTACTGACCCTGCTGACCGGCGAACTGGCCCTGCGAGGCCGGCTTCGGGGCGCGGACCGGAGCCGGCAGGCTCTGGAACGTCTTCAGGATGTAGATACCGGCGACGCCGTACAGCGCGAGGCCGCCGATGGCGAAGATGAAGCTGGTGATCTTCAGACCGGCCGTGCTCGTCTCGCCGAAGCTGGCGAAGGCGACGATCAGTCCGATCAGGACGAGCAGGCCCGTGATGGAGAGCGCCGCCAGCGTGACGGTGCGGGCGTTCGGGGTCCGCTCACCCGCTTCGTTCACCAGCCAGACGGAGGCCGCCAGGGAGACCAGCAGCACGAGTGCCTGGAGGGTGGGCGGGGTGACCTGGCCCTGCACGACAGCAGCGGCGTTGGTGAAGCCCGCGCTGCCGACGAACAGCCGGATCAGCAAGGCCAGCGCCACGAGGCCGGCGAAGGCGAGCAAGATGTACGCGACCGGCTCTCTGAGCTTCTTGGTTGCGTCGGTGACCACGAGGGCTCCTCGGGATGTTGGGGGCCGTTCAACTGACAGTTGACACACATCGGACCCTCGGCAGCATAGTCGTGCGGTGGTCGACTGCTTTGACGACTCGTGGAAACTGTTCCCATGCGATTGACTGTGCTTGCCGGCGGCATCGGCGGTTCCACCTTCCTGCGCGGCCTGCTGAAGGCCCGCCCGGACGCCGAGATCACCGTGGTGGGGAACACCGCGGACGACATCACCCTGTTCGGTCTGCGGGTCTGCCCCGACCTCGACACGGTGATGTACACCCTTGGCGGCGGTATCTCCAAGGAGCGGGGCTGGGGCCGCGAGGACGAGACCTGGGTGATCAAGGAAGAGCTCGCGGCGTACGGCGTGGAGCCCACCTGGTTCGGCCTGGGCGACCGTGACGTGGCCACCCACCTGGTCCGGACCCAGATGCTCGACGCCGGCTACGGGCTGGCGGCGGTGACCGAGGCGCTCTGCAGCCGGTGGAAGCTGCCGGTCCGGCTGCTGCCGATGAGCGACGACCGGGTCGAGACGCATGTGGTGGTCGACGACCCGGACAACCCGGGCACCAAGAAGGCGATCCACTTCCAGGAGTACTGGGTCCGGCTGCACGCCGAGGTGACCGCGCACCAGATCGTGGCGGTCGGCTCGGAGAAGGCCAAGCCGGCGCCGGGTGTGCTGGACGCGATCGCCGAGTGCGACGCGCTGCTGCTGCCGCCGTCGAACCCGGTCGTCTCGATCGGCACCATCCTCGGCGTACCGGGGATCCGCGACGCGGTCCGCGAGACGTCCGCGCCGGTGATCGGGATCTCCCCCATCATCGGCACCAGCCCGGTCCGCGGGATGGCCGACAAGGTGCTGGCGGCGATCGGGGTGGAGTCGACGGCGGGTGCCGTTGCGCGGCATTACGGGTCGCGGGCGGCGGGCGGCGTACTGGACGGCTGGCTGATCGACACGTCGGACGCGGCTCAGCTGGAGTCGATTGCGACCGCTGGCATCCACGCCCAGGCTGTGCCGCTGTGGATGACCGATGAGGACACGACGGCCGCGCTGGCCTCCGCTGCTCTGACGCTGGCCGAGGCGGTCCGCCGGTGAGGAAGCACCTCGAGGTCTTCCCGGTGACCGGCCTGCCCGAGGTCGCGGCCGGGGACGACCTGGCCGCGCTGATCGGCTCCGCTGCTGACCTGCATGACGGCGACGTTGTCTCGGTGACCTCGAAGATCGTCAGCAAGGCGGAGGGGCGGCTGACCACGGGCACACGGGACGAGGCGATCGATGCCGAGCTCGTACGGGTGGTGGCTTCGCGTGGCGACACCCGGATCGTGCAGACGCGGCATGGGCTGGTGATGGCGGCTGCTGGGACCGACACGTCCAATACGGCGCCCGGCACCGTGCTGCTGCTCCCGGTGGACCCGGACGTGTCGGCGCGGTTGCTGCGGGAGGCGCTGAAGGAGCGGTACGACGTGAACGTGGGCGTGGTCGTCACCGACACCCTCGGGCGGCCGTGGCGCAACGGGCAGGTCGACTTGGCGATCGGCGCGGCCGGAGTACAGGTGATCGAGGACCTGCGCGGTACTACGGACAGCCATGGCAACGTGCTGGCTGTCACCGAGCCGGCGCTGGCTGATGAGATTGCTGCGGCCAGCGAGTTGGTGAAGGGCAAGGCAGACGGCGTACCGGTCGCGGTGCTGCGTGGGCTGGCTGATGTCGTCTTCCCGGCCGGCGAGCACGGGCCTGGCGCCCGGGCGCTGGTGCGGGATGCGGAGATGGACCTGTTCAGCCTGGGGACTCGGGAGGCGGCGCTGGCCGCAGTACTGGATCGGAAGGCTGTCAGCGGTCCTCGGGAGGCTTCTGCGGAGCTCTGGGCAGCTGTGCCGCTGGATGGCGTACAGGTAGAGCTTGGCGAAGGCGCTGTGAAGGTCACTGGGGCTGATGGCGTCGCTGTCGGGATGGCCGCTGAGCGGCTGGCTGTGGTGCTGCACGCGGAGGGTTACGGGGTACAGGTGGTGGCCGGTCCGGGGAGTGAGGCGACGGTCACGTTCGGCTCACGGTCTCGATAGTTTTCTAGGCAACTTCTCAGGCACCTTGCGTACACTGCATCCGCACGGCGGCTCCGAGACCGCCCCTGATCCGGGAAGACCATCACTGTGGGTAAGTCTCAGAAGCAGTCACGCCGCGAGCTCGTCGAAAAGATGCAGCGCGACCAGGCCCGCGGCGACCGTAACCGCACCCGTCTCATCATCGCCGCGTGCATCGTGGTCGGTCTCGCGATCATCGCCTACCCGGCGATCAAGCTGATCCAGGACTCCAAGACCCGCAACGCCGCGATCTCCGACCTCGGCGTCGCCGCCTCGGCCGCGTCCTGTGACACACCGACCGAGGACAAGGCCTCCGGCACCCAGGACCACAAGCCGGACGGCACAGTGATCCCGTACCCGGTCTCGCCGCCCTCGTCCGGCCCGCACTACGCCGTCTGGGCCCCGCTGTCGAAGAAGTTCTACGCCGATAGCGACCGCCCGCCGGTGCCGAACCTGGTCCACAACCTGGAACACGGCTACACGATCCTCTGGTACAACGAGGAAACGATGAAGAAGCAGGACCAGGTCGACCTGATCGAGAAGATCTCCAAGGCGAAGCTCCCCGAGAGCTCCAACGGCAAGTTCATCGCCGCCCCCTTCAAGGCCTCCGACGGCGCCGCCTGGCCGGCCGGCAAGAACATCGCCTTCTCGCACTGGTCCGGCATGGCCGCCGACGGCAAAACCGCCTTCGGCCACCGCCAGTTCTGCGGCTCGGTCTCCGGCGAGGCCCTGAAGAACTTCATGGACAAGTACCCGTCCACGGACGCGCAGGAGCCCAACGGCGGCTGAGTCCCCCCAGCACGAAGAGAAGCCCCGGACCTGAGGTCCGGGGCTTCTTGTCGTCGTCGCGGGTTCAGACGTAGCGGTCGGCGTGGTCGGACTGGACGATAGCGACCAGGTCCTTGATCCGCTCGCCGTCGGCCAGCGGGCAGACCAGGGTCACGTCCTTGGTGTGCACGATGATGTGGCCGCTCAGCCCGACCGCCGCGATCAGGTGGTCGGGATCGTCGGTGACGATCACGTTGTCGTGCGAGTCGAGCAGACAGCTGAGCGCCGACGGCTCGTGCCGGTTGCCATCGGCATCGACCTCGTACGTACCGGCCAGCGCCGCCCACGAGCCGACATCGAGCCAGTGCACCGGCATCGGAAGGACGACGACGTCCGCGTCGACCTTGCCCTGCGAGGCCGGCTCGAGCATGGCGTAGTCGATGCTGATCTTGCGCAGGGTCGGGTAGATCTCGGCCAGCGTCGCGTCGCGCTCCGGGGTGTCCCAGACCGAGGCGACCTGCCGCAGCTGCGCAGCCGACTCCGGCAGGAGTTTGTCGAGCAGGTCCAGCACGGTCTCGGCGCGCCAGACGAACATGCCGGAGTTCCACCAGAACCGGCCGGTGGCCAGGTACTCCTCGGCGGTCGCGCGATCCGGCTTCTCCCGGAACCGGTCCACCGCGTACGCCGGGGTGCCCTCGATCGCGTCACCGCGCTCGACGTAGCCGAGTCCCGTGTGGGGATGGGTCGGCTCGATCCCGAACGTCACCAGCGATCGCGGCCGCTGCTCCACCACCTCGAAGCCGGCCTCGATCGCCGCCCGGAACTCGTCCTCGGGCGTGATCAGGTGGTCCGATCCGACGATCGCCAGGACGGCGTCCGGGTCGTTGCGGGCGACCACGGCCGACGCCAGGCCGACCGCGTTGGCCGTGTCCCGGCCGACCGGCTCGCCGATGATGTTGTGTTCACCGAGCTCCGGCAGCTCCTCGCGGACCAGGTCGGTGTGCGCTGCCACAGTGCAGACATAGATGTTGGCCGGATCGACCAAACCCGTCAGCCGGTTGTAGGCCACTCGCAGCAGGGAGTTGCCTGCCGCCAGGGGCAGTACCTGCTTGGGTTTGTCCGCCCGGGACAGCGGCCACAGCCTCGTCCCCGAGCCGCCGGCCAGGATCACCACGTTTCGCATGGGGAGGGAGCCTACCGGGCTGGGACTACTCCGCTGGTTCGGTGGCGGGCTCTACTTCGCAGGCCGGGTTGTCCGAAGGGGGCTCTGGGGGTGGTGGGAGGCGGAGGTGGGCCAGGTCTGCGGGGACGGGGGTGTTGGGACGGAAGAAGGGGTCTGGGTCGCCGTCTACGCCGGTGGCAGGGGCGTCGGTCAGGCGGAAGCGGTCTCGGAGGCGGCCGTAGAAGTCGGTGGGGCGTAGGCGGACCAGGCGGAGGCGGCGGACGGAGCCGTAGACGCCTATCCAGTCGCCTGGGTCCAGTACGCCGCGTAGTTGGCCGTCGATGCTTACTGCGGCCTGGCCCGAGTGTGGGAGGACTCGGAGGCCTACTGGCTCGTCGGGGGCGGCTACGACCGTGCGGTTGAAGGTCATGTGCGGCGCGACGGGGGTGAAGACGACTGCTTCCATGTTGGGCGACAGGATCGGGCCGCCGGCGGCGAAGCTGTACGCCGTACTGCCGGTTGGGGTGGCCACGATGAGGGCGTCTGCGGAGTACGACGCGAGCAGGCGGCCGGACAGGTAGACACCGACGCTCACCTGGTGGTCGCGGGCGAGCTTCTCGAGTACTACGTCGTTCAGCGCGGTCACGTCGAGCGCGACGCCCCAGCCGTCGGCCTCAGGGCTCTCCTCGCGTACGGCGGGCGGTGGTAGCGCCGGGCCGTGTCCGTAGCGCAGTAGGGCCTCAATGCCGCTCGGGATCTCCAGGGGCCGGGATGCGCGCATGGTGAGCGTCATCCGCTCTTCGATCGTCGCCTGGTCGTGGTGGACCGCCTCCAGCGCCTCCTCGACGTCGCTGCAGGCCACCTCGGTCAGGAAGCCGACCTTGCCGAGGTCTACGCCCAGTACGGCGGCACCGTTCTTCGCTGCGATCCGGGCGCCGCGCAGGAAGGTACCGTCGCCGCCCAGCGTGACGACCAAGTCGGGGTTGCCGGCGTGCTGCATCTCGGCCATCCCGCCCCGGCGGTGCTCGTGGTCCTTCCAGACGTCGATGTCGGTGCAGCCGATGTCGTTCTTCTTGCACCACTCGCGGACCACCCCGGCGGCCTGGACGGCGAGCGGGCGGGCTTGGTGGACGACGAGACCGAGACGGCTGACGGGCACTGTGCGACTCCTCCGGTACGACGAGGTACAACGACTGCCTGGCGCCTGTATGACGCTGCCGACCACCGTATGTCGTGCGGACCGGATCACCACCGTCAGCCGACATTTCCCTGACATTCGCCAGCCACCGTGAACGCTATGAACACCAAACTCCTGAACTGGGCCCCGCTGGTCCTGCTCGCCGTCGTGGCGACCGGCTGCTCGTCGTCCAAGGCGGACGCCCAGGCCCATACCAGCGACACCGGCAAGGCCCCGGAGATCGCCACCCTGACCACGCCGCCGGCCGGCAAGACGACCACCAAGGCGACGCCGAAGGACCCCGACGCCGGCCGGCCGCGCGAGCGGATCGACATGACCGATGCCGACCGCAAGCGGTTGTACGCGCCGTACCTGTCCTGTCTGAAGGACAACGGCATCGACACCTCCAAGCGCGGCCAGGAGCCCGGCGTACTCGGCAGCGGCCCGACCACCGACCCGAAGAAGGCCAAGAACGCCGGCAAGGTCTGCGAGCCGAAACTGCCGTTGCCTGCCTGGGAGATCGACGCGAACAACCCGGACGCGCTCGACTTCGGCCGCAAGGTCGTGCAGTGCCTCAAGGACAAGGGCGTCAAGTACGTCGAACTGTCCACCGACACTTCGTCGGGCATCGTCGGTCCGGCGCTCGGCGGGCCGCAGAACGACATGAAGTCGATCACCAAGGGCATGGACCTGATGCCCGAATGCCAGCGCGAGGTGGCCGGCAAGTGAGCAAGCGTTCTCGCCGGGCGATCGCCTTGGTCACCGGCGCTGTTGTGATGACCGGGGCGGGCGTGGCCGGGTTCCGGATCTTCGACAAGCCGGAGAAGGCAGTGGCGTCGGACGGGCCGGATCCCGCGCAGACGGTGGAGATCGTGCGGACCGATCTGTCGCAGGCGAGGGATCTGGAAGGGCAGCTCGGGTACGGCGCCGGCCAGACGGTCAAGAGTCATGCGGAGGGGACGATCACCTGGCTGCCCAAGGTGGGCGCGGCGGTGGAGCAGGGCGGCGTGCTGTTCCGGGTGGACGACAAGCCCGTGGTCCTGTTCTACGGCAGTACGCCGCTCTTCCGGACAATCGGCAAACCGCAGACTCCACCGGTTGGCATCCCCGGCAATCCACCGTCGACGCCTGGCTCGCCGCCACCGCCCGGCTCTCCGTCCTCGCCACCACCCAAGGACAAGCCGATCGAGGGGCCGGACGTTCGCGTGGTCAAGCAGAATCTGACCGCTCTCGGGTTCTTGCCCAAGACAACGACTGACAAGTTGACCTCGGCAACCATCAAGGCGATCAAGAAATGGCAGGAGTCGCTCGACCTGGAGCAGACGGGGGTGATCGATCCGACCAGTGTTGTCGTTCTTCCCGGCGCCGTCCGTGTCGACTCGGTCAAGGCGGCGCTCGGCGATCCGGCCGCGGCGGAGATTCTGGGCGTGACCGCCACCGACAAGGTTGTCACGCTGCCCGTCGATGCCGACTCCACGCAGGGCATCAGTACCGGCGCGAAGGTGAAGCTCACACTGCCGAACGGCAAGGCGACGACCGGCACCATCCGCAGCGTCGGCACCGACGCGACGCCGCCTCCGAGCGACGGCAGCCCGGCCGACGGCGGCAAGAAGGCGCAGGTGACAGCGCTGATCACGCTCGACCATCAGGCCGCGAGCACTGGGGTCGATTCGGGGCCGGTGACGGTCACGGTGCCGGGGGCGTCGCGGAAGGGCGTACTCGTAGTACCGATCGCTGCGTTGCTTGCGTTGCGGGAGGGCGGTTACGCAGTACAGGTTGTCACCGGTAGTACGTCCGCGCTGGTCGGCGTGAAGACCGGAATGTTTGCCGACGGCAACGTCGAGATCACCGGCGCCGGACTGCAGGCCGGCCAGAAGGTGGTGACGACGTCATGACCGCCGTGGTCGAACTCAGCCATGCCGTCAAGGAATACCCAGGCGGTGTCCGCGCCCTCGACGACGTCTCCCTGCGAATCGAACCCGGCGAGCTGATCGCGATCGTCGGCCCGTCCGGCTCCGGCAAGTCCACCCTGCTCAACCTGATGGGCACCCTCGATCGCCCGACCGCCGGCACGGTCGCGATCTCCGGCCACGATGTCGCCGGCCTCTCCGACCGCGAACTCTCCGCCCTCCGCGGCCGCTCGATCGGCTTCGTCTTCCAGCAGTTCCATCTCTCGGACGGCCACACCGCCACCGAAAACGTCGCCACCGGCCTCCTGTACGCCGGTACGCCCCGCCGCACCCGCAAGCCCCTAGCCCTAGAAGCCCTGGCCCGAGTCGGCCTCTCCCACCGAGCCAACCACCACCCCCACCAACTCTCCGGCGGCGAACGCCAACGAGTAGCCATCGCCCGAGCCCTGGTCAACTCCCCCGCCATAGTCCTGGCCGACGAACCCACCGGAGCCCTCGACACCACCAACGGCCACGCAGTCCTCGACCTCCTCCACCAACTCCACTCCACCGGCACCACCATCGCCGTCATCACCCACGACCGAGACATAGCCACCCAACTCCCCCGCCAGCTGGAAATGCGCGACGGCCACCTAGTAGGAGACGCATGACCCACCCAAAGCCCACCCGGCTGCGCCGGGCGGAGAAGAACACGGAGGGAGCGAGCAAGCCACAGCCCCACCCGCCCGAGGCAACACCGAACCACCTACCCGAGGCGAGAGCAGAAGCAGCGTCGAGCCCTAGCCCAACATCCGCCGAGGACGGCGCCCGGCGGAGCTGGGCGGTGACGAGGGGGCTGGAGTCGACCGAAGGGCCGAACCACTCACCCGAGGTGAGGGCAGGGGCGGCGAGCGGCACCGGACAAGCCGCTGCCGAGGACGGCGCCCGGCTCCGCGGGCGGCGGCTGGGATCGCGTGCCGGCGCCGGTCAGTTGACTCAACCCGTGCGGTTGGCGGTTTCCGATCTTCTCTTGCTTGGGCTTACCCGGGTACGGACTCGGCCTTTGCGGGCCGCGTTGTCCGCGTTGGGGATTTCTATCGGGATTGCGACGATGATCGTGGTGACGGGGATTCCGGCGTCCAGTCAGCAGGCTGTGTTGGATGAGTTGTCGACGTTGGGGCCGGACCTTCTGCGGGCCGCGGCAGCGCCGAACGCCAACGACCCGAGCCAAACGGCCGGGTTCCCCAGTGAATCGGTGAGAATGGCGGCGCGGATCGGGCCGGTGCAGGAGGTCAGTGGGGTGGCCAATGTGCATGCGAGTGTGCGGCGGTCGGACAAGATCGACGGGACCACCGACAGCAGTGGGATCACCGTGCTGGCCGGGACACCCAACCTGCTCGACCTGCTCGGCGCAAAGGTTTACTCGGGCAAGTTTTTGTCTCAGGCAACCGACAAGTTCCCGACCGTCGTACTCGGCGCCAAAGCCGCCACCTGGCTCGGCATCACCGACCTGCCGGCCGGCCAGCCGGCGCCCCGGATCCTGCTCAACGACACCTGGTTCACCGTCATCGGCGTCCTCTCGACGTCACCGCTGGCACCAGACGTCGAGCAGTCCGTCCTGATCGGCTGGGACGCCGCCAAGACGACCCTCGGCTTCGACGGCCGACCATCCGTCGTCTACGTCCGCTCCACCGACACAGCAGTCGAGGACGTCCGCGCGGTACTCGGCCGCACCCTCAACCCCGAGCAACCCGGCACGGTCCAGGTCAGCCGCCCCTCAGAAGCTCTCGCCGCCAAGCGCATCACCCAGAACGCCTTCTCCACCCTCTTCCTCGGCCTGGCCGGCGTAGCGCTGCTGGTAGGCGGCATCGGCGTCGCCAACACCATGGTCATCTCCGTCCTGGAACGCCGCCGCGAGATCGGCCTCCGCCGCGCCCTCGGCGCCAACCGCCGGCAGATCCGCGGCCAGTTCCTCACCGAGTCCGTCGTCCTCTGCACGATCGGCGGCCTGATGGGCGCCATCCTCGGAGTCCTCGGAGTGATCGGGTACGCCGACGCGCAAGGCTGGCCCATCGTCATCCCACCCACAGCCGTGCTCGCCGGCCTGGCCGCGTCCATCACCGTAGGCGTCCTGGCCGGCGTCTACCCCGCGATCCGGGCATCGTTGCTCACCCCAACAGAAGCACTGGCCACCTGACCGCGGTGGTGGGGTGGGGTCAGCAATTGCAGAGCTTGACCATCAATTGTCAGGATGTTGTCCCGGCCGACCACACATCACCCGGAGCAACGACAACCCGACCTATAGTCGAAGCCATGTGTGCCCAGGTCGTGCTCGCCGAGGACGACGAGAAGCAGGCCGAGCTCGTCCGGCGCTACCTCGAACGCGAGAACCACGAAGTCACCGTCGTCCACGACGGCCGCTCCGCGCTCGAGGAGGTACGCCGCCGCCGGCCCGAGCTGCTCGTCCTCGACGTGATGCTCCCCGGTGTCGACGGCCTCGACGTCTGCCGGATCCTGCGCCGCGAGTCCGACATCCCCGTCCTGATGCTCACCGCCCGTACCGAAGAGGACGACATGCTCCTCGGCCTCGACCTCGGCGCCGACGACTACATGACCAAGCCCTTCAGCCCTCGCGAGCTGGCCGCCCGCGTGCGCACGCTACTCAGGCGAAGCAGCGGCAGACCAACAGCCGCCGAACCGGACAGCATGCTCCGGGTCGGCGGCGTCGCCGTCGACCCCGAACGCCACGAACTGTTTGCCGACGGCACCAAAATCACCTGTACCCCCGGAGAGTTCCGCCTGATCGCCACGATGGCCGCCCGCCCCCACCGTGTCTTCACCAGAGCCCAGCTCCTCGAGCAACTGCACGGCATCGACCAATACATCACCACTCGCACGATCGACACGCACGTGCTCAACCTGCGCAAGAAGATCGAGCCCGACCCCCGCAAACCGATCCGGCTGCTGACCGTCTACGGCGTCGGCTACAAGCTGACCGACGGGTGAAATGATCGCCCGGCGGAGCGTACTCGTCCGGCTGCTGGCCGGCGCCGTCCTGATCGCGCTCTGCTCGATCGCGGCGACCGCCTGGCTCGCGGCCCGCAGTACGACGGTCGCCATCCAGCAGCAACAGGGCCAGGCGCTCGCCGACGACGCCAAGATCTACAACACCCTGGTGGGGTTCGCCGCGACCCATCGCAGCTGGTCGGGCATCGGCAAGGAGATCTCCAGGCTCGCCTTCGACACCGGCCGGCAGATCAGTCTCACCACCCGCGACCGCCAACTCATCTCCGGCCAGCCGGTCCCGGCGACCCAGATCGCGTCAGCGGTCGTCTGGCCCCTCGACCTCAGTACCGGCCTGGGCGGTACGCCGACCGACGCCACCGGGCAGATCGATTCCCGGGTGGTCGGCCCGTTCAAGCTCTCCGACGCCGCGAAGTCCAGACTCGACGACGTGGCGACCAGGGTCCTCAGCTGCATCCAGAACTACTCGGGTGGGCTCGGCAAGATCACCTACGACCCGACCGGCCGGCCGCAGATCGAAGGGGGGACGCAGTACGCCGTGGACCAGTGCCCGTCGGCCGCGCTCGACGAGATCGACAGCCAGCAGGCCAAGGCATACTCGGACCTGCAGAGCCGGGTCAACGCCTGCCTCGCCAAACGCGGTCCGACCATGCCGATCAAACTGCAAGCCGACCTGAGTTGGACCCCGTACTTCGGTGTCACCACGAGCCAGCTGCAACCCGGCCCCACTACTAATCCCGCCGAAAGGCCGTCTGCCCGGCCGTCCGTCAAATCCTCCGCAGCGCCCCCACTGCCTGACCCCGCGGCCGTCGAAGCGTGTATGACCGTCTCGCGGCGTGCCCTGCTCACCCCGTACGTCGCTCCGCCCGCCCTCCTGTTCGTCAGCACCCACAGCGAGGCGTCGGCCGAGTTCGACCTGTCCCCCGCGAACCAGAAGCGCATCGCCGGCGTCGCCGCCGCGATCCTCGGTATCACCGTGCTGATCGCCGCCGTCGGCGGAATCCGTTTGGTACAACCGTTGCGAGCGCTCACCAAGGCCTCCCGCCGGATGACCAGCGGCGACGAGAACGTCCGCGTGAAGGTCCGGGGCGTCGACGAGATCGGCCAGCTCTCACTGGCGTTCAACGAACTGGCCGACGCCCGCGCCAAGACCGAATCGTTGCGCAGGGCAATGGTCAGCGACATCGCGCACGAACTGCGGACGCCGCTGAGCAACATTCGCGGCTGGCTGGAGGCCGTCGAGGACGGCGTGGCCCAGCCGGACGCGACCTTCATCGCCTCACTCAGCGAGGAGGCCGCGCTCCTGCAACACATCCTCGACGACCTCCGCGACCTCGCCACCGCCGACGCCGGCAACCTGCGCATCCACCCCGAGCGCGTCTACCTCGGCCTACTCCTCGACCAGGTCGCCGGTACGTTCCGCAGCCAGGCCGAACACGCCGACATCACGCTGTCCTCGTCAACCACCACCGACATCGAGCTCGAAGCCGACCCGGTCCGCCTCCGCCAAGCCGTAGGCAACCTGGTCGCCAACGCCCTCCGCTTCACCCCCGCAGGCGGCACCGTCCAAATCACCGGCCGCATCGAAGGCGACGTCACCAACCGCGACGTCGGCGGCGGCAGCGGTGTCAGCGGCAGCAGTGGTGTCGGCGGCAGCGGGGGCGGCAGCGGGGGCAGCGGCGGTGAGGTCGTCATCGACGTGACCGACACCGGCGCCGGTATCGCCGCCGAGGACCTCCCGAAGGTCTTCGACCGCTTCTGGCGCGCCGAACAATCCCGTAACCGCCACACCGGCGGCAGCGGCCTCGGCCTCCCGATCGTCCGCAGCCTGATCGAAGCCCACGGCGGCACAGCCACCGCCACCAGCACCCTCGACCAGGGCTCCACCTTCACCCTCCGCCTTCCCGTCCACGGTCCAGCCGCGGAGCGGATGACCGCCCCGAGCTAGCCACCCGCCGGATACCGAGCGGAAGCTTCGGGGAGGCTTTTCGCCAACACCCGGGGAGGGGTTTACCCCCGATCCGGGGCATTTCCCTCCCCTGGACCACCAGCAGGCCCGGGCTAGTCGGTTTGGGGTTGAGCGGGTGGTGTGGAGCGGCGGGAGGCGGTGATGATCGGGTCTGTTTCGTCGTCGAATTCGCCGATGACCTCTTCCAGGAGGTCTTCGAGGGCGACTACGCCGAGCGGCACGTCGCCTTCCTGGACGACGGCCAGTTGGGAGCGCTTCTCCCGCATCAGGCGGATTGCGGCAGCTACCGGTGTGGCGGCTGGGAGGCGGAGCGGCTCGGTCATCAGCTGGGAGGCTTGAAGGGTGGTGCCGCCTCGGGTGGTGGCTCGGGCGGCATCGCTGACGTGGACTATGCCGCAGACTGCGGTGGTACCGGGGGTTACGACGGCTAGACGGGAGTGACCTTCTCGGCGGCTGGTCAGTTCGACCTCTCGGGCACTGGCGGAGGCCGGAACGGTTGAGACCGCGGCGGTAGGGGTCATCACTTGGGCCACGGTGATGTTCTGCAGGGCCAGCATCGCGGTGAGGAGGTCGTGTTCGGGGGCCTCGAGGGTGCCGTGTTCGCGGGAGGACTCGATCAGGAGGCGCAGCTCGTCGGGGCCGTGGGCGTTGGCCAGCTCGTTCTGCGGGGTCACCTTCAGGACGCGGAGGCAGAGGTTTGCCATCCAGTTCAAGACGATCAGCAACGGACGTACGAGGTAGGTGAAGCCTCGGAATGGCAAAGCCAGCAGCAATGCGGAGCGCTCGGGGTCGCTGATTGCCCAGGACTTCGGCGCCATCTCGCCAAGGAGGACATGCAGCAGGCCGATCCCGCCGACGGCGATGAGCAGCGCGATGACGTGCCCGGCATCCTCAGGAATGCCGACCAGCTCGAACAGCGGATGCAGCAGGTCGGCCACCGCGGGCTCGGACAACGAGCCGAGTCCCAGCGTGCACAGCGTGATCCCCAGCTGAGCACCCGCGAGCATCAACGACAGCTCGCTCACTCCAGCGATCGCGG
Organism: Kribbella ginsengisoli; assembly: GCF_039537185.1. NCBI lineage: Bacteria > Bacillati > Actinomycetota > Actinomycetes > Propionibacteriales > Kribbellaceae > Kribbella > Kribbella ginsengisoli. The sequence continues at coordinate 118,945 of NZ_BAABAA010000015.1, read as the reverse complement.
CCCGCGCGGCTCGCGAACCCGACGCGGCCGCCTGCTCCAGCCGATGACGCTTCGACGCGACCAGCGAGAACTCCGCCGACACGAAGAACCCGTTGAGGATCAGCAGCAGCAACGAGACCAGCAGCGCAACCGTGGTACTCATGAGAGACGCTCCAGTACGACGATGCCGGGCACGTGCCGGAGTACGGTCTGAACGCGAAGCCGCACCAACTCCAGCGGCACCGGCCGCCCGTCGTGGTCGAACCGCCGAGGCAGCTCCACCACCAACTCGTCGTCCACCACGGGAATCCGCCCGAGCCGGGCCATGATCAACCCCGACACCGTGTCGTAGTCCTCGTCCTCAGGCAGCTGGATCCCAACAGACTCCGCCACCTGATCGATCCGCCACCGGGCCGGCAACGTCCACGACCCGTCAGGGTTCGAGATCAGCTCGGGTTCCGGCAGGTCGTCCTCGTCGCGGATCTCGCCCACCAGCTCCTCGGCGATGTCCTCCAGCGTCAGCACCCCGGCGAACCCACCGAATTCGTCGACCACGATCGCAAGCTGCCGATGCGCGGTACGAAGGGCCTGCAGTACCGCGGGCAGCGGCAACGTGGACGGTACGACGACCGGCGGCGAGACCAGCGAGACCGCCGTGAACCGGGCCCGCTGAGCCGGCTCGATCTCCACCACATCACCGATCGCGATCACCCCGACCACCTCGTCGACCGAGTCGCCGATCACCGGGAACCGGCTGTGCCCGGTGTCGAGCAGCTCGACCACCCGGGTCAGCGGCTCGTCGCGGTGCACGGTGATCACGTCGACGCGCGGCGTCATCACCTCGTCGGCGTTGCGGTACCGGAAGTCGAGTCCGCGATCGAGCAGCCGCATCGTGTCCTCGTCCAGCAGGCCCTGCTCGTACGACGTCGCGATGATCCGGTCCAGGTCCTGGGCGGTGGCGCCTTGCGGCAGCTCCTCGACCGGCTCGATCCCGACCCGGCGCAGGATCCGGTTCGAGGTGGCGTCGAAGACGTGGATCAGCGGACCGGCGACGGTCAGGTAGATCAGCGTCGAGCGGGACAGCCGCAGCGCGATCGCCTCGGCCCGGGCGATCGCCAGGTTCTTCGGGGCCAGCTCGCCGAAGACCATCTGGATGATCGTTGCCAACAGCAACGCCAAGATGACGGAGATCGTGAGGCTGACGCCGGCCGGCAGGCCCGCAGTACCGAGCAGGTCCTCCAAGCCGGCGCCCAGGTAAGGCTGGGCGACGTAGCCGGCCAGCAGCGCGGTGACGGTGATGCCGACCTGCGCGCCGGACAGGACGAAGGACAACCGCGACGTCACCTTCAGCGCCCTGGCCGCGGCCGCGTTACCCCCGTCAGCCAGCCCTTGCAGCCGGTTCCGGTCCACTGCGACGTAGGAGAACTCCTGAGCCACGAAATAGCCGGTGGCAACGGTCAACGCCAGGATCAGCACCAGGCCGATCACGATCAACATGCAGTGACTTTAACCTGCGTAGCATGGTGCACCGGTGACGGAGGGAGGCTTCGGGTGAGCGAGCGACGTGCGGTTCAGCTCGGGCCGGCGCAGGAGACGATGCTGATCCCGCTCTACGGCCGCGCGGTCGAGGCGCGGAAGGAGCACCCACTGCTGCGTGATGCCAAGGCGGTCGAGATCGTCGAGTCGCTCGACTACGACTTCGCCAAGCTCGACGGCAACCGCGGGCTGACCGGCGCGGTGCTGCGCGGGATGATCTTCGACGGCTGGGTCTCGGAGTTCCTCCGGGCGAACCCGGCCGGGACGGTCGTCGAGATCGGGGCCGGGCTGAACACGCGGTTCGAGCGGCTCGACAACGGGACCTGCCACTGGGTCGAGCTGGATCTGTCCGACTCGATGGAGCTGCGCCGCCAGTTCTTCGAGCCGACCGATCGGCGGTCGATGGTCGCCGGATCCGTCACCGAGGCCGATTGGCTCGACGCCGTACGCGAGCATCCGGCGCCGTACTTCTTCGTCGCCGAGGCCGTCCTGCCTTATGTGCCCCGCGAAGGCTGCGAGGCCGCGATCGGTTTCATCCGCGATCAGTTCCCCGGCAGCCCGGTCGCCTTCGACACGGCCGGGGCCGGGATGGTCGAGCGGATCGACAACCACAACTCGGCCAAGCTGATGTCAGCCAGGTTCCTGTGGCCGTGCGACGACCCGAGCGAGCTGGAGTCGTGGGGGTTGCGACTGCTCGACAGCCGCACCATCGCCCAACTCCAGCCCGCCGTCCGGGCCGGCGTGCCTGCGGCCTTCCGGGATCGACTGGACGCGATCGGCCTGGCGCCACAGGTCGAGAGCTATCGCTTGAACCTCTTCACCACCTAGGCCGCGGCCTTCCAGTCCGGGTGGCCCGGCATCGCGGGAAGCTTGGTGCCGTACAGCCAGGACCGGAGGAACGGGCCGAGGTCCTGGTGTGCGACCTTCGATGCGGTGGCGATGAAGTCTTCGGTACTTGCGACGCTGTTCGCGTGGTCGCGGACCCAGGCGCGCTCGATCCGGTTGAACACCTTCGCCCCGACCTTCTGCTGCAGGGCGAAGAGCGTCAGCGCCCCGCCCTCGTAGGCCGCGTCCCCGTACGGGCGGATCGGTGCGCTGTCGCCCGGCCACCTGGCGGGATCGGGCTTGGCGATCGGGCCGTTCGCGAGCAGCTGGTTGCCGCGTTCGACGTACGAATGGCGCATCGACTCGCTCTGGCTCTGGCGACCGCGGGCGGCGGTCCAGACGTCCTCGTAGAAGACCGCGTGCCCCTCGTTGAGCCACAGGTCCGACCAGGTCTTCGGTGAGACCGAGTTGCCGAACCACTCGTGTGAGACCTCGTGCAGGACGACGCCGTCCACGCCGTTCTGCTCGAACCCCTCCTTGGTCATGTGGTCGGCCGGCATCAAGGTGAGGCCTTGCGTCTCGAGTTCGCCGCCGACCGGTGCGATGTACGAGCCGGCGCGGACGCCGGGGAACCGGCCGAGGCGTTGCTCCATGAATCGGATCGACTGGTCGAAGGACTTCAGTTGGGGCTTGATCGCTGCGAGTTGCGCGGTCGGTACGGCGTACCGGAGATCCATGCCGTGCGGGCCTGGCGCTTGGACGACGGTGAACGGGCCGACGCCGATCTGGAGCAGCTCGGTGGCGATCCTGCGGTCCTCGCGGAAGACGCGGGTCGCCGTGGTTCTGGTTCTGGTGGTCTTCAGAAGCTTGCCGTTGGCAATGGAATTGAGGCGGGCGGGTGCGGTGATGGTGATCGTGGCGGGAGCTTTCTGGGCCGGGTGGTCGCTGATCGCGAGCATCCGGCGCGCGCCGGACGGCTGGTTGATCGCCTGGATCCAGTCGCCGTAGTGGATCAGGCCGGGCGGGAAGACGAGCTTCGGATCCGTCACCCCGGGGACGTTGCTCCTGACGTCGACCTTGACGGTGAACGGCGCGTTCTTGCGCAGCGCGCGTTCGGGGGTGATGACCAGTTCCCCTTGTGGGGTTGCCTTCCAGCTTGCCCTGAGGCCATTCACTCGTACTGCGGTGACCTCCGGGCCCAGCAGGTCGAGGTCGAACCGGCTGAGCCCTTGGGTCGCTCGGGCACTGAGAGTCGTACTGGCCGTGTAGCTGGTCAACTTGTCGTTGAAGGTGAAGGCCAGCTTCTGATCGACCACGTCGTAGCCGCCGTTGCCCAGCTCCGGCCAGACCTTGTCGCCGATCCCTGCCGTACCCGGTTCGGCCGGCGCGGCAAAGGCTGACGGGACCGTGAGTCCCGCGGCAAGACTGCTCAGGGCAAGTGTGGTCGCCAGTACGCGACGTGGATTCTTCATACCCCTGAAGCTATTCGGGGCCGGCTGCCCAGGCATCGCTCTCCGGGTGGGACCTCAGCTCATCCTCAGGTCGTAGTCATCCCGCCGAGCCACGGCAGGACCTTGCCGTCGCGGATGAGTTCGCCGTACGTCGATGGGTCGACGTGGTCGGTGAGGAGGAGGTCGAGGATCGGTTCGGCCGCTTCCTCGGGGGTGCGCGCCTGGCTGAAATCGTCGAACCACGGGCGGGACGCGCGGGTGTCGACCAGACCGGGACAGACCGAGGCGATCAGGGTGCCGTCGGCAAGATCTTCGGTACGCCGGGTCGCGGCGACCGCCCGGACCGCGGCCACCTGGGCGACCTTGGAGGGGATGTTGATCCACTCCGGCCAGCCGTTCTCGGCCGCAGTACCGGCATGGATGGTCTGGCGCCAGTCCTCGACAGTCTGCTCGATCTCGTCCAGGGTGTGACCGTCTTCGAAGAGGGGCTGGACCTTGGCGTCCAGTTGGTCGAGGGTGCCGAGTGAGCTCGCGACGACGATCAGGCGGCCGGCTGGACGTAGTACCGGGGCGAAAGAACGCAGGACAGCGTCGGTACCACCGTTGGCGACGGCGATGAACTCGTCGGCCTGTTCAGCTTGCGTACGGTCGGGAGTGAGCGGGCCGATGGCGTTGGAGATGACGAGGTCCACCCCGCCGTACCGGGCCTGCAGGTCAGCGGCCAGGTCGGCGACCGCGGCCGCGTCGGTGACGTCGAGGACCCGGCCCTCCACTTGCGCCGTACCGTCGACTCGCGCGACCGCGGCGGCGACGCGTTCCGGGTTGCGGCCGGTGAGCAGGACCAGGTCGGCGGCATCGAGGCGGGCTGCCAGTCCCTGCACCAACGCGAAGCCGATCCCTTGATTGGCCCCGGTGACCAGGGCGATTCTCTGCGGTCTCATGTCGCCAGGCTAGGAACGCTCCGAACATGACTCAAACGAGAAATCGGCACAGGTAGTATGCGTAAACGTCATGGACTTCTCCGATGTCTCGCTGGTCGCGCTGCGGGTCTTCCGCGAGGTCGCCGAGCGCGGGACCTTCACGGCGGCGGCGGCCGCGCTCGGCTACACGCAGTCGGCCGTCTCGCGCCAGATCGCGTCGATCGAACGGGCCGCGGGGACGCGTCTGCTCGAGCGGCGGCGCGAAGGCGTCCAGCTGACGCCGGCCGGCCGGCTCGTGCTGCGGAACGCGGCGGGCGTACTCGACCAGATCGACGCGACCGCCCGTGATCTGGCCGGGATGCCGGTCGAGGGCGGGACGGTGCGGGTGGGGTGGTTCCCGAGCGCCGGGGCGATGTTGTTGCCATCGGCAATCGCTGCTCTACGGCGCTCACATCCGGGGATCAACCTGGTCTCCCGGGAGGGGACGACACCTGCTCTGGTGCGATCGCTCCGCGCGGGAACTGTGGACCTGGCGCTGCTGGCGGCGGCGCCACCCTTCCGCCCGCCGGACAGCGAGACGCCGGCCCTCGAGCTGGAGACGCTCGCGGAGCGCCCGCTGCGTGTCGCAGTACCGGCGAATCATCCATTGGCCGCTGCCGACTCAGTGGACGTCGCAGACCTCCGTGGCCAGCGCTGGATAGCCGGCCCTTCGTCCGATCTGATGGGCGTCTGGCCAGGCCTGGACGAGCGGCCCGAGATCGCCCACACAGCCCGCGACTGGCTCGCCAAACTCCACCTGGTGGCCGCCGGCGCAGGCATCACCACCATCTCCGCCTCGCTGGAAGCCGTCGCCCCACCCGGCGTCCGGATCCTGACCGTCGAGGGCGGCCCCCAGGAACTGCGCCGAATCCTCCTGGCCCACTTGCCTGGCCCGCTCCCGGACCACGTCACCGCAGCGGCCAACGCCCTCCGCGCCGCATCCCGACAGCCGTAGCGAACCTCACCCGGGCTGGCACCCCGGCGCTCCGACCGGCGACGGCACCGCGTTGCACCACCTGGCCGAGGCGACTCGGGTGCTGCGGTCAGAGCTGTGGCTTTTGTTCGTCCGTGGTCTGGGGTTTGTCCTGCGGCTCCGGTTTCTCGGAGATCTTGCGGAACTCGACCAGGGCCTTGCCGACGTTGCGGGTCAGGTCGGGGAGTTTGTTCGCGCCGAAGACGAGCACGACGATGACGAGCAGCACGATCCACTCGCCGCCCTCGGGCAGCGCCAGCAGTGAAGCCATGACGATCCTTCTTTCCAGGTGTCCCCCACCACGGTACTTCGGGCCGAACGTAGGGTTGTCGCGTGACCCTTCCTGAGCTGTTCGGCGCCGCGGTACGACGGGACGGCGCCAACCCGTTCCTCACCTATTACGACGACGTCACCGGCGAGCGGATCGAGCTCAGCGCGGTCACCACCGCGAACTGGGTGGCGAAGACGGCCAACCTGCTCGCCGACGAGTACGACCTGGAAGCGGGCGAGACTGTCGCGATCGGGCTGCCGCCGCACTGGCTCGGGGTCGTCTGGGCGCTGTCGACCTGGTCGGTCGGCGCCGCCGTCACCACCGGCGTCGGCACGCTCGCCATCACCGGGCCCGACTTCGCGATCCGCGGGTCGCGCGAGACGGTGGCGTCGGCGCTGCTCCCGCTGGGTGGACGGTTCCGGGAGCCTTTGCCGGCGGGGATCCACGATTACGGGGCCGAGGTCTACAACCATCCGGACCTCTTCGTGCCTTTCGATCCGCCGCGCGGTGGGAGTACGGCGTACGACGAGTTGACCCACGACGAACTGATCGCCGCGGCGGAACCCATCTCCGACCGCGTACTCACCACGACCTCCCTCGTCGCGCCGGCCGGCATCGGGACGCTGATCGGCGTGATCGCCGGCGGCGGCTCGATCGTGCTCTGCCGCAACCTCGACGCCGCCAAGCTCGACCGGCGGATCTCGGACGAGAAGGTCGACCGCGTACTGGAGGGGTTCTAGATGTTGCGTTTCGAGGGGAAGGTCGCGCTTGTCACGGCGGGGGCGCAGGGGATCGGCGAGGCGGTCGCGCGGCGGATCGCGGCTGAGGGTGGCTCCGTGGTGGTCACCGATCTCCAGGAGGACAGGATCAAGGCGCTCGCTGCGGAGCTGGGTGACGCGCTCGCCGTCCGTCTTGATGTGACCGTGCGGGACGAGGTCGACGCGGCCGTTGCGGCGGCTGTCGAGCGGTTCGGGCGGCTCGACGTACTGGTCAACAATGCGGGCGGTTGCATCGTCAGTACGGTCCCCGAGGACACGAGCGATTCGGAGTGGCACCGGCAGCTCGACCTCACGCTGGTCGGCGCGGCGCGCTGCATCCAGGCGTCGCTGCCGCACCTCGTGCAGACGCGCGGCAACGTCGTGACGATCAGCTCGGTGAACGGGCTCGCCGCCTTCGGCAACCTCGAGTACGCCGCCGCGAAGGCCGGCCAGATCGCCATGACCCAGAACTTCGCCGCCCGCTACGGCGGCATGGGCGTCCGCTTCAACGTCGTCGCCCCCGGCACCATCAACACCCCGAACTGGGACAACCAGCCGGACACCCTGGAGAAGTTCAAGGCTCTCTACCCGCTTGGCCGGGTGGGCCGACCCGAGGACATCGCCGCCGCCGTAGCCTTCCTGGCCTCCGACGACGCCTCCTGGATCACCGGCCACACCCTCCCGGTAGAAGGCGGCGTCCTCACCGGCCCCGGCCTACTGGACCTGACCCCCACCGGGCCCTTCCGCAAGGACTACTGATCTCTTAGCCAGCCGTAGATCTCCTCATACGTCGCCGGCCCGGGCAGATGCCCGCCCTCGAACACATGCCCCTGTATGCCGGGAATGTGCTTGAGGAGGTACTCGGCGTCCGACGACGGCACGTTGGTGTCGCTCGTCCCACGCCACAACCCCACCGGCACCCTGATATCCGACAGCTCGAATCCCCACGGCCGCGCGAGCGCGAAACTGTCGTCAACCCACCCGTCCATCCCCTCGACGAAGGTCGCCCGCAACCGCGCCATCGCGTCCGGATCATCCCGCGCCGCCCCCTCCCCACCAGGCAACTCGGGCCCACCCTCCTCGACCAACCCCATGATCTCCGCGGCCACCGCAGCAACCTGCGCCCGCAGCTCCGCCTCCCCAGGCACAGCCTTCGTCGAATCCGCCGGCTTGACGCCCGAGATCACCACACAAGAACTGACCCGATCCCCCATCAACGCCGCACAAGCCAACGCATGCGGCGCCCCACCTGAGCCCCCGCTCACCGCAAACCGCTCCCACCCCTGAGCATCCACCAACGCCCGCACATCCTCCACCGCGTCGGCGACGGTCCGCCCCGGCCGCCGCGTAGACCCGCCATACCCAGGCCGGTCATAAACCAAGTACCTGAACCCACTCCCGCGCATCGACTCAGCCAACGCCGGCCACTTCCACCGACTACTAGGCACCCCGTTCTGCGACACCACCGGATACCCGCCGTCCGGCCCATAAATGCAGTACCGAAGCACCGCCCCATCCGACCGAACCACCTCAAACGTCTCCGCATCAGCCACACCCCATCCAACCCCACCCCAGGCCCAACAGCCGCTCCGAACGAGCGTCGTGTCTAGATTCTGGGCGGCCAGGTGAGGGCGGCGAGCCAGGCGAGGGTTGCGCGGTATGCGAGCCTCAGTTCGGCGACGGTCGGCTCCTCGGTGAGCCGTGGTTCCATGCTCTCGAACTCGGTGCGGACGGCCGGTGACAGCGCGTCCCGGAGACGGAGCCGGGCCTGTTCCAGCAGCAGTCCGGCGCGGCGGCGGGCCGGCGCGCCGAGGTCTTCGCGGCCGAGTTCGCGTCCCACATCGATCAGCATCTCGAACAGCCGGCTGAACAGCACCGGGTCGATCACGTCGGACGCCCTCGGCGATCGCCGGGTTCGCTCGGCCGCTGTCGCCATCGTTCCTCCCGCGGTGGGCATTTTCGAGGTCAGAACGGCAGCACGCGCCCGGACGGCGTGCGCAGATCCAGCCTCGTGGGACGCCGCGGCCGCTGTGGGCGCTGGATCCTCACCTGAGTGCGTTTCATGACCTGCTCCTCTCCGCTCCGCGGCTCAGGCGTTGCCTCATCCGCTCGATGCTGCTCAGCCTGCCGACTCGGAGCTGCCCGGGGGCAGGTACAGAAGTCCCCACTTCCCGGGACTGAAGGTTGCTCAGCATGTGGACGATTACCGGGGGTCAATGTCTAGTGACGTTATCGTCTTTCGTACGAGGGCGGTCCGTCAGCGGCGGCCCGGGGAGCCAGGAGCTGCTATGAGCGAGTGTTGTTGCCGCCAGCGCCTGTTGTGAGCTGAAAACCCTTACCCACAAGGCGTGCCGATCGTTCCGCAGAGAAAAGAGGCGGAGTCGATGGGCTGCGCCGTCGTACCCGAGAACAGGACCGTCATGAGCCAGAACACCCCCAGCTGGTCTTTCGAGACCCGGCAGATCCACGCCGGCCAGACGTCCGACGCGACGACCAACGCGCGGGCGCTGCCGATCTACCAGACCACGTCGTACACCTTCGACAGCACCGATCACGCCGCGAGCCTGTTCGGGCTGCAGGAGTTCGGCAACATCTACACCCGGATCCAGAACCCGACCCAGGACGCCGTCGAGCAGCGGATCGCCAGCCTGGAAGGCGGTACGGCAGCGCTCCTGGTGAGCTCCGGCCAGGCCGCGACCTCGCTTGCGCTGCTCAACGTCGCCGAGGCGGGCGATCACGTGGTCAGCAGCCCGAGCCTGTACGGAGGCACGTACAACCTCTTCCACTACACGTTCCCCAAGCTCGGCATCGAGGTCAGCTTCGTCGAGGACCCGAGCGACCTGGAGTCGTGGAAGGCCGCGATCAAGCCGAACACGAAGGCGTTCTTCGGCGAGACGATCGCCAATCCGAAGAGCGAGATCTTCGACATCGAGGGCATCGCGGGCGTCGCGCACGAGTTCGGCGTACCGCTGATCGTCGACAACACCGTCGCCACCCCGTACGTGCTGCGCCCGCTGGAGCACGGCGCCGACGTCGTCGTGCACTCGGCGACGAAGTACCTGGGCGGGCACGGTACGGCGATCGCCGGCGTCATCGTCGACTCCGGCAAGTTCGACTACGCGCAGAACCCGGAGCGGTTCCCCGGCTTCAACCAGCCCGACGACAGCTACCACGGGCTCACCTACGCGACCGCGCTCGGCGTCGGCTCGGACCTCGGCAACCTCGCGTACATCCTCAAGGCGCGGGTCCAGTGGCTGCGTGACCTCGGTACTGCGGTGTCGCCGTTCAACGCGTTCCTCATCGCCCAGGGCCTGGAAACCCTGTCGCTGCGGATCGAGCGTCACCTCGACAACGCACTCAAGGTCGCCCAGTGGCTCGAAGCGCGCGACGAGGTCGACAGCGTCGCCTATGCCAGCCTTCCCTCCAGCCAGTACTACGAGCTGGCGCAGAAATACACACCCCGCGGAGCCGGCGCCGTCGTCGCGTTCGAGATCAAGGGTGGCGTCGACGCAGGCAAGCGATTCGTCGACGCGTTGCAGCTGCACAGCCATGTGGCCAACATCGGCGACGTCCGCTCACTCGTCATCCACCCCGCGTCGACGACGCACAGCCAGCTCTCCGCCGAGGACCAGCTCGCCTCCGGCGTGACGCCCGGCCTGGTCCGGCTCGCCGTCGGCCTCGAACACATCGACGACATCCTCGCCGACCTAGAGGTCGGCTTCGCCGCGGCCAAGTCGGTCTGAGCACCCCCGATGACTCAGGATCGCCCGCCTGCCTCACCCGTCGATGCCCGGGGGCGGGACATCGATGACGAGGTTTTCCACGTACCAGGTCAGGTGGCCGGTACGTGGAGGGCGGGCGATCCTGACCGAGTTGGGGGCGGTTGGCGGCCGGGGGATCCGGTGGCCGGGCGGCAGTTCGCGAAGATCGGTGACTTGAGGCTGGAGTCCGGAGAAGAGCTGCCCGGAGTAGTGGTTGCTTATGAGACCTGGGGCCGGCTGAACGCGGCCCGGGACAATGCCGTCCTGATCTGTCATGCCCTGACCGGGGACGCACATGTGGTCGGCCCGGCCGGCCCGGGGCAACTGACCCCGGGCTGGTGGGACGGCTTGATCGGCACCGGCCGGTACGTCGATCCCGCCGACTGGTACGTCGTCGCCGCGAACGTATTGGGTGGTTGCCAGGGCACCACCGGCCCGTCGTCGACGGCACCCGATGGCAACCACTGGGGCAGCCGATTCCCCGCCATCACGATCAGAGACCAGGTAGCAGCCGAAGCAGCCCTCGCCACCCAGCTCACCATCGACAGGTGGGCAGCAGTGATCGGCGGCTCGATGGGCGGCATGCGCGCCCTCGAATGGCCACTCCTCCACCCCCAAAGAGTCGACACAGCAATCGTCCTGGCCTCGACCGGCTACGCATCAGCCGAGCAGATCGCCTGGTGCTCACCCCAACTCGCCGCGATCGAGTCAGACCCCGCCTGGAACCAAGGCGACTACTACGACACCAGCAAAGCACCCACCACCGGCCTGGGCATCGCGAGAAGAATCGCCCACGTCACCTACCGCAGCGAGTACGAGCTGGCCACCCGCTTCGGCCGCAACCCGCAAGGCGACGGCCGGTTCGCCATCGAGTCCTATCTCGACCATCACGCCGGCAAGCTGGCCAGACGATTCGACCCCGGCTCCTACGTGACACTCACCCGAGCAATGAACACCCACGACATCGGCCGCGATCGCGGCGGACTCACAAACGCTCTACAGGGCTTGGAATCCCGCCTAGTAGTAGCCGCAGTCGACTCAGACCGCCTCTACCCGAGCAGACTCTCCACAGAGCTCATCGACGCACGCATCGACGCCGGCCCACTCCACCTGATCAAGTCCCCGTACGGCCACGACGGCTTCCTGATCGAGCTAGACCAGGTCGGCGCTCTGATCGCGGAGACGCTCAACAGCCGCTAGCGCGTACTTCTCCTCCAGCAGGTTCCCAAAGGTCCGCCAGTCCGCCGCGACCTTTCCAAACCCCGCGATCGCCGCACCGGTATCACCCCGGTACTCCGCCAGCAGCGCGGCCGCCGTCGCCAGCGAATACTCCCGCATCGGCAACAACGGCACAATCAACCCTGCAACCCGCTCGGCCAGCTCAGGCAGATCCACAGCCAACCCAGCCCGCACAAAGGTCGGCAACCGGGCAGCAAATTCATGGCTCCCAGTCAGCACTTCCAACCCAAGCAACCGCTCCAGAACTTCCTGTACTCCGGCCCGATCCCCATCAGCAGCCCGAGCCGTGGCCGCCGGCGCCCCACCGATCGCCTGGAAGTCCGGCCAATCGGTCTCGATCCCCAACCGATAAGCCTCTTCTGCCGAGGCACGTGCCCCGGCGACACCCAGCTCGAGCTCAGCACGGGAGAGCGCAGCGAGCACCTCGATCCGCCGCAACGTGATGAAGGCCGGCCCCGGATCATCCAGTTGCGCACGGCAAGCAGCGATGACCTCCTCGGTCTGCCCCAGCTCCATCATCAGCTCGAGCACCGTGCAACTGAGCTGCTGCCGCAACTCCGCCAGCCGTCGCCGCTGAGTGAACTCCTCGGTCTCCTTCAGCGTCTCCAGCGCCGCCCGCGGCCCTTCGATCTGCCAGACCACGAACCCGTAGTTCAGCCAGGTCACCGCCGCGTCGCGAGCCTTCCCCTGGTCGAGCAGCGCACTCAACGCGTCCTTCATGTCGACGACACCGCCGGTATCACCGTTGCCGACCCGCGACAGCCCGCGCGCCTCCAACGCCCGCTGCGGTACGCCGTACCCCAACTCCTCAGCCATCCGCAGCGACCGATTGGCCGCCGCGATCGCCTCGTTGCGCCGACTGGCAACCGTCAGAATGACCGCCTGCCCCGCCAGCGCACCGACCAGATCCTCACTCGGCCCCAGGCTCTCGAAGATCGACACCACCCGGTCGATCGTCGCCAGGCTCTCTTCCATACTGCTCATCGCGTACGTCGACGCCCGCAGCGCCCGAGCCACGCCGACAAGGTCGCCAACGGCATCGAACCCGGCAACAGCCGACCGGTACGCCGCCAGCGCATCGTCCAGCCGCCCGGTCAAGAACGCCGCCCAACCCCACCGAGCCAGCACCTCAGGCCGGTCGGGATCGCCCTCCGGCGTCAACCCCAGCGCCTGGTCGAGCAGCTCCATCGCCTCAGTCGCATCCAGGTTCATCGCCTGCTCGGCCGCCCGTCGCAGATACCCGCGCGCACGAGGCGCCAGCTGCTCCACCAGCTCGAGATCCCCAACGGCATCGGCGAGCTGCAACGCGGTACCAAGGTGATGAGCGATGACACTGGTCGTATCGCCTTGCCCAGCACTGCATTGCGACTCGAGCCAGTCCGCAGCTGCAACATGCCTGGCCGACCGAGCTGCTCGCGGCACCTGGCTGTACGCGACATCGCGAGTCAGCGAATGCCAGAAGCTGTACTCCCGCTGCCCCTCCAACGACGACTGCCGGATCGGCCGGACCAACTCCTTGCGCGCCAGCTCCTGCAGTTCCTGTACTACGTCCGCCGGCTCGCGATCCACGAGCGCCGCAACGGCCTCGGCCCAGAAGACGCGACCGATCACCGCCGCGTTCGCCAGCAGCGCCTTGCGATCCGGCTCGAGCGTGTCCAGCCGAGCGGCGATGATCGAGGTGATCCCGGACGGTAGCGCGACCGAACCGGGACCCAGCTCGTTGACCATCCGCGCGAGTTCCTCGGCGTACAAGGGGTTCCCGTCAGCGCGGCCGACCAGATCGGCTCTGGTCCGCGGCGGGAGTCGGTCGCCGGTCAGGAGCTCGCCGAAGAGCTGGTCGGTCTCGGAGCCGGACAGTGGCGCGAGGCCGATCATCCAGGCGTTCTGCTGACCACGAGTCCAGTGCGCGCCACGTTCGAGGAGTTCAGGGCGGGCGGTGATGACGACGAGGAGTGGCAGTTCCTTCACCCACTCGACGAGGTGGTCGACGAACGCCAGCAGTGCGTCGCGGGCCCAGTGCAGGTCTTCCAGCACCAGCACGGTCGGGTACGACTCGGCGAAGCTCTCCAGCAGCTCCCGCCAGGCTGCGAACGACTCCTCCTGCGCTACCGCAACCGGTTTGCCGTCGGCCTCGGCGCCGACGAGCGGGCGCACCCGGGCCCGCAACCAGGAACGGTCGGCCTCGGGCAGGATCTCTTCGAGCTTCTCGGCGGCCCGGGCGGGCGGGTCGCTTTCGCGGATACCGGCCTGGGCCTTGACGATCTCCGCGATCGGCCAGAACGGGCCTTCGCCGTACGGGAGGCAGCGGCCTTCGCGCCAGATGATCATGTCGTCGAGCTTGTCCAGCTCCGCGCCGAGCTCGGCGACCAGGCGGGACTTGCCGATGCCCGGTTCGCCCAGCAAGGTGACGAACTGGGGCGACCGCTCGGCGACGGCCTTGTCGAACGCCATCCGGAGCAGGGAGAGATCGCGTTGCCGGCCGACCATCGGCGTGGTGAGGTCGCGGATCACATCGGCGCCGACGCGGGCGCGGGCTTCGCCGGCCTGCCAGCGTTGCAGTGGACGGCGAATCCCTTTGGCTGCAACGGGTTCCAGGGGTTCGTACTCGAAGACCCGGCTGGTTGCCGCGTACGTCGCAGCGCCGACGACGACCGCGCCGATCGGGGCAGACGTCTGCAACCTGGCGGCCGTGTTGACCACCAGACCGGTCACGAACGGCTCGCCCAGCTCCGGCCTGGCGTTGATCTCCACCAGCGCCTCGCCGGTCTCGATGCCGATCCGGACCTGAAGGGTGCCCCCGGCAAGCTCGTCGAGGATCGCCAGGCCGGCCCGGACCGCCCGCTCGGCGTCGTCCTCGCGGGACAGCGGCGCCCCGAAGACGGCCAGGATCGCGTCGCCGGCGAACTTCTCGACCGTACCGCCGAACCGCTCGACCGTGGTCTTGAGGGTTCGCTGGTACGGCGTCAGCCAGCGCCGGACGTCTTCCGGATCAGCCGCCTCGGCCGCGGCGGTGAACCCGACCAGGTCGCAGAACAGCACCGAGACGACCTTGCGCTCCTCCGCCGGCGGCATGAGGCGCTTGGTCAGCCCTGCTCGAGCAAGCGGACGCGCGCGGCCAGTGCCTTGAGCAGCGCCTCGGCGACGTCCGCGTTCTCCCGGACGACCGGCGCGAAGGCCAGCGAGGACAGCGCGAAGGTGGTCAGCCCGTCCGGACCGGCCACCACGGTCGCCGACCGCGGCTTCCCGTCGACCAGGGAGATCTCACCGAAGTAGTCACCCGGGCCGAGCGGCGCGCGGTCCACCCCGTTGACCGAGACCTCGGCGGAGCCCTCCAGGACGACCTGCAGGCCGGCGTCGTCGCTGCCCTGCTCGGTCGCGTGGGCGCCCGGGTTGATGGACAGCGTGGAGCCGCGGCTGATCAGGTCGGACAGGGTCTCCTTGGACAGCCCCGCGAAGAGGTCGACCTTCGCCAGGAAACTCGGCAGGCTCTCGTGACTCATGGACCGCACCCCTCGATCGGTGTCCGCCAGTCGGACAACAGTGGAACTGCGGCACAGGCTACAACCGCGAAGGACCGCCCGACCATGATTTCCTGGCCGGGCGCTTCGAGCCCGCTGCGGCACGCTCAGCGGGGGTCGATCGGCGGGGTCGATCGGCGGGGGGTCGATCGGCGTCAGGGCTTCGGCCAGGCTTCCCAGGCGGTGGCGAACATCTGGTCGACGGTGTAGGTGTTCTTCCAGCCCAGGTCGCGGGCGGCCAGCTCGCCCGAGGCGACCACGCGGGAGGGGTCGCCGGGGCGGCGGGGGCCTTCGGTCGGGGTGAAGTCGATGCCGGTCACCCGGCGCGCCGCGTCCATGATCTGGCGTACGGAGGTACCGGTGCCGCTGCCGAGGTTGTAGACGGGCTCGAGGGTCTTGCCGTCGTCGAGGATCCGCGCGGCGGCGACATGCGCCCGGGCCAGATCGGCGACGTGCACGTAGTCCTTGACCGAGGTGCCGTCCGGGGTCGGGTGGTCGGTGCCGTAGATCTGCGGGACCTTGCCCTGGGTGAGCAGGTTGCAGACGATCGGGAACAGGTTGTACGGGCTGGCGTCGTAGACCTTGGGGTCGCCGGAGCCGACCACGTTGAAGTAGCGCAGCGCGGTGTGGTTGAGGGTGACGGCCTTGGCCTGGTCCTTGAGCAGCCACTCTCCGATCAGCTTCGATTCGCCGTACGGGCTCTGCGGGTCCGGAGCGGTCGCCTCGGTCACCACCTCGTCCTTCGGCGTGCCGTAGACGCCCGCGCTGGAGGAGAAGACGATGTTGCCGACGCCCTGCTCGGCCATCGCCTCGAGCAGGCTGACCATGGCGGTCACGTTCTGCGTGTAGGTGTGCATCGGGCGCTCGACCGAGACGCCGGCGTACTTGAAACCGCCGAGGTGGACGACGCCGCTGACTCCTTCGAGCGCGCGCCGGGTGGCGTCGCCGTCGAGCAGGCTGGCGTGCGTGAACGGTACGCCGTCGAGCAGGAACTCAGCCTTGCCGCTGGACAGGTCGTCGATCACCGCGACGTCGATCCCGTCCGCCCTGAAGGCGCGCACGACGTGCGATCCGATGTATCCGGCCCCGCCAGTCACCAGCCATGTCATATCCCGATGCTCCCATCCGCTGCGTGGTCTTCTCAGTGTCATTTAACCACACAAACACCCACGTTTAAACATAATCGATCATCTGTGGATGAAGCAGTCTCGTTTGCGGTGGGACCCGCCTAGGATGCGCGGATGATCGGACTCGTCCTTGCCGCCGGTACCGGCCGCCGCCTGCGCCCGTACACGGACACGTTGCCCAAGGCACTCGTCCCGATCTCGCCGGAGACGACGGTGCTGGACCTGACGCTGGCCAACTACGCGGCGGTCGGGATCACGGACGTGGCGATCGTGGTGGGGTATGCGGCGGCGGCCATCGAGTCGCGGGTTGCCGGGTTCGAGGAGCGGTACGGCGTACAGCTCGAGCTGGTCTTCAACGACAAGGCTGAGACGTGGAACAACGCGTACTCGTTGTGGTGTGCGCGGGACCTGCTTTCCAGTGGCGTGATGCTGGCGAACGGGGACACCGTGCATCCCGTGTCGGTGCAGCAGGCGTTGCTCTCCGCTCGCGGTGGGGATCGCTCGATCATTCTCGCGCTGGACACCGAGAAGTCGCTGGCCGACGAGGAGATGAAGGTGATCTGCTCGGCGTCAGGTGGGGTCGAGCAGATCACCAAGCTGATGGATCCTGCTTCGGCGACCGGTGAGTACATCGGGGTGACGTTGCTCGAGCCGTCGGCTGCGGTTGTGCTGGCGGACGCGTTGAAGGCGACCTGGGAGCGGGATCCGAACCTGTATTACGAGGACGGGTACCAGCTGCTGGTCGATCAGGGGCATCGGATCGACGTCGCGGGGATCGGGACGGTCGACTGGGTCGAGATCGACAATCATGACGATCTGGCGAAGGCTCGGCGCATTCTCGGGTTCGGCTAGCGTTCATGCCTTTGCTCGCGCGGATGATTCCGGCGCCCTTGGTGGTCGACGTACGGCGCGGGGCGCTGGCTGAGCTCGGGGCGATCCTGGCCGACCAGCGGATCTCGACGTCGGGGCGGGTCGCCATCGCGGTCGGGTCGACGTACGGGCCGATCGTGCAGTCGACCTTCCGGGACGGGCTGGCGGGGGCCGACTGGTTCACCGTTGACGGCGGGACGATCAACACGGCGATCAAGCTGGTCGAGCAGATCCGGCGGGAGCGGTACGACGCTGTCGTCGGGATCGGCGGCGGGACGGTGCTTGACGTCACCAAGTTCGCGGCGGCGCGGCTCGGGCTGCCGATGGTTGCCGTGGCCACCAATCTCGCGCATGACGGGATCGCGTCGCCGATCAGCACCTTGGACAACGACGCCGGGCGCGGTTCGTACGGCGTACCGGCACCGCTGGCCGTCCTGGTCGATCTCGACCTGATCGCTGCCGCGCCGGTGCGGTCGGTGCGCTCGGGGATCGGCGAGATCGTCTCGAACCTGTCGGCGATCG
Organism: Kribbella ginsengisoli; assembly: GCF_039537185.1. NCBI lineage: Bacteria > Bacillati > Actinomycetota > Actinomycetes > Propionibacteriales > Kribbellaceae > Kribbella > Kribbella ginsengisoli. The sequence continues at coordinate 101,156 of NZ_BAABAA010000015.1, read as the reverse complement.
CCGATTGGCAGGCCGCGCATGCGTTGCGGGGCGAGGAGATCGACGGGCTGGCGATCTCGCTGGCTCGCACCGCGGCCGAGGCGGTGATGAACCATCCTGGTTCCGTCTCCGGCGATGCCTTTCTGGCCGTACTGGCCGAGGGTCTGATCCTGTCGGGGATCTCCATGGTCGTGGCGGGGACCTCGCGGCCGTCGTCGGGGGCGTGCCATGAGATCTCGCATGCCATCGACCTGCTGCATCCCTCGCGGCGTGCGTTTCATGGCGAGCAGGTCGGGGTCGGGGCGGCCTTCGCCTGGTTCTTGCGCGGGGACTCATCAGCCTTCGACGCAACCGTCCACTGCCTGCACCGCCACGGCCTGCCGGTACGCCCGTCGGACCTCGGCTTCACTCTGGAGGAGTTCGAGGCCGTGGTCGGCTACGCACCCCAAACCCGCCCCGGCCGCTTCACCGTCCTCGAAGAATCCGCATTGACCCCATCCCGGATCACGGCGAAAGTAAACGCGTTCGACACCCGAATCACCGCCGTCCTGGAGTCCCGGTGATCACCGCCGGTTGGGAGTCCCCGTGACGATCGCCCGCCACGCTTCGGAGGAGCCCATGACCGCCGCCCGCATCGTCGCCCCGGAGGACCTGTGACCGTCGATCGCCACCTCGACTGGCCGAACTGCCACAACGCCCGGGACCTCGGTGGACTGCCCACGGCGGATGGCGGGTCGATCCGGGCCGGCGCCTTGATCCGCACCGACAGCCTGCAGCACTTGACCGACGAGGGGGTCGCGGCGGTTCGGAGTACCGGCGTGAGCCGCATCATCGACCTGCGCTCCGCGGGCGAGATCTCCACCTTCCCCACGTCCTTCACCAACGACCCGATCACCCTCCACATCCCGGTCCAGGACCCGGCCGACCCCCACGACCACACCACCATCGTCGGCGCCTGCACCGAAATGCTCGACCTCCACCCCGACAGCTTCGCCATGGCCCTCCGCGCCATCACCGAAGCCCCCGAAGGCCCAGTGGTCGTCCACTGCTACGGCGGCAAAGACCGCACCGGCGTCCTGGTAGCCCTCGCCCTCATCATCGCCGGCGTCCCCGAGGACGAAATCGTCGCCGACTACGCCCTCACCAAAACCCGCCTGGCCGCCATGCTCGCCGAACAACTGGCCGCCGAACCCGACGAGTCCCTCCACCCCCAGATGATCGAGTACCGAGACACCCGCCCCGAATCCCTCACCGCCATCCTCCGCCACCTCGACACCACCTACGGCGGCCCGCTCCCGTACCTGGAACAAGCCGGCCTGACCCCGGCCGACCTCAGCGCCCTCCGCGCCCGCCTCACCGAATAGCCCCGCGGCGAACTCGATCTGCGCCGAGGTCTTGCACTCGGCGGGGTGGGGATTTACCTTCAGCTAATCGTTAGGAAGGTTTCCTAACGATCGAGCACTTGCAGGTCCTTTCCCCCACCGCCCGGAGGACGCTGATGTCGTATCTGACTCGAGGGTTGACTGCTGCCGCGGTCGCCACCTCACTTCTCTTCGCCATACCCATGGTGGCCAGCTCGGCGTCGACCGATGCAGTGGCCGCTGACACCTTGCTCTCGCAGGGAAAGCCCGCCACCGCGTCGTCGGTCGAGGGCACCGGATTCGAGGCCTCGAAGGCCGTCGACGGTAGCGCCAGTTCTCGCTGGGCCAGCGTCGAGGGCCACGATCCCGAGTGGATCCGGGTCGACCTCGGCGCCACCGCGACCATCTCGCGGGTCAAGTTGAGCTGGGAGGCCGCGTACGGGAAGTCGTACAAGATCCAGACCTCGGCCGACGGCTCGACGGGCTGGACCGACGTCTTCTCGACCACGACCGGCAACGGCGCGACCGACGACCTGACGCTGTCGGGTAGCGGCCGGTACGTTCGCGTCTACGGCACTGCGCGCGGTACGGCGTACGGATACTCGCTCTTCGAGTTCGAGGTGTACGGCTCGATCGGTGGCGGTGGTGGCGACACGACACCGCCCAGTACGCCGACCGGCCTCGCCGCGACCGGCACCACCTCGAGCAGCGTTTCCCTTGCCTGGAACGCATCCACGGACAACGTCGGCGTCACCGGGTACGTCATCTCCCGCAACGGCACGGAGGTCGCGACCGTCCCCGGTACCACCTACACCGACACCGGTCGTACCGCCTCGACCTCCTACACGTACACGGTCAAGGCACGCGACGCGGCCGGCAACACCTCCGGGGCGAGTAACACGGTCACCGCGACCACGCAGGCCGGTGGTGGCGGCGGACCGGCCGTTCCGTTCGGCAGTCACACGATCCCCTACGCGGCTGGGATGCTGACGCCGTCGGGCAGCCAGTCGGCGCTCGACCAGAAGGTGATCGACTACTACACCCAGTGGAAGTCGGCGTTCGTCAAGCAGAACTGCGGCAACGGCTGGTACCAGATCATCTCCCCCGACGCCGATCACCCGTACGTCGCTGAGGCGCAGGGCTACGGCATGGTCATCACCGCGACCATGGCCGGCGCCGACCCGGCCGCGAAGACGATCTTCGACGGCTTGGTCAAGTACATGCTCGCCCACCCCTCGGTGAACAACGCCGACCTGCTGGCCGCCGAGCAGGACACCTCGTGCAAGAGCGTCAACGGCTCCGACAGCGCGACCGACGGCGACATGGACGTCGCCTACGGCCTGCTGCTGGCCGACCGGCAATGGGGCAGCGCCGGGACGTACAACTACAAGCAGCTCGCGATCAAGCACATCAACGCGATCAAGGCGAGCGAGATCAACCCGAACACCAACCTGCTCACCTTCGGCGACTGGAGCACCTCGGGCGACTCGACGTACAACATGTCCCGTACGTCGGACTGGATGATCGACCACTTCCGCGCCTTCCGGGCCGCCACCGGCAACTCGGTCTGGGACACCATCCGCACCAAGCACCAGACCGTCACCGCCAACCTGCAATCGGGGTATGCCCCGAACACCGGCCTACTCCCCGACTTCGTGATCAACACCAACACCACCCCGAAGCCGGCCGCCGGCCAGGTCCTCGAAGACCCGAACGACGGCCAGTTCTGGTGGAACGCCTGCCGCGACCCATGGCGCATCGGCGCCGACGCCGTCACCAGCGGCGACAGCGCTTCGTTGGCCGCCGCCCGCAAGCTCAACACCTGGATCAAGTCCAAGACCGGCGGCAACGCCAACAGCATCGCCACCGGCTACAAGCTGAACGGCACCGCGATCGACACCAGCAGTGACGCCGCCTTCTTCGCCCCCTTCGCCGTCACCGCCATGACCGACTCTGGTAGCCAGGCCTGGCTCGACGCCATCTGGAACAAGATGCTGGCGACCCCGATCGCCACCAACAGCTACTACGCCGCAAGCATCCAACTCCAGGTGATGATCACCGTCACCCACAACCACTGGGTCCCGTAACCCCTACCTGGTACGCCGGAGCGCCCGCCGACTCGTTCGGTGGGCGCTCCGTCGCATGTACCCGCTGCCTGCGACAGCCGGCCCTCACGCCTTCGCCCCACCACGCGGACGGCCACCCCTCCCCGGCCCCGGGCTTGGGGAGGATTTTCCTGGTGATCGAGGAGCCTTTTCGCCCGCATCGGGGGCAGGATCCTCCCCAACCTCCATCGCCGGGGCTCCCGGCAGCCGGGCGGCCGCTCGGTGCTTGACGCTCGAAGCTTGGCGTGTGGGGGAGTCAGTCGGCTGAGGGGTCGGGGTTGTGGGGTGGGTCTACGTCGGGGTGGTTGAAGGTGACGTCGATTGTTTCCGTTGATTTGTGGCGTTGCGCCTGGGCGTACATCGCGTATGCCCGGTGATCGGCCGGGGTCAGGTTGACGGCCGAGTCCGTGAAGAGCGCAAGGAGGGAGCGCGGGTACAGGCGATGGACGATGACCGAGTTGAGTTCGGCGCCGATGACGGCGATGACGGATGCCGCGTAGATGAGGCCGATCAGGCCGAGGGTCAGGGCGAAGACGCTGTTCACCTCGCTGGCCTTGGCGAGGACGTCGTCGACGTAGATGCCGCCGAGGCGTTCGAGCAGGTGCCAGCCGACTGCGGTGAAGAACGCCCCGGGAACGATCTGGCGGAGCGGCGGCCGCGGCCGGGCGCCGGGGCGCAGTACCAGCGTCAGCATGGCTGTCAGGACCAGGACCGAGCCGATCGAGACCAGCCACCCCATGCCTTCCGCGACACCGCCCGGAAGCGGCGCCTTGCCTGAGGCCAGCACGGTGAGCGTCGCGAAACTGAGTACCGTCAGACCGGCCAGCGCGAGCAGCGCGCCGGACCGGAGCCGCCCGCGGAACGGATCTGGCCGGCCGTTGCGGGGAACTCCCCACGTCACGTTGACAGCGTTCTGTACTGCCTGCCCGAGCCCGATGATGCCGTACAGCGCCGCCAGCGTTCCGACGACTACCGCCGCCGTACTCCCCTGCAGCCCCTGCGGCGTCGCCAACTGAGTCCCCACGATCGGGAACTCCTTGAGCGCCGACTGCAACACGGCGTGCTGCAGATCCTCGTTCCCCTGCAGCACGAACCCGAGCACCGACGACGAGATCAGCAGCATCGGGAAGATCGCCGCGAACGCGTAGTACGTGACGATCACCGCGAGATAACTGCCCTGGTCATCGAAGAACTTGTAGATCACAGCCAACGGAAACCCCAGCACGCGCCGCTTCCGCTGCACGGAATCGACCCGCCCCGCCATCCCATTCACCCCCCAACGGTACGGCCCCGGTCAGGCATCGACCTTGAAGGGGTCGTGTTCGGAGAGCAGCTTGTCGAGGCGGGCCTGGTCCACCCGGTTGGTGACTTCCGACAGCTCCTGGCGGTCGCGGACCACCTTGCAGAGCGTGACGGTCGACGTGACGAGGTACAGGAGGCCGAGGGCCAGGAAGGCGCGGATCCAGCCGGCGGCGGGGAGGTACACGATGGCGATCGTCATGGCGGTCATCGAGAGGGCGAACGAGAGGATCGCCTGGAGGTAGAACGCTGAGGTCTGCGAGGGCTGGATCGGTTTCGTCATGCGCTTATCGTCGGCGCGGGCGTGGGGCCGGCGCATGAGAGGAACTACTCAAGGCGACGGCTGCCGACCTGGCCCGCCCGTCGTCACAAGCCGGCGGCGGCTCGCATCGCGTAGTACACCTCGGTGTTGTCCTGGACCCGGCCCAAGCGATCCGAGCCCGGTCCGCTCGCGGTCAATGGAGTGTCGGAGCCGCTGTGGCTGTTGGTGGTCCAGTCGACGGTGAAGCGCAGTTTCGAGCCGGGAATCGGGAACGGGCCGTCCTGGCGGGGATCCTTCTCGTCGCTGTCGTAGTTCTCGATGCTCAGACCGCCCGTCTCGTGATCGCCGTTGATGATCACCAGCGTGTCCGGATGAGTGGCGACGAAGCGCATCACCTCGGCGACCGTACTGTCGAGCGCACGGCCCGCGTCGATCACTCCATGGGCGTTGTTCTCGTGCGACAGCCCGTCGATGCCCTCCTCCTCCAGGAAGAGGAAGAAGCCGCGCGGGTTCTGCGACAGCACATCCAGCGCCTTACGCGCCATCAGCTGCAACGGCACCCGCGGCGCATAACGGCCGACGCCATCCGGCCCGTAGTCGACCATGTCCTCGTTCGCGAACAGCCCAAGGAGCCGGTCCGAGCGAGAGTTGCGCAGCTCGGTGGCGTTGCGGACGTACGTGTACCCCGTACGCTGCGCCTTCTCGACCAGATTGCCGTACGGGCTGCGGCTCTCCTCCTCACCAGGCTTGTCTGGCCACAGCCCGGGGTTGCCTTTCGGGTACCACCAGTCCTCGCCACCCCCGAGCAGCACGTCCGGCCGGCTGTTCTCGATGTACTGCCTGGCGATGTCACTCTGCAGATCACGACTCGGCACATGCGCCGCGAACGCCGCCGGCGACGCGCCGGTCACCTGGGCCGTGGTGACCAGCCCAGTCGACTTCCCGGCCCGCTTCGCCCGCTCCAGGACCGTCTCGACCGGGCGGCCCTTGGAGTCCATACCGACCACGCCGTTGCGGGTCTTGTGCCCGGTCGCCAGCGCTGTCGCCGAGGCCGCCGAGTCGGTCACGATCTCTTCCGGGTCCTCCGAGGTGGTGCGCACGAGTCCGGCGACGGGCAGCTTGTTGAGCTCCAGTTCGCCGTACCGGCCCTTGAGCGCGAGCCGGATCAGGTCGCGCTGTCCGAGCCCCATGCCATCGCCCTGGATGTAGATGATGTTCTTCGCGATCCGGTGACTCGTTGCCTCCGGCCCCTTCGGCGTCCGCCCGACGGCCATCGCCGTACTTCCGCCGAGTACCGTCAACGCCACCACCACGGCCAGACCGCGCATATCGTCTCCCAGCTAGATGTGATCAGAACTTGCCGATGGGCACTACGGCATCGGTATTACGTACAGGGCAGCGACCCGGTACGCAGGGCATGGCCGCCGTCGTTGCCGTCGTCGGCCCAGACGGTCTGTTTGCGTCCCGAAGTACAGGTCGACGGCGGTGCGATCGCGAAGCCCTCGTTGTTGTAGTCGGGCATTTGGGCCGGCCTGTCGTAGGTTTTGGCGACGGTGAACTTGCCGGCCGTGATCGACAGCGTCGCGCTGCGCCCTTGGCAGGTGTCGTCGCAGGTCGACCACAGCAGGCCGGTCTCCGGGTCGAACTCGAGATCCATGATCGCCGGGAATCCGCCCGGGAAGGTTGCTACCCGGGTGAACGATCCGCCGGACCGGTTCAGCGCGTAGGCGTAGACCGTGCCGTTGTCCTCGAGCCCGACGAAGTACAGGCCGGTGCCGTGGTTGGGGTAGGAGCTGGGGTTGTAGGCGGCCTTCGTACGCTCGTCCCGGAAGCCTTTCGCGGTGAGGAACGCGTCCGGGATCCACGAGATCGCCTCGGGACCGCTGTTGGCGTCGACTTCGGGCAGATCGTCGGTGAGGTCCCACTCGGCGGTCGCGTTGAGCGACTTGGCGGTGGACTTCGGGTCGTACCGGAGTACCTTCGCGAGGCTGGTGTCGCTGTCGTCGCCGTCGCGTTCGGTTGCCACCAGCAACCCGTCCGGCGTACGCACTACCCCTTCGGCGTCGGGATCGCCGCTGCCGTCGCGGTAGTTCAGCGTCCGGCCGCCGACCGAGTCGGGCTTCCAGAGGGCGCCGTCGCGGACGAGCCGGTACAACGTACCGGGCCCGTTCTTCGCCGCCCACAAGACGTCCGGGCTCTCGAAGGAGAGGCCGCTGAGATTCTCACCGAACACATTCTTGCCGTCGGCAACGGATACTGCGGACCCACCGGGCCAGGCGGACCGGCTCGCGGCGCCGGACGGCGCGGACACCAGGGATGAGATCAGCACCGCGACAACTGCGGTGGAGATGGCGGTACGACGAAACGGGGACATGTCGCGCTCCTTCCGGCCTACGGGGGCGGGGCTCGGTGAACAGCAACGAAACTATTAGGAAACTTTACTAACAGAATCTGACTGTAGCGATCCGGCCTTCGGGTGGCAACCGTCTGGGCGGTGCGGATCCGCTGTGCGCGGACATAAGAAACCCAGGTCACCGAAGCGACCTGGGCTCTTGGGGCGTGCTGGAGGTCTTAGTTCTTGACCTCGCGGAGGCGGCCGGTCTCCACCTCGTAGACGAAGCCGCGGACCGAGTCCTTGACGGGGATGAAGGGGTCGGCGGCGATGCGCTGGAGGGACTGGCGGACGTCTTCGTCGAGGTCCGGGAAGGCTTCGGCGGACCAGTCGGGCTTGAGGCCGGTCTCGGCCTGGATGCTCGCCTTGAACTCGTCGTCGGTGAAGGTGAGCATGCCGCAGTCGGTGTGATGGATCAGGATGATTTCCTTGGTGCCGAGCAGGCGCTGGCTGATCGCCAGGCTGCGGCGTTCGTCGGCGGTGATCACCCCGCCGGCGTTGCGGATGACGTGCGCGTCGCCCTCACTCAGCCCGAGCAGGCCGTACGGGTTGAGGCGGGCATCCATGCAGCGGGCGTTGGAGTTGGCGTGGGTGTTAGAGGACGGCGGTGGTGGGGTTGCGTTTGCGGGGGACTGAGATGGGGGGTTCGATCAGGGAGGTGTGGAGGGTGCCCCGGGTGGGGATCAGCCACGGGGTTTCCGGGGGCGCGTCGGGGGCGGCTTTCCAGTTGTGGCAGACCTTGGGGACCTTCAGCGGATAGATGGTGAGGTCGCCGTTGCGGGAGATGTGGAGACGGAGGAAGCCTTTGTAGTCCTCGATGCTCTGGCCGGCGAAGAGTTCGTTCACGTTGAAGCCGAATCTGCCGGCGATGAGGAGGTACGCGGCGACCAGTTCGGCGTCGATGAAGCCGACGACGACAGGGGTCAGCACGAGGGTGACGAGGACTGTTATCCAGTCGGCCGCGGATTGGCTCAACCGGTACAGGACGGCGGCCCAGGCGACCATCAACGCCAAGTGGGCCAGGGAATGCAGGAAGCCGGCAACCCCGGCGGCGAGACCGCTGCGTTTGAGGCCGAAGCGGGCGAAGAGGACTCCGGCGAAGATCGTGAACACCACACCGAAGAAGGCCGGAGTCCAAGCAGCCATCTCCGCGAAGATGCCGTGCGGCGAGTCAGCAAGGCCGAACTGGACCAGCACGGCGAGGACCGTTTGCAGCCCGGCAGTGAGCCCCCAGAAGCCGGGATTGCGGAAGGGAAGCTTGTAGATCCCCTTCGCCAACCGCGCGGACTCACGGGCCGTCGGGTACGACGCAACCTTGTCGAACGTCGCCACCTCATTGACATCAGCGACCCGGGAAACCTTCGGCGGCAGAGTCAGCGACGCAGGCAGCAGGTGAGTCGCCGAGAGGAACGCCCCTCCCCCGCCGCTGGTGATCCGTTGACCGCTCCCGTCGCGTTCGGCGTACCGGACGTAGTGGTGCGAATCCCCCGACAGCATCACCCGCGTCACCCCACCCAGCGGCTGGATGATCTCGCGATCGAAGAAGCGGATCGTGTCGTACTCATGCGTGTCCTCACCCGCCCCCGCATGCACCCACGCGGGCGTCGGCGTACACAGGATCACCCCGTCACCAGCTTGCATCCCAGCCAGCGCGGCCCGGAAGTACGCGAGCTGAGGCGCATCGATGTACCCACCGAACTGGGTGTCGATGGCAACGAGCCACCAGTGCTGCGGGAGCTCGATCGCGAAGTAGCTGCGCCCCTGCTCCGTCTTCCACCCACCGACAGCACGCTGCTGGGCAAAGACGCGCAGGAAGGCGGTCAACCCGTCGTACCAGTCATGGTTGCCCGGCAACGCAAACAGCGTCGGCGGATCGACGGGATCCGGCAGCGCAGCGCCGTACGGACCCTTCGTCCGATCCTCGTACGCCGTGGACGACCCCGCCGGATAAACCTCATCGCCGCCCATCACCAGCAGCGACGCGCGCGGCAGCCGCAACCCGTCGACCGGCTCCAGTTCGGGGGCGGCCAGCAACGACGCGACGGAGTACGTCGCGTCGAACCCGTCCCCCAGATCGGCGACGAAGTCGAACCACAGCTCGTCGGTACCGTGCTGGTAGAAGTCCGCGGGCAAGGAGCTCTGCAGCTCGCGCTTGTCGGCGTACGCGCCGAAAATGCCTGACAGGACAGCCTTGACGCCGATGCTGCCGAGCACCGACGGCAGCAGCCAGCGCACTGGGCCACGGATGCGGAATCCGAGTTCTTCCTCGGAAAGATCAGAAGGGCGGCTCTGCTTCACCCGCCTACGCTACGGCGCAACCGGGCGCACCGCGACAGCTACCGGCCCGCCGATGTGAACGTCGACGGCAGGGGCAGCTAGATTGGCCCGCATGTCTAACGCGGCCGGGCCGGCCGAGACCGTCGACCTGGCGGCACTGGCAGAGCGACATGGCCTGACCAGAAGCTCCGCCAGACCACCACTCGGCGGCTACCTGCGGGAACTCTGGGGACGCCGGCAGTTCATCGTCAGCTACGCGCGGGCGCGCACCTACGCCCTGTACGCCGGTGCGCGCCTCGGCTCCGTCTGGCAAGTACTCACGCCGCTGATGAACGCCGCCGTCTACTACCTGGCGTTCGGCGTCCTGCTCGGCACCAAGAACGGCATCCACAACTACGCCGCGTTCCTGATCTGCGGGATGTTCGTCTTCACCTACACGCAGCGCTCGATGACCGAGGGGTCGCGATCGCTCGCCCTCAACATGTCGCTGATCCGCACCCTGCACTTCCCGCGGGCGACCCTGCCCCTGGCGTACGTGGTGAACGAGCTCAACCAGATGCTGGTCTCGATGGCCATCCTGTTCGCGTTCGTCGGGCTGACCGACGGGCCGAGCCTGCGGTGGCTGATGGTGGTACCGGCGCTGGCGATGCAGACGATGTTCAACCTGGGGATGACGCTGATCTTCGCCCGGATCGGGACCTTCGTGTCCGACATCAGCCAGCTCCTGCCGTTCGTGACCCGGACCTGGTTGTACGCCTCGGGCATCTTCTTCTCGATCCCCGACAAGCTCCGCGCGCTGGACGCGCCGGGCTGGGTGATCCAGGTGCTGTCGCTGAACCCGATCTCGGCCTACATCGATCTGGTACGCCGATCGCTGCTGCGCGAGCACGCGCGCAACGAGCTCCCGCACGCGTGGTCGATCGCGGCCGTGTGGGCGGTCGTCGTACTGGTCGGCGGGTTCGTGTTCTTCTGGCGGGCCGAGGATCGGTACGGCCGTGGCTGAGCAGATTCCGACCGTCATCGCCGACGACGTCAACATCATCTACAAGGTGATCGCCGGGCAGGGTGGCAAGGGGACGGCGGCGACCGCGTTCCGGCGGATCCTGAAGCGGCAGGACCGGCCGACGATCCGTGAGGTGCACGCGGTCAAGGACGTCACGTTCACGGCGTACAAGGGCGACGCGATCGGCGTGATCGGGCGCAACGGGTCCGGCAAGTCGACGCTGCTGCGCGCGATCGCCGGGCTGCTGCCGCCCGCGTCGGGCGCGATCTACACCGGCGGCCAGCCGTCGTTGCTCGGCGTCAACGCGGCGATGATGAACGACCTGACCGGCGACCGCAACGTCGTCCTCGGCTGCCTGGCGATGGGCATGTCACCGGCCGAGATCGCCGCCCGGTACGACGAGATCGTCGAGTTCTCCGGCATCGGCGAGTTCATCGACCTGCCGATGTCGACGTACTCCTCCGGCATGGCCGCCCGCCTCAAATTCGCGATCGCCTCCGCCAAGACCCACGACATCCTGCTCGTCGACGAGGCTCTCGCGACCGGTGACGCCGAGTTCCGCATCCGCTCCGAACAGAAGATCAAAGACCTCCGCTCCGAGGCCGGCACGGTCTTCCTCGTCAGCCACAGCCTCGACGTAGTCCTGGACACCTGCAACCGGGCCCTCTGGCTCGACAAGGGCGTCCTCCGCATGGACGGCAACGTCAAGGAAGTAGTAGCCGCCTACACCCGAGAAGCAACCGCAGCCCGGTAGCTCCCCCGCCCAGCGGACGAGCTACCGGCACTACGAGGAGCTATCCGGTACTACGCGGAGGCCGGTGCGCCGGGCGCGGTGGCAGGCGGGGCGGGGCGTTCTTGGAGGCCGATGAGGAAGCCCAGGCCCCAGGAGATGTGCATGGTGGCGCAGATCAGAGGGAGCCAGAAGAGGGCTTTCCAGGGGAGGTAGCGGCCTTCCATGGCTGAGCCGAAGATCAGGAGGAGGGCGTAGCCGAGCGGGGCCAGGAAGCCCAGGTCGAGGATGGCGGAGCCGGTGGCCAGACCGATGATGCCCAGGATGGTGCCCAGTGCGAGCAGGACAACAGCGACGGGCGGGGCGAGGTACCGCTTGTTGGCGGTCTCCGGGTGGCGGCGGATGACCTCGCGGCGCCACTGGCCGGTGTGGAAGAACTGCTTGGCGACGTCCTTGAGGGACGAGCGCGGGCGGTACGTCACCGACAGGTCCGGGCTGAACCAGATCAGCCCGCCGGTCTTGCGGATGCGGTAGTTGAGCTCCCAGTCCTGCGCCCGGTGCATCGACTCGTCGAAGCCGCCCACCCGCTCCAGCGCTTCACGCCGGAAGACACCCAGGTACACGGTGTCCGCAGGGCCTGCCTTGCCGCCCTGGTGGAAGGTGGACGCGCCAAGACCGAGCCGCGACCGGTAAGCGCACGCGACAGCCATCTCGATCGGTGTACGCCCCTCGGCCGCCATCACGCCGCCCACGTTGTCGGCGCCGCTCTCGTGCAGCACCTCCACCGCCCGGGTGATGTAGCCCTGGGTCAGTACGCCGTGCCCGTCGACCCGTACGACGATGTCGTGCCGGGCGTGCGCGATCCCCGTGTTGAGTCCGGCCGGCGTCTTGCCGGTCGGGTTCGCGACGATCGTGATCCGCTTGTCGGCCTCGGCCAGCCGCGCGGCGATCGCCTGGGTTCTGTCCTTGCTCGGACCGATCGCGAGCACCACCTCGAGCTCGCCGGGGTACTCCTGGTCGAGTACGCGGCCTACTGCCTCTTCGAGGTGGCGTTCCTCGTTCAGCACCGGCATCACGACGGAGACGGGGGGCCAGGAAGACAAGGACATGTTCAGGTCAGGCCTTACAGATCGAAGCGACGTCATCGACGTCGTTACCGGGTTTGGACGGGGTACTGCTGCTCTTGCCGGGCTTGACCGGCGTAGTCGCCTTCTTGGTGGTGCTGTTACTCGGTGCGTTCGTCTTCTTACCGTCTCCGTCATCGGACGACTTGTCCAGCGCTTCGGACTTTCCGATCGCCTCGGCCACCTTGGTCTTGATCAGCGCGAAGTCGGGATTGCCGGTCTTGATCAGCGGCGGGACCGCGGAGAAGCTTGACACCGGCAGCTTCTTCGCGTCCAGCGCCAGGTCCGTGAAGGTACCGAGGTCACCAGCGGGGATATCCGTGTTGACCACCTTCTTGCTCGCCTTGGCGATGCCCTGGAACTTGGTCAGCACGGTCGTCGGCGAGAGCTGGTTCAGCATCGCCGTCATCACGCACTTCTGCCGGGTCATCCGCTCGTAGTCTGTCGCACCGGCCCTCGACCGCGCGAACCAGAGGGCGTGATAGCCGTCCAGGTGCTGGTTGGCGCCCGGCTCGATGTACCCCTTGATCGGCCCGCCGATGCCACCGATCGGCACCCGCTTGCCGACGTCGAGGGTGATCCCGCCGACCGCGTTGAGCAGGTCGCGGAAGCCGGCCAGGTCGATCAGTACGTGGTAGTTGACCTTCAGCCCGGTGATCGCCTCGACGGCCTGCTTGGTGCCGGTGACGCCCGGATTCGGGTCGCCGGGGAACAGGGCCGGGTGCTCGGCGGAGTACGTGTAGACGCCGTTGAGCAGGCAGTTCTCGGCGCAGTCGGTCCAGTGGAAGCCGTCCGGGAACTTCTTGTTCAGCGCCGTACCGGCCGGGAACGGCACCCGGGCCATGTTGCGCGGCAGGCCGATCAGCACGGTACGACCCGTGTTCGCGTCGATGGAGGCCAGCGTGATGCTGTCCGGCCGGGTGCCGATCCGGTCCGCGCCCGAATCGCCGCCGAGGAGAAGGACGTTGTACCGGCCCTTGTCCGCCTCGGACTTCTTGCCGTTGCCGAACACCGACGCCACGAAGTCGCGCTGGGTCGAGACGATCGTGCTGCCCCAGATCAGCACACTCATCACCAAGACGATCAGTACGCCGTCGATGATGCTGGTGGTGAGCCGGTGGTTGCGCTCCAGCGTGAGCGGCCGGCCGAGCCGGTACGCGTCGACGAACAGCGCCGCCCAGCCGATCGCGAGCAGGATCAGCAGGATCTGGATGAACCGCAGCGTCTTCGGCGAGACCATCAGGTTGATCGCCCCGGCCCGCCAGATCAGCGACAGCACGATGACGAAGATCACCAGCGCGACGATCCCGGCCAGCACCCGCCAAGCCCACCGGCCCGCCTTCTTGCTGCCGGCCGCGATCTGCGCGGATCCGGGCAGCAGCAAGGTCATCAGCAGCAATGTGAGCGCCCGTTTGAAACGTACCGGCTCACTGAGACTGCGCAGGTCTGGCTTCTCCTGCGGCATAGATCCTTCCGTTCTCCCGTGGCATGACGACTCCACCTTCTCAGGCGCGACGCCTTGCCTCCTGTTCCCCACTCCCATTCGGTACGACGTACCGGGTGGTGCCGTGGTTCGAGCCGGGCGGATCCGGAGACGAAGGGTAACAGCCCGTTTACCGGGTGCAGACACCGACATGGCCGCAGGTTTACCCCTGAAGTACGGCCTGACGGGAACTTTTCATCCATATGTGATGGCCCCGACCGGGGTGCATCGGATACGAAGAGTCCTGGGCCGACTACGGCCTGCTCGCGCCGCCCCCGACCGCGAGCACACTAGTGAGGACAGGAAACCGCCCATGAGACTGTTCCGTACCCTTGCCGCGACCACCGTCGCGCTCAGCGCCGCGCTGCTCGGCAGCAGCCAGGCACTCGCCGTCGAGGTCTCACCACAGGCCTCCGGACCGGCCGTCGCCGCCGCACCTGGCACCGACTACACCGGGATCGCGGCACTCAGCAACTGCTCCGGTTCACTCGTCCGGTACGCCGGGTCGCTGTCGACCGATCCCGCGCTGATCCTCACCAACGGTCACTGCTACGAAGGCGGCATGCCCAGCCCCGGCCAGGTGATCGTCAACCGGTCCTCCACCCGCTCGTTCACCCTGCTCCGCCCGAGCTCGAGCAACGCCGGTACGGTCCGCGCCAACCGGGTCCTGTACTCGACGATGACCAAGACCGACATCACCCTGTACCGGCTGACCGAGACGTACGCCGCGATCAAGTCCCGGCTGAACGTCGACCCGCTGACCCTGGCCCAGGCCGCTCCCGCGAACGGCGCCGGCATGGCCGTCGTCTCCGGGTACTGGAAGCGCATCTACACCTGCTCCGTGCAAGCCACCATCCCCGAACTGCGGGAAGGCGGCTGGGTCTTCAAGAGCTCGATCAAGTACCTCCAGCCCGGCTGCGAGACCATCGGCGGCACTTCCGGCTCCCCGATCGTCAGCACCTCCACCGGCGAGGTCATCGGCGTCAACAACACCGGCAACGAAGACGGCGAACGCTGCACCCTGAACAACCCCTGCGAGGTCGACGCCAACGGCAACATCACCGTCGACCAGGGCGCCGCCTACGGCCAGCAGACCTGGTGGCTCTACACCTGCCTGACCGCCACCCGCACCCTCGACCTGAACAAGTCCGGCTGCCTGCTGGCTCGCCCCACCCGCTGACCCGACTGACAGACCCACCGGCGACCACCTAGCTTGCGCGGGTGGTCGCCGGTGCACGTGTACCCCCACCCGCACTCGCCTAGCGGGTAGACAACTGGAGGTTCCATCGGCGGACTCGCGCTTTCCCGAATAGCCGCCACCGCAGCCACCCCAGGCGACGTGATTCCGTCCGACTAGGCCTCCGTCCGTTGCCGGATCTCCGGTATTGAGCTGACCTCTCGCTTGGAGGCTAGGAACGCAATGCCGCAATCAGGCACACAGTGGCCTGGATCGTCTGTCGGGTCCCGGTTCATGAGATGACCGCCGAGCCTGGGGCAGATCGGAACGTCCTGGTCGGCCGGACCGAAATGCGAGGCTGTCGGGTGGGTCGTTCATGCCGACCCACCGCAGCGGCAGGGTCGCGGCATCAGAGAGACTGCTCACGGATTTCACCTGATCCATGACCGGCACAGCAGTCATATGATTGGCACAGCAATCATATGACTGGTACTTTGGTCACATGTTCTTCAATGAGCCGTTCGGTGGCGTCATCCCCGGAGCGAGTGGCGCGGTGCTCGCGGTTTTGCTGCGCACCGACACCCCGCTGACGGGGCGGCAGATCCACGGGCTACTCAGCGACGACTACGGTCTGTGGGCCGTACAACAAGCCCTGAAGTCGCTGACCAAGCTCGGTGTGGTGGAGACGCAGACGATAGGGCGGGCAAACGTGCACACCATCAACGAGGAGCATGCCTCTGTGGCTCCGCTGCGGACTCTGCTGGACCCACTGGCGGCTCTCCGGGAAGCGGTCAGCGCGGTGATCGACGCAGATGTGCAGGCGGTGCTCATCTTCGGATCGCTCGCCCGCGGCGAGGCAACACCGGACAGTGATATCGACCTGGCCGTCATCGCATCATCCGCCTGGGACCACCGTGCAGAGCTTGAGGACATCGTCCGTACGCGTCTCGGCAACGGTTGCGACGTCCTCGTCCTGACCGAGGCCGATTTCCATCGACTGGCCGCTTCGGGAGAGCCGGTCGTCAGCGACATACTCCGTGACGGCGTCGCGCTGATCGGCACCAAGCCGCGAGTCCAGCATGGAGCTGCGTGATGGCGACGGCCGAGCAGCGCAACCACGCCAAGAGCTTCCTCAAGAAAGCGGAGGAGTATCTCGCCTCAGCCGAAGCCAATCTCGCCGCCGAGCGATACACCCCGGCCGCCGGCGACGCGATCCACGCCGGAATCAGCGCGAAGGATGCGATCGTCACCGCGCTCACCGGTTCAACAAGCAAGGGAAAGGACCACGCCGCCGCTGCCAGGGAACTCCGGCAGTCGCTGGCCAAGCGGGCCGAGGCCGCCGCGGGCGAGAAGGCGCTGCGCGAATTGGTCGCGGCCAAAGGTGACGTCGAGTACGGGACAGACCTGGTGACCGCGATCAAGGCCGAGCCCCTGATCCGCCGAGCCCGCACGCTGGTGGACCTAGCCATCGAGATCGTGCGTCTCGGACGCTGACAGACCGGCATGGGGCCAATACCCATGCCATAACGAGTCGGATACCCACCCCGCTCCAGCCCAAGGGTTCGGGCGGGCTCAAGACGCTCGTGCGCGATGCGGGTACGGGTGGGTGGTTTGTGCGGTTGGCGGCTGGAAAGTGGGATCAGGGTGATGTAGACCACTCTGGATCCGGTATGGTCGCCGCCCATGGCAGTCGACTCGTCTACACCCGGTCAGGTCAGTACGCCCCGGTGGCACAGTCCGCTCTCGGTGAAGCCTCGGCTTGTGCTGTCCAGCGCGCTGATGCTGTTCCTCGAGCTTGCGTTGATTCGCTGGACCGGGTCCAACGTGGTGCACCTCAGTTACTTCTCGAACTTCGTGTTGCTGGGGTCGTTCCTCGGGATCGGGGTCGGCATCCTGCGGTCCGGCAAGGCCAAGCGGCTGCCGTACTACTCGCCGATCATGCTCGGGCTGCTGGTCGCGGTGATCGCGTGGAAGCCGGTGACGGTCAACCGGGGTAGTTCGTCGAGCGTCATCTACTTCACCAGCCTGAGCACGAGTGGGCCGCCGACGTACGTGATCCTGCCGATCATCTTCGTCGCGGCCGCGGTCGTGCTGGCCGGGCCGGCCGAGTTGGTGGGTCGGTGCTTCGCCGACCTGCCGCGGCTGACGGCGTACCGGTTCGATCTGATCGGGAGCCTGATCGGGATCGTCGCGTTCACGGGGCTGTCGTTCCTGGGGGCGCCGCCGATCTGGTGGGGGCTGATCGTCACCGTCGTGTTCCTGGCGCTGATGGTTCCGCAGCAGAAGGTGACCGCGACCGCGCTGAGCGCCGTACTGGTCGCCGCGCCGCTGCTGGTGATGGTCGGTGTGTTGTTCCACGAGTCGACGCGGCCGGAGAACAGCTGGTCGCCGTACTACAAGGTGCAGACGTCCGGATTCGACTGGCAGGGCGTACCGCTGCTGACGATCACGGTCAACGGCGTACCGCACCAGCAGGCGATCCCCGCCGACGCGCGGCTGCAGTGGGAGCCGCAGTACGGGCTCCCGTACGAGCGTGCGGCCGTCGGCAAGGCGCCCAAGAACGTGCTGATCATCGGCGCCGGCTCGGGTTCCGACGTCGCGATCGCGCTGAAGAAGGGCGCGGAGCACGTCGACGCGGTCGAGATCGACCCGCGGATCCGCGACATCGGCAAGGCGCGGCACCCAGATCACCCGTACCAGGACCCGCGCGTCACGTCGTACATCAACGACGGCCGCGCGTACCTGTCCGGGACCGACAAGAAGTACGACCTGATCCTGCTGGCCCTGCCGGACTCGCTGACGCTGGTGAACGGCGCGAGCTCGCTGCGGCTGGAGAGCTACCTGTTCACGCAGCAGGCCTTCGAGAGCGCGAAGAAGCATCTGGCTCCGGGCGGCGCGTTCGCGATGTACAACTACTACCGCGAGACCTGGCTGATCGACCGGCTCGCGCTCACGGCCGAGAAGGCGTTCGGCCACAAGCCGTGCGTGGACAAGGTCGGCGACGATCTGCAGCAGGCCGTCGTGACGGTCGGTCTGACCGAGGCCGACCAGACCTGCGGCGACAAGCCGTGGGCCGGGCCGAGCGCGATCACGCCGCCGCCGGCCACCGACAACCGGCCGTTCCTGTACCTGTTCACCGACCGGATTCCGTCGCTGTACCTGGTGACGCTGGGCCTGGTACTGGTCGCCGGGCTGATCGGCGTCGGGATCGCCGGCGGCGGTTCGTCGTACCGGCGGATGCGGCCGTACACGGACCTGTTCCTGCTCGGCGCCGGCTTCATGTTGCTGGAGACGAAGAGCATCACCGGGTTCGCGCTGCTGTTCGGTACTACGTGGGTGGTCAACGCGATCGTCTTCGCCGGCGTACTGATCGCCGTCCTGGCCGCTGTCGAAGTGACCCGGCGGTTCAAGACACCACCGGTGAAGATCATGTACGCCGTACTGGGCGCAGGCCTACTCCTGAGCTGGATCTTCCCGGACAGCTGGCTGCTCTCGATGCCCGTCGGACTGCGTGCGCTGGTCGCCGTGGTGATCGCGTTCACCCCGATCTTCGCCGCGAACGTCATCTTCGCCAAGCGCTTCACCGACACCGAGGACGGCACCGCGAGCTTCGGCGCCAACCTGCTCGGCGCCATGCTCGGCGGCTGCCTCGAGTACGCGGCCCTGATCATCGGCTTCGACGGCCTGCTGATCATCGCCGCCCTGCTCTACGCCGGCGCGTTCCTCCTCCGGCCCAAGGGATCATCCGTCGTCAATGCCTGACCCACTCCGTTGGGTCGAAGGACTCACCGGAGGTACGGTCACCCGCGCAGAACGTCTGCGCGGGGGCTGGACGTCCGAGATGCGGCGGGTCGAGGTCGACCTGCCGCACGGGTCCCAGACCTTCGTACTACGCACCTTCGTCGACGAGTTCTTCGTCAAGCACGCGCACGGGCTGCTGACCCGCGAGGCCAAGGTCCTCGACCAACTGGCCGACACTGACGTACCCGCGGCTGCCTGCGTCGGAGTCGACGCGGACGCCTTGTACTGCGATCAGCCGTCACTGCTGATGACGCTGCTACCAGGCGTAGTGCACGTGGAGGAGGCAGGAGCCGCCGACCGAACCCATGAATTGGCGCGGCAACTCGCCGCGATCCATCGGGTCAAACCCGCAGAGCGGCCACGCGAGTACCAGCCGTGGACGGCGCCCGATCGTGTTCGGGTGCCATCAGCAACCGGACGGCCGGGCGTCTGGGCGGATGCTGTCGACTACTTGCGGCGGGAGCCGCCGGAGTACGAAGGCGCCTTCCTGCACAGGGATTTCCACCCCGGGAACGTGTTGTTCGACGACGGCCGGATCAGCGGTGTAGTCGATTGGGTGGAGACCTCGTGGGGGCCGGCCGATCTCGACGTCGCCCACTGCTCGACCGCGCTCGCGTTGCTCCACGGAGTCGAGGCCGGCCGCGAGTTCAGCAGCCTGTACGCCGCCGCGGGTGGGCGCGACCTGGCGAGGGCCGACGACCACCGCTACTGGCTGTTGCTGGATGCCCTCGCGTTCGCGCCGGATGCGGAGAAGGTCGCCGAACCGTGGCGCGATCTCGGGCGGATCGACCTGACACCCGAGTTTCTCCAGGACCGCCTTGAGCTCTATCTGGCGTCCATACTCGCTTAGCTTAACGATTAACGTGCGGAGAACTGCTCACGTCTAGACAGCGTGGGCAGTTTTGCGCATGATCTTCTCGAGCGCTCCCCGAAGTTCGCCCCACTTCGTCTGGAGGTTGCGAGATGAGAATTCGTCGCTTCGCCCTGCCCATCGTCGCTGTGCTGGGTCTGTTGGCAGCTCTGCTGCCGGCCGGCCCGGCCGCGGCGGTCGGGGTCACGCCGGGCACGTATGTGAACTACACCTTCGATGCCGCGTCGCTGACGCAGGCCGAGTTCCGGATGACGATTCAGCAGGCGCCCGGTCGCGCCAACGTGTACTGGTCGAACCAGTTCCAGTTCACCGGCGGCGACGTCGGCGGCTACACCGGCATGCAGACACATCGCGACGGCGGTGGGATGTTCCTGTACTCGCTGTGGAACTCGACCGACTGGAAGGCCGGGTCGACCGGCACGTACTGCATCAAGTTCTCCGAGGACGGGTCGGGCGGTAGTTGCCGTCTCGACCAGGCACCGACTCCTGGGCACACGTATGCCTTCACCGTCGCCAGTGAAGGCAGTGGCTGGTACGGCGTGACCGTGCGGGACCTGACTGCCGGCACCTCGTTCAAGCTGGGCAGTCTGCAGACAGGTGCGGGCAACACGATCAGTACGTCGGGCATGGTCAGCTGGACCGAGTACTTCGACTGGAACAACAACAGCGCGACCTGTGCCGACGAGCCCTACTCCAAGCTCTCCATGGCGCTACCGACGTCCCCTACCGCGACAGCGCACTTCACCGGCAACTCGGAGAGCAGTGGATGCGCCGCTGACAGCCAGGTGACGGTGAGCGGCAGTACCGCAGTACAGGAGAACGGGATCGGCAACTCGTCGTCAGGTGATGTTCGGGGCAGCGGTGGTTGCCTGGACGTCTCCGGAGGCGGTAGTGCCAACGGTACGGCGATCCTGCTGTACACCTGCACCGGCGGGAACAACCAGAACTGGGTGCACTCGGAGGACGGCTCCATCCGCGCACTGTTCAGCTGCCTGGACGCCAGTGCTACCCAGCCTGGCGCAGTGATCCTCTACGGCTGCCATGGCGGAGCAAACCAGTCCTGGTCCGCACAGGCCGACGGGACGCTCCGCAACGGGTCATCCGGCCTCTGCCTGACAGCACCGGCTAGTAGTGGCAACGCAGTACAGGCGACAACCTGCACCGGTGCAGCGAACCAGCGCTGGACACTGCCGCAGTGAGCTCAGCCGCCCTCGGGCGAGTAGCCAGGGAACGTGGCCGGCGGCTGCGGACCCGGGGGCGGTGCGGTAGGCGCTGGAGTCCGGCGACGGAGGAAGAAGAGGACCAGGAAGACGATGGCCAGGACAGTGCCGACCAAGAACGACGCAATGGCGGCCAGTACCGCGTACGCAAAGCCGGTCGGCGTACTGCGCGGACCCAAGGCGTAGACGGCGCTGGTCTCCTTGTCCGTGCAGGTTGCGATGTAGTCGCCCGGTGGGACTCGGTCGCGCGAGCGGGCGACGACGTACCAGATGTCGTTGTCCACAGTGAGCGTCTCGGCCTGCGCCGGCGGTACGAGCTCCAGTACTGCGCCGTTGTCGTCGCGGACGTCGCAGGGCGCACGGAGTACCGGGATCGACGAGTAGACCGTCAGACCGGCCTGGTCGAGGTGGACCGTCCCGCTGTCCGCCCACTGCGGTTCCTGCGGCAGCGTATGCACCACGCGGTTGACGAACAGCCCGGTCAACGCCAGACCCGCAACAAAACAAGCGATTGCGAGCCAAAGCAACGTCTTGCGCTGCGGCCCCGCCGGCTGCCCGGGATAGACGGTCACGCCCCGAACGCTAGCTGCCATCCGGCCGACCCGGCCTCTCGGCCGGGTGATAGGTGATCGGCGGATAGTCCGGACGAAGCTCGCCGAGGCCCCGCCCACCGGGAGTCAGATCGCCCGGCGGCGGGTTGCCCGACGGTGTGGTGCCCGGTGGTGTGGTGCCCGGTGGCGGAGTGTTCGCCGCTCGTCTGCGGCGGATGCCGACGGTCAGCAGCCACGTTCCGAGGGCGAAGAAGGCGAGCAACGAGAAGACGACGCCGAGAAGTCCGCCGATGAAGGTCACGAAGGAGCTTCGTGGGCTGACGGCGTAATCGACACCGGCCGCAGTGGAACGGCAGCTGATCCGGAACTCGCCGGCCGGTACCGGCTTCGTCGACCGCGCGAACAGGTACCAGTACCGCATGTCAGCCTTCGCCACCTCACCGTCGCCCGAGGTGGTCAGCGGCACATCGACGCCATCCGCTGTCTTCACCTCACAGGTCGGCGCGGCCTCGTCCACCGACGCCCACAGCATCAGCCCGTCGCTCGACAGCTGGACGACCTCGGTCTCGAGTGGCGTCGGTGTGCTCGGCACGTTCTTGACCACCAGCACAGCAAAGAACCCAGCCAGCAGAACCCCCACCGCGACGCTGGCGATCGCAAGCCGCTTCATAGCCGAACGCTAGCCCCCGTAAGGGCCGTCCTGAGGTCTGTCCTGAGGCCGGTCTTGCGGGCGGTCCGGGTTGGGACCGGGGTTGTAGCTACTGGGCGGCGGATAGCCGGGGAAGTTGCTGCCGCCGTACTGCGGATAGCCACGCGGCTGCGAACCGGGCTGCTGGTAGCCGGGTGGACCGGACTGCGGGTAGCCCGGCGCCTGCGGATAGCCGGGTTGCTGCGGATAGCCGGGTGGTGGGTTGTTGCGGAGGGTGTCGCGTTTGCGGCGGCGGGCGCCGGCTGCGAGGAAGATCGAGCCGAGGGCGATGGCGCCGATCAGGGAGAAGACGGCACCCAGGATCGCCAGCACAAAGGTGAGGATCGACATCCGCGGTGCCGCGGAGAAGGTCACGTCGGTCTCAGCGGCGAGGCCGACCGGGATGCAGTTGATCGCGTAGTCGCCGGCCGGTACCGACTCAGCCGAGCGGGCGATCGAGTACCACTCACCATCGTTGATCTGCAGCGACGTGGACTCGTCGGACACCAGCGGCACGTCGGCCCCGTCCGGCCCCTTGACCTCGCACTCCGCCTGCACGTGGTCCTCCGACGCCCAGAGCGTCAGCCCCGGCTTGGACAGGTGCACCAGCCCGCCCTCGATCGGCTTCGGCGTGCTCGGCAGGTTCCGCAGGATCAGCGCGCCGAAGAACACGACCAGCGCCGCGCCGACGACGAAACAGGCGATCCCAAGACGTTTCATGGCCGAACGCTAACCGCAAAAGCCCGTTCGACGGTACGCCGAGCAACCGCAGAGCCCGTTTACGGTACGCCGAGCAGCCGCAACCCCGCCGCCGTCGCGGCCGCAGCGACGACGACGAGCACGAACGGCGCCTTCCGCCAAGCCAGTACTCCGCCCACCAGCACCCCCGCCGGCCGCGCGATCCCGGCGTCGCCATGCCCGTCCGTCAACGCAGCCGTCGCCACCAACGCGGCCAGCAACACGATCGCGGCAGCCGCCATCACCTGCTGAGCCCGCTCGGGCAACTCGAAGCGGGTCCGCAGCAACGGTCCCGCGAGCCGCAGCGAAAAGGTGCCAACGGCAAGTACGAGGATCCCCGCCAGCAACATCATCCGACCGACTCCAATGCCTGCTTCTCAGCGCGATAGAACAGCAACCCCACCAGCGCGAACAGCACCGGCAACCCAGCCGGCAGGAACGGCGTCGCCACCAACGCGACCACCACCCCGACCGCCGCAGCCTTCCGCGTCGACCGATCGCGCAGCGCCGGCAACACCAACGCCAGCAACACAGCAGGAAACGCAGCATCCAGCCCGAAAACATCGGTATCCGTGATCACAGACCCAGCCGCCGCACCGATCAGCACCCCGATGTTCCAGCAGACGAAGATCCCGATCCCACACGCCCAGTACGCCGCCCGCTTCTGCCGCAACTCGTCCTGCCCGAGCGCGAAGGCGACGTTCTCGTCCGTCATCAGATGCGAACCCGGCAGCCGTCGCCACCCGCTGCCGATCACATCGCTCAGCGCCAGCCCGAAGGCGACATGCCGCGTATTCACCAGCAACCCGGCGATCGTCGCAGCGATCGGACTGCCCCCAGCCGCCACGATCCCGACGAACAGAAACTGCGAGGCCCCCGCAAAGACGAGCAGCGACAAGGCCACCGGCACCCACAACCGCAGTCCCCCGCCGACGCTGATCGCGCCGTACGAGAGCCCGACCACGCCGTCGGCCAGACAGACCAGCCCGATGTCTCGCAGTAACCCGCGATCTACTGTTCGCCATATCGAACGCATGAAGTTTATGATGAACAGATCACAAGCGTTCGTCAACCCGAACACCTGGACCGATGGAGCGAACACCGATGGACAGCAAGGCACCACTCGACGTGATCGCGGCCTCGTTGCGGGCAACCCGGGGCAGGAGCGGCCTGTCCCTCACCGAGGTCGCCAAGCGCGCGGGCGTGGCGAAGTCAACCCTGTCCCAGCTGGAGTCGGGCACCGGCAACCCGAGCGTCGAGACGCTCTGGGCGCTCTGCGTCGCCCTGGAGATCCAGTTCGCCGACCTACTCGAACCCCCACGCCCGAAGGTCCAGGTGATCCGGGCGAACGAAGGCCCGGCGATCTACTCCGAGCGCTCGGACTACAGCGCCACCCTGGTCGCGGCCAGCCCGCCACACGCCCGGCGCGACCTCTACCGCATCGTCGTCGCCCCCGGCCCGGGCCGTGAGTCGCAGCCGCACATGCCGGGCACGGTCGAACACGTAGTACTCAGCACTGGTCGTGCCCTGATCGGCCCACTCGAGGACCCGGTCGAGCTGCACCCCGGCGACTACATCGCCTATCCCGGCGACGTAGCCCACCTCTTCAAGGCACTCGAGCCGAACACCACCGCAGTACTGGTGTCGGAGACGTCCTAGTTCTTGCGGGCGATCCCGCCGGCGATGCACTCCTCGATCTGGCTGAGCGGCTTCACCCGCGGGCCGTCCGGCCACCACTCGTCGCACAGCACCAGGCCCGGCTCGACCATCTCCAGGTCGCCGAACATCTCGGCGATCTTCTTGTGGGTGCGGAACAGCCCGCTGCCCATCGGGCTGTGGGTGAACCGCTCCTCCAGCGCCCGCGCGGTCTTGGCGTGGGCCGGCGTCTCCGGGTCGAGGAAGTGCGAGATCACCACGTACGAACCCGGCGCGAGCGCCTCGGCGTACTGCCTGATCAGGTCGGGCGCGTCGTCGCCGAGGTAGTGGTGCAGCGTGCCGTTCTGGATCAGCGCGATCGGCTTGCTGAAGTCGAGGAACTCCTTGACCCCGGGCGCGTTCAGCACCTCGTCGGGCTTGAAGATGTCGGCGCTGATGAACAGCGTCTGGTCGTTCTCCTCCAGCAGCGCGCGGCCGTGCGCGAGCACCACCGGGTCGTTGTCGATGTAGAGCACCTTCGCCGTCGGCTGCAGCCGCTGGACGATCTGATGCGTGTTCTCCGCGGTCGGCAGGCCGGAGCCGCAGTCCAGGTACTGCGTGATGCCCGCCTGACCGGCCAGGAACCGGCAGGCGCGGACCAGGAAGTTGCGGTTGGACCAGGCCAGGTCGGTCACCTGCGGGGCCACCGTCGCCACCTGCCGCAGCACCTCGCGGTCGATCTCGAAGTTGTCCTTGCCCCCCAGGAACGCGTCGTAGACACGTGCGATGCTCGCTCGCGTCGTGTCCACCCCGACCGGGACCTGGCTCGGGGACTTCGGGGCATCGGACATGAGCGACCTCGCAGATCGTCGGCAGAACACGCTGTTGGGAGTGACCCTACTAACAGTAGGGGAACGATTCCAGTTGGTGGGGGCGCGTCGGCCTGCCCCGGCCTGGCCCGAATCGTGAAATGATCCAAGCTTGCGTCGGGTGGACGAGTACAGGGAGGACGGGCGGTGACGGAGCAGGGCACGCCGGGCGGGCCGACCGCGCTGCGGATCATGCTCGGCGCCCACCTCCGCCGGATGCGCGAGCAGGCCGGGATCAGCCGCGCCGACGCCGGCTACGCGATCCGCGGCTCCGAATCCAAGATCAGCCGGCTCGAGCTCGGCCGGGTCGGGTTCAAGGTCCGTGACGTCGAGGACCTGCTCAGTCTGTACAAACTCGCCGACGCCGACGAGCGCGCCCGGCTGATCAACCTGGCCAAGCAGGCGAACAACCCGGGCTGGTGGCAACGCTACGACGACATCACGCCGAACTGGTTCCACTCCTACCTCGGGCTGGAGATGGCCGCCGAGCTGATCCGTACCTACGAGATCCAGTTCGTGCCCGGCCTGCTGCAGACCCCGGACTACGCCCGCGCGGTGACCCGGCTCGGCCGCGGCGAGCGGCCGTTGCCGACGGCAGAGATCGAGCGGCTGGTCGCCCTGCGCAAGACCCGCCAGCAAATCCTCGAAGGCTCGTCGCCGACCAGGCTCTGGGCGATCGTCGACGAGGCCGTGCTGCGCCGCCCGATCGGCGGCCGGGCGGTCCTGCGCGCGCAACTGGAGCACCTCGCCGAGATGTCCCGCCTGCCGAACGTGACGCTCCAGATCCTGCCGTTCGCCTCCGGCGGGTACGCGTCCACCGGCGGCGCGTTCACGCTGCTCCGGTTCGCCGACGCCGACCTGCCCGACGTCGTCTACATCGAGCACCTGACCAGCGCCGTCTATCTGGACAAGCGCGAGGACCTGGACGAGTACGTGATCACCATGGACTCGCTGTCGATCGCGGCCAGCACGCCCCGCAGGACCCAGGAGCTGCTCACCGAGATCACCAAGACCTTCACCTGAAGTGATCCGGCGTGCACGATCGGTCAGCCAATGTCAGGGGTTGGTAAACCGACAACCAACTGCCCCCGGAGTACGTCATATTGTGTGCGCCCAACTCTCCCTTGGACGGAGTTGTAGACACACCGATGTCGAGTGATCAGCAGGAGCCGGAACCGACGACGCATCGCCGAGCCAGGCGCGCGGCCCCGAGGCGACGAGCCGGCCGGCCACGCCGGACCCGTGCCGTCCTCGGGCTGACGCTGCTCGGATCCGTGATCCCGGGCACCGCCTACCTGTTCGCCGGCCGGAAGAAGCTCGGCGCGGCGGTGCTGACGATCAGCGTCAGCCTGCTGGCGGTGGCGGGCTACCTCGGCCTCACCCAGCGCAAGCGGATGCTCGAGTTGGCCGTGGCACCGGATCAGCTCCGGTACGTCACGTTCGGACTCGTCCTGCTCGGGGCGCTGTGGATCCTCGTCATCATCACGTCGCACCGGGCACTGCGGTCGGGCGTCGCGACGCCTGGTTCACGGGTCGGCGGCGCGCTCCTGGTCGGCCTGCTCAGCTTCGCGGTCGCAGTACCGACGGCTCTCGGCGTACAGACCGCGCGGACCCAGCAGGATCTCGTGCAGACGGTCTTTGCCGGAGGCAACAGCAAGAGCGCGACCCGGCCGACGATCAAGAACAAGAAGGATCCGTGGGCCGGCAAGCCGCGGCTCAACGTGCTGATGCTCGGCGCCGACGACGGTGCCGACCGCGACGGCGTCCGGACCGACACCGTGATCGTGGCGAGCATCGACACGGTGACCGGCAACGTCTCGCTGATCTCGCTGCCGCGCAAGCTGACCTTCATGCCGTTCCCCGAGGGCACCAAGCTGCACGACGCCTACCCGGACGGGTTCGGCAAGGAGGGCATCAGCCTGCAGGAGCGGCTGGAGTGGATGCTCGACGCGATCTACAAGAACGTGCCCGAGCAGCAGGGCGACGACATCGTCGGGCCGTCCGACAACGTCGGCGCCGACATCCTCAAGCTGTCGGTCGGTGAGGCGATCGGGCTGAAGCTCGACTACTACGTCCAGATCAACCTGGCCGGCTTCACCCAGCTCGTCAACGCGCTCGGCGGGATCACCGTCAACATCAACTACCCGATCCCGGTCGGCGGCAGCGACGACGACAAGCGGCCGCCGAACTACTACCTCAAACCCGCGCAGAACAAGCACCTCTGGGGTCTCGAAGCACTCTGGTACGCCCGCGGCCGGTACGGCATCAAGAACCCGGACGACGCCCGCAGCGCCCGCCAGCGGTGTGCCATCCACGCCATCGCGCAGGCCGCGACGCCGCCGAACCTGCTGAAGAGCTACACCAGCCTGGCCAAGGTCGGTAAGAACATGCTGCGGACCGACATACCGCAGGAGCTGCTGCCGGCCTTCCTCGAGCTCGCGCTGAAGATCAAGTCGGCGAAGGTGTCCGAGGTGCCGCTGGACGGGCATGCGCTGAAGTTCGCGTACCTGCACCCGGACTACGACGGCCTGCGCGCGACCGTTGCGGCGGCGCTGGCGGCCAAGCCGGTCTCGACTCCGACCACGCCGGCCACGTCCGGTACGCCGAAGCCAACCGGGAAGCCCACCCCGGGGAAGCCGACCAGCAAGCCGACGACGAGCAAGCCCTCGACGCCGACCAGCGCGGCCCCTGCCGACCTCGCGAACGCCTGCGAGTACCACCCGGTCACGACGCCCTGATCATCCGGAAGTAGATCGTCCGGGATCAGACCTACCGTGGCCGTATGGACTCCTGGGAACCACCCCTCGCGGGCACTGAGGCGGAACAGCTGATCGGTGCCCTGGAACGCTTGCGGACGACGTTTCGCTGGAAGGCGGACGGGCTCGATGCGGCCGCCCTGCAGCAGACCGTCGGTGCGTCCTCGTTGACGATCGGCGGGCTGCTCAAGCATCTCGCCGTCCAGGAGGACAACATGTTCACCGTGAAGTTCCGGGGTGAGCCGATCGGCCCGCCCTGGGACACCAGCGGCTGGAACGGCAACAAGGACTGGGAGTTCGCCTCGGCCGCTGCCGACTCCCCACAGACCCTGTACCGCCTCTGGGACGACGCGGTCGCGCGCGCCCGGGTGACGGTCACGGCCGCCTTGGCCGACGGAGGACTCGACCAGCCCGCCGCCATCACCTGGCCCGACGGGCGGCACGCCAGTCTCCGACGGCTGATCTGCGACCGGATCGAGGAGTACGGGCGGCATACCGGTCATACGGACCTGCTGCGCGAAGCGATCGACGGCCGGGTCGGCGAGGATCCGCCGTACGGGTGGCGACCGGTCAGCTGAGCTACTTGAGCAGGCCGACTCCGAAGGCGACGACCAGGACCGAGATCATCAACGCCGACACGGATTCCGCCGCCATCAAGAGCTTCGCGCGCGGGGTGAGCGGCATCGTGTCGGTCGGGCTGAAGGCCGACGAGTTGGTGATCGAGACGTAGAGGTAGTCGACGAACCCCGGCACCCAGCCGGCCTTCTCCGAGGACCGGCGGGCGACCTCGGCGATGGCGTCGTGATCCTCGTCCTGCGGGAACCTGAAGTCGGCGTCCGGCAGGTTCGGCCGCTTGACCCGGAACCGCGACACCGGACCGCCACGATCCAACTCCCAGAACGCCAGCGCGAAGACGAGCACATTGGTCAGCCACACCTGCCCGCCCGCCGCCAGCAACTGCCCTCCCGCAGTCGCCTCACCGGTCACCAGCGAATGAATGAGCTGCACCAGCGCCGCGAGATTCGTCACCGCGATCAACAACACCAACGCGATCGAAAGCCTGCGCAGGAAGCGATTCTGCCGACTCATCCGCCGCGGATTGGCCAGCACCAACGGCACGAACAGCGCCAGCTCCAACCCCGGCACAACGAACCGCGGCCCCAGCTGCATGGCGCTCGGCAGTACGGCGTACAACAAGATCGCCCCCACCACCGCCACAGCAGCCGGCAACCGCGTCTCCCCCGGATGCGCCGACGCCTGCACGCTCACAAGCTCATCAATCGGCCGTTTGCCACCACCATGCTCCAAGCAGAACACAGTCCGCGCGGATTGCCGCTATTTCCGCGAGCTCAGACGCAGCTCCAGTAGGGAGTAGAACACGTAGTAGTTGGGGATCTGGCTGATCTGGCTGAGCACTTTCCCGCGCTTGCTCCCCTTCGTCCTGAGGTAGAGCTGGCCGTTGGCCACGTACGCGGTCTCGACCTGCGCCCAGGGGGTCAACTTGCCCTTGGCGCCGACCAGGTCCCAGCTGATGGTGAGATCGCCGAACACCAGCGTGTCCCCTTGCCGGAACCGGACAACCGCTCCGGGCAGCTGCGCGACGGTCACGGCCTCCTGGATGGCAGGCCCCCAGGCGTCCACGGCGGTATTCCCCTCATGCGATCCCTCGATCGTGGCCGCGGCTCCGTCAGGTCCGACCACCCGGTACGAGAAGCTGGTCTGACTGACCGCGCCGAAGTCCGCCGTCTGCTTGAGGATGCTCTGTCGCACCTGCATCGAGTCCCAGCGGAAGGCCGACACCTGTCCGCGATGATCGACGAAGGTCATGCCGTGCTCGAACAGGTCGAGCCGCACCCTGCCCTTGTGAGCGGCTTTGTACGCCGCCCGCACGGCCCACCAGCCGGCTCCGATGGCCAGCGGCGTGAAGACGACCGACAAGAACGCGGGTCCGTCGGCCAGCAGCGACCCGAAGCCGAAGACTCCGCAGAGGACGGCCGTCACGCTGAGGATCACCCACCCCGACGAATGCTCCCTCGGCAGGTGGGTGGCCCGGTGCTCGCCCAGCCGCGCGTGGGCGACCGCCGCACTGATCCGGTCAGACAACGGAGTCCTCGTTTCCTCGGCTTACCTTGAGGCGTGAAGGTAGCAGACCTTACCTTGAGCAGGCAAAGTAGATCGCCGGAGGATGGAGATGCGCCATGTACGCGGCTGCGGCAACTAGAATCCCGGAGCTATGGCGTCCACTCGTATCCGCAGAACACCTGAGGAGTCTCGCCGGGCGATCCTGCAAGCAGCCGAGGAACTTCTCGTCGAGGGCGGACTCGACGCCGTCACCGTCCGCGCCGTCGCCAAGCGGATCGGCATCACCGACGCGGGCGTCGCGCACCATTTCGGCAGCCGCCAGGATCTCCTCGTCGCACTCCTGCGGCACGGCGGCCGCCGGATGCGCGCCGCGATCGAACAGGCGGTCGCCGAATGGGCCGACAGCCAGGCCGATGTCAACGGCCTGATCCGGACCATCGCCCGCGTCTACGATCAGGGGTACGCCGAACTCGCCGTCGCGCTCCATGCGGCAGGCTGGGAAGACCCAGGAGTGGGATTCCTGGAGCCGGTCGTCCAGATCCTGCACGCCACCCGGACCCGAGCCGGGCGGCCGGGACCACTGGCCGACACCCGGCTGGCCGTGGCCGCACTCCATCAGGCGCTCGCGCTAGACGCCACCTACGGCCCCGCCTTCCGCCGCAGCGCGGGAATCAGCGAATCCGCCGCCAACCGGCCGGGTCCCCAGCGAACCTGGTGGGCCAACACACTCCGCACCACCCTCGGCCTACCGGACGACTGACAGCGGGTATGGCGGTCAGTTCGCGACCGGCACGGTCACCGCGGTTCGCCGGGGTGACCTGTTCACAGTCGAGCTGGCGGACGGTACGACGTACCGGGGTCGACGGATCCTGGTCACCACCGGACTGACCGACGTACTACCTGAGGTGACCGGTCTGACCGCCCAGTGGGGCAAGGATGTGCTGCACTGCCCGTACTGCCATGGCTGGGAGGTCCGAGACCAGGCCATCGGCGTGCTGGCGACCAGTCCGCTGGGTATCCACCAGGCACAGCTGTTTCGGCAGTTGAGCGACGATGTCACGCTGTTCCTGCACACCGCACCAGTACCGACCGACGAGCAGTGGGAAGAGCTCACGGCGCGCCAGATCCCCGTCGTACGAGGCATGGTCGAGCAGGTCGAGGTAGCGGACGGCCGTCTGACCGGTGTCAGGCTGGCGAGCGGCGAGGTCGTTCCACGCGACGTCCTCGCGGTCCAGCCCACTCTGCGCGCCAAAGCGAGCTTCCTGACCGAGCAAGGTCTCGCGGTGACCGCTCAGGAGGTAGCCGGGCTCGTGTACGGCGATGCGCTCGTGGTCGACGCCAAAGGCCAGACAGCGGTGCTGCGATCAACGACGATCTGATCGCCGAAGAGACGCGCCTGGCCCTCGCCACGCGAGCAAGGTGACGGTCAGCTGATGCCCTTGAGGAGCTGGCGGGCCATCACGATGCGCTGGACCTGGTTGGTGCCTTCGTAGATCTGGGTGATTTTGGCGTCTCGCATCATGCGTTCGACCGGGTAGTCGTGGGTGTAGCCGTAGCCGCCGAGGAGTTGGACGGCGTCGGTGGTGACGGCCATGGCCACGTCGGAGGCGAAGCACTTGGCGGCGGCGCCGAAGTAGGTGAGGTCGGAGTCGTTGCGCTCGGAGCGGGCGGCCGCGGCGTACGTGAGCTGGCGGGCGGCTTCGA
Organism: Kribbella ginsengisoli; assembly: GCF_039537185.1. Lineage (NCBI taxonomy): Bacteria > Bacillati > Actinomycetota > Actinomycetes > Propionibacteriales > Kribbellaceae > Kribbella > Kribbella ginsengisoli. The sequence continues at coordinate 69,049 of NZ_BAABAA010000015.1, read as the reverse complement.
TCTTCATGCCCATGTCCGCGAGCATGAACTGCAGGCCCTGGAACTCGGCGAGCGCCTTGCCGAACTGCTTGCGCTCCTTGACGTAGCCGAGCGCGTAGTCGAGCGCTCCCTGGGCGATACCGAGCGCCTGGGCGGCGATCGTCACGCGGGTGTGGTCGAGGGTGGCCATCGCGGTGCTGAAGCCGGTACCGGGGTCGCCGATCATCCGCGACGCGGGGATCCGCACGTTGTCGAAGTACACCTCGCGCGTCGGTGAGCCCTTGATGCCGAGCTTCTTCTCCGGGGCGCCGAAGGAGACGCCGTCGTCGGCCTTCTCGACCACGAAGGCGCTGATGCCCTTCGACCGCTGTGCGGGATCCGTCACAGCGAAGACCGTGTAGTAGTCGCTGACGCCCGCGTTGGTGATCCAGCGCTTCACGCCGTTCAGCACATACCCATCGCCATCGGCGACGGCGCGCGTCTTCATCGACACCGCGTCCGAACCCGCCTCGGGCTCCGACAGGCAGTACGAGAACATCGCGTCACCGGCCGCCACCGGAGGCAGGTACTGCTGCTTGACCTCCTCCGACGCCGACAGCAGCAACGGCAGCGAGCCGAGCTTGTTCACCGCGGGGATCAGCGAGGTCGACGCGCAGGCGCGGGCGACCTCCTCGATCACGATCACGGTGGCCAGCGCGTCCGCGCCGGCGCCGCCGTACTGCTCGGGAATGTGCGGGGCATGGAAGTCCGACGCCTTCAGCGCGTCGTACGACGCCTTGGGGAACTCAGCGAGCTCGTCCACGTCACCGGCGTTCGGGGCCACCTTGGCGTCGCAGACGTCGCGGACGGCCTCCCGGATCGCCTGGTGCTCCTCCGACAGGGCGTACAGATCGAATGAGTTACTCACGAGTATCAATGTACGCCATGAGCCCGTCACCGGGCGATAACCGCGATCGGTAGAGTCCCCCGCATGACTGAAGGCACTGCGCGACCGCTGCGGATCGCGGTGATCGGCACCAACTACCTCGGCGCCAACACGGCCGCGGGAATGGCCGAGTTCGGCTTCGACGTGATCGGCGTCGAGATCGACGAGCACCGGCTGAAGCTGCTCAACGACGGCAAGGCCCCGCTGTACGAACCCGGCCTGGACCCGTTGCTGAAGAAGCACACCGACTCCGGCCGGCTGCGGTTCACCAAGGACTACACCGAGATCGCCGACTGGGCCGACGTGCACTTCATCTGCGTCGGTACGCCGCAGCTCGAGGGCAGCGATTCGGCCGACCTGGCCCAGGTCCACTCGGTCATCACCATGCTCGCCCCGCTGCTGACCAAGCCCACCCTGGTGGTCGGCCGGTCCACCGTCCCGGTCGGTACGTCGAAGATCGTCGAGGCACGCTTCCACGCCGAGGCGCCGGCCGGACGTCAGGTCGAGATCGCCTGGCAGCCCGAGTTCCTGCGCGAGGCCCACGGGGTCGACGACACGCTGCAGCCGGACCGGCTGGTGTTCGGCGTACAGTCCGCCGCCGCGGAGGCCAGGCTGCGTGAGGTTTTCGCCCGGCCGATCGCCGGCGGCTCGCCGGTCGTGGTCTGCAACCTGCCCACCGCAGAGATCGTCAAGGGCGGCGCGAACGCCTTCCTGGCAACGAAGATCTCCTTCATCAACGCGCTCGCCGGACTCGCCGACGCGACCGGCGCGGACGTCACACTGCTGGCCGACGCGCTCGGCTACGACAAGCGGATCGGCCGCGGCATGCTGAACGCCGGCCCCGGCTACGGCGGCGGCTGCCTGCCGAAGGACCTGCGCTCGTTCATGGCCCGGGCCGGTGAGCTCGGCGTGGAGGAGATCATCACGCTGCTGCGCGAGGTCGACGACATCAACCAGCACCGGCGCGCGCGGATCGTGGACGTGGTGCACGAACTGCTCGGCGCCGAGTGGGTCGGCAAGAACGTGACCGTGCTCGGCGCGGCGTTCAAGGCCGGTACGGACGACGTGCGCGACTCACCCGCGCTCGACATCGCCGGCCGGATCCAGCTGCACGGCGCGACCGTCACCGTCTTCGACCCCGAGGCGATGGACAACGCCCGCAAGGTCCGGCCGACCTTCCGGTACGCCGACTCCGCCGCCGACGCCTGCGACGGCGCGCATCTCGTCCTGCACCTGACCGAGTGGCCGGAGTTCCGCGAACTCGACCCGGCCGCGCTGCGGGGAGTCGTCGAGGCACCGATCGTGGTCGACGCCCGGCTCACCCTGGACGCGCAGAAGTGGCGCGACGCGGGCTGGATCTACCGCGCGCCGGGCCGCCCCTAGGCCCTGGGGCTTTACGCGACCGTCGCGTTCCGCAGGACCGGGCGGGTGAGGGCGAACAGGCCGATCGCGGCCGACAGCACGCCGATGCCGAGACAGACACCGGTGATGCCCACCCCGTCCAGGTCCGCGAAGCTGCCCAGTACCGGGTTCATCACGACGAGCGCGAGGCTCTGGCAGAGCACGACCACGGACTGCAGGCGGGACTGGTACTCACGCTCGACCGAGTTCATCAGCAGCGGCAGCACGTGCCCGGTGAAGGTGCCGACGCCGATACCGCTGACCACGCCGGCCAGGAAGGTCAGCGGTAAAGGGTCGAGCGCCGAAAGACCGAGCAGGCCGACACCGGCCAGGATCAGGCCGAGCGCGGCGAAGATACCAGGCCGGGCGAAGGCGCCGCGGGCAAGGATGCGCAGCGCGATCACGCCGACGCCCAGGCTGCGGCTGGCGACCAGCAGACCGGCGGTCGACGCGCTCCAGCCGTGATCTCTTGCCAGCAAGGGAAGCAGCAACGCGTCGAGTGGCATCAGCAGGCCGGCGGCCAGCGTCATCGTGATCAGCAGTGCCCGGGTGAGCGGCCGCCCGAAGGCCACCTTCACGCCGTCCACGATCGACCGGAACATCCCGGTCCGCGGCCCGGTGGCCCCCGCCGGCGTGTTCCGCAGCGCGAGCAGCACGACGATCATCACGGCGAACGTCAGCGCGTCGAAGCCCGCCGCGGCCGTCAGTCCCGACCAGGCGACCAGCACGCCGCCGACCGCGGTACCGGTGACTGCGAAGACGACACCGGTGACCTGGAAGCTGGCGAGGGCGCGTGGGATCAGTTCCGGCTGCACCAGCAGGCGAGGCATCGAGCGTGACGCCGGCAGGAAGAACGCGTCGATGACTCCGACGACCAACGCCGTGACCAGCAGCAAGCTGATCGGCTCACCGATCGCCAGGGTGGTCGGGACCAGCGCGGTCGTGACCGCGAACATCGCGATACAGCTGGCCAGCAGGACCTTGGGTGCGCCGTACCGGTCGCCTACCGCGCCGCCGATCAGCAGCAGCACCGCACGCGGCGCCGCGGCCACCAGAAGCACCAGTCCGGCGACCTGGCCGCCGTGCCGGCTGGCGGACCAGCCGATGGCGAACGTCATCGTCAGATCGCCGAGCAGGGACACGACAGCACCGAACAGCCAGATCCAGTAACGGACCGGGATGCGCTGCGTATCCGGTTCTGCGGGCGGAGTCACGATCGACGACCTTAGACGACGTTGGTTGGAATCTCACGGCTACCCGCCCCAGGCCTGTGGAAAACCGTAAGAGGTTCAGCTTTTACGCAGCTCTGCCGCGCCATCACGCACAGTACTGCCCTTCGCCCGCGCCACCTCGGCCAGGTTCTCCTGGAACGCGGTCATCTTGGTCAGCAGCTGCTCGTCGAACGCGGCGAGAATCCGGACCGCCAGCAGTCCGGCATTACGAGCGTTCCCGATCGAGACCGTGGCAACCGGAACCCCGGCCGGCATCTGCACGATCGACAGCAGCGAGTCCATCCCGTCGAGATACTTCAACGGCACCGGTACGCCGATGACCGGCAGCGGCGTGACGGACGCCAGCATGCCCGGCAGGTGCGCCGCGCCACCGGCCCCCGCGATCAGCACCTTCAGGCCCCGCTCGTGCGCGGCCTTTCCGTAGTCGATCATCTCGACCGCCATCCGGTGCGCCGACAGAACATCTGCCTCGAAGGGCACGCCGAACTCGACGCAGACCTCGGCGGCCGCCTTCATCGTCGGCCAGTCCGAGTCCGACCCCATCAGGATTCCCACGGTCATACTGTTCGCCTATTCGTCGATCGTGCCGGTCAGGTACGCCGCCGCGTGCCGCGCGCGCTCGCGGACCTCGGCCAGGTCATCGCCGTACGCCGTGACGTGGCCCACCTTGCGGCCGGGCTTCACGGACTTGCCGTAGAAGTGGACCTTGAGCCCCGGGTCGCGGGCCATGCAGTGCAGCAGCCCGAGATGCATGTCCTCGACGTCGCCGCCGAGCACGTTCACCATCACCGTGTACGGCGCCCGCGCGGCCGGTGAGCCGAGGGGCAGATCCAGCACGGCGCGCAGGTGGTTCTCGAACTGGCTGGTGACCGCGCCCTCGATCGACCAGTGCCCGGTGTTGTGCGGCCGCATCGCCAGCTCGTTCACCAGCAGGCGGCCGTCGCGGGCCTCGAACATCTCGACCGCGAGGATGCCGACCACACCGAGCTCGCCGGCGATCTTCAGCGCCGTCTGCTGCGCGTGAGCGGCCTTGTCGGGGTCGAGGCCCGGCGCGGGAGCGGTGACCTCGACGCAGATGCCGTCCCTCTGGACCGACTCCACGATCGGGTACGCGACCGCCTGGCCGTGGGGGGAACGGGCGACGATCGCGGACAGCTCGCGGACGAAGTCGACCTTCTCCTCGGCCAGGATCGGCACCTTGGTGGCGAACGCCTCGTCGACGACCGGGTCCTCGGCGCTGGTACAGACCCAGACGCCCTTGCCGTCGTAGCCGCCGCGGGTCGTCTTGAGGATGATCGGGAAGCCGCCGATACGCTTGGCGAAGTCCTCGATGTCGGCCTTGGAGGCGACGACCTGGTGGGCCGGGGCGGGGGCGTCGATGGTGTCGAGGCGCTGCCGCATCACCGCCTTGTCCTGAGCGTGCACGAGGGCGTCGGGGCCGGGGCGGACCTTGACTCCCTCCGCTTCGAGCGCTCGCAGCAGCTCGGTGGGTACGTGCTCGTGGTCGAAGGTCACCACATCGGTCTCGGCGGCGAACCGGCGTACGGTCCCGGGGTCGCGGTAGTCGCCCACGGGGGCGTCGGCGACCGCCTGAGCGGCCGAAACGGTCTCGCCCTCGGCCAGGACGCGCAGCTGGATGCCCAGCGCGATCGCGGACTCCTGGGTCATCCGGGCCAGCTGGCCGCCGCCGACCATGCCCACGACCGGGGTCCCTACCGGCAGGTCTTCACGCTTGAACTTCACGGGTGGAGCCTAATGTGCTGACCTGCTCCCGCCTGGGGCGGGCCGATCGGGTCACTCTTAGGGATGACTTTTCGCGCTGGATTTCAGCGTCGGACTGCTGGCCGGGTACCTTGGAAACTGCCCTCACCCAGAAGTCCGTGTTCACAGAGAGTCTCCAGGACCGTTGAAGATCGTCACAACGCTGTACCGCCAGGTGGAGCACCTGGTGCACGAAGTGGCCAAGTTCGGTCTGGTCGGACTGCTCGGCATGGTCGTCGACCTGCCGATCTACAACTGGCTGGTCTTCGACAACCCGCTGATCTTCGGTACGCCGGGTGACGGCATGCTGCACCACAAGCCGCTGACCGCGAAGTTCATCTCGGTCACCATCGCCACGGTCGCCACCTACCTCGGCAACCGGCACTGGACCTGGCGGCACCGTGAGCGCACCGGCCTGCACCGCGAGTACGTCCTCTTCTTCGTCCTGAACGGCATCGGCCTGCTGATCGCCGCCGGCTGCCTCGGCTTCTCCCGCTACGTGCTGGACCTCCACAACGCGCTGGCCGACAACATCTCCGCCAACGTGATCGGCCTCGGCCTCGGAACCCTGTTCCGCTTCTGGTCCTACCGCAAGTTCGTCTTCAAGGAAGAACTCGCCCTCGACGAAGCCGAACACCAGCACCCGAAGGCCCCCGACACCCCCGCAGCCCTCGACGCCGACAACACCGGCGACCTCCCCGCTGTCCGCTAGCCCCGTCGTTCCCCACGCCAGCTCGCTGCTCGCTCCGCCGTCGCGCGGCTGCGAGAGTAGGCACCCCAGCCCCGGCAAGCCGGCCTCGTTGCGCGGTAATCCCTTGCGCTGGGATCGTTGAAGAGCCCAGCTATCGCCTCCAACCGGGCGACCCGCATCCCCCAAGCTTTGCCACAAGCTGCAATTCGCCACTTGCCAGTGCGTGGACGGGCACTGTGCATTCCATGCGCAGATGGCTCACCGGGATCCTGTCCGGACTTCTGTACGGCGTGCTGTTCGGGGTGGGCACGCACTATCTGATGCACCTCAGGTGGAGCGCGGCGTTGATCGCCGGCGCGGCGAGCGGTCCACCGTTCGGGGTCTTGATCGCGCTCGTTAAGCGGCGAGGGGATCGCGCGCTGTCGTCGCTGCCCGGCGACTTGACCCGCAAGGAACGCCAGGCTGCTGTCCGGGCTGCTCTGCGCGGGCCCGTCCCTACTGACCCAGCGATCCGGGCAGCGGCCTTGGACTACGGACGACGGCAACTGGACCGGTATCGGACCCGCTGGATGCGAGTACTGCTGATCCTGATGCCGATCCTGTTCGTACTGCTCGCGGTCTCGACCCTTCTCGACGACGATCGCCCGTGGTGGAGAGCCATCCCCCAGCTCCTCGGCGCCGCCGCCTTCGGCGTCATGGCTTTCGAGCGCCGCCGCCTCCGCCGCCGCGTCGCTGAGTTGTCAGCTGCCGACAACACCGGCGACCACCCCACCATGCGCTGACCGTCGCGCTCCCACGCCGGCGGGCCCCAGTTGCTCCGGAAAGAGTGGGTTGGGTCAGTTATTCGCGAGGCGGCCGGAGAGTAGGTTCGCGGTGTCGTCGATCGGGTCGGCGTGGCGGTGGACGATCTTCCATTCGCCGTTCTCACGCCGGAAGATCGTCGTACTGCGGAGCAGGAACGACGACGCCTCCGAGCCGTCCACCGACGCGGTGCTTCGTTCGATCGCGAGCAGGTAGGCGAAGTCCTCGCCGACGTCCGCCGCCACCACCTCCCACTCACACGAGCTGCAGCCGGAGAAACGTGCGGCGAGCTCCTCGAACATGGGAGCGACCTCAGCCCACCCGGTCGGGCTGAACGCGGCGCCGTAGACGGTGACCGGATCGGTGTGCGACCACAGAGCGAACCGCGGTGCGGCGTCGCCGTTGAGCAGCGCCGTCTCGGCCTCGTGAATGCGTGGCATCATCGCGGCGAGGAACTGCTGGGTGTCGTTCATCGGATCTCCTCGGTGTTCGGGTGGCGGCCGAGCCGGTGGAGCAGCTGGTCCTGCGGTGACGCGTCCGGGGACACGTCGGCGGACGTCGTCGCGAACGTGTCTTGCCGCGGGCCGAGATCGAGATCGAGCGAGTAGGCCAGCAAGAAGGCGACGACGTCGTCGGGAAGGGTCTCGTCCGCGCCGATCGCGCGGGCCAGGTCCCAGGCGTGGATCGCGGCGTCGAGGATCCGCATCGACAGCAACTCGGCTCCGGACCGCTCGCCGATCACGTGATGGGCAACGCGGTCGAGTGCGCCGTCCTCGTGAAAGCAGGCGACCATCCGGTCCGCGGTCGCCACGAACGAGGCCAGCGCGTCGTCGCCGAGGTGGTCGACCGACCGCGTGGCCTCGACCCGATCGGTCGGGGCGCCGTGGAGCAGCAGCTGATAGCGCACATTGGCGCCGACGACATGATCGACGAGCGCGCGGACGTCCCACTCGGTGCAGAGCGTCGGCCGTCGCCAGTCGCCAGGCCCGACGAGCCGGAGTCTGCGAGCGAATTCCTCGATGGCGACATCGAGCAGTACGAGAGTCTTCGCGGTGCCGGCCATGTCTGTCATGCCTGTCATGTTTCGCCTCCGCCGATCCCGCCGGCAGGGTTCGCCATCCCGGTCTGTCCGGGAAACCATCCCGGTCGGAGTACGAGTGCGCACTGCCATCCTCACCAGCTGCCCTGGAGGAGTAGCAGGAGGCCTGGGTTGGGGTTGGCCACGGTGGTGACGTTGGCTGCTACGACCAAGAGGGCGGCCACGGCCGGTACTGCCGTGAGCAGGACGAACAAACGGCGCCGGCGCCACGCCACCACCGACAGGCCGATGAGGACGACGGCCAGGAGGCCGGTCAGGATGCCCTTGAAGACGTGCCAGCGGACGTACTCGGCGAGCATCACGTCCAGCGCCGGCGACAGCGGGCCGTTCGCGAGCTGATCGCGGGCCTGGGACACGATGGCGGCCACATCGTCCGCGGGGGCGGACGCCAGATTCGGCAGCAGCGTGCCGAAGGGCGACACGACGCCCTGGACGTTGAGAATCAGCAGAGCAGCCGCGACGAGGGCGAGTGCCCCGATCGGCACCCGGAACCGCTGGAGCCGGACAGCCAGCGTCACCAACACGGTGACTAGCAACGTACCGATCACCACCCGCACCAGGTGGTAGTGGAACTGGTGGTCGACAAGGGGCTGGAGATCGGGTGGGAAGCCGTTACCGCCGCCCGAGGCCCAGTAGGCGCCGAAAGCGCGCGGGAAGGCGTCACGCCGGTCGGGGCCGACTAGCGGCGGCGCGAGGAAGAACGCCGCGGTCAGGACAACGGCCATGGTGAAGAGCCCGGCGTCACGCCGCCGGGCAGTGGTGCTGATCAAGGGATGCTCCTAGTCGGATCGGCTGCGCAGGTACGCGAGCACGGCGAGGACCCGCCGGTTGGTGTCGTCGCTGACCGGCAGGTTCAGCTTGGTGAGGACGTTGCCGATGTGCTTGGCGACACCGGCCTCGGTCAGGGAGAGGATCCGGGCGGCCGCCGCGTTCGAGTGCCCCTGCGCCATCAGGGCGAGGACCTCCCGTTCGCGGGCCGACAGCTGCTTGAGCGGGTCGCTGCGGCGTTGCATGAGCTGCCGGACGACCTCGGAGTCGACGACCGTGCCGCCCTCGGCCACCCGGCGCAACTGCTCCGCGAACTCGGCCACGTCGCCGATGCGGTCCTTGAGGAGGTACCCGATGGACCGGCCGGTACCTGAGGCGAGCAGCTCCTCTGCGTAGCTGTGCTGCACGTACTGGCTGAGGGCGACCACCGCGAGGGCGGGATCCTCGGCGCGCAGCGCGACGGCGGCCCGCAGCCCCTCGTCGGTGAAGTCCGGCGGCATCCGGACATCGGTGATCACGAGATCCGGTCGGTGCTCGGTGACCGCGACCCGGAGCGCGGAGCCGTCCCCGACCGCAGCGACGACCTCGATCCCGAACCGGGCCAGCATCGCGCTCAGCCCCTCTCGGAGCAGTACCGAGTCCTCGGCGATCACGACGCGCACGGCAACTCCACCCGCAGGATCGTCGGGCCACCGGCAGGGCTCGAGATCAGCAGCCGGCCACCGGCCGCGGCGGCCCGGTCCGCGAGCCCGGTCAGTCCGGATCCACGGTCGGGGTCGGCGCCGCCACCGCCGCTGTCGCGGACCTCGACCAGCAACAGGGCTGCCTCGCGTCGGGCGGTGACGGTGGCCTCGGTCGCACCGGAGTGCTTCACCGCGTTGGCCAGCGCCTCGGAGATCGCCGCGTACGCGACCCATTCCACGGTGGCCGGGAAACGCGACGAGGCGACGTCGACGCGTACTTCGAGGGAACTCGAGGCGGCCAGCTCCTCGACGGCCGCCCGCAGGCCCAGCTCCCGCAGCGTGCGGGGGCTGATGCCCCGGATCAGATCACGGAGCTCGGCCATCAGCGCCTTGGCCTGGTCGTGCGCGGACGACATCGCGGCGGCAGCCGGCGACGAAGGCGGCAGATCGAGGCGGGCCATCCCGATCTGCATGGTCAGGGCGACCAGGCGCTGCTGAGCGATGTCGTGCAGGTCGCGCTCGATCCGCAGGCGCTCGGCATCGAACGCGTTCATCAGCCGGGTCCGGGACCGGCCCACTTCGACCAGTTCCTCGGACGGCTCCGGACACAGCAGCATCCGGGCCAGCGCGGCGTGCGCTCCGCCGAACAGCGCGGTCAGGTAGAGCAGTACCGGGATCAGTACCAGCCCCAGACCGGCCCGCCCGACGATGCCCGACATGGAGTCCATGACCGAGATCCGGTGGTCCACCGCGATCGGTGTCGAGACGACGATCAGCCCGATGACTCCGAGGGCCCCGAGCCACAGCGGGCCGACAGCGCCGAGCAGCACCAGATACGCCACCGCTCGCCAGGTGGCCAGGTCGGTGTAGCGGTCGCCGCGGCTCCCGGGGCGCAGCGGGGCATCGCCAACCAGCCGCAGTCGCCACCGCTCGGCGCGGGCCACTGAGAGCGCCAGCCGGGGGCCGAGCAGCGCGAGCAGGCCTACCCCGACGAGCCCGAGGCCGGCCGCCAGGATCAGATAGCTGTCCGTGCGCCCGGCGGAGAGCACCACCACGGCCGCGAACACCGGAGTCAGCGGCACGGCCAGCAGGAGCCACAGAAGGCCGGAGGCCACCGCAGTGGTGGCGGAGTAGGCGAACCCACGCCAGGGCCAGACCGAGACCAGGAACCGTCGCCCGGTCACTGCCCGAAGCAGCGTTGCTGTCATGCGCCCAAGTTAGGCGCCCGCCCGCAACCTCCGACAGCGCGCTGGTTGGACTCCTGGGGTAGACCTGGCACTACCTACTAGGCTCGCGCCCGTGACCGACGGCGGCTGGAGCGACGGCGATCCGGCCGGGACCGATGGCGATCCGGTACTGCGGAGGACGCTTGCGGCAGCTGGTCTGCCGGTGACCGGGCGCTTTGTGGCGAAGGCCGGCTGGGTCAGCCGAGCGTGGGTCGGCGACGAGTACGTCGTACGGGTGAACAACGGGCAGTTCCGCGACGCGTATCGCCACGAGGCCGCAGTCGTCGAACTGCTCGCTGGCACCGACGTCCCGCACGCCCGACACCTTGCCCACGGCAACGGTCCGGACGGTGCGTGGTACGTGTCCGAACGGCTGCCCGGACAGACCCTGTACGACGCTTGGCCGGCGGCGGACCCGTCCACGCGCCGAGCGATGATCGAAAGCCTCGGTACTGCGTTACGCGCACTCCACCGCATTCCGCCCCCACCCGGCCTACTCCCACCCTGGCTCGCCGACGCGCTGTCCGACGAACTGACCGATGCGCCGTCTGGCAAGCCCTGGCCTGCGTTCCACCCGCCCGTAGTGAGCGCGACACTCCAACAGGTCGAGGCGGCTCACCGAATGCCCAACCACGACTCACACCTACTCGCGGACGTCGCCGACTGGATTCAGGACCGCCTGGCGTTGTTCGCCGCCGACATACCCGTCCTCGTCCACGGCGACCTCCACGGATCCAACGTGATCGTCGACCAAGGACGCGTCACCGGTCTCATCGACTTCGCGGAGGCGCTGGCTCAACCGGCGGATGTCGAGCTAGACACCATCCTGCGCTGGTGCGCGAGGGCGCGAGAGTACCCGCCCACACCCGACGCCCAAGGCCTCGACGAGACCACCCTCACAGAGCTCCCAACCTGGCTGCACAACGCTTATCCAGAGCTCTTCGACCGCGAGCACCTCCGCGAACGCCTGAACTTCTACGACATGTACGTCGAACTCGCCCTCTACGCCCACCACCCCCACCCCAACATCCGCAAAGCGGCGCACCACCACATCACCCACCTACTCACCGGCCACAACCATCTGAACGGCCTCATCTGGTAACAGCTATGGCTGGTCGGGGAAGTACGAGTCGTGCTTGTCGAGGAAGCTGGCGCGTTCTTCCTTGGCGATGTGGGCTATCTGCTCGAAGTACTCCTCGCGTGGCGCGCCCGGGGTGAACAACAGCAGCATGTCCGCAGGTGCGTCGGAGTCGTTGCGGAAGGCATGTAACCCACCCTGCGGCACATGCAGGAAGTCGCCCTCCTCGGCCTCCACCCACTTGTCGCCGTTGAACAGCCGGACCGTTCCGCCGAGGATGAAGAACGACTCCGAGATCCGCCGGTGAAAGTGCGTCGCCGGGCCACCCGCGCGGGGTTTCATCACCACGCGATAGAGCCCGAACTCACCGCGCGTCGTCTCAGTGGTCGCCAGATAGTGAATGCCGTTGTCCGGCTCACCAGTGTCGATCGGGGTGCTCGCGGACCGGAAGCGAGCACTGACCTCGCCCGCCTCACCGAAATAGACCTGATCCGGATAGGACATGCGCAAACCATCCTCTCGTGTAGGTGCTGCATTGACAGGGCAGTCTGGGTAGCTGTGACAGTTCTGACCGAAAGTGCAGGTAGGTCGGGCTGGGGGGCTGCCTTGCTGGTCGTTGTTGCTCCGGGGTGGATGTCGCAGCCTTGAGGGTGCCGACCTGGGGGTGTCATGAGGATCGTCCGATCGATCGTTGCCGTTGTCGTGCTGGCCTTGGTGGCCGGCTCGTTGGGGGTTTCGGCCTCGTCTGCCGCGGGGTCCGGTTATCCCGATCCGCGGCCGGACTTCAGCCATCCGGAGCATCCGCACACGCCGTTGTTCAAACGGAACCAGGACCCGGTACCGCTGCTGGTGGTGTACGGGCGGTTCGACGATCTGCCCAACCTGACCGAGGCCGAGACCCGGGCCAAGTTCTTTCCGGTCCTGACGTTCGGCACGGTCGCCGACTACTACTTCGAGACCGGGCTCGGGCTGCTGATCCCCGCGGTCGAGACCTCCGGTCAGCAGGACGGCATCGTCACCGTGGACCTCGGCCCGACGGGCGACTGGTTCACGATGGACACCGCGAAGCGACGCGGCGCGATGCTGCGGCTGGCCGACCGGTTCGTCGACTTCGCCCGGTACGACACGAACGACAACGGCGTCGTCGAGGACAGCGAGCTCGGTGTGATCACGCTGATGAGCTCGCCCGACGACACCTACTCGTGCGGCCAGACCCGGATCGTCTACGGCGCCGGGAAGCTGGACGGCAAGGAGATCGGGCTGCGCACCGCGGACGGCGGCTCGAAGACGAACTCGCTGACGTTCGCGCACGAGCTAGGCCACCAGCACTGGGACATGTACGACCACTACGGGTACGGCGTCGGCGGCTGGGACCTGATGGGACCGACCTGCGCCGGCCCGAACGAGACCTGGCAGTCGCCGAACGCCTTCCACCGCCTGCACCTCGGGCGGACCCCGAACCAGACCGTCGTCCGGGACGGCTACGTCCTTCCGTCGCCGACCTTCACCTACGCGCTCTACGACTACGACCGGGGCACCGACGACTACTTCCTGCTCGAGGCACGCAAGCAGGAAGCGAACACCTACGAACAGAACATCCCCGACAGCGGCCTGGTCGTCTGGCGGATCGACGAACGCACCATCCGCTCCGACCAGGAGCACCTGCGCGGGGTCGAGCTGGTCCGTCCCGACGGTGTCCGCGTTCCCGGCTGCCAAGATCAGGACCTCGACGGCAAGATCGACGAGGATCCACCGAACGGGGTGGACGACGACGGTGACGGCAAGATCGACGAGGACTCCAAGCAGCAGAACGGCTGCTACGGCGGCAGCCGGACCGATGCCTGGGACCCGGCGGACTTCCGGACGCCACAGCGCACCATGACGTCGCACTGGGCCGACGGAACCGAGGCCAAGGTCGCCGTCCGGACGATCGGGCGCGACTTCGTCGGCCGCGAACAGGCGTACCTCGACGTCCGCGGCCCCGGCATCCTGGTCGACGGCGCGCTGGCGGACGGATCGGCACCGGTCCAGACCCTGGTCGCGGGCAGTACGGCGGACTTCGACGTCACCGTGATGAACACCAGCGAGGCCACCGACACCTTCAGCTTCGGCATGTTCGTCCCGGACGGGTGGAGCAGCACCACCAAGCAACTGACCCTGGCCGCCAAGGAGAGCGCCACCGTCCGGATCACCGTGACGGTCGGCGAGAACGCTGCGATCGGCGAGCAGAGCCTCACGCTTCGGGGGCAGAGTACGACGGACTCCACCGTGTACACCGACTACTCGTACCTGCCCAAGGTCGAGCGCCCGACGAGCGTCGCCTACACCGGCGACACCGCCGCCGATCAGTCCGACCCAGCTCAGCTCAAGGCGCTGGTACGGGACAAGTTCACCGGCGCCCCGCTGGCGGGCCAATGGGTCCGGTTCGACGTCGGCGATGTACTGGCCCGCTCGGCCCAGACGGGCAGCGACGGCGTCGCGACGTACGACTGGACCCCCGACAAGCCAGGGCAGTATCCGGTGACGGTCGTGGCCGAAGCCGCAAATGGCTACACCGAAGCGCGCAGTACGGCCGGCTTCACGGTCAATGCCGAGAAGGCCACCTTGGCCATCACCAGTCCGGCTCTGTACTCCGACCAGGCCCAACCCCCGATGACGATCAAGGTCAGCGAGGAGGCCGACGGCTCACCGGGCGACCTGACGCGGGCCGCACTCCGGGTCCGGATGGAATCGAGCACCGGCGACACCCGGATCTTCACCGGTACGCCGGGGGCCGACGGCGTCGCCACGATCCCGGTGAACACCCCGGCCGGCGTCTGGAAGGCGACTGCCGAACTGACCGGCGGCTACTTCACCGGATCGGCCGCCGTGCAGGAGACGGTCGTCTACGACCCGGACGGTTCGGCGAGTGGCTCGGCCATCGGCCGCGACACCACCGGCAACAGCCTCTCGCTGTCTGTCTCGGCCCGATACAGCGACGGCGATCCGACCGGCGCAGTCGGCTTCGCGTCCAACGGCAAGACCTTCAGCAGCACCACGATGCGCTGGATCGCCGTCGCCGGCTCGACCGCCACCCTCGAAGCGACCGGGCGCTACGCCGGGCAATCCGCAACCCTGCGGGCCGTGCTGCACGACAACGGCGACAAGCCCGACCGGCTCACTGTCACCATCATCACACCGACCGCCGGCTACCAGTCCGGCGACGTACTCGTCACGACTGGCAACCTGACGGTCCGCACCACCTGACAGGCGGGCCTGAACCACGGCCAGGTCAACAAGGCCCGAAGCCGGCCAGAATGATCTGCTGCTGACTGTTGTCGGTGGGGCGTGTGAGGATGCGGGGATGAGTGACTTCACCGTGCGGGCGGCTGGTGCCGGGGAC
Organism: Kribbella ginsengisoli; assembly: GCF_039537185.1. Lineage (NCBI taxonomy): Bacteria > Bacillati > Actinomycetota > Actinomycetes > Propionibacteriales > Kribbellaceae > Kribbella > Kribbella ginsengisoli. Next base: position 54,023 of record NZ_BAABAA010000015.1, on the reverse strand, counting down.
TATGCGGAGCTGCGGGGCGTTTTCGCTGGGGCGATGATGTTCGAGCCGGGGGCGGACGAGTTCGGGCCGCGGATGTTCGAGCCGGAGCGGGCGTTGGTGGTGACCGATGGGGCGGAGATCGTCGGGACGACGCGGGCGCTGACGCGGGATCTGTCGGTGCCGGGTGCAGTCGTGCCGGCGGCGCATGTGACCGGGGTCGGGGTCAAGGCGACCCATCGCAGGCGCGGGATCATGGCGGAGTTGATCAGCCGGCAGCTGCGCGAAGTACCGGAAGCCATTGCGGTGTTGTGGGCCAGCGAGTCGGGGATCTACGGACGGTTCGGGTACGCCGCGGCCGCGTGGGGCCTGTCGTACGAGATCGACCTGCACCGGGTCGGGCCGTCGAGCGTGAAGGCGCGGCCGGGCGAGATCAGTGAGTTGCCGGCCGAGGGTGCGATCAAGGAGCTGGCGCCGTTGCTGCTGGCCCTGCAAGAGCGGCGGCCGGGGGTGTCCGGGCGGTCGGACCTCAAATGGCAGCAGCATCTGGAGGACAAGCCGGACGAGCGCGGCGGCAAGACCGCGCGGCAGATCCTGGTGCACCGCGACGAGACCGGCACCATCGACGGGTACGCGCTCTGGCGCGGCAAGATGCACTGGACCGCGACCGGTCCGGCCAACGAAGTACACCTCGAAGAGCTCGTCGCCCTCACCCCGAGGGCATACCAAACCCTCTGGCAACACCTGCTGACGCTCGACCTGGCCGGCACCCTGGAGTTCGGCTTCGCCGCCATCGACGAGCCACTCCAGCAACTCGTCACCACCCCGACCGCCCTCAACCGCCGAGTCAGCGAATCCCTCTGGGTCCGCGTCACCGACGTCCCCCGCGCCCTGGAACAACGCCGGTACGCCGCTGCCGTCGATCTGGTCCTCGACATCACCGACGACCTGATCCCCGCCAACACCGGCCGCTTCCACCTGACCACAGGCGAGACCGTCAGCTGCAAGCCCACCGAATCCCCAGCCGACCTCACCGTGTCAGTCACCGAGTTAGGCGCGATCTACCTAGGCGGCCGCCAACTAGCCGAGTTCGCCACCACCGGCCGAGTCACCGAGCAAACCCCAGGAGCCCTGACCCAAGCCACCGCAGCCTTCGGCTGGCCGACCGCCCCAGTCAGCCTGGAAATCTTCTAGCGGCGGTCGTTGTCGTCCGAGCTGAAGAGGGTCTCGCTGTCCGGCTCCTCCGAGGTGGCGCGGGGCTCACGGCGGCGCAGGTGCTCCGGCGGGGCCTCGTCGTCGAGGATGCCGTCGCCGGGCTTGCCTTCGGGGCCGCCGAAGAGGAGGTCGGACATCTGCAGGTGCATGTGCTCGACGTGCGGTACGTCCGGCAGGATCACCTGGCCGCGCTCGCCGGCCGACTCGATCTGCAGCGTGCCGCAGCCGAGCATGCGGTCGATGATGCCGTGCTCGTAGGAGACGTCGTTGATCCGCATCAGCGGGATGTCCCGGCCGGTCCGGGTCAGGATGCCGTGCCGGGTGATGAGGCGCCGGTTGGTCAGGGTGTAGGTGGAGAAGAACCAGTTCAGGAACGGCTTCGCGCCGAACACGATCAGCACCAGCAACGCGACCACGCCGATCGCGATCCGGGCCGGGGTCTGCAGGCTGCCGTCCGGGACCACCGCGGCGAGGAACCCGCCGCCGGCCGCCAGCACGAGCAGCAGGAACACCGGGAAGATCAGTGCCTTCCAGTGCGTCCGGGTGCTGACGACGATGTACTCGTCCTCACCCAACAACTTCGCCGAGATCGCCATACCCCCAGTCTCACAGTTCCGGGGGCCGCTTGTCTGCGGGGGACACGATTGATTGAACACTGCACGAAAAACTCTTCACAAACTGAATACTGTCGGCCAAGATGCCAAACGGGGTATTTGCTGGGGGCTATTACCTGAGGAGTCTGGGATGGGGATCTTGTCCGTACTCGATCGTGAGCACACGATCGCGCCACCGGGTTACAGCCGCTGGCTGATCCCGCCGGCCGCGCTGGCGGTGCATCTGTGTATCGGTCAGGCCTACGCGACCAGCGTGTACAAGACGTCGATGATCAAGCACTTCGACGCCAGCCAGACCGCGATCGGGGTCACCTTCAGCATCGCGATCGTGATGCTCGGCCTGTCCGCCGCGATCGGCGGCACCTGGGTGGAGCGCAACGGTCCGCGCAAGGCGATGTTCGTCTCGGCCTGCTTCTGGAGCACCGGCTTCCTGGTAGGGGCCCTGGGCATCGGTACGACGCAACTGTGGCTGGTCTACCTCGGGTACGGCGTGATCGGCGGGATCGGCCTGGGGATCGGCTACATCTCCCCCGTCTCCACGCTGATCAAGTGGTTCCCCGACCGTCCGGGGCTGGCCACCGGCCTGGCGATCATGGGCTTCGGCGGCGGCGCGCTGGTCGCCAGCCCGCTGTCGCGGCAACTGCTCAGCCTGTACGACGACGGCTACGACTCGAACGTCTCCACCTCGGTGGCCGGCGGCGGCGCGCTCGTCGCGCTGTTCCTGACGCTCGGCATCGGCTACTTCGTGATCATGATGTTCGGCGTGGTGAACATCCGGGTGCCGGCCGAGGGCTGGAAGCCGGCCGGGTTCGATCCCTCGCAACTGAAGGCGAAAACGCTCGTCACCACCTCGAACGTGTCGGCGGCGAACGCGATCAAGACCCCGCAGTTCTGGCTGTTGTGGGTCGTCCTGCTCTGCAACGTGACGGCCGGCATCGGCATCCTCGAGCAGGCCAGCCCGATGATCCAGGACTTCTTCCGCGGCGACGTCGGCGGCAAGTCGACGGTCGCGGTCGGCGCTGCCGCCGGGTTCGTCGGTCTGCTCTCGATCTTCAACATGGCCGGGCGATTCGCCTGGTCGAGCACGTCGGACGTCATCGGCCGCAAGCCGATCTACGCGCTGTACCTCGGCGTCGGCATCATCTTCTACTTGCTGCTGGCAACGGTCGGGCACAACAGCACCGCGCTCTTCGTCCTGTTCGCCGCGGTCATCCTGTCCTTCTACGGCGGCGGGTTCGCCACCGTACCGGCGTACCTGCGGGATCTGTTCGGGGGTTACCAGGTCGGCGCGATCCACGGCCGGCTGCTGACCGCGTGGTCGGTCGCGGGCGTCGCCGGGCCGCTCATCATCAACGGATTCCTCGACCGGGAAGGCAAGCCGGGCACGCTGACGGCCGAGGCCTACCGGCCCGCGCTGTTCACCATGGTCGGGGTGCTGGCGGTCGGCTTCGTCGCCAACCTGCTGATCCGCCCGGTCGCCGACCGGTTCCACGAGCCCAGCCGGACCACCGCAGCGGAGGCAGCGAAATGAACCAGACTCCCCGGCTCGTCATCTCCTGGGCCCTCGTCGCCGTCCTGCTCGGCTACGGCATCGTCCAGACGCTCATCACCGCGGCAAAACTGTTTACTCAGTAGCCCTCAGGTGTGTGACATCGCCGGCGGCCAGTGAACGTGGGCCGTCGGCGGTGAGCACCACCAGCCGGCCGTCCGCGTCCAGCTCCGACGCGGTGCCCTCGATGAACACCCCTCCGGGCAGCTCCACCCGCACCTGTCGCCCAAAGGTCGCCGACAACTCGCGGTAGTCCGGCAGGATCACCTCAGGATCGCCGTCAGCCTGCACCCAAGCCTGATAGCGAGTAGCCAGTTCCCGCAGCACAGCCGTCATCACAGTGCTCCGGTCAGTCGTCGCAGCACCTTCCAATGCGAGCGAAGTAGCCACGTCCGTAGGCCGTTCATCCGCTGTGAGACTGACATTGAGGCCGATGCCGACCACAGCAGCCGGCCCATCGATCCGCTCCAGCAGGATCCCCGCAAGCTTCCGGTCCTCGACCAGTACGTCGTTAGGCCACTTCACCTGCGCAGGGATCTCCCCCACCCGCCGTACTGCGGACGCAACCGCCAACGGCACCAGCAGCCCCAGCCACGGCCACCGATGCGCCGGTATGCCCCTCGGCCGCAGTAGGGCCGACATGAGCAACGCAGAGCGCGCAGGAGTCGTCCAGGTGCGCCCCAACCGCCCACGCCCTGACGACTGGTACTCCGCCGTCACCACAAGGCCTTCAGCAGCCCCGGCACGCGCAGCAGCCGCCACAACGGCATTGGTCGACTCCGTCTCGGCCAGTACGTCGACCTGGCTCCACAGCGAGCCAGGTCGCACCAGCCGCCCCTGCAGGTACTTCGCGTCGAGGGGCGGCCGCTCCAGATCGCCGAACATCAGCCGGTGTTCTGCAGGCCGGCGGCAACTCCGGACACGGTCAGCAGCAGCAGTCGCCTGGTACGGACGATCTGCTGCTCGTCGAGCGATTCATCGGTCCGCAGGCTGCGGAGAGCCCGCAACTGCAGGTAGCTGAGCGCATCGACGTACGGGTTGCGCAGCTCGACCGCTCGGCCCAGGACCCGGCGGCCGCTGAGCAGCTTGTCGCCGCCGAGCACCTTGAGCACCCACTCGGTGGTCAGCTCGTGCTCGTCGAGCATCTGCTTGGTCAGGTCGGGCCGGTCGCCCAGTTCGAGGTAGCGGCCGAGGATGCGGCGGTCGGTCTTCGCCAGCGACATCTCGGCATTCTCGAGCATCACCTGGAACAGCGGCCAGTTCTGGTTCGCGTCCTGCAGTACTGCGACGTCCCCGACAGCAGAGAGCGCCGAGCCGAGCCCGTACCAGCCCGGCGCGTTCACGCGGGCCTGCGACCAGGCGAAGACCCACGGGATCGCCCGCAGGTCCTCCAGCGACGACACGGCGACACCACGTCGGGCCGGCCGGGAGCCCAGCGGCAGCTGCCCGAGCTCCTCTAGCGGCGTGACCCGGCCGAACCACTCCGCGAACCCCTCGGCCCGTACGAGTCGGTGGTACGTCGTCCGGGAGGCCTCGTCCATGGTCTTCTCCACGACGGAGAAGCGCTCGGCGGCGACCACTGCCCGCTCCTCGATGCCGGGAGTGGAGGCGAGCAGCGTGGCTGCGGTGACCTGCTCGATGTGGCGCTGCGCGATCGCTGCGTTGCCGTACCGAGCTGGGATCGCCTCACCCTGCTCAGTGAGCTTGAACCGGCCAGAGACCGAGCCAGGCGCCTGAGCCAGTACTGCGCGGTTGGCCGGGCCTCCACCACGGCCCAGGGCTCCACCACGGCCGTGGAAGAGGGTCAGGCGGATCGCGTTGCGCTGAGCCCAGGCGGTGATCCGCGCCTGCGCGTCGTACAGGGCCAAGGTGGCCGAGACGGGCCCGACGTCCTTGGCGGAGTCGGAGTAGCCGAGCATGACCTCGAAGCGGCGGTCGTTGGCCGTCAGGCGGTGTCGGACCCGGGTGAGCTGGATCGCGTTGTCCAGCACCTCCACGGAGTTCTGCAGGTCCTCACCGGTCTCGAACAGCGGTACTACATCCAGCTCGATCGGCCGCCCGTCCATGGCGGCGTCAGCCAGCTCGTAGACGGCAGCGAGGTCGCCCGCGTTGCGGGTGAAGGACACGACGTACCGGCGGCAGGCATCTGGGCCGAAGCGCTGCTGGATCTGGCCGATGACGCGCAGCGTGGCCAGCACCTCCTCGGTCTGGTCGGAGAGCTCGCCACCGCCCAGCACCTCTTCCAGAGCCTTGGTGTGCACCGACGAGTGCTGCCGGACCTCCAACTCGGCCAGGTGGAAGCCGAACGAGGTCACCTGCCAGATGAGCTGCTGCAGCTCGCCATAGGCCTGCCGTAGAGCGCCTGCGCTGACCAGGGAGTCCTGCAGGACCTTCAACTCGTGCAGGAAGTCCGCTGCCCGCGGGTAGCCGAAGTCGGCGTCCCTGGCCCGGGTGGCGGCCAGCCGACGGGCTGCGAGCAGCAGTAGCTGGCGATGCGGCTCGGAGGGCGAGCGGGTCTCGATGTCGGAGATCAGCTCGGGGTTGACCGCACGGGCGTCCTCCAGGATCCGGCGGACCGGCGCGGAGGGCGGGGTGGTCTGCGAGTCCAGGGTGAGCGCCCGGCCGAGCTGGTCGGTCGCCTGCTCTAGCGCACGCAGTACGTGGTCGGCCTGGATCTGCATGGCCTCGCGGGTGATCGCCGCGGTGACGTTCGGGTTGCCGTCGCGGTCACCGCCGATCCAGGAGCCGAGCCGGACGAAGGGTGCCACCACCGGCTGCTTGACGCCGGCGTCCTCACCGGCCAGCGCGTCGTCGAGGCGGCGGTAGACGTTCGCGACGACGTTGAACAGGGTCTCCTCGAAGACAGCCATCGCCGAGCGGACCTCGTCCAAGGGCGTCGGCCGGCTGGTGCGCAGCTGCGACGTACGCCAGAGGATGTCGACCTGCTCGATCAGGCGGCGCTGGTTCTCGGCCAGCTCGCTGTCACCGGCGCGGGGGTCGCTTCGCTCCTCCAGCAGTGCGGAGATGCGGCGGATGGTCGCCAGTGCGGCGCGGCGCCGGGCCTCGGTCGGGTGAGCGGTCAGTACCGGGCGGAACTCCAGTCCGTTGAGCAGGGCACGAGCCTGCTGCTCACCAGCCTCGGCGCTGATCTTCTCGACCGCCTGGGCCAGTTCGGAGACGGCTGGCGCGTCGCTGGAGCGGTCGCGCTCCCGTAGTACACGGGCGCGGTGCAGCTCTTCGCTGAGGTTCGTCAGGTGGAAGTAGCAGGTGAAGGCGCGGGCGACGTCCTCGGCGCGCTCATGCGGCCAGGAAGCGACCAGTGCCTCGGCCCCGGCGCCATCACCGGCGATCGTCAGCTCACGGAGCTTCTCGACGTCGTCGAGCAGCGGCTGGCCGGCGTACTCGACCAGGACGCGGCCGAGCAGTTCGCCCAGCAGGCGGACGTCGGCGCGGAGCTCCTCGGGCACTTCGAAGCGTGCGCGGGTACGGGTGCGGGCGTTCGCCTGACTGCCGGTCTCGGTCACGTTCGCCCACGATATCGGGGGCCGCGCTCTCTCGCCCGTCGGTCCGACTAGTGAGCGCCGATCGTGACCTAACGTGACGATCCGTGGCTGTGACGCGACAGTACTAGACCGCGCCGAAGCCGCCGCCGACGACTTGCGAGACGGTCTTCGCGAGCTGGGCCGGGGTGCGGTCGGTGCCGTCGACGACGAGCATCCGGGCGCAGCTCTCGGTCATCGAGGCGAGCATCTCGGCCAGCACCGGCAGGTTGGCGTCGGGATCGGTGACACCCGGCAACGATTGCACGAGGGTCAACCGCAGTCCCTCGACCAGGAACGCGCGGGCCGCCCGGACGCGGTCGGCGACCACGGGGGCGGCGCCGTACTGGGCGCCGAAGACGATTCGCCACGACTGCGGGGACTTGGCCGCCGTCTCGAGGAAGGCGGTCAGGCCTTCGAGTACGTGCTCCTCCGGCGTACCGACGGTCGGGTCGGCCGGCAGCGCGGCGACGATCGAGACGACCAGGTGCTGCTCTTCGCGGGCCAGCAGGGCGAGCAGCAACTCGTCCCGGTTCGCGAAGGAGTCGTAGACGACGGGTTTGGTGACCCCGGCGGCCTCGGCGACGGACTGCATCGTCGTACCGGCGTATCCGCGCTCGGAGAACACCTCGAGGGCCGCGTCCAGAATCAGCGGGCGCCGGCGCTCAGGACCCAGATGCGCGGCACGGCGGCGAGGTTCCGCAACCGGGTCTTCAGGGCTGACCACTTGACAAAGCTATCAGCTCGTAGGAAATTCCTACGGTCTGGTAGGAACTACCGGGGGAGGTCGTGTGGCCGAACGCGGTAGCGCCTTGTGGCTGGAGTCGGAGGATTTCACCGAGCTCGATGTCGGTGAGCTGGCCCGGCTGGTCGACCGGACCTCGGAGCGGGAGCTTCGGCATCGGCTCATCGGGGGAGTCCGAGAGATCGCGTTGCGCGAGATCTTTCGCCGGATGCCGGAGTACCTGCGTCCTGCCCGGGCCGAGGGCTTCGACGCGATCGTCGCCTGGCAGATCACCGGGGCCGGCTCCGGTGGCTTCGACGAGTTCCGGATCCGGGTCAGCGACGGCGCCTGCCGGCTACTCACCGACCATGCCGAGCCGCCGGCCATCTCGGTCCGCACCGACCCGGCCACCCTGCTGAAGATCGTCACCGGCAACGAGGACCCGGTACTGGCCGTCCTCAAGCAACGCCTCTCGGTCCGCGGCGACCTCGCGCTGGCCGCGCGGCTCACCAAACTCTTCGCCGTCGGCCCCTAGCTCACCGCTCAGGCGACTCTGTACTACGCCCCGCCGCCGCCCGTCCTCCTGGGCGCTCTCCCTTCTCGACGCGAGCAGCCTGCTCGCCCAGCGGCGGATCCTCAGCCCGCCCATCCCCGCGCGGCTGCCGCACAGCATCCGCCGCCGGCGCCTGCCCGGCCGCCATCCACTGAGCGAACGCGACCCGTGGGTCCACCGGCTTCGCCATCGCCGCCGCGACGCGAGCATCGTCGTCCGCGGCCTGCTGCGCATAGCTGCCCGACCCCGGCCCAGGGCGGCGGTCGGCGGGATCGGGCGGGGGCAGGGCAGACAGGTCTTGGGTCTGCTGTGCGGCTTGCGCCTGGCGCCCGCTCTCCAGCGACAGGTAGTGCTTCTCGGCGGCCTGGACCGTCCCCACCAACGACTCAGCCAGCTCCTGCCCGCGCTGCCGTCCATAGGCCCGACGATTGACCGTCTTGTCGTCGTTCAACGGCTTCAGCGCGGCAAAGCCCTCGTCGATCTTGCTCTGCAACTCCGCCCGTACAGCGGTCTGCTGATCCGCCGGCACCAACCGGGGCAGCTCCGAGTGCTCGTAGAGCAGGTCAGCCGCGGCCCGGCCCTTGCCTGAGCGCGCCTCGCGGTTCATCACGCTCAGCACCTCGTCACCCTCGACACCGATCTCGGCCCCGACGTCGTCGGCGAACGCACGCGCGGCCGAGTCCCAGCCAGGGTAGGTGCGCAGCGAGTCCACCGACCTCAGCTGGAGCGCGAGGTCACGCGGCAACGCCCGGTCGATCAGCGCGTCGGTCTTGGCCTGGCTCCAGGCTTCGTTCGTCCCCTCCTCGATCGGCGTCAGGTCCCCGCGCTTGATGTCGGCGGCCCGATCGGCGAGTTGGTACTCCTCCGGGACCGCCAGATGCCCGAACTCGTGCGCCACCACCTGAAAGGCGCTCCGCCGGGCGATCAGCTGCTCCTCGGTCACCCGTTGACCACGCTGCTCGTACATCTCCCGCAGCGGCCGGACCACCGACTCCTCACTGAGGTTCAGCTTGCCGTAGCCGTACGCCTCGCCCCGGACAGACTCGGCCGGATCGGTGTAGCCGAGCTCCCCGTTCCACAGCGACTTGTCCGCACCGGACTCGGCCAGCACAGCGGCCTGGATCCGCTCCCACAGACCGTCGCCGATGTCCGGTACCGCGGAATCGGGCCGCCTGCGCGGCTGCTCGGCCATCTCAGCCGGGGTCGACCGTGTGGGCGATCTCGGCCAGCGGCTCGTTCATGTTCAGCGCGGCGAGCTTCTCGGCCTGCGTCGGGGCCGCCTCCGCGATCCGCGCGATCTCCCGCATCCCCTCCTGGGCGCGTGCCCGGCGCTCGGCCGGCGTGCCGTCCGGGCTGGAGGCCTGCAGCAGCACGTCCCACGCCTTGCCGACTGTCTCGCTCTCCGGCGTCCGCGCGTCGGCGACCAGGTCGTCCACCGACTTGAGATAGCGGATCGCGCGCGCCCGCTGCTCGTCGCCGTCGACCGTCGCGGCCAGCGCGCGCAGCCGGGCGACGGCCGCGGCCAGCTGCTCCGGGTCGGTGATCTCGGTGCCCCAGGCGGCGATGATCCGCCGGCGCTCGGCCTGGTACTCGTCGTACTCCACAGTAGGATCCTGCCATCCGGTGTGGTCATCGTCATTCAGGCGAACCGTTCACAGGCGCGCGCAGCCCGTTAGAGTGCCCGATTATGGGAGAGACCGTGAACATCCACACCACCGCCGGGAAGATCGCGGACCTGGAGCACAGGCTCGACGAGGCTGTGCACGCCGGCTCCGAGCGCGCGGTGGAGAAACAGCACGCCCGCGGCAAGAAGACGGCCCGGGAGCGGATCGCGCTGCTGCTCGACGAGGGCTCGTTCTCCGAGCTGGACGAGTTCGCCCGGCACCGGTCGACCTCGTTCGGGATGGACGCCACCCGGCCGTACGGCGACGGCGTGGTGACCGGGTTCGGCACCATCGACGGCCGCCAGGTGTGCGTGTTCGCGCAGGACTTCACCGTCTTCGGCGGCTCGCTGGGTGAGGTGTTCGGCGAGAAGATCGTCAAGGTGATGGACCTGGCGATGAAGATCGGCTGCCCGCTGATCGGCATCAACGACTCCGGCGGCGCCCGGATCCAGGAAGGCGTCGTCAGCCTCGGCCTGTACGGCGAGATCTTCCGCCGCAACGTCCGCGCCTCCGGTGTCATCCCGCAGATCTCGCTGATCATGGGTCCCTGCGCGGGCGGTGCGGTCTACTCCCCCGCGGTCACCGACTTCACCGTGATGGTCGACGAGTCGTCGTACATGTTCATCACCGGTCCCGACGTGATCAAGACCGTCACCGGCGAGGACGTCACGCAGGAGGAGCTCGGCGGCGCCCGGACGCACAACACCAAGTCGGGCAACGCGCACTACCTCGGCAGCGACGAGGAGGACGCGATCGACTGGGTGAAGGCGCTGGTCGCGCACCTCCCGCAGAACAACCTCGAGGACCCGCCCGTCTTCGACTTCGACGCGGATCTCGAGGTCGGCGAGACGGACCTCGCGCTGGACACGCTGATCCCCGACTCGCCGAACCAGCCGTACGACATGCACGCCGTGATCGAGGCGGTGGTCGACGAGGGCGACTTCCTCGAAGTACAGGCGCTGTTCGCGCCGAACATCATCGTCGGCTTCGGCCGGGTCGAGGGCCGGCCGGTCGGCGTGGTCGCGAACCAGCCGATGCAGTTCGCCGGCACCCTCGACATCGACGCGTCGGAGAAGGCGGCCCGGTTCGTCCGTACCTGCGACGCCTTCAACGTGCCGATCCTGACCTTCGTCGACGTCCCCGGCTTCCTGCCCGGCACCGACCAGGAGTGGAACGGCATCATCCGCCGCGGCGCCAAACTGATCTACGCGTACGCCGAGGCGACCGTCCCGATGATCACCACGATCACCCGCAAGGCCTACGGCGGCGCGTACGACGTGATGGGCTCCAAGCACCTCGGCGCCGACATCAACCTGGCCTGGCCGACCGCGCAGATCGCCGTGATGGGCGCCCAGGGCGCGGTCAACATCCTGCACCGCCGCGAACTCACCGCCGCTGCCGAAGCGGGCGAGGACATCGAGGCCCGCCGCCAGCAGTTCATCACCGAGTACGAGGACCACCTCGCCAACCCGTACATCGCGGCCGAGCGCGGCTACATCGACGCGGTCATCAAGCCCAGCGAGACCCGCGCCGAGATCGTCCGCGCGCTGCGCCTACTCCGCACCAAACGCGACACCCTCCCGCCCAAGAAGCACGGCAACATCCCCCTCTGATCGGAGTCCCCATGTCCGACCCCGTACTACGAGTCACCAAGGGCGACCCGACTCCCGAGGAACTGGCCGCCCTGCTAGCCGTAGTCACCGCCCGCTCCACCGCCGCGCCCGCTGAGTCCGCCACCACCACAGACCGGGCCAGCGACTGGGCCACCTACTGGCGCAACCACACCCGCCCCCTACACCCAGGCCCCGGCCGCTGGCGAGCCAGCGGCCACCCGTAAAAGTTCTCAACCAGCTGATCTGCGGAAGCGGATCAGCGGGTAGAGCGGGATTGCGGTGTTGCCTCGGGGTGGGCCGGGGAACGTTGTGGCGCCGTCCAGGTGGAGGCCGTGATGGGCTGCTCTGGCTACGAGCAGGGGTAGGGCGTCTTCGGAGCGATGGTTGTCGGGGGTGCGGCCAGAGGCGTAGCGGGTGGATTCGCGTTTTTCGGTGGTGGTGATGAAGACGCCGTCCGGGCGGAGGACTCGGGCGACTTCGGCGAGGACCTGGTCGCTGTCGTCCAGTAGGTGTAGGAGCCAGATCGCTAGTACCGCGTCGCAGCGGCGGTCGGCGATGGGGAGTTGGGTGGCGTCGGCGGCGGCTACGTGGCCGGGGAGGCGGACGCGGGCGTGGTGGAGCATCGCGGTCGACAGGTCGAGGCCGTGGATCAGGTTGCCTTGGGCAACCAGTTCGGCTGCGACGGTGCCGGTGCCGACGGCTAGCTCCAGGACGCGTCCGCCCTTGGGCAGTAGCTCCTGGATGGCGTCGGCGGCCGCTTGTGCGCGTTGGGTGCCGCCGCGCGTTTCGTCGTACCGGGCGGCTTCGGCCTCGTCGTACTCGAGTTTGCGGGAGGTCGCCGTCCACAGCGACGGCCAGTCGATGCCGACCTGAGCGAGCATCCGGCGGACCAACGGCAAGGAGATGCCGACGACGTTGTGGTAGTCGCCCTCGATGCCGGTGACGAACGGGCCGCCGAGCCCGTCGACGGTGAACGAGCCCGCGACGACCAGGGGCTCGCCAGTCGCGACGTACGCGTCGATCTCGGCCTCGGTGAGGTCGGCGAACCGGACCGTCGTGGAGGCGAGTTCGCGGAGTTCCTGGCGGGTGCGCGTGTCGAAGAGGCAGTGGCCGGTGTGCAGTACGCCGGTACGCCCGCTCATCATCCGCAGCCGCTCCCGGGCGACTTCCGGCGTACCGGGCTTGCCGTAGGCGACGCCGTCGATCTCCAGGACCGAGTCGCAGCCGAGCACGGTCGCGTGATCGGTCAGCGTGGAGACGACCGCCCGCGCCTTCAACACCGCGAGCGCGCGGGCCAGCTCACCCGGCGACTCGGCCGTGACGTTGTCCTCGTCGACGCCCGAGACGATCACCTCCGGCTCGACCCCCGCGTTGCGCAGGGTCTGCAGCCGCGCAGGCGACTGCGAGGCCAGCACGAATCTCACCGGGCCGCTCACAGCTTCGCGAGGGCGCGACGGAGCGGGTCCAGGCCGACCGAGCCCAGATTGAGCGCGTCCCGGTGGAAGGTCTTGAGGTCGAAGGCCGCCCCCTTGCGCTGCTTGGCCTCGTCCCGCGCCTGCAGCCAGATCCGCTCGCCGACCTTGTACGACGGCGCCTGCCCCGGCCAGCCGAGGTACCGGTTCAGCTCCGCCCGCAGGAACTCGGTCTCCATCCGCGAGTGCGCGCGCAGGAACTCGAAGCCGAGTTCAGCGTTCCAGATCTCCCCCGGACGCCACCCGAACGGGTTGTCGCGTGGCACCGCCAGCTCCAGGTGCATACCGATGTCGATGATCACCCGGGCCGCGCGGAAGCCCTGCGCGTCCAGCATGCCGAGCCGGGCGCCGGGCTCTTCGAGGTAGCCGAGTTCTTCCATCAGGCGCTCGGCGTACAGGGCCCAGCCCTCGCCGTGGCCGGAGACCCAGCAGCCGAGCCGCAGCCAGCGGTTGAGCTGGTCGGTGCGCAGCATCGTCTGGGCGACCTGGAGGTGATGGCCGGGCACGCCTTCGTGGTAAACGGTAGTAACCTCGCGCCAGGTGGCGAAGTCCTCGACACCGGCCGGCACGGCCCACCACATCCGGCCCGGGCGGGTGGTCAGGTCCTCGCTCGGCGGCGTGTAGTAGATCGACCCGTCAGAGGTCGGCGCGATCATGCACTCGATCTGCTTGATCGAGTCCGGGATCTCGAAGTGGGTCCCGGCCAGCTCCTCTACGGCGGCGTCGGCGAGCTGCTGCATCCAGTCCCGGAACGCCTCCTTGCCGTGGATCTTGCGGGCCGGGTCGTTGTCGAGCAGTTCGGCGACGGCACTGATGCTGCGGTCGCCGCCGTTCAGCGAGGCCGCGATGGTCTCCATCTCGGCCTCGATCCGGGCCAGCTCCTGCCAGCCCCAGGCGTACGTCTCCTCGAGATCGACGGCCGCACCGAGGAAGCTGCGCGAGGCGAGCTGGTACACCTCCCGGCCGCACGCGTCCCGATTCGGGGCCTGCGGCAACAAGTCGGTGGTCAGCCACTGGCCGAACTGGTCGTAGGCCTTGCGGGCGGAGGCGGCAGCCGCCTCGACGGTGGCCTTGATCGCGGTGTCCGGCGCCTTCGCGGCGAGCCCGGCGAAGAAGTCGTCACCCTCGGCGCCGGTCCAGCTGGCGATCCGCTCGGCCAGCACGTTGACCTGGCGCGCGGCGGACACCCGCCCGGCGGCGGCTTGCTCGATCAGGGTCTCGCGGAAGCCGTCCAGCGTCGTACCGACCAGGTTGAGCCGGATGGCGATCGTCTCCCAGTCGTCCTGGGTCTCGGTCGGCATCAGGTCGAAGGCCGAGCGGATGTCGACCGGCTTGCAGGAGATCGCGTTCAGCTGGTGCTGCGGCACACCGGCCTCGCCCTGCTCCAGCTCGAGCCCGATCCGCTCCAGCAGCGCGTCCCGGGCGGCCTCTTCCCGCGGCGACGACACCTGTACTTCGGAAGCCTCGGCGACCGTACGCCGGTGCAGGTCGATCAACGCCTCGAACCCGGCCGGCGAGTAGTCCGGCAGCTCGTGGTCGTGGCCGGGGATCCCCATAAAGGTCGCCTCGGTCGGATCCAGCGCGGCGTACGCCTCGAGGAACCGCTCGGAGATCTGGTCGATCGGGCTGTTCGGTGGGGTGGTGTCCGTCACCAGGCCGACACTACCGCGCGGCTGAGCTCAGCTGCCGGTACTGTGTCGCTCGCTCGCCGGTCGAAATACTTGAAGGGACATGGGGTTGACGCAGCCGCCTTACGGTCAGCAGCCGGGTGGACCCTATGGGCAGAACCCGAACCAGCCACCGCCGAACCAACCGCCGCCGTACCAGCAGCCCGGATACCAGCGGCCGGGTCAGCAACCCGGTCAGCGGTCGGGTGGTCAGCAGCCGGGTTATCCACAGCCCGGGTACCAGCAGCCTGGGTATCAGCAGGGTGGGTACCAGCAGGCCCAGGGCCAGCCGCCGTACCAGTACGCCGCGCCTTCCGTAGCCCCGCAGCAGGGCCAGGGGCTCGGCTGGGGGCCGCAGTTCGCGCCACCGCCCGGTCCGCCCGGCTACCCGCCCAGCCCTGGCTTCCAGCCCGGCTGGCAGCCGCAGTTGCCGCGCCGGAAGAAGTCCAAGGCGCCACTGTTCGCCATCCTCGGCGTCGTCCTGGTCGGCGTCGTCGGGCTGTGGATCTTTGGCGTGATCAAGAAGAACGCCGACAACCACTACACACAGCCGGTCTACACAGCGCCGACCATCCGGTCGACCGAGGCGCCGTTGCCGACCACCGCGCCGACCGGCAAAGCGACCGGCAGGCCGACCGCCACCCGGCCGACCCAGGCGCAGCCGACCAAGACGGCGACCTCGCAGCCGCCCGCGCAGCTGTCGAACCAGGACATCGTCGCCAAGAACCGGCTCTACAAGACCGGTCAGATGCGCTCGGTGAACTGCAGGGAACCGAAGATCAAGCCGAACACCGCGGCCAACGCGGCGAAGTACTGGGCCGCGATCAAGCCGTGCCTGGACCGGTCGTGGGCGCGGCAGCTCGCGCTCGCGGGGTACAAGTTCAAGGCGCCGACGATGCTCTACTGGGCCGGCACCAGCGTGAACAGCCCGTGCGGCAACGGCCCGGTCGCGGTGCCGTTCTTCTGCAGCTCGAACCACATGATGTACATGAAGGTCGACAACTTCGTGAAGAGCTACAACGAGTACCCCTACGCGGACGCGAAGGCCTACGCGCGGATGTGGTACTCCCGCTCGATCGCGCACGAGTACGGCCACGCCATGCAGTCGCTGACCGGCATCCTCGAGGCGTCGTACGACATCCAGTACCAGCTGACGAACTACGACGACCGGATGCGCCAGACCCGCCGGATGGAACTCCAGGCGAACTGCTTCGCCGGCGTCTTCCTGGCCGCCAACAAACGCAGCTACCCGATCAACGGCCTGATGCTCCAGGTCTGGAACAAGTGGGTCGTCACGTCCGGTGACAAACCCGAGCAAGGCGACCACGGCAGCCCGTCCAGCCAGGCGCACTTCATGGGCCGCTCCTTCGTCACCGCCAACCCCGCCAGCTGCAACACCTTCGCCGCCTCCAAGAAGTACGTAAGCTGACGAATCGCCCGGCACGTCGTACAGTGCCTCGGTGTGTTGCTGCTGCGGCACCGGAATACGCAGCAGCAACACACCCTCACGCCGACTTGGCGTCCAGCAGCTGCAACAACTCGTGAGCGGCCAGCTCAACCTCTTTGTGCCGCCACTCCGCCGCCCGGTACACACAGGCGATCAGCCCGGTCCGATGCACCCGCCGCAGATCCCCGTACCCGAACGCGAACCGCCCCTTGGTCTCGGCACCAGCCCCCACGGTCAGCCCCAGATGCCACTGCCCGTACTCCTCCCAGGAGTGCGACTCCAAGTACTTGTTCTGCTCCTCGGCTCCCGGCTGCACAGCTCCCCAGTCACTGTCCAGCACATACTGCCGCGCCTCGATCAACTTCTTCGCATACTCCACAGCCCGCTCATTGACCTCGTACTTCGCCATACCTGCCCGGTGCCCAGAATCCCCAGCTTCATTTCAGGGTTTCGGGGGCGGCTTGGTGCCAGGAGTCCTGGATGATGTCGCGGAGTTCGGTGGCGTCTTCGAGGGCGGCCAGGCGGGCGCGGACCCAGCTCGAGTGGGATTCGTGGGGTGGGACCCAGAACTTTTCGGGTTCGGCGGCGATCAGCTCGCCTCGCTCCAGCCGCGGACAGCGGACGGCGAAGGAGGTTTGGTCGTCGGGGATGGTGAGGAACATCCGGCCGGCGACATCGAACGTCGGGTGGCCCCATCGCTCCTTCTCCACAACCTGTGGGAGCGACAGGGCCACCCGGCGTACGTCGTCTGCGTCAAGCACGACGACAGGTTAGTAGCTCAGCGACGGCGCCCCGGGAGGAGTAGGGCCAGTACTGCGCCCGCCGCCACGATTGCCGCTCCGACCCAGACGGCCGGTACCAGGCCGTCGACGTACTGCGCCGGGCTCGCATACGACCCGGCTGAGGCGAAGACGGAGGCCAGTACTGCGACGCCCATCGCGACCCCGACCTCGCGGATCGTGTTGTTCGTGCCGGACGCGACGCCCCGGTCGGCGTCCCCGAAGCTCGCCATCACCACGCTGGCCGACGGGGCGAAGGTGAGCCCCATCCCGACGCCGGCGAGGACGAAGGGAGCGACGTACGACCCGTAGGTGACGTCGGTGGTGGTGACCAGCGCCATCCACGCCAGCGCGGATGCCAGGAACACCTGCCCGGTCGCGATCAGCACCCGCGGCCCGACCCGGTCGACGACCAGCCCGGCGAGCGGTGCGACCACCATCGGCGCCATCGTCCACGGCAGCGTGCGCAGACCCGACTGCAGCGGCGTGTACCCCTGGACCACCTGGAAGAACTGCGCCAGCAGGAACACCGACCCGAACACACCCACCGAGAAGGTGAACGCGGTCGCGTTCGTGACGCTGAACGCCCGCACCCGGAACAATCGCAGCGGCAACATCGGCGCCGGCGCCCGGTGCTCCCAAACGATGAAGGCGACCAGCAGCACAGCCCCACCGATCAAAGCAGTCAGGATCCGCCCCGACGACCAGCCGTCGTCCGCTCCGTGCACGACGCCCCACACGATGGCGAGCACCGAGCTCGCGGACAGCACCAGCCCGAGCAGATCCAGCTTCTTCGCAGCCCCGCGCGACTCGCTCAGCACCCGGGCCACCAGCGGCAGCGCGATCAGCCCGATCGGAACGTTCAGCCAGAAGATCCACTGCCAGTTGATCCCGTCGACGACCGCTCCCCCGACGACCGGACCAACAGCGACACCGAGGCCGGAGATGCCGCCCCAGATACCGATCGCCGCACTCCGCTGACGAGCCGGTACGGCGGCCGCCAGCAACGTCAGCGACAACGGCATGACCGCCGCCGCGCCGACCCCTTGGATCGCGCGAGCGCCGATCAGCATCCACGGCTCGGTCGCCATCGCGCAGGCCGCCGAAGCGAGCGTGAAGAGGGTGATACCGGCCAGGAAGATCCGCCGCCGGCCGAGCCGGTCACCGATCGCCGAGGCGGTCAGCAGCAGCGCGGCGAAGGACAGCGTGTACGCGTTGATGAACCACTGCAGGTCGGTCAGCGAGGCGCCGATCTCGGCCTTGATCACCGGCAGCGCGTTCGTCACCACCAGGTTGTCCAGCGTCACCATGAACATCGGGATGCCCACCACGGCGAGCACGAGGGCCAGCGAGCGCCGCACGGCGGGCTCACCGGCCGCCGGCGAGGCGGCGGGTTCGAGGGCGGTCGTGGTCATGTCCAGCTCCTTGTTGTTATCGACTGATAACTAGCGTCGAGACCAAAGTATGCATTGACTGATAACATGTCAAGCGACGACGAGAGGACGGATCATGACGAAGACCAGGCTGACCGCGGCCGAGCGCAGCGAAGAGGTGCTCCAGGCGGCCGTGGTGGCGTTCGGCGCCAACGGGTACGCCGGCACCAAGACCGACGAGATCGCGCGACTGGCCGGGGTCTCCCAGCCGTACGTGATCCGGCTGTTCGGCACCAAGCAGCAGCTCTTCCTGGCCACCACCAACCGGGTCTGCGACAAGATCGAGTCGGCATTCCGGCGGGCCGCCGACCGCGAGCCGACGCTGGCCAGCCTGGGCGACGCCTACAACGAGCTGATGCCCGAGCGCGAACTGCTCGTCGTCCTGCTGCACGGCTTCGCGGCCAGCTCCGACCCGGCCATCGGCGAGACCGTCCGGGAGCGCTTCGGCCGGATCCACAAGACGGTCGGCGAGCTCACCGGCGCCACGCCCGAGGAGGTCACCAGGTTCATGGCCACCGGCATGCTGCTGACCGTGATGGCGGCCATGCAGGTGACCGGCGAGAACCCGATCTCCTGCGAATGGGCCACCGAACTACTGGGCAGCCTGAGCGGGGGCTAGCGGTCCCCCACCGACTGCCCGGCCGCGAACCAGATGGCTCCGGTCGCGGCCACCAAAGCCGCGACCGTGACGAACAACGAGCCCTGTACCTCGGCCCCGCGAACCACGCCGGCCGCGATCGCCACCACCGGCCCGAGCACCATCGCAACCGTTGCTGGCAGCAACCATTTGCGCAACGCCTCGCGACTGACCACGGCATACGACGGAACCTGCCCGGCGAATGCGGACGCCAGATGCACCACCAGCAAGGCGATCCCGGTCAGCACCAGCGGTAAGGTCAAGTCACTCGGCGCCCGCATCAACCACCCAAGGCAGACGACGATCAAGAACAGCAGCGGCGCCAGCGAATCCGGCAACAACACACAAGCGACCAACAGAAACGCCCCCGCGACCGGGATCGCATCCATCTGATCCCACGGCGCCAGCCCCGGCACGATGAGCGCCACCAGCCCGGCCACCGCGATCGCCGACCGTGCAACCCAGGTCGCCACATTCGTCGCCTGCAACTGCGCCAGCCACTGGCTGATCCGGTCCGCCCCGCTCATGACCGCATCCTCGGCGCCGAGGCCACCCGCGCGGCATCCCGCAGTACCTCGTCCAGCGTCCCAGCCCCGCGCCAGCCAACGGTCGGTACGCCGAGATCGCCCAGCCGGTCCAGCTCCGCCCGACGCTCGAGCAACCGGATCCGCCAGGCCAACGGCCAGGCCTTCGAATCGTGCTCCTCCGGATCGATCACGTCGCTCACATCCGGCGGCAGCGTATCGACCGCGATCACCGTGCACCCCGAGTGCACCAGCGTGACGATGTAGCCGAGCATCTCCTTGCGCAGCAGCGGACTCAGCACGATCACCAGGCTGTCGGAGCGGATCCGGTGCCGCCGAGCAAGCTGGTTCTCGTCCTGCTGACGCCCCCGCCGATCCGCGTGCACCAGCACGTCGAGGATCCGCCGCAGGTGGGACCTGCCGCTACCGGCTCGCACGCCGCCGACCGTAGTACCGGTGTCGATCAGTCGGACCCGGTCGCCGTGCCGCAGGTAGTGCTCGGCGATGGACGCGGCTGCGCGGACTGCTGTGTCCAGGCTGCTCGATCGGCCGTCGATGCCTTCGCTGATGCCGACCTCAGCGCCCGTGTCGAGCAGGATGACGACCTCGGTGTCGCGGTCGGACCAGGTCGACGTGACGTGTAGTTCACGCGTCCGGGCCGACACCTTCCAGTTGATCCGCCGCAAGCGGTCGCCTGTACGAAACGGCCTGACCCCTGCGAGCTCTGTCCCCTCACCGGGCCGCCTGGACCGGTGCAACCCGACCAGCCCGGCAGGACGCGGTACCGCATCCACTGCCTCGAACCCATCGCGCAGTGGCAACGTACTGACGGCCTGAGCAGCAGCTGAGCGAACCTGGACCCGGTAGGCACCCAGCACGGACGTAGCGATCACGTTGGGCCGCTCTAGCTGCCGAAGTCCCCAACGCTCCGACCTCAGCCCGACCTCCAGCGTCACCGAGCCTTCTGAGACAGAAGAAGCCACAGCGGCCTGCGGCGGGTCGTAGCGGAACCACGGCGTCCGAACCAGCGCCATGACCACCAAGTCGACGTCAGGGTCCAGCCCCTCCGCCACCTTCAGCCGGTACGTCGTCGCCTGGCCCTCGAACAGCACGTCGGCGTCAAGCTCGGTCTCGAGCACCGGCTCCTCGTGCGGACGGAAGTACCGGCCCCACGCAGCCACGAAGGCCAGTGGCAGCCCGAGGACCGCCATGTCCGGTCTGCGAGCCAGCACAGCGATCAGCAGCAGGGGTGCCGCGACAGCGACCACCCTGACCTGCGCGTGTGTCGGCAGCCAACTCACTGCCGGGCGCCCGCGACGGTAGGCGGCGCAGGGACTGAGCCCAGGACAGTACGGACGACAGTGGCTCCGGTCACCTCATGCAGCCACAGCTCGGGTCGCACGGTGATCCGGTGAGCCAGCGCGGGAATGGCCACCGCCTTCACATCCTCCGGTACTACGTAGTCCCGCCCCTGGATGACGGCGTACGACCGGGCAGCGAGCAACAGGGCCAGCGAGCCACGGGGTGAGGCGCCCACGAGTACCTGGGAGTCGCGACGGGTCGCAGCGGCGAGCTCTACGCAGTACCGGCCAACGGTGTCGTCGACTGTGACGGTCTCGATCGCCTGCTGGGCCGCGAGCAGGCCGATGGCGTCGGTGACCGGCTCGACCTTCTGGTCCTCCGAGCGGCGGCTCATCCGGCGCTGCAGCACCTCCCACTCCTCGTTGGCTGTCGGGTAGCCGAAGGCGATCCGGAGCATGAAGCGGTCGAGCTGGGCCTCGGGGAGCGGGTACGTGCCCTCGTACTCGACCGGGTTGGCCGTGGCGAGCACGTGGAACGGTACGGGCAGCGGGAAGGTCTCGCCCTCCACAGTGACCTGGTGCTCCTGCATGGACTCCAGCAGCGCGGCCTGGGTCTTCGGTGGCGTCCGGTTGATCTCGTCGGCCAGCAGGAGGCCGGTGAAGATCGGACCCGGCCGGAACACGAACTGCGAGTCCCGCTGGTCGTACACGAAGGCACCGGTGACGTCGGAGGGCAGCAGGTCCGGAGTGAACTGGACCCGGCGGAACTCGAGCCCGAGCGCCTGTGCGAACGACCGGGCCGCCAGCGTCTTGGCCAGGCCCGGGTAGTCCTCCAGCAGCACGTGCCCGCCGGCCAGGATCCCGGCCAGCACCAGCTCGAGCGCGTCAGCCTTGCCGACCACCGCCTCGCCGACCCGGTCCAGCACCTTCCGGCTCAACGCCGACACCTCGCCGAGGCTCAGCTCATCAGTCACGGGTTCCCTCACAACTTCTCGATGGTCTGGACTGCCAACTCGATCTCCGCGCGCGTCGCGGTCCGTGCCTCGGTACCACTGATCAGGTCCCACAGTTGCTCGCCGGCCACCTCGCGGGCCCGGTCCGGCTCCAGCTCCGGGTCGACGCCGTGCCGGTGCACCAACCGGTCCACGGTGAGCTCCAGCAGCAGCGGCCGGATCCGGCGGGTGAACGTCATCGATCCCTCGCCGGCCCTGCGCTCCCGGTCCGACTCCTGGATCCAGGTCGCGAGGAACTGGGTCCGGTTGTCGCTGTGGCGACCACGGCGGGCCGTCAGCTTCTCGTCGTACCGGGCCGGCCAGGAGCTCTCCAGGATCTGCGGTGCGATCAGCCGCAGCGCCAGGGAGCCGAAGCCGATCGCCAGACCCATCGCGACGAACCACAGTGGCCGCGGCTGGGTCCCGGCGAGCGCGAAGGCCGCAACCAGTATCAGGCTGCCGGCCACGGCGATCAGCAGATGCTGCACCAGCAGCTTGTCGAACGGCCCCAACCGCTGCCTCATGGCGCAGCCACCCCGCTGCCTTCCGACCCGGCCTCGGCAGGCTCGGCCGGCTTCCGACGGGCGATCGCGGCAGCCAGCTCGTCGCGCAGCCGCACCAGAGCGCCCCGCGCCTGCACCCGCGCCTCCTCAGTCGACCCGTGCGTCGAGTACCGCGCCTCGCGGTAGAGCTGCGCCAACCGGAGCAACTCCGGCTCGGAGATGCCACCAACCCCCAGTACTCGGACCACGAACTCGGCAGGCGTCTCAGAGTCCAAGCGCCCCACCCCTGCGGACGCAGCCGCTCTCTCGAGAGCCACCCAGCAAGCGATCACTCCGTCGGTCGCAGTGCCGGAGTCAACCGCCGCCAGGCCCGACTCGACCGCTTCGGCGAGCCGGTCGACCTTCATCCGCTCCCAGGCCTCGCCAGAGCGCTCAGGCGTCGGCAACTCGACCTTGGTCATCATCCGGTAGAGCGCGCGGATCAGGAGCAGTACAAGGATCGTCACCGCGGTGTAGAAGATGGCCTGCCACAGGAACTGGATCCAGGCCGGCTGCTTCACCGGCTTGATCTCAGGCCGCGGCGGGGCCGACCCCTGCTGCTGTGGGTTCCCCGTGGGCGGAGTGATAGTCGGGAGCTCCCGCGGTGCCGCCGAGGCGGTGCTCTCGCTGTACGGCCGGACGCTGCCGCCCGCCGAGGCCAGCACGACCAGTGCGACCGCGGCGACTCCCAGCATTAGGACGACGGCAACCGCCAACGCGCTACGACGGCTCGGCTGCATCCCGGAAGACTAACTCGCTGCTGGATCAGCACTGGTCGGCTGCAGCAACCTGCAACGGCTAGAAGCCGGTGTCCATCCAGGGCGCACGGGCAGAGACGAATGCCCGCGATGTCGCCTCCAGTGCCCCTTCGGTCTTCTCCTCGACCAGACCGGCCGCTCCGAGCAGCGCGAGAGACGGCCGGCCGAGGTAGACGGTCGCCAGCTCACGTACGCCGAGCACGAGGTCCGGCGTACGGTCCGTCTTCTCGCAAGTTGCGCCCTTCTGGTTGCCGGTGAGGTGCCACGAGCCGGCATTCCACGGGAGGAAGTCGTCCTCGATGCCCAGGACAACGTCCACGTCCTCCGAGTAGGTCCGGGCGGCCAGCGCAGGGCCGACATCGGTCAGGCGGGCCCAGATCCCGTCCAGCGTCGTCGCGTGCGCCGCCCGCGGGTCTACGAGCAGGTAGAGCAGCGGGTCGTCGGACGGCAACTGCTCGTACTTCGTCTCGCTCAGCAGGTCAGGGTCGAGCAGGAACTGCCAGAGCGCGGCATGCGCGGCCAGGTCGCTCGAGTGCACCCTGGCGACATCGACGAACCCCTTGTCCGTACGCCGGGTCCGGTAGTGCGAGTAGCCGACCAGCTCGCCGTCGCGCTCGGCCAGCACGCAGCGCAGCGGCGAGGCGCCCCGGAGGTCGGTCACCACGTTGTCGTGCGTCACGTAGTACTGGAAGTTCTCGTTGTGCTGGAACATCCCCGGCCGGGTCAGCGCCTGGGCGTTGTGGAACGCGGCGGTCCGTTCCAGCGACTCCTGCGGGTCGGCGAACCGCACCTGCACGTCCTCGACCCCAGCCACCTTGCGCAGCTCGCGGGAGGACTTCTTGATCGTGATCTGCTGATGATCCGACGCGAGGCCGTAGCCGAACCGCCCGTAGATCACCGGCTCACTCGCGGTCAGTACGGCGAGCGGCACCCCCGCGTCGCGCAGGTCGGTCAGCTGCTGCCGCATCAGGTCCCGCAGGATCCCGCGGCGCCGATGCGTCGCCACCACGCCGACCATCGTCACCCCGGCCGCGGCGACCTGCCCACCAGGGACAGTCATCTCGAACGAGAACGCCCCGGTATGTCCGACCAGCTCGTCCCCGTCCGCGGCGACGATGCTCCGGCCCGGCTCCCAGACCTTCTGCTCGGTCTCCAGCTGAGCCTCGCTCCAAGGGGCCGAGAAGGCCACCTCGATCAACGCCCGCAACTTGTCCCATTCGCCGCCGTAGTGGCCGATACCGATCGTCATACCCCCTGCCTACCAGACGACCGAGCCACTCCGCCTCGGAGTTTCGGGAGGGCGCCGGCCGGCTGTCCCCATGCCGGCCGGCGCGTCTACCGGGTGATGATCAGAGCGCGATGGACCAGTTGGTGAGGGTGCCGGTGTCGCCGGGGCCGTTGTCACCGATGCGGAGGGTCCAGGTACCGGCCGCGTTCTCCGAGCCGGTGGGGGTGACCGTGTAGGTCTTGCTGGCCGGCAGCGGGTGGCAGGTGGCGCCGCCGTAGCGCTGCAGGTAGTACCACCGGCCGCTCGGGGAGACCACGCTGATGTTCAGGTCCTCGAGGCAGGTGTGGTTGCCCTCGACGGTGACCTGGAACGGGCTGCTGGCGCGACCGGTCGCGGTCGAGCGGATCGGGCTGACCGCCGTCTGGTAGTCCCGGATCGGGAAGTCGGTGCCGTTGGCGAACGTCCGGCCGCCGCTCGGTCCACCCGGCTGCGTACGTGCTGTGACAACCGCGCTGGCCGGCGACTTGTTGCCTGCGGCATCCTTCGCCTGGATGGTGAAGGAGTAGCTGGTGTCAGCGGACAGCCCGGAGACCGTCGCCGACGTACCGGCGACGCTGGTCGCCAGGGTGCTGCCGTTGTAGACGTCGTACCCGGTCACGCCGGTGTTGTCGGTCGACGCGTCCCAGGCGAGCGAGACGCTGTCGGACGTCGTACCGGTCGAGCGCGGGTTGCCCGGAGTGGTCGGCGCCTGGGTGTCGCCGCCCGGGTCCGGCGTACCGGTCAGCAGGGTGAGGTTCCACTTGGCCAGCGCCTCGTTGATGGGCTGGAAGATCGAGTTGCCCGCGTCGCCCTGGACACAGCTGCTGTTGCCGCCCGAGTGCAGTCCGACAGCCTTGTCGCCACGCAGCCACGCGCCGCCGGAGTCACCACCCTCGGAGCAGGCGCTGGTCGTGGTCAGCCCGTCGACCGTGACGTTTCCGTAGTTGATCGACTGGTTGATCGCGGTGACGGTTCCGCACTCCCAGTTGGGCGCGGTGTTGCCGGAGTGGCAGACCGCGTCGCCGACGATCGCGTCGGCCGAGCCGCTGACCGTGACGGCCGGCGAGCCGTAGGTGTTGACGTTCGGCGAGAGCGTCCAGCCGCTCTCGGTCACCGCGACCACGCCCATGTCGCCTTCGCGGGCGTTGATGCTGTGGGTGCCACCGACGTTCGACGTACCGAGCTTGTTCGCCTGGTTGATCGCCCCGTACGCCGCCTGGTCGGCGTCGTTCGTGCAGTGCCCGGCGGTCACGAAGAACTTGTTGCCCTGAGCATCGGTCGCCGGGAACGCGACCGAACAGTACGTCTCGCTCCCCGGCCACCACGGATCACCCGGGTTGACCTCACCGGCCTGCTGCTCGACCTGGGTGCTGACCTGCACGACCTGTACGCCGTCGCCGAGCCCCCGCAGCGCCCCATACGCACCACGAGCCCGTACTACGACCTTGTTGCTGACCGGGTCGATTCCCCAACTCTGCAGGCCACTCCCGCGATCCGCCCGGGTGATCTTGTCGACCTTGGCGAGCAACGCGTCCAACTGAGCCTGACTACGGCTGACCAACTTCGGAGTAGCGCCGGCCTGCCGGACCTTGGCCGCCTCGGCCTCGTTGGTCACGGCAACCATCAACTTGCCATCGGCGATCCACCGCCCGGCCTGAGCCGGAGACTTCGGCAACTTGTCCGATACCTGGTGCAGTACTGCCTGCTGCTGGACGACCGTGGGCGTCGGCTGCTGGTTCGCGCTGGCCGGGCCGCCAACCGTGACGAGTGCCGCGATCGCGGCCAGCGTCGCCGCCGAGCCGATCGTGGCGGCCATCATTCTGCGCCTTTTCATCAGTGGTTCTCCTTGAATTCTCCGGGGGAGGTCAGGCCGACCCTAGAGACGAATTCAAGGCACCGATATCGGTCGTACTGTTTTCACAGTTAAGGCTACAGCCTTAACACTTCACTTTACTTTAGTCGGCCCAGCGCCAGCGGAATCCGTACCGCCCGGGCCCGAAATTCAGCGCGACCCCATGGACGGACTCCAGTGGCTCAACCCGCACGGCCACCTCGTCCGCCTCGTCCAGCTGGGAGTAGCGCACGCAGTCGACCGGCAACCGGTCCGGATCGAAACAGACCTCCAGCACGAACTCGCGGACCGGCAACCGGAATTTCCGCTCGTAGTTCGTGGCCGGCGGATAAGGCGCGGAATTCACCAGCTCGTGCTCGGTGATCACCGTCTCGCCTTTCCGCAACGGCCGGTCGAACAGCAATTCCGCGACCAGCAACCCGTCCGCGGGCCGCAATACCGTCCGGCCCAATCGGCAATGCCGTAGCGGCCGGATCTCGGGCAACGCGCGATCGTGCTCGTCGAGGTGCATGATCACCACCCAGCGGTCGGGTCCGTCCGCTTCGGCGCGCAGTACCTGGCGCGAGTGGTACGACCGCTCGCCACCGTCGGCGCCGACGAACACCCGGTCGTGCTGGCTGATCCGGGTCAGCCGCTCGTCCCACTTGATGTCGACCTCGCTGACCGCATCCTCGACGGCATCCGGCCGGGCCCAGAACGCGGCCACTTCAGGGGGTACCGGCACGGTACTGAGCCAGCGCCCCCGCCTGCGCGGCGGACCGACCGAGTCCGTCAGCGTCCCCGCCGGGACCTCCAGCACGGTCTCCAGCAGTTGAACAGCCGCCAGCGAATCCCGTCGCTCCGGCCGGGACCGTCCCGACTGCCAATAACTCAGCGTCGCGAGACTGACCGAGATCCCCTGCCCGCGCAGCCGATCCCGGATCCGCTCCAGCCCGAGCCCGCGCGCACGGATGGCCGCTCGCAGTACCACCGCGAACTCATCCGTTTGCACCACTGGCTCCGGCATAGTCCGCACCTTAGTTAGCAGCCCAAGGCAACGGAAGACATCAGGGCCTTAACAGTTAACTGTGGAACAGCACAGTCAACTCCGCAGCTGGGCCGCGTCCACGCTCGGCGGGGTGCCGAACAGGCGGCGGTACTCGCGACTGAACTGCGACGGACTGTCATAACCCACGCTGTAGCTGATCCGGGTCACATCGTTGGGCTGCGTCGCCAGCAGCAGCCGCGCCTCCTGCAGCCGGATCTGTTTCTGGAACTGGATCGGGCTCATCGCGGTGACCGCGTGGAAGTTGCGATGGAACGCCGACACGCTCAACCCGCTCGTCCGGGCCAGATCCTGCACCTTGAACGACTCCCGATAGTGATCGCGAATCCACCGCACCGCCCGAGCCACCTGCGTGAGACTGCTGTCCGCCAGCCCCAGCTGCCGCACCAGCGCCCCCTGCTCGCTGACGATCAGCCGCCAGAGAATCTCCCGCTTCACCAACGGCATCAGTACTTCGCGATCGCGCGGCTGATCCAGCAACCGCAGCAACCGTACGACCGCATCCAGCAAGTCCTCCGGCGCCTCGGACACCGCCAACCCCGGCAGAGCCGCCTTCGAACAGTGCGGCAGATCCGCCGACAGCAACAGCGACGCGATCTCGGCCGGATCGAGCTGCATCCCGAAGCTCAACGCCGGCTCGTCCGGGCTGGCCACCGTGAACCGCCCGGTGATCGGCATGTCGACCGAGCAGATCAGGAACTGGCCGGCCCGGTAGTCGTACACCCGATCCCCCAGCGCCAGCGACTTCCGCCCCTGCGCCATCACCGCGAGCACCGTCCCGGTCATCGACGCCGTCGGCGGAGTCGGGTGGTCCGAGTGCGAGATCATCACCCCGTCGAGGTCGCTGCCCCAGTCCGGCCGCGCATGCCGGGCCATCAACGCGCGCAACTCCACCAGCCCGGCCATGACTCCGATTGAAGCACTCGGCACCACCCCGAGTCTCACCAGAAGCAGAATCAGGCAAGGATGCGCCACCATCGTTCTAACGCTCGGTAGCGGCCCGGTGGTCGAATGGAAGCCATGAAGACACTTCAGCTGGGAACCGATGGACCGATCGTCAGCGCGCAGGGATTCGGCGCGATGGGCATCAGCGTCGGCTACGGCGACACCGATCTGACCGAGGCCCGGGCGACCCTCGAGCACGCCTTCGAGCTCGGCATCACGCTCTTCGACACCGCCGACGCCTACGGGTTCGGCGAGAACGAGCGCTTCCTCGCGCCCTTCTTCGCCGCGCACCGCGACGAGTTGGTGATCGCGACCAAGTTCGGCCTGAACCGCACGCCTGATGGTGAGCTGACCATCCACAACGACCCCGCCTACCTCCGCGCCGCCGCGGACGCGAGCCTGCAGCGGCTCGGCGTCGACGAGATCGACCTCTACTACATGCATCGGCGCGATCCCGCGGTACCGCTGGAAGAAATGGTTGGCGCGATGGCGGAACTCGTTGCCGCGGGCAAGGTCAAGCACCTCGGCCTGAGCGAGGTCACCGCCGACGAACTCGCCACCGCGCACGCGATCCACCCGATCGCCGCCGTCGAGTCCGAGTGGTCGCTGTTCAGCCGCGACATCGAGCGCCAGGTCGTGCCGGCCGCGGCCCGGCTCGGGATCGCGATGGTGCCCTACTCGCCGCTCGGCCGCGGCCTGCTGACCGGCGTCAACCACGTCGACCCGAAGGCCACCAACGACGTCCGCAACACGATGTCGCGCTTCCAGGGCGCCAACGGTGAGGCCAACCAGGCGTTGCTCGAGCCGCTCCGGAAGATCGCCGAGACCCGGCAGGCAACGGTCGCGCAGGTCGCGCTCGCCTGGGTCCACCAGCGCACGGCGGTCTGGGGCACGTCGGTCGTACCGATCCCTGGCACTCGTAGCCGCACGCGGGTCGAGGAGAATGTCGGTGCTGTCGGCCTCACCCTCGACGACGCCGAACTCGCCGCCCTGGAGCCGATCGCCGCGGAGGTCGCCGGCGCTCGCTGGGACGACCCGAGCTTCATCTCTTCCGGCCGCGAGTAAACCTCACGCTTCAACCCAGGTCTCAAGGTTCCGTTGCTTTGCCGGGCCTACGGGCAGCATGCAGCTCATCGCAACCTTAAAATCTTGCATCAAGCTCCTAGTTTCAGAGGCATGAGACCAGCTGTGTCTGTGAAAGGCCTGGGCATGACGTACCGGGCGCCCGTCCGCGAGGCCGGGCTCCGGTCCGCCCTCCGCTCGGCCGTCCATCGCCACTACCGCCACATCGAGGCGGTGTCCGAGCTCACCTTCGATCTGCACGCCGGCGAAGTCGTCGGCTTCGTCGGCCCCAACGGCGCCGGCAAAACGACCACGATGAAGATCCTCTCCGGCATCCTGCACCCGACCGCCGGCGAGGCCCGCGTCCTCGGCCAGATCCCCTGGCGTCGCAAGCACGACTACCTCAAACAGATCGCGCTCGTCCGCGGCAGCCAGCCGATCGGCGGCCCGGCCGAGCTCACCGTGATGGACTCCCTGCGCTACCAGCAGATCCTGTACGAGATCCCGAAACCCGACTTCCGCGCCAACCTCGCCGAGCTGGTCGAGCTGCTCGACCTGGACTCCCTGCTGGACAGGCAAGTCCGCGCCCTGAGCCTGGGTGAGCGGATGCGCGCCGGACTCGCCATCACGCTCGTGTACCGCCCGAAGGTGCTGTTCCTCGACGAACCCACGATCGGCCTCGACGTCACGGCTGCCGCCGCCCTCCGCCGCTTCATCGCCGGGTACGCCGTACAGTCCGGCGCCACCGTCTTGCTGACCAGCCACTACGTCACCGATGTGGAGTCGTTGTGCGAGCGGGTGATCCTGATCGAGGAGAGCCGGGTCCGCTACGACGGCTCCTTTGCCTCCTTGGACTACTTCGATCGCGAAGGCAACCGGTGACGGCGGCCGTGCAGCCGATCCGGCTCGTCCGTCTGCTCAGGCTGGGCATCTGGCGCAACTCGGTCCAGTGGTGGAGCCTGCGCTCCTTCGTCATCACGCTCGTGATCGGGCAGGCGGTCACCCCGCTGCTCGGCCTGCTCGTCTGGTCCTCAGCCTTGCCCGGCAACTCCGGAATCACCTCGTACTACGTTGTGCTGCTGGCCGTACAGCTGCTCACCGTCTCGTACGAGCACCACACGCTGGCCAACGAGATCTACGGCGGCGAGTTCGCGGCCGAACTCGTCAAGCCACGACCGGTCGTCGTCGACCTTCTCGCCACCAACCTCGCGATCCGGCTCTGGCACCTGCTGTTCGGGCTGCCACTGATCGTCCTCGTCGGACTCCTGGCATCTGTTGATTTGGCCTTGCCGCAGCTGCTGCTTGCCTTGCCTGCTGTGCTGCTCGCGGGGTCGATCCGTTTCGTCTTCACCTACACGCTCGCACTGACGGCCATCTGGACGCAGCGGGCGCACGGCGCGGTGGGGATGGGCGAGACGCTGATCTTCCTGCTCGGCGGGACGGCCGCGCCGCTGACCTTCCTGCCGGGGTCGCTGCAGGAGGTCGGTCGGCTGCTCCCGTTCTGGTCGATGCTCGGTGCGCCGGCGGAGATCGCGGCCGGCAGTCTGTCGACGCCGGGAGTCGTGGCGGCGTACGGCGTACAGGCTGCGTGGCTGGTCGTGCTGACTGGCCTTGCAGCGGTTGTCTGGCGACTCGGGGTCCGTCGATTCACGGCTGTGGGAGGGTGAGAATGGTCAAGACCATCAGGCTTTTCGGGGTGCTGTTCTCGATGTCCGTCCGGCGGAGCGTCACGTTCCGGGCGGATCTGTTGTTCGAGTTCGTGGTGACTGTTGTCGCGGGGGCTGCGTCGCTGGCTGCGCTTGGGGTCGTCTACACGCGGACGGACAGTCTCGGCGGCTGGTCGGCGGGTGAGGCGATCGCGCTGCTGGGGACCTTCCAGATCGTCAGTGGGTTGCGGGCGGCGCTGGTCGAGCCGAATCTGCAGTGGTTCGGCGAGCAGGTGAAGAACGGGCAGTTCGATGCGTTGCTGATCCAGCCGGCGCCGGCGATTCTGCTGGCCAGCCTGGGGACGTACGCGCCGCTTGCGCTTGTTCAGGTGGCGTCAGGGTTCGGTGTCGTCTTCTACGGCCTTGCCCATGCGGCGGTCGGCGTCACTGTGGTCGGCGTCGTCGGGTGGCTGATTCTCGTGGTGACCGCGACGATGCTCACCTGGGCGACGCGCGTGCTCTTCTCCTCGGTGGTCTTCTGGGCGCTCGGTCTCAGCCTCGACGTTGTGTACGACGCGGTGTGGCAGTTCGGGCGCTATCCGGTGCAGCTCTACGCGACGCCACTGCGGTTGCTTCTGAGCTATGGGTTTCCGGTGGCTCTCGTCGCGACGGTGCCTGCTGATGTGCTGGCGCGGGGCGGCGGGCTGGTGGCGTTGCCGGTGAGTGTGGCCGTTGCGGGTGGCGCTTGCGGAATCGCCTTGTGGGTCTGGCGGGCGGGCCTTCGGCGGTACACGAGCGCTACCAGTTGACTGTCCGTGGGCTCGGTTACGTTGGGCTGCATGATGACGGTGCTCAGGAAAGAGATGGACGGATTCGTCGCGTCTGGCGCCTTGCCTGGTGCCGTGATCGGGATCAGCTCCCCTTCGGGCGAATGGATCGAGGCGGTCGGGAGCAGCGGGCCGGGTGGGGCGCCTTTGCCGGCTGATGCGGTGGTGCGGATCAGCTCGATGACGAAGCCGCTGACCGCTGCGCTCACTCATCAACTCGCGGCTGACGGTGTGCTTGCATTGAATGCTCCGGTCACTCGATGGCTTCCTGAACTCGCTCACCGCCGGGTGGTTCGCCGGCTCGACGGGCCGGCGGACGACACGGTGCCCGCTGAGCGCGAGGCGACGGTCGAGGACCTGCTGACGATGCGGCTCGGATTCGGGTTCGCCTTCGAGGTGGACTCCTGCCCAGTGGCTGATCTCGCTGTCGCGCGTGGGCTCGGGATGGGGCCGCCGCTGCCGTCGGCCGTGCAACACACGCCTGACGAGTGGATCGCACAGTTCGCCACGCTCCCTCTGATGGAGCAACCTGGGCGGCATTGGCGGTACGACCTCGCCTACTCGGTTCTCGGGGTGCTGCTCGCACGCGCCGAGGGGAAGCCGCTGCCTGCGTTGATGGCCGAGCGGTTGTTCCAACCGCTGGGAATGGTCGACACGGGGTTCTCGGTGCCGGTGCGGGCCCGTGAGCGGTTGATTCCTTGCTTCACGAGCGGCGACGACGGACTGGTGGTTTTCGACGGTACTTCCGACAGCGACTGGCTGGAGCCACCGGTCTTCCCGCATGCCGGTGGCGGCCTGGTGTCGACAGCCGCCGACTACCTGCGCTTCGGACGCCTACTCCTCAACGGCGGCAGCCTGCCCAGCGACGGGAGCCTGCCCGGCGAGGGCGACCCGCTCGACGGCGGGAGCCTGCTCAGTGCGGAGGCGATCGACGACTTGAGTCGTGATCACCTCGGCGAGGAGCAACGCGACGGGCCGTCCGCGTCGATCTTCCTCGACGGCGAGGGCTGGGGTCACGGCGTACAGGTTCGGCTCGATCCTGCGCTCCCACGGCGGTACGGCTGGGGCGGCGGGCTGGGGACAACTTGGTACAACTTCCCCGACCACGGTGTGACCGCGGTGCTGATGACGCAGCACCTGCCACCGCTCGGCGAGCCGATCCTGCACTTCTGGAAGACGCTCGACGAGTTACTCGGGGCTGCCTGACCGGGGCGGTGGGGTGGGGAAGAAGTTGCACAGCCGACGCGCGCAGCTATGCGAGGACGCTCGGGTGAGCGCACTATGGGTGGAGAGCAACTATTCCCCGGTACTGCGCGGAAATCTCCCGGTCCGGATCGAGAACTCGTCTACCCCCGGCTCTTTACTGATGAAAACCGTTTTCATATAGTGGAGGCATGGCCGCCCATCGGAAGACCCCGCTGACCCTGCTGACCGGACTCTCGACCACGCTGCGGGAGCCTGTCCTGGAGGCCATGGTCGACGCCACCACAGTGGCCGTCGTCGTGGACCAGGACGAGCTGCCCGGCCGGGGAGTGCTCACCTGGAAGGTGTTCGACCAGAGCGGCCCGATCGACGCGGGCGAGTTCAGCGTGGGCGACGACTGCGGCGCCTGCCAGCTGATCGAGTCACTGCTGCCGCTGCTGGAGACGCTCGTCGCGCGGGAGCACTGGCAACACGTAGTACTGGCGACGCCACCGGCGATGGAGGCTCGGTCGCTGGTCAATGCTCTGGTTGCGACGATGCCCGAAGTACAGGTCGACACGGTGACCTGCGTGGTCGACGCGGTATTGCTGGTCGAGCAGTTGTCCGGGGACGAGTTGCTCGACGAGCGCGGGCTCGCGCTCGGGCCGCCGGATCGGCGCAATGTGGCGGAGTTGACCGCACGCCAGGTCGAGTACGCCGATGTCTGCGTGCTCGCGAACGCTCATCGCGCCAAGGCGCCCGATCGCTTGCACCACTTGCTGCAGCACCTCAACCCGCGGACGACGGTCGTCAACGCGGACATCACCGGCGTACCGGCCGGCAAAGTCAGCCGTCTTGGTCTCTTCGATTTCGCGGCCGCCGAGGCCTGGGCCGGCGAACTGGCCACCGACTCACGCCTCCAGCCAAGCGGCGACGGCGTAACCACAGTCCTGTGGCGCTCAAGCCGCCCACTCCACCCCGCCCGCCTCAGCGAAGCGCTCGAGGACATCGTCGAAGACGTAGTCCGCAGCCGAGGCGTCGTCTGGCTCGCCAATCGCCCAACCCAACGCGTCCGCTGGGAATCCGCCGGCTACAGCGCCTCCCTCGGCACCCTCGGCGAATGGTCCGAAACCAACCACCTGGCCGAGTGCACAGTCGTAGCCACCGGCGTAGGCCTGGACCCCGCCCGCCTCCAAGCCATCCTCGACAACTGCCTACTCACCGAGTCAGAACTAGCCACCCTCGACTGGCAATCCCTCGAAGACCCCTTCGCCGGAGTCCTCTGAGCACCCGGACCGCCACCACACATCAACCCCACGTCGACCTGGCGACTCACGCTCAGCCGCTCCGTCCGGACGCGCCGAACCGCGGCTTGGTGTGTGCCGCAGCACCGGGATCAGCCGCGCGCCGCGACCAAATGTGCGGCGGCAGCGGCTTGCAGGTGATCCAGGTCCGACGACACCGTGGCGAAGGTGTAGCCCCCGGCCAACCGCTGAGCCGCTTCGGTGCCGCTGTTCGTGTGAATGCCGGCCGCAACCCCAGCCGCGGCGGCAGTCCGCGCGATCAACTCGATCGCGGCATCGAATGTCTCGGCGACATCCGGATCGCCCGGGTACTTGCCACCGATCCCCAACCGAAGATCCGACGGCCCCACGTAGATCCCGTCCAGCCCGGGCGTCGCGCAGATCCCCGCGACGTTCTCCAGTGCCTGCCGGGTCTCGATCATCGCCAGTACGACGGTCGCCGCATCAGCCTCCGCCGGCACCGGCCCGATCCGCAATCCCGATCGCGCCGGCCCGTACGACCGGATCCCGCTCGGTGGGTACCGAGCCGCCTGCACGGCCCGCAACGCATCCTCGGCCGTGTCGATCAGCGGCACGATCACCCCGGCCGCCCCGGCATCGAGCGCCCGCCCGATCGGGGTCGCATTGTTCGCCTCGACCCGCACCAACCCCGCAGTACCGTTGCCTGCGGCATCGATCGCCATCAGCCCGTCCAGCAACCCACGCTGGTCGATCAACCCGTGCTGGCCGTCCAGTACGACGTAGTCGTAGCCGGTCAACGCGATCCGCTCGGTCGCCGCGGGCGCGTTCATCATCACCCAGTAACCGAGCGTGGTCTGCCTGCTGCGAAGCCGGTCGGCGAAGTCCTTGGACGTCATGCCCCGCAGGCTATACGCCCAGCCGTACCGGCCCGGCCTCGCGTCCACGTCTGACCGCAGGTACTCCGTGCCGCTCGGCTAGACCGGCGGTACTCCGTGCCGCTTGGTGCTGAAATGCCGGTTCTTCGTCTGCGCCGCGGCCAGCCGGGCGATCAGGTCGTCGCGCAGGTTCTCCGGCTCGACGATCGCGTCGATCACCAGGTCGGCGGCCAGCCGGAGGATGTCGATGTCGGTCTCGTACTCCTCGCGGAGCTTGGAGACGTACTCGACCCGCTCGGTCTCGTCCGCGATCTCCTGGATCTTGTTGTAGTACACGGCGTTGATCGCCGCCTCCGGACCCATCACCGCGATCTTCGCCGTCGGCAGCGCGATACACGCGTCCGGCGAGAAGCCCGGCCCGCACATCGCGTACAGCCCCGCGCCGTAGGCCTTGCGGACGATCACCGACACGGTCGGCACCGTCGCCTCGGACACGGCGGTGATCATCTTCGCGCCGTGCCGGATGATGCCGGCCCGCTCAACCTCCGAGCCGATCATGAAACCCGGTACGTCGCACAGGTACACCAGCGGCACGTTGAACGCGTCGCACAACCAGATGAACCGGGCTGCCTTGTCGGCAGAGTCGACGAACAGCACGCCACCCTTGACGGCCGGCTGGTTCGCCACGAACCCGACGGTCTGCCCGGCCAGCAACCCGAACCCGACGACCAGCTCCGGCGCGTACGCGGGCTTGATCTCGAAGAACGTGTCCGCGTCCGCGATCGCGTCGATCACGTCGTGGATGTCGAAGCCGACGCTCTCCTCGACCGGCACCAGGTCACGGGTGAAATCACGGCCGGCCGGCGAAGCGTCGTACGACGGAGGCTGCGACTGCCACGAACCAGGCAGGTACGAGAAGTACTGCTTGGCCAGCTCGATCGCCTCGGTGTCGTCGCTCGCCAGCAGGTCGCCGCAGCCGGAGACGCTGGTGTGCATCCGGGCGCCGCCCATCTCCTCCAGCGTCACCTTCTCGCCGACCACCATCTCGGCCATCCGCGGCGACCCGAGGTACATCGAGGCGTTGCCGTCGACCATGATCACCAGGTCGCAGAAGGCCGGGATGTACGCGCCGCCCGCGGCCGACGGGCCGAACAGGCAGCAGATCTGCGGCACCTTGCCGGACAGCGCGACCTGGTTGTGGAAGATCCGGCCCGCGCCACGCCGACCGGGGAAGAGGTCGACCTGGTCGGTGATCCGGGCGCCGGCCGAGTCGATCAGCCAGAAGATCGGCAGCTCGTCGCGCAGCGCGACCTCGGTGATCCGGACGATCTTCTCGACCGTCCGGGCACCCCACGAGCCGGCCTTGACGGTCGGGTCGTTCGCCACGATCAGCGCCGGCCGCCCCTCGACCAGGGCACGGCCGGTGACCACGCCGTCCGCGGGCAGGCCCGGGTTGAGCGCGTTGGCCAGCTGCGCCTCCTCGACGAAGCTGCCTTCGTCGACGAGCAGCGCGATCCGGTCCCGGACGTAGAGCTTGTTCTGCTTGGCGAGCTTCTCGGCCGCCTTCTCGGGCGGCGTCATCGTCGCCTCGCGGGCGACCTTGAACTCGGTCCAGTGATCCCTGCTCATGCGGCCATCCTGTCAGAGGGCACTGTCTGTCACCCTGTTGTCTACTCGACCGGGAGGCCGAGGCCGCGGGCGATCAGCATGCGCTGTACTTCGGAGGTCCCCTCGCCGATCTCCAGGATCTTGGCGTCACGGTAGAACCGGGTGACCGGGTACTCCTCCATGAAGCCGTAGCCGCCGAAGACCTGGGTGGCGATCCGGGTCGCGGTGACCGCGGCCTCGGTCGCGTACAGCTTGGCGACGGAGGCAGCCTGCTTGAACTCCTGCATCGGGGCGCCCGCGTCCTTGAGCGCCGCGGCCCGGTACACGAGCAGCTCGGCCGCGTCGGCCATCACCTTCAGGTCGGAGATCTGGAACGCGACGCCCTGCTTCTGACCGATCGGCACGCCGAACGTCTTGCGCTCACCGGCGTACTGGACCGACATCTCCAGGCACGCCTTGATGCAGCCCAGCGCGACCGCGCCGATCGCGACCCGGCCGTCGTCGAGGGTGGCGAGGAACTGGCCGAACCCCTTGCCGCGCTCGCCGAGCAGGTTCGCCTCGGGGACCCGTACGCCGCTGAACGACAGCGGGTGGGTGTCGCTGGCGTGCCAGCCGAGCTTGTCGTACGACGCCTCGGCGACGAATCCCGGCGTACCGGTCGGGACGATGATCGTGGAGATCTCGGGGCGGCCGTCCGGCCTCTCGCCGGTCCGGGCGGTGACCGTGACGAGCGAGGTGATGGTCGAGCCGGAGTTGGTGATGAACTGCTTCGAGCCGTCGATCACCCACTCGCCGTTGTCGAGTACGGCCCTGGTCTTGGTCGCACCGGCGTCGGAGCCCGACTCGGGCTCGGTCAGGCCGAAGCCGGCCAGGCGCTGACCCGCGATGAGGTCCGGCAGCCACTGCTGCTTCTGCTCGTCGGTACCGAAGGTGAGGATCGGGTTGATGCCGAGCCCGACGGCCGCCTCGAGCGTGATGCCCATCGACTGGTCGACCTTGGAGATCTCCTCGATCGCGACGCACAGGCTGGTGAAGTCACCGCCGGACCCGCCGAACTCCTCCGGCGCGGTCAGCCCGAAGAGGCCGAGCTTGCCCATCTTCTGGACCACCTCGACCGGGAAGTAGTGCTTGCGGTCCCACTCGGCCGCATGAGGCGCGATCTCGGCCTGGGCGAAGTCGCGCACGCTGTGGGCGAACTCGCGGTGCTCTTCGGACAGCTCGTACGACATCTTCGTGGCTCCCAGGCTCTCGTGATTGACGCTTACGTAAACGTAAAGCACGATGGGGTGCGTGCACAATATCCGGGTGCCTGCCGAAACCTCTACTTGGTCCATCGCGGAACTGGCCGCCGAGTACGACGTCACCCTGCGCACGATCCGCTTCTACGAAGACCGCGGCCTGCTCACCCCCGAACGCCGCGGCACGGTCCGCATCTACCACCCCCGCGACCGCGTCCGCCTGGCCCTCATCCTCCGCGGCAAACGCCTCGGCTTCACCCTCGACGAAATCGCCACCATCGTCGACATGTACGACCGCGAGCCCGGCGAAGAGGGCCAACTCGTCTACCTCCTCAACCAAATCACCACCCGCCGCGCCGAACTGGAACAACGCCGCCGCGACATAGACGAAACCCTCGCCGAACTAGCCGAGGTAGAAGCCCGCTGCCAAGCCGACCTCAAAACCCTCCGCGCCCGCTAGGCACTGTCCCCCGCGCGCTCCTCCGATCGGTGGCAGCCGACTCGCACGAAGTCCGGCCGGTACCCGGAACCTTCAGGCATCGTCAACGTCGATGGCCATCGCTAGCATGAGCCGAAGTTCGCGCGGTGAGCATCCACTCGGGTGCTCAGGGGGTACGAACTGGGGGCAGTAATGGGTTCATTGAATGCATTCGAGCGGCCGAAAACTCAAAGGGCCCGGATGCCTCGACTCGGCTCGACACCCTTCGCAGTTCTGGATGTCGAGACGACCGGCTTCTCACCACGATTGCATGACCGGGTCGTCGAGCTCGCCGTAGTGCGGACTGCGCCCGACGGAACGGTCGAGAAGTCCTGGACCACGCTGCTGAATCCGGACCGGGACCTGGGGCCAACCCATATCCACGGCATCCGTGGAGCCGACGTCTTCGACGCACCGCGGTTCGCCGACATCGCCGGCGACCTCGCAGATCTGCTCGATGACGCTGTGGTCGTCGCGCACAACGCACGCTTCGACCTCGGCTTCGTGGCCGCCGAGTACACGCGCCTCGGCGCCGTCGCGCCGAGCTGGCCGACGATCTGCACACTTGCCATGTCCCACCGCCTGGGGATCCTGGGCGGTGGACGGCTGGGCGATTGCGTGGCCGCGGAAGGCATCTCCCACGATGGCGCACACACCGCACTGGGAGACGCTTCGGCCACCGCGAGCTTGCTGACGGCCTACCTGAGGCGCTCGGTCGAACGAGGCATCACCAGCCTCGACGATCTGGGCTGTGCTCCGACGGCTTGGCCGGACAGCCGGAGTTGGGCGGGTTGGCCGATCTCCGGGCGCACCCATGCGCGCTCTGGGCGTTGGCGACCAGAACTTTCGCCACTCGCTCAGCTGGTGCGGCATCTGCCTGCGCACGATCTCCGCACAGCAGACAGCCCCGCAGACACCGCGGCGTACCTCGACATTCTCGATCGGGCACTCGAGGACCGCCGCATCGATGAGCGCGAGACAGACGCTCTCGAATTCACAGCGCGGGAATGGGGGCTCAGCCGCCAGGACGTGCACCAGGCGCACACGATGTACCTGTCGGCACTCGCGACAACCGCCCTCGCCGACGGCGTGCTGACCGATTTCGAAGCGACCGATCTCGCGGATGTCGCCGCGGCACTGGGCTTCGGGCTCGAGGAGATCGTGGCTGCCCTGCAGGACGTCCGCAGCCACCAGCCCGCGGAGGCTACCGGCGACGGTCTTCGGGGGCTGGGCGTGTGTTTCACCGGCACCCTTCAAGGGCGGCTGGACGGCGCGCTGATCACCCGCGAGCGGGCACAAGCCCTTGCCCGTGCGGCAGGTCTGGTCGTGCACGAACGAGTCACCAAAGGACTCGACCTGCTCATCGTCGCCGACCCCAACTCGTTGTCCGGGAAAGCCAAGAAGGCCAGGAGCTACGGCACTCGGATCATGGCCGAAGCTGCCTTCTGGCAGGAGATCGGGCTCAATCCGGAATGATCTGACTGACCGGTGTCGCCCGATCTATCCACCAACAGATGCGTCGGCCGGAACGATCGTCCCGGCCGAGATGACGATCGCGTCGGTGCCGTAGCGCTTCGTCAGGTTTTCGTGGTCGGTCGCGCTGCCGTTTGTGGTCATCACGGCGATGCCCGAGCCATCAGGCATCGGGCCGACGCTGCCGATGACGATGCCTCGCCGGGCCCAGTACGCGAGGTCAGCCGTGACCCGGTCGCTCAGCGATCGCATCTCGACCAGGGTCATCCGGGCGTTCCGCAGTACGAGGTTGATGTTCGTCGCCTCGGCTCGTACGCGCTCGTCGAGTGCGGCGTCGGGCTTGCGGTAGACGATGAGGGTGCCTGTCTCGTGCTCCAGCACCAACCCGGCGTACGAGTCAGCGAACCGCAACCGCAGCACCGGCTCCAGCCGATCAGCAACCACCGTCAGCCCCGGATCATTCCGCATCGGCCACGTCGGCGACCCGTACGGGATCCCCGGAGTCTCACCTTCAGCATGTGAGCCCCCGCACCCGACCAGCGCACCGACCGCAACAACCACTCCCAACCAGCCTCTGAGCATGTCCTCACCTCACCCAGAGGACGCGATCGCCGACTCCCGCGTTGCGTGCGTGAGATCGTGGTGTGATTCGGCAGGACGGAGTTGCTTGCGATGCCAGATCAGTCGCCCAAGGAAGCCTTGGCGAACACGTCCATGCTCGGCCGGCTGCTCGAAGAGATCTCCTGGGAAGGCCAGCTCGTCCGCGGCTACCGGAACGGCGGCCGTGGGCGCGAGAACGTGCTGACGGCAGAGGTCCTCGGTCCGCTGTCCTACCTCCCACGGTCGACCTTCCTCGCCGCGGTCTTCAGGGCAGCCCACGGCGCCGACGAGACACGTGAGCTGATCGCGGCCGAGGCCGAGCAGGCTCGGATCACCCTCCTCCCCGACGAGTCGACGCTGTCCCCCGGCGGAACCGTCGTACAACCCGACGGGCTCCTGACAACGCCGAGCACTCACGTCCTGATCGAGTCCAAGGGCATGGGCAAGTCCGCATTCCAGCCCGAGCAACTGTCCCGCGAGTTCGTCTGCGTACTACGAGACGCCGGCCCGGCCCGCCCACTCCTGCTACTCATCACTCCGAACCCACCACCCGTGCCGGTCAAAGGCCACGGCCGACTCTCGATCGAGGACGCCATCACCCGCTACCTCGAGCCGGTCCTGGCCCGTA
Organism: Kribbella ginsengisoli; assembly: GCF_039537185.1. NCBI lineage: Bacteria > Bacillati > Actinomycetota > Actinomycetes > Propionibacteriales > Kribbellaceae > Kribbella > Kribbella ginsengisoli. Next base: position 13,033 of record NZ_BAABAA010000015.1, on the reverse strand, counting down.
CGGCCGGTCTCGAGGCGCCAGGGGCAGATCTCGCCAGCCGCATCCCGGACTCAGTCGCCTGGATCACGTGGCCCGAACTCCGCGAAGCCGTCGCCACCGCCGCGATCGACCTGTCTACCTTGCCCGCTGGAATCGCCGGCACCGTGCAACGTCTGCGCGATGACCTGCTAACAGCCGTCGACTGGCACAGCCGCAGTCAGCAGGGCTGAGCTCAGCCGGTGGCGAAGGCATAGCAGAAGGCTGGGAGGCCGCGACTTTGTCGGCGTCAGCAGGGTTGGCGGGGGTTGGTGGTCCAGTCTGTGCGGAGGCACCAGATGGCGCCGGCTTGGCCGCCGTAGGCTTCGCTTGGGTACTTGTAGAGGTGGGGTTTTCCGTCGGCGCCCAGGCCGAGGAACTGGCTGGTTGCGCGGGATTGGATGTAGGTGCGGCTGCCTGAGACCGAGGACAGATACCACTCCTCGTCGGGGCCTTTGAAGTCGGCGCAGTATCTGGCGACCGGTGGGGCGCCGTTGCTGCCGTGGCCCCAGACCGAGTCGAGGCACTTGCCGGGCTGCGGTGGGGCGTAGTTGATCAGTCGGTAGTAGTTCGCCGGGGCCGGGTCGTCGTTGACCTCCCAGTCCTGGAACGCGTACCTGTCGCCGGCGCAACCACTGATCCCGATCGCGTAGTTGTCGGAGCCGATGGTCAGGCACTGCTGGTTTGCCATGTTCCGGATCTGGAAGTCACCCCAGTCCGTCGCCGAGGCGCTGCCGGGTTGCACCACCGCGGCCGAGATCAGCAACCCGGCCACGACCGCGAACACTCTGCTCAGGTTTCTCATCGCTCCAGCCTCGGGCGATACGTCGCCGAGCGGGAGAGCGATCAGTACCTGCTCGCGGCCCAACCCACCTTCACCATCGAGCATCCGCAGCCGGGGCTAGGCGGGGAGGCGGCGGTGCCAGGTGAGGGGGCCGACGGAGATTCGCTGGCTGGTGGAGCCGGTCCAGGTCACGGGGAGGTTGTGGGCGCGGAGGGTGGACTCGATGCGGCGGCCGATCTCTACGGCCTGGTTGTCGAAATCCTGTGGAGTCGGGTCGATCGGGCCGTAGGCGAGGAAGAGGTGGGCGGGGGTGTCTGCCAGGCGTTCGGTGTCTTGCTGGTGGAAGAAGACGTAGCCGGTGGATGGGCGGTCGGCGGGGCGTTCGTCGTCGATCTCGGCTACGCCGCAGGTTTGGCAGCAGGTGAAGTTCATCCGGGCGATCACGCCGGCGGCGTCGAGCTCCGCGAAGGCGGCTTCGACCCTGTCTGCGTCTGTGGGATCGGTCCAGGTCTGTTGTTCGGCGAGACGGGTCTGCCAGACGTCGTCCACCAGGCGCTCCAGTTGCTGGTCGGTCACCGGCATCTCGTCGTCGTCGCGGAACTCGCGCGCCTGCTCCAGTACCTCGGTGCGCGTGTTGAACCCGGGCAGCACCCAGAGCACAACCTGATCGCGCAGCTCTTCCAGCGCCGATGGCTCGCCAGGCTCCGCCGCGGTCGGCGCGGTCGGCACGGGCTCGGGCTCGGGCTCGTTGGGCGGCGTACGGCGGCTGAGTTTGTCGAAGATCCCCACCCGCGAATGCTAGACAGCCACCGCCGACAATTTCCTGGCAACGTCATAACGATGCAGCGCCAGCGCCGCGATCCGCGGGTCCGCCCCCAAAGGCGCACTCACCGGCAGGTCGCCCGCGATCCGGCGTACCCGATCCGCGAAGAACCCAGGTGCCAGCAAGTACGTCGCCACAGCCACCTGGCCGGTACTACGAGTGAGAACCGACCCCAAACGCTCCCCAGCGCCAGACACGTACCCGACCTCCACCGGCCGGTCGATTCGCTCGGCGAGCAACGCGGCCGTCGCCGAGCAATCCAGCAAAGCCCGCCGATCCGACGACCCAGCCGCGGCCAGCACCACACGATCAACCGAGGCCGATCCCGACGCCGATCCCAAGTCAACACAAGCCCGCAGCCGGTCGACCAGCACGTCCGCCAGCACCGGATCCGGCCCCAACGCCGAGGCCGCCTGCACCTGATACGGCCGCCGCTCCGCCTCGCGCCCGATGTCCACCGCCGTGTGATACCCACTGCTCAACAACAAGGGCACCACCACAGCCTGATTGCCATCAGCAACAACTCGATCAACCAACCCGGGCAGCGCAGGCACATCAACATCCACAAACCCAAGCGACACAGGCACCGAAGGCCGCAACCCCGCAATCAGCCGAACCAGCGCATGCACCTCGCGAATCCCCCGAGGATCCGCAGTCCCATGCGCCGCAGCCACCAAATCGATCATGTGGGAGCTCCTACCGGTTCGACGGCTAGGCGGTAGCCTCGGCGGACGACCGTGCGGACCAACTCGGGACGGCCTACCGCGGTGCGGAGTCTGTTGACGGTTACTTCTACGGCGTGGACGTCTTCGGCGCCGGGCAGGACTGCCAGCAAGTCGGGGCGGGAGACTACGTCGCCGCCTGCAGCGACCAAGGCGGCGAGTACCGCTCGGGGACCAGGGCCCAGCGGTAGGACTACGCCGTCGAGGACTGCTGCGCCGCCGCGGATCACCAGTTGTCCGAAGGCGGTTTCGATCGAGCGGGCGTTGTCGTCGGTGAGGCGGTCGGTGACGATGCGGATCAAGGCACCGAGGCGAAAGCGATCGGGGATCAACGGTTCCAGGCCAAGCGCCAGGAAAGGACCGGCGGTGATCGGCCCGACGCAAGCATTCAAGACCCGGCCCGTACGCAGGGCCGACACCAACCCGTCGTACTGACCGTTCAAAGCAGCAGCATCCAGCAAAGCCTGCGCACCCGGCGCCGACGTATGCACGACAGCATCCACGCCACCAGCGCAGATCTGCCCGATCACCCGCTCAACAGCCAACGGATCGGGCGCCGGCCCCCACCGATAGACCTCCAACCCCCGCACCGACGCCCCAACAGCACGCAAAGCATCCTGCAACGCCGGATCAGACAGCCCATGCAGCTGTACGACGATCTTGCGCCCGGCAACCCCTTGGTCGCGCAACCACTCGACCACCTCCGCCGTCGTCTCCGACCGCGCCGACCAGTGCTCCACCAACCCCGCCGCCCGAATCGCGCCCCGCGCCTTCGGACCGCGCGCCAGCAACCGGGACTGCTCCAGCGTGCTCAGCAGATCAGCCGCCAGCCCGACAGTGTCGGCAGCCTCGATCCACCCGCGAAAGCCAACCGCAGTGGTGACGACCACATCATCCGGCGGATTGGCGATCACCCGCCGCGTCGCCTCGATCAGCGGCTGGTCGTCGGCGGCCGGCACGATCTGCAGCGTCGGCGCGTGCAGCACCTTCGCGCCCCGGCGTTCGAACGACGCGATCAGGTCGTCCGCCCGGCGGTGCGCGGTGACGGCGATCGTGCAGCCGCTCAGCGGACCAGGCCTAGTCACCGACGATCACCTCTCCGTCGACGACCCGCACCGGATACACCGACAGCACCAGCGACGGATCGTCCAGGCAGACCCCGGTCCGCAGGTCGTACACCTGCTTGAACATCGGCGACGCCACCGTCGGCACGTCCCCGCGACTCCCGACGATCCCCCGCGACATCACGTTCGCCCCGCTCACCGGATCCTGGTTGCCCAGGGCAAACACCTCCCCGTCGAAGGTCCGGAACAGCGCGACCTGCAGAACACCCAGCAACGCGGCGACACCACGTTCCGGCAGCAGGGCGTCGTACCGGCACACCACCACCGCCGTCGTCGAAAGGGTCATCGGCGTACCTCCAGTCGGGGACCGGCGAGCAGGACCGGTTCCAGTTGCCCGCGTTCGGCCGGGGTCGCCGGCCGCGGTTGATTGCGTTCCACCACGTAGCGCAGGTCGGCGTCCGGCTGGTCGGGCGCGTTCACGAACGACACGAACCGGGCCAGCTTCTCCGGGTCCTGCAGCGTCGCCTGCCACTCGTCGACGTACGAGTCGACGTGTGCCGCCATCGCCGCATCAAGGTCCGCCGCGATGCCGAGGCTGTCGTTCAGCACGACGTCGCGGACGTGGTCGAGGCCGCCTTCGATCTCGTTGATCCAGACGGCCGTCCGCTGCAGCCGGTCGCCGGTGCGGACGTAGTACATCAGGAACCGGTCGATCGCCTGCAGCAACTGCTCGTCGGACAGATCCGACGCCAGCAACTGAGCATGCCGAGGGGTCATCCCGCCGTTGCCACCGACGTACAGGTTCCAGCCGTTCTCGGTCGCGATCACACCGACGTCCTTGCCCCGCGCCTCGGCACACTCACGCGCACATCCGGAGACGCCGAGCTTGATCTTGTGCGGCGACCGCAGCCCGCGATAGCGCAGCTCCAGCGCGATCGCCATCCCGACAGAGTCCTGTACGCCGTACCGGCACCAAGTAGACCCGACGCACGACTTCACGGTCCGCAAAGCCTTCCCGTACGCGTGCCCCGACTCGAATCCGGCCTCGACCAGCCGCTTCCAGATCGCCGGCAACTGCTCGATCCGCGCTCCGAACAGATCGACCCGCTGCCCGCCGGTGATCTTGGTGTAGAGCCCGAAGTCGCGTGCCACCTCACCGATCGCGATCAGCCCCTCGGGCGTCACCTCGCCACCGGGGATCCGTGGCACGACCGAGTACGTCCCGTCCTTCTGGATGTTCGCCATCACGTGATCGTTGGTGTCCTGCAACGTCGCCCGCTCACCGTCGAGCACGTGCCCGGCCGGGTCGAGGCTGGCCAGGATCGACGCGACCACCGGCTTGCAGATATCGCAACCACGCCCGGTACCGTGCCGCTCGACCAGCGAACTGAAGGTCCGCAACCCGGTCACCCGAACGACGTCGAACAGCTCCGCCCGCGACATCGCGAAGTGCTCGCAAAGCGCCTTGCTTACCTCGACACCAGCGGCCGCGAGCTCAGCGTTGAGCAGGTTCTTCACGATCGGCAGACACGATCCACAGCTCGTACCGGCCCGGGTCTTGCCACACACCGACTTCAGATCGCCGCAGCCCTCTTCGCGCACCGCGCATCGAATGGTGCCCGCAGAAACGTTGTTGCAGGAGCACACCGGCGCATCGTCCGGCAGCTCCAGCTGAGCAGGCGCCGACCCTTCGGGCAGCAGGTACGACGCCGGGTCGGCGCCGAGTTGCCGCCCGACCATCGGCCGCAATCCCGAGTACGCCGAAGCGTCCCCGACCAGGATGCCGCCGAGCAACGTGCGCGCGTCGTCGGACAGTACGAGCTTCTTGTAGACGCCCGCGACCGGATCCGCATAAACGATGTCGAGCGCGCCTTCAGTCGCGCCGAACGCATCGCCGAAGCTCGCGACATCGACCCCGAGCAGCTTCAGCTTGGTGGAAGTATCAGCACCAGGGAAGGTCGCCGACCCACCCAGCAGCCGGTCCGCGACGATCTCCGCCATCGCATACCCCGGCGCGATCAACCCCCACACCCTGCTCTCGATGCACGCAACCTCACCGATCGCCCAGACGCCATCCACGGAGGTCCGGCACCCCTCATCGACAACAACGCCGCCGCGCTCGCCGATCTCCAGCCCAGCAGCACGCCCCAGCTCGTCCCGAGGCCGTACACCGGTCGCGAACACCACCACATCGGCCGGCAAATCCTTGCCATCAGCAACCGCCATCGCCCGCGCGGCACCCTGCGAGGTCGTCTTGACCCGCGTCGTCTGCGTCGACGTCAGCACCTCGATGTCAAGCCCACGAATCAACCGGGCCAGCGCGCTACCGCCGCCTTCGTCGACCTGCAGCGCCATCAACCGCGGCGCGAACTCGACCACAGTGGTCCCAGCACCCAAAGCCCGCAGCGCCCCAGCGGCCTCCAGACCGAGCAGGCCGCCACCGACCACGACCCCGTTGACGTCCTTGCCCTCGGCCCGCAGCCGCTCGACGTACACCCGCAGCGCCGCGACGTCGTCGATCGTCCGGTAGACGAAGCAGCCTTCGGCGTCGCTGTTCTTGATCGGCGGGACGAACGCGTACGAGCCGGTGGCGAGCACCAGTTCGTCGTACCCGATGATCTCGTCGCGCGTGGTCCGTACGGTCTTGGCAGCGGTGTCGACGGCAGCGACCGTGACGCCCTTGCGCAGGCTCACCGATGGGTCGTCCCACAACGTCGGGTCGCCGAGGGAGAGATCGGAAGGGTCGCGGCCGGAGAAGTAGCTGGTCAGCGCGACCCGGTCGTACGGCATCCGCGGTTCCTCGGCGAGCACGGTGATCCGCCAAGCGGCGTCGGTGTCGCGTGACCGCAGCGCCTCGACCAGCCGGTGGGCGACCATGCCGCCGCCGACAACCACCAAATGCCGCCCGGACATCAGACACGCTCCTGGCTGAGCGGGCCGCCGCGACGCAGGTAGCAGACGTAGGTCACGATCAGGCAGACGACATAGAAGCCGCAGAAGGTGTAGAGCGCCGGCACGAGCGAGCCGTAGTGCCCGGTCGACATCGCGAAGCCGCGCGGTACCAGGAACCCGCCGTACGCTCCGACCGCCGACGCGATCCCGATGCAGGCCGCCGCTTCGCGCCGGGCCCGGATCGGCTCAGGCTTGCCGTCCAGGTCCCGTGTCGTCTGCCGGAAGACCGCCGGGATCATCCGGTACGTCGATCCGTTGCCCGCGCCACTCGCCACGAACAGCACCAGGAAGCTGAGCAGGAACCAGGTGAAGCTGCCCGCGTGCAGAGCCGCGATCGCCGACAGGATCCCGGCGCCCATCACCACGAACGCGCAGACCGTCACCCAGGCGCCGCCGACGATATCGGCCAGCTTGCCGCCGAACGGCCGGGAGACCGAGCCGACGAGCGCGCCCAGGAACGCGATGTGCGCCACCGTGATCTCCGGGAAGGTCGTCTTGATCAGCAGCGGGAAGGCCGCGCCGAAGCCGATGAACGAGCCGAAGGTGCCGATGTAGAGGAACGAGATGACCCAGGTGTGCGGCCGCTTGGCCGCCGTGATCGACGCCCGGAAGGACGAGGTGGCCGCCGACAGGTTGTCCATCAGCCGCCAGGCCAGGATCGCGGCCAGCAGGATCAGCGGGATCCACATCAGCCCGGCCCGGTTGAGCGTGAGCCCGGCGCCGGCCACGATCACGATCGGGACGAAGAGCTGGACCACCGCGACGCCGAGGTTGCCGCCGGCCGCGTTCAGGCCGAGCGCGAAGCCCTTGTCCCGCTCGGGGAAGAAGAAGGAGATGTTGGTCATGCTGCTGGCGAAGTTGCCACCGCCGGCGCCCGCCGTGGCCGCGACCAGCGCCATCAGCCAGAACGGCGTCTCCGGCCGGCTGACGAAGAAGGCCAGCCCCGAGGCCGGGATCAGCAGCAGGAGAGCGGAGACGATCGTCCAGTTGCGGCCGCCGAACTTCGGCACCGCGAACGTGTAGGGCAGCCGCAGGGTGGCGCCGACCAGGCTCGGCAGCGCGACCAGCCAGAACATCTGGTCGGTCGTATAGCCGAAGCCGGCGGCCGGCAGCGAGACGACGACGATGCTCCACAGCTGCCAGACGGAGAAGCCGAGGAACTCGGCGAAGATCGACGGCCACAGGTTCCGCCGGGCCACCCGGCGCCCCTTCGCCGCCCAGAATCCGCCGTCCTCGGGGTCCCAGACATCGATCCACCGCCCACGACGGGGCGCCTCGACCGTACCCACCGCGCCGGCCCGGTCGCGAAGAGTAGCGACCTCCGGTCGTGCCTCGAGCGTCATCTTCCGTCTCCGATCATCTGACCTCACTGATTAGGCCAGGACGCTATGACCGGGGTGTTTCCGAGTGGTCATCTCGTTGTTACGCCGTCGAAACGGGTCCCGCACACCTCCCGGGCAGTGGTGAGAGATGTCCCCCTCCACCAGCCCGGGTCGTCCTTCCTCCCGTTGAGCGATGTCTCGGTACTGTGCCTACTGAACTGTCTGACTCGGGAGGGGACTGCGGTGGAGCGGCGGAACAACAAGCGGTGGGCCTGGCGGGCGGGAGTGGCCGCCGTACTGGTCGCCTGGCTGATCCTGGGATCCATCGGCGGGCCCACGGTGGGCAAGCTGAGCGAGGTCCAGGAGAACGACAACGCCAACTTCCTGCCCAAACAGGCCGAGTCCACCCTGGTCAACAACGAGTCGGCCAAGTTCGTCGACTCCAAGGCGCTGCCGTACTTCGTCCTGATCGAGCGCGACAGCGGAATCACCCCCGCCGACGTCGCCAAGGCCAACGAGTTCCTCGCCAAGGTCCCCTCGCTCGACCTCGGCGACGGCAAGACCATCGGCCAGTACCTCGCCGCGCCCGCCAAGACGGTGATCCCGTCGGCGGACAAGAAGGCGCTGCTGATCACCCTCGAACTCAACGGCGACCAGCTCGACGACGTGGTCAAACAGGGTGAGACAGCCCTGTTCGCCGTCGCCGACGAGATGCGCACCGAGATCAAACAGTCGCTCACCCCGACCGGCCTGCAGGTCTACGTGACCGGTCCCGGTGGCGTGTTCGCCGACTTCGTCACCGCCTTCGGTGGCATCGACGGGATCCTGCTCGGCGTCGCGCTGGTCGTCGTGTTCGTGATCCTACTGATCGTGTACCGGAGTCCGGTACTGCCGATCGCAGTACTGCTGACCGCCGTCTTCGGCCTGGCCCTGGCGGCCTCGGTCGTCTACCCGCTCGCCAAGAACAACGTGATCGAGCTCAACGGCCAGAGCCAGGGCATCCTGTTCATCCTCGTCGTCGGCGCCGCGACCGACTACTCCTTGCTGCTCGTCTCCCGGTACAAGGAAGAGCTGCACGACTACGAGAGCAAGTACCAAGCGATGCGCGTCGCCTGGCGAGCCGCCATCGAGCCGATCGCCGCCAGCGCCGCGACCGTCATCCTCGGCCTGCTCTGCCTGCTGCTCTCCCAGCTCGGCAGCACGAAGGGCCTCGGCCCGGTCGGCGCCATCGGGATCGCCGGCGCGCTGATCTCCGCGATGACGTTCCTGCCGGCGGTCCTGCTCGCCTTCGGCCGCCGGATCTTCTGGCCGGCCATCCCCCGCCTCGACCACGTGCACGCCAAGGACCAGGTCGGCAGCCGCAAGCTGTGGGGCCGCGTCTCCGGCCTGGTCGGTCGCAGCCCACGCAAGGTCTGGGCGATCAGCGCGCTCTTCCTGATCGCCTGCGGCCTCTTCCTGCCCACCTTCAAGGCCTCTGGCATCTCCCAGGAGGACCTGTTCCTCAACAAGGTCGAGTCCGTCACCGGCCAGGAAGAACTCGCCAAGCACTTCGACGCCGGAGCCGGTACGCCGGTACAGATCCTGACCCCGGTCGACCAGGCGGACAAAGTCGTCCAGACAGCCATGAAGGTCGACGGCGTCGCGACGGCGACTGCCTCCGTGGCCCCGGCCGATGGAAACAAGCTCAGTCCGCCCAAGGTCGTCGACGGCAAGGTCCTGGTCCAGGCGACCCTGAAGGTCGCCGCCGACTCCCCCGACGCGACCAAGGTCGTCAAGCACCTGCGCACCGAACTGGACGCGGTCAGCCCCGACATCCTGGTCGGCGGCAACACCGCGATCAACCTCGACGTGATGGACGCCAGCAACCGCGACCTCAAGGTGATCATCCCGACCATCCTCGCGGTCATCTTCGTCGTCCTGATGCTGCTGCTCCGCTCGGTCGTCGCCGCCGTTCTGCTGGTGATCTGCAACGTGTTGTCGTTCGGCGCGACCCTCGGCATCAGCGCGCTCGTCTTCAACCACCTCTTCGACTTCCCCGGCGCGGACGCCTCGATCCCGCTCTATGCCTTCGTCTTCCTGGTTGCCCTGGGCATCGACTACTCGATCTTCCTGATGACCAGGGTCCGCGAGGAGTCGATCGAACAGGGCACCAGGCCAGGCATCCTCACCGGCCTGGCGGTCACCGGCGGAGTCATCACGTCCGCCGGCGTCGTCCTCGCGGCCACCTTCTCGGCGCTGGGCGTGGTACCGATCCTCTTCCTCGCCCAGATCGCCTTCATGGTCGGCTTCGGCGTCCTGCTCGACACGACCATCGTCCGCTCGCTGCTCGTCCCGGCGCTCTCGTACGACATCGGCGCCAAGATCTGGTGGCCGAGCAAACTAGCGAAGGAGTCCGCGCAGGGGTAGCGGCGCCCGCAGGCTGACGATGCCGTAGCTGAACCCGAGGTGTTCAGCTCAGCGGAAGCGGCGCCCGCAGGGTCAGGCTGACGATGCCGTAGCTGAAGCCGAGGTGTTCGTTGAGGCGGCGCATCGAGTCGTTACCGCGCTGCGTCCAGGTGTAGATCTCGGTGATGCCGTGCTCGGCGGCCCAGGCCATGCTGGTCCGCTTGAGGGTCGACGCGACCGACTTGCCCCGCCACTCCCGGCGTACGGCGGTGTAGGCGACCTCCGCACGCTCCGGGCGATCGCTATCGAGCATCAGGCCGGCCACACCGATCACCTCGTCACCAGCGACGGCGACGAACATCGCGGCCGGGTCGTTGATCCACTCCTTGTCCCAGTCGTCCGCCGAGACCTTCAGCGCGACCGGATGATCCATGTCCGGGAACGTCGGCAGCGCGACCTGGTGATAGGCCTGCGCCCACAGCTCCGGCCGCTCGGCGACAGAGACGATCTGGTACTCCGTCGGCCCCGCCGGCCGCGGCTCGTCGCCGATCCGGCGTACCTGCTCGACCTGCCGATTCGTCTCCACGAACCCGAACCGCTCAGCGAAGAGCCTGGACTCCTCGTCGTCGACACTCGCTCCGGCCATGTCATAGCCCTCGCCAACGGCATGGTCGGCCAGCACCCGGAGCAGCTCGGTCCCCACGCCGCGACGACGGAAGTCCGGATGAACCCGCGGCACCAGAGCCGCCCGCTCCCCGTCGCCAGAGCGATCCGCCAGTCCGCTGCCTGCCAGCGCACCATCGACCTCCGCCAGCAGCATCAGCCGCCCGGGCCGGTCGAGGTCCCGCAGCTCGGCCACCGTCGGGCAGCGCTCGTACGGCAGTACCGCGATCCGAATCGCCCGCCAGGCCTCGTAGTCGGCGTCGCTGATCGCTGTCCGAATGCTCGTGGTCATGCCCTCAGCCTGCCGCAGCCCGCCGCAAAGAGCCCACGATTTTCGTCCGGCCCCGGCGCTAGTGTGACCACCATGGAGACCTTCGAGGCCGTAATCGAAGAGGCCCGCGGCGGCGGCGCCTACGTCGAGGTGCCGACCGAGGTAATCACCGCCCTGGGTGGCGGCGGCCGAATCCCGGTCCTGGCGACCTTCGACGGTATCGTGTACCGCGGCTCGATCGCGTCAATGGGCGGCTGCATGGCGCTCGGCGTACTGAAGACAATCCGCGCTGACCTGGCCAAGGGCATCGGCGACCCGGTGACGGTGACAGTCGAGCGCGACACGACCGAACGAACTATCGAAGTACCGCCCGACCTCGCGGAAGCCCTGGAGGCGGCAGGCCTGAAGGAAGCCTTCGACGCAATGAGCTTCAGCCACCGCCGAGAACACATCAAGGCAATAGAAGAAGCCAAGAAGCCAGAAACCCGCACCCGCCGCATCACCAAAGCAGTCGAGCTACTAACACCCAAAACCTGACCCCGAGCCGCCTAGGCCCCTCAGTCCCCTGAACCAGGTAGCAGCCAAACCCGACTCCAAGCCACCGACCTGGACGGAGCCCCGCCCGACCAGATCATCCAGGCGCCGCACAGCTCGCACATCGACACCATCGGCGCGATCCACCTCCCAACGCCCTCCCAACCGGACCGACAAAGCGAATCCTGTCGAGCAACGACGCCTCACCATCGCAACCACCCGACCAACTGCGGCCCCCACCTGTCGCCCTCATCCGCAGAACTCCCCGAACACGACCCGCGAAAGCCGATCCCGAACGGAGACGAACCGGTCCCGAGCGCAGGCGAGCCGGTCCCGAGCGGAGGCGAGCCGGTCCCGAGCGGAGGCGAGCCGGTCCCGAACGGAGGCGAGCCGGTCCCGAGCGGAGACGAGAGACCCTGAGTCTCCGCAAGCACAGTGGCACACGATGAAAGCGGCGCCCGGATCCCACGTGCGGACAGCGCTGGGCGGATGCGACAGCGGCGCGAACGTCGATACGGACAGCAGTAGGCGAACAGCGGCGCACAGCAGCGGGCGAACAGCGACACGCACAACAGCCGGCGAGCACCGACCCAGACAACAGCAGGCAGACAGCCACCCACACAACAACCCGCGAACATCGACCGGCGGACAGCGGACAGCGGACAGCGGATAGTGATACGGACAGCAGTGGGCGGACAGCGATGCGGTGGGCGATGCGTGCGGACTACCGGAGACGGCAGCTCAGCTGTTGGCTTGTACCGCGTTCTGGCGGCCGTTGAATCACTACGCGCTGTCGGCCCATGGATCGAAGACCGCCGGCTGTTCGGGAGACGCTGCCCGTGCGGATCTGTCGCCCCAGGGGTCGAGCCCGGCCGCCTCATCGGCGGCGCCCCAGGGAGCATCATCGTTGTTGGGCCGGTTCAGCCTCGGTACCTGAAGAGGACCCGAAGCCGCAGGCCGACCGAGTGTGGTTACTGACGCGGCATCGATGCTGCTATCCACCACCGCCGAACCCGCGCCCCTATCCTCCAGCGCTGGATCCGCGCTCGTATCCACCACCGCGGGATCCGCTCCCGCACCCACAACCGCCAGATCTGCGCCCGTATCCACCACCGCGGGATCTGCGCCCGTACCCACAACCGCCGGATCTGTGTGCGTGTCCACCACAGCGGGATCCATGTCCGCGGGGGCCGGCGCAGGCCAGGGGGTAGTGGCCGTCGGCGCGGGTGCGGTCGCGGGGGTGGTGCTGGGCTGGTCGGGTTTTTGGCTGGTGTTTCGGGGTGGTGGGTTGGCCCAGGTGGGGCGGGTGACGTGGACTTGGTTGTGGATGATGGTGATGGTCCAGTGGCCGTCGTGGAGTGAGTTGTGGTCGACCCGGCAGAGCAGGACGAGGTTGGTGAGGCTGGTGACTCCGCCGTCTTGCCAGCTGATGAGGTGGTGGGCGTCGCAGTAGATGGGTGGGGCGTGGCAGATGACGCAGCCTTTGTCGCGCTGGTTC
>NZ_BAABAA010000014.1:0-256955 GCF_039537185.1 Kribbella ginsengisoli | reverse complement strand
CCAGCGCGACAAAGGCTGCGTCATCTGCCACGCCCCACCCATCTACTGCGACGCCCACCACCTCATCAGCTGGCAAGACGGCGGAGTCACCAGCCTCACCAACCTCGTCCTGCTCTGCCGCGTGGACCACAACTCGCTCCACGACGGCCACTGGACCATCACCATCATCAACAACCAAGTCCACGTCACCCGCCCCACCTGGGCCAACCCACCACCCCGAAACACCAGCCGAAAACCCGACCAGCCCAGCACCACCCCCGCGACCGCACCCGCGCCGACGGCCACTACCCCCTGCCCAACAGACACAGATAGTGGCGTAAGCACAGGCACAGGCACAGGCACCGGCACAGGCGCGGAAGACAGAGGCAACTCTGTCGCGGCCGTAGATGGTGAGCTTTCGCTGGTCGGCTCGGGCGCGCGGTCCGCGCCGATGGATGCTCACCCCTGGTCGACGGGCGCTGGCTTAAGCAAAGGCACAGGAGATGCGGGCAATGCTGTCGTGGTCGCGGATGGTGGGCCTTCGGTGGTCGGCTCGGGCATGCGGTCGGCGCCGATGGGTGCTGACCCCTGGTCGACGGGCGCTGGCGCTGGCGGTGGCGGGGGCGGTGGCATAAGCAGAGGCACAGGAGATGCGGGCAATGCTGTCGTGGTCGCGGATGGTGAGCCTTCGCTGGTCAGTTCGGGCGCGCGGTCCGCGCCGACGGGTGCTGACCCCTGGTCGACGGACGCTGGCGGTGGCGGAGGCACAGGAGATGCGGGCAACTCTGTCGTGGTCGCGGATGGTGAGCCTTCGCCGGTCGGCTCGGGCACGCAGTCCGCGCCGACGGATGCTGACCCCTGGGCTTGGCCGCGTGCGGCTGGCGTCGGACTCGTGGACGCCCTTGCCGATGCCGACAGCGATGCTGATGCCGACTCCGACTCCGACTCCGACTCCGGCACCGGCACCGGCACTGGCACCGGCACCGGCACCGGCACCTATGGCGATGGCGCTGGCGGTGACTGTGGCCGCGATGGTTGTGATGGTGGCGGTGGTAGGCGGGCGCGGAGGCCTGGGCTGGGCTGGTCCTTTGGCGATGAGGTGGGGTGGGTCAGTCCCGAGGAAGTCGCGAATCTGGATCCTTGGGGCGACAGCGGCCGCCAGCTGCGATCGCCGGCCGGCGGCGAGAGGGTGTCCGACATCCCGAGTGCGCGGGAGTCCGATCCTTGGAAGGGGGATTCGGCCGGGGTGGACCGGTCCGCCGTTGTCGATGAGAAGTCGTGTGGAGGGACGGGTTCGGCTGATGTCGATCCATGGGCTGATAGCGCGTGATGCAGGTGCTTGCCTGGAAAGCCGTCTCAACCCGAGTTGCCGGTTGATCGCGCGTCACTCCGATAGGGCCATCCGCTTTCTCGTGGTGCTGTGAGGCCCAGTTCACGCCGCCTGAGCTTGGTCCCGGCGGAACGCTGGGGCGCGTGCGGATGGTCGGTGAGTGCCGGAGTGCCCGGAGTATTGGGGGGCGGCGTGGCGCCGGAGTGTTGGGGTGGCGGGGCGCGGGGGCGCCAAAGTGATGGGGCGCGAGGGCGCGAAAGTGACGGGTGCGGGGGCGACGGGGCCGCCGTGATGCCGGGGTGTGGGGCCGCCGGGGTGCCGGGGTGACGGGGCGCGGGGGTGACGGGGCGCGGGGGTGTCGGGGTGGCGGTTGGTTGGTGGGTGGCGCGGGCAGGGGAGTGAGTTCGCGGGGTGTGTGGTGGCGGTTTGGTGGGCTGGGGCTGGGGCTGGGCTGGGGTCGGGAAGCTGGTTGTGGTTGGGCGGCGGCTCGGGGGGAGGGTCAGGCTGGGCCTTCGTCGGCTATGGACCAGCGTTCGGTGGTGGTGTTGCGGACTAGTAGGTAGCCCCATTGGGTGCGGGTGCGGGTGTTGTTGCGTTGGTAGGTGGCTCGGACGAAGACGGCCTGTTGCCAGCCGTCGGCCATCGAGCCGCCGCCGGAGCGCGGGTACTTGCTGTCCGGAGGTTCCAGGCGGAGGTCGGTGATCGGTTTGGCCCGTCGGAGGCCGAATGGCCAGCGGTCTCCGAAGAAGCCGCCCTCCGATCCGAGCAGGCTTTCGGCGCGGCGGGGAGTGACGTAGGACAGGGCAGTGGCCTTGTCCCTGGCGTTCTTGGCGGCTACGTAGGCCCGGATGACCTCCTCAGGGGTGGCGCTTGCGGGCAGGGGCTGGGAGCTGACGGTGGTGTGGTCGTTGAGCGTCCCGACGGTTGTTCCGATGCCGATGAAGGCCAGGACGATCAGGACGGCTCCGACGGCGGTGAGGGCTCGGTGATGGTTTCGTGAGCGCCGGCCTCGGGCCAGGAGGGTGTCGATGGGAGGGGACGAGGCGGCCACGTCGGAGACGGCGGCCTCGAGCAGGGTGCGGGCTTCCTTCTCACGCATTGCGGTCCTCCAGGCCTTCCAGAGCAGAGCTGCCTTCCAGTGCGGCGAGGGCGCGTGAGGTACGGCTCTTCACGGTGCCGACGGCGATACCTAGTACTTCGGCCGTTTGGCGTTCGGACAGGTCGGCGTAGAACCGGAGTACCAGGACGGCGCGTTGGTCGATCGGGAGGGCTGCCAGCGCCCGCCGCAGAGTGACGGCGGTTGCGACCGTACCCGCGTAGTCGCCGCGGTGACCGACCTGTTCGGTCACGTCCTCGGTCGGGATCTCACCGTGCCAGCGGCGCCGGCCGCTCTTCGCGATGGTGTTCGCCAGCACTTTGTAGACGTAGGCATCGGTCTTGTCGGCCCGCCGGACCGCTCGCCAGGACCGGTAGCACCGCACCAGCGCAGCCTGTACGGCGTCCTCGGCCGCATCGACCTTCGCGCCGAGGAGGACAGCGGTGCGCAGAAGCGTGGCGTACCGCGCCGCGGCGTACGCGGCGAAGTCGTCGTCAGTCTGCGTCATGGCTCGCGGCCGATGTCATCACACTCATAAGAGTCCCGGGGCCGTCAGGAAGGTTCCCCACAGTGTGCGCAGCGAGGGGTGCGGCAGGATATGGCTGTGGATACGACGCTGGCGGATGTGCTCGGGGTGCTGGACCGGCTGTACGACCCGTCCTGGGCGGAGAGCTGGGATGCCGTTGGGCTGGTGACGGGGGATCCGGGGCAGGTGGTGCGGCGGGTGTTGTTCGCGGTGGATCCGATGCGCGAGGTGGTCGATGAGGCGATCCGCGGGGAGTTCGATCTGCTGGTGACGCACCATCCCTTGCTGCTCAAAGGGGTGAACAGCGTTGCGGCGACGACCCCGAAAGGGCGGGTCATCCATGATCTGATCCGGAGCGGTACCGCGTTGCACGTCTGCCACACCAATGCGGACAACGCGAATCCTGGCGTCAGTGACGCTTTGGCCGCGGCGCTCGGGCTCGAAGAGACCAGGCCGTTGAAGGCGATGGCCGGGGATCCGATGGACAAGGTCGTTGTTTACGTGCCGGTGGGGGAGACCCAGCAGATGATCGACGCGCTGGCTGCGGCGGGCGCGGGTCAGGTCGGGGATTACGAGCGGGCGGCTTGGAGTTCCACGGGGGAGGAGACCTTCCGGCCGCTCGACGGCGCCGATCCGACGATCGGGAAGGTTGGGGAGATCGAGCGGGTGGCGTCGGATCGGGTCGAGATGGTGTTGCCGCGGCGTCGGCGGCGGGCGGTGGTTGAGGCGTTGCGGGCGGCTCATTCGTTTGAGGAGCCTGCGTTTGATTTGTACGAGATGGCGGCGCTGCCCAGCACGCGGGGTGGTGGGCGGGTCGGCGTACTGGCTGAGGCCTTGCCGCTCAGGCGGTTTGCTGAAGTTGTCGCCGAGCGGCTGCCGAAGACGCAGCACGGCGTACGGGTGTCTGGTGACCCTGAGAGGGTGATCGAGACGGTGGCTGTGGTCGGTGGGGCGGGGGACTCCGAGTTCGAGCGGGTCCGGGCGGCTGGGGTGGACGCGTACGTGACGGCCGACCTTCGGCACCATCCGGCGACCGAGGCCCGGGCGTACGACGAGGGGCCGGCGCTGGTCGATGTCGCGCACTGGGCCAGTGAGTGGCCATGGCTGAAAGACGCGGAACGACTCCTGATCGCGGGGTTGGCAGAGCAGGGCAGTACCGTGGACACTCACATCTCGACGCTCTGCACCGACGCGTGGACCTTACGGCTCTGAGCGGTGCCGGGCTGACAACTGAACGCGATCTAAGGAGCCGACCCTGAACGCCGAGCCCGCCGTGCAACGCCGGTTGCTGGATCTGCAGGACCTCGACCTGCAGCTGGATCAGGTCGCGCACAAGCGCAAGTCCTTGCCCGAGCACGCCGCGCTGGCCGAGCTGGCCACGGAGAAGTCGGGCGTCGACAAAGAACTGGTCGCCGCCGACACCGAGGTCGGCGACCTCAGACGCGAGCAGAAGAAGGCCGACAGCGATGTCGACCAGGTCCGCCAGCGCAAGGCGCGCAACCAGCAGCGGATGGAGTCCGGCCAGGTCACCTCGCCGCGCGACCTGGAGAACCTGCAGCACGAGATCGGCTCGCTCGACCGCCGGATCTCCGACCTGGAGGACGCCGAGCTCGAGGTGATGGAGAAGCTGGAGGCCGCCGAGGTCGTCCAGGCCGATCTGCAGGCCCGCGCGGACGCGTTCGCCGGCCGGCAGTCCGAGCTGGAGGCGACCCGCGACGCCGCGCTGAAGGAGCTCGACGAGCAGCGCGCGAAGTTCGGCGAGGAGCGCGCCAAGGTGGTCGCGGAGCTGCCGGACGCCCTGGTCGCGAACTACCAGAAGCTGCGTGAGCGCAACGGCGGCATCGGCGCCGCGCCGCTGGTCGGCAAGCGCTGCATGGGCTGCCGGATGGAGCTGGCGCCGTCCGACCTGAGCGCGATCAAGGCCGCGGCGCCCGATTTCGTCCTGCACCACGAGGAGTGCGGCCGGATCCTGGTACGGACCTCGGAGAGCACCCTGTGAGCAATGGCCCGTCGCACGTCATCGTCGAGGCCGACGGCGGTTCCCGGGGAAACCCGGGCCCGGCCTCGTACGGCGCGCTGGTGCGTGACCCGCAGACCGGTGAGGTGATCGCCCAGGCCGGCGTCACGATCGGGATCGCGACCAACAACGTCGCGGAGTACAGCGGGCTGATCGCCGGGCTGGAGCTGGCCCGGGAGTACGCGCCGGACGCCTCGATCGAGGTCCGGATGGACTCCAAGCTGGTGATCGAGCAGATGGCCGGGCGCTGGAAGATCAAGCACCCGGACATGAAGCCGCTGGCGGTCAAGGCGCAGGCGCTGGCGCCGTTCGGGACCGAGTGGACCTGGGTGCCGCGTGCCCAGAACGCCGCCGCCGACGCGCTGGCGAACATGGCGCTTGACGGCAAGCCGGTACCGCTGCGCCCTACTGAAGGGCCGGCCGCGCAATCCGTAGTACCGGCTGAGCCTTCGGACCAGCAGAAGGCCATGCAGGGTTGGGGTGCGCAGACCGAGCCGCCGACCCAGCTGATCTTCCTGCGGCACGGCCAGACGCCGCACACCGTCGACAAGCGGTTCTCGGGTTCCGGCGGGGATGACCCGGCGCTGAGCGAGATCGGTCAGCAGCAGGCGGCAGCGGCCGCGCGGTACCTGGCGCAGCGGGGCGGCATCGACGCGATCGTCAGTTCCCCGATGGTACGGACGAAGCAGACGGCCGCTGTCGTGGCGGAGACGCTCGGGCTGGACGTGAAGGTCGAGAAGGGCTGGGTGGAGTGCTCGTTCGGTGACTGGGACGGCCACACCTTCGCCGAGGTCCAGCAGAAGTGGCCGGACGCGCTGAACGAGTGGATGGGATCGACCACGGTCGCCCCGCCTGGTGGCGAGTCGTTCGACGCCTGTGCGCGACGGGCCCGGTCCGCGCGCGACGGGCTGCTCGCGGCGTACCCGGGGAAGACGGTGCTCGTGGTCACCCACGTGACCCCGATCAAACTGATGGTCCGATCGGTCCTCCAGGCCCCGATGAACTCGCTGTTCCGGATGGAGCTCGCCCCGGCCACGCTGACCGAAATCCACTGGTACGCCGACGGCCTCGCCTCACTTAAGTCCTTCAACGTCCAACCCGCACTAGTCTGACCCCAGTACCGCGGCACGACGGGGTGCCCGGCGGATGGACGGAGTGGTCGCGTGCCGTTGCAAAGGGTGCATTTCGCCGAAGAGGTTCCGGAGGTCTTCCGGACCTCGATGCAGGCGATCCGGCGGGAGCTCGAGGTGCCGGCGGAGTTCCCGCCCGCGGTGGTCGAGGCGGCGTTGGCCGCTGCCGGCAACCCGCGGCTGCCGGAGCTGGACCGGACCGAGATCGAGTTCGTGACGATCGATCCGCCGGACTCGATGGACCTCGACCAGGCCGTGCACATCGAGCGGGCCGGCGACGGCTACACGGTGCACTACGCGATCGCCGACGTCGCCGCGTTCGTCCAGCCGGGTGACCCGATCGACGTCGAGGCGCGCAAACGCGGCGAGACGCTGTACGCGCCGGACAAGCGCACGCCGCTGCACCCGCAGGAGCTGTCCGAGGGTGCGGCGTCGTTGCTTCCCGATCAGGTCCGGCCGGCGATCCTGTGGACGATCACGGTCGACGCGTCGGGTGAAGGTACCGATGTGAGCTGCAAGCGGGCGCTGGTGAAGTCGCGCGCCAAGCTCAACTACGCCGGTGTGCAGAAGGATCTCGACGCGGGCACCGCCTCGGAGAGCCTGCAACTGCTCCGCGAGGTCGGCAAGCTCCGCGAGCAGCGCGAACTCGAGCGGGGTGGCGTCAACCTGCCGATCCCGGATCAGGAGGTCGTCACCTCCGATGGCCAATGGACGTTGGAGTTCCGCGCGCCGCTGCCGGTCGAGGGGTGGAACGCGCAGATCTCGTTGCTGACCGGGATGGCTGCCGCGCATCTGATGATGTACGGCGAGATCGGCATCCTCCGCACGCTGCCCGAGTCGCACGACGATCTGCGGCGCAAACTGGAGAACACGGCCAAGGCGCTCAGCATCCCGTGGCCGGTCGGCACGTCGTACGCCGAGTTCATCCACGGCCTCGATCCCAAGGTGCCCGCGCACGCGGCGATGCTCGCGGCCTGCACGGTACTTTTCCGTGGCGCCGGCTACACGTCCTTCTCCGGTGGGGTGCCGGCGCAACCGGAGCACGCCGCGATGAAGTCGGAGTACGCGCATGTCACCGCGCCGTTGCGCCGGCTGGTCGATCGCTGGACGAGTGAGATCTGCGTGGCGTTGTGCGCGGATGCCGAGGTGCCGGCCTGGGTGCGCGAGTCGATGGACGAGATCCCGAAGATCATGGAGGAGTGCGACCGCAAGGCGCACGCCTACGAGCGGTCGATCGTCGGCATGGTCGAGGCCGGTCTCGTCGCGGACCAGGTCGGCTCGACCTTCGACGGCGTCATCACCGACGTCGACGACCGCGAACCGACCCGCGGCATCGTCGCTCTCTCCACGCTTGCCATCGAAGGCCGCGTCACCGGCACGGCGGCGCTGCCCCTCGGCCAGCCGGTCCGCGTCAAGCTCACCGAGGCGGACATTGCCAAGCGGACGGTCGCTTTCGAGCTGATTCCCTGAGCGGCGTCGCTGGTTGTGTGCGCCCCTGTCTTTCCTAACTAAGTCTATCGGCGGGGGTCGATTTTGCCGGGGAGTTATCCACAGGTAGGGCTCGGAGCACCGCTGCCGTCACTCGGGCGGTGTCGCCAGTAGCCAGCAAGTCGAGCAAACCGCCGCGCAGGACCGCCAGTACTCCGGTACGGCGAGCTTGCGCGGCCTTGGTGTCTTTGCCTGGCTGGACCGACTTGAACAGGTCTAGCCAGTCCTCGACGGTGGAGCGGGCGAAGTCGGACCAGGGGCCGTCGGGGGCGACCAGGGAGCGGCCGTAGGCCTCTACCCAGAGTTTCATCAGGGGGCGGCGTTCCTCGGCGGCCAGCCAGGTCCACAGTTCGCGGGCGACCACGTCCAGGCCGGGCGGTTCGGCGTACTGGCTGGTGATCTTTTGCAGGAGTACCAGTTCGTCGCTGCGGGCGCGGGTGAGCAGGGCGCGGATCAGGCCGTCCTTGCTGCCGAACAGGAACAGCAGCACCCGTGGGCTCGAACCGATCGCGGTCGCCAGCGGGCGCAGGGACAGATCGGCCAGCCCGTGAGTCAGCGAGTACGCGTAGGCGAGCTCGAGCAGCTCGGTCTCCCGGGCGGAAGGGGCTGGTTTCGTGGTGGTCACCCGGCTAGTATCTCCTACTGAAACAGTCGTGTCAGTAGATCGAGGTGGGCAGATGGAGATCAGACGCGCGGATCGGCCGGGGGATCTCGGCTGGGTGGTGCAGGCGCACGGTGAGCTGTACGCCGCGGAGTACGGCTGGGGGATGGAGTACGAGGCGCTGGTGGCGCAGATCGTCGCCGACTTCGGCAAGAACTTCGACCCGGCGCGTGAGGCGGCCTGGATCGCGGAGCAGGACGGTGAGCGGATGGGCAGCGTGTTCTGCGTGCGCGGCCCGGACGAGGCGACCGCCAAGCTTCGCCTGCTGCTCCTGCATCCGTCGGCGCGCGGTCAGGGGCTCGGTGCCAGGCTCGTCGACACCTGCATGGCGTTCGCCCGCGAGTCCGGCCACAAGCGGATGGTGCTCTGGACGAACGATCCGCTGGTTGCCGCCCGCAACATTTACCTCAAGCGCGGCTTCAAGCTGATCGGCGAGGAGCCGCACGACATGTTCGGCTCAGGCCTGCTGAGCCAGACGTATGAGGCCGATCTCTAGAACTGTTTTCCGGGCGTCTGGCCGAAGGTACGGCGGAAGACGTCGATGAAGGCGCTCGGGCTGGACCAGCCGCAGCGGTACGCGACGGTGGTGACCGGTTCGCCTTCGGCCAGCTGGATCAGCGCGTGGTGGAGACGAAGTTGCGTGCGCCATTGCGGGAAGGTCATCGCGAACTCCTGGCGGAACAGGCGCGACAGGGTGCGCTCAGCGGCTCCCGCCGCGCGGCCCAGTTCGGCCAGACCGCGGCCGTCGGCGGGGTCGGCGGACAGGATCTCGCAAACGGCGGCCAGGCGGGAATCGGTTGCCACGGGCAACCGGATCGGTTGCTGGGGTGAGCGCTCGAGCTGGTCGAGCAGGACGCCGCGAATCCGCTGCCGCGCCTCGCTGGTGTCAGAAGGATCGGCCGTGTAGGCGATGATCAGCTCGCGCAGCAGCGGACCGACGGCCAGTACTGCTGGTGCATCCAGGCCGATGGGATTGTCCGAAAGGCCAACGAGGTGAAGGTTGGTCGGGCCGTAGGCACGATGCTCGTGGACGGTCCCGGCCGGCACCCAGATCGCGCGGGTCGCCGGGGCGATCCAATGGCCGCGATCGGTCGTCACGGCGAGCACGCCACTGGCGGCGTACGCGATCTGGTGGTCGTCGTGGCGATGCGCGTCGATCCCGGCGCCGGAGGCGAGTCTGCGGAGCGCGGTCGGCGCGATCGGGGCGTGGCGGGGAATCGACATCATCTGTCAGATTATCGGAAGCCGGTCAGTACGGCGAAGGACCAGGCTGGAAGGCGTGAACCGAAAGACCGCCCTGTTGTCCGCCGGCCACGGCAGCGTCGACCTCTACCAGGGCATCGTCCCCGTGCTGGTGCCGTTCCTGGTCGCCGAGCGCGGCTACGACTACCTGGCCGTCTCCGGATTCGTGCTGGCCGCGACGCTGCTCTCGTCGGTGGTCCAGCCGGTCTTCGGCCTGCTGACCGATCGCTGGTCGATGCCGTGGCTGATCCCCGCGAGCATGATCACGGCCGGGCTCGGCGTCGCGCTGATCGGTGTCGCCGAGTCGTACCCGTTCGCGCTCGCGGCGATCGGCCTCACGGGCATCGGCGTCGCCGCGTACCACCCACAAGCGGCCCGTACCGCGCGCTCGGTGACCGGCGGCAGTCACGTCGGGATGAGCTGGTTCTCGCTCGGCGGCAACCTCGGCTTCGCGGTCGCTCCCGCGGCCGGTCCGCTTCTCGCGTACGCCGGCCTGGCGGCAAGCCCACTCCTGATCCTCCCCGCCGTCGCAGGCGCCGCCATCACCGTGCCGCTCCTGCGATCCGGTGGCGCGGCCCGACTGCGGCCGCGCGAAATGGGAGGCGTCGACGACTGGCCGGCCTTCCGCACGCTGACTGCGATCATCGTCCTGCGCTCGATCACGTACGTCGGCCTCAGCACCTTCCTCGGCCTGTACGTCGGCCAGCGGCTCCACCTCAGCGCCGGAGCCAGCGCGACGACCCTCTTCGTACTGTTCGGCGGCGGCGTCATCGGCACCCTCCTCGGCGGCCGCCTGGCCACCCGCTACGGCCGGCTCGTCACCATGCGCTGGTCGTACGCCGTCGCCGCGCTCGCCCTGGCCGGAGTCGCCCTCATCCCGACCGCCGCCCTGTTCCTCTTCGTCGCCCTCACCGCCATAGCCCTCTACATCCCCTTCTCGCTGCACATCACTCTCGGCCAGGACTACCTCCCAACCCGCGTCGGCACAGCCAGCGGCGTCACCCTCGGCCTGGCGGTCAGCGCAGGTGGAGTCCTGGCCCCCGCCCTGGCAGCCGCCGCCAAGGCCACCTCGCTCCAACTGGTCCTCACCTGCCTGGCCACCCTCCCCGCCCTGGCCGTCCTCCTCACCCGACGCCTCGCCGAACCCACCTGAGTCCACCGGTGCACTTCGAGGACTTTGTGCTCCGCCTGAGTGTTCTGGGGCGGTCGGAACGCTCAGGTCGAGCACAAAGTGGGCCAGGGACGGGGTGGATGTCGAGCGTCGGACGGCGACTCCGACGTACCGGTGCCAGGTCGGCTCACGAAGAGGAGTTGTGCAGATGGAACTGCCCGAGATCGTGTCGCGCGAAGAGTGGCTGGTGGCGCGGAAGCGGCTGCTGGCCGACGAGAAGGAGTTCACCAGGCGCCGCGACGAGCTGAACGCGAAGCGCCGCCAGTTGCCGATGGTGGAGGTCGCCGAGGACTACGTCTTCGAAGGCCCGGCTGGTGAGGTCCACCTGCTCGATCTGTTCGACGGGCGGCAGCAGTTGGTCGTCTACCACTTCATGTTCCCGCCGGACTGGAACGCGGGCTGCCCGAACTGCTCGTGGTTCGTCGAGGACATCGGCGCGTTGAAGGGCCTGTACGAGCTGAACACCAGCTTCGTGGCGGTGTCCCGGGCGCCGTACGAGAAGCTCGCGGCCTTCAAGGAGGAGAAGGGCTGGACCTTCCCCTGGTACTCGTCGGCGGGCAGTAGCTTCAACTACGACTACCACGTGACGCTGGACGAGTCGGTCGTTCCGTTGTCGTACAACTACCGCAGCAAGGCCGAGTGGGACGCGTTGCCGAGCGGTGGGCTGGTTCAGGGTGAGCAGCCGTTCGACCTGCACGGGATGAGTTGCTTCCTGCGGGTGGACGACGACGTGCACCATACCTATTCGACGTACGGGCGCGGCTGCGACTCGATGGGGTTCACCACCAACGTCATCGACCTGACCGCGCTCGGGCGGCAAGGGACCTAGTTGATCAGCGCGACGATCGTCGTACCGGTGCTGAAGGCGCCTTGGCGGACCTGGTCGAAGAGGGCGTACATCATCTTGGCCTCGTAGACCCAGTCGAGCGCCAGCCCATGCCTGGACACGAAGTCGTCGATGAAGGCGTCCAGGACCGGGGTGCGCTTGGCGTAGCCGCCGAAGTGGTAGCCGGCGAGCAAGCGCCAGTCGCCGACGCGCTCGCCGAAAGCTGTTTGCTGGAGAGCGACGATGTCGTCTTCCAAGGACGCCTTCAACACTGGTACGCCGATGGTCGGCTGGGAACCGGTAGTCAAGCCGGCGAGGGTGGTGCCGGTGCCGACCGCGCACAGGAGGATGTCGTACGGCTCGGCGAGCTCGGCGAGCAGTTCGGCACAGCCACGGACCGCGGCGGGGTTGCTACCGCCTTCGGGGAGCAGGTGGAAGTCGCCGAATTCCTGGTGGAGGCGGTCCAGGACCAGGGGAGAGGTCTTGGCGCGGTAGGTGGCCCGGTCCAGGTAGGTGAGGTGCATTCCACGCGAGACGGCGTAGGCGAGGGATGGGTTGAGGGGCAGATGTTCCTCGCCTCGGACCACGCCGATGGTGTTGAAGCCGTAGTGGTGGCCGGCGGCAGCAACCGCGCGGAGGTGGTTGGAATAGGCGCCGCCAAAGGTGAGCAAGGTGCCCGCCGACACCGCCAACGGCACGTTGTACTTGAGCTTGCGCCACTTGTTGCCGGGGACCTCGGGATGGACGAGGTCGTCGCGCTTCAACAGCACCCGCACCCCCGCGGCGGTCAGCCGCTCGTCGTGGAGTTCCACGACCGGCGACGGCAAGCAAACATTGAGCACGAGGATCAGATTAAGTGAACGGGCCGGTCTGTAAGCCGGATCCTGTAGTCGGCGACCATCCATCTACGGTGACCGTTGCCGGGCACCTCTAGCAGCCTACCCGCGAGCTCGGGCGGGCAGCCCTCGAACGCTCGCGCGGACGGCGGTTGCCCGTCGTCCTTCTTGGCCTTGCTCCACGTGGGGTTTACCTAGCCTCCGCAGTCGCCTGCGGAGCTGGTGGTCTCTTACACCACCGTTTCACCCTCACCCGCACCTCGATGAACCACGGGGTCCATCCAGGCCGCTGGCGGTCTGTTCTCTGTGGCACTGTCCCGCGGGTTGCCCCGGGTGGGCGTTACCCACCACGTTGCCCTGTGGAGTCCGGACTTTCCTCGGCGCCCACCATCGCTGGTGAACGACGCGGTCGCCCGACCGGCCCGTTCACCCTCAGGATAGGGCCTGCGCGCTCACTTCCGGGTATCGGCCGTCGGCAGCCCGCTCGTACGGGCGCACGTCGACGACCGCGTCCAGGTTCAGCGGACCGTACAGGTGCGGGAACGAGATGCCGATCGCGTCCAGGTCCTCGTCGCACAGGGCCGACACCAGCAGCGAGGTGTCGATGACGAGCAGGCACAGCGGCTCGGTCACGTCGGCGTAGAACGAGTTCGCGACCGCGGCGACCTGGTCCGGGCGGGAGCAGTGGATGAAGGTCGCGCCGTCGTCGAGCGACTTGCCCCGGGTGGAGATCCGGTAGCTACCGGCCGCGCGGGCCGCTTCCCACTCCGCGACGAAGGCCAAATGCAGGATCAAAGCCATGCGCCCGAGATTATCGGTGCGGCCGCCGCAGCAGCGGCAGCGGCGCGACAGGTTCCGGAACCGGTAGCCCCTTGACAGCGCAGCGTGAGCACAGAAAGATCCGATGTCTACCGGTGATCCTCTCCGCCCCCAGGTCATCGGTCCGCTCCATCTCCAGGAGAGATCCGATGAACGACCTCCTGCGATCCCCCCTGCCCAAAACCCGGCCCAAGGTGCGCCGGAAACTCCTGCACAGACTGCTGCTGGTGACAGCAGTCGTCGCCGGATCACTGGTCGCCAACAGCCCGGCAACCGCATTGCCGGCGGCCGGTACGACGGCCTGGCAGAACGGCTCCTTCGTCGTCGACCGGCCGAACCTGGTCCGTCGCTCCGACATCATCCTCGGCCGCGCCAACCCGGCACCGACCGAATCACTCCCACTGGGCAACGGCGCCCTGGGAGCGGCGGTCTGGTCCGCCGGCGGGTTCACCGCCCAACTCAACCGCACCGACACCTTCCCTGACCGCAAGTCGCTCGGCCAGGTCGTCATCGCGGGCCTGTCCCGGATGACGAGCGCCGCCGACTTCACCGGCCGGCTCGACCTGTACGACGGGATGCTCCGCCAAAGTGGTGGAGGCATGACGTTGACCGCGTTCATCCGGGCGGACACCCAGCAACTGGTCGTCGACGTCACCGGCGCCGACCCCAACGCCACCCAGACCGCCCAGGTCAAACTCTGGAGCCCCCGTACGCCGACCGCGCGTGCCTCCGGCTCAGTGGCCGCACTCGCCGAGACCTGGGTCGACAACAACGGCGCCGGTGCCTCAGGCCGGACGTTCGGCTCGCTGGCCGGTGTGACGGCCGGCGGTCGCAACGTCGTCGGCTCGACCCCGAACAACCTGACCGCCCAGGTCGCCTTCCAACCCAACACCGACGGCTCGTTCCGGGTCGTCGTCGCCGCACCAACGTGGACCGGTGGCGACTCGATCGCCACCACCAACGCAGTACTGAACGGCGCCGCCACCAGGCCCGCGAACGAAGTACGGGACGCCCATCTGCAGTGGTGGCACGACTACTGGAACCAGGCCGGCCTGATCAAGATCAGCTCGGCCGACGGGACCGGTGACTACGTCGAGAACCTGCGGACGATCTTCCTGTACGCGAGCGCGGCCCAGAGCCGGGGCGTGCTACCGGGATCGCAGGCCGGGGTCGCCGATCTGTTCACCTTCTCGCAGGACAAGCGCGACTGGTATCCGTCCGGCTACTGGTTCTGGAATCTCCGCATGCAGGTCGCGGCCAACGTCTCGGCCGGGGTGCCGAATCTGAACGATCCGATGTTCCGCCTCTACCAGGACAACGTCGACGCGATCGCGGCCTGGACCAGCGCGCACATGCCCGGCCGAACGGGCCTGTGCGTACCGGAGACGATGCGGTTCAACGGCAACGGCACCTACAACGGCGGTACCGACAACTCGTCCTGCGACTCGACCATCACGCCGCAGTGGAACTCGCTCAACGTCACGACGGGAGCGGAGGTGGGGTTGTGGGTCTGGGAGCACTACCGGATGACCGACGACCAGGCCTTCCTGCAGTCGCACTACCCGTTGATCAAGGGCGCGGCGCAGTTCCTGCTCTCGCACGCGACAACGGGATCGGACGGCAAGCTGCACACCAGGTCGAACGCTCATGAGACCCAGTGGGACGTCACCGATCCGACCACCGACATCGCGGCGATGCAGGCCTTCTTCCCGATCGCGGTGAAGGCTGCGCAGCTCCTGAATGTCGACGCGGCGCTGGTCAGTCAACTCAACGCGGCGATCCCGAAGATCCAGACGTTGCCGCGGACCGACACGGCGACGCAGACCCAGCTACTGACCCCGGCGAACGATGCAGGTGGCACCACGATGATCGGTCCATCCACCCAGCCGGCGGCTCAGCGGCGTAACAGCGAGAACATCGGCCTCGAAGCGGTCTGGCCGTTCAACCTGATCGGCGACAGCGGGCCGATGACGGCGCTCGCGCGGCGTACCTATGCGTCCCGCAGTTACGTCAACAGCAACTCGTGGAGCTACGACTCACTGCATGCGGCAAGGCTCGGGTTGCCGACCGAGATGAAGACCGCGTTGCTGGCGGCGATCAGGCAGTTCCAGGTCTACCCGTCGGGGATGGCCAGCTTCACCGCGCAGCCGGCGCAAGAGCCGTACATCGAGCAATCCGGCGTACTCGCGGCAACCGTCCCCGAGGCGCTGGCACAGGACTACGACGGCGTACTGCGCATCGCCCCGTCCTGGCCGACGGACTGGTCCGGTGAAGGAACTGTTGCCATCGGCCACAAGTCGCGGGTCCACGTCCAGATCGCCGGAGGCAGCCCGACCACGGTCGCCATCTCATCTGGCGCGAACCAGCAGCTCACCGTTCGGAGCCCCTGGCCGGGCCAGAGCGTGACGGTGCTGGACGGTCAGACCCGGGCCACGGTGGTCGGTCCCCAGACCAACGCCACCTTCACCATCCCGGCCCAATCCGGCAAGTCCTACCTGGTCGAGAAGACCGGGACCGCTGTACAGCCCTTCCAGGCCCTCACCGGTACGCCGGCCACCGCCGCCCGCCGTTGGGACAAGGCGACCATCGGCTTGCCCAAGGCAACCTCGGGCACCGGGACGATCAGCCTCAAAGCGCGTGCCAACGGCAAGTACGTCACCGCCGGCACCGGTACGCCGCTGATCGCCGACAGCACCACGAACGGGACTGCCCAGCAGTACGAGATGACCGACCTCGGCGGCGGCAACGTGTCGCTCCGGGCCAAGGCCAACAACCTGCTGGTGGCAGCGGACAACGCGGGTGCCGCGCCGTTGCTGGCCAAGAACCAGGCCGTCGGCTCGTGGGAGACCTTCCAGCTGATCCGCAACGGCGACGGCTCGGTCAGCTTCCGGGCAGCGGTCAACAACAAGCTCGTCTGCGCCGACAACGCCGGTGCCGCCCCACTGATCGCCAACAGAGACGCGATCGGCCCGTGGGAACAATTCGACTTGATCAACAACTGAGGAGCACGACCCTATGAAGAAGAAAGGCGTCCGGCGGATCTCGTTGTTGATCACCGCCGCACTGACCGCAGCACTCGGCCTCAGCATTCCAACCGCCCAGGCGGGCTCGACGATCCCTCCCGGCGACTACCAGCAAGTGTCCTTGGCGACCGGCTCGGGTGAGCTCGGCGAGGCGATGTCGCTGGCGGTCCTGCCCGACCGATCCGTCGTCCACACGGCCCGCGACGGAACAGTCCGGATCACCGACGCGGCCGGTACGACGACAGTGGCCGGCCGGCTCAACGTCTACACCCACGACGAGGAAGGCCTGCAGGGCGTCGCGGTCGATCCCAACTTCGCCAGCAACCGCTACATCTACTTGTACTACTCACCGAGGCTGTCCACCCCTGACGGTGACGCGCCGACCGACGGTACCCAGGCCGACTGGGACCGGTTCAAGGGCGAGCTGCACCTGTCCAGGTTCATCCTCAAGACCGACAAGACGCTCGACCTGGCCAGCGAGAAGGTCGTCCTGGCCGTGCCGAACGATCGCGGCCAGTGCTGTCACGTCGGCGGCGATCTCGACTTCGATGCCGCTGGCAACCTTTATCTGACCACCGGCGACGACAGCAACCCGTTCCAGTCGGACAGCTACACGCCGATCGACGAGCGGACCACCCGCAACCCGCAGTTCGACGCGCAACGGACCGCCGGCAACACCAACGACCTGCGCGGCAAGCTGCTCCGGATCAAGCCCCAGCCGGACGGCAGCTACACGATCCCGAGCGGCAACCTGTTCGCGCCGGGCACCGCGCAGACCAGGCCCGAGATCTACGCGATGGGCTTCCGCAACCCGTTCCGGATGAGTGTCGACAAGCCGACCGGCATCGTCTACCTCGGCGACTACGGACCCGACGCAGGCTCCACGAACCCGGACCGCGGCCCGAACGGCCAGGTCGAGTTCGACCGGATCACCGCACCGGGCAACTACGGCTGGCCGTACTGCACCGGCACCAACACGAGCGTCGAGACGTACAACGACTTCCAGTTCCCGAGCGGCCCGTCCGGCGCGAAGTTCGACTGCGCGGGCGGCGTCACCAACAACTCCTTCCGCAACACCGGTCTGACCAAGCTGCTCCCGGCCAAACCGTCCTGGATCCGGTACGGCGGTGACGCGGGCACCCCGCCCGAGTTCGGCAACGGCGGCTCCGAGTCGCCGATGGGCGGGCCGGTCTACCGCTTCGACCCGAACCTCAACTCGGCGACGAAGTTCCCGCAGTCGCTCGACGGCCGGTACTTCGCCGGTGAACTCGGCCGGCAGTGGATCAAGGCCATCGAGGTCACCTCGAGCGGGGGAGTCGGCGACATCGGCGCCTTCCCGTGGACCGGCACCCAGGTGATGGACATGGCCTTCGGTCCGGAGGGTGCGCTCTACGTGCTCGACTACGGCACGGGCTCCAACAACCAGGGCCTCTGGCGGATCGACTACAAGGGCAACACCAACCGCAACCCGATCGCCAAGGCAGCCGGTACGCCGACCTCCGGCGGCCGCCCGCTCACCGTCGCGTTCTCGTCCGCGGGCAGCTCGGACCCCGAAGGCGGTGCCCTGACGTATCGCTGGACCTTCGGCGACGGCGGTACGTCGACGCAGGCCAACCCTTCGTACACCTACAACACGGCCGGCAACTTCACGGCGACGCTGACCGTGACCGATCCGGCCGGGCTGACCGGGTCGGCGAACGTGGCGATCAGTGTGGGCAACACGGCTCCGTCGGTGACCTTGCAGACGCCGACCGATGGGCAGCTGTTCTCGTTCGGTGACACCGTGCCGTTCCAGGTGAACGTGTCGGATCCGGAGGACGGCACGATCGACTGCAGCCGGGTGAAGGTCACGTATCTCCTCGGTCATGACGTGCACCAGCACCAGATCACCTCCAAGAACGGGTGCAGTGGGTCGATCGCAGTACCGATCGATGGTGAGCACGACCCGGCGGCCAACGTCTACGGCGTCTTCGACGCGGAGTACACGGACAACGGCGGGCTGACCACGCACAGCGTGCGCAAGCTGCAGCCGCGTCACCGGCAGGCGGAGCATTTCGGTGCGCAGCAGGGCATCCAGCTGGCCGACCACCCGCCGGCGGAAGGCGGCAAGACGGTCGGATTCGTCGACAACGGTGACTGGATCTCGTTCACCCCGTACGCCGTGAGCAACGCGACGTCGGTGAGCGCGCGGGTGTCGTCGGGTGGCGTCGGCGGGACGATCGAGGTCCGGGCCGGATCTGCCACCGGGACGTTGATGGGCACGATGACGGTGGCGCCGACGGGTGGCTGGGAGACGTTCGTCAACGTGTCGGCCAACCTCACCGGCAAGCCGGCCGGGACGACGACGCTGTTCTTCGTCTTCAAGGGGGTGACGGGGCAGGGCAACCTGTTCGACCTCGACGCCTTCACGTTCGCGACCTCGGGGTCGACCGGCACCACAGCTGAGGGCGAGGCGTTCACGTCGCAGTCCGGCGTACAGGTTGCGGCGCACAACGGGGCCAATGGGGGTCAGACGCTCGGGTACATCGACAACGGTGACTGGGCGGGCTATTCGCAGGTGAGCACGGCCGGTAAGACCAGCTTCAGCGCGCGCATTTCTTCGGGCGGTCCCGGCGGCACGCTGCAGGTGCGGTCGGGTTCGCAGACCGGGACGTTGCTCGGGTCTGTCGCAGTACCGGCGACGGGTGGCTGGGAGAACTTCCAGACGGTCTCCACTGCTTTGACCGGCAATGTCAGCGGGCCGTTGTTCCTGAGCTTCACCGGCGGATCCGGGTCGCTCTTCGACGTCGACACCTTCACCATCTCGTGAACAGGACACAACAATGACTACTTTTACGCGTCGTGAAGGCCTCGTCGGCGGTGCACTGCTGGTCGTCGGCGGAGCCCTCGGCTGGCAACCGCTCACCGCTGCGGCAGCGGCTCCTTATCAAGTGCTGGTGTTCAGCAAGACGGCCGGTTTCCGGCATGACTCCATCCCGGCCGGCATTCAGGCGATCCGGGATCTGGGGGCCGCGAACGGATTCACCGTGACCGCGACGGAGGACAGTGCGGTTTTCACTACGTCGCAGCTGGCGGCGTACAAGGCGGTCGTTTTCTTGAGTACCACCGGCGATATTCTGAATGCCACGCAGCAGACCGCCTTCGAGACGTACGTCAACGGTGGAGGCGGGTATGTCGGGGTGCACGCGGCCGCGGACACGGAGTACGACTGGCCGTACTACGGGACGCTGGTCGGCGCGTGGTTCCACAGTCACCCGGCGATCCAGCAGGTGACCGCTCGCGTCGAGGATCGGACGCATCTGTCGACCTCGCATCTGGGGGCGACCTGGGTGCGGACGGATGAGTTGTACAACTACCGCACCAATCCTCGGCCGAACGTGCATGTGCTGATCAACCTCGACGAGTCGACCTACAGCGGCGGCAACATGGGTGATCATCCGATCGCCTGGTACCACGCGCAGGGCTCGGGGCGGTCGTTCTACACGGGCTTCGGGCACACCATCGAGTCGTACTCCGATACGGCGTTCCGCAAGCATCTGCTCGGTGGCATCCAGTACGCCGCTGGTGTCGGCGCGACTCCGCCGGTGACGTCGATCGAGGGGGAGGCGTTCACGTCGCAGTCCGGCGTACAGGTTGCCGGGCATGGGGGAGCTAGTGGCGGGCAGACGCTCGGGTACATCGACAACGGTGACTGGGCGGGGTACTCACAGGTCAGTACGTCCGGCAAGACGTCGTTCTCCGCCCGGATCTCCTCGGGCGGTGCGGGTGGCACGATCCGGATCCGCTCGGGCTCGGCAACCGGTCCGATCCTCGGCACGGTGACCGTGCCGGTGACGGGCGGCTGGGACAACTTCCAGACGATCTCGACCACACTGAACGGCTCGGGTACCGGTCCACTGTTCCTGACCTTCAGCGGAGGGTCGGGCGCGTTGTTCGACATCGACACCTTCACCATCAGCTAGCTCCACCGGCCAGAACTGGGCACCTCGTACACCCAACGGCGACCTTGAACATGAAATAGCTTGTTCAAGGTCGCCGGAAGGTGTTCGAGGTCGCCACGAACTGTCACCTCAGCAACGCGGTGACGAGGGTGGCGGCGGTCTCTCGCAGCCGCGCGGGATCGCCGTACACGCGTTCCAGGACGGCGAGTCCTCGCGTCATGGCGACGACGAGCCGCGCCGCGTCCCGCGGCGGCACCGACAACGCGCTGCGCGCACGAGCGCTGCGGGCGCTGAAGCTGGCGCTGGCGGTGCGAGTGAGCATGGTGGCAACGCGTTCTTCCAGGCCGTCCAGCATCGCTTGGACAGCCGCATCTACCTGCGGTTCGGCTGCTTCGACGGCCGTGCGGGTCGACAGGCAGCCGCGGGACGGCGTACCGGTGGTGATGGAGGCGATGCAGTAGTCGAACAGGTCGGTGAGCGCTTGCCGCGGATCATCAGCCTCCAGCGCCCGCTCAGCACCTGCCAGGAACTCTGCCGTGAACTGGCTGAAGATCTTCCTGAAGAGTTGTTCCTTGCCGCCGTACGCGTGGTAGAGCGACCCACGTTGCACGCCGGTCGCCGCGGCCAGGTCGAGCATCGAGGTCGCCCGGTAGCCCTTCTCCCAGAAGACGCCGAGCGCCTGCTCAACCAGAGCGCCCTCGTCGAACTGCCGGACGCCGGCCATCAGGCGGCCACCGGTGCGGAGCGCTCCACCCAGTTGTGCAGCAGCTTGCCGTCTTCGCTCACCTGCCACACCGCAGTACCGGTGAAGCTGATCGGATCGCCGATCGCCGCCGTGTGGTGATAGCCGTTGTTCGTTCCGGTGATCCGCCAGCGCGACGCGACCCGGCTGCCGTCCGCGTTCGCGAAGGTCTCGATCACCTCCAGCCGCAGGTCCGGCAGCTCCGCCAGGAACGCGGCGATCCAGCTCTTGAACGCCTCCCGGCCGACGATGTCCCGGCCGGCGTTGGTGATCACGAAGTCCTCGGTGACGAACCGGTCGACCGCAGCGGGGTCCGCCGCGTTCCAGACCTCGCGCCAGAACGCCTCCACCAGTTCGACCGCGCGGGTGCTCTCCATCCGTCCTCCTCGAGTCATGTTTGACACTACTGTCAAACATAGCCCACGCTGATAGGTTTTCGCGCATGAGTACCCCTGAGCAGACCCCGGAGACCGTCGAGGCGAAGCCCGTGAAGGCCGCACCGGCCGACGACCTCGTCAGCACCCGGCACACGCTGACGGCGGGGCGGCGGAAGCTGAAGTACACGGCGACAACTGGCCGGGTAGTGCTGCGTCAGGAGGTGGTGACCGACGGCAAGTCCGACGGGCACGTGCCCAAGGCCGAGGTGTTCCTCACGGCGTACACGCTGGACGACGCCGATCCGGGGACCCGGCCGGTGACGTTCGCGTTCAACGGTGGGCCGGGGTCGTCGAGCATCTGGCTGCATCTCGGGCTGCTCGGGCCGCGCCGGGTGGTCTCCGGCGACGCAGGCGAGCTCGCGCCACCGCCGTACGGGCTGGTGGACAACGCGGAGACGTTGCTGAAGGACAGCGACCTGGTGTTCATCGACCCGGTCTCGACCGGCTACTCGCGTGCTGTCGAGGGGGAGAAGCCGGGGGACTACCACGGCTTCACGGCCGATCTGGAGTCCGTCGGCGAGGTGATCCGGTTGTGGACGTCGCGCAACGGGCGCTGGATGTCGCCGAAGTTCCTGGCGGGGGAGTCGTATGGTACGACGCGCGCCGCCGGGCTGGCCGCGCATCTGCAGGACCGGCACGGGATGTACCTGAACGGGATCATGCTGATCTCGGCAGTACTGGAGTTCGGCACGCTCGAGTTCGTGCCGGGCAACGACCTGCCGTACACGATGTTCCTGCCGTCGTATGCCGCGGCCGCGCACTACCACGGGCTGATCCCGGACCAGTCGCTCGAAGAGGTGCTCGCCGACGCGGAGCGGTTCGCGGCCGGGCGCTATCCGAATGCGCTTGCCCAGGGCAACCGTGTTCCGGACGACTACCGCGGTGAGGTGCTGGCCCGGTTGGCTGCCCTGACCGGGCTGTCGGAGGACTACCTCGACCGGGTGAACCTGCGGGTCGAGCACACCCGGTTCTTCGCCGAGGTACTGCGTGAGCGTCGTCAGGTGGTCGGGCGGCTGGACGCGCGGTTCACCGGCTGGGATTCGGACTCGGCCGGTGAGACCTCTACCGACGACCCGTCGTTCCGGGCGATCATCGGGCCGTACACGGCGGCGCTGAATCACTACCTGCACGCGGAGCTCGAGTACCACAACGATCTGCCGTACGAGTTCCTCAGCACCACGGCGGCGAAGGACTGGTCGTACAAGGAGTTCGAGAACAGCCACGTCAACGTCGCGGACAAGCTGGCCGAGGCGATGCGGGCGAACCCGCATCTCAAGGTGCACGTCGCGTCGGGTTACTACGACTGCGCGACGCCGTACTTCGCCACCCGGTACACGCTGGGCCGGTTGCAGATTCCGGCAGAACTTCGGGACAACATCGAACTTTGCGACTACCCGGCGGGTCACATGATGTACGTGCACGAACCGACCCGGCGACAGCAGTCCAAGGACCTGGCCGCCTTCATCAAGGGAGCCAGTAACCGATGACCCAGCCGCCACCGGAAACCACTTACCTGACGCTCCCGGCCGACGGTGGTGGTCCGGTGCTGCCGGCGGAGGTCAGCGCCACGACGAAGCTCTACCTGCAACTGATCGACCAGGCACTGCCCGGGCAGGTCACCGGCCTGTACCTGACCGGCTCGCTCCCACTCGGTGACTACCGCCGCGGTCTCAGCGACATCGACGGTGTTGTCATCATCGCTTCACCATTGACCGAGCCGGAGGTGGCGGCTGTACGCGGTGTGCACGCGCAGTTGCCGACGTCCCCGGCCTTCGACGTCACCTACCTGACCACCGCCGACCTCACGGCCCCACCGGACGCCACTAAACCAGTCGTCTTCACCCTCGACGGCCAATTCGAACAAGCACCCTCCGGCGGTCCCGTATCACCGGTCCTCTGGTCAGAACTGGCGCGCCAATCCACCGCTCTCCGCGCGGTGCCCGACCTGATCGTGCACGACGACCAAGAGGCACTCGAAGCATTCACGCGAGCCAACCTCACGTCCTACTGGTCCGGCCGCTTCGACGCCCTGGAAACCGCCTTCGCCGACCATCCCGACGACGAGGTCGTAGACACCTGGATCCTCCCCTGGGTGATGCTAGGCGTCCCCCGCCTCCACGCACTCCTTGCCACCGGCAACATCATCTCCAAAACCGCCGCCGGCGAACACGCCCTGATCGCCTTCCCGGAATGGTCCCCGCTACTCCACCGCTGCCTCGACCACCGCTCCGGCAAACCAGAAACCTTCACCGTCGCGGACGCCAGATCAGCCGTCCCTTACGGCCGCAAGGTCATCACTGCAGCCCTCGCCCTGTAGATGCTGTACATCCGCGAGCCAGCCCCGCTGGCAGTCGTCCCGCCGCCACCAGGCGTCGTACTCCGGCAGCCATCACCCACCGACATCGAACAACTCGGCCGCCTGTACTACGAGGCCTACACCCCACCCGTAGTCGACAACGAAGCAGCCGGCATCGAAGACATCCGCCTGACCTTCGAAGGCGAATACGGCCCGCTGAACCCCACGATCAGCCGCCTGGCCTTCTTCGGCACCGAAATGATTGGCGCAGTCCTCGTCGTCGACCGCGCCCCCTGGCCGAACACCCCCGACTGCCCCTTCATCATCGAGGCCTTCACCGCCCCCACCTGGCGCCGCAAAGGCCTCGCCACTGCGCTGCTCACCGAGTGCATGGGCCGGACACCCGGCCGCTTCGCGTTGAACGTCCTGCCGGACAACACCGCCGCCGTGCGGCTGTACGAAGTACTGGGCTTTCAGCCGGGGTAGATGCGGAAGCCTTCGAAGGTGCGGTGCTCGAAGGAGCGGTAGAAGGCACCGGCGTCGCCGGTGACGAGGTCCATGCGTTGGGCTCCGGTGAGCGGGAAGACGTAGTCGATGAGGTCGCGGCCGATGCCTTTGCGCCGGTAGCGCTCGTGCACGGCCATCATCGAGAGGTAGGCGGCTACGTGCCCGTCGCTCAGGGCGTACGCGAAGCCGATGACCAGGTCGCCGTCGAGGGCGACGACGGTGGTGACGCCGGGAGCCGTCAGGACGGCGTGGGCGCGGTCGGGGTCTGCGCCGAAGCTCGGCCAGTTCTCGGCTTCGCAGAGGGCGACGATTCCCGCGAGGTGGTCGCGGGTGTACGTCGTGATGCTCACGGGAGGGTGAGGACTTCGGCGCCGGTTTCGGTGACCAGGAGGGTGTGTTCGAACTGGGCGGTGCGGGACTTGTCCTTGGTGGTGGCGGTCCAGCCGTCTTCCCACAGGTCGTAGTCGTAGGAGCCCAGGGTGAGCATCGGCTCGATGGTGAACGTCATGCCGGGCTCGATCACGTCGTCGAAGCGCTCGTCGTCGTAGTGCGGGATGATCAGGCCGGAGTGGAAGGCGGTGGCGATGCCGTGGCCGGTGAAGTCGCGGACGACGCCGTAGCCGAAGCGCTTCGCGTACGACTCGATCACCCGGCCGATGATGCTGACCTGGCGACCGGGCTTGACCGCCTTGATGCCGCGGTTCAGCGCCTCGCGGGTGCGCTCGACCAGCAGCCGGCTCTCCTCGTCGACGTCGCCGACCAGGAACGTCGCGTTGGTGTCCCCGTGCACGCCGTCGAGGAACGCGGTGATGTCGACGTTGACGATGTCGCCGTCCTCGAGCGGACGGTCGTCGGGGATGCCGTGGCAGATCACCTCGTTGACCGATGTGCACAACGACTTCGGGTAGTTGCGATAGCCGAGCGTGGACGGATACGCGCCACGCTCCACCAGATACTCGTGGCCGACCCGGTCGAGCTCATCGGTGCTGACACCAGGCTTCGCTGCGGCACCGACGGCTTCGAGCGCCTGCGCCGCGAGTCTGCTCGCCACGCGCATCTTCTCGACCAGTTCGGGCGACGTCACATAAGAACCGTCGTAGGGCGTCGGTGCGGGCTTGTCGACGTACTCGGGACGGGGAATGGACGCGGGTACCGGACGGCGAGGCGAGATGATGCCAGGAGTGAGAAGCGACATGGTGAGATCATTCTAATGAGCCGTTAAAACACCTCAGGAGGTGGTCAGCCCTTATGAGCGACGATCACAGCAACGAGTGGTACTACAACACCAAGACCGGCAAGGTCGAGCCGTACCAGGGTGAGAAGTCCGGTGACCGGCTGGGACCGTACAGCTCGCCGGAGGAAGCCGCCCGGGCGCTGGAGAAGGTCCAGGAACGCAACGAGGCCTGGGACAACGACCCCAACTGGAACGACGACTGAATCACCGCCTGACCGCATGACCGAGGGGCACCACCGTTGACAACCGGTGGTGCCCCTCGGCGTTACTGCGTTGGTGCGATCAGGCCTTCTTCGCGGCGGCCTTGCGCGCCGGTGCCTTCCGCGCCGTCGTCGCCCGCTTGGCGACAGCGGTGCGCGCGGGCGCCTTCTTGGCGGCGACCTTGCGGGCCGGGGCCTTCTTCGCGGCGACCTTGCGGACCGGGGCCTTCTTGGCCGCGACCTTCCGGGCCGGGGCCTTCTTGGCGGCGACCTTCTTCGCGGGAGCCTTCTTCGCGACAGTCTTCTTCGCCGGCGCCTTCTTGGCCACGGTCTTCTTGGCCGGGGCCTTCTTCGCAACGGTCTTCTTCGCGACCGTCTTCTTCGCCGGGGCCTTCTTGGCGACCGTCTTCTTGGCGGTCACCTTCTTGGCCGGGGCCTTCTTCGCGACCGTCTTCTTGGCGGTCACCTTCTTCGCCGGAGCCTTCTTGGCAACGGTCTTCTTGGCGACTGTCTTCTTCGCCGGCGTCTTCTTCGCGGCGACCTTCTTGGCCGGTGCCTTCTTCGCC
This sequence comes from Kribbella ginsengisoli, assembly GCF_039537185.1. Lineage (NCBI taxonomy): Bacteria > Bacillati > Actinomycetota > Actinomycetes > Propionibacteriales > Kribbellaceae > Kribbella > Kribbella ginsengisoli. Next base: position 230,888 of record NZ_BAABAA010000014.1, on the reverse strand, counting down.
GCTGTCACCTTCTTCGCCGTCGTCTTCTTCGCAGCGGTGACCTTGCGTGCGGTCGTCGTCTTCGCTGCACTGGCCTTCTTGGCGACGGTCTTCTTGGCGGGAGAAGCCTTTTTGGCTGTCGCCTTCCCTGCGGCTGCCTTTGTGGCTGGCACTCTGCCTCCTTGGTGCGCTGAGGAAAACCACGGTGGATTCCTCGTCGTCATGATGATGACAACACTTGTGCCATTCGTAAAGCACCCGAAAGGTCTGCACGTTAAGGCGTCCCGGAGACCGTCAACCGCGAAATGTCTGGAAACCCTTGCAGAGTTGGGTTTTCACGGTGGCAGTAGGCTGCCGGACAGCGGCAAAGAAATGTTGGCGACACGCGCGCGGAGTTGGGTTCGAAGTGCCGATTCGCGGTGCTTTCGGCACAGTGTTGTCATCGGCAACGTCTACGCGACGGGTCTGCGAAGAGGGGCGCGAACACATGCAGGACGATCTCGGAACCATGCTCGACGTACCGTCGCGAGTGCGTCGTGTGGTCAGCATCGTGCCGTCGTTGACGGAGGCGATCGCGACCACGCACGCAAGCCTTCTGGTGGGTGCGACGGACTGGTGCACGCACCCCGCGGACCTCGACGTGACGCGCGTTCGCGGCACCAAGAATCCCGACGTCGATCTCATTCGCGAGCTCGCGCCGGACATCGTCATCGCGAATGAAGAAGAGAATCGCGCCGCCGATCTCGACGCGTTGCGCGGCGCCGGACTCGTCGTCTGGGTGACCGCGCCGACGACGGTCGAGCAATCACTGAACTCGCTGCAGCGTTTGCTCGGCGCCGTCGTCGGCGAGGTACCGGAGTGGCTGACCCAAGCACGCGAAGTTTGGCGCACCCCGTACGCCGGACCGCGCCGGCGGGCCCTCATTCCGATCTGGCGGCGGCCGTGGATGGCGTTGGGCCGGGACACCTTCGCGGGTGACCTCTTGCAAAGAATCGGGGTCGACAATGTGCTCGCGGAATCGCCCGAGCGCTATCCCAGGATCGAGTTGGCGGGCGTACCGGAGTACGACCTGGTGGTACTTCCGGACGAGCCTTATGCGTTCTCGCCCGAGGACGGACCGGAGGCATTCGACCGGCCCGCCTGTAACGTGAGCGGGCGGCATCTGACCTGGTACGGACCGTCACTGGTGCAGGCGCGGGCGCTGCTCACCGAACAACTGGCGTGACGTGCGACACGATTGCTGAGTTCTCAGGTAGACGGTTAGGGCAGCCTCACCTACGCTTACCGGGTGCCGTCCATGACCGCGAAGAAGAAGTGCTGCAAGGACAAGCCGAGGTGCAAGAAGTGCCCGGTGGTCCTCAAGCGGCTCAGTGACGCAGGCTGCGCCGAGCGCCTCGACCTGCGCCACTACATCGTGGACAAGAAGCTCCCGAAGAAGGTCCTCAAGGCCGCTCGCGCCCGCTGAGTGCGCCTCGTGTCCTAGCCGGTCGCTACGAGGCCTCGCGGTAACGGATCGCCTCCACGGCCCGCCGGAGCAGGTCGGGGATCGTCGCGTGCGCGGCCTGACCGGTTGCCTCCAGCTCATCGGCATGCCACCAGCCGTGCGCGCTGATCGTCTCCAGCTCGAGCTGCTCCTGATTCGCGAAGCTCACCTCGACCGCGTCGACGCAGACGGCGAAGAACGTCTGGTGCTGGATGATCGGGCAGCCGCCCCACTCGAACTCGATCGTGTTCGTCGCCACCGGCGCACCCAGCTGTTCGGCCGGCCAGACGATGCCGACCTCCTCGCGCAGTTCGCGGATCCCGGCCTGCTCGACCGTCTCGCCCGCCTCGACGCCACCGCCGATGGTGAACCAGTACGGCGTCTGCGGTTTCAGCGGGTCCCAGCCGTGCAGCAGCAACACCTTGCCGTCCGGGCGGACAGGCAGGACGCGGGCCGTCGTACGCCGGACGACGGTGCCGGGCGGTGGCAGGCGGGATTCGGTCACACCTCAAAACGCTAGACGACGCAGCCGGTACTACGACGCGTCGCGCGGCGCGTCTCGTCACGCCGTCCGGATGCGGGGACAGGGCAACGGCTGCCGAGCGGGGTGGCCGAGCTTGGCGAGCCGCATGGTTGAGCTTGGTGAGAGCATCGAGACATGACCGCACGCATCGGCCTCGGACTCGCTGCTCTCGGGCGGCCGGGCTACATCAACCTCGGGCACGATCAGGACCTTCCGCGCGGCCGTGAGGTCGACGATCTTCGGCAGCTGACGCACGAGCTGCTGGACCAAGCCTGGAAGGCCGGCGTCCGGTACTTCGATGCGGCGCGATCGTATGGTTTGGCCGAGTCGTTCCTGGGGGAGTGGCTCACCCCGGAACGCCGCAGCCAGCTCACCATCGGCTCGAAGTGGGGCTACACCTACGTCGCCGACTGGAAGCACGACGCGGACACCCACGAGGTGAAGGACCACTCGCTGGGCACCTTCGAGCGCCAATGGCCCGAGACGTTGCGCGCGTTGGGCGGCCCGCCCGACTTCTACCTGGTCCACAGCCTCACGGCGGACAGCCCTGCCCTCGACGACCCCAAGCTCCTGGACCGCCTACGCGAGCTGGCAGACACCGGCGTACGGGTCGGTCTCTCAACCAGCGGCCCACGCCAAGCCGAGACGTTGCGCAAGGCACTGGCTCTGGACACTCCCTTCACTGCGGTCCAGTCCACTTGGAACGTACTAGAGACCTCAGCGGCTCCCGCCCTGGCCGAGGCCCACGACGCGGGCTGGTTCGTAGTGGTGAAGGAAGCGGTGGCCAACGGGCGGCTGACAGCCAAAGCAGGCGAGACGCCGTTCAACGTCTTCGCCGAGCAACACGGCCTCGCCCCGGACGCCCTCGCCATCGGTGCGGCCGCCGCACAGCCGTGGGCCGACATCGTCCTCAGCGGCGCCACCACCGCAGAGCAACTCAAGAGCAACCTGGCCCCCGTAGTACAAGGGCCCCTGAACGAGTTCGTCCAGGAGCCCTACGAGTACTGGTCGGAGCGCTCAGCCCTGCCTTGGATCTAGCCCAGTGTGATGCGCCGCGAACGCCAGCCTGTCTGCCCACTCCGTGGCGATCGCGGCAGCAGCTCGCCCAGGTCCATGGCCGATTCGGCGCTGTACTCGGAGTAGTACGGGCTCGTCGGCCGCCTGCGCCTGCTGCATGGTCGCGGTGAACTTGTAGCTGTGCAGCGGTACGACGATCTCGTCGTGATCGCTGGTCTGGACCAGAGTCGCCGGGTACGCCGTCCCGTCGCGCAGGTTGTGCAATGGCGAGTAGGCCAGCAGGTATCGCGCTTGCTCGGGATCGTCGGGCGAACCGATCTCGGGGATCCATGCCCGGCCGATCGTGAACAGGTGGAAGCGCAGCATGTCCATCACGCCCGCGCTCGGCAGCGCCGCCGCGAACAGGTCCGGCCGTTGCGTGAGCATCGCGCCGACGAGTAGCCCGCCGCCGCTGTGCCCGTGGATCGCGAGCTGGGCTGGTGTGGTCACGCCGGTCAGGTGGAGATGTTCAGCTACCGCGATGCAGTCGTCGAACGTGTTCTGCTTGCGTTCGAGGCGGCCGGCGTCGTGCCACTCGGCGCCGAACTCGCCGCCACCGCGCAGATTGGCGATCACCAGTACTCCGCCCGCCGCAAGCCACGCCGGCCAGCCCGGTCGATAGTCGGCCAGCTGGGACGAGTTGAATCCGCCGTACCCGAAGAGCAGGGTCGGCCGCGGCTGGTCGTGATCCAGGTCCCGGCGGCTGATCAGGAAGTACGGGACCTCTCGGTCGGCGGTCTTCCGTCGCAGAACGGTGATGGCGGGTGGGACGAATCCGCCGTGGTCTTCGCCGATGATGCGGGTGAGTTCTCCGCTGGAGTACTCGACGAGAGCGAGTTCGGTGGGTGTGGTCGTGGATGCCAGTCCGACGATGATGTCGTCCCGGCCGGGCGCGGAGTCGATGGCGGTGATGGCACTGCCGGTCAGTTGGAGGGTGGCCCGGGTGCCGTCGGCGCGATGGAGCTCGAGCGGCGGCTGGACGTCGACCAGGGCCACGGTCAGTACGCCGTCGCCGGCGGCATGGACCGCGGTGAGTGGATGAGGCCCCTGCGGCACGAGGTCGGTGAACGCCGGATCGTCGAGCGTGCAGGTGACGATCCGGCCGCGGGGCGCGTCCAGGTCCGTCCAGAGCACGAGCCGGTCGCCACCGCCACCGCGACCGCGACCGCCGTCGCCGTCGCCCGAGATCCGGACGAAGCGGGTGTTGGCGACCGCCTCGTCGATCAGCCGGACGGGGTCGCCGAGGGTGCTTGTGCCGTTCGCGGTGTGGACCGGATAGACCCACAGACGCTTCCGCTGATCGGTCGATTCGTTGAGCTGGACGATCAGCTGCTCGCCGTCGTGGGACAGCTTCAGCTCGACCACGGACGTCGTTTCGAGCACCACCGGATCGGCGGACTGCGCAGCGCCGAGTCGATGCAGGCGCAGCTGGCCGCCGATCGTGTCGGTGTCGTGCAGGTACAGGTACGACGTGTTGTCAGGCAGCCAGGTGACCGCGGAGTACTTGCCGTCCGCGACCACATCGTCCAGCTCGACGCCGGTCGACGCCTCGATCGTGCGATAGCGCAGTCGCGGGTTGCCGTCGGTCACCGTGCCGTAGGTCAGGTACCGGCCGTCCGCACTGACGCTGAAGTTGGCGAGGGACTGCGAGCCATCCATCGTGTTCGGATCGACGACGACCCGTCCGCCGTCGAGCAGTTCCCGCAACGAGCGGGAGGCGTGGAGGACCTCGTGCTGCTGGCTGCCGTCGTTGCGCAGTACGAGATACCAACCCGCCCGGTACTGCGGTACGCCGGTCCGCGGCGACGCCAGGATCGCCTGCAGCGTCTCGGTGAACCACGCGTGCTCGGGCAGCGCGGTCAGGTACTTCGACGACCGGTCGTCCTGGTCGCGGACCCAATCCGCCGCATCCGTCTCGAGCCAGCGGTACGGATCGGCGATCGTCATGCCGACGAGGCTAGCCCGCCGGATGGGCGGACCAGCCTCGTTTGTCTGTCGGCAGAAGACCTAGAAGGTGTGCTCGTCGCCGGGGAAGGTGCCGCCGGTGACGTCTGCTGCGAAGGCGGTGGCGGCGTTGGTGAGGATGCCTCGGAGGTCGGCGTACTGCTTGACGAAGCGGGGCATCTGGCCGGCTCGCATGCCGGCCATGTCTTGCCAGACCAGAACCTGGGCGTCGGTGTCTCGGCCGGCGCCGATGCCGATGGTCGGGATGGGGATGCGCTTGGTGATTTCCGCGGAGACATCGCCGGGGACCATCTCCAGGACGACAGAGAAGGCGCCGGCTTCGGCGAGGGCTACTGCGTCGTCGATCAGGCCGGCTGCTTGGTCACCGCGGCCTTGGACTCGGTAGCCGCCGATCGTGTGCTCGCTCTGCGGGGTGAAGCCGATGTGCGCCATCACGGGGATGCCGGACTGTGTCAGCTTCTCCACGGCCGGCACCATGTTGCGCCCGCCTTCCAGCTTGACCGCGTGCACGCCCGCTTCCTTCATGAACCGGACGGCGGTGTGGAAGGCCTGCTCGGGCGACGCCTGGTACGAACCGAACGGCAGGTCGGCGACGACCAGCGCTCGCTCGACAGCACCCGCGACCGCGCGCGACAGCGGGATCAACTCGTCGACGGTGACGCGCAGGGTCGACTCGTAGCCGAAGACGTTGTTCGCGGCGGAGTCACCGACCAGCAGTACCGGGATGCCGGCCTGGTCGAAGATCTCGGCGGTGTACTGGTCGTAGGCGGTCAGCATCGCCCACTTCTCGCCACGGTTCTTCATGTCCCGCAGGTGGTGGATGCGGTAGCGCCGCGGTCGCTTGCTCGCGTCTGCCGGCGTACTGCCGCCAGCCGACCCGAGTGCCGAGCTACCGCCGTTGCCACCGAGGCTGTTGGTCACAGCAGCCGGCTTGGCTGCGTCCTTCGGCGTATTGGTCTCTGCAGCCGGCTCAACTGCCGCAGGCGATGCGCCTGCGCGACGAGCGCGGTGTGAGCTCACAGGTGTCTCCGGTACTTGGCTTGGCGCATCCTGCTGTACGTCGGCTCGCCGCCGCGCACCCGCAGGTCGCGGTGGGGTCTCTGCCTTGATGACCGGCAGAGCACCAGTGGACGTCGGTGCTGCACTCAAAGGGGCATTGCTCTCATACTCGGCGGATGGATCTGATGGATAGCCATTGGCGGATGTAGACGCACTGGCCGGCGGTCCCGACGTGGGTGCCGGTGCAGCTCCAGTCCATCCAGTAGCTCCCTGCCCAGCCCGATTACCCGGACCTTGCCCAGCAGCCGCATTGCGACCAGCCGCAGGACCGTTCTGCGGCTGGGAACCCAGTGCTCCGGTCGTACCGTTGGAGCTGGCGTTGCCCGGAGAACGCAGACCATTGGCGCCCGGTCCGGCTTGATTCGCCGGAAGCCCATTGGCACTCGGCCCCCGCGACTCCGGACCGGCTTGGGTCCACCCGTTGCTCGCGGCCGAGCCGTTGGAGGAGTGGGGCGTGAGGCCGTTGCTGCCTGGGCCGAGCGGTGAGCCGTTGCCTGGTACGCCGGGACGCGACTGCGCGGATCCGGCAGGCCCGCCGAGGGCCGGTCCAGACGTAGAGCCGAGAGGACCCGTCGGCGTACCGAGCGGGCCGGACGAAGTGCCGAGGGGGCCGGTCGGGCTACCGGGGCCTCCCTGTCCTGGGCGGCTCGGCGGGGGACCGGTGGTGCCGTTGCGGCCGGGGCCGAAGGGTGGCTGTTGTCCTTGCTGCGGTGATCCTGGCGGCTGCTGCCGGAACGGAGTCTGCTCGGGGTACCCACGGTCCGGGTACCGCTCCTGCTGCTGCCGCTCCAACGCCTGCCGGTCCAACGCCTGCCGCTCCTGCGCCGCCCGCTCTTGGCCGGCTCGTTCCTGCGCAGCCGCACGTTCCTGCGCCGCACGCTCTTGTACTGCCCGCTCCTGGGTCACTCGCTCTGCCGCCGCCCGCTCCTGTGCAGCGCGCTCAGCCGCAGCTCGTTCCTGTGCCGCCCGCTCGGCGGTGGCCCGCTCTTGTGCGGCGCGCTCTTGCGCAGCCCGCTCTTGCGCAACCCGTTCAGCCGCAGCCCGCTCGGCTGCAGCACGTTCAGCCGCTGCACGTTCGGCAGCAGCGCGTTCTTGTGCGGCCCGGTCCTGTCCAGCACGGTCCTGAGGCGGTCCGTCCTGGTACGGCGGTCGGGGCGCGAAGGGCGAACCCGGCTCGAACCCGCCAGGCTCCTGGTACGTCTCCCGCTCACCCCAGCCCGGGGCGCCACCGTACGACGGCGACTCGGCCTCTTGCGGATAGCCGCCCGCCGGGTACTCGCGCTCCGGCAGGAACGGCGGCTTCGGCACATACGGCTGCTGCGGCACCGGCCCACGCTCGTACGACCTCGGGGCGTTCGGCAGCGAGGGCGCGGGGTCGAGCCCGTCGAGCGCGGTCGAACGCTCGCGCCAGCCGCCGTCGCCGGAGCCTCCGGCGTAGCCATAGTCCGAGCGGTGCTGATCCTCGGTTGTCCGGTTCTTCGGTCCGGTCCCGTACGGCGCCGGCAGCTCGTCGTCGGCGTCGCCGTTGGTACCGGCCGACATGAAGTTGTCAACCATGGGCTCATCGTCCCACCGTTGCGCAGGGTGAGCGCTACCGGCCGACGCTGAGGGATCGCTCACACCTGACGCGTCAGGATTGCGGCGCTCGGGCACGCCGAAGGAATCAGCCAGCTCGGGATCCTCGGGCGGAAAGAACGGACTGTCGTTGAAAGGGCGGTTACGCCAGGATCCACTCAGCTTTCTGCAGCCTTCCTACTGACCACACGGGTCGCGTCCTCACGCCAAGCGTTCGTGATCGGCAGTCGCCGGTCCCGGCCGAAGGCCTTGTGGGTGATCTTCGGACCCGGAGGATACTGCCGCCGCTTGTACTCGGCTTTGTCGACCAGCTGGATCACCTTGCTGACCAGCTCGGTGTCGAAGCCCGCCGCCACCAGTTCGGCCGTACCCCGGTCCTGTTCGACGTAGTCGTCGAGCATGTCGTCCAGCAGGTCGTACGGCGGCAGCGAGTCGGTGTCCTTCTGGCCCGGCCGGAGCTCGGCCGATGGTGGCTTGGCGATCGCGTTCTCCGGGATCGGCGGCTGCTGGCCGCGTTCCTTGGCGTCCGCGTTGCGCCACTTCGCCAGCCGCCAGACGACCGTCTTCGGCACGTCCTTCAGCGGCGCGTAGCCACCGACCGCGTCGCCGTAGATCGTCGAGTAGCCGACGGACAGCTCGGATTTGTTGCCGCAGGCAAGTACCAGGTGGCCGTCGGCGTTCGACAGCCCCATCCAGATGACGGCGCGAACGCGTGCCTGCAGGTTCTCCTCGGCCAGCCCGGTCAGCCCGAGCGTGTCCAGGAACGGCTGCACCATCGGCTGGATCGGCACCACCCGGTAGTTCAGGCCGGTCCGCGCGGCGAGCTCCGCGGCGTCGTCCTTGGAGTGGTCGCTGGAGTAGACGCTCGGGTTCGAGATGCCGAACACGTGCTGCGCGCCGATCGCGTCGCAGGCGATCGCGGCGACCAGCGAGGAGTCGATACCGCCGGACAGCCCGAGCAGTACGGATTTGAAGCCGTTCTTCTGCACGTAGTCGCGCAGGCCGAGCACGACAGCGCCGTACATCTCGGCCTCGTCCGACAGTCGCGGCGCGAGCGCCGAAGCGATCGGTTCGTACTGCGCCAGTGGCTCCTCGTGCAGCACCGTGTGCTCGATCCGGATGCCCTCATGCTCGCCACCCGGCGTACCGGTCGGGGCCGGCAGGTCGAGGTCGACGACCATGCTGCCCTGCTCGAACTGCGGGGCCCGCGCGAACACCTTGCCCTCGGCATCGGCGATCAGCGAGTCGCCGTCGAAGACCAGCTCGTCCTGCCCGCCGACGAGGTTCACGTACGCGAGTGAGCAACCGGCCTCGCGGGCCCGCCGGGTGACGAGCTCGCCGCGGACGTCGTCCTTGTTGGCCTCGTACGGCGAACTGTTGATGACGAGCAGAAGCCCCGCACCAGCGGCCCGGGTCGCGGCGACCGGGCCGCCGTCCTGCCAGAGGTCCTCGCAGATCACCAGCGCGACATCGACGCCGTGGATCCGGATCACCTGCAGGCTGTCGCCAGGGACGAAGTGCCGGAACTCGTCGAAGACGCCGTAGTTCGGCAGGTGGTGCTTGACCGCCGAGGTGACCACCTCACCGCGATGCAGCACCGCCGCCGAGTTCGTCGGCGAACCCTTCGGGCGGCCGAGCCGGTCGACGCCCATCGCAGTACCGGATGCGCGGTCCAGGTAGCCGACGACGACCACGATCTCGCCGAGTCCTTCCTCGGCGAGGCGTTGCGCGAGGCTCTTGATCTTGGCCTGCGACGCGTCCACGAACGACGCCCGCAACGCGAGATCCTCGACCGGGTAACCGGTCAGCGCGAGCTCCGGGAAGGCCACCACATGGGCGCCGCGCTCAACGGCGTTCCGGGTCCAGGTGACGACTTTCTCGGCATTGCCGTCGACATCACCGACCGTCACGTTGAGCTGAGCGAGAGCAACCCGAAGCTGAGGCACTGCAGCACCCTACTGGTTACCGGCCCTCCGTCCGCTGACCTGCCCGAAGAAGTTGGCCGGACTTTACGGAAGGTCCTCGGGTTCGATGGCCGCGGTGTAGGTGGTGATGGTGGTCAGGTACCCCTGGGCGAACTCGTAGATGTCGCACGAGCGCACGAACGACGTGTTCCATCTGGCGTCGACGTACTTCGCGACCGTGTCGATGGCGACGGCGTCCGGACCGACGACTGTCTTGAAGCGGAGGAACTGCGTGGTGGTCCGCTCCAGTTGGCCGAGCGATTGCTCGCAGGCGGCCTGGACCTGCTCGGTTCCCTCGAGTCGCGCGGCACCCACCAGGGTCCACTCGACCTGCGGGTGCAGGAACTCGTAGGTCTCCCGGAACTGATGGCTCGAGAACGCCTCAGCCACCTGCTGAATCGTCGGCATCCGCCGATGCTAGCTCTTGAGAAAGTCCAGCACCCGGGTGGTGAGAAGCGTCGTCGCGGCCTTGTCGTACGCCGGTAGCGAGGAGTCGGTGAAGAGGTGCTCCTTGCCGGGGTAGAGGAAGAGTTCGGCATCGGACGTGGAAGCGACCAGGGCGTTCGCCGAGGTGAGGTCGCCGTCCTCTTCGATGAAGAACGGGTCCTCTTCCATCGCGTGCACCTGGACCGGGACGCCCGCCGGCCAGCTCTCGCCGAACTCCGAGACCGGGATGCAGCCGTGCAGCAGAAGCGCGCCGCGAGCCGCAGTACTCGTCTGGGCCAGTTGCTGAGCGGGCATCACGCCGAGCGAGAAGCCCGCGAAGACCAGACCGTTGCCGCCCGCACCGTCGCCCAGTTCCTCGGCGGCCTTGATGCCACGGTCCTTGACCACGCCGAATCCGTTCTGGCGTGCGTAGTCGAGCCCCTCGTCGAGGGTGCCGAAGACGTTGCCTTCGTACATATCGGGCAGGTGCACGGTATGGCCCGCCTCGCGCAGGGTGTCGGCGAAAGCGCGGACCCCGTCGGTCAGTCCCTGTGCATGGTGGAACAGCACTACTTCAGCCATCGCGAACCTCTCATCAGATGAATGATCCAAGAATGTCGAACGTTCTGCGATGTTAGTCTGATCGGACCATGGCAGGCAATCCCCAGACCCCGGACTACGACCTCGAGGACAGTCTCGAGCTCACGACGGCCGAGCAGGTCAAGGCGATCAGCGATCCGCTCCGGACGTCGATCATCCAGTTGCTGCACGAGCGGGCCGCGACGGTGACCGAGCTGGCCGCCGCGGTGAAGCGTCCGAAGAGCACGGTCGCGCACCACGTCAACGTGCTCGCCGACGCCGGGCTGCTGAAGGTGGTCCGGACCCGCCGGGTGCGCGCGATCGAGGAGCGGTTCTACGGCCGCGCCGCCCGGGTGTTCTTCTACGAGATGGGCCGGACGGGCGCGCTGGACTTCAACGACTTCGAGGTCGCGGCGAAGGAGTCGGTCACTGCTTTCGAGGCCGGCGAGTTGCGCTCCTTCATCCGGCACGCGCGGGTCCCCGACGAGCGGATCGGCGAGTTCTGGGGGCGGGTGCACGAGCTGGTCCAGGAGTTCGACCAGCTGCCGCGGTCGGGTGACACGACGTACGGGTTCGTCGTCGGCGCCTACCCGGTGACCGACTATCCGACGCTGCCACCACAGGCGAGCGACGCGGACTGAGTCAGTCGAAGGAACGACGACCAGACCAGGTGGTTGGTGTGTAATGGCGGGCGTGGTGACGAAGGAACGTACTGGGGATGTCCGGCTGGGCACGGTGGGCAAGGCCGTCAGGGTCGTCGTCGCGCTGGCCGGGATCGGCTTGCTGATCAACGGGTCGGTGCGGGCCAGTGACGACGCCTGGCCGTTCGGGCCGATGTCGCAGTACGCCGGATCGGTCGCGGACGACGCGTCGATCACCTACACCCGGATCACCGCGCGGACCGATGCCGGTACGACGGTCGACGTACCGCTCAACATCGAGGGCGCCGGTGTCGCGAGGGCCGAGATCGAGGCACGGACCGGCGAGATCGTGAAGGACCCGTCGTTGCTGCAGGCGGTCGCCGACGGCTGGGCCCGCAAGCACCCGGACAAGCCGAAGTACGTGAAGCTCGAACTGATCCGCGACACCACCACGCTGGTCAAGGGCCGCGTCGAGGGCGATCCCGTCCCCGAGGTCCTGGCGACCTGGCAGGTACGCCGATGAGCACCGCCACGGAGTTGCCTCGCAGGCAGCGGGTCGCGAACTGGTTCACCCCGACGATCGCGTTGGCCCGGATCGCGTGGTTGCGGACGATTCTCTACCTGTTCGTCATCCTCGACATGCATGCGTTTGTCCGCGACACCCGGCTCAAGGGCGAGCACCCCGGCCTCTACCAGCCACTGCTGCTGGCCCGGCTCCTCGACCTCCCGAAGCCGTCCGTCGCGAACACCACCACCCTGTACGTCGTACTGATCGTGTTCTGCCTGATCGGCGCGGCCAACCGTCTCCCGAGGCTGGCCGGCTGGATCGTCGCGCCGGCCTTCACCTGGTGGGTGCTGATCGGGATGAGCGACGGCAAGGTCGACCACGACCACCTCGCGCTCGTCGTCGCACTCTGGGTGATGCCGACCGTCGCCCCGGCGGTCAAAGGCTGGAACACCAAGTGGCGCCGCGACGTCTCGCCGTACGCCGATCAGACTCGCTCCGAGGCGGCCGGCTGGGCGATCCGCTGCGTCCAGATCGCCGTCATCGCGACGTACTTCCTGTCCGCGATCGCCAAGCTGCGTGGCGCCGGCTGGACACTGGCCTGGCCGGGCAGCGCGATCCTGACCTGGGCGATCGTGCGTCGCCCGCATCCGGTCGGCGAGTGGCTGCTGCACTATCCGTGGATGCTGCACGTGATGCAGTGGGTCGGCATCATCGGGGAGTTCTGCTCGCCGGTGATCCTCTGGCTCAAGGGCCGGTGGCAACTGATGGGCGCGCTGTTCTTCATCGGCTTCCACGTCGCGAACACGGCGATCCTGCTGATCCACTTCCTGCCGACCGTGGTCTGCTGGCTGGCGTTCGCGCCGCTGGAGCGGATCGTGCCCTGGTTCCAGGAGCGCCGATCCGCGGCCAGGTCAGACAGCCACGCCCGAGAGGCCGAAGACCAGGCCGAAGAGGGCCGGCAGGCCGAGCAGCAGGCCGGCGCGTAGCCGGAAGCGGCGCCCGCCGGGGCCTGGAGTACGGACGACGCGGGAGAGCACGGCACCGGCGTACCCGAAGATCAGTGCGGCGAACAGGATCTGCTTGGTCGGCAGGCCGGCGTCGGCATGCGTCAGGCCGAGCGTGACGAGCCCGGGGCAGCAGAACGCGAACATCCCGAACCCGAGCTCCGGGATCGGCAGCCAGCGCCTTCCCAGCACATCCAGTTCCGCGGGCCGGCGACGCTGGACCGACCGGATGAAGCGAACCGTGCTGAGCAGCAGGTCAGCCGCGCAGAGGATCGCAGCTATCACCAGCGCCGCATGGAAGATCGTCTGCACCAGAGGAGACTAGAGGTTCACTGCTCCTTTTGGGGAGGGAGGGCGCAGGCTGGCGTGCCGCCGGGCATCTTCTCGCGGTTGTTCGCGATCAGCCGGTAGACGCCGGCCGCCACCCAGCGCACGGGTGGGAGCGTGATCATCACTCCGAGCGGTCGCCAGACGCCGCCGCTGTGGATCAGCCAGCGGGCGAACGCCTGCGCGCCGCCGTGAATCGTGCCGGCGCCGTCCACCCACAACACCTCGTACTGCGCCCGCTCGGCGGTCGTCCCGTACGCCGCCAGGTCGGTGAACTGCCACGGCTCGACCGGCACCGCGCCGCCGAGCCGGCGCTGCAGCCAGCGCGCGCTCGTCGTACAGAAGGCGCAGTCGCCGTCGAAGATCAGAATCGGGGTGGTCGGCACACCACCAATCTACTGCCGGGCCGGATGCGAGCGATCTCTCCTCCAACACGTAACGTCTGCTTAACACGCCCGGGGCAGACTGTGTGAGGCCGGGCGAAGCAAGCGTTCGGACAGTGTCGTTTCAGGACAGGAGAGGTGGACTCGCCGATGGACAAGCAGCAGGAGTTCGTGCTGCGCGCGCTCGAGGAGCGCGACGTACGGTTCGTGCGGCTCTGGTTCACCGATGTGCTCGGGTTCCTGAAGTCGGTGGCGGTGGCGCCGGCCGAGCTGGAGGGCGCCTTCGCCGAGGGGATCGGGTTCGACGGTTCCGCGATCGAGGGCTTCGCCCGGGTGACCGAGGCGGACATGCTGGCCAAGCCGGACCCGTCGACGTTCCAGATCCTGCCCTGGCGGGGCGAGACGATGGGCACCGCGCGGATGTTCTGCGACATCAACATGCCCGACGGCTCGGCGTCGTTCGCCGACCCGCGGCACGTGCTGAAGCGGACCCTGTCGAAGGCGGCCGACCTCGGCTTCACCTTCTACACCCACCCCGAGATCGAGTTCTACCTGTTCAAGTCGCTGACCGGCGCGCCCGGCACGTATCCCGAACCGGTCGACTCGTCGGGCTACTTCGACCACACCCCGCAGGGCATCGGCAACGACTTCCGCCGCGAGGCGATCACGATGCTGGAGTCGATGGGCATCTCGGTCGAGTTCAGCCACCACGAGGGCGGCCCGGGCCAGCAGGAGATCGACCTGCGGTACGCCGACGCGCTGTCGACCGCCGACAACATCATGACCTTCCGGGTGGTGGTGAAGGAGGTCGCGCTGTCGCAGGGCATCTACGCGTCCTTCATGCCGAAGCCGCTGAGCGAGCACCCCGGCTCGGGCATGCACACCCACATGTCGCTGTTCGAGGGCGACCGGAACGCGTTCTTCGAGGGCGGCGCGCAGTACCAGCTGTCCAAGACCGGACGTGCGTTCATCGCCGGCCTGCTGCACCACGCGGCCGAGATCACCGCGGTGACGAACCAGTGGGTGAACTCGTACAAGCGGCTCGCCGTCGGCGACGAGGCGCCCTCGTTCATCTCGTGGGGCCACAACAACCGGTCCGCGCTGGTCCGGGTGCCGATGTACAAGCCGCACAAGGGCCAGTCGTCGCGGGTCGAGTTCCGCTCGCTGGACTCGGCGGCGAACCCGTACCTGGCGTTCGCGCTGATGCTCGCGGCCGGGCTGAAGGGCATCGAGGAAGGCTACGAGCTGCCGCGCGAGGTCGAGGAAGACGTCTGGTCGCTGACCAGCCGCGAGCGCAAGGCCCTCGGCATCAAGCCGCTGCCGAGCAGCCTCGCCGAAGCCATCTCGGTGATGGAGGACAGCGAACTGGTCGCCGAAACCCTCGGCGAGCACGTCTTCGACTTCTTCCTGCGCAACAAGCGGGTCGAGTGGCAGGACTACCGCCGCCAGGTCACCCCGTTCGAACTGAACAAGCTGCTCCCCGTCCTGTAATCAGGTCGGCGATCAGCCGATCTGTACGCCGGTGATCCAGGCCGGCTGTCCTGCCCGCGCGATCCGGTCGACCGCGGGCAGGCCGCCGGTGATCCTGCCGACCACGGTGTACTTCGCGGGCAACCGCGAGCCGTGGTGGACCAGGATCAGCCGGGCCCCGCTGCCATTGACGTTGCCCAGCGCAACGGTGCCGCGCGGGTAGCTCTCATGCCCAGACAGCTCCGGCGCGAACCGATAGCCGGGCGAGGCGGTCGCACACTCGACGTACGCGGCCGTCTTCCCTGGGCAGGTCTTGTCGGTGTAGTACCCCATCAGGCTGAGGTGGACGATGCTGTGCACCGCGCAGGGGGCGAGCTTGCGGTCGAGCCGGAGCACGACGCTGCCCTGGCTGGTCTTCGCCGTCACCTTGACCGACCCCATCAGGGGCGCCAGCGAGAACGGCGGCTTCACACCGTCGGGCTCGGTGCGGGTGTAGGTGCACTTCTTGAAGAACGTCTCGGCGCCCTGGGCGCTGGAGGCCCAGCCTTCGATCACGAAGGCCAGCACGGCGATCAGGAGGATGGCGACTATCCGCTTCCATCGACGCATAGTCACGAAAGTAACACTCTGAGTAGCGTCCGCGACAGGGTCGCAGATAGTTACTCTCGGCCGCGTTTGCGCGGTAAATAGTTTCCTGAGGCGTCATCCATTGGTCGTCCGACGTCCTGCTCGCCTCCAACGGAGGCGCCACCGACATGTCCGCAGTACTGAATCAGTTCCCGGCCGAGTAGGCAGTCGCTAGCTGGCGCCGGCGCGTTCGTGTGAGCTCCAGCGGGTGGCTGCCGTGGAGTGGCGGTACGGCGCGTCGGTGTCGGGGGTTTTGATGGCGGTGAGGCCGGTGATCTCCACCTCGGGGGCGCGCTCGATCACCGCGGAGCCGTCGGGGGCGAGGGCGTGGACCTCTTCTACTGTGAGGAGGCCTACGGGGCGGATGCCTTCGGTGATCACCACGATGTTGCCGGGGACAACTTGCTGGGCACGGTGGCCTTTGGGGGGTACCAGGATGCCCTCGGCGGGCGTGCGCCAGGCACCTGGGGCGAAGCGGCGTAGGGAGAGGCCTGCTTGGCCGTCCTCGGCTGACCTCGGTGGGAGGTAGGCGGTTGCTGTGTAGTCGTAGTCGTAGTCCGGCTCGGGCGGCCCGGACACTCGCCCACCCTGCTGGGGCGTCAACCAGACCACCGTGCCCCGGACAGCGAGCGACCCCGTCATCATGACCATAACGAGCCATCATGCCGACTACAGCCCGAATATGCCAGGCAACTCCGTGTGTTGACCGCAATCCCACCGCAATCCACCCGAGATCTCCCTCGAACCCTTCACCACCCGCCGACGCAGCCAGGCCCGACACCGGCCCCCGGCAGCGCAACACGACGGCTGAGGTGGGGGGCGGAGGGGTCACACTAGGCTGGCGGGTGTGGCGGAGGTTCGGAGGGTTTCGGGTGCGGGGCGGTTGGCGCGGGCTGGGTTTGCGGATTCGGCTCGGGCCGGGCGGATGCTGGATCAGCTGGATGCTCTTGACGCGCTGAGCGGGCCGGACGAGCACAGTCCGATGGCCAGTGATCAGCTGATCGCGTCGCTGGGGGAGTCGGCGGATCCGGATCTCGCGCTCGCCGGGCTGCTGGGGATCGCCGAGTCGCTGCACGCAGGAGGCTTCGACCTCGCCGCCTTCACGCGCTGTCTGGAGATGGATCCCGACTTCCGGCGGCGGCTGGTCTTCGTGCTCGGCGCGAGTGAGGCGCTCGGCCGGCACCTGAGCGTGCATCCACGGCACTGGTACGACCTTGCGGACCCGGCGTTGGCCGGGTCCCGGCCGACGCCGGATGATGTCGCCGCGTGCCTCGCGACCGCCGTCGACGCCGCCAACCCGGTCGACGCGCTGCGGATCGAGTACCGGCGGTTGCTGCTCCGGCTGGCGTCGAGGGATCTCGCCGAAGGGCTGCTCGTCGACGAGACCGCCGCAGTACTGGCCGACCTCGCCGGTGGCGCGCTGGAGACGGCGCTCAGGATCGCGCGCAAGGACTACTTCACCGCGCACCCGAAGGCCGCCGACTGCCGCCTCGCGATTGTTGCCATGGGCAAGTGTGGCGGCCGCGAGCTGAACTACGTGAGCGACGTCGACGTACTGTTCGTCGCCGAGCCGTTGGAGGGCGAGCCCGAAGCGCCGGCCCTCAAGACGGCTACTGCTCTGGCGTCGGCGACCATGCGGATCTGCTCGGCCCATACCGCCGAGGGCACGCTGTGGCCGGTCGACGCCGCATTGCGCCCAGAGGGCAAGGCTGGCCCGCTCGTGCGGACGCTCGACAGCCACCTCGCCTACTACCAGCGCTGGGCCAAGACCTGGGAGTTCCAGGCGTTGCTGAAGGCGCGGCCGGTCGCGGGCGATGCAGAACTCGGGCAGGAGTACGCCAAGAGGACCCGCGAACTGGTCTGGTCGGCGGCTGATCGTGAAGGCTTCGTCGGTGACGTCCAGGCGATGCGCCGGCGCGTGGTCGACCACATTCCGGCGGCCGACGCGGATCGCCAGCTGAAGCTCGGTCCTGGTGGCTTGCGGGACGTGGAGTTCGCCGTACAGCTCCTGCAGCTCGTGCATGGACGCAGCGACGAATCGGTCCGCAGCGGTACTACGTTGGTCGCGCTGGAGCAGTTGACCGGCTCGGGATACGTCGGCCGCACCGACGGCGCGGTACTCGCCGACGCCTACCGATTCCTCCGGTCGATGGAGCACCGCATCCAGCTGTACCGCCTGCGCCGCACGCATCAGGTGCCGGACGATGACGACGATCTGCGCCGACTCGGCCGGTCGCTGGGGTTCACCAAGAACCCGATCGACGACCTCACCGCAGCCTGGAAGAAGCACGGGCTCGAAGTACGGCGATTGCACGAGAAGCTCTTCTACCGACCGCTGCTCGCCGCCGTTGCGCGGATCCCCGGTGGTGAGGTGCGGTTGACGCCGGAGGCCGCCAAGCAGCGGCTGACGGCTCTCGGGTACGCCGATCCCGGCTCGGCGCTCCGGCATATCGAGGCGTTGTCGGAGGGTGTGTCGCGCCGGTCGTCGATCCAGCGCGCGCTGCTGCCGGCGATGCTCGGGTGGTTCGCCGAGTCGCCTGATCCCGACGCCGGGTTGCTGGCCTTCCGGACGATCTCGGACGCATTGGGTTCGACACCTTGGTACTTGCGCCAGTTGCGCGACGAGGGCGCATCGGCCGAGCGGCTGGCGCACTTGCTGGCGAGCGGGCGGTACGCGGTCGATCTGTTGCAGCGGGCGCCCGAGGCGACGGCGATGCTCGCGGACGAGCGGGAGTTGTCGCCGCGCTCGTCGGAGTCGCTGTTGACGGAGATGACCGCGGCCGGGCGGCGGCAGGATGAGCCCGAGGCTGCGGTCGCGGCGATTCGTGGGGCCCGGCGGCGGGAGTTGTTCCGGGTCGCGGCGGCGGATCTGTCGGGGTTGCTCGAGGTCGAGGCGGTCGGTGAGGCGCTGACGACGGTGTCGATGGCGACGCTGACGGCTGCATTGGAGGTAGCGAGGCGGACGGTGGCGAAGGGCGAGCCGGAGCCGACGCGGATGTCCATCGTCGCGATGGGACGGTTCGGCGGGCATGAGTTGAGCTATGGCTCCGATGCGGACGTCATGTTCGTGCACGACCCGTTGCCGGGCGCTTCCGAGAAGGCGGCGACGGACTTCGCCACGCAGGCGGCGACCGAGTTGCGGCGACTGCTGGCGCTACCTGGTGCTGATCCCGCGGTGGCGATCGACGCCGATCTGCGGCCCGAGGGACGGCAAGGCCCGTTGGTACGGACGCTCGCCTCCTACGCCTCGTACTACGCCCGCTGGTCAGCGGTCTGGGAAGCGCAGGCGTTGCTCCGGGCCGATCCGCTGTGCGGGGACCCCACGCTCTGCAACGCGTTCCGCGAACTCATCGACCCACTGCGCTACCCGGACGGCGGTATCTCCGACCGCGACGTGATGGAGATCCGCCGTATCAAGGCCCGCGTAGACGCCGAGCGCCTACCCCGTGGCGCCGACCCCGCAACCCACACCAAGCTCGGCCGAGGCGGTCTGGCCGACATCGAATGGACCGTGCAACTCCTGCAGATGCGCTACGCCCATCAGGTCGAAGGCCTCCGGACCACCCGCACCCTCGGAGCACTCCGGACCGCCGTCGACGTCGGCCTGGTCGAGGCCCCCGATGCCGATGTCCTCAGCCGCGCTTGGGAGATGGCCACCCGCATCCGAAACGCGATCATGCTGGTCCGCGCCCGCCCCAGCGACTCCCTCCCGCGGGACCCGCGCGACCTGGCCGCCGTAGCCCAGATCTGCGGCTACAACGTCGGCGAAACCAGCCGCTTCTCCGACGACTACCTCCGCCGGACCCGCCAGGCCCGCAACGTCGTCGACCGTCTCTTCTGGGGCGACTGAACCTGCTCGAACTCCCCAGGCCGGCAACCTCTGCTTGACAGGCAACCTTTTGGTTGCCTATTTTGTGAGGGTGGAGCTGGTGTTCAAGGCGTTGGCGGACGGGCAGCGGCGGGGGCTGCTGGACGCGTTGCGCGAGCGGAACGGGCAGACGCTGGGGGAGTTGTGCGAGCTGCTGCCCGAGCTGACCCGGCAAGGAGTGACGAAACACCTGCGGATCCTCGAGGACGCCGACCTGGTGGTCACGGTCAAGCGGGGGCGGAACAAGTACCACTACCTGAATCCGGTGCCGATCAACGAGATCGCCGAGCGATGGATCGGCAACTACGAACGCGACAAGCTGCGCGCGCTCAGTGCGCTGAAGGCAGCGTTGGAGGAGAAACCATGAGCAGTCCCGCGATGATCCACGTCACCTACATCGAGACCACGCCGCAGAGACTCTGGCAGGCGCTCACCTCGGGAGCCTTCACCCAGCTGTACTGGTTCGGCCGCCGGATCGAGTCCGACTGGGCGGTCGGCTCGCCGGTCCGGTTCTACGACAGCGCCGACGACAGCCTGACCGACTCCGGCGAGGTCCTCGTGTACGACGAGCCGAAGACCCTCGCCTACACCTTCAAGAACGAGACCGTCGACGGCGAGGTCCCCGGCCGCGTCACCTTCAGCATCACCCCGGCCGGCGACTCGGTCGTCAAACTCCAGGTCGTCCACGACCAGATCGCCGAGGACACCGTGGAAGGCTGGCGCAACGGCTGGGGCCCGATCCTGGCCAACCTCAAGACCTATCTCGAAACCGGTCGCACGCTGGCGATCGTTCTCTGAGACCATCGCCTGATGGCAGGCAGAGTGGACTACCCGGGCCGAGGTCCGACCTGGATCGGCGTGCCCGGGCTGGTCGTGCTGGTGATCGGGGTGCTGATCTTCGGCCAGACCCTCTACCACCGTGGGGAAAGCCGGGATCTCCTCGATCATGGTGTCGAGACCGGTGCGGCGTCCGTCCGGCTCACGGTCTACTCCGGCAAGGCCAGCCCGCTCGTCGAGGACGTCACGGTGACCTTCAGCACGATCGACGGCCGATCGAACACGGCGGTGCTGAAGATCAAGGAGGACGATCCACAGGGAATGCCGGAGGGGGAGCAGGCGCCTGCCACCGGCACCCGGTACGCGATGCCCCTCAAGATCCTGTACGACCCGGAGGACCCGGCCTTTGCGATCGCCTCGATCGACGCGCACGAGTGGGCGACCGACCGCAAGGACCTCACCCTCGGCGCAGGCCTGCTGGCCGGAGGCGGTCTGCTGGTGATCCTCGCCGCCGTCCTGCTGACCGTCGGAGCCCGCCGCCGCGGCCTCGCCTGGAATCGCTGGTACTCGGACGCCGTCTCCAGCTGACCTCGGACCACCGGGCCCGCAACGTCGCGGGAGGCCAACCGCGCGGCCGGCTGGCGTCGAGTGCTTGTTTTGGGGCGACCGAAGCACCCCACCTACGATTAGGGCGTGGAGACGGTGGAGCAGGTGCGGCAGGCGGGGGTGTTCAGTACCGTCCGGCGCAGCGTGCGGATGACGGTGGGGCAGCAGCGGGTCTGGGAGACCAACTGGGCGCAACTGGGGCGGAAGCTCGAAGACATTCCGGCGGGACTGGTTGATCTGGCGGACTGGTTCGGGCGGGACGCGCCGACCGTGCTCGAGATCGGGTCGGGGATGGGCGAGGGCACCTCGCAGCTGGCCCGGCAGGCTCCGGAGGTCAACCACATCGCCGCCGAGGTGTATCCGGCCGGGCTCGGCCAGCTGATGTTGTGGGTGGAGAAGTACGAGCTCGACAACGTCCGGCTGCTGCACGGCGACGCGCTGGAGTTCCTGACCGACCACCTGCCGGCCGAGTCGCTGGCGGGCGTACGGGTGTTCTTCCCGGATCCCTGGCCGAAGAAGCGCCATCACAAGCGCCGGCTGATCACGCCGCCGTTCGTGAAGTTGCTCGCCTCCCGGTTGCAGCCGGGCGGAAGGTTGCATCTGGCAACGGACTGGCAGGGTTACGCCGACGACATGCTCGCGATCTGCGAGGCGGAGCCGCTGCTCACCAACGAGTACGACGGCTGGGCGCCGCGACCCGACTGGCGCCCGATCACCAAGTTCGAGTCACGGGCGCACGACGAGGGCCGCCGCTGTCATGACCTGATGTTCATGAAGTCCGCGACGTGAAGTTCCACTGACCTGACGGCACCGTGAACACGCAGTACCCGTCGACAGCGACCGGCTCCGGTGCATAAGGCGCAGGCACCACCGCCACGTCACCCACTGCCTCAGCCGGCACGTGCACCTCGGCGACAGCACCAACAGGAACCTGTACTTCGAGTTGGAACACCCTCCCAACCCGCCGCCAACTGGCCGACACCCGCCCCCGAACGGTATCCGTCAGCAAAGACGCCGAATCAACGTCCGCCCGGCCGTCCGGCCGCACCAGAATCCGCGACCACCCACCACCCAGGTTCCGGACCCCCGCCACGTTCTCCAGCAACCACTGCACCACCGTCCCCTGGAAGTAGTGGTTGCGCGACCGGGTATCCGTCTCCCACATCTCCCACATCGTGTCGGCGCCGTTGTCGATCCAGTACCCCCAACTCGGATACGACCGCTGCAACGCGACCTTCGCCGCCACGTCGGCATGACCAAAGGCAGTGAGCACCGGCAGCAGCACACCGACCCCGAGACACCCGGTGTTGAGATGGAACCCACGCGCCTCGATGTCCGCCACCAGGTTGGCCACCACCGCCGGAACCACCTCGGCGGGCACCATCCCGAAAGCCAGCGGCACCGCATTGGACGTCTGCCGGTAATCCGGATCCGACGCGGTCCGGTAGATCCCGGCCGATCGATCGAGGAACGCCCGGTTCAGCCCATCGACGAGCTCCGACGCAGCCTTCCGCAACCGGTCGGCCTCGGCTGACTTGCCCAGCAGTTCGGCGATCTCGGCGACCGCGATGACAGCGCGGTACAAGTACGCAGTACCGGTCAGTCGCCGGTCCTCGGGTGGCGGGCCGTCCTGGTAGCCGGGTGGGAGCCAATCGCCGAGGACACTGAGCGACAACCCGTCGGAGACCCGATCGAGTTCGTAGTCGACGTAGCGGAGTACGGCGTCCCAATGGCCGGCCAGCAATCGCTCGTCGCCGTACCAGCGATGCATCTCGCGCAGGAAGAACGGATAGACCGTCGACCACTCGGTCGCCGGCGCGAGCTCGGTGTAACCCCAATCGCCCGTCGGCACAATGACGGGCAGTCGGCCAGAAGCGTCTTGGCTGTCGCGCAGGTCGCCGAGCCACTTGGTGAAGAAACGCGCCATCCCGAGCGTGCCGGCCATCGTCGGCGCCCCGACCTGCGCGTCGCCGGTCCAGCCGTTCTTCTCCATCTTCGGAGTGTCGGTCGGGATGCCGTGCAGGTTGTTGAGCACGGTCCGCCGCATCGCCTGCTCGAGTTGCTCATACAGCGGCTCGCTCGAGCTGAAACGGCTGACCGCCGGTACGTCGGAATGCACCACCCGCATCGTCACCGACTCACGCGTCGGCACCCCCGGGAAACCTTCGAGCTGGACATACCGGAAACCCTTGTACGAGAAGCGCGGCTCCCACTCCTCGACCCCGTTGCCCGCGGCAATGTATTCGTCGCGCTGGAACCGGTCCTTCTTCACATGCTCGTTCTCCGCGAAAACGGTGCCATCGGCAAGCAACCACTCACCGTGCGTGAGGCTGATCGTCGTACCGGCCGGCGCGGTCACCCGTAGCTTGGTCCAGCCGGCCGTCGTCCGCCCGAAGTCCGCGATCCACACGCCCGGCTTCGGCTGCGTGAACTCCACGGGCGCGACGTCCTCGATCACCCGGATCGGCTCATGCTCCTGAGCCCGTACCTCACCGCGCGGCGCCGCGACGACGAGAGCCGCGCTCCACTCCGAGTCGTCGAACCCGGCCGCATCCCAACCCGCCGGATGCAGCCGCGCGTCATACGTCTCACCGGAGAACAACGAGTCCGACCGAGTCGGCCCGTCGGCCACCCGCCACGCGTCATCCGTAACGATCTCGGTCACGCTGCCGTCGGCGTGCTCGATCACCAATCGCGCGAGCAGCCGCGGCTCAGCGGTCCACGGCGTCTGGTGCCAGCGCCAGACGTTCGGCGTCGACAACCCGAAGAACCCGCGCCCAAGCTCAGCGCCCAGCACGTTGTCGCCGGGTCGCAGCAGCCCGGTCACGTCGTACGCGACCGACAGCACCGTCTCGTCGTAGTCGGTGAACCCAGGATCGAGCACCGAGTCGCCCACGCGCTGCCCGTTGATCCGCAGCTCCTGGTAGGCGAGCCCGCTCGCATAAAGCCGGGCGCTCTCAACAGACTCAAGCGTGAAGGTCCGCCGCAGCAGAGGCGCCGGTACATCCTCATCCCGTACTTCGGAATCGCGCGCACCGATCCATTGCGCCCCGCCGAACCCCTCACCGAGCAGGCCCGTCTCGAACCAGCTCCCCGCACTCCAGCGCCCCACCCGCTCCAGCCCGTCCCACAACCGCACGGCCCAGTGATAGCGAGTCCGCGGTTCCAGCGCCGGACCGTCGTAGGCGACACCGAAGCTCTGCGCGGAGGCGACCTGCCCGGAGTCCCAGACGTCGGCTGTCTCCGGCGTCAGCAGCTCAGACGCCGAGGCGACCAGCACCTGGTACGCCGACTGCGTCGCGCCGTACCCCGGTGCGGTCGCGATCCAGCCCAACCGGGGCCGGCTGACGTCCGTACCGAGCGGGCGGTCGGCGTACTCGGTGGTGAGCTTGGCCGCGGTCAGCGGTCCACCAGGGGTCCAGCTCATCAGGCAAGCTCCTCACAAGACGGGAAGGTCCCGGAGGACCGTATGCACCCGTCCGAGCCTCGGGCAACAGCCATGTCCTGATCTGGACAGATCAGGACCGAGGCGTGAGAGCGAGCGCCCACAGGCGATCGGGAACAAGGCGGGAAATACGCATCAGGAGTGACATCTGCCACGGGAAGACGATCCGGGCGGACTGCCGCTCGATCCCGTCCGCGATCGCCCGTCCGGCCTGTTCCGCGGAGACGATGAACGGCATCGGGAAGGTGTTGTCCGAGGTCATCTCGGTCTCGACGAAACCGGGACAGACGGTGAGTACGTCGATGCCGTCCGGGCGGAGCCGTACTCGCAGCGCTTCGAGGAGATTGATCTGCGCGGCCTTCGTCGCGCCGTACGCCTCCGAGCCGGGCAGTCCTCGATACCCGGCGACCGAGGAGATACCGACGATCATGCCGGCCCGCTGCTTCTTCATCCGGGGGATCAGCTCGCCGAGGCAGTTCGCCATCCCGCTGAGATTCACCGCCAGGTGCTGGTCGAACGACTCGACGTCGAACTCGTCGCCCATCTGTTTCCAGTAGCCGGCGCTGAGGACGGCGATGTCGATCCCGCCCAGCTCGGCCGCGACCACGCCGGCCGCCTGCCGGACCTCGTCGGCGTCGGTGATGTCGCACGGCACCGCCGTCATCCATTCGCCGGCGACCTCCTTCAACGCGTCCGCCCGGCGCGCGGACACCGCGACCTGTGCACCCCTGAGGCACAGCTCGCGGGCCAGCGCCGCGCCGATGCCAGACGAGGCGCCGACGACCCAGACCCTGCGGCCAGTGAGATCCATAGCTACTTCCTCACCAATGCGAGTTGGGAAACATCCAGGTACCCCGCGCGGAAACCGGCCTCGGAGTACGCGAGGTAGAACTCCCACATCCGCCGGAAGACGGCGTCGAAGCCCAGGTTCGCGACTTCCGCGGCGTGCGCGGTGAAACGGTCCCGCCACAGCCGGAGGGTGTGGGCGTAGGCGGGCCCGAGGTCGCGGCGATGTGCGATCTCGAGCCCGCCGGCTGTCTCCGCGATCTGCTCGATCGCGGTCAACGAGGGGATCAGGCCGCCAGGGAAGATGTACTGATGGATCCAGCCCTGGGCGTGCCTGGTGGCGAGCAGCCGGTCGTGCGGCATGGTGATCGACTGCAGCGCGAACCGTCCGCCGGGAGCCAGGAGCCGGTCGATCGTCGCGAAGTACGTCGGCCAGTACTGCGCTCCGACGGCTTCGATCATCTCGACGCTGACGATCGCGTCGTACTGGCCGCGCACGTCCCGGTAGTCGCGCAGCTCGACCTCCGCGTTGACGCCGGCCTCGGCGATCCGTTTGCGGGCGAGGTCGCGTTGCTCGGCGGACAGGGTGACCGAGGTGACGGAGGCGCCGCGTTCGGCGGCCTGGATGGCGAGTTGACCCCAGCCGGTACCGATCTCCAGTACCCGGGTTCCTTCGCGGACCCCGGCGTAGTCGAGGATGCCGTCGATCTTGCGGCGTTGCGCCGTCTCGAGGTCTTCGTCGTGGGTCTCGAACCAGGCCGAGGAGTAGCTCATCGTCTCGTCGAGGAACGTCGCGAAGAGGTCGTTGGACAGGTCGTAGTGGCGGGCGATGTTCTGTTTCGCGCCGGCCCGGTCGTTGAGCTCCGTCGACGGCATCCGCTGCTCGATCAGTTTGCGGAAGCGTTGCAGGGTCGGCGGGACGAGGTCGGTGAGGTGGTTGGCGAAGACCGTCAGCAGGTCGGCCAGGTCGGTGCCGTCGGCGGGCCGCCAGTCGCCGGCCATGTAGGCCTCGCCGAAACCGATCTTGAGGTCAGCCCCGATCCGATGGAAAAAGGCGTCCGACACGATCTCCATGACCGGAGCACCGGCGCCCCCGGCTCCGAGCCGCTCTGGCCCGCCGGCCGCCCCGCGGGCTCCGGGCCGACCGCTCTTGGGGAGCAGGACAACCAGCGGGAGGTCGCGGACCGCTCTCCGCAGGATCAGCCGGGCAGCGGCAGCTCGGATCGGGCTGCGTGGGGTACGGGCGACGCGGGGCCAGCGTTCGGCGTCGACGAGGGGTAGGGAACTCATCGGACTCCCTCCGGTGGGATGTGGGGGTCGCGGTGGATTACTGGCAAGCGGCGGAGCCAGAGCGCGACACCATGCATTCGGATCAGCGCCCACACCTGATAGGTGACGAACGGTGTGAGCAAGGCCGCTTTCAGCACGGCTCGGCGGGTAGCGGGCCGGGGCTGGCCGGTGAAGGCGGCCGAGAAGACGCGACGCTCGTGCTGGACGAGGTCGATGGCTACGGAGACGTGGTCAGCGTCCAGGCGGAGCGTTACGTCGTACCGGCCGTCGACTGTGAAGAAGGGGGAGACGTAGAACTGCTTGGGGAGGGTGAAGCGGCCTGCGGCGTCCGGGCGTGCCAGCTGGGCGTGGCGCTCGCCGTAGGTGTTGTGGATCTCCAGCACTACGCAGCGCAGCTCTCCGGTCGAGCTGAGACACCAGAAGACACTCAGTGGATCGAAGACGAAGCCGAACGGGCTCCGGGCGTTGGCCAGCATCAGCACCCGGTCGTCCGGCCGCAGCTGGACGCCCTGTGCTGCGGTGAAGGTAGCGACGTTGTCCCGCAGAGATGGCCCCAAGCCGAGGTGGTCCTTGGCCGAGAAGCGCCGGCGGGGGAGCCGGTCGACATCTACCAGCCATTGGTACGTCCGATAGCGGAAGCGATGACGCAGGGGCACGCGGCGTGAGTGGCTCACATGTCCAGAGACGATTGCGGGCAACTGCGGACTACTCACCATGTAGCGCCTAGGCGTTCGGCTGCTTCTACTCCGGAGCGGCACCCGTCTTCGTGGAAGCCCCAGCCGAGGTGTGCTCCGGCGAAGGCGAGTCGGGGGCCGCCGGCGGCGCGTAGTGCGGGTGCTGCGGCTACTGACTCGGGAGTGAAGATGGGGTGGGCGTAGGTCATCTGGGCGATCACCTTGGTGGGGTCTACCCAGCCCTGCGGGTTCAGCGTGACCAGGTGCTCGTCGGGGCTCCGCAGGTCCTGCAGGCGGTTCATCCAGTAGCTGACCAGTACCTGTGGCTCGGCCGTCTCGCAGCTGCGCATGCGGTAGTTCCAGGAGGAGCGCGCATTCGTCGCGTGTGGCAGTACTGCGGTGTCGGTGTGCAGCCAGGTCGGGTTGACGGAGTAGTCGAAGGCGCCGAGCAGCGCCTTCTCCTCGGGGGTTGCGTCGCCGAGCAGGTCGAGTGCTGTGTCCGCATGCGTCGCGACGACGACGTGGTCGAACTCCTCGGACCGGTCGGTGACCACCTCGACGGCGTCGTCGTGGCGTAGTACGGCCCGGACCGGCGTCGACGTACGGACTGCTTGGAGTCTGCTGACGACTGCGTCGACGTAGGTGCGGGAGCCGCCGGTGACCGTGCGCCACTTGGGCGAGCCGCTGACCGCGAGCATGCCGTGGTGGTCGAGGAAGCGGAACAGGTAGTGCGCGGGGTACCGCTCGGCGTCGGCCGAGCCGGACGACCAGACACAGGACACCAGCGGTACGGCGAAGTGCTTCCTGAAGTAGGGCGAGAAGCGATGCGTGTGGAGGAACTCACCCCAGGTCAGCCCGTCGTCACCGGCCTCGATGACCGCCTTCGCCTCGCGATGGAAGCGCGGTACCTCGGTCAGCATCCGCAGGAAACGCGGATCGGCCGCGCGCCTGGGCTGGCTGAACAGGGCACGGGCGCCGCGACCACCGGCGTACTCGAGGCCGCAGCCGTCGCAGTGCACGCTCATGCTCATCTCGGTCGGCTGGGTCCTGATGCCGAGCTCGGCGAAGAGGCGGAGCAGGTTCGGGTAGGTGCGTTCGTTGTGCACGATGAAGCCGGTGTCAACCCGCAACAGGTTGCCGGCGGAATCCACCACGTCGTGCGTGTGCGCGTGGCCGCCGGGCCGGTCGCCGGCCTCGAAGACGGTCACGTCATGGGTCCTGCTCAGCAGGTGGGCCGCGGTCAGCCCGGAGACTCCCGAGCCCAGCACCGCGGCGGTCGGACGGTCGCCGCTCATACGAAAGCCTTTCCCGATGCATAAGTTCTGAACAAGTTCAGAACGCTTCGGGAGTACTTCGGAGCAGCGGCCGGAGCTGATCGGTCCGGAGATGAATCGCTTGAAATGTCTCAGATCGTGATTTGTCGTCTCACATCGCGAAACCAGAGCCCGTTGATGGACTTTGTCCGGTTTCATGGTGTGCATGCAGGTCACCGCCAACCGGCCAGCCGACGCGCTCACGCGCCGTCGGCACGTCGACCTGCTCCGCGTCGCCTCCGCGACCTGTTGACCTTCGGCGCTCTCTTCAGTGCACGGCTGACCCACTCCGGTCACGCCAGCTGCTTTCTGCCCAGCCCGCTCTGAACATCCCGCCCGCGACCCCTGCCGGTCGCCCGCACCCGAAGGTTTCTTCTGTGAGCATCACGAGCTTCCGTCCTGCCCGTGTTCTGGCCGCCTCGGCCGCCGTCCTCTCCCTGATCGCCGCCGTTGCCGGCTGCTCGCGCGCCGACGAGGGCAAGGCGGCCCCGGCTGCCGCGTCCGACAAGGGCGCCGCGACCGAGCTGCGGCTCGGCTACTTCCCGAACGTCACCCACGCGGCTGCCCTGGTCGGCCTCGGCAAGGGGCTGTTCACCAAGGAGCTCGGTAGCACCAAGCTCGTCCCGACCAAGTTCAACGCCGGCCCGGAGGCGGTCGGCGCGCTGCTCGGCGGCTCGCTGGACGCGTCGTTCATCGGCTCCGGCCCGGCCATCAACGCCTACGCGAAGTCGAACGGCGAAGCCGTCCGGCTGATCGCCGGTACGACGTCCAGTGGCGCGCAGCTGGTCGTCAAGCCGACGATCAGCAAGCCGGAGGACCTGGTCGGCAAGACCATCGTCACCCCGCAGCTGGGCAACACCCAGGACGTGTCGCTGAAGAAGTGGCTGGCCGAGAAGGACCTGACCAGCAAGGTCAAGGTCACCAACCTGGAGAACGCGGCCACCCTGGACGCCTTCAAGAAGGGCGACGTGGACGCCGCCTGGCTGCCGGAGCCCTGGTCGTCGCGACTCGTCCTCGACGCCGGCGCGAAGGTGCTGCTCGACGAGGCGTCGCTGTGGCCGGACGGCAAGTTCCCGACCACGGTGCTGATCGTCCGTACCCAGTTCCTGCAGGAGCACCCGGAGACCGTCCGGCAGCTGCTCGGCGGGCTGGTCGCCTCGATCGACTTCATCGACTCGGACAAGACCGCGGCCAAGGCCGAGGTCAACAAGCAACTGCTCGACCTGACCGGCAAGGCGCTCAAGCCGGCCGTGATCGACCGCGCGTTCGGCAACATCACCGCCACCGTGGACCCGATCGCCGCGCAGTTCCCGCAGCTCGCCAAGGACCAGGTCACGGCCGGAATCGCCAAGACGGCGCCGAACGTCTCCGGCTTCGCCGACCTCGGCCCGCTGAACGACGTACTCACCAAGGCCGGCAAGCCCACCGTCGACCCCGCCGGTCTCGACAAGAAGTAAGTGTCGCCCCGAAGTGCCCACAGTTCCGCAACGAGGAGGCAGACGATGACTGCGACAGTCGAAGCCAGCAGGACGGTCACCAGCGGCGCAGTACGGCCGGTGCGGTTCCACCAGGTCGGCAAGGCGTTCGGGCAGGGCCACAAGTCGGTGGTCGCGCTCGAGGGCGTCGACCTGGAGGTCGGGGCCGGTGAGTTCGTCTGCCTGCTCGGCGCGTCCGGCTGCGGCAAGACCACCCTGCTCAACCTCGTCGCGGGGCTCGACAAGCCGACCACCGGCCGGATCGAGCTGAGCTCGTCGCGGCCGGCGGTCGTGTTCCAGGAGGCGGCGCTGATGCCGTGGCTGACCGCGGCCGGCAACGTGGAGCTGCCGCTGCGGATGGCCGGCGTGTCGAAGTCCGCGCGTCGGGCGAAGGCTGCCGAGCTGCTGGAGCTGGTACGGCTCGGTGGGCTGGGTGACAAGCGTCCGCACGAGCTGTCGGGCGGTATGCGGCAGCGGGTCGCATTGGCTCGGGCATTGGCATCCACCTCGGACAACACCGGCGCGGCTTCGGCGAAGCCTTCGTTGCTGTTGATGGATGAGCCGTTCTCGGCGCTGGACGCGATCACCCGCGACGTACTGCAGGGGGAGTTGCTGCGGATCTGGCAGGCGACCGGTACGGCGATCCTGTTCGTCACGCATGACGTACGCGAGGCGGTGCGGCTCGGACAGCGCGTCGTACTGCTGTCCTCGCGGCCCGGACGGGTCGTCCGGGAATGGGATGTCGACGGGTTGTCGGGTCCGGGGGAGACCGGGGCCGTCGACGAGATCAACGGCGCTCTGCGAAAGGTGATCAGCAGTCATGCCGCAGCCTGACGTGCAGGACCGGTTGGAGCCGGGGTCGGTCGAGGCCGGCCTCGACGCGCTCGACACACCGGTCAACGCGCCGGACGGGAGTCTGCTGCGGCGGACGCTGTCGAAGGTGTGGCCGCCGGTCGCGGCGATCGTGCTGTTCGTGGTCGTCTGGCAGGTGTTGTGGGCGGCCGCCTTCTGGCCGGAGTACAAGCTGCCCGCACCGGCGGACGTGTGGTCGCAGGTCTGGCAACTGGTGACGTCGGGCGACATCATCGAGTTGTTCTGGGTGTCGGTGCACCGGGCGGTGATCGGGTTCGCGTTCTCGCTGTTGATCGCGGTGCCGCTCGGGCTGGCGATCGCGAACTTCAGCGTCGTACGCCGGGGGATCGGGCCCCTGGTGTCCGGGCTGCAGAGCCTGCCGTCGGTGGCTTGGGTGCCGGCTGCGGTTCTCTGGTTCGGGCTGAACGACCGGGCGATCTACTGGGTCGTGCTGCTCGGTGCTGTCCCCTCCATCGCCAACGGCTTGGTGTCCGGCCTCGACCAGGTACCGCCGATCCTGCCGCGCGTCGGCAAGGCGCTCGGCGCTGGTCGCTGGGGTGGCATCCGCTACATCCTGCTGCCGGCCGCGCTGCCCGGTTTCCTCGGCGGCCTCAAGCAGGGGTGGGCCTTCTCCTGGCGCTCGCTGATGGCGGCCGAACTGATCGCCACCTCACCAGACCTCGGCAAAGGCCTGGGCCAGTACCTGCACGACGGAATGTCCCTGTCGGACATCTCGATGGTCTTCGCCGGCATCTTCTTGATCTTCATCGTCGGTGTCGGCATCGAACTGCTCGTCTTCCGCCCGCTGGAGAACTCCGTCCTGCGCGCCCGCGGCCTGACCGGCGCCCACAACTGACCGCATCCCGTAACCGGAGGATCGGCGTCGACTGGCCGCACCGATCCTCCGGTGCCCGTACTGTTGGAGCGTGGTCCGATTTCTGCCGTTCCTGATCAGCCTGGTGCTGAGCGTCTATGCGCTCTTCTCCTGCATCCAGACACGCGACGAAGACGTCCCTTACCTGCCCAAGCTGGTCTGGATCGTCCTGATCGTCTTCGTGCCGTTCGTCGGCCCGATCGTCTGGCTCCTGATGTCCCGCACAGAGGCGGTCCGTCGCGAGCGGGCCGCGGTCCCGAAGGCGAGACCCAGCGGCCGGCCGGTGGCGCCCGACGACGACCCGGACTTCCTGGCGTCCCTGGACCGCTACCGGGATCCGAGGACCACGATCAAGCCGCCTGAGCCGGAACCGCAGGACAAGACCCCCGAAGACGAAGACCCCGAGACCGGCAAGCCTTAACTGGTCTTCTGTACTACGGGCGCGCTGCGCTCAGGCCCGCGGGCGATGACGTAGACGAACAGCACCGCCATGATGCCCGCGCCAACCCACATCGCCTGCTGCCAGCCGGTGACGAAGGACTCCTGGGCCGCCCGGATCAACGCCTCCGATCGGGCGCCATTCGCCACACCGCCCGCGTTGGTCGCACCGCTCGCGTTGGCTGCGGCGATCGCGTTGGCGATGCCGTCACGAGCAGCGCTGGCAGCACCGGCCGGGATGCCGTCCAGGCGGGAGTCGATGGCGGTGCGGTAGCCGGCGGACAGTACTGCTCCGAGCAGGGCGACGCCGAGCGCAGTACCGAACTCTCGAGTGACGTCGTTGAGGGCGGAGGCGACTCCTTGGCGTTCGCGGGGCAGGGCGCTGGTGATCGCTTCGGTGGAGGGGGTCATCGTGAGACCCATGCCGAGGCCCATCGCGAGCATGCCCGGTAGTACAGACAAGTAGCCCCCGTCGACGGAGACCAGGGCGGCCATCAGCGCGAGACCGGCGCCGGCGAGGGCGATACCGGCTGCCATCGTCGAGCGGCCGCCGATGCGCGCGGCCACGCGTGGAGCCAGGCCGGAGGCGACCATCATCAGGAGCGCCATCGGCATCATGGCCAGCGTGGAGCGAAGGCCTGACCAGCCGAGTACCGCTTGGAAGTACGGGAAGAGCACGACGAAGATCCCGGCCTGTACGCCGAACAGGGTGAGCAGCGAGACGGAGCCGCTCGCCAGGCCGCGCTGGCGGAACAGGCGGAGGTCGAGGAGTGGGGACTGCCGGCGCAGTTCCCAGGCGACGAAGGCGATCGCGGCGATGAGGCCGATGGCGAGGCTGACGACGGTGCTGGGGGCGGTCCAGCCGCGCTCTGGACCTTCGTGGAGGACGAAGATGAGGCCGATCACGGCGACCACGGAGGTGAGGGAGCCGGCTGCGTCGTACCGGTGGGTCGCTTGCTCGACCGAGTTCGGGATGGAGCGGAGCGTCATGGCGATGGCCGCGGCGACGAGGGCGGCGGGGAGTACGAAGAGCCAGCGCCAGGTTGCTACGTCGACCAGTACTGCGGACAGGTACATGCCTAGGAGGCCTCCGCCGCCGGCTACTCCGGTCCAGACCCCGATCGCTTTGGAGCGTTCCTCGTCCGGGAACGTCGAGGTGATGACGGCGAGGGTGACGGGCATGATCATCGCCGCGCCGATACCGATGAGGAGGCGGGCGGCGAGCATGACCTCGGTCGACGGGGCGAGGCCGGCGGCGATGCTCGCGACGCCGAACACGATCAGGCCGGCGAGCAGCATCGGCTTGCGGCCCAGCCTGTCGCCTAGTGCGCCGAGTGGGAGGAGGAGCGCGGCGAGGGTGATCGTGTAGAGGTTGATCATCCAGAGCACGGTGCTCTGCGAGGCGCCGAAGGCGACGGCCAGTTGGGGTTGGGCGACGTTGAGCCCGGAGACCGAGGCGATGACCGCCATCAGTGCGATACAGACGGCGATGAGGATTGCCCGGCGCTTGCGGGGGTCGTGGATGGTGGTGTCGGGGGCGTGGACGGGTAGCGCCTGGTTGGCGTTCATGACTTCCTTGGTTTGAGAGTTGCCTGTACTACGACGTCGCGGAGGCCTGCCTCACGGCCGGGGATCGTCCGGGTGTGTTCACCGGCGGCGAGGATCTCCCACTGCGCGTCGTCGAGCCCTGCCGTGATGTCCGCCAAGCTGACCGATGCCTCGGCCAGGAACTGCTCAGCACCCCCGTGCCCGTGGCTGGGGTCGGGGGCGTGACCGTGGCCGACCAGGAGGAGGGTGCCGCCGGGGGCTACCCAGGTGGAGAGGCGCTGGTAGAAGGCGAGCTGGGGGATTGTCGGGTGGGCGTAGTGGGTGGTCACCAGGTCGTACTGGGTGTCAGGGGTCCAGACGGTGAGGTCTGCTTCCAGCCAGTTGATCGGGAGTCCGGCCGCGCGGTTGATCGCCTTGTCGAGAGCGGTACGGGAGATGTCGGCCGCGGTGACCTGCCAGCCTTGGGAGGCGAGCCAGATCGCCTCGGCGCCTGCGCCGCAGCCGGCGTCGAGCGCTGTGCCGGGGGTGAGGGTGGTGGTTGCGTTGACCAGGTACGGGTTCGGTGGGTTGCGCTCCATGCCGGTGGTGGTGGGTTGCCAGTGCTGGTTCCAGTAGTCCTTGCCGAAGGTCATCGGCTGCTCCTTCGTGTCGTCGCCTGCCTTTCCGAGACTGGCTCGACGGATGAGCGATGGCAAACCTTGTTGCCGAATGGCAAAATGGCGAGATGAGCGACGACCCGATCGACCGCACTCTCAACGCCGTCGGCCCCCGGCTGAAGCAGCTCCGGCTCCGGCGCGACATCACGCTCGCCGACCTCTCGGAGCTCACCGGTATCTCCGTCAGCACGCTGTCCCGGCTGGAGGCAGGACTGCGGCGGCCGACGCTCGAGCAGCTACTCCCCCTGGCGAGCGCGTACGGCGCCACCCTCGACGAGCTGGTCGACGCGCCACCGACCGGCGATCCCCGGATCAACCTCCGCCCGATCGCATCCGGCGACGGGGCAACCATCCTGCCGCTCACCCGACGAGCGGGCGGCATCCAGGCGTACAAGTTCATCCGGCCGGCCGGCGACGACAACGCCGAGCCTGAGCTCCGGACGCACGAAGGCTACGACTGGGTCTACGTCCTCAACGGCACCCTGCGCGTCGTCCTGGGCGAGCACGACATGCTCCTCCAGGCAGGCGAGGCCGCGGAGTTCGACACCCGCACCCCGCACTGGTTCGGCTCGACGAGCGCCGGCCCGGTCGAATACCTGAGCCTGATCGGCAAACAAGGCGAACGAGCCCACATCCGGGCAGCCCCCAAACTCCCTTGACCCACTTCGCCATCTCGCCCGCCGCCCGGCTCGCGGTGCCATCGACGGGGGCGGGTGGACGGCCGCGCACGCATAAGTCCGCGCTCGGCTCCGTGGCACGGTGGGAACGGCGCTCGCCTCTGGACTTGGGTATGCGTGGCGGTCCGCGATGCAGCTGGCGCAGGCTTCGGCGCAGCGGTGCAGGCGTCGCTGGTCGGCTGGTGGCGTGGCTGCAATCGTTGCCAGGCAAGGGGGCCTGGGGCGAGGTGTAATCCGATCTTCAGCAGATGAGGCTGCTGGGGGATCGGGGGCCGGGTCCGGCGGCAGGGCCGGACCCGGGTGGGTCGGGGTGGTTCACCCGGCGGCCGTCAGGCGGACTTCCTGTGTTCGGCGAGTACTACGTTGTCCCGTTCGGATTCCGTGGTTCCACCCCAGACGCCGTACGGCTCTCCGACGGAGATGGCGTGCTGACGGCATTCGGGCTGGACCGGGCAGGTACCGCAGAGCGACTTGGCCACCATCTCGCGAGCGCGTTTGCGAACGCCACGCTCCGATTCGGGGGAGAAGAACAGCTCCGGGTTGACGTCGCGGCACGCAGACTGCGACTGCCAGTCCCACAGATCCATGAGCGGGCGGGGTAGGCGAGGCATCCCTCTCGACATGGCAACCTCCTATGACTCACCGTGAGCGCGGACGGGCGCTCGGTGAAAACTATGCTCAACTCATGCGCAGTTCAACCCTTGTTGTCGCGAAAGTCCGTCGAGTTGTTATCGACGAGCGCTGTTTTCCGCCGATTCAGGGCACCGAGCGGGCATCATGAACGCCGTGCCGACCAGCTCCGAGACCCTCACCGTCGGGGCCGCCGCGCGCCGGCTCGGGATCGCCGCGCCGACGCTGCGGAGCTGGGAACGCAGGTACGGATTGAGCCCAAGTGCCAGGTCAGCGGGCGGTCACCGGCGCTACAGCCCCGAGGATCTGGCCCGGCTGCGGGCGATGCTCCGGCTGATCGACCAGGGGGTTCCGACCGCCGAAGCGGCCGGCTCGGTTCGTGACCGGATCTACCTCGCCCAATCACCCACTGTGACATCCGCCACTTCTGTTGCCGAAGGCACCCGCGGGCGGTCACACGCAGTGCCGAAGCCACTGCCGGTACGCCGCTCAGCCCGGTCCCGCACCGACGGCCCGGGCAAGTTGGCCGACCTGTTCGAGCTGGCGAACGCCATGGACAGCGACCGGCTCACCCACGAGGTCGCCCGCAGCCTGGACAAGTCCGGGGCGGTCGAGGCCTGGACCAGCCGGCTCATGCCGCTACTGGTCGAGGTCGGCGACCAGTGGGAACGCACGGGTGCCTGCGTCGAGGTTGAGCACCTCGCGTCGGATGCGGTCGCCGGTGGGCTCAGGTACCACACCCGTCGGGCAGTCGAGCGCCTCAAGCCGGACGAGAGCGAGCGGGCCGTAGTACTCGCGTGTCTCGAGCGGGAGGACCATGCGCTACCCCTCCTCGCGGTGGCGGCTGCACTGGCTGAGCGCGGCATCAAGGTGCGGACCCTAGGCGCAGCGACCCCGGTCAGCTCGCTTTCGGACGCCGTACGCCGGATCCGCCCGGCCGCCGTCTTCATCTGGTCGAGTACGCCCGAGACGGCCGACGGGGACGCCCTGCGGACCCTGGCGCGCACCAGGCCGTCGTACCAGCTGGTGGTCGGTGGACCCGGCTGGCAGACGCTGGGGAAGCCGGACGGCTGGGTGAACTCCCTGGCCGAGGCCGTCGCGGCCCTGGTAGCGGCAGTGCGCCCCTAGCCCTCGTAGCTGAAGTACACGTGCCCGCCGTGCTCAACGCCGCGCTCACCGGTCAGCGCCCGGATGACCATGGCATGCGTGATCGCCAGCACCGGCCCGTCCGTGCTCGCCGTATGCCGGGCCAGAGCCTCCCGAGCCCGGGCTCGCACCACGGACAGTGGCTCCCAAGAACGGCGGATCCCCTCCGGCCACTCGCCGTCGTACTCGTCCAGCTCGGCCTCGGCCGCCCGGACGTCGGCAACCCCGCGCCAGGAGCCGGTGCTGTCCGGCAGCCAGTCGCGCAGGTCGTAGTCGACCCGTACGCCGAGAGCCAACCGGTGCCCGATGATCGCGGCACTGTGAAGCGCCCGGGTGAACGGGGAGCTGACCAGGTATGTGGCACCGATGCCACTCAGGAGGTCCGCGACCGCCTCGGCCTGCTTGGCCCCCTCTGGGGTCAGTGGAGCGGCGTCAGCGGCCATTCCGGGCCAGCCACGGCTATCCACCGGCGCATAGTCCGGCTGACCGTGCCGGACCAGGTAGATCTGGGTCACGGGAACCTTCTACCTCAGATGTCGGGCCCCCGCCCAGCCTCTGGCGCGGCTTGGCGGAAGCGCGGAAGGATCGGACAGTGAACTCGGCGGCCGCACGTTGTGCTGCCCCCCGAACAATTGCTCCAACTCGACGTCGGCCCGCTCGACCTCGGCCTCAGTTTCCAGCCAGCGGACCTCTGTCGCACCCTGATGGCCGTGCACAGCCAGCACCGACTCCAGGTCGGGCCAGACGGCCGTCGCCGGATTCGTACCCCGCCAACGGAGCGCGACCGACCCATCGGTGAACACACACCCCTCAGCGACCACGCCCGTCCCCGACACCCCACTGAGGTCGCGATAACGAACCAACTCGAAAGTCCGCGGCCTCACCGACACACCCCTTTGAGAATCCCTCAGAAAAGCCTCAACCTGTTGCGACCCTCAACGACGCACGCCCACCCCCGGTTACTCCCGCCGCATGAACACCCGCTCCGCCGGGTCCAGCCCCATCGCGGCTTCCTGCCGCTGAATCTCCACCAGCCCCGGCGTGAGCTCTGCCAACTCACGAAATCCCAGCCGCGCGTAGTACGGCCCGTTGAAGGCCACATTCCGGAACGTACTCAGCGTCAACGCCGGCAAACCCTGCTCGGCGGCCCAGCGCCCGACCTCGTCGATCAGCGACCGCCCGATGCCCTGCCGCCCATGCGCCGGATGAACGCTCACCTGCTCGATATGCGCACACCCGTCCACGAGCTTCACCAGCACGAAGCCAACCGCAAGGTCAGAAGCATCCGCGGCAGTCCAGGCCAGCCCGGCCCGCTGGTACGCCTCGAAGGCCTCGAGCGACGGTGGCGGATGATCGGCGACGTCGGCCATCCCGATCTCGCGGAACAGGACGCCGGCCGCCTTCTCGATCGAGCGCAGCAGCGGTAGTTCGTCCGCCCGGGCCAGGCGGATGGTGGTGTCGGTCATGGCCAGAGGCAACCATGGCCGGCCGGTCCAGGGCGAGGAGATTTTGGCGGGCTGGTTGCGGTGGGTGATATCGTCATCGACGTGAAGCGTTGCTATTGGCGATTTTTTGAGTGGCCGGCTGTGGTGCCGGGTAGCTCAGCTGATCGCTGACGCCTGATCAAGAACCAGCAGCCGGCTCTCGAGGCAAGGACACTCGTCCTTGCCTTTTCTCATTCCCAGCCGGCGCTGACCTCGGGACCACCCGCGGAGTACCGGCGGAAAGGTTCCCACCATGAACACCCAGCCCCAGGCCAGACCGATCTCCGAGGGCGCCGTCGTCGACCGGCGGATCGAGAAGACCGTCCCGTTGATCACCCCGCTCGCCCTGCACGAAGAGTTGCCGCTGACGCAACAACTGGCCGAGACGGTCGTGGCCGGACGCCAAGCGGTCACCGACGTCCTCAACGGAGATGACGACCGCCTGCTCGTTGTCGTCGGCCCCTGTTCCGTGCACGACGCGAAGGCCGCCCTCGAGTACGCCGAACGCCTCGCCCCGATCGCCGAGCGACTCTCCGACGGCCTGCTCGTGGTGATGCGCGTGTACTTCGAGAAGCCCCGCTCGACCCTCGGCTGGAAGGGCCTGATCAACGACCCCGGCCTCGACGGCTCCGGCGACGTGAACACCGGTCTGCGGACCGCCCGCGCGCTGCTGCTCGAAGTACTGGCCAAGGGCCTGCCGGTCGGTTGCGAGTTCCTCGACCCGATCACCCCGCAGTACATCGCGGACACCGTCGGCTGGGGCGCGATCGGCGCGCGGACCGTCGAGAGCCAGGTGCACCGGCAGCTGTCGTCCGGCCTGTCGATGCCGATCGGGATGAAGAACCGCCCCGACGGCAGCATCGCGACCGCCGTCGACGCGATCAAGGCCGCCGCTGTCCCGCACGTCTTCACCGGCATCGACCACGACGGCGCACCCGCGATCCTGCACACCCGCGGCAACCCCGACTGCCACCTCGTCCTCCGCGGCTCCGACGCCGGCCCGAACTACGACGCCGACTCGATCGCCGGCGCCACCGAGCTGCTGCGCAAGGGCGGCCTGGCCGAGCGCGTCGTCGTCGACGCCAGCCACGGCAACAGCCGCAAGGACCACCACCGGCAGCCGGTCGTCGCGGCCGAGATCGGCGGGCAGGTCGCCGACGGGAACCAGGCGATCGTCGGCGTGATGCTGGAGTCGTTCCTGGTCGAGGGACGGCAAGACCTCGACCCGACGAAGCCGCTCGTGTACGGACAGTCGATCACCGACGCGTGCATGAGCTGGGAGACCACCGAGACGGTGCTGGAGGGGCTGCGCGACGCCGCGATCAAGCGTCGTACGGGCGCGTGAACTTCTGAAGAAGGAACACTCCGGGGCATCCCCGGACGGCTAGGTCCTGACCTACTGTCCGGGGCATGACTGAGATTTCCCGCCGCACTGTTCTCGGCTCCGCGGCCGGTGGGGTAGCGCTCTCGCTGCTCCCGCCGTCGCTGCACGCGGCGATGGCGCAGCCCATCCGCCCCGGTGGCCTCGACGCCATCGAGCACGTGATCGTGCTGATGCAGGAGAACCGCTCCTTCGACCACTACTTCGGCATGCTGCGCGGCGTCCGCGGGTACGGCGACCGCCTGCCTCTGCGGCTGCGCAACGGCACGTCGGTGTTCCACCAGCCGGTCACCGGTGGCGGCGAGGTGCTGCCGTTCTCGATCCGCAAGGCGGCCGCCGACGCCGGCCGGAACCCGGACGACATCCAGTACCTCGGCGCGCTCGCGCACGGCTACACCGACGCGACCCAGGCCTGGGGCAACGGCTGGAACGACGACTGGGTGCAGGCCAAGACCGCCGCGACGATGACGCACTACGACCGGCGCGACATCCCGCTGCAGTACGAGCTGGCCGAGACCTTCACCATCCTCGACGCCTACCACTGCTCGGTGAACGGCTCCACCAACCCGAACCGCAACTACCTCTGGTCCGGTACGACCGGGTTCGAGCCCGGTACGACGCAACGCGCGGTCACCAACGCGGCGTACTCCTACGACCACAAGGGCTATGACTGGACGGCGTACCCGGAACGCCTGGAAGCGGCCGGCGTCTCCTGGCAGATCTACCAGGAGTGGGACAACTTCACCGACAACGCGGTCGAATACTTCAAGACGTTCAAGGAACTCGGCCACCGGCTCCTGGCCGACGTGCCGGGGTACCGCACCACCGAGGAGTTCTACGACAAGCTCTTCGAGAAGAACCCGGCCGAGCAGGCCGCCGCGCTTCAGTTGCTCAAGGACGCGGTGGCCAAGCAGTCCGCGGCTGACCAGAAGCTGTTCTACAAGGCGATGTACCGCAGCGAGCCCGAGTCGCTAGTACCGCGCGTACGCGCCGACATCAAGGCCGGCAAGCTGCCCGCCGTCAGCTGGCTGGTCCCGTCGGCGGTCGACTCCGAGCACCCCGGATCGTCGACGCCGGTCGGTAGCGCGAACCTCGTCTACGACCTGCTCGACGCGATCGCTTCGGACCCGGAGACCTGGTCCAAGACCGTGCTGCTGATCAACTTCGACGAGAACGACGGGTACTTCGACCACGTCCCACCGCCGGTCGCGCCGCGGCCCGCGTCGGGTGAGGGCGACGACTGGTACGCCGGCCGCCCGATCGGCCTCGGACCGCGCGTCCCGATGACGGTCATCTCGCCCTGGTCGGTCGGCGGCCACGTGAACTCGCAGGTGTCCGACCACACGTCGGTGATCCAGTTCCTCGAGAGGTGGACCGGCGTCAAGGAGCCGAACATCAGCTCGTGGCGGCGGACCGCGTGTGGCGATCTCACCTCGGCCTTCGACTTCAAGCGCTCGCACAAGCAGCCGACGACCGACGCGCCCGGTCCGGTACCGGCGCCGATCTCGCGCTGGAAGCCGACGCCTCCGGTCAACCAGGCGTTGCCGCTGCAGGAGCCTGGTCGTCGGCCGGCTCGCGCCTTGCCTTACCAGCCGGCGGCTTCCGGCTTCGTTGCCAAGGGCAAGTTGAAGCTGGCCCTGGGCAACGAAGGCGACCAGGCCGCCCACTTCGCGATCTACCCGTACGGCGGCGAGCTGCCCGCGCCGGCGCATGTCGACGTCGCGGGTGAGTTCGAGCAGGACATCGCGGTCAGCGGTCCGTACGAACTCGCCGTCCAGGGCCCGAACCGGTTCTGGGCCGAGCTGGCCGGTACCTCCGACGGGGCTGCGGCCGGCCTCGACGTACGGATCAGCATGTACCGCGGCGAACTGCACGTCGAGTTGCAGAACACCGGCACCAAGCCGCTCACCGTGAAGCTCAAGGCCCGTGGCTACGGCAGCCGGACGATCAACCAGGACGTCCGCGGCAAGCAGACCCGGTCGCTCACCTGGCCGACCGACCGGGGCTGGTACGACCTGGAAGTGACCACCGCCGAAGACGCCACCTTCCGTCGCCGGCTGAGCGGCCACGTGGAGACCGGCGCCCCGAGCATCACCGGCTGAGCGGCAGCCGGACTGCCGGAGGGAGTGGCGTCGCGGTCGGGCTTGCCTGGAAGGACTGCAGGATCAAAGCAGCGAACCGCCGCGACGCCGCCACCCTCAACTGCGGGGACTCCGCGCGGATGCCTTCGTTGGCCATCAACGCGAGGGCGACGTCCTCCAGGACAAGGTCTTCGCGCAGACTGCCGGCCTTCTTCGCCCGGCGGATCAGCTCGAGCAGCGTCTTCAGCGAGCGATCGCGTTCGGCGGCGAAGCCTTCGGTCCGCGGAAGCTGCGAGGTGAAAGCCCGCGCGAACCCACGATCGAGCGCATGCATCTCGAAGACCTTCTCGATCACATGGCTGAAGCCCTGCCACGGATCCTCGGCCGCCAGCCCCTCCTCGGCGATCGCCGAGCACATCTGCACCTGCTGCGCGAACGCCTCGGTCAGCAACTCTTCCTTGGTCCCGAAGTGCCGGTACACGGTCGCGACTCCGACCTCCGCCCGCCGGGCGATCTCCCGGATCGGTACGTCGAGACCGTCGGCGGCGAACGCCACCCGTGCCACCACCAGGATGCGATCGCGGTTGTCGCGGGCGTCCGAACGGAGCTTCGTTCCCACTTGTGGCGTCACCGCTCTCACTTTAGCCAACCGGACGGGGTGCTCCGTTACGTTCGGCCGCATGAGAGCAATCGAGTTCAGCGAATACGGTCCGCCCAGCGTCCTGCACGTCGCCGAGGTGGAGGAGCCGCAAGCCGGTCCGGGGGAGATCCGGATCGCTGTCAGGGCATCCGGGATCTCGTCGGGGGAGACCTACATCCGCTCAGGCCGGCTGCGCGAGCTGGTGCCCGTGACGTTTCCTTACCGGACCGGGTTCGACGCGGCCGGGGTGGTGGATCAGGTTAGGGGTGGCGTTACCGGCGTACGGGTTGGTGATGAGGTCTTCGGCATGACAAGCACGACCGCCCGCGCAGCCAACGCCGACTTCGCGGTGTTGACCGGCTGGGCGCCGAAGCCACCCACCTGGACCTGGGAGGAAGCAGGTGGCGCCGCCGGCAGCGTCGAGACCAGCACCCGTGTCCTCGACCGACTCGCCGTCAAGGAAGGCCAAACCGTCCTCGTCCAAGGCGCGGCCGGCGCCGTCGGCACCGTCGCGATCCAGCTGGCGGCGGCCCGAGGCGCGCGAGTGATCGGTACTGCGAGCG
Source organism: Kribbella ginsengisoli (assembly GCF_039537185.1). Taxonomy (NCBI): domain Bacteria; kingdom Bacillati; phylum Actinomycetota; class Actinomycetes; order Propionibacteriales; family Kribbellaceae; genus Kribbella; species Kribbella ginsengisoli. The sequence continues at coordinate 188,115 of NZ_BAABAA010000014.1, read as the reverse complement.
AACGCAACCACGACTTCTTGCGCGAACTCGGCGCCGAGCCGGCCAGCTACGGCGAAGGACTCATCGACCGGGTCCGCGCATTGGTGCCCGGCGGTGTGGATGCCGTCTTCGACTGCGCGGGCGGCTCGCTGCCCGATCTCATCGCCATCGCGGGGGACGCGGCGCGGGTCGTGACAATCGCCGACTTCGACGCGGCGGCCCACGGCGTACACATGTCCCACAGCGCCCCCGCTGAAGAGACGGGAACATCGCTCGGTGCGGGCGCCGACTCGCTGGCCTTCCATGGACTCGAGACGGCTGTCGGTCTGGCTGCCGAGGGCAGGTTGCACGTGCCGGTCGCCGCTGCTTTTCCGCTGGAGGAAGCTGCGGCCGCGCACGAGCTGAGTGAGACCCGGCACGCCCGCGGCAAAATCGTCCTGCTGCACTGAGGCGCCGGGATCGTCTTGCAGGGTTGAGGATCAGGCAGCGGGGGAGCAGCCGCAGGATTCTCGGTGCATGATTTCTGCGGGGAGGCGGATTGTCTGGGGTGGGGCTTCGTGGTCGGTCATTCGGCGGAGGAGGAGCTGGACTGCCCGGGCGCCGATGGCGGCTGATGGCTGGGCGATGGCGGTCATGCCGGGGGTGAAGAGGTCGGCCCAGGCGAAGTCGTCGAAGTGGACGATGGCCAGGTCACGGGGGATCCGGATGCCGGCGGCCTTGAAGGCGGCCATGGCGCCGATGGTCATGTCGTTGTTGGCGGCGAAGATCGCGGTCGGTGGATCGGGCAGGTCGAGGAGGGCGAGGGCGGCGCGGCGGCCGCCTTCGCTGGTGGAGGCGCCGTCGACGACGAGGTCGGGGTCGACGGTCAGCTCCGCGCGATGGTGGGCCAGACGGAAACCACGCAGGCGCTCGGCGCTCGTCGCCAGGCCGGAGATACCGGCGATCATGCCGATCCGGGTGTGGCCGGCTGAGATCAGGTGGTCGATCACGGCTGCCGTCGATGCCTCGTTCTCGACGCCGACCTGGTCGGCGCGCAGGTCCGGGTCGATCCGGTCGACGATCACGTAGGGGACCGGGTGGTCGCGCAGCAGCGGCAGGGTGAGGTCGCGCCAGCCGTCGGCCGGGGCGATGACGAGGCCTTCGATGTGGTGGGCAAGCAAGTTGGCGACCGCGGCGGCCTCGTGGCGGGCGTCGTCGCGGGTGTCGACGATGATCAGGTTGAGGCCGGCCCGGGTCGCCTCGCCGTCGATGCCCTGGACGAGATCGACCCAGTACGGATTCGAGGCGGCGGTCAGGGCGAGGCCGATCGTCTGGTTCGAGCCGGCCGACAGCGACCGCGCGATCGGGCGGTGCTCGTAGCCGAGCAGCAGCATCGCCCGGAGTACCTTCTCGCGGGTGGCGGTGGCGACCAGGCGGGTGCCGTTGACGACATGCGAGACCGTGCTCACCGATACGCCGGCGCTGCGGGCGACCTCGGTCATCGTGACCATCCGTCGAATGGTCGTCGCTCAGCGTGCTTTGCGCAACCCTTTGCGCAAAGGCTGCGGCGTGCCGCGGGGCAGGCCTAACTTCGCTCAAACGAGCGGGTCGTACCGCTCGAGAACCTCCGCCCGGGTTCTGGTTCCCGGGCGCCCGGACCCCGGAGGGCAGATCCGTGGCATTCGACTTCTCGTCCACAGCCCGTACTACGGTCGCGCGGCGGCTGCCGGTCGGCGTACTGGCGTTGTGCCTGGCCGCGACGACCGCGTGCACCCAGACGAAATCGGGTGGTGGTGACGACGCGGGCAGCAGCGGACCGGTGAAGATCGGCCTGGTCACCAAGACCGACACCAATCCGTACTTCGTGAAGCTGCGCGAATCGGCGAAGGCGGCGGCCGGGGCCAACGGCGCGACGCTGATCGCGGTGGCCGGCAAGTTCGACGGCGACAACGAGGGGCAGGTGAGCGCGATCGAGAACCTGGTCCAGCAAGGTGTGAAGGGCATCCTGATCACGCCGAGCAACTCGACCGGCATTCTCGGCGCGCTGAAACAGGCCAAGGACAAGGGCATTCTGGTGATTGCCCTCGACACCGAGACCGACCCGAAGGACGCGGTCGACGCCACCTACGCGACCAACAACGAGCAGGCGGGAGTGCTGGAGGGCAAGTACATCAAGGCGACCCTCGGCGCGACGCCGCCGAAGCTCATCCTGATGGACGGCTCACCCGGCGGCACCGTGGACGAGCAACGCCACCGCGGCTTCCTGCAAGGGATGGGCCTGAAGGACGGCGACCCAGCCATCCTCGGCGCCGCCCCCACCAACGGCGACCAGAACAAAGCCCAGGCCGCGATGGAGAACCTCCTCCAACGCGATGCCTCCGTCAACGCCGTCTACACCCTGAACGAACCCGCCGCCCGGGGCGCGGTAGCCGCCCTCACTGCCAAAGGCCTGGCCGGCAAGGTCGCAGTCGGCTCCATCGACGGCGGCTGCCAAGGCGTGGCCGACGTCAAAGCCGGCAAGTACCTGGTCACCGTCATGCAGTTCCCGAAAAAGATGGCCGAACAAGGCGTCAACGCCGTAGTCACCTTCACCAAGGACGGCACCAAACCCTCAGGCTTCCAAGACACCGGCGCCCAGCTGATCACCGACAAACCCCTCCCAGGCCTCGACTCCAAGGACACCACCTGGGGCGCAGAAAACTGCTGGGGCTGAGATGAGCACCCCAAAAACCCCGCCCACCGACCCCTCCTCCGACTCCTCGCCGCCCGCCACCCGGAGGGCGCCGGGCGGCGCAGGAAATGGCTGGGCGTCCGAGGCCGTCCTTCACAACCCCGCACTGGGTCCGCTCGGCGCGTTGCTCCTTGCCGTCATCGTCTTCGCGGTGACCACCAGCACGTTCTTCACCGTCGACAATCTGTCGTTGGTGGTGCAGCAGGCGTTGGTGGTGGCGACGTTGGGGCTGGGGCAGACGTTGATCGTGTTGACCGGGGGGATCGATCTCGCGAATGCGGCGATCATGGTGCTGGGGACGATGTTGTTCGCCCGGCTGGTGATCGGGGGGACGGCGCCGGGGGTGGCGTTGATGATGGGGTTCGTGGTTTGTGCGGTGCTGGGGGTGGTGTCGGGTGGATTGGTGACCTGGCTGAATCTGCCGCCGTTCATCGTGACGCTGGGGATGCTGACGGTGGTGCTGGCCATCGGGCGGTTGTACTCCGAGGGCAACTCCTACCCGGTCACCGACGACGTGCTGGGTGTGCTCGGGAAGGGCGGCTATCTCTTCGGGCAGCTCAAAGTCACGCACGGGATGACGTTGGCTGTGGTCATGTTCGCGGTCGCCTGGTACGCGCTGACCAAGACTGCCTGGGGGAAGCATGTGTATGCCTTGGGCAACGATCCTGAGGCGGCCCGGCTGACCGGCATCCACGTCGGGCGGACGCGGTTCAGCGTCTACCTCATCGCCGGCGTCATCTACGCCTTCGCCGCCTGGCAAGCGCTCGGACGGATCCCCAACGCGGACCCGAACGCCTTCCAGACCGGCAACCTCGACAGCATCACCGCCGTCGTCATCGGCGGTACCAGCCTGTTCGGCGGCCACGGCAGCGTGCTCGGTACGGTCGTCGGCGCGCTGATCGTCGCCGTACTCCGCAGCGGCCTGACCCAAGCCGGCATCGACAGCCTCTACCAAGACGTCGCCACCGGCGTCCTCGTCATCGCCGCCGTCGCCTTCGATCAGCTAGCCCGCCGGAGGTCCCGATGACCGCCCCAGCCCTCCAGGCCCGCGGCCTTGTCAAACGCTACGGCCGCGTGACCGCCATCGACGGCGCCGACTTCGACCTGTACGCCGGGGAGGTGCTGGCCGTCGTCGGCGACAACGGCGCCGGCAAATCCAGCCTGATCAAGGCGCTGTCCGGAGCCCTCGTCCCCGACGAAGGCACCATCCTCCTCGACGGCAAGGAAACCCGCTTCCACTCACCCCTCGAAGCCCGCCAGGCAGGCATCGAGACCGTCCACCAAACCCTCGCCCTCGCCCCGGCGATGGACATCGCCACCAACCTCTTCCTCGGCCGCGAACTCCGCCGATCCGGCCCGATCGGCTCGGTCCTCAGGCTGCTCGACCGCAAGACGATGCGCCGCCAAGCCCAGGAGCAACTGGATGCCCTGGGCATCGAAACCGTGCAGCACATCGGCCAGATCGTCGAAACCCTGTCGGGTGGTCAGCGCCAAGCGGTCGCAGTAGCAAGGGCAGCCATGTTCGGCAGCAGGCTAGTCATCATGGACGAGCCGACCGCCGCGCTCGGCGTCAAGGAGTCCCGGCTCGTCATCGACCTGATCCGGCGGATCCGGGATCGCGGGCTTCCCGTAGTACTGATCAGCCACGACATGCCACAGGTGTTCGAGCTGGCCGACCGCATCCATGTCCACCGGCTCGGCCGGCGAGCGGCTGTCGTCGACCCGGCCGACGCGTCGATGAGTCAGGTGGTCTCACTGATGACCGGCGCCCTGCAACCGGGCGACGAAGGCGCGCCGCCGAATCTTGCAGCGGAGCAGCTCCGACGCTATCGGCGCCCAGGCACGCACCTCGCGGCACTTGCCCAGCGCCCACGATGCTCCGCATCGAGGCCACTGCTCAAGCACCACGATGCACGCACCTGGACACCGCTATCGTTCGAGCTACATCGCTTACGGGACACTGGTTGGAGTGTTGGGCGTGCACGACACGGCAGCTGTTGAGTATCCGAGCTTCCCCTACCCGGTGACGAACTACCAGGAGGACAACCGCGGGCAGTTCCACTTCAGCTCGCGTGGCGGCTGGATGAACGACGTCAACGCGCCGCTGTACTACCGCGGCGTCTACCACCTCTACTACCAGCACGCCCCGAACAGTCTCGTCTGGGACACCATGCACTGGGGCCACGCGACCAGCACCGATCTGGTCCATTGGCAACAGAAGCCGATCGCCCTCGACCCAGGCATCCATCCGGGTGACCTCTGGTCCGGCGGCGGAGTCGTCGACACCGGCAACGTCACCGGTCTGAAGAACGGTGACGACGACCCGATCGTCGTCTTCTCCGGGACCAACGGCGTCCAGGTCTTCTACAGCCTCGACGGTGGCAACACCTTCAAGACGTTTGCCGACGGCAAGAAGGTGGTGAAGCCGAACGCCCGGACCAGCCGCGATCCGAAGGTCTTCTGGGATCCGATCGCGAAGCACTGGGGGATGGTCGTCTGGTCCGACGAGGGCGGCAACGGCGCCGACTTCTACACGTCGGAGAACCTGCTCGACTGGACCTTCGGCTCGCGGTACCAGGCCGACTGGCTGTTCGAGTGCCCGGACATGGTCCGGATGCCGTTCGAGGGGGGCTACAAGTGGGTGCTGAGCGACGGCAGCGGCGAATACGTCGTCGGCGACTTCGACGGCACGACCTTCCATCCGCTCAACCGGATGCAGCAGAAGATCAACCAGACCGACACCCACGCCGGCGGCGGGTACTACGCCGCGCTGACCTTCGCCAACCTCCCGGTCAAGGACCGCGTGGTCTCGATGGCCTGGCAGGGCGAGAACCAGGGCACGATCTGGACCGGCAACGCGACCTTTCCGGTCGACCAGCGGCTGAAGCGGACGCCCGACGGCCCGCGTGTCGTGAGCACCCCGATCCCCGAGATCGCGTCGGCGCGGACCTCGACCCGGACGTGGAAGGACCGCACGCTCGACGCGCGGAGTGCGAAGCAACTCCTCGCGGGGGTCGAGGCCGACACGTACGAACTGGAGGCGACGGTCGATGTACGGGATGCCGAGCGGTTCGGGTTCCGCCTGCATACCAGTCCGGACGGCTGGTTCGATCGCGACGTCGTCTACGACGCCAAGGCGCAAACGCTCGACGGTACCGCGCTGAAACCCGACCACGGCAAGGTCAAGCTCAGGCTGCTCGTCGATCGCGGCCAGCTGGAGGTGTTCGGCAACGACGGCGACGTCTACCAGAGCCACAACGTCAACTTCGACAGCCTGCCCGGGGGCAACGGACTCGAGTTCTTCGTCGACGGCAAGGTGCACGTCGAATCGCTGACACTGCACGAGCTGGGCTCCATCTGGAAGACATCGGGCCAGTCAACGCTGAGCACCGACATCGCCGGCCAATGGTATCCGGCCTCCGGCAACTGGACGGATGTTGCCGGAGGCAAGCAAGGGCAGGCCGGCGGCGACGCGTTCTACCTGAGCAAGGCGAGCGGCTCAGATTTCACCCTCGAGGGCGACGTCAAGCTGGTCAGCGGCACGGCGGCGGCGCTCACCTTCCGTGCCAACAAGGATGCAAGCCGTCACTACACCGCCAACATCGACGCGGATGCGGGTGTCGTCAAGCTCTGGCGACCAGGCCGCGACATAGCCACCCACCCGCTGGCGATCGAGCGCGGTCGCATCTATCACTTCAAGCTCACTGCAGCTAGTACGGCTATCGAGGTCTGGGTCGACGGCACCCTGATGATCGATGCCACCGACACCGAGCAATCCGCCGGCCAGTTCGGCCTCAACGTGTTCCGCGGGACGGGAATCTTCCAGCACTTGCACCTCACCCCTGGTAGTTGAACGCAACATAAGCCAAGGTGGGGGATGTTCGGGGCGATTTTTGGGGAGGGATCGTTCGCGTGGATGTGCTTGCTGTTGCTGAGGACGAGCTGGACGATCTGCGGACGCGACTGCGGCGGACGCGGTGGGGGACGAGCTGGCCGGGGACCGGGTGGGAGGCCGGGACCGACGGCGCTGAACTCCGCAGATTGGTCGACTACTGGGCAACCGGTTTCGACTGGCGCAAGCAGGAGGCCGCGCTCAATGCGCTGCCGTCACACTTCGCCGACCTGGACGGCGTGCCGGTGCACTACCTCCGGTACGACGGTGAACACCCGGCTGCGCTGCCGATCGTGTTGACGCACGGCTGGCCGAGCTCAGTGCTCGAGCTGACCGAGTTGGCTCACCGGCTCGCCACGCCCTCGGAGTACGGGGGATCGGCGCTGGACTCCTTCGCCGTGATCGTGCCGTCGCTGCCCGGCTTCGCGTTCTCGCCGCAACGACCGTCGTTGCCACCGGCAACGTCAACGCATGAACTGTGGCATCGATTGATGCATGACGAGCTGGGCTTCGACCGGTACGCCGCGCACGGCGGCGATCTCGGCGCCGGGATCAGCGCGCTGCTCGGCCAGACCTATCCCGAGTCGGTCGTCGGCATCCACGTGCTCGCCGTCGCGAATCCGGCCGGCTACGACCCGGACGAGGTGACGCCGGAAGAGCAGGCCTACCTCGCGTCCGAGGCCGAGTGGTACGCCGAGGAGGGCGGCTACGAGCACGAGCAGATGACCCGTCCGCTGACGCTCAGCGCCGGGCTGTCCGACTCGCCGGCGGGACTACTCGCGTGGCTGCTGGAGAAGTACCGGGCCTGGACCGACTGTGACGACGACCTCAGCACCCGGTTCAGTGACGACTTCGTGCTGACCCAGGCGTCGCTGTACTGGTTCACGAACACGATCTCGACCTCGTTCCGCCCGTACTACGAGTTCCACCGCGGACTGCGCGAGCGGGTGACCTCGGTGACCGTGCCGACCGCGATCGCCGTCTTCCCCGAGGATCTCGTCCGCCCGCCGCGCAGCTGGGCGGCCCGGACGTACAACGTCACCAGGTACACGGCGATGCCGCGCGGCGGCCACTTCGCCGCTTGGGAGGAGCCGGAGCTGCTCGCCGACGACATCACGGCCTTCTTCCACAACCTGCGGTAGACCTAGCGCGCGATGGACGCCGTCCGGGCCGCGGTGAGTTTGATCAGGTCGGCGGGGGACAGGCCCAGGTCGAGGCCTCTTCGCCCGCCGGAGACGTAGACGGTCTCGTGGTCGGTGGCGCTCGCGTCGACGACGGTCGGCAGCAGCCGCTTCTGGCCGATCGGGCTGATCCCGCCGACGACGTACCCGGTGATCCGCTCGGCCGCGGCCGGGTCGGCCATCGCCGCCTTCTTGCCGTTGAGGGCGGCGGCGACCGCCTTCAGGTCGAGCTGCTTGTCGACCGGTACGACGCCGACCGACAGCTTGCCGTCGACCTCGACGAGCAGCGTCTTGAACACCTGCTCCGGCTGCAGCCCGAGCGCCTCCGCGGCCTCCAGTCCGTACGACTTGGCGGCCGGATCGTGCTCGTAGGCATGCGTCGTGAACGTCATCCCGGCCTTCGTCAGCGCGACCGTCGCGGGTGTGCCCTGACTGTTCTTACTTTTCGCCACGGGGGCAGCCTACGACTTCGGCGCCGGGGTCAGGCGCACGCAGCAGTGGGCGGGTTGGGGCTCGAGGACGGCCTGCAGCCCGGTGCCGCCGAGACCGTCGAGCAAGCCGGCGAGCAGGTGCAGGGTCATGTTGCAGACGAGGTTGGTGTGCTCCGCGGCCAGCGCCTTGAACGGGCAGTTGGCGAGGTCGATGGCCGTGCCGTTGCGGCGAGGCTCGAATCCGTGCGCTTGCAGTACTTCGGCGAGCGGCGTACCGGGGTGTGCGCGGGCGGCGCGGCCGGCGGATTCGCCGTACTCGCGGGCTCGTCGCTCCAGCGCCTGCCGGGGCGAGCCGCCCGAGGTCTCGGCGTCCTCCATCGCGGCGGCCAGGAGTCGCCCAGCGACGTCGTACTGGCGCTCTGGGAAAGAGACGCCGATCTCACGGTCCGAGCGGCGGTAGAGCTTGGCCGGTCGGCCCGCGCCTGGTCCGGTACGGCCCGTACGCCGCTCGAAGACGACGCTGAGCAGGCCTTCCTCGACGAGCTTGTCGAGATGGAAGGCGGCGGTGGTTCGCGGTACTCCGAGCGCTGTGGCGGCGTCTTCGCGACTGACCGGCCGGGGCTCGGCGATGACGTGGTCGTAGAGCCGTCGTCGGGTCGGTTCGTCGAGCGCGGCGACCGCCTGGATGCTCGCGTCCGTCGGCTGGTCCACGGAATGATTCTATCGCCAACTCCCGTTGACGAAATAGTACGGTGGCTTTTAAGGTCGATCGATCTATCTGCAGGAGGCGTCAGATGACCACGATTCGTACAGAGCTCGATCCCGCCGGGCTCGACGAGGCCGAGGACCTCCTGCGACCCGTGCCGTTGCACGTCGTCGGTGGCCGGCCGGAGATCGACCTGGTGGCGGCCGAGCGTGCGGTCGCGGACCTGCTGGTGGCGCTGGGACGGGATCCGCACAGCGCCCATCTGGCGGAGACGCCGCGGCGGGTGGCGAGTGCGTATGCGGAGATGCTGACGCCGCGGGAGTTCGAGCTGACGACGTTCCCGAACGACGAGGGGTACGACGAGCTGGTGCTGGCGCGGAACATTCCGGTGCAGTCGTTGTGTGAGCATCACATGCTGCCGTTCCAGGGGGTGGCGCATGTCGGGTATCTGCCGGGGGAGCGGATCCTCGGGCTGTCGAAGTTGGCACGTGTGGTGGAGTTGTTCGCGCGGGATCTGCAGGTGCAGGAGCGGTTGACCAAGCAGGTGGCCGACTGGTTGCAGGATCAGCTGGCGCCCAAGGGGGTGGGCGTGGTGATCGAGGCCGAGCACCAGTGCATGTCGTTGCGTGGCGTGCGCGCGATCGGCTCCAAGACGGTCACTTCGGCGCTGCACGGCATGCTCCGCGACAGCCCCAGCTCACGCCAGGAGTTCTTCGCACTCACCGGCATCTCGTCGGCGACCTGAGTTCGCCCCGGCCCCGGACATGGGGCTGGTGGGAACGCCGGGTGCGCGGCGTACCGGCGTACGGGTCAGGCTGAGGCCACCGCCTGGTGGTGATGGGTGTGGCGGCCGGTCGCCAGGATGTGCGCGACCTCCCCGGGCAGCAGGTCGGTGCCGGGGACCGGTTCCATCTCGGAGACGTCGAGCCAGCGGACGACGGTCGCGCCGCAGTGGCCGTGGACGGCGAGGATGGAGTCGAGATCCGGCCAGACCGCGGTGGACGGGTTCTGGCCGTGCCAGCGCAGCGCCACCGATCCGTCGGTGAAGACGCATCCTTCGGCGACCGTTCCGGTGCCGGAGACACCGCTGATGTCGGCGTACCTGACGAGTTCGAACGTCTGGGGTTTCACCGGCGGACCTCGTCGGTCCTGGTCGCGGGTGCGGTCCGCTGACTGCTGCTGGGTCTGTCGCTGGAATTTCGGCTGGATCTTTGGCTGGATCTTTGGCTGGGGCGAGCTGAGGGAGTTGCCATGGTCCTTTCCCCGGGTCGGCGTGGTTCTGGGCATTCGCCACAAACCGGGGGACCAGTACTGAACGTCAGCGGGGAAGGACGGTCTGTAGCGACTCATCTACTGGAATTCAAGGTAGAACCAACCGCCCGGACACGCCAGTGGTCAGTGGGCGTGTCTCATTCTTCGATCCTGTCCGGTCAACAATTCAGGCGATTGATGGCCGTGCGGCGTGATCGAATGCGGAGGTGTTCCTGACCATCGCCCTGCGTTCCCCGGCGCCCGAAGTTCCCGCGACCGATCTCGGATTCCTGTTGCACAAGAATCCGGCGCGACCTCAGTCCTTGGAGGTCGCCGGTGGGACGGCGCACGTGCTGTACCCGGAGGCGACGGCGGAACGCTGCACCGCGGCGGTGCTGCTCGAGGTCGACCCGATCGCCCTGGTGCGCTCCGGCCGCGGCCGGCCGGCTGAGGGCTTCACCCTCGGCCAGTACGTCAACGACCGCCCGTACGCCGCGTCGAGCCTGCTCGCGGTCGCTCTCGGCAAACTCTTCCGCACCGCCATGAACGGCCGCTGCGACGCCCGCCCGTCGCTGGCTGCCAGCGCCATCCCGCTCGAAATCCACATCCCCGCCCTCCCCTGCCGAGGCGGCGCCCCACTGGCCGAACGCTTCTTCAGCCCCCTCGGCTGGACGGTAGACGCCCGCCCCATCCCCCTAGACCCGGCAATCCCCGCCTGGGGCGACTCCCGCTACATAAACCTCCACCTGACCGGGACTGTCCGCCTAGCCGACGCCCTGAACCACCTCTACGTCCTCATGCCGGTCCTCGACGACGCCAAGCACTACTGGGTAGACACCGAAGAAATCGAAAAACTCCTCCGAGCCGGCGAAGGCTGGCTCAGCTCCCACCCCGACAAGGACCTGATCTCCCGTCGCTACCTAGCCCACAGCCGAACCCTCACCGACACCGCCCTGGAACGCCTCACCGAAGCCGACGGCGAACTCCTACCGGACGAGTCCGCCGCCGAACACGGCGACAACCTCCCCGCCTCGCCGCCATCAGCACTCGCCGCCGCGTCGGGCAGCAGCGCGCCATTCGCCGCTGCTTCCGGCAGCAGCGCGCTATTCGGTGGCGGCTCTGCCTCTACTCCGTCGCTTGCTGTGCAGCGGCGGGCGACGGTGTTGGAGGTGCTGCGGGAGATCGGCGGGCACCGGGTTGGTGATCTTGGGTGTGGTGAGGGGGTGCTCGTCGGTGAACTGCTGAAGGACGGCAGGTATGACCTGGTGGTGGCGACTGACGTCTCCTCGCGGGCGTTGGGGTTTGCGGAGAAGCGGTTGCGGGTGGGGGAGATGTCGGATCGGCAGCGGGAGCGGTTGCGGTTGTTCCAGTCTTCGGTGACGTATGCCGATGAGCGGCTGACGGGATTGGATGCCGCGGTGCTGATGGAGGTGGTCGAGCATGTGGATCCGCCTCGGCTGCCGGCCTTGGCTCAGGCTGTTTTCGGAGCCGCGAAACCTCAGGCTGTGGTGGTTACTACGCCTAATGCGGAGTACAACGTGCGGTTCGAGAAATTGAGGGCGGGAGCGTTCCGGCATCCGGACCATCGGTTCGAGTGGACTCGCGGGGAGTTTGGGGAGTGGGCTGCTGGGGTGGGTGCGGCGTACGGGTATGGGGTTGAGTTCCGGCCGGTGGGACCGGTGGATGACGTGGTCGGGGCGCCTACTCAGCTGGCGGTTTTCCGGAAGAAGGAGGAGGTGTGATGGTGAGCATCGCGGTGCCGGCGTTGAGTCTTGTGGTGTTGGTGGGGGCCAGCGGGTCGGGGAAGTCGACGTTTGCCCGGAAGCACTTCCTCGGGACTGAAGTCATCTCCAGTGATGTCTGCCGGGGTCTGGTTTCGGACGATGAGAATGACCAGGCGGCGACCAAGGACGCCTTCGAGGTGTTGCATTTCATTGCGGGGAAGAGGCTCGCGGCGGGGCGGTTGACGGTGATCGACGCGACGAACGTGCAGCCTGAGGCGCGGAAGGAGCTGATCGCGCTCGCGAAGGAGCATGACGTGTTGCCGGTGGCGATCGTGCTCGATCCGCCGGAGCAGGTTTGTGTTGCGCGCAACGAGCAGAGGCCCGACCGTCAGTTCGGCAAGAAGGTCGTAGAGCGGCAGCGGTCGCAGCTCCGCCGTGGGCTGAAAAGCCTTAAGCGCGAGGGATTCCGGACCGTCCAGACGCTGTCGAGCGTCGAGGAGATCGATGCCGTCAGCATCGAACGCACCAGGCTCTTCAATGATCTGACCGACCAGACCGGCCCGTTCGACATCGTCGGCGACATCCACGGCTGCCGCGCCGAACTCGAGCAGTTGCTCACCACCCTCGGCTACACGATCACCCGCGACCCCGAAGGCCGCCCAGTCGACGCGAGCCACCCCACCAGAAAAGCGATCTTCGTCGGCGACCTCGTCGACCGCGGCCCGGACACCCCCGGCGTACTGCGACTCGTCATGGGCATGGTCAGAACCGGCCACGCGTACTGCGTGACGGGCAACCACGAGGCCAAGCTGCTCCGCTCGATGCAGGGCAAGAAGGTCCGTGTCAACCACGGCCTCGCCGAGTCGCTGGAGCAGCTCGCCGAGGAGTCCGAGGAGTTCCGCGCCGAGGTCGCCACCTTCATGGACGGCCTCATCTCGCACTACGTCTTCGACGCCGGCAACCTCGTCGTCTCGCACGCCGGCCTGATCGAGCGGATGCACGGCAGGACCTCCGGCCGCGTCCGTTCCTTCTGCCTGTACGGCGAAACGACCGGCGAGACCGACGAATTCGGCCTGCCGATCCGCTACCCCTGGGCCAACGAGTACCGCGGCCGCGCCATGGTCGTCTACGGCCACACGCCGACCCCGGAGCCGGAGTGGATCAACAACACGATCTGCCTCGACACCGGTTGCGTGTTCGGCGGCTCACTGACCGCCCTGCGCTATCCCGAGCGCGAACTCGTCCAGATCGAAGCGGCCGAGCAGTACTACAAACCCGCAAAACCGCTCCACGTACCGTCCGCCCCTGAGCGAGAGCCCGACGTCCTCGACATCACCGACGTCGTCGGCCGGCGAGTGATCGAGACCGCGACCCACGGCCGGATCAGCGTCCGCGCCGAGCAGGCCGGTGCCGCGCTGGAGGTGATGAGCCGGTTCGCGATCGACCCGCGCTTCCTGCTCTACCTGCCGCCGACGATGAGCCCGGTCGCGACCTCACCGGTGCCCGGCCTGCTGGAGCATCCGGCCCAGGCCTTCGAGGCGTACAAAGGCCAGGGTGTCACCGAGTTGGTGTGCGAGGAGAAGCACATGGGCTCGCGTGCCGTCGTCCTGCTGACCCGCGACGACGACGTCGCCGAGAAGCGCTTCGGTCTCGCCGGACGCGGCGCCGTGCACACCCGAACCGGCCGCTCCTTCTTCGACCCAGCCCTCACCGACGACCTGCTCGGTAGGTTGCGCGAGGTCGCCGAAGCGGCCGGCCTGTTCGAGGAGCTGGACACCTCCTGGCTGCTACTCGATGCCGAGCTGCTGCCATGGAGCGCCAAGGCGGGCGACCTCCTGCGCAACCAGTACGCCGCAGTCGGCGCGGCCGCTCGATCGTCGTTGCCCGCCGCAACGGCCGCGCTCGAATCGGCTGCTGCAGCAGGGCTCGACGTGGGAGAGATGCTCGAACGGACCAAGCGTCGTACGGCGAACGCGGACCGCTTCACCGAGGCATACCGACGCTACTGCTGGCCGACTGAGGGGCTGGACGGCGTCCGGTTGGCGCCGTTCCAGTTGTTGGCGTCCGAAGGAGCGACGTACCAGGACAAGCCGCATGCGTGGCATCTCGCGCTGGCCGACCGGATGGTTGCCGCAGGCCCCTCTCTCATCACCGCGACTCGACGGCTGTTCGTCGATCTCGAGTCGTGGGATGCGGGGATCAAGTGGTGGGAGGAGCTGACCGGAGCCGGTGGCGAGGGCATGGTGGTGAAGCCTGCGGCAAACCTCGTCCGGACGGCTAAGGGGTTGGCACAGCCGGGGTTGAAGGTTCGTGGGCAGGAGTATCTGCGGATCATCTACGGCCCGGACTACACCGAGCCGGAGAACTTCAGCCGGCTGCGCGACCGCAAGCTCGGGCACAAGCGGTCGCTCGCGCTCCGCGAGTACGCCGTCGGTCTGGAGGCGCTGGAACGAGCCGCCCGGGGCGAGCCGCTCTGGCGCATCCACGAATGCGTCTTCGCCGTCCTCGCCCTCGAATCCGAACCCGTGGACCCTCGGCTCTAGCGCCGGCATGAGCGCTAGAGCCGAGGGCGCTACACGAGTAGCCCGCCGAGGGCGGCCGACGAGATCCTGTCGGCCTCCTCCGGTGTCAGGGGTGCGTGCCCGGACATCAGCCGGAAGATCAGTGGACCGAACAGTACGTCGGTCGCGGTCTCCGCGCTGATCTCCGGCTTGACCTCGCCGCGGTCGAGCGCCCGCTGCCACAGCTCGGCGACGGCCTCCCGCCGCTTGTCCAGGAAGTACTCCCGGAAGTACGGCGAGGCAGCAGGATCAGCAACCGACGCCGCAAGCAACTGAGCGAAGATCGTCCCCTGCGGCCCGGCGTAGAACGCGCTCACCCGGCGAACCTGCTCGGCCAGATCCGAAGCCGCATTCCCCTTGTCGGGAAGGGGGATCGCCGCCGCCATCTGCTTGCCGAACGCCTCCGCCGCGATCGCCGTCCGGCACGGCCAGTGCTTGTAGATGGTCGCTTTGCTCACCCCGGACCGGGCACTGATCGCATCGACCGTCGCCGCCGGCAACCCACCCTCGGAGAGCAGCTCAGTAGTTGCCCCGAGCACCGAATCCATCGCCCGCAGACTGCGCGGGTGCGACGACTGCTCAGGCATCGTCGTGATCCGTACCGACCGAGACCTTGCGCCACTGCTCCAGCTCCGACCGGACCTGATCGAGCTTGGCCTCGACCCGCCCGACCGAGTCGGCGCCGAGCTGGATCCGCAGCGGCGGGTCGGCCGCCTCGGTCAGGGCGACGATCGCGGCCGCCGCCTTGGCCGGATCGCCCGGCTGGGCGTGGTTCCCTTCGGTGGCGATCTGACGCATCGCGCCGGCCGTCTCCGCATAGTCGGCGATCTCGCCGTCTGCGCGATGCAGGCTCGACCCATCCAGGAAGTCGGTCCGGAACAGGCCCGGCACGCCGAAGACGTTGGTGTCGAAGACCGCCCGCGCGGCCTCGTCGCTCGCCTCCTCGACAGCACCGAGCAACCCACGGCCGGCGTTGTTGACGACGACATCGATCCGGCCGAACTCCTGTACCGCGGCGTCGACCGCGGCCCGAGCCTGCGCCTCGTCGGTCACGTCGAGCGTGAGCCGCAGAACCCCTTGCTGGTCAGGGATATCGTCCGGGCGCCGCGCGGTGGCAACCACTTGATTGCCTCGCGCAACTGCTTCCTTGACCAGCTCGGCGCCGAATCCGCGCGACGCGCCGGTGACGAACCAGACGCTCATCAGACCGCTGCCGTCAGCTTCGCGAACTCCTCGTCGGTCAGCTCGAGCTTGGCGGCGGCGACGTTGTCCTCGAGGTGCGCGACCGAAGAGGTGCCCGGGATCGGCAGCACGACGGGCGAGCGCTTGAGCAGCCAGGCCAGCGCGAGCTGCGACGGGCTCGCCTGGTGCTGCTTGGCGATCGCGTCGAGCGGGCCGCCCGGCTTGGCGAGCTCGCCGGTGGCCAGCGGGAACCACGGGATGAACGCGAGATTGTTCTTCTCGGCGTACTCCAGCACCGGCTCGTCGTCGCGCTGGCTGAGGTTGTACAGGTTCTGTACTGACACGATGGTCGCCGTCTTGGCGGCTTCCTCCAGCTCGTCGACGCTGACCTGGGACAGGCCGATGTGCCGGATCTTGCCCTCGGACTGCAGGGCGGCCAGCTCGCCGACCTGGTCCGCGACCGGGACCTCTGGGTCGATCCGGTGCAGCTGGAGGAGGTCGATCCGCTCGAGCCCGAGGTGGCGCAGGCTCAGCTCGACGGCCTGGCGCAGGTACGCCGGCCGGCCGACGGGCGACCAGGCGCCGGGGCCCTGGCGGGTGAACCCGGCCTTGGTGGCGATCACCAGGTCATCGGCGTACGGGTGGAGGGCCTTCTTGAGCAGCAGGTCCGCGGTGAACGGGCCGTACGCGTCGGCGGTGTCGATGAAGTTGACGCCGAGCTCGACCGCGCGGCGTAGCACCCGCACGGCCTCGTCGGGATCGCGCGACTCGCCCCAGACTCCGGGGCCGGGGAGCTGCATGGTGCCGTATCCGAGCCGGCGAACGGTCAGGTCGCCGCCGATCGTGAACTCACCGGACGCCGCTGCGACTGCTTCGGTCATGATCAATCTCCTAAGTGAACTGAACGTACAGTTCACCCTAGCGCGGGGTCGGCGTCACGCAAGGAGCTGGCGCTGCAGAGATTCGCTCACCCACTGCTCGAACTCGGCCTCGGTCCAGCCGGACTCGTCGACCAGCTCCCGATAGACGCCTGGCGCGGCCAGCGCGCGATAGACGGCCTGGGCCTGCTTCAGCGGGATCGCCAGGCTGGACTCCAGTGACGCGATGATCGCGTCCATCACCTCGTTGCGCCCGGCCAGCTTCGCGCGCAGCAGGGCCCGGGTCTCGGCGCTCTCGTCGGTCGCGGCCTCGAAGATCAGCACGACGTCGAAGCCGGCGGAGTACAGATTCGTCAACCAGTGCGCGGCTTTGCGCAGCTTGGCGGCCGGGTCGGTCTCCTGCAGCACCTCGCCGGCCAACTGCCGGGCGCCGGCCTGCTCGAGCCAGCGGTCACAGATCAGCGACAGGATCTCCCGCTTGGTGCCGAAGGCCGAGTAGACGGTCCGGGTGGCCACCCCGGCCTCCTTGGCGATCGCGTCGATGCTCGTCGCGCCGTACCCGGCGTCCGCGAACAGTTTGCGGGCCGCCTCGGCGATCCGGACGCGGGTCAGCTCCGCCTGCTCCTGGCGATAGGTCTTGACGGATTCGGCCATGTGGGCACACTATCAATGTGTTCAGTGCAGTTACACTGCAGCGAGTGCACGATAAGTGCAATCAACCAAGGGGGAGTCATGACAGGTTTCGAGGCGCTGGAGCGGATCCTGCACGAGGGGTTCGCGGCGGGGAATCCGGACGTCGTCGACGAGGTGTGTTCGCCGGACCTGGTCGAGCACCAGTTCGGCCTGGCCGGGCGCGGCGAGGAGGCGCGGGAGCACGTGAAGGCCGCGATCCGGGACGTGCACGCGATGATGCCGGACATCGTCTACACGGTGGAGGACTCGATCGTCGCCGGCGACAAGGTGTGGCTACGCGGGCGGGCGCGTGGAACCGCCACCGGTGGCTTCTTCGGGCCGCCCAGCAACGCCCCGATCGACATCCCGCTCTTCGAGGTCGCCCGCATCGAGAACGGCGTCATCGTCGAGCACTGGGGATGCCCGGATCGGTTCGCGTTGCTGGCGCAGACCGGTGGTTTGGACCGGCTCAGCCGAGTTTGAGGGTGCTTGCCGCGGTGGCGGCGGCTTCTTCGCCGTACGCCGAGGCGAGGCGGGCGAGGAAGGCGGGGCGGTCCAGGGTGTACTCCTGGGTGCCGACCGTCTCGAGGACCGTGGTGGCCAGGGTGCAGCCGATCTGGGCGGCCGCTTCGTGGTCGAGGCCGGTCGTGCGACCGGTCAGGTAGCCGGCCCGGAAGGCGTCGCCGCCGCCGGTCGGGTCGACCAGGCCGGGCGCGGGGACGGCGGGGACCTTGGCCAGGATGCCGCCGGAGTTCTCGATCACGACGCCGTCGCCGCCGTGCGTGGTGACCCGGACACCCACCCGGGACAGGATCTCGTCGTGGCTCCAGCCGGTCTTCTGGACCATCAGGCCCGACTCGTACTCGTTGCTGAACAGGTACGTCGCGCCGTCGATCAGCTCGCGGATCTGCTCGCCGTCCATCCGGGCCAGCTGCTGCGAGGGGTCGGCGGCGACGTCGATCCCGTTCGCCTTGGCCAGCTTGGTGTGCCGCAGCATGCCGTCCGGGTCGTCGGCGCCGACCAGGACCAGGTCGACACCACCGGTCGCGGCATGGATCGCGGCCAGGTCGATCTCCCGCGACTCGGCCATCGCGCCCGTGTAGAAGGACGCGATCTGGTTGGCGTCCAGGTCCGTAGTACAGGTGAAGCGCGCGGTGTGCACGTTCTGGCAGATCCGGACGTGCGAGATGTCCACGCCGGCCCGGGCCAGTGCTTCGCCGTACTCCGTGAAGTCCGCGCCGACCGAGCCGACCAGCAGCGAGGGCTGGCCGAGCTGGGCCATCCCGTAGCAGATGTTGGCTGCCACCCCACCGCGGTGCACCACCAGCTCATCGACCAGGAACGACAGCGATACCTTGTGCATCTGCTCTTCGAGGAACTGGTCCTTGAAGCGTCCGGGGAACGTCATCAGGATGTCGGTCGCGATCGATCCGGCGACGGCGATACGCATACGGAGGTCTCCTCGGAGGGGTGGTGTCGGGCGGCTGGGCAACCCGATAGAGACTACAGCCGAGCGCTGTAGCCGAGATCACGACGACATTCAGGATGGCGGGTTTCGATGGGTAGTCAGGTTCTGGTCACCGACGAACTGCACGAGTACATGGTCGCGCACGGGATGCCGCTGGACGAGATCGCGAGCGACCTGGTCGCCGAGACCAACGCGCTCGGCGGCGTCTCGGAGATGCTCACCACCCCGGATCAGGCGGGGCTGCTGACCACGCTGACCCGGCTGGTGGGGGCCCGGCGCGCGGTCGAGATCGGCACCTTCACCGGATTCTCGGCGCTGGCGATCTCCCGCGGGCTGCCCGCCGACGGCGAGCTGATCTGCCTCGACGTGAGTGACGAGTGGACCTCGATCGGGCGCCGGTACTGGGAGCGGGCCGGGGTCGCGGACAAGATCGACCTGCGGATCGGCGACGCGCACGAGTCGGCCGCCAAGCTCGAGGGCGAGTTCGACCTGGCCTTCGTGGACGCCGAGAAGCCGGGCTACACCGACTACTTCGAGCAGCTCGTCCCGAAGATCCGGCCCAACGGGATCCTGCTGTTCGACAACACGCTGGCCGGTGGCCGGGTGGTCGGCGAGCACACGGGCGAGGACGACCCGGTCGACCGCAAGGAGTTCAACGCGCACATCGCGGCCGACGAGCGGGTCGACGTGGTCATCCTCGGCATCGGCGACGGCCTCACCCTGGTCCGGAAGCGGTGACGAAGGCCGCACCCCGGTTGGCCGTCAAGGGCCTTCGGCACCTGTACGCCGAACGTCCGGTGATCGAGGACCTCACCTTCACCCTGCGGGCCGGCCGGGCGATCGCCCTGGTCGGCCCCAACGGCGCGGGCAAGACGACCGTACTCAAGTGCATCGTCGGCTCGGCCGAGCCCGCCGCTGGGCAGATCCTGCTGGACGGGTCGCCGATCGACGAGCGTGCCGAGGTGGTACGCCGGGATGTGGCGTCGCTGCTCGACGACCTCGACTTCTTCCCGGACCTGACCGCCGCCGAGCACCTGGACCTGCTGGCCCGGGCGCACGGCAACGGGACGCCGGAGGACCTGGTCGACACGGTGCTCGATGATGTCGGCCTGCTCGGTGCTGCCGACCAGTTGCCTGGCTCACTGTCATCGGGTCAGCGGCGGCGGCTCGCGCTGGCGACGGCGCTGGTCCGGCCGCGCAAGCTGCTGGTGCTCGACGAGCCGGAGGCGCGGCTGGACTCGGCGGGCGTTGCCTGGCTGGGGGAGATGCTGCTCGCGGAGAAGAAGCGCGGTACGTCGATCCTGTTCGCCAGTCACGACGCGGCGCTGGTGGCCGCCGTCGCCGACGAGACCGTCACGCTCACCCCGCTCGCATGAGCACGGCGGACGGCCCGGTCGTCTTCGACCCCGCCGACTTCGGCGCGATCCCGTCGTCGCGGTCGCTGCGCAAGTGGATGCGGAAGGTCCGCCGGGGCAAGGCGGACCGTACGGTCTGGCAGCAGCTCGAGGACATCTACGTGATCGTCTTCGCCGTCGCCATGCTCGGCGCGACCGGCGGCAACGTCCTGGTCAACCTCAACGACAAGTCAGCAGCCTGTACGTCGGGATCCTGCTCCTGGTTGCTCGACACCGTGCCTTACATCCTGGTGCCGTTGCTGGTGTCGACGATGCTGCGGGTGCTGTTGAGCATTGGGCCGGTGTCGGCATCCCGGGCGACCGGGTTCTGGATGCTGGCGACACCTGTCGACCGTGGGGCGCTGCTGCGGCCGTCGTACCGGCTGGTGGTTGTGGTGGCCGCCGTTGTTGGCGCTGGGGCGGCGGTGATCGGGTGGGCGCTCTTCGGCGCTGCCTGGTCGACCGTGGGTGAGGCAGCCGTGTTGACGACGGTGCTGCTGCTCTTCACGACCTGCGCGACGGTCTGGGCACAGCAGACGGCCAAGCGCTCTCGCTGGGCCATCTGGATCGCCGACGGGCTACTAGTTGTTGCTGCTGTCCCTGCGCTCCTGCTGGCGCTCCGCAAAGAGCCAACGGCTGGAGGTCAGCCGACTCTGGGCCTTGGGGTGCTGAGCCCGGACGAGGTGTCTTCGTCCGCAGCATTGGACGCGCGGCTGCTGGTGATCGGCGCGTTGGCACTGGTTGTCGCGGTGGTGCTGGTGGTTCTTGCTGGGCGGACGCTGGGGCGACTTAGTCGCCAGACGGTGATTGCCGGGGGAGACCTGCTGGCTGGGCTTGCCGGCGCTGCGATCACGTTGGATGTCAGCTTGCTGGCTGATGTGGTTGCTGGGCGGCACTGGCGGTTGAAGGGGCGGCTGAAGTCCCGGCGTGGGCGCGGGGCCAATGCGGTCGCCATGATCCACCGGGAGTTCCTGCGGGTACTGCGGTGGCCGCGGCGGCTGGTGATCGCCTTTGCTTTGCTGGTGGTGCCTTATGCGGTCGCCGGTACCGGGTACGACGTACTGGTGCCGATTGCTGCGGGGCTGGCCGGCTTTGGGGCGGTGCGGCCGTTGATGGACGGGCTGCGGTCGGTATGCCGGTCCGCTGGGCTGGTACGGGCGCTCGGGTTCGAGTTGCGCGAGTTGCGGGTGATCATGGCGTTCGTACCGGGTGGGTTTGCGGTGGTGTGGGCTGCGCTGGCTGAGCCTGCGTTGGGGAGTCCTGCGGTGGCGTTTGCTGTTGCGGCCGGGATGCTCACGGGTGCGGTTCGCCAGGCGTCGGCCCGGCCGCCGTCGTACAGCGGACCTCTGGTCGCTTCGCCGATGGGTGCCATTCCGCCCGGGCTCTTCTCCACCCCGATGCGCGGCTTCGATTTGCTGCTGATCTGCCTGGCGCCCGTGCTGCTCGGGCTCAGCAGCACCTGGATCATCGTCGTCCCGGCGATCATTCTCATGCTGCTCTTCGCGATCCCCCCGAAACAGAACTGAGCGCCGGCCGCGCTTTGCGGTTACTGGCGTACGCAGGTACCTTGTATCGCATGGTAGCGGAGAAGGTCTTCACCCAGCTGCGCCGCGGGACGCTCGAGTTCTGCGTGCTCGCGTTGCTGCAGGGGGAGGAGCGCTACGGGTTCGAGCTGGTCAAGGAGCTCGGCGAGGTCGACGGGCTGGTCACCACCGAAGGGACCATCTACCCGCTGCTGGCGCGATTGCGGCGGGAGGGGCTGGTGGAGACCACCTGGCGTGAGTCGGGGTCCGGGCCGCCGCGGCGGTACTACAAGAGCACTGGTGAAGGGCGGTTGGCGCTGGCTGCGTTCGCCGCCGACTGGGAGCGGTTCCGGAACTCGGTCGACACCGTACTGGGGCGAGGGAGACAGGGATGAACGTGCAGAACGACGCGGACCGCTTGGTGGACGACTACCTGCGCCGGTTGACCGAAGAGGCCGAGCCGCTGCCGGAGGCACGGCGTACCGACCTGATCGCCGAGGTCACCGCTCACATCGCCGAGGCCCGCGCCGAGGGTGCCGTCACCGAGCCCGAGATCCGCGACATGCTCGCCCGGCTCGGCACCCCGGAAGAAATAGTCCTGGCCGCCACCGACGGCCTGGTCCTGGTCGACGAGCCGCGCCTGCGCCGCCGCGACGCGACGGCGTTGCTGCTGCTGGCCCTCGGCGGCCTCGTCTTCCTGTTCGGTTGGGTGATCGGGGTCGTGCTGCTCTGGACCTCCGACCGCTGGACCCGTAACGAGAAGTGCCTGGGCACCCTCATCTGGCCCTTCGGCTACGCCTTCATCGGTTTCCTGCTGGAGCACTTCATCCCGAACGACATGCCCTCCTGGCTGGCATGGACCGGCTGGACCATCATCTTCGTCACCCAAACCGCAACCATCTCCATGCTCTTCAGAAACGCCCAACCCCGCCGCGGCCGAGCGGCTAGCTGAGGCCGAGGTCGTTGCGGAAGGCGACGAGCATGGCATTGCGCTGGACGCCGGCGCTGGGTACTTCGCGCTCGCCCGACTCGACCTGATTGCGAAAGGTCCGCAGTACGTCCATCATCGCCAGCGCCGGCCGCTGATCCCCACCCAGCAGCCGTACCTCGTTGAGCGACTCGTAGGCCTTGGTCAGCGCGGCGAAGAACGGCGCCGCGCTGACCGTCTCGACCTCCTCGGGCCCCGGCACCGTCCCGGACCACAGCCCGAGGCTGGCCGACACCGCCTCCACATCGTGCAGAGCGCGGATATAGGTCTCGCGCCGCAAGGTGTTCAGCTCGGTCGTCTGCTTGACCCGAGTCTCGCGCCACCCGCGAAGCTCGCCGAGCAGAGCGGTCAGAGCGACGCCGCCGAGGGCGAAAAAACCGGCAGTGATCTCCATGCCCGCAACCCTGTCAGCTCACTCGTGCGAGAGCCACTTACGCTCGATCGCAGCCGGTACGTCGACATCGCAGTGGCGGGCCAGCAGGAGTAGCTGGCAGAACACATCGGCGAACTCCAGCTGGAAGGCGTCGCGGATCTCGTCGGGCGAGCTGCCCTTGGTGCGGGCTCGGCCGGTGACCTGCAGGTAGGCCTGGGTCAGCTCGCCGACTTCTTCCTGGAGTTTCAGCAGGAACCAGTCGCCGGTTCGGTCGAAGCCGACGTGCTCGGCGTAGCGGGCTGACAACTTCTCCAGGCGGTCTGACAGTTCGGTGATCTCCACGGCACCAGCCAAGCAGGTGGGGCCGACACTCAACGCCCTGCCGCCCCTGACAGCTGCAGGGCGTTGAGTGGTAGGGGCCGGCCGCGGGGCAGATCGCGGCCGGACCCTAGTCCGGTCGGGCGTCAGGGGTAGCTGGTTACCTGCGCCTTGTTGTTGGCGGAGTTGGAGGGGCCGCCGGTGTTGTTGATGACGTGGGAGATGGTGCCCTTGCCGCCGAGCGAGACGGTCACCATCGAGTGGAACTTGACGCCGGGTTTGTTCGGGACTTCGAAGGCCCGGTCGGCCACGATGCTCGGGTCGTCGTTGAAGACGCAGTAGCTGCCCAGGCCCCACGCCTCGTGGGTGGTGACCGAGTCGGCCACCTTGTACGCCGCGTAGCCGCGGGTCGAGCCGTTCATCCAGGCGGCCTGGTTCGGCGGGTCGTACGGCATCTCGTTCTGGTAGAAGTACGTCCGGCCCCCGTTCCCGTTCCAGATCGTCTGGTACTTCTGGTAGTGCTCGACGAACAACCCGTACGCCGTCACGTCGTTGCCGTTGACGACCAACCCGGTCGCCGCGGTGTTCGAGTTCCAGCCGACGCCGTACGTGTGGTCACCGCGCCACAGCCAGGTGTGGTCGATGATCACGTTGTTGCTGTTGATCCGCAGCGTCTCGGTCGCCTTGCCGACGGCCGCGCCGCCGATCCGGAAGTACACGTCGTGCAGCGAGGTCGGGTTCGCCGAGTGGTTCGCCGACGACCCGGCCGGGCCGATCTCCATCAGCAACGGCGAGTTGGTCGGCGCCGCGTCGATCAGCAGGCCGGCGACCTTCACGCCGTCGACATCGGCGATGGTGATCGACTGCGTCCCGCTGGTCGGCATCAGCGTCGCCAGGCCGAGGCCGAGGACGACGGTGTTGGCGCGGTTGATCCGCAGGGTGTCACTGAGCCGGTAGACGCCCGGCGTGAACAGGAGATCCTTGCCGGCCGCGAGCTGCGCGTTGATCGTCGCCGCGGAGTCGCCCTGCTTGGCGATGTAGAACTGGCTGATCGGCAGCGACTGACCGGCGGGGTTGCCGCCGACCCAGCCGGGTCCGGCCGAGTTCGACTTCAGCGCCGGGACGAAGACCTGGTAGTTGCCCGCGGCATCGACGTACAGGTACGGCTTCTCGCGGACCACCGGGGTCTGCGCGACCTTGGTGTACGGCGGGTCCGGGAAGGTGCCGGCCGGTGCGTTCTGCGCGCCGACGAAGACCATGTTCCAGTTCTGCCCGGTCCAGCTGCCCCAGTTGGTGTTCCGGGAGATCCACTGCTGCTGGCTGCCGGAACGGACCTGCCCGTCGACCAGCGTGTCGGCCATGAAGCCGCCGCTGGCCCAGCCGCCGTCGTCCAGCGCGAGGTTGCCCTTGAGGTGGTTACGCCGGTACGACGCTGCCTGCGAAACGGCCCAGCGGTCGAGCCCACCGGGCGGGGTGATGGTCAGGCCCTCGGCGCCGCGCCAGAAGTTCTGGGTCGCGTTCTGCGGCGGGAACCAGTCGGCCTCGACGTGCACCGCGCCGTTGATGTTGACGCTGTCCGGCGTCAGGCCGAGACCGGCGACCTGGGTGTAGAAGCCGACGTTGGCGCTCACGTTGTACGTGCCGGGCTTGAACAGCAGCGCGACCCGCTGCTCGCCGAACTGGTTCTGCTCCTGCTGGCTGAAGACCGAGTTGAGCTTGTTCTGGATGCTGCTCTGCGACATCGACGGGTCGAAGACCGACACGTTCGGGCCGAAGTCGGGCTGACCCGCGGGCGGGTCGGTCGGGGGAGTGCCGTCCACGGGGTTGATCCTGAACGATTGGGCAGCGGTCCCGTTGCAGGTGTACTGCTGCAGCTGGAGTCCGTCAGCGGTCGAAGCGCCCGGTACGTCGAGGCACTTGCCGCTGTTGCGGTTGACGAGGTGGTACGCGCCGTCCGATTCCTCGACGGGTAGCCACTGCTGGTTGAGTCCGTTGCTGTACGACCACAGCTGGATCGGCGCGCTGTCCGCGGTGGAGACGTTGGTGACGTCGAGCGCCTGGGCCGCGTTGTTGAGCGCGTTGACCCGGACGTACTCGTTGGTCGTCGGCTGGAACTGCCACTGCTGGGCGGTGCTGCTGTTGCAGGCCTGCTGCTGCACCGCCGTGCCGTTGGCGGTGGCGGCTGCCCGGGCGTCGACGCACTTGCTGCTGTTCTTGCTGACGACCGTGTTCCAGCCGGTCGGCGAGATGGCGGCGCTGGCGTCGTTGGAGTTGGCAACGGTCAGACCTGTTGCGACTACCGCGGCCACCAGAGCCGCGGCGATCGCGGCGAACCGGCGGGTTCGCGGGGGAAGGCGGAGTGGGGCGTCTCCTGGAGTCATCGACTCTCCTGATGCAGTTTTCGGGGGGCGGGAATGCGCATTCAAACGCTGCGCTCCCTAAGGAAAGCTAACTTCCCTACTTAATTCAAGAGTCAGCCTAAGTAACCCCGAGATCCGGAACCGCTCCCGGTACAGAACCGGCGACCGCGACCACCGAAGGGCGACCGTGAACACCTAAGGGCGACCGTGAACACCGAAGGGCAACCTTGAACACCGAAGGGCGACCTTGAACACGAAAGGGCGACCTTGAACACGAAATAGCTTGTTCAAGGTCGCCCGTTGGTGTTCAAGGCCACGCCAAGGTGTTCAAGCCCACCAGTGGTGGGCTTGAACACCAAGTGGTGGGTGCGCCGGTCAAGTGGTGGGTTTGACGGTCAGGTGGTGGGTTGCCGGTCAGTTCTCCGGAGTGGGGGTGGCCGGCGTAGGGGGCGGCAACGGGGGGAACGGGTCGAGCACGAGCCCGGCCGAGTCCTTCGGGTCCTCGGGCTCGGTCGGGTCCTTGGGGCCGCCCGGATCGTTCGGGTCGGCGGGGTCCGTCGGGTCGCTGGGGTCCGCCGGGTCGACCGGGTCGGTGGGGTCCGTCGGGTCGACCGGGTCGGTGGGATCGGTGGGGTCCTTCGGGTCCGAGGGGCCGGTGGGGTTGTCGGTGGGTTTGGGCTGGGTGGCCCAGACGGCGGCAGCGGCCCGGGCGGCGTCGGGGCCGTCGGTCTGCCGCTCGAAGTTCTTGATGTCGAGGGCGTACTTCTTGCCCACCTCCTCGACCTGGCGGGACAGTTGCTTCTGCACCCAGAGCGCGTAGGCCTGGGTGCGGGCCTCGATGAAGTTCTTCAGTTCCTGCATCTGGGCGGGAGTCATCTCGTCCTCCGATGAGCCGTCGGGGTTGAAGTCCCCACGGGTGATGGCGGCGCGTGCGGCCGGTCCTGGGCAGTCGGTCGGGTCGGGGCGGATCGCGGAGTGCGGCACGATCGTCGTACCGCGGGGGTAGAGCCGGCGGAAGTCGGCGACGACGGCGCGCGTGGTCGCCTTCATCGCGGCCGTCGGCTGCTCGCCGGTGACGAGCACCAGCAGGATCGCGCCGTACTGCTGGTTGACGGCGACGTCGCCGTTGGCGCCGGACTGTTCGCGCAGACCGCGCAACGTCCAGGCCCGGCCGGATTGATCGACGGCGACCTGGTATGCGATGTCGGACCAGCCGCGATCGTCCATGTGGAACGCCTGCCAGCCGCGCAACGCGGACGCGACCGAGGCCTGACTGTGGATGGGCGTCGTAGTACCGGTCCCTGGCCAGTGGATCGCGACGCCCCGCACCCGCGAGGCGAGCAGGTTGCCGGGCCCTGGTTTGGGCGCTCGGGCACCCCACGCAGAACGTGGGAGGTAGTCGACCATCGGGACTCCTTACAGCATGTGGCGGTGCGAGTCCCACCCCTCCGGCGACAGGGAGTGGCGGTTCCCCTACTTTCGGTGATATCCACCGTACTCCGGCTTCAAACCCTCAGGGAACCTACCCATCAATCGCCCACCCAGTCGAGCACCATTGCCCGATCGGTCAGCGTCTGACCCGGCAGTCCGCAATCCGGCCGTCGGTGGTGCCGATAACCAATCGATTTGGTGCTGCGGTGGCGAGGCTCAGTGGTATCGCGGGTTGGCCGTCGAGGGTGAAGCGGGTGCGCCAGCGGACGTTGCCGAGGGCTGCGTCGAGGGCGACCAGGTCGCCGTTGGCGTAGCCGACGTACAGGACGCCGTTGAGTTCGCCGATCGCGGTGGCGGGGGAGTCGGTCGTGAACACCCAGTACGCCGAACCGTCGGCGAGCGCCCGGCGTACGACGAACGACCCACCGGGCTGGAGTCCGCTGCTGTCGTAGACCGTGCCGGCGTGGACGAGGTCGTCTTCGAGCATGACGCCCGGACCACCGAAGAGCTGTCGTGATCCTTGCCAGTCGAGCGGGAACAGACGGCGGACCGTCAAGGCGTAGGGATCGACAGCGACGACCCACTTGTTGCGCCAGGGCTTGTCCTCATCGCCTTGCAGGAAAAGGAGTTCGGTGGCGCGGCGGATCGCGAACGGATGGTTGGCCGGGTCGAACCCGGTCAGTTCGGGGCCCTCGGCAACATCTCCGAACGCGTCGACCAGGGTCAGCCGGCCCGGCTTCGGCGCGGTACCGCGCAGTGCGATCCAGCCGAGCGAACTCGTCATCGTCGTCGCGCCGTCGAACTCGACCTCCTCGATGATCTGTCCGGTGGCGAGCAGCACCAGATCCCTGGAGGTGCCGAAGTCGTCCGGCCATTCGGAGTTCACCCAAGCGGTCAGCCCGTCCGCGGACACCGCAATCTGCCGCCCGCTGGACCCCTCGGCGATCTCCCACTCCAGCTCACCGTCGACGCCCCAGCACTCGAGCTCCCGGCTCTCGAGCGCGGCCAGCACCCGCCCGTCGTCCAGACACTCGACCGCCCAGACGTGAGTCCTGCCGCTCCACTCGAACTCGGTCAGCGTCTGGTCGAGGGGAGGCGTCGGGTACTCGACCATCGAGTCGGCCGTGTGCGGCAACTCGATCCGCGGCCACGCCGTCCAGTCGTCGCCGGTGATCTCCATCGGATACGAATGCGTGTGCGCCTTCTCGTCGAGCTCGTCATCGTCGAGTGGCGCGACCAGCACGCGCAGGGTGTGGGTGTCGGCCCACCCGACCTGCCGGATTTCGCGGCCGTTGCGACCGAGCGCCTCGATCACCTTCCCGGTGCCGAGGTCGAGCAGGAGCAGGTCGCCTTCGAAGGAGAAGCCGCCGTCGTAGCTGCCGATGCCGATCGCGAGCAACGGGAGTCCGGGATGGAACGCCAGCGATCGGACCGGCCACCTGGGCTGCACCAACCACTCGCAGGAGCCGTCGCGGTAGACGCCGAGACGGTGACCGCGTGTGCCGGTGAGGGTCGCGTCGCCTGGCCAGTAGAGCGAACCGAGTTCGCCGGCGATGGCGACCCGCTCGCCGTCCGGGCTGCTCGCGGAAACAGTCGGCCGGCCGACTTCGGCGTACGGACCGCCGCCCAGCGTTCGCAGTACTGTCAGGAGCACCCGGTTAGGAGATCACAAGTGGGGCTTACGCCGAGCATCAATTCGACAGCAGTGGAAGCAATTGGTCGCCGATCCGGATGATCTCCTCGCGGTAGGGCGTGTCGCTGAGGATGAAGTGCGTGATGCCGAGGTCCTGGTACTTGCGGAGCGCCTTGGCGACGTCCTGGGCGGAGCCGACGAGCCACGTCGTACCGGCGCCACCGCCGCCGTACCTGCCGGGGGCCGTGTAGAGGATGTCGTCGAGCACCTCGCCGCGGTCCGCCAGCTCGAGGAGGCGTTGCTGGCCTACTGCCTTGAAGCGGCGCTCATCGCGATAGGTGCTGGACTCGGCCATCTTGGCGACCTTGGCCTCGGCATCGGCCCACGCCTGGTCGGTGGTGTCGCGGACCAGGGTGGTGATACGCAGACCGAATTCGAGCGGCGCGTGCTCCCGGCCCAGCTCGGCGGTCAGCCCCTTCAGCCGGTCGATCCGCTCGGCGATTCCGTCCAACGGCTCACCCCAGAAGAGCTGTACGTCGGCATCGGTCGCCGCGACGCGTTCGGCGGCGGGCGATGCGCCACCGAAGTACAGCCGAGGATGCGGCCGGCCCTCGCGAGCGACCGGCCTGGTGGCGACCGTCGATCCCGTGACCGAGAAGTACTCACCCGCGAAGGTGACGTCCTCCTCCGTCCACAGCCGCCGAACCAGCTGCAAGAACTCGCGAGTACGCCCGTAGCGCTGTGCCTGATCACCCTCGCTGTCCCCGTACGCCGCCAGATTGTCCTGCCCCGACACGATGTTGACCAGCAGCCGCCCACCCGACAACTCATCCAGCGTCGACGACGCCGACGCGAAATGCGCCGGCTGCCAGTACCCCGGCCGAATCGCCACCAGCGGCTGGAAAGTAGACGTCCGAGCCGCCAACGCAGTAGCAACCGTCAACGTATCCGGCCGCCCCCACCCGGTCCCCAGCAACGCCCCGCCCCACCCGTGCCGCTCAGTCAGCTCAGCCAACTCAGTCAGCCGATCCAGACTGTTGTGATCCTGCACCGCATCGTCCCCACGATGCCCGGGCTCCACCTGATTCGGGATGTACCACAACGTCTCGAGGCTCATACAAACAAGACTATTTCACTGAACTTACTCCCCTTAGCCGTCTCAGGGCCTGAGAACGCAACGAGCCCACCCGCGCGATGCGGGTGGGCTCGGAGCGTCGATCAGGTGGAACTCAGACGTCGTAGTACAGCTCGAACTCGTGCGGGTGGGGGCGGAGCGCGATCGGGGCGATCTCGTTCTCGCGCTTGAAGTCGATCC
This sequence comes from Kribbella ginsengisoli, assembly GCF_039537185.1. Classification (NCBI taxonomy): domain Bacteria; kingdom Bacillati; phylum Actinomycetota; class Actinomycetes; order Propionibacteriales; family Kribbellaceae; genus Kribbella; species Kribbella ginsengisoli. The sequence continues at coordinate 158,145 of NZ_BAABAA010000014.1, read as the reverse complement.
AGGTCTCGATCAGGTCGCCGGTGAAGACGTCACCCTCGAGCAGGAACTCGTGGTCGGCCTCGAGCGAGTCGATCACGGCCGGCAGCGAGGTGGGGACCTGCGCGACCGAGGAGTGCTCCTCCGGCGGCAGCTCGTACAGGTCCTTGTCGATCGGGTCCGCGGGCTCGATCTTGTTGCGGATGCCGTCGATACCGGCCAGCAGCTGGGCCGAGAAGGCCAGGTACGGGTTGGACGACGGGTCGGGGCAGCGGAACTCGATCCGCTTGGCCTTCGGGTTGGACCCGGTGATCGGGATCCGGATGCAGGCCGAACGGTTGCGCTGCGAGTAGACCAGGTTGACCGGCGCCTCGAAGCCCGGCACCAGGCGGTGGTACGAGTTCACCGTCGGGTTGGTGAAGGCCAGCAGCGACGGCGCGTGCTTGAGGATGCCGCCGATGTACCAGCGGGCGACGTCGGACAGGCCGCCGTAGCCGGACTCGTCGTAGAACAGCGGGTCGCCGTTGCTCCACAGCGACTGGTGGCAGTGCATGCCCGAGCCGTTGTCGCCGAAGATCGGCTTCGGCATGAAGGTCGCGGTCTTGCCGGCCTCCCAGGCGGTGTTCTTGACGATGTACTTGAACTTCATCAGGTCGTCGGCCGCGGTGAGCAGCGTGTCGAAGCGGTAGTTGATCTCCGCCTGGCCCGCGGTGCCGACCTCGTGGTGGGCGCGCTCGACGGTCAGCCCGCTGGTCTCGAGGTGCTTGGTGATGTCGTTGCGCAGGTCGGCGAAGTGGTCGACCGGCGGCGCGGGGAAGTACCCACCCTTGTACCGGACCTTGTAGCCGCGGTTGCCACCCTCCTCGACCCGGCCGGTGTTCCAGGCGCCGGCGACGGAGTCGATGTGGTAGTAGCTCTCGTTCTGCTTGGTCTCGAACCGCACGTCGTCGAAGACGTAGAACTCGGCCTCGGGCGCGAAGAAGGCGGTGTCGGCGATGCCGGTCGACTTCAGGTACTCCTGCGCCTTGCGGGCGATGTTGCGCGGGTCGCGGCTGTAGGCCTCACCCGTCAGCGGGTCGTGGACGAAGAAGTTGATGATGAGCGTCTTGTCCGCACGGAACGGGTCGAGATACGCCGTCGTCGGGTCGGGCAGCAGGGACATGTCCGACTCGTGGATCTGCTGGAAGCCCCGGATCGACGAACCGTCGAACTGGAGGCCGTCTTCGAAGACCTCCGGACCGAAGGACCCGACCGGGACGGTGAAGTGCTGCATGATGCCCGGCAGGTCACAGAACCGGACATCGATGAACACGACGCCCTCGTCCTTGACGTAGGCGAGCAGCTCCTCAGCGCTGGAAAACATACATACTCCTCGGGGTGGCTCAGAGATTCATCTGAACGTAGGCCCTGCCGATTACTCGGTCGTGACCCCAGTGTTTCGCGGATGTTACGCCCAGCGTGTCCGCGCTGACCCACTGGTAGGGGGCGGGCGGGGAGTGAGATCCTCAACCGCCGCACTAGCCTGGTCATCATGGCATCATCTGCGCAATCCGGGGCAGGACCCACCGGAGATTTCCGATATCCGGGCAACCGGCTGGGCCTGCCGGAGGCCGGTCAGGGCTCCGTCGCGGGCTGGGGCCGCCGCCTCGCCGCCCTGTTCGCCGACTGGCTGGTGGCCGGCCTGATCGCCTCCGCGGTGGTCGGCAAACCCATCTGGGCCGGTGGCAACGACTTCAACACCGCCCAGCTGGTGATCTTCTTCGCCATGTCAGCGATCCTGGTCGGCCTGGCCGGCTCGACCATCGGCCACCGCCTGCTCGGCCTGCGAGTGATCCGTACCAAGCCGGGCGGCGAGGGCTACGCCGCCCAGGTAGGCCTCCTGGGCGGCGCGATCCGCACTCTCCTGCTCTGCCTGGTACTTCCGGCCGTCGTCTTCGACAAGGACCACCGCGGCCTGCACGACCTGGCCGCCGGCACGATCGTCGTCCGGCGCTAGTGCGCCGTGTCAGAAGTTCCGTTGCGCTACCGGCGCCCAGGCACGCACCTCGCGGCAGCGCAGGAAAGACCACGATGGAAGAACATCGAGGCCTTCCCTGCGCCACCGCGAGGCACGCACCTGACCACCGCTATCGCTAACGCAACTTCCGACACGGCGCACTAGCCGAACCGCTTGGTCAACAGGATCTGTACGTCGTCGAGGTAGCCGGCCCGGAAGCCCGCCTCGGAGTACGCGAGGTAGAACTCCCACATCCGGCGGAAGGTCGCGTCGAAGCCGAGGTCGGCGATGGCCGGCCAGTGCTCGATGAAGCGGTTGCGCCAGATCCGGAGGGTGCGGGCATAGTCCATGCCCATGTGCCGCAGCACCTCGGCCTGCAGGCCGGTGTGCTGGGCGGTCACCTGCTCGATCACGTCGACGGACGGGATCAGGCCGCCGGGGAAGATGTACTTCTGCACCCAGGTGAAGGTGTTGCGGGTGGCGAGCATCCGGTCGTGCGGCATCACGATCGCCTGGATGACGGCCTTGCCGCCCGGCGCGAGCCGCCGCTCGATCGCGTCGAAGTACACCGGCCAGTACTTCTCGCCGACCGCCTCGATCATCTCCACGCTCAGGACCGCGTCGAAGACCCCGATCTGGTCGCGGTAGTCACGCAACGCGACCTGGACCCGGTCGCTCACCCCGGCGTCGGCGATCCGGCGCTGGGCGAGCAGCGCCTGCTGCGAGGCGATCGTGATGGCCGTCACCCAGGCGCCGCGCTGGGCCGCGCGGATCGCCAGGCTCGCCCAGCCGCAGCCGATGTCGAGCACCCGCGATCCCGAGACCACGCCGGCCGCGTCGAGGATCGCGTCGAGCTTGCGGAGCTGGGCGTTGGACAGTTCGTCGTACGACGCCGTCGCCAGGTCCGACTCGGGTTGCTGATCGAACAGCGCCGCGGAGTACGTCAGCGACGGATCGAGGAACTCGCTGAACATCGCGTTGCTCAGGTCGTAGTGGCGGCTGATGTTCTCCCGCGCGCCGGCCCGGTCGTTCTCCTGGTCGGACGGCTGCGAGCGCGTCACCAGCCAGCGCAGCGACTGCGCCCACTTCGGCAGCAGGTGGCGGTCCTGCTCGGAGCTGAACCGCTGCGCGAACGGCAGCAGCAGATCGGCCAGATCGGTGCCCGGCTCCGGGTCCCAGTCGCCGGCCAGATACGCCTCGCCGAAACCGGAGCCCGCGTCGTGACCGAGCCGGTCCAGGAACGGGCCCGTACGGTGCACCCGCATCGCCGGGCCACCGAGGCCGTAGCTGCGGTTGTCGAGCGTGATGGTGGCCGGCAGGTCCCGCGCGATGAAGCGCAAGGCGGCGTGCGCGCCGGCCCGGCGTACCGGATTGGAGCGCGGGGCCGCCAGGGACGGCCACGTCTCCACCGCCGGCTCGTGCACAGCGGTGTACAGATCGGTCATCAGCTCTACCCCTGGTTTCTCATCCCGTCCCTGGTCGCACCCTAAGGCCGGTGACCGACCTCAGGGCGCGACACGAGGCACAAGAAAGTCCTCACGCAGGGAAAACGGCGGTGGGGCCTGTTGCGTTACGGTCAGCGGCCCTTCATCGCCTGCCGGGCGCCCTTCATGCTTGTCGGCAGCGGGCCCTTGGGCATCGGCACCTGCGGCCGGACGGCGTCGAGCGCCTTCAGCCGCTGGAGCAGATCGGTGATCTCGGACGGTTGCAGCGCCTGCGGGAGCTTCATCACGTGCTTGGTCAGCTTGCGGATGTCGATCTCGCCCTCGCCCTTGCCGGCGATGATCTGGGTCACCGGCGCGCCGCCGGCCACCCGCTGGTGCTTCTTGCCCTCGGCGGCGAGCAGGTTCTTCACCCGGCTGGCCTGGCCCTCGCCGACCAGCACGATGCCGGGCCGGCCGACCACCCGGTGCACGATGTCGGCGTTCTTGGTGACCGCGACGGCCGGTGTCACGTTCCAGCCGCGGCGCAGCGTCTGCAGCGCCGAGGCGGCCGCGCCGGCCTGGCCCTCGATCTGGCTGTACGCCGCCTTCTCGACCCGGCGGCCGAAGATGATGGTGGCGGCCAGGAAGCCGAGCGCGACGCCCAGCGGGATCCAGACCAGCAGCGGGCCGACCAGGATGCCGACCACCACGAACACCGCGACCACGGCCAGGAAGATCCCGGCCAGGATCAGCCCGATCCGTGGGTCGGACTTCTTCGTCAGCTGGTACGCCGACCGGATCTGCTTGAGCCGGCCGGTCTTCTCTTCTGGCGCGTCGTTCTTGGCCATCTCTACCTTTGTCCGTGGTTTCTGCGGTCGGTTCTAAGCATCCTGGGTGGCGGAGGTCATCCGCGACTCCACAGCCTGACGGTACAGCCGACCGGCCCGGTACGACGAACGCACGAGCGGACCCGACATGACTCCGGCGAAGCCGATCTCCTCGGCCTCCTCCTGCATCTCGACGAACTCCTCCGGGCGGACCCAGCGCTCGACCGGGTGGTGCCGCACCGAGGGGCGCAGGTACTGCGTGATGGTGATGATCTCGCAGCCGGCGTCGTGCAGGTCGGTCAGCGCCTGGCTGACCTCCTCGCGGGTCTCGCCCATGCCGAGGATCAGGTTGGACTTGGTGACGAGACCGTAGTCGCGGGCCTGGGTGATCACGTCGAGCGACCGCTCGTAGCGGAAGCCCGGCCGGATCCGGCGGAAGATCCGCGGCACCGTCTCGACGTTGTGCGCGAACACCTCCGGACGGGACGAGAACACCTCGGCCAGCTGCTCCGGTACGGCGTTGAAGTCCGGCGCGAGCATCTCGACGCCGGTCCCGGGGTTGAGCGCGTGGATCTGGCGGATGGTCTCGGCGTACAGCCAGGCGCCGCCGTCGGGCAGGTCGTCGCGGGCGACACCGGTCACGGTCGCGTAGCGCAGGCCCATCTTCACGACGGACTCGGCGACCCGGCGCGGCTCGTCGCGGTCCAGGTCCAGCGGCTTGCCGGTGTCGATCTGGCAGAAGTCGCAGCGCCGGGTGCACTGGTCGCCACCGATCAGGAAGGTCGCTTCGCGGTCTTCCCAACACTCGAAGATGTTCGGGCAGCCGGCTTCCTGGCAGACCGTGTGGAGCTCTTCGGACTTCACCAGTTTCTGCAGCTTCTGGTACTCCGGGCCCATCTTGGCGCGCGTCTTGATCCACTCGGGTTTGCGCTCGATCGGGGTCTCCGCGTTGCGCACTTCGAGCCTGAGCAGCTTCCGTCCTTCTGGGGCGATCGTCACGCCCACCAGAGTACGCGGCGCTCCGACACGCCCGGCGGCCCCACCCGTAGGCTGGGCAACCATGTCCACCTCGCAGCCGCAGCAGCCGGTACTGCGCTCCGCCACGGCGGAGACGTCGCGGCCCGCCGAGCCGCTGCCGACCGCTGCGCCGGCTGTGACGAATACCACCGAGTGGCAGCGCCCCGGTCCCACCCGGCGTCAGCTGCGGCAGGACGTGTTCCTCGGGGTCGGGATGGCCCTGGCCGCTGTCATCGGGACCGATCTGGCCCGCAGTACCTCCGGCATCCCGGTCGACATGGGCTTCGGGGGAGTCGGGGCGTACGTCCTGAGCGCGGCCGTCGCGTTGCCGCTCTGCCTGCGCCGGCGCTACCCACTGTCGGTGCTGGTCGTCGTCTCGGTGCTGTTCTTTGTCAACGGCGAGTGGAACACGTTCGCCTTCGTCGGCAACCTGGTCACCCAGGCGACCCAGTTCATGGCGATCTACGCGGCCGTCGCGTGGGCCCGGGACCGGCGCCGGATGAAGCTGACGATGGTCGTCGTCTTCGTCGGCATGTTCGGCTGGCTCGGCTGGGGCTTCGTCAAGGCGCTGAACAACGACTCGATCAAGGGCCCGGGCGGCGGGATGCTCTCGCCGTACGTGTCCTTCGTCCTGCTGAACTTCGCGCTGAACGTCCTTTACTTCTTCGGCGCGTACTTCTGGGGCCGGACCGCGTGGGGCGTCGCCCGGCAGCGGCATGAGCTGGAGCAGCAGGCCGAGGAACTGGCCACCCAGCAGCAGGCGAACGCGCGCCGGGCGGTGATCGACGAGCGGCTGCGGATCTCGCGGGAGCTGCACGATGTGGTCGCGCACCACATCAGCAGCATCGGCGTACAGGCCGGTGGCGCCCGTCGGGTGATGGACTCCGATCCGGAGGCGGCCAAGAACGCGTTGAGCGTGATCGAGAACTCCAGCCGCACCGCGGTCAACGAGATGCGCCAGCTGCTGGGGATGCTGCGCGCCGCTGATCCGGACCTGGACGACGACCTCGGCGTACCGGCGGGGAAGGCTCCGCAGGCCGGTGCTGATCGGTTGCCGGCGCTGGTGTCGACGGCGAACGGGGAGGGGTTGTCGGTCGGGTTCCATCAGATCGGCCAGCCGGTGACGCTGCCGGAGACCGTCTCGGTATCGGTCTACCGGATCGCGCAGGAGGCCCTGACGAACGTTCGCCGGCACTCGACGGCCCGGAGCGCGCACGTCACGTTGCGCTATCTCGCCGACACGGCGGTCGAGGTCGAAGTGATCGACGACGGCCGCCCGAAGCACGCGCCGGTCGGCAGCCGGCTCGGCCATGTCGGCATCCGTGAGAGGGTCAGCCTGCTCGGCGGCGAGAGCGAGATCGGTCCCCGTCCGGTCGGCGGCTTCCGCGTCCGCGCCCGGATCCCGCTGAACCCGACGATCCCTGAGGGAGAACCACAAGCATGAGTGAGGCCGGTACGCCGATGCGCGTCCTGCTCGTCGACGACCAGGACCTGGTCCGGGCGGGCTTCCGGATGATCCTGTCCGTCGAGCCCGACATCCAGGTGGTCGGGGAGGCCTCCGACGGCGAGAAGGCGGTCGAGCTGGCCTTGGAGCTGCGCCCCGACGTCGTCCTGATGGACGTCCAGATGCCCGGCCTCGACGGCATCGCCGCGACCCAGCGGATCGTCACCGCCGACGCCGGCAAGGTGATCATCCTGACCACCTTCGACCGCGACGACTACCTCTTCGAGTCGCTAGGCGCAGGCGCCAGCGGCTTCCTCCTGAAGAACACCGCCCCCGAAGACCTCGTCGAAGCCATCCAGGTAGTCCACTCCGGCCACGCCCTGCTGGCCCCCGAGGTCACCCGCCGGGTCATCAAACGCTTCACCGGCGGCGGTGAACGCGTCTACCGCCCAGACCTCGTTGCCGACCTCACCGAACGCGAACGCGAGGTCCTAGGCCTCATCGCCCGAGGCCTCACCAACACCGAGATCGCCACCTCCCTCTTCGTAGGCGAGGCCACCGTCAAAACCCACGTCTCCCGGGTGCTCTTGAAGCTCGGCCTCCGCGACCGAGTCCAAGCAGTCGTCTTCGCCTACGAATGCGGCCTCGTAGTACCAGGCGACGAGCACTGAGGGTCAGCCCTGCGGGCTGGCCGGTCCCCCCTGCGGATGACCTGGGTGATCACACTGCGGGGCGACGTGCTGGGCGGGGTGGATGGTTAGCGTGGTGGCTACTCCTGGTGATGGGAGCGGATCGGGTGGATGCCTGGTTCTGGGGGCCGGAGTAGTAGAGGAACGGTGAACGGGATGCTGAGCGTGGCTGGGTTGACCCGGCGGTTCGGTGAGCACCTCGCGCTGGATGACGTGAGCTTCGACGTACGGCCAGGTCGGATGACCGGGTTCGTCGGGGCGAACGGGGCCGGCAAGACGACGACGATGCGGATCATCCTGGGGGTGCTGGCGCCCACGGGCGGCGCGGTCACCTGGAATGGCGAGCCGTTGTCGGCCGAGGTACGCCGCGACTTCGGGTACATGCCCGAGGAGCGCGGGCTGTACCCGAAGATGAAGATCCGTGAGCAGCTGATCTTCTTCGGCCGGCTGCACGGACTCGGGTCGCGGGCGGGGGAGCGGGCCGACAAGCTGCTGTCCCGGCTCGGGCTGGCCGAGCGTGCGGGGGACACCCTGGAGACGCTGTCACTGGGCAACCAGCAGCGGGTGCAGATCGCTGCCGCGCTGATTCACGAGCCGATCGCGCTGGTGATGGACGAGCCGTTCAGCGGCCTCGACCCGCTGGCCGTCGACGCGATGGTGGATCTGCTGCGCGAAGAGGTCACCCCGGAGGTACCGGTGCTGTTCTCCAGTCACCAGCTGGAGCTGGTCGAGCGGCTGTGTGACGACCTCGTGGTGCTGTCCCGCGGCAAGGTGGTTGCCGCCGGCCCCGTTTCCGAACTGGCTGCCGGGCCGACTACGACGTACCGGCTGGTCGTCGGTGGGGACGCGGGGTGGCTGCGCGACGTACCGGGGATCACGGTGCGGGACGTGGCCGGCGCGGCGGCGCTCTTCGATGTCGGGTCCGGCGACGATGGGGGCCTTGTGCAACAGGTTCTGCAGCAGGCGATGAGTCGTGGGCCGGTACTGGAGTTCGCGCCCGAACGGCAGGCCCTCAGCGACGTCTTCCGGGAGGCGACCCGATGAACAACGACACCCTGCGGCACCCGTGGCAACTGGTGGCCGAGCGCGAGATCAGTACCAAGCTCCGCGACAGGACCTTCCTCGGCTCGACGGCGTTCATGCTGATCGTCGTGCTGGCCGCGACCATCATCCCGGCGCTGATCTCGGGGATGGGCGGCAAGGACAAGATCGCCGTCCTCGACGACTCCGGCGCCAGGATCGTCGCCGTCGCGGACGCGGTCAAGGGCGGCGACAGTTACGAAGCCACCCGTACTACGGACGTCGCGTCGGCCGAGAAGCTCGTCCGGGACGGCGATGTGAAGGCCGCGCTGCTGCCGGGCGAGGACGGGTTCGAAGTACTCGGGAAGCAACGCGTCGACACCGAACTGCAGGACAACCTGCGGGAAGCGGCCGTCAACCTCGGGATGGAGGCGAACGCGGGGCGCGTCGGTATGACGCCCGAGCAACTGCGGGCCGGCACCCAGGTGCAGGAACGGCTGCTCGATCCGGGGCCGTTGCCCGAGGTCGTGGCCGGGTTCGTCAACATCGGGCTGGCGCTGATCTTCTACATCACCGCGCTGAGCTTCGGGATGATGATCGCGCAGAGCGTCGTCCAGGAGAAGGAGAGCCGGGTGGTCGAGATCCTGGCCGCCGCGATCCCGATCCGGGCGCTGTTGTGGGGCAAGGTGATCGGCAACACCGTGCTCGCGCTGGGGCAGATCGTGGTGATCGCGGTCGCGTCGCTGATCGGGCTGATGGTGACCGATCAGGCCGACATCCTCAAGGTGATCGCGCCGGTCGCGGGGTGGTTCGTGGTCTTCTTCGTCCTCGGGTTCGTCGCGCTGGCCGGGCTCTGGGCGGTCGCCGGGTCGCTGGCCACCCGGCAGGAGGATCTCGGCTCGACGACGTTGCCCGGGCAGATGATCTTGATGATTCCGTTCTTCTTCTCCGCTTTCGCCGGCGCCGAGGCGAAGACCGTTGCCTCGTTCATCCCGATCGCCTCGTCGATGTCGATGCCGGGACGGATGCTGACCGAGCACGTGCCGCTGTGGCAGCCGCTGGCCGCGATCGCGATCTTGCTGGTGACGACCGTGCTGATCATCCGGCTCGGAGCCCGCCTGTACGAGCGGACGCTGCTGCAGACCGGGCGGAAACTCGGTTACCGAGAGGCGATCTCACTGAAGGCGTCCTGACTTATCGTGATAGTCCGGCCGGCGTTACAGAAATTTAGTGGGCTGTGACGAAACCGCAACACGCGGCGACTGTGTACCGGCGCGCTGGGTGGACTACGGTCACAACGCATGAACGTCGAGCTGCGCCACCTGCGGGTGGTGGTCCTGGTGGCAGAAGCGGGGTCCGTCGGCCGGGCCGCCCGCTGGCTGAAGGTGAGCCAGCCGAGCCTGACGGCGCAGCTCAAACGGATCGAGTCGGCCTTCGGCGGTGAGCTGTTCGAGCGCTCCCGCACCGGCGTCACCCCGACCGCTCTCGGCCGGTACGCCGTGGATCGGGCGCGGGCGATCCTCGTCGACGTGGATCATTTGTCCGCGACGGTGTCGGCGATGACGGCGGTGGAGTCGAGCGCGGTCCGGCTCGGCGGGTTCCCGACGGCGCCGATGTCGGGGATCGCGAGCCGGCTGCGCGATCACGGTGAGATCGAGCAGGTGAGCATCGAGGTCGAGTGGGCCACCAGCGTTTTGTTGCAGCAGCTGGAGAGTGGGCGGCTGGACTTCGCGTTGCTGCGGGAGTTCCCGGGATTCGAACTGCGGTTGCCCAGCGGGGTCGAGGCTTGCACGATTGTCGAGTCGGAGTCGGCTTACGTAGTACTGGCTGCTGATCATCCGCTGGCCGTGGCGACCCGGCATCGTGGGGAGATCGAGCTGGCGAGCCTGGCCGATGAGGAGTGGATCGGGGAGCCGCCGGACGACAGCGGATTCCACGTGTTGTTCCGGGGGGCTTGTGAGCAGGCTGGGTTCCAGCCGCGGATCGAGCATCACTCGGTGGACACGTCGGTGCTGATGGGGTTTGTGACGAGTGGGCAGGGCGTGGCGCTGATCTCGCCCACGTCGTACCGGATGTTGTCGTCCGATGTCACCACCCGGCCGTTGGTGGGGGATCCGATCCACCGGCGGTTGATGCTTGCCTGGAGCACTGAATCTCCGCGGGCGCAGATGGCGGGGGACGTGTGCCAGATGGCGATCCATGCCTATGACGAAGCGTTCGCCGAGCATGCTCGGTGGGGACAGCATCAACGAATGCACGTCGCCTGAAACGTCGAAGAGCCTCCACTTTCGTGGAGGCTCTTCTCTTTGGGTTGCTTGGTGGTTCAGCTCCGGAACTGGCCCGGAAGCTCCATCCGCTGGGTGGCCTGCTCGGCCGGGTTCTCGAAGGCGCCCACGAAGAACTCCCCGGTGTCGTCCACGTCCGGCGGGTCCATCCGCTCGCGGTACTGCTGGCCCATCTCTTCCTTGCTCAACGAAGCCTTGGGCGCCTCGGCCTGTGGCGGCTGGGCTTGCGGAGCCTTCGGCCCTTCTGGCCGGGCAACCGGCATCGGCTGCGTGGCCTCACCGCCGTCCTCGTCCTGCGAACCGCCTTGCGGACCGCCGATCTGAGGCGCAGCGGCAGGAGCACTACCTGCGACCCGCGGCGCAACAGGCTTCACAGCCTCCGGCTCAGGCACCGGCACCGGCTGAGCAACAGTCTCCTCAGCCACCGGCTCCTCCACCGGCGCTTGCTGAGTAGCAACCTCCGCCGGCGCAGGCTCTTCCACAAACGCCTGCTGAGTAGCAGTCTCCGCGGGCGCAGGCTCTTCCACAGGCGTCTGCTTGGCAGCCTCCGTCGCGGGCTCTTCCATCGGCACCTGCTGCGTAGGAGCGTTCGCGGGCTCTTCCACGGCCACGTGCTGTGTCGGGGCCTCCGCGGGCTCTTCTGCCGGTACGTGCTGAGTCTCCACTTCGTCCGGCGCCTCTTCGGGCTCCGGGGCGGGCTCTTCGTCGTAGCTGTCGGCAACGTTTTGGTCGCCGGTGGGAACCATCACTGTCTCGTCGGCGTCCGTGGGGACGAGTCGCGTCTCGTCGCGACCGTCGTCGTACTCCGTCGGCGCCTCGGAGCGGGAGAACTGCGCCGTCTGCTCGTCCGCCTGGTTCCGCGGCGTGAACGGCCTCGGTTCCTCCTCGAACAGGTCGTCGTAGTTGCTGTTCCCGAAGTTGTTCCCGAACCGGTCGTCCGGCTGGTAGTCGCCCCCGGCAACCGGATACGCCCCGACCGGCTGCGGCGGCTGCGGCATCTGCTGCGCCTGGACCGCGGCCTCCTGCTCACGCTGCCGGCGCTCCGCCTCCACCCGCTCGCGCCGGCGCCGCTGCACCGACCGCACGATCGACTGGATCCCGAACACCAGCGAGATCACCGCGAGAATCGGCACCACACCGTTTCCCGTGTACTGCTTGATCCCGTCGATCATCCCCGACGTCACACCCGGCACGTCGTTGAGGAAGTTCGTCATCCGGTTGGGGATCCAGTGCACGGTGTAGATCATCGCGCCGAAAGTCAGCGCCGCCCCGAGCGCCGCGGCGCCCGAGAAGTACGACACCACGGCCCAGAAGATCAGCGCACCGATGCCGTAGGCAAGCGCCATCTCCTTCGCGTTCAGCTTGATACCGCCGTCCGCCGCGAGGACGCCGAACATGGCCGGCCCGACGAGCGCTACCGCGATGCCAAGGAGGAAGCCGAGAAATTTGGACACATCCCCACCGTAGCGACGTTTACGCTCCGCACAGCGCAGACACTTCGCTCAATCTTTACGCTCCGCCCCGACGGGCCGTCCGCCGATGGCGCCGCACGACCGATGGCGAGGCGCCGCGGGCAGACGATAAGGCAGTCCGGCTCGGACGGTGAGGCCGTACGGCTGGGATGGTGAGGCAGTCCGGCTCGGACGGTGAGGCCGTACGGATCAGACGGTGAGGCCGTACGGATCAGACGGTCAGGCCGTACGTGATGCCGGTCGGAGCCGGGGCGTCGGAGTGGTCGATGTCCGGCGTGCGCTCGTACTCCTGCCAGGACAGCAGCACGTCCAGGTGCCGCCGGACGGGCTCGAGCACCTCGGCGATGGAGACGTCGCGGCCGAGCTCCTTCGACAGCGTGGTGACGTCGGCGTCGGCGATCCCGCACGGCACGATCCGGTCGAACCAGGTCAGGTCGTTGTCGCAGTTCAGCGCGAACCCGTGCATGGTGACGCTCTGCGCCACCCGGATCCCGATCGCCGCGATCTTCCGCTCCCGCCCCCGCTCATCGGCCGGCACCCAGACCCCGCTACGGCCCTTGACCCGCCCGGTCCGTACGCCGAGCTCACCGCAGACCGCGATCAGCGCCTCTTCCAGCCGGCGGACGTAGTCCACGACGTACACGTGTGAGGCGAGCTTCACGATCGGGTACCCCACCAGCTGGCCGGGGCCGTGCCAGGTGATCTTGCCGCCACGGTCGACGTCGACCACCGGCGTACCGTCCACCGGTCGCTCGTGTGGCTCGGTGCGCTTGCCGGCTGTGTAGACCGGCGGGTGCTCGAGCAGGATGACCGTGTCGGAGCCGGTGCCGTCGGCAACCTGCGCGTGCAGCCGCCGTTGCTCGGCCCAGGCCGTCTCGTAGTCCACTGCGTCGGCGCCGAAACCGGCCTCCACATACTTGATAGCCCTCACGCCTTCGAGTGTAGGCGGCCCGTTCCGCGGCCGTTCGCCGCCATCCACAGGGCCCGGTCCCGGGCGGTGGTTGTGGATAACTTCCGGGCCGCCGGCGCCGATCCGGGCACTCTCTTGGGTATGGAATCCGAGGACATCTCCGGCTACAGCTTGCGCCGAGGGCTCGGGTCCGGCTCGGCCGGTACCGTCTGGCTGCTCCGGGACCTGGCCACCGGGCGGCACGCTGTGCTCAAACGCATCCCGAAAACCGCCGTCGTGGCGCCGAGCGAGTTCATCGGCGACCTCGACCTCGCCCACACCATCGATCACCCACACCTCGCCCGCCTTCTCGAGGTCAGAGAGTCCGACCAGGAGTGGCTCCTCTTCAGCCAGTACGTCGCTGCCGGCACGCTCACGTCGCTGCTCGAGCGTCGTGGCGCCCTCTCGCCAGGCGAACTGGTCACTCTCATCAGCCCGCTGGCCCAAGGTCTGTCCGCCTTGCACCGAAGCGGTCTCACCCACGGGCACCTGGACCTCGACGACATCATGTTCGACGCCGACGGCCGACCGGTCATCACCGACGTGGGCCTCCGTGCCCTGGCTCCACCCAGCACTCCTGCCGCCGACCTCACAGCCCTGGGCGCCATCGCCCACCAGGCCGGCGGCACCCCCAAAACCTTCCCCGCATCCCTCTTCACCACCACCGCAGACGTCCTGGCCCAGCAAACCCTCCACCGAGCCACCCCACTCCCCATCTCCCTCAACTTCACCCAGGAGCCCGAGCCCACCCCAGCCCCACCTTCGCCCGCCATGAGCTTGCGGCGACCTCAGCCTCCAGGCCAAAGACGCGGAGGCTTCCGGCAATCCGCACTGAAGTTCCTGCGCACCAAACGCGCCGCCTACGGGATCCTCGCGGCCTGCGGAGCGGGTGCGCTGACAACCCTTGCCATCGGCCTGGCAGCCGCCGGCGTCCTCGGCCAACCAGCCCCCAACCCCACCGCCGCCGTCGACAAACCCAGCACGCCACCAGCTCAACCGACACGGGCCACCGAAGGTCAGTGGCTGCAGACCTTGCAGGCTTTGGATGTACGCCGCTCGCACGCGTTCGCCACGCTCGACCCCACCGAGCTGAACTCCGTCTACGTCCCCGGCAGCTCACCCTGGTCCGCCGACCGCGATCTCCTGTCCTCCTACCGAAAGCAGCAACTCCACATCGAAGGACTCCGCCTCCAGATCCATTCCGTGACCGTGGAAACCCAAGGCAAGACAACCGTCGTGCTACGCGTGGTCGACCGCTTCATCGCAGGCGTGGCAGTCACCCCAGCCGGCCGGCGAACAACCTTCCCACCAGGCAAACCGACAACCCGCCGCGTCACCCTGACGGCAGCCGCCAACACATGGCGCATCTCCGAGATAGCCGAAGCATGACGCCCCGGAGCCGCAGGGCTGAGGACGTGACGCGGAGGGCTCCGGTCGAGGGCGCCCGGCACGAGCCTGCGTCAGGCGAGGGCGGACTCGAGGGCGGTCTCCGCCGTGGGGTGTTTGAAGGTGTAGGAGGAGGCGAGCAGCGCGTTGGGGAGTGCGCGCTTGCTGCCGATCAGTTCCCAGGCGAACTCGCCGAGGACTGTGGTGAGGACGAACGAAGGGACCGGCACCAGCGTGGGGCGATGCAGCGCGGCACCCAGGGCCTTCGTGAACTCCTGGTTGGTGGTGGGCTCCGGCAGTGTGACGTTCACCGGCCCGGACACCTGGTCGTTCTCGGCGCAGTGCCGAACCACGCCGAGCCAGTCGGTCAGCGAGACGACCGGGAAGTACTGCTTGCCAGAGCCGAGGCGTCCACCGACGCCCACCCGGAACGGCAACGAGAGCAGCTGAAACGCCGGAGCCGTGCGTTCGAGCACGACGCCCGTACGCAACGCAACCACCCGGCAACCAGCTTCGCGCGCCGGGTCGGCCGCACCTTCCCAGACCCGCACCACGTCGGCGAGGAACCCATCGCCGAGTTCGGACTCTTCGGTCAGGATCTCGTCGCCACAGTCCTTGCCGTAGCCGCCGATACCGCTCTGGGTGATGAACACCGGCGGCCGCTCCAGTTGCGCGGCGGCCTCGGCCAGCGTGGCCGTCGTAGTGACCCGGCTCTCCCGGATCGCGTTCCGGTACTTCGGGGTCCACGGCCGGCCGATGTTCGCGCCGGCCAGGTTGATCAGGACGTCGGCGTTGTCCAGCGCGGAGGGATCGAGCTGTCCTCGCGCGGGATCCCAGCGGACCTCGCTCGGCTGCGACGGCTCACGCCGTACCAGCCGGGTGACCTGGTGGCCGTCGGCCAGCAGGTCCCGCGCCAACGCCTTACCGAGGAAGCCGGACGAACCGGCGAGCACATATTTCACGAGTCACAGCTCCGGCTTCTCGGTGAGGCCGCGGCCGGCCTGACCTTCGTCGATCGGGTCAGGCCGGAGCGGCGGCCAGGCAACTTCCATCTCGTCGGATCAGATCGCGGACGCTACCTGCGTCCGGCCGGATCAGACGTCGAACTGGGCTTCCTCGAGGCGCTGCTTGACCGCGGTCAGGTAGCGGGCCGCGTCGGCGCCGTCGACCAGGCGGTGGTCGTAGGTCAGCGCCAGGTAGACCATCTGCCGGATCGCGATCGTCTCGCCGAGCTCCGGGTGGGTGATGACCACCGGGCGCTTGACGACCGAGCCGGTCCCGAGCATGCCGACCTGCGGCTGGTTCAGGATCGGGGTGTCGAACAGCGCGCCCCGGCTACCGGTGTTGGTGATCGTGAAGGTGCCGCCCGCCATCTCGTCCGGCAGCACCTTGTTGGTGCGGACCCGCGCGGCCAGGTCGGCGATCTTCTTGGCCAGGCCGGCGATGTTCAGGTCGCCGGCGTTGTGCACGACCGGGACCATCAGGCCCTTCTCGGCGTCCACGGCGATGCCCAGGTGCTCGGCGGCGTGGTAGGTGACCTCACCGGCCTCGTCGTTGATCGAGGCGTTCAGCTTCGGGTACTGCTTCAGCGCGTCCACCGCGGCGAGCGCGAAGAACGGCAGGAAGGACAGCTTGACGCCCTCGCGGGCCTCGAACTCGGCCTTCTTCGCGTTCCGGAGCTTGGAGATCTCGGTGACGTCGACCTCGACCACGGTGGTCAGCTGCGCCGAGACGTGCAGCGAGTTGACCATGTGGCTGGCGATGGCCTTGCGGATCCGGCTCATCTTCTCGGTCGTACCGCGCAGCGGGCTGATCGGCGCTGCCGTCTTCGCCGCGGGGGCGGAGGCGGGAGCGGCGGCTGCTGCCGGAGCTGCGGCGGCCGCGGCCTTCTGGGCCTCGGCGGCGGCGAGCACGTCCTGCTTGCGGATCCGGCCACCGACGCCGGTGCCCTGGACCGCGCCCAGGTCGACCGAGTGCTCAGTCGCCAGCTTGCGGACGAGGGGGGTGACGTAGTTCGGACCCTCTGACGAAGACCCGTTGGACGACGCAGCCGGAGCCGACGGCGCGGCAGCCGGTGCTGCCTGCGGGGCCGGAGCCTGGGCTGCGGGCTGAGCCGGCGGAGCAGCCTGTGCTGCCGGAGCCTGGGCAGGTGCCTGCGGCGCGGGAGCCTGCGTGGGCGGCGCCTGAGCAGCGGGTGCCTGAGCAGCGGGTGCCTGTGCTGCCGGTGCCGCCTGCGGGGCGGGGGCTGCGGCGGGTGCCGGGGCTGCAGCGGGTGCGGCCGCCGGAGCGGCCGGGGCCTGGGCTGCGGGGGCCGGGGCGGACTCGGCGGGGGCGGGTGTTGCCGGGGCGGAGGCGGCTGGGGCTGCGTCGCCGGAGCCGACGATGGCCAGTTCGGCGCCTACCTCGACGGTTTCGTCTTCGGCGACCTTGATCTCCAGCAGCTTGCCGGCGACCGGCGAGGGGATCTCGGTGTCGACCTTGTCGGTGGAGACCTCGAGCAGCGGCTCGTCCACCGCTACGTCGTCACCAACCTGCTTCAGCCAGCGCGTGACGGTGCCCTCGGTGACGCTCTCGCCAAGGGCGGGCAGCGTGACCGATGTGCCGGCCGCGGGCGCGGCAGCAGAAGACGAGTTGTCAGCGGCGGCCTGAGCCGGAGCGGCCTCCGCCTGCGGCGCGGCCTCGGCCGGAGCGGCCTGAGCCGGGGCAGCTTGGGCCTGCGGCGCAGCGGCGGCCGGCGCGGCCTCCTGGGCCGGGGCGGCCTGTGCTGCTGGGGCTTCCTGGGCCGGGGCGGCCTCAGCGGGAGCGGCCTCGGCGGCGGGTGCCTGGCCGTTGGAGTCGGGGGTGGGGGATTCGCCGGCGTCGCCGATTACTGCTAGTTCGGCGCCTACCTCTACGGTTTCGTCCTCGGCGGCCTTGATCTCCAGGAGAGTGCCGGCCACGGGGGAGGGGATCTCGGTGTCGACCTTGTCGGTCGAGACCTCCAGCAGGGGCTCGTCGACGGCAACCGTGTCACCGACCTGCTTGAGCCAGCGGGTGACGGTTCCTTCGGTGACGCTCTCCCCGAGGGCCGGCAGGGATACAGAGGTCGGCATGACGGTCGTTGCTCCTTCGTCTATTCGGTTCGAGTTCAGCCTACGGTGCCGCTCGAACCGGCGGGATCTGGGTCAGCCGGACCCGCCGGTAGGAGCAGCCGAAATCTATTCGTGGAAGTGCAAGGGCTTACCGGCGAGCGCCATGTGCGCCTCGCCGAGGGCCTCGTTCTGGGTCGGGTGGGCGTGCACCAGCGGCGCGACGTCGGCGGGGAAGGCCTCCCAGTTGTAGATCAGCTGCGCCTCGCCGATCAGCTCGCCGACCCGGGAGCCGACCATGTGCAGGCCGACCACCGCGCCGTCCTTGGCCCGGACCAGCTTGACGAAGCCCTGGGTCTTCAGGATCTGGCTCTTGCCGTTGCCGCCGAGGTTGTAGTTGAGGATCTCGACCTCGCCGTACTTCGCCTTGGCCTGCTCCTCGGTCAGCCCGACGGAGGCGACCTCGGGCTCGGAGTAGGTGACGCGCGGGATGCCGAGCTCGTCGATCCGGGCCGGGTTCAGCCCGGCCAGGTGCTCGACGACGAAGATGCCCTGCTGGAAGCCGCGGTGCGCGAGCTGCAGGCCGGGCACGATGTCGCCGACCGCGTAGACGCCCGGCACGCTGGTCTGCAGGTTCTCGTCGACGGTGACGAAGCCGCGGTCGAGCGCGATGCCGACCTCCTCGTACCCGATCCCGGCCGTGTTCGGACCGCGGCCGACCGCGACCAGCAGCACCTCGGCCTCGATCACCTCGCCGCCGGCGACGGTGACCCGGACCCCGTTGTCGTGGGTGTCGACGGACTCGAACGGCGTACCCGTCTTGAAGGCGATCTTGCGCTTGCGGAAGGCCCGCTCGAGCGCCTTGCTGCAGTCGGCGTCCTCGGCCGGTACCAGCCGGGGAAGCGCCTCGACGATCGTCACCTTGGTGCCGAACGAGGTCCACGCGCTGGCGAACTCGACACCGATCACGCCGCCGCCGAGGATCACCGCGGACTCGGGCACGCGGTCCAGCGTCAGCGCGTGCTCACTCGCGATCACCCGGTTGCCGTCGAGCTCCAGCCCGGGCAGCGAGCGGGAGTACGAGCCGGACGCGATGATGACGTTCTTGCCGGTGTACGTCGTGCCGTTGACGGCGACCGTCCGCGGCGAGGTCAGCCGGCCCTCGCCCTCGATCACGGTGATGCCGCGGGACTTGATCTGCCCCTGCAGGCCCTTGAAGAGCCGGTCGACGACGCCGTCCTTGTACTTGTTCACGCCGCCCATGTCGACGCCCTCGAGCGTCGTCCGGACACCGAACTGCTCACCCTCGCGGGCCGAGTCGGCCACCTCGGCGGCGTGCAGCAGGGCTTTGGTCGGGATACAGCCGCGGTGCAGGCAGGTGCCGCCGAGCTTGTCCTTCTCCACCAGTGCGACCGACATCCCCAGTACTGCGGCGCGCAGCGCGGCGGCATAGCCACCACTGCCTCCGCCGAGGATCAACAGGTCGTACGTCGTGCTGCTGTCTGCCGTGTTCGTCACGAGGTTCCTCCGTGGGGCGTCAAGGTCGGCGGGCGGCCCCGGATCGCGGAGTTCCGGCCCGGGCGTCATCTTGTCACCGTCGGCGGTCCGCGTCGCTCCCGGGCCGGATTTGCAGGAATGGTGGACACTAGCTCCCATGAAGTGGTTCGGTCGCCGGCAGAAGCCGGGCACGATGCGCAAGTCGGACAACCCCGACCAAGCGCACCTGCGGGAGTTCGCCCAGACACGGCAGGGTGTCGAGGGGTTCGTCGAGCCGCGGACGGCGGTGACGGACTACACGCTGCTCCTGGTCGCCATCGACGGCGAGTGGACCCGCCGTCGCGTCCCCTCGGTCCAATGGGCCCACCAGTTCGCCAACAAGCTGGGCATCCCCTCCTACGACGCCGCCGTGGTCGGCTACCCGCCCCGCATGCGGGAGTACAACGCCCGGATGAAGAAAAACGGTCTCGCCTGACCGGCACCAGTGCGCAATGGCCGTGGCCGGGCGCATTCTGAGGGCATGTCTGATCGCGAAGAGTTCCTGACCTGGGTCAGGACCGCGCTGTACGAAGCCGAGCTGGCGCTGCACAACGGCGATCCCGCTCCCAGGCGGGCCCTCTGGTCTCGCAACGAGCCCGTCAGCGTCCTGGGGGCCTGGCGCAACGCCCACGGCCAGCAGGAGATCGACGAGCTCTTCACTGCCCTGGGCAAGAGCTTCTCCGACTGCACGTCCTACGCGTTCGAGCTGATGGCCTACGACGTGGTGGGCGACATGGCCTATACGGCCGGCCTCGAGCACACCTCTGCCTCGGTCGACGGACAGCCACGCACCTACACGCTCCGGGCAACCCAGGTGTATCGCCGCGAGGGTGGCGATTGGAAAGTAGCCCACCGCCACGGCGACACTGTGGCCGACTGATCAAGGCGCCGAGTGATCACAGGATCGGGACCCGGGCGCGGACCGTAGCGGGCAGGTCCGTGTCGATCTCGCCCACCAGAAGGCCGGGATCGGCAGCGAGGTGGCTTCGGGTGTGGCCCAGCGGATCGACCAGGGCGCTGCGACCGATGCCTAGCGGGTCTGTGCCTACTGGGGGAGTCCAGGCCTGGTCGCAGGCCAGGAGCCAAGATTGGGCGTCTGATGCTCGGGCGCGAGTCAGCAGGTCCCACTGCTCTTCCTTGGCCGGGCCTGCGCCCCAAGAGGCCGGTACGACGATCAGCTCCGCCCCGGCCCGGCCCAGGTCGGTGAACTGGGCGGCGAAGCGCAGGTCGTAGCAAGTCGCCAGTCCGACCCGGACCCCGTCCACCTCGATCGTCACCAGCTCATTGCCAGGGGCAACCAGGTCGGACTCGCGGGAGCCGAAGGCGTCGTAGAGGTGGATCTTGCGGTACGACGCCTCGACGCCCGGGCCGGTCGCCAGCAGGGTGTTGTGGACCCTCCCGTCGTCGGCAGGCTCGAACAACCCGGCGATCACCACCACGCCCAGGTCCGCCGCGACCTTGCGCAGGCCGGTCGCAAACGGACCGTCGAGTGGTTCGGCGACAGCGCGCAGGTCGGTGCCGAAGGCGGCCAGGGTGGCCTCGGGGAGGGCAACCAGGGTGGCGCCGGCGTCGGCGGCACGGCGTACTGCTTCGGTGGCGGTGGTTAGATTGGCGGCTGGGTCCGGGCCGGTGCTGATCTGGGCCGCCGCGACGCGCAGGGATGTCATGAACCCTCCAAAGGCTGTATACATTGAGTATGCAATTGAGTGGGGACTCCGGCCGGGACCGTGCCTACCAGTACTTGCGTGGGACCGTGCTGAGCGATCCAGCGGTCTCCGGGACGTTCATCAACGAGCAAGCCGTCGCGACCGAGGTCGGCATCTCCCGTACGCCGGTACGCGAAGCCCTGCTCATGTTGGCCGCCGAGGACCTGGTGCAACTCGTCCCACACCGCGGAGCCTTCGTCGCGCCCGTGCCGGGCCGGGAGATCGCCGAGATGATGCAGGCCCGCGGCGTCATCGAGTCTTGGGCCGCGACCACCTGCCTGGCCTCACCCGATGGCGCGCCGGTGGACGCCATGTCCACGGTGCTCGAGCAGCAGCGGGCCATCGTCGAGGCGGGCGACGCCAAGGAGTTCATTGAGCTCGATAGCCAGTTCCACGCGCTACTGGTCGAGGCGGCCGGCAACACCGTGTTGGGCCGGCTGTACGACAGCCTGCGCGCTCGCCACGTGCTCCTGGGAGTAGTGGCGTTGCAGCGGAGCACTACCAGGCGCCAGGACGTACTGGCCGAGCACCAGGCGATCGTGGACGGTCTGGCCTCCGGCGACCCGGCGAAGGCCGAGGCGGCCATCCTGCGCCACCTCGACACCACCGGCTCCATCCTCATGCAGGGCTGACCGCGGCCGCGGCAACCGGCGCATCCTCGTCCTGCACCGCCCGGCCGAGCCGCAGGCCGACCAGCGTGACGACACAGGCCACCACGATGTACAGCGCGATCACATACCCGGTACCGGTCTTCGCCAGGAAGTAGGTGAAGGCCAGCGGTGCCAGCGCACCCCCGATGATCCCGGCGAACGTGTAAGCGAGCGAGCTACCCGTGTACCGCAGCCGCGCCGTGAACTGCTCCGACACGAACGCCGCCTGCGGCCCGTACATCAGCGAGTGGAACACCAGCCCGATCACCACTCCCGGCAGCACGGTGGCCAGCGAAGACGCCATCGCGAAGAACACCACACTCCAGATGGCTCCACCGACTGCACCAATCCCATAGATCAACCGCCGCCCATACCGGTCAGAAAGCCAACCAGACAAGGGAATCAGCCCCACCTGGAACGCAGACCCGACCAAGACAGCCGTCACCGCCTCACCGCGACTCATGTCCAGGTTCTTGGTCGCATAGGTCAGCACGAAGACGGCGAACATCGCATAGAGCACGTCTGGCCCCACCCGCGACAGGATCGCCGCGACGAGCCCGCGCGTCTGTGTACGCAGTACCTCCGTAACTGGAGCAGTCGGCCGATCCCCACGCGCCTCCAGCTCCTTGAACACCGGAGTCTCCTCCAGCTTCGTCCGGATCAGCAGCCCGAAGGCAACCAGTACTGCCGACAACAGGAACGCAACCCGCCAACCCCAGCTCAAGAACTGATCCTCCGACAGCAGCCCCGCCAGTACGGCCAGTACGCCGTTCGCCATCAACGTGCCGAGCGGCGGACCCACCTGAGCGGCAGAGGCCCAGAAGCCCCGCTGCCCGGCCTGGCTGAACTCACTGCTCAGCAGGACCGCGCCACCCCACTCACCACCGACACCTACACCCTGGATGAACCGCAGGAACACCAGCAGGGTCGGCGCAAGTGCCCCGGCCTGCGCATGGGTCGGCAGCAGTCCGATGAAGAAGGTGGCGATGCCGATCAGCAGCAGCGTGGCGACCAGGACCTTCTTGCGGCCGATCACGTCGCCGAGGCGGCCGAAGATGATGCCGCCGAGCGGGCGGGCGATGTAGCCGACGGCGTACGTGCCGAAGGCCTGCAGGGTCCCGGTGAGCGGCTCGCTGCCCGGGAAGAACAGGTCGCCGAAGACGAGCGCCGCGGCGGAGCTGTAGACGGCGAAGTCGTACCACTCCAGCGACGTGCCGGACAGGCTCGCCGCGAAGGCTTTGTGCAGACTCCGGCGATCACCGGCGACGGAGCCGGTGGGGGCGGTGGGGGTGGACATCGGGGTGGACCTCCTCGCGTCGTTGCTCCATACTTGCTGTATACAACGTGTTCACGCAAGCCCTGACTCGAATTCAGTGGAGGTTCCCGTGCCCCAGACCCTGCGATTCACGCTCCCGGACGGCTCGGAGCGGCAGATCGACGTCCGATATGCGCTCAATGCCGGGTATGCCGGCCGCGACACCCAGCAGGTCCAGCACCACGTCGACGAGCTGGCGGAGCTGGGCGTCCCGGCGCCGAAGCGGATCCCGACCCTCTACCCGCTGTCGGCCAGCCTGGTGAGCCGGCCGGACGTAGTACAGGTGGCGCACGGCAAGACCTCGGGGGAGGCGGAGTGGGCGCTGATCGTGGGCGACGGGCCCGACGACCTGCTGCTGACGGTCGCCTGCGACCACACCGACCGGGCGCTCGAGGTGCACGGGGTCGCCTGGAGCAAGCAGTCCGCGCCCGATGTGCTCGGCGACGTGGCCTGGCCACTCGAAGCCATCGAGGACGAGCTGGACGAGTTCACCCTGAAGGCCTGGGTGCGTCATGGTGACACCGAGCAGCTCATCCAGGACGGCACGCTCGCGCAGTTGCGGCCGCCGTCGTACTGGGTGGAGCAACTCAAGGACCGCTTGGTGCCCGGCACGGTGGTGCTCAGCGGGACGATCCCGATGATCGCGGGCGTCGACCAGTTCGCCGACGCGTGGCGGGTCGAGCTGACCGACCCACGCGGCCTGACCAGCCGGATCGTCTACTCGGTCGAGCAGCTCGCGGCGGCCTGGGAATGAAGGCCGAGCACGAGTTCTTCCCAGCGGCCGACGTGCCCTGGACGGAAGACGGACCGGGAATCACCCAACGCGTCCTGACCACAGCAGAAGACGGCACCCTGACCAGGATCGCCCGCTGGGCGCCCGGCACCACCACGGGCGACGAGGTGATCAGGCACGAGTACTTCGAGGAGGTCTACCTGCTCGAGGGCTCGCTCACCGACCTGACGCTCGGCAAGACCTTCACCAAGGGCGAGTACGCAGCTCGCCGGCCCGGTATGCCACATGGGCCGTACCGGACCGACGAGGGCTGCACGATGCTGGAGACCCGCTACTAGTTAGCTCGCAGCGGCAGCGAGCTCGACCAGCGTCCGGACCGAGTACCCGGTACCACCGCTGGTCGTGTAACCCGACGACCCACCGTCGTTGAAGGCCGGGCCGGCCACGTCGAGGTGCACCCAGTCGATGCCCTCAGCAACGAAGTCGCCGAGGAAGGCGGCCGCCGCCAGCGCACCGCCCCAGGGCTCGCCGGTGATGTTCGCCAGGTCGGCGATCTTCGAGTGCGAGCGCAGCTTGTCGAGCATCTCGGCCGGGATCGGCAGTGGCCACATCGCCTCACCAGCGGCGACGGCGGCGTCGACGACCCGGTCACGGGCGACGTCGGTGTTGGCGAACGCGCCGGCCACCTTGGTGCCCAGGGCAACGACACACGCGCCGGTCAGGGTGGCGACGTCGACGATCAGGTCGGGCTGGTCCTCGCAGGCGCGGACCAGCGCGTCGCCGAGCACCAGGCGTCCCTCGGCGTCGGTGTTGAGCACCTCGACGGTCTTGCCGCCGTACATGGTGAGGACGTCGGACGGGCGGGCCGCCGAGCCGGACGGCATGTTCTCGGCCATCGCGGCGTACGTGGTCACCTGCACCGGCAGTTCGAGCCGGGCGATCGCGACCGTGGCGGCGATCACGGCGGCGGCGCCGGCCATGTCGGACTTCATGCTGATCATGCCGCTGGCGGTCTTCAGCGAGAGGCCGCCCGAGTCGAAGGTGATGCCCTTGCCGACGAAGGCCAGGTGCGTCACCGGCTTCTTCGGCGTGTAGGTCAGCTTGACCAGCCGCGGCGGGTTGGTGGAGCCCTGGCCGACGCCGAGGATGCCGCCGTACCCGCCCTTGGCGAGCGCCTTCTCGTCCAGGACCTCGACCTTGACGCCGTACTCCTTGCCGAGCTTGACCGCGTGCGCGGCGAACTCGGCCGGGTGCAGGTCGGACGGGGGAGTGTTCACCCAGTCGCGGACCTGGTGGACCGCGTCGGCCGTCACCTCGGCCCGCTCGAGGGCTGCCTTGGCGTCGCGGTTGCGGGCCAGGTCGGTCAGCACGATCACGTTGCCGGGGGCTTCGGTGCTCGCCTCGGACTTGTAGGCGTTGAAGGTGTAGCGGCCGATCAGCGCGCCCTCGGCGATCGCCCGGACGCACTCGGCGTCCGGCGTCGGCAGCGAGAAGGCGATCGACTGTCCGGCCTTGGCGGCGCGGACGCCGGTCCCGGCGGCGACCCGCAGATCCTCGGTCTTCAGCGCTCCGTCCGGCGCGGCGCCGAGGCCGACGGCGATCACGATGGCCGACTTGCCCGGCTTCGGGCCGGGGACCTTGGTGACCTCACCTGCCTTGCCGGTGGCGCCGAGGCCGGCCAGCACCTCCACCAGCTTCCCGCCGTACGCGGCGTTCAGCGACTCGGTGCCGGCGGGCAGGGTGACGCCGCCGTCGAGCTTGACCACGCCGATCACCAGGACGTCGGTCTTGACGCCGGCCGGATCGGACTTGCTCAGGGTGATGGTGCTCACGAAATCCTCAGTCCTCCTTGACCGGGTGGCAGGTGCCGGTCGTGACGGTACGTGAATGCTGCCTCCGCATGCTACGCGTCGCGGGGCCGTGATCCGACTCTCAGGCAGTGATGTCGACCGCATCACCACCGCCGCGCGTCCGGTAAGTTCCGGTCCATGACCGAGTCGCAGGCGTTGAAGAAGTCCCCGTTGCACGAGCGGCACGTCGCCCTCGGCGCCAAGTTCGCCGAGTTCGGCGGCTGGGAGATGCCGCTGGAGTACAGCGGCGTCGTCGCCGAGCACACCGCTGTCCGGACCTCCGTCGGGGTCTTCGACGTGAGCCACCTCGGCAAGGCGACGGTCAAGGGCCCGGGCGCCGCGGCGTACGTGAACTCGTGCCTGACCAACGACCTGGGCAAGATCGCCCCCGGCCAGGCGCAGTACACGCTGTGCTGTGCCGAGGACGGCGGCGTGGTCGACGACCTGATCGCCTACCTGCACGCCGACGACGACGTGTTCCTGATCCCGAACGCGGCCAACACCGCCGAGGTCGTGCGCCGGCTGGCCGAGCAGGCGCCGGAGGGCGTCGTGGTGACCAACACCCACGACGACTACGCGATCCTGGCCGTCCAGGGCACCGACAGCGACGAGGTGGTCAAGGCGATCGGTCTCCCGACCGGCCACGACTACATGTCCTTTGCGGTAGCTGCGTTCCCTAATGAGCACAGTGCCGGTACGCCGGTAGTGGTCTGCCGCACCGGCTACACCGGTGAGCGTGGCTACGAGCTGGTAGTGCCCAATGAGGCAGCGGTGGCCGTCTTCGACGCGATTCTGAAGGCGGGGGAGCAGTACAACCTCGTACCTGCCGGGCTGGGCGCTCGCGACACGCTCCGGACCGAGATGGGCTACCCGCTGCACGGTCAGGACATCTCGCCGGAGATCACGCCGGTCCAGGCACGCTCGGGCTGGGCCGTGGGCTGGAAGAAGGAGCACTTCTGGGGTGACCAGGCACTGCGCGCAGAGAAGGAGGCCGGACCGGCCAAGATCCTGCGCGGCCTGCGTGCGGTCGGCCGCGGCATCCCGCGGCCTCACATGACGGTCGTCGACCCTGCTGGCACCGCGTTGGGTGAGGTGACGTCCGGCACGTTCTCCCCGACGCTGAAGAAGGGCATCGCCCTGGCGCTGCTCGACGCGGCCGTCAAGGAAGGCGACCAGGTCGCGGTTGACATCCGTGGCCGGCAGGAAGCCTTCGAGGTGGTCAAGCCCCCGTTCGTCACCGTGCACGTCCGCGAGAGCTGAGCCAAGCCAATACGCCGGCGCCGAACCCCGGTCATCCTGATCCGGGGTTCGACCCGCACCCGTGGTGCCGCAGCGCCACGGCAGTGAGCCTGTACTCCGTACGCACTCACGCACCACCCACGCCCTGGCTGCGACGCGGGCGTGAGCAGGCTGGACACCAGCCCGAGCAATGCCGTCACCAGGACCACCGGGTTACTCCGCCACGAGCGCATGAGCGCAGCCTCCGCCAAACCTGTTACCCGGCGCCTACCACCGCGTTACCCTGCGCAGGTGGAATACCGCTTGCTGGGTCCGGTGGAGGTCTGGGCGGACGGCCGCAAGGTGGAACTCAAGCGGAGGCAGGAGCGGTTGCTGCTCGCCGTCCTGCTGTTGGAGCCAGGGAAGGCAGTACCGACCGACCGCCTGATCGGCTTGCTGTGGCCTGAGGAGCAGCCGGGTAACCCGAGGCGGGCACTGCAGGTCTATGCGTCCCGGCTGCGCGCAGTACTGACGGATGCAGAGCTAGTGGGCGGTGCCCACGGCTACGCGATCGAAGGGACTGCTGGCCGGACCGATGTCGAGAAGTTCGCGGCACTGGTGGAGCAGGCGCGGGTACTACCGGATCTGCAGCGCCGTCGGGAGGTACTGGTCGAGGCGCTGACGCTTTGGCGCGGACCCGCTCTCGCAGACGTCGCTTCCGAGGATGTACGCCGGCGACTGTGCGCGGCCCTCGACGAGTCTCGATGGGCTGCCCAAGAGGAACGGCTGAGGACCGAGCTGGCGCTGGGACACCACCAGGAGTTGCTGCCAGAGCTAGCAGAGCTCACCAGCGCCGAGCCGACGCGCGAAGGACTGGCGGCGGCGCGCATGCTGGCGCTCTACCGGTCTGGGAGACAGGCCGACGCGCTGGCCGTCTATGCCGACCTAGTGCGTCACCTGAGCGAGGAGTTGGGCGTTGAGCCCGGCCAAGAGGTTCGCCACCTTCAGGTGGCGATGCTCCGGCAGGACGGATCGCTGAGTCTTACCGAGGCGGGTCCGCAGGATCTCCCTGCCGACGACGAGAGCCTCGTTGGTCGCGACGAGCTGCTCGCCGAGCTGTCCGAAGTACTGGCACGCAAGGGGAACGGCGTACCCAGCGTGCTGTGTCTCTTTGGCGCCGCGGGGGTCGGCAAGTCGGCGATCGCGGTGCGGCTCGCACATCGGCTCGCTGAGCAGTATCCGGGTGGCCGGCTCTTCGTCCGGCTGCAAGACGTCGAGGGGGAGCCGCTGCCAACCGCGACCGTCCTTGCGCGGCTCCTGGGGTCGCTGGGGGTGAAGGCCTTCCCCGACTCACTCGAGGAGCGGTCGGCCCTGCTCCGCAGCACCCTGGCCGGACGGGCGGTTCTGCTGGTCTTCGACGACGTCCGGAATGCCGGCCGGCTGCGGCCGCTGATGCCGGCCGAAGGTAGGTGCGCGGTCATTGCCACTTCCCGTGATCCGTTACTGGGTCTGGAAGACGCCATTCACCGCGAGATTGGCTGACCGAAAAGCCATTCGGGGTGAATTCGCCGCGAATAGTGTGACAATTTCAAGACATCTCGCTCCGCAGTCTTCCCGGCACACTCCGTAATAATGTGGCACAGAATGGCCAATGACGGCGCTGTGCCGACGCTTTTCGCGAGGAAGCGGGTGCGGAGCGTAACTATTGGTGGCAAATGTTCCGGTCCGGTACGTCCTCCGGTAACGATTTGTGCACTGGTCACGGAACCCGCTGGTTTTGTCGAGGAAGTGTCGGGCAGGCTAGCGCGCGGCTCCGGACGATCCGGCCTTGTCAAGCGAATTTGACTGCATGGCCCCCCGGAGCAAAGGCTCGGCACGATCTACAGACCGCCGCCGATCCTGTCCCCCCGGATTTCTGGCTGACCAGCTGACGGAGCACGCATGAGTATTGGGTCACCCGACTCGACCGTAGGTGTCGAGGACCACCCGGCGTCGGCCGAGCCGGTGCGCCCGGCGTCGGTGGCGCACGGCAAGTCCCCGACCCGGATCGCGATGGACCGGCTGCGCAAGGACAAGGTCGCGATCGTCTGCGCCTCGCTGGTGGTCTTCTTCATCCTGATCGCGGTGTTCGCGCCGTTGCTGGTCAAGCTCGAGGGCGCCGACGTCGGCACCTTCCACACCGACCTGGTGGACGAGTTCGGCTATCCGACGATCCTGGCGAACGCCGAGCACTGGTTCGGCGTCGAGCCGAAGACCGGCCGGGACAACTTCGCCCGCTGGGTGTACGGCGCGCAGCCGTCGCTGATCGTCGCCTTCGTCGCGACCGTGATCGGCACCATCGTCGGCGTCGTGGCCGGCCTGCTGGCCGGCTTCCTCGGCGGCTGGGTCGACCGGATCATCTCCTGGGTGATCGACTTCGTGCTCAGCCTGCCCTACCTGCTGTTCGCCATCGCGATGGTGCCGATCGTGGAGTCGCTGCGCGGCGGGTCGTTCAACCTCACGCCGGCCGAGCAGTCCTCGACCCGGTTCTACGTGCTGATCTTCGTGCTCTCGTTCTTCGGCTGGGCCGGGCTGGCCCGGATCATCCGCGGCGAGGTGCTGTCGCTGCGCGAGCGCGAGTTCGTGCTGGCCGCGAAGGCGATCGGCGTACCGACCTGGCAGGTCCTGTTCAAGGAGCTGCTGCCGAACCTGGTCGCCCCGATCGTCATCTCGGCCTCGCTGGCGCTGCCGGCCTACGTCACCGCGGAGGCGGGCCTGTCCTTCCTCGGCGTCGGGCTGATCGAGCCCAAGCCGTCGTGGGGCCAGACGATCGCCAACGCCACCAACTGGTTCAAGGCGGACCCGCTCTACCTGTGGCTGCCGGTGCTGGGCATCACCATCCTGGTGCTCGCGCTGGCCCTGCTCGGTGACGCGGTGCGCGACGCCTTCGACCCCAAGACTCGTCGGTAGCCCGGCGTTTGCCCCAGCGGCAGAAAAGGAGAATCACGACAATGCAGTGGAAACGGATCACCGCGGTCTCGGCGACGGTCATGCTGGCCGTGGCGGCCTGCGGCAGCCCGTCGGCGAGCAACAAGCCGGGTAGCGACGCCACCATCGGCGGCGCGCAGGTCAAGGCGACCGACGCGACCGCCAAGGGCCCGGCGCCGGAGATCGAAGGGGCCAAGAAGGGCGGGACGATCTCCATCCTGTCCGACGTCGTCCCCGACAACTTCGACCCGACCGACACCTACTACGTCGACGGCAACCAGATCGAGAAGCTGTACTTCCGGGCACTGACTCAGTACAAGCTGGACGAGAAGACGCAGAAGCCGATCCTGGTCCCCGACCTCGCCGAGGACCTGGGCACCAAGTCGGCCGACGGCCTGACCTGGACGTTCAAGCTGAAGAAGGGCATCAAGTACGACGACGGCACGCCGGTCAAGGCGGTCGACTACGCGTACGCGATCAAGCGGTCCTTCGCCCACGACCTGTTCGACGGCGGCCCGACGTACCAGCTGCAGTTCTTCAAGGACGGCGACAAGTACAAGGGACCGTTCGGCCCGAACGGCCAGAACTACTCCGGTGTCGAGACGCCGGACGACTCGACCCTGGTCATCCACCTGGCCAAGAAGTTCGACGACCTGCCGTTCTACGCGGCGTTCCCGATGTTCACCCCGATCCCGGAGAAGGCCGACACCAAGAAGGAGTACGAGCTCAAGCCGAAGTCGACCGGCCCGTACAAGGTCGCCTCGCTCACCCCGGGCGCGGAGCTGAAGCTGGTCAAGAACACCTTCTGGGACCCGGCGACCGACCCGGTCCGGCACCAGTACGTGGACGGCTTCGACTTCAAGTTCGCCCAGGACCTGGTCAAGGTCCAGCGGCAGATCCTGGCCAGCAGTGGTACCGACGCGAACGCGCTGAACTACACCAACCTGGACGCGTCGCTGCTGAACGAGGTCAAGGACCCGACCCAGATCATCAAGGGTGACTCGCCCTGTGTGATCACCTTCTCGATGGACACCCGCAAGATCCCGTTCGAGGTCCGCAAGCTGATCGCCGAGGCGTACCCGATCGACGACTGGCGCAAGGTCGCCGGCCTGACCCCGGACACCGCCATCCCGGCCTCGACCTACCTGCCGCCGGCCGTCCCGGGCTTCGTGAAGTACGAGCTCCCCGGCCTGACCGGCAAGGGCAAGGGCGCCTCCGACCCGGCCATCGCGCAGAAGGTCAAGGACAAGCTGAAGGAACTGGGCAAGGAGAACTTCGAGCTCAGCTGGTACTACTCCAACGACAACCCGATCACCACCCAGGTGAACGCGCTGCGGACCCAGGTCTTCCAGAAGGCCGGCTTCAAGGTTCGTACCATCGGTGTGCCGTCGGCGAAGATCCGCGCCCTGATCGGCAAGCAGGACGGTCCGGTCAACATCGGCAAGGCGCCGGCCAACTGGTGCTCCGACTGGCCGACCGGCACCAGCTGGTTCCCGGTGCTCTACAAGTCCGACGCCATTGCCCTGGGCAACAGCCAGGGCCAGCTGCAGGACCCGAAGCTGGACGCCGAGATCGATCGCGTCGCCGCGCTCAGCCCGGACGAGCAGCTGAAGGAGTGGAGCAAGGTCGACAAGATGATCATGCAGGACTACCTGCCGTCGGTCCCGCTGTACTACGCGGCCAGCGCCTTCCCGGTCGGGAAGAACATCGGTCACGCGGTCAACGACCCGACCCAGGGCATGCCCGAGTTCACCTCGTTGTACCTGAAGCAGCCCTGATCGGTCCTGCCCCAGGCAGTCGTCTGATCTGAATGAAGGGGTGACGGCCGGACAATCGTCCGGCCGTCACCCCGACCGGTGAGGAGAAACCTCGTGCTCTACTTCGTGGCGCGCAGGCTGGTGAGCGCGCTCAGTGTCGTGCTGGTCACGCTGGTCGCGACCTTCGCGTTGTTCTTCGTCGCCCCGACCGACCCGGCCGCGGCGATCTGTGGTGACCGCAACTGCACCCAGGAGCGGTACAACGACATCAAGGAAAACCTGCACCTGGACAGACCCAAGGTGCAGCAGTTCGCCGAGTACACGGCAGGGATCTTCGCCGGCCGCACCTTCACCACCTCCGGGGTGGTGCAGGACTGCAGGGCGCCCTGTCTGGGTTTCTCCTTCAAGAGCAACCGGCCGGTCACCGAGATGCTGTCCAGCCGGCTGCCGGTGACGGTCTCGCTGGTGCTCGGGTACGCCGTGATCGTGCTGACGGTCGGCGTCACGATCGGCTCGATGGCGGCCAAACGGCGCGGTACCACCGCTGACCGGGTCCTGATGAGCAGCACCCTGGTGCTCAGCTCGATCCCGTACTACATCGTCGCGCTGATGCTGTCGCTCTACCTGACCGTGCTCTACCCGATCCTGCCCCGAGGCGGCTACGTGCCGTTGACGGAGAACCCGGCCAAGTGGTTCACCGGGTTGCTGACGCCCTGGCTCGTGCTCGGCATCTACAGCTGTACGCAGTACGCCCGGTACTCGCGCGGCTCGATGGTGGAGACGCTCAGCGAGGACTACATCCGGACGGCGCGGGCCAAGGGCCTGTCCGACCGGGTGGTCACCTACAAGCACGCGTTGCGCTCGGGCCTGATCCCGGTCGTCACGATCTTCGGTCTGGACATCGCCACCAGCCTCGCGGGCGCGATCTTCACCGAGCGGATCTTCGACCTGCCCGGGCTGGGCAACCTGGTGCTGGAGAGCCTGAAGAACTACGACCTGCCGGTCATCATGGGCACGGTGCTGATCTCCTCGGTCATCCTGGTCGCGATGAACTTCCTGGTCGACGTGACCTACAGCGTGATCGACCCGAGAGTGAGGCTGGCGTGACGACGCAGGACATCCCCCGTAATCCTTCCGTCGCGACCCGCGAGCGTCGCTCGGGCCTGACGCCGAGCGGTGAGACCCCGTACCTCGAGGTGAAGGACCTGACGGTCAGGTTCCCGACCGCCGACGGTCTGGTCAGCGCCGTGAACGGGCTCAGCTACGCCGTACCGCTGGGCCGGACGCTCGCGATCGTGGGCGAGTCCGGGTCCGGCAAGTCGGTGTCGAGCATGGCCGTGATGGGTCTGCACGACCCGAAGCGGACCCAGATCACCGGCTCGATCAAGCTGGGCGGCGAAGAGCTCGTCGGGCTGCCGGAGTCGGAGCTGATGAAGGTCCGCGGCGACGCGGTGGCGATGGTCTTCCAGGACCCGCAGTCGTCGCTGCACCCGCTCTACACGATCGGCGCGCAGATCAGCGAGGCGTACCGGGTGCACCACAAGGTGTCCAAGGACGTCGCGAAGAAGCGGGCCCTGGAGATGCTCGACCTGGTCGGCATCCCGAACCCGATCCGCCGGTTCAAGCAGTACCCGCACGAGTTCTCCGGCGGTATGCGGCAGCGCGCGATGATCGCGATGGGACTCGTCAACGACCCGAAGCTGGTGATCGCCGACGAGCCGACCACCGCGCTCGACGTCACCGTGCAGGCGCAGATCCTGGACCTGCTGAACACCCTGCAGAAGGAGTTCGGCTCGGCGATCGTGCTGATCACGCACGACCTGGGCGTGGTGGCCGAGATGGCCGACGACGTCCTGGTGATGTACGCCGGCCGCTGCGTCGAGTACGGCACGGCCGAGGACGTACTGGCGCGGCCGCGGATGCCCTACACCTGGGGTCTGCTGGAGTCGATCCCGACCGTCTCGGCGGCCAACGAGAAGCTGCGGCCGATCAAGGGCCTGCCGCCGTCGCTGCTGGCGCTGCCGGACGGCTGTTCGTTCAACCCGCGCTGTCCCTACAAGGACCGGGTCAAGGGCGAACGCTGTACCACCGACCTGCCCGAGCTGCTTCCGGTCGACGGTGCCGGCGCGCACACGTCCCGTTGCCACCTGCACGACAAGGCCTCGATCTACGAGGCCGAGGTCGCGCCGAGACTGGGCTGAGGAGAGAGATGAGCGACACGATGCGTCCGGTGGACGCCACCACCAGCCCGCTGCTGCAGGTCCGCGACCTCAAGATGCACTTCCCGATCAAGGAGGCCGCGGGGCTCGGCCGGACCAAGAAGGTGGTCCAGGCCGTCGACGGAGTGAGCTTCGACCTGAAGCCGGGGCAGAGCCTCGGCCTGGTCGGCGAGTCCGGCTGCGGCAAGTCCACGACGGGCCGGATGATCACCCGACTGCTGACCCCGACGGCCGGTCAGATCCTGTTCAAGGGCACGGACATCGCCCGGATGAAGGAGAAGCAGCTGCGCCCGTTCCGGCGCCAGCTGCAGATCGTCTTCCAGGACCCGTACAGCTCGCTGAACCCGCGGCAGACGGTCAGCAACATCCTGACCACGCCGCTGCGGGTACACAACCTGGTCCCCAGGGGCCAGGAGTTGCAGCGCGTGCAGGAGCTGCTGGAGCGGGTCGGGCTGAACCCCGAGCACCACAACCGGTACCCGAACGAGTTCTCCGGCGGCCAGCGCCAGCGGATCGGGATCGCCCGGGCGCTCGCGGTGGAGCCCGAGGTGATCATCGCCGACGAGCCGGTCTCCGCGCTGGACGTGTCGATCCAGGCGCAGGTGATGAACCTGATGGAGGACCTGCGCCGCGATCTGGGCATCGCCTTCGTCTTCATCGCGCACGACCTCGGCG
This sequence comes from Kribbella ginsengisoli, assembly GCF_039537185.1. Lineage (NCBI taxonomy): Bacteria > Bacillati > Actinomycetota > Actinomycetes > Propionibacteriales > Kribbellaceae > Kribbella > Kribbella ginsengisoli. The sequence goes on along the minus strand of NZ_BAABAA010000014.1, from coordinate 123,966 downwards.
TGGTCCGGCACTTCTGTGACGAGGTCGCGGTGATGTACCTCGGCAAGATCGTCGAGCAAGGCCCGCGGGACCAGATCTACAACGCGCCGCAGCACCCCTACACGCAGGCGTTGCTGTCGGCCGCTCCCGACCTGGGCACCATCCGCGGTACCCCGCCGAAGGAGCGGATCCGGCTGGTGGGCGACGTGCCGTCGCCGATCGACCCGCCGAGCGGCTGCCGGTTCCGGACCCGCTGCTGGAAGGCCGAGGACATCTGCGCCACCCAGGAACCGCTCCTGATCGGCAAGCCGAAGTCCGGCCCCGGCCACGCGGCCGCCTGCCACTTCGCCGAGCCGAAGGTCGACCTGACCGCAGCCACCGCGTAGTTATCCACAGAGAACGCCCTGCCGACAGCACTTTGTCAGCAGGGCGTTCTACTGTTCGTGCATGGACTTCCGTTTGCTGGGGGCAATCGAGGTGGCCGGGCAGGCAGCGCCGCTGCGCCGGCAGGAGCGGTCGTTGCTCGCCATTTTGTTGCTGAGGGCAAATGAGCCGGTGCCGCCGGCGGAGCTGGTCGACCTGTTGTGGCCCGAGGATCCGCCGGCCGACGCCCGCGGATCGCTCCAGGTCTACCTCTCGCGCCTGCGCAAGGCGCTGCCCGGCGTCACGATCACCAGCAGCACCGCTGGGTACGCCGTACAGGTCGACCCCGAGTCGATCGATGTCGAGCGTTTCCGTCGCCAACTGGCATCTGCGCGCACCGAATCAGATCCCGTACTCCGGGCCGACGGCCTGCGCCGGGCGCTCGACCTCTGGCGTGGTGATCCGCTGGCTGACCTGATGCCGCAGGCAACTCGTGATCGCTTGAGCGCAGGTCTCGTCGAGGAGCATGCGGCGGCCGTCGAGGACCGGCTGGATGCGGACCTGCTGGCCGGTCGGCATGAGCAGGTCGAGGGGGAGCTGGCCGACCTGGTCCGCGCGCACCCGCAACGCGAGCGGTTGATGGCGGCCTGGATGACGGCGCTCTACCGCTCCGGCCGTAAAGCTGAGGCGTTGCAGGCGTACAAGGACTTGGCGGAGCGGCTGGCAGAGGAGTTCGGACTGGACCCTGCTCCGGCCTTGCGCAGGCTCCACCTGGCCATCCTGCGCGACGATCCGGGTTTGCGTGCCGCCGCGGCCAAGCGGGCCGAGGGCACCGTGCCGCGGGAGTTGCCGGTGGACATCTCGCTGCTCGTCGGCCGCGACGACCTGCTGGCCGATGCGGTCCGGGTGCTGACCCAGGTAACACCGTCCCACCTGACCGGCGCGGCCGGCGCCGCAGACTCGGCCGGCGCGGGTGGCATGGGCGGCGCGGGCGACGGTCGTGGTCGGGTGGCGGTCTACTGCCTCTGGGGTGGCGCCGGTGTCGGGAAATCGGCGGCCGGGACGCGGATCGGTCATCTGGTGGCTGAGTCGTTCCCCGACGGGCAGCTCTTCGCGCGGCTGCAAGACGTCCGGGGGGAGGCGGTGTCTGCTCACGCCCTGCTCGGGCGGATGCTGCGCGCGCTCGGAGTCCAGCCCGGCGCGGTACCGGCCTCGGCTGCCGACCGTGCGGAGATGTTCCGCCAGCGAACCGAGAGCCTGGCGATTCTCCTGGTGCTGGACGATGCGCTGGATGCCGGGATCGTCGCTCAACTGCTGCCGACTGGTCCACACTGTGCCGTGCTGGTCACCTCCCGCAAACCGTTGCCGGAGCTGACCGAGGCAGTGCACCGCCAGGTCACCCCGCTGGACGGCCCGACGAGCCAAGCCCTGCTGACGCGGCTGATCGGGCGAACGCTACGCGATCTGCCGACCCTCGACTCGGTGGCCGAGCAGTGTGTCGGTCTGCCCTTGGCGCTGCGCATCATCGGCTCACGGTTGGCGTTGTCGGGCGACGATGCGCTCCAGTCGATCGCCCAGGCCCTGGTCGACGACGACCAGCGCCTCGACTCGATGGTGGCCGGCGACCTCGCAGTACGGACCAGCCTCGGGCGCACGTTGAAGCTCGCCGATCCCCAAGCCCGGCAACTCCTCGAGCGCTTGTCTCTCGTGGGCATCACCGAGTTCCCGTCCTGGGTCGCTGCTCCGCTACTGGACAGCGATGAGGTGACCGGCGGCAACACCTTCGGCCGCCTGGTCGACCTCGGTCTGGTCGAGCTCGTCAACGGGCAGCGTTACAAGATGCACGACCTGGTCCGCGCCTACGCGGCCGAACAACTCGCACTCGCGGGCGATCGCGACGAACCACTCGGGAGGTACCTGCAGGCCGTACTACGGCTGGCAGGTCTCGTGGACAACCGCCTCCCGCATGGCCTCACCGTTGCGGCACGGTTGGTGGTGCCGGACCGGCCGCTGCTACCGGCGGCGGAATCCGACGCGATCGCCGCGCCGGCCGCCTGGATGGACGACAGCTGGCCATTGATCCGGGCAGCCGTGTTCGCTGGTCTCCAATCGGGCCACCCGGTCGAGGCGGCCGAGCTTGCCCTGCGGCTGAACGGCTATTGCGTGATCCAGGCGCTCGACGATCTCCGGGCCGAGGTGCTGTCGGCGGCCAGAGCGGTGGTCAAGGAGTCCGGGCCGCTGGAACTCTATGTCCGGTTGGCGTTCGGCCTGCTCCCGGCGTTGCCCGACCTGTCACCGGCCGATCGGCTGGCGGCGGGAGAGGAACTGCTGGACCTGTCCGAGCAGCTCGGCTCCGTCGAGCTCCAGGTGCGGGCGATGTTCCACATCAGCATCGGCGCCAATCAGAGCATGGACCTCGATCGGGCGCAGGAGGTCATGACGAAGGCTCTCGAGCTGACGGAGCAGCCGGACGGGCCGGACGACCTGCGGGTCTTCGTCCTGCAGCAGCTGTCGATCATCGCCGCCGAGCGGCGTGACTTCGAGGCCGGCGCGGGGTGGGCCCGCGAGCTGCACGCGATGGCCCCACCCGGGACGATCAGCGAGGGCGACGGGCTGCTCCTGCTCGGCGAGAACGAGATCGAGCTGCGCCGGTACGACGACGCGATGGCGACCCTCACCCGCGCCGCGGACATCTATCGCGCGGTGGGCAACGACTTCACCGTCGCCCGGGTGCAGGCGATGATGGCCCTGGTGGCCAGCCGGACCGGTGACACGACGCTCGCCCGGGAGCTGCTCGACCAGGCGATCGACTGGGACCGGCGCCACCCCGGTACCAACCTGATGGACCTGGTCGAGTTGAACGAGGCCGATCTGATGATGGCACTCGGCGGCGTCGAGGAGAGCCGGCGGACGAGGCTGCGGCTGGCCGAGAAGGCCGGGGCGAGTGGCCAGCTGACGCTCCAGCACGAGATCCAGCGCCTCGTGGACACCGACCCCCGGGATCCGGCCAACCAGGGCTGAGTCAGGCGTGCTCGCCGTGCCTGAGGGCTTCGCGTTCCTGGGCGAAGCGGACCGATTCGAAGGCGACCAGGCCGATCAGGAGCACGGCCAGTACGGCGAGCTGGCCGAGCGCCGGCACGTGGGCGATCAGCGGCAGGGCGACGATGCAGAGCGCGGCGGTGATCAGCCGGCTGATCCCCAGGCGGTGGGTGGTGCGCCACTTGAAGCCGACGTGGCCGAGCAGGTAGAGCACGACGCCGAAGAACAGGGCGTACAGGCCGATGCCCTTCAGCGGGTCGTCGAGATGGTGGTGCTCGGTGTCGCCGACGTACTCGAGGACCTTCTTCAGGCCCAGCGCGAGCAGCACGATGCCGGCCCCCATCGGGAAGTGCAGGAAGGTGTAGGCGTCGCGGGCGAGCTTCGGCCGGGTCTCCGCCGGCTCGTTCGCCAGTGCCTGCTCGCCGTAGTGGACGGTCGCGTCGAAGTAGATCCACCACATCGCCGCCGCGATGGCCAGACCGAGGACCGAGGCGACCAGGATCGGCCAGGAGATCGGCAGGTCGGTGACGCCGACACCGATCGCGACGATCGACTCGCCCAGCGCGATGATGACGATCAGCCCGTGCCGTTCGGCGAAGTGAGCGGCCGACCGCAGTCGCCAGCCGCGGGCGTCGACCAGGTAGGTGCCGCCGTAGTCGGCAGCCAGCGCTGCCGCCCAGATCAGAGTCTGCGTGGTGCCGTGGAACTGGGATGCCACCAGCAGCAGCGCCGTAGCGGTCATCATCGCCGGGGCGAAGCGGAGCAGCGTCCGGCGCAGCACCCGGTCGCCGTCCGCGATCAGCCAGAACAGCCACAGGTGCATGGCCCGGAAGACGAAGTACGCGACCGCGATCACCACTGGGCCGGGCAGCCCGCCGGGCAGGTCGTGGAAGGCTTCCGGGATGGCCAGCGCGATCACGAACATCGCCGCCATCGCGGCCAGCATCACGCCACGGACCGAGCCCTCGTCGGCCTTGACCAGGTTGCACACCCAGGAGAACCCGATCCAGCTCCACCAGAGCAGACCGGTCAGCAGGACACCCCGGATCACCCCGCCCCAGGTCAGGTCGTGCGCCATCAAGGCGGTGATCTGGGTCAGCGCGAAGACGAAGACCAGATCGAAGAACAGCTCCAGCGTGGTGACCGACTGGTCCTCCGAGGTGGCCTCGGTCTTGATCGGCGTCCTGCGTGTCGTCATGTCGCACATTCTGCACACGAAAGGGCCCGTGGTGGTTGCCACGGGCCCCCGGATCACGGATGCCGGACCCCGGTGTTGAGCAGGATCGCCCCCAGCGTCGTCCAGAGCAGCCCCCAGACGGCGATCGCGGTGAAGTGCGGTACGTCGCCCAGCGCGGCCCCGGCCGGGATGGTCGCGAGCGGCCAGACCCCGGCGGCCAGCAGCGCGAACCGGCGGCCGTCCGGCCAGATCCGGGTCCGCAGCACGGCGACCCCGGCGACGATCAGCGCGACCGCGGTCAGCACCATGAAGATGCTGACAGTGAGGGCCCGGTACGCCGTACGCACGTCCCGGACCGCGATCCGCAGACCGGAAAGCCCGCCGGCGAACAGCACCGCGGCCGCCCCGGCGACGGCGAACCAGGCCGGGCCGGCGGTGTCGGGCTGGACCGCGGCGATGACGCCGAGCACAGTGATCGCCAGCCCGCCGATCGCGGCCGACCAGCCGCCGATCGTGGGAAGCGGCGTAGCAGTGGTTGTGGTGGTGATCGTCATGGCGGTGCTCCTCGCTCGGTAAGTTGCTCGATGCACCGAGATTCGCGGGCGACGGATCCCGCCCGGCAGAGCAACCGGCCCAGGCTCTGGCGATGCTCGAGTTGCTGGCGGCCGGGCTGGCCACCTCGGTGATCGCTGCCCGGCTGGAGCTGACGGCCAAGACGGTGAACAACAACCTGTCGACGATCTTCGGCAAGCTCGGCGTCGGCAACCGGACCGAGGCGGCGCTGCTGGCCAGACGCTTCGGGCTGGGGGATCGAGGCGTTATCGGAAGGCGATAACGCCTCTTTCGCTGCGCTGCACGGGATCGGCACCATCGGACGACTGATCCCCGAAGAGCAGGGAAGTGGCCACGGTGAAAGCTGTCAGAGTCCATGAATACGGGAAACCTCCGACCCTCGACGACATCCCCGATCCCACCGTGCAAGGACCGCTCGACGTGATCGTGAAGGTCGATGCGGCGGGCGTCTGCCGGACCGATCTGCACATCATCGAAGGGCAGTGGCAGGACAAGTCGGGGGTCGGGCTGCCCTACGTGATCGGCCACGAGAACGCCGGCACGATCGTCGAGCTCGGCCAGGCGGTGACCGGCGTGAGCGTCGGCGACAAGGTGATCCTCCACCCGCTGGTGACGTGTGGACTCTGCCGCGCCTGCCGGGCCGGCGACGACGTGCACTGCCGCAACTCCGAGTTCCCCGGGATCAACCGGGACGGCGGGATGGCGGAGTACCTGCGGACCTCGATCCGTTCGGTCGTGAAGCTGGACGACGGGTTGGCGCCGGCCGATGTGGCGGCATTGGCCGACGCGGGGCTTACGGCGTACCACGCGGTCCGGAAGGCGGTGCCGCTGGTGCATCCGGGCGATCGGATCGTGATGATCGGCGCCGGGGGACTGGGGCACATCGGGCTGCAGTGCCTGGTCGCGATGACATCGGCCCGGGTCACGGTGGTCGACCGGTCGGCCGAAGTACTGGAGAAGGCGTCGAAGCTCGGCGCGCACGACACGGTACTGAGCGACGGCGACCAGGTGGCGGCGGTCCTCGACCAGACCGGTGGCGAGGGCGCGCAGGTGGTGCTCGACTTCGTCGGTGAGCACGGGACCGAGGCCGACGGGGTCGCGATGACGCGCAACTCCGGCTCGTACTTCGTGATCGGGTACGGCGGCAAGGTCGACGTACCGACGATCGACATCATCTCCCGCGAGATCAACGTGATCGGCAACCTGGTCGGCTCGTACAACGACCTGGACGACCTGATGACGCTGGCCGCGCAGGGCCGGGTGAAGTTGGCCACCAAGCAGTACTCGCTGGCCGACGCGCTGACCGCGCTCGACGATCTCGACGGCGGCCGGGTGCCCGGTGGCCGCGCCATCCTGACGAGCTGAAGGAGCTTCTCCATGTACAGCAAGGACGGCAACGGCTACTTCATCGTCGACAGCCACGTGCACGCGTGGGACGCGACGCCGGCCAATCAGGCCAACCGGTACGGCGAAGGGTTCATCAACTGCTTCTACGACTATCACCGCAACCTGTCGCCGGCCGACAAGGTGTGGACGCTGGAGGAGTTCCACAAGCAGTCGGAGGAGCGGATCATCAAGGATCTGTTCACCGATGGGTACGTCGATCGCGCGATCTTCCAGCCGACGTACCTGACCGACTTCTACGTGAACGGCTTCAACACGACCGACCAGGACGGCGCGATCGCGGAGAAGCACCCGGACAAGTTCATCGTCAACGGCGCCTGGGATCCGCGCGACGGCGAGGCCGGGCTGGACAAGCTGGCTGAGCTGGCGGAGCGGTGGGATCTGCAGGGCGTGAAGCTCTACACGGCCGAGTGGAAGGGCGACTCGAAGGGGTGGAAGCTGACCGATCCCTGGTCGTACCGGTACCTCGAGAAGTGTGTCGAGCTGGGGATCCGCAACATCCATATCCACAAGGGGCCGACGATCTATCCGCTCAACCGCGATGCGTTCGACGTGGCCGATGTGGATGATGTCGCCTCGGCCTTTCCCGGGCTCAACTTCATCGTCGAGCATGTCGGGCTGCCGCGGCTCGAGGATTTCTGCTGGATCGCGACGCAGGAGCCCAATGTGTACGGCGGGCTGGCGGTGGCGATGCCGTTCATCCACAGCCGGCCGAAGTACTTCGCGCAGATCCTGGGGGAGTTGCTGTACTGGATCGGGCCGGACCGGATCACCTTCGCCAGCGACTACGCGATCTGGACGCCGGCCTGGCTGATCGAACGGTTCGTGGATTTCCAGTATCCGGCTGAGCTGACCGAATACCCCGAGCTCACCGTTGAGGTGAAGAAGAAGATCCTTGGTCTCAATGCGGCGAAGCTGTACGGGATCGACATACCTGCTGAACTGCGGCTGCCCGAGTCGGCTGACGGCGCTATCGGCTCCGACCCGGTCTCGGTCGTCTGATGGGCGTCGATGTGGACGGTGGACCGAAGGTCCGGCCGGACGGCGTGGACGACGCGATCTGGGCGGCGCTCGGTACGGTCCGGGATCCCGAGCTGGACTCGCCGATCACCGAGCTCGGCTTCGTCTCGGCGGTGCTGTCCAAGCCGGCCGTGCTGACCGTGGAGCTGCGGTTGCCGACGTACTTCTGTGCGCCGAACTTCGCCTATCTGATGGTCGCCGACGCGTACGACGCGGTGGCGGCTGTCCCTGGCGTACGCAACCTCGTGATCCGCCTGCTCGACCACTTCGCCTCCGACGAGATCAACGCGGGGGTCGCGGGCGGGCGTGGTTTCGCCGGCTCGTTCCCCGGGCTGGCCGACGACGAGTTGGAGGAACTACGACTCACCTTCCAGCGCAAGGCCCACCGCGCCTGCCAGGAGCAAGTCGCCTCGCACCTGGTCAAACAAGGGTGGTCCGTATCTGACTTAGCTGCCGCCACTCTCGGCGACGCCAGCGCCGGGCAAGACCTCGAGCGTCTGACCCGCCGCCGCAACGACCTCAACCTTCCGTCCGGCCCCGACGCACCGCTGTTGCTCCACGACGACGGCACGCCCATCACAGAACTGGATCTCCCACTCCAACTCCGGATGGCCAAGACCACCCGGATCAGCATCGAAGGCAACTCCGGTCTCTGCCGAGGCCTGCTCAGCGTCCGCTACAACCTCCCCCGCCCCGCCGACGTCGACCAACTGACCACCGGCTGAGCCCGGCCGGGCTTGTCTCAAGTTGAGACGGGGGCGGCTTCGGGGTGGGGTTCGGGGCAGGGTGTCAGCGTGAAGACTTCGACCTCCGACCTCGACCCCGCCGTGGGCGGGGGAGGAGCCGCGCCCGGCGGGTCGGCTCCGCAGAGGCGGTACGGGCCGACAGCGCGCGGAATTGCGTCAGCCTCAGCAGGCCGGCCGGCTTCGGGGACTGTGCAATCTGTCTCCCGGGCTCTGCGGGCGATGGAGTTTGTTGCTGCTAGCAAGGATGGGGTGACCGCGAAGGAGATCGCGGCTCATCTGGAGCTGGCGGTGCCGTCGGCGTACCACCTGTTGGCGACGCTGACCGAGTCCGGGTATCTGGTGCACCTCGCGCAGGACCATCGGTACGGGCTCGGGTACAGGGTGCGGCTGCTCGAGCAAGGGCTGGAGCGGCAGCTGGAGGTGCGGCCGTTGATCGCGGCTGCTGTCCGGCGGTTGCATCTGGAGGCCGACGCGGCGGCGTACTACGCGGTCTACCGCGAGGTGAATGTCGTGGTCGCCCACGTCGTCGACTCGGAGCGCCGGCCGCGCGTCCAGCTGCTCGACATCGGCTTTCACGAGGCGGCGCACGCGACCGCCTTCGGCAAGGTGATGCTCGCCGCGATGACCCCGGAGGATCGCGCCGCCTACCTCGACCGCGTCGGCCTGCGACAGTGCACAGCCAAGACCCTGACGGACCGCACCCAGCTGGAAGGCCACCTGGAGCAGGTCCGGCTGTCCGGCGTCGCGCTGGAGATCGGCGAGTTCCAGGACGGTCTGACCTGTCTGGCCGCCCCGGTCAGATCGAGCGCGGGCGCGGTACTGGCCTCGGTCGCGATCTCGCTGCCCTCAGCCGACTTCACCGCCCGCCGCTGGACCGTCGAACGCGCAGTACGCCGAGGCGCCCTGCTCGCCACCCGAGCGGTGAACTCCCGCTAGTACGGGCAAAGAGAAACGGATCGCCACCCCGGGCGGGGAGTGGCGATCCGTTCGTTGGAACGGCGGGCTGCTACCGAGGCAGGGGTCAGGTAGCAGCCCACCGGGCTTATGCGCGGCCGTGTGCCTGACGGCTACGGCGGCTCAGAGAGTCGATCGTGACGGCGATCAGCAGGACGCCTGCGGTCACCATGTAGCGAACACTGGAGTCCAGGCTGAGCAGCGCCAGACCGTTGTTGATCGACATGATCACCAGCGCGCCGAGCAGAGCGGAGTACGCCGAACCGCGGCCGCCGAAGAGGCTGGTACCACCGATGACGGCGGCGGCGATCGCGTTCAGGTTGGTGTCCGCGCCACCGCTGCTCTGGTTCACCGCGATCAGCCGGGCCGCGCCCAGGATGCCGCCGACGGCAGCGAAGGTGGAGCAGGCCGCGAAGACCGACAGGTAGATGAACCGGACGTTGATACCGGCGCGGCGAGCCGCCTCGACGTTGCCGCCGACCGCCAGCACCGAGCGGCCCCAGCGGGTCTGCCGGACCATGAAGTCGGTCGCCACCACCAAAGCGATGAAGAGCAGGAACATGTACGAGACACCACGGTCGCCGTTCAGCACGATCACCGGGACGAACAGGACGAGCGCCAGCGCGACCGCCTTGATCACGATCATCGAGGTCGGGGCGGCGGACAGCCCGGCCTTCGCCCGGGCGCTGCGGGTGCGCAGCCGGCTGACGACGTACAGGGCCACGACCACCACGACCAGGCCGTAGGCGACCGCCGGCGGCAGGAAGTCCTGGGTCGCGAACTTCACGATGCCCGAGTCGAACGGGATGTTCAGCGTGCCTTCCTTGCCCAGCACCAGCAGTTGCAGACCGAGGAAGCCGAGCAGACCGGCCAGCGTGATCACGAAGCTCGGTACGCCGAATCTCGTGAAGAGCGCGCCGTAGAACAACCCGATCGCCAGGCCGATCAGCGCACCGACCACCAGTGACAACACCAGCGGCCAGCCCTTGTTGACGAAGGTCACGCCGAGGACGGCGGCGGCCAGTCCGCTGACCGAGCCGATCGACAGGTCGATCTCGCCCAGCAGCAGGACCAGAACGATGCCCAGGGCAAGCACTCCGACCGAGGTGGTCTGCAGGGTCAGGTTGACCAGGTTGCGGCTGGTCAGGAAGGAGCTGTTGGAGATCTGGAAGACCGCCCAGATGATGATCAGACCGACCACGACCGGGACCGAGCCCAGGTCGCCGGAGCGCAGCCGCGAGGTGAAGGCGGAGACCGCGCCACTGATGCCGTGGCTGGCGATCAGGCGCTCGTCCTGCAGATCGGCGGGCAGCGCGGCCGCGTCGTGCGTCTCGGGCACGGCGTCCTGCACGGGAGCCGGCGATCCGTCGACCGGGGTGCTCATGATGCGGAGCCTTCCTGCTGGGTCCGGCGCGCCGCGCGCTCGGAGACTGCGTTGTCCGTGGCGCCGGTGATCGCGGCGATGATGTCCTGGGACTTCGTCTCGGCGACGTCGAAGACCCCATTGTTGCGGCCCAGGCGCAGTACCGCGACCCGGTCCGCGACGGCCATCACGTCGGCCATGTTGTGGCTGATCAGGATCACGGCGAGACCGCGCTCACGAAGCCGCTCGACCAGGTTCAGTACTTCGGCCGTCTGGGCCACGCCCAGCGCGGCGGTCGGCTCGTCCAGCATCACGACCTTGGGCTGGCCGAGCAGGCTGCGGGCGATCGCGACCGTCTGGCGCTGACCGCCGGAAAGGCTGGCGACCGGGATCCGGACGCTGGGGATCTTGGCGGACAGCTGGCGGAGCAGTTCCCAGGAGGAGCGTTCCATCTCGACCTCGTCGAGCACCTTGCCGTTGCGCAGCTCGCGACCGAGGTACAGGTTCGCGACCACGTCGAGGTTGTCGCACAGGGCCAGGTCCTGGAACACGGTGGCGATGCCGAGCTGCTGTGCCTCGGCCGGGCTGTGCACCCGTACCTCCCGCCCGTCGAACACCATGGTGCCGTCGTCGGCGGTGTAGACGCCGGCGATGGTCTTCACCAGCGTCGACTTGCCGGCGCCGTTGTCGCCGACCAGGGCGAGCACTTCACCAGCGCGCACGTCCAGCTCGATGTTCTTCAGAGCCTGCACGGCGCCGAAGCGCTTGGAGACACCCCGAAGCGCCAGCACCGTGCCGGCGGCCGTGACAGGGGTGGGTGTGACAGTCATCGATCAGCCTCCTGAGGGCTATCTATCCGGCTTCGGTCCGGGTGGGCATCTGGGTGCCCACCCGGACCTCGGCTCTGCTTGATGCCGGCCCGGGGGCGGGCCGTCATCGGGTGCGGCCGGGAGTTACTTGAGGCCGGCGGCAGTGCAGGCCGCGGCGAACGACGCGGTGCAGATGTCGGAGACCTTGTAGATGCCGTCCTTCACCACAGTGTCGTTGATGTTGGCCTTGGTGACGGCGATCGGGTCGAGAATCGTGGCCGGAACACCCTTGAAGTCACCGGTCGACTCGGCCTTGCCACCGTTCGCGAGGGCGACAGCGGCCTTGGCGGCGGCGGTGGCCTGCGGCTTGACGGCCTTGTAGATGGTCATCAGCTGGTCGCCGGAGACGATCCGCTGGATCGCGGCGAGCTCGGAGTCCTGACCGGTGACCGGCGGCAGCGGCTTCACGCCACCACCCTTGAGGGCTGCGATAGCGCCACCAGCGGTACCGTCGTTTGCGGCGTACACGCCGACCAGGCCGGACTTGATCGCGCTCAGCTGGCCTTCCATCCACGACTGGGCCTTGTCCGGGCTCCAGTCCGGGGTGTCGAACTCAGCGGCGATCTTGAAGCCGGAGCTGTCGAGCACGCTGTGCGCGCCCTTCTTGAAGTCGGCCGCGTTCGGGTCGGTCGGCGAGCCGTTGATCTCGGCGATGTTGCCCGAGGTCTTGCCGGCCGCCTTGAGCGCGTCGACCAGGGTCTGGGCCTGCAGCTTGCCGACGGCCTCGTTCTCGAACGAGACGTAGTAGTTCGCGCCCTCGATGAACCGGTCGTAGGCGATCACCGGGACGTTCTGCGCCTTCGCGGAGGCGACGACGCCGGCGGCGGCCTTGCCGTCGACCGGGTCGAGGACGAGGACCTTGGCGCCCTGGGTCAGCGCGGCCTCGGCCTGGGTCTGCTGCTTCGCGGCGTCCTGGTCGGCGTTGCTGTAGATCAGCTCACAGCTCGCGCATTCGGCCTTGAGGGCCTCGGTGAACAGCGGGCGGTCGAGCGCCTCGTAGCGAGTCGTCTTCGACTCGGGCAGCAGCAGGGCGATCTTGCCGCCCTTGCTGTCACCGCCGCCAGCGGTGTCGGACTTGTCGTCCGACCCACAGGCCACCAGTGAGAGGGCAAGGGCCGATACGGCGATGCCGAGGCCGACAAGACGGGTTGGTGAGACGGACATAGAGCGACTCCTTGACGTGAGGGCCCGAGTAGGCCTGAGCAGAGTCAAGACCCAGAAGCAGCTTGACGTCAAGGCTTGAATTCAAGAAATAGACATATCGTTGTTACACGGTTGTCTCTAGCGCTCGGGCCGTCCGGGAGTGGCTCAGCACCGACGCCAACTGAATGGCACCGAGCACATCCGCATCGTCACCGAGCTCGGCCGGCCGGAGTTCGACGGTGGCGGCGGCGCTCGGGATGGCGCACCGGTCGAGGGCCTCGCGCAGCGGCAGCATGATCAGGTCGCCGGCCTCGGCCATCTTGCCGCCGACCACGATCACCTCGGGGTTGAACAGGTTCACCAGGCCCGCGATCGCGACTCCCACGCGGCGGCCCGCGTCCTCGATCACCCGTCGGCAACCGAGATCACCGGCCAGGGCGCGGGTGACGATGTCGCGCAGCCGGAGCGCTCCGTGGGAGGCCTGCAGGCTGGCGAGCAGGGCGCGTGATCCGACGAAGGTGTCGAGGCAGCCGCGGTTGCCGCAGCGGCAGATCGGGCCGTTCTCGTCGATGGTGAGGTGGCCGATCTCGCCCGCAGTACCGGCTGAGCCACGGAAGACCTCGCCGCCGAGCACGATGCCGGCGCCTACGCCGTATGAGAACTTGATGTAGCAGCCGTGTTTCACGCCGCGCAACGCGCCTTCGCGGAGTTCACCGAGGGCGGCCAGGTTGGCGGTGTTGTCGAGCGCGACCGGGGCGCGCAGATGGCCGGCCATCGCCTCGGCGACGTTGACGCCGCGCCAGCCGGGCAGGACCGCGTCGGAGCCGGCCTCCCCGCTGACAGAGTCGACCGGCGCGGGCAGGCCGAAGCCGATCGCGCCGATGTCCTCGACGCTGGCGTTGACCGTCTCGCACAGGTCGGCGAGCAGGCGGGCGGCGCGTTCCATGCCGTCGTCGGCGACGTGGTCGGCCTGGAGCGGCATCAGTTGCTGGGCGAGGATCTCGCGGCTCTCGGAGGCGATCGCCACCCGGACGTCCCGCTCACCGAAGGCGACTCCGGCCAGTAGGGCGCCGCCGGATGCCAGCGAGACCAGTACTGCGCGGCGCCCGTTGCGGATGCTGCGGGACAGCCCGACCATGCCGGCGGCGTCGAGCTCCTTGACCATGTTCGACACGGTCGCGGCGGACAACCCGGAGGCCGCGGCGATCTCGACCTGGGTGAGCGGCCCGTGCTGCCGGACAACCCCCAGGACGCGCTCGCGGTTGGCTTCGCGCAGCGAAGCCTGCGAGCCAGGCGCTGGGCGGGTTGCGTTCATTACATAAAGATAACGGATCGCGGGCGGTTCGTTCCCGAACTGCCGTAATGGAATCTCCGGGTAACCGTCACGTGTCCTCACCGTTACGCGTAGTGCTGCCCACCCCCATGCCCGAAAGGACACTAATGCACCAAAGGCCCGTCCGCCGCCACCCTCCCCCACCAGCGGACCGCCATCACCCCTGACAAGCCGGCGGGGCCTTGAACAGCATCCGGTGGCCGAGGACAACTCATGCACTGTCCGAGCCCACCGGCTCCTGTTCAAGCCCACCGGATGCTGTCCGAGCCCACCGGGTCCTGTCCGAGCCCACTGGATGCTGTCCGAGCCCGCCGGGTTCTGTCCGAGTCCACTGGATGCTGTCCGAGGCCGCCGGGTCCTGTTCAAGGCCGCTGGTTTGGGGAAGTGGGGAGCTTGAACACCAAGTGGTGGGTGGAGACAAGTCATGTCTTGTCCGAGCCCGCTGGTTGGTGTTCAAGGTCGCTGCTGGTGGTGGGCGAGGTCGCCGGATGGCGTTCGGTTGTGTGGCTGGGAGGGGGGATCAGCTGGTGAAGGCGAGGATGAGCAGTGTCACGGGCACCGCCAGCTCGACGGTCGCCCCGAGGGTGTCACCCGTGATCCCCCCGAGAGATTTCCCCGTACGCCGGGTAGCGGCGAAGCTCAGCAAGACGGCCGCCAGCACCGCGACGCCTGCTCCGATGATGGTGAGCTGGAGCGTGGAGAGGTTGAGCCACTGCGCTAGCCGGGTGTTGCCGGGGACGGTGCTGTGGGGCTGGTTGCTGAAGATGCGCAGGGTCTCCATGGCCCGGCTGCCGCTGAAGTCGACCAACGAGCCCTCGTCGGACAGGTCGCTGTAGGAGAACCAGCCGCGGACAGTGGAGCGGGAGGCTAGCCAGCCGAGGGTGGCGGCGCCGGCGAGGCTGACGAGGGTGAGGAGCGCGGCGGCGTACGGGCGGACTGTGCCGGCGACCATGGCGCCGAGGCCGTCGGGCCGGGCGGACGGGACCGAGGTGCGGCAGGACCAGGGGAGGGTCAGGCGGCTCGCGACGCCGGCGATCAGCAGTGATTGCCAGCCGAAGCCGTTCTGCACACATGCCTGCAGTGCGGCGACATCGATCAGCAGCACCGCAGCGATCGACACCACCCCGAACGGCCCGATGTCGCTCTGCTTCATGATCCGGAGCTTGGTCTCGCGATCCCGCCGGCTCCCGAACCCGTCAGCACTGTCCGCCAACCCATCCAGATGCAGCGCCCCCGACAGGACCATCAAGACGATGACCCCCAGCACCGCCGCCAGTAACGACGCATCAGGCTTCACCCGATCGACCGCATAAACCACCAGCCCAGCGATCCCACCCAGCACCAGCCCCACCACCGGAGCCCACACCATCGCCCGCCCAGCCACCCGCCGGTCGACCTTCCCCGGCGCCCCCACCGGCAAAACCGACAAGGTCCCGAACGCCAGCTTCAACCCATCAACCATCAAGCGGCCCTCCCAGCCGACCCACAAACCATCCGAGCGTGCTCCCAGCCGTGCCGAGCGTGCTGCCGACCTCTGACCGTGGACTCGGCCGGGCTCCGGCCATCTGGCCTGAGTTCCGGCCGCTGGTCAGAGGGCGACGGTACGGCCTGCTACGCACCACAGGACCGTCTCCGAGCGTCTGGCGAGGGTAGCGTTCACGCGGCCCATCAGGTCGCGGTAGAGGCGGGTGCCTGCGTCGGCCGGTACCACGCCGGAGCCGACTTCGTTGCTGACAGCAACCACCGGTCTGGTGGTCGCCGACCAGGCGTCGGCCAGTTGCTCGATCCGTTTCTCGACCTCGGCAACCCGGCTGGGGTCGGTCCAGACCTCGCACTCGTCCATCACCCGCGCGAGCCAGAGTGTGAAGCAGTCGATCAGCAACGGCGGCCCGGCTGACTCCAGCAACGGCACCAGCTCGATGGTCTCGACCAGCCCCCACGACGCGGGCCGCCGAGACCGGTGCAACGCAATCCGCTCAGCCCACTCCCGATCAGCAGACCCGTCGCCACCCGTGGCGACATAAACCGTGTCCGGCTGGTCGGCGAGCAAGCGCTCCGCCTCGGTCGACTTGCCCGACCGCGCCCCGCCAAGCACCAAGGTCCGCGACCCCCCGGCTCGAGCCGGGCGCACCTCCGTCGCGCCCGTCTGCACCGAGGCGCCTTGCGGCACGCCGGGCTGGTCCGAGTCCGAAGTCAGGTCCGCCTGCGGAGGTGGAGCTGTCCACGACAACTGCTCGCCGGTGGGCGTCAGTACGTCGTAGCGGAGGCCGGTGGGGGTTCTGGTCGTCGTCACCTCGTAGCCGGCTGCGGCGACGGCGCCGTTGGTGCCTAGGTGGAGTACGCCGTCTACGACCGCGCCGTCGGGGCCGGTGAGGAGTTCAGCCATTGGGGGTCCTCTCGAAGACGACGGGGACGTCGAAGGCGGCCTTGCGGGCGGTGCGGCGGAAGGCGTTGAGGATAGGGCGGCCTAGGACGAGGACCAGGACGGCACAGAGGATGCCGCGGGGGATGTCCCAGCCGAGGGAGGTGGCGACGACGAAGAGGCCGTAGCGGTGCAGGTTGTCGGCCAGGGAGTCGCCGGGGATGAAGGAGAAGTCGCTGCCGAAGGTGGCATACGGCCAGAACCAGAGGTTCATCACCAAGCCATAGAGAACTCCAGAGACCAGCGAGTACGCCGCCAGCAGCAGCAACTCCAGCCGCCCACCCACCCGCGGCAGCAACCCCGCCAGGCACCCCACCCACGCACAGGCGAACATCTGGAACGGCATCCACGGCCCGACCCCGCCACTGACCAGCGCCCCCGCCAGCAACGACACCGCCCCGAGTACGAACCCGAACCCAGCCCCGAACGCCCGCCCCGCCAAGATCAACAAGAAGAACCCAGGCTCAAGCCCCGCAGTCCCCGGCCCGAGCGCCCGCAACGCAGCCCCCACCGCCGCGAGCATGCCCAGCAGCGAGATCACCTTCGCGTCGATCCCGTCCTCGGACAGCTCGGCCAGTACGACCGCCACCAACAGAGGCAGCAACAGCACAAAGAGCCAAGGCGCATCAGTCGTATGCCCGATGGCCGACTCCCCGCCCTGCGACGTAGACCAGAGCAGCGGCCAACCAAACGCCAGAATCCCCACGACCGAAGCAAGCACCAGCGTCGCAGTACTGCGCGGCTTGAGCCGGACGAGTCTCACGACGCCTGTTCCAGCGCAGTGGCGACCTCGCCGACAGTCAGGAACGGGAGTGGCGCCAGAATCTTCGCCACCTGCGGAGCAAACGCCGGCGAGCCCGCGATCACCGTCGCGGTCTCGCCATCACTCACCAACTCGCCCTCCGCCAGCACCAGCACCCGCGTAGCGACCTCGGCGACCATCTCCACGTCATGCGTCGACAGCACCACCGCATGCCCAGCCAGTGCCAGCTCCCGCAGGATCTCCACCAGCCGGTGCTTGGCGCCGTAGTCCAATCCACGGGTGGGCTCATCCAGCAACAACAGCGGAGGAGCACCGCACAGTACGACCGCCAGCGCCAAGCAGAGCCGCTGTCCCTCGGACAGGTCCCGCGGATGCAACTGGTCATCGATACCCGGCGCAAGCCGATCCAGTACCGCCCGACAACTCCCGGCCGCCACCCGGAAGTCACTGTCGGCCCCGGCGCACTCGTCAGCCACAGTCGCCGCGTACAGAAGATCAGCCGGCTCCTGCGGCACCAGCCCAACAGCCTTCACCAACCGCGAAGGCTTGGTACGCCGCGGATCCGCCCCAGCCGCCGTAGCGCTCCCAGAGCGCGGCTGCACGAGTCCAACCAGCGCGTTGAGCAACGTCGACTTCCCCGCGCCGTTCCGCCCCATCAGCGCAACGACCTCGCCGGCCTTGATACTCAACGACACCCCACGCAGCGCCGGAGTGCCGCCGTAGGAGACCACAAGGTCCTTGCACGAAGCCAACTCACGTCCCTCGACAGCAACCGGCCTCAGCGGAGCCAGGTTGGTCAGCCGAGAGCGCAGCGCCACAGCAGCCCTACGCGCGTCCCGCACCGACAACGGCAGCGGCGACCAACCAGCAAGCCGGCCAAGCTCGACCACCGGCGGCGCGACCGGCGCAGTGATCATCTGGTCAGCCGGCAGCCCGCTAGACACCGCCCCAGAACCACCAGGCACCTCGATCACCCGGTCCGCGTACTGAATGACCCGTTCGAGCCGATGCTCCGCCATCACGACAGTGACGCCCAGGTCATGCACCAGCCGCTGCAGCGCGGCCAGCACCTCTTCAGCCGCCTGCGGGTCGAGCGCCGACGTCGGCTCGTCCAGGACAAGTACCGCCGGGTGAGAGGTGAGCGCAGCCCCGATAGCCGTCCGCTGCCGCTGCCCGCCAGACAACGAGGTCAACGCCCGGTCCCGTACGTCGGCCAGCCCCAGCAAATCAAGAGTCTCCTCGACCCGCCGCCGCATCACGTCCGGCGCGATCCCGAGCGATTCCATGCTGTAAGCCAGCTCGTCCTCGACCGTGTCGGTCACGAACCCCGCCATCGGATCCTGCCCGACGATGCCGACCACGTCAGCCAGATCGCGTGGCCGGTACTCGCGAGTGTCCCGCCCGTTCACCAGCACCCGCCCGGCCAGCGTCCCGCCGGTGAAGTGGGGGACCAGCCCGTTGATGGTCCGCAACAGCGTCGACTTGCCCGAGCCGGTCCGCCCGATCACGAGCGCCAGCTCACCCTCCGGAATGGTGAAGCTCACGTCGCGGACCGCAGGCTCGGTGGCGCCGTCGTAAGTGACCGTCACCCGGTCGAACTCGATCATGCCGGCACCAGCTCACGTCGTCGGACCAGCGGCGGAGCGGCCACCGCCGGAGCAAGACCGAACAGCAGGCCGATCACCGGCACCAAGGGCACCGGCGGAACGACCAACGGACCCGCCAGCACCAACCCAGGCACTCCGCGAGCAGACGCAACGATCATCACCGCAGCAGCCCCAGCACCCGACAAGCAAACCAGCCACTCGGGCAAAGCCCACGGATCCGGCCGGTACCGAGTACGAGTCACCCGCTGCCGCCCAACAGCCATCGCTCCGACAGCGAGCAGCAACCCGACAGCCAGCGCACCAGCGGCGAGAGGGAACGCCATCGCGTCAGTCAGCAGCGCATAGACACCCAGGGCGATCCCGAGCAGCCCAAGGAGTACAGCGCCACCAGTGATCCGGCGCTGCCGCCGGGGGACGTGTGCGGTTCGCCCGTAGCCACGGGAGTCCATTGCCGCGGCCAACTCGACCGACCGGTCCAGCGCGCCTTCCAACACCGGCATGGCAGTAGTACGGAAGGAACCGCGGGTACGGCCGCGTAGGCGTCGAGCAGCCCGGATGCGGCGAGCATCGGTGACCAGTTGCGGCGCGAAGGTCAGTGCGACGACGCAGGCGACGCCCATCTCGTACAGGGCACCCGGTAGTGACTTGAGCAGTCTGCGTGGGCTGGCCAGCGCGTTGGCGGCGCCGATGCAGCACAGCATCACGGCGAGCTGGCCGCCGTCGTACAGGGCGGTCAGTACTGCCTCGGCGGTGACCTCGCCGCCGAGCTTCACGCCATTGGCCCAATCAGGCAAGGGAATCTGCGGCAGGGTGAACAGGAGCGTGTTTCCCTGCGAGCGGGTCGACAGCAGCGCCTGCAGCACCACCCGGACGCCGATGACGACCAGGCCGAGCTTGAGGAACGCCACGTAGCTGTTGGCCCAAGGAGCATCACTGCGACGGGCAGCCACCACGAAGCCGGCTATCACCAGGATGAGGATCAGCAGGACGGGATTGCGGGTCCTGCTGGCGGCCACGGCCAGCCCCAGCGCCCATAGCCACCAGGCCCCCGGGTGCAGTGCTCTGGGGAGGTCGGGACGATTGACAGCGCGCACCTATTGCTTCAGGAACTTCGTGCGGCGGCGGCTGGTGAGATATCCGCCGACGGCGATGAGCAGAATCAGCACGCCACCGGCCCACCCGACCTTGTGGCCCTTTGCGGGCTGAGCGTCAGCCGAGGGCGACGGCGAGGCCGACGGAGCAGGGGCGGCCCCGACGGGGGCGCCGATCTCCAGCTTCACCGGCTCGTCCGTGGCGGGCACAGAGATGTTCTTGACCTGGTCGCCGCAGCCCGTCGCGGGGTAGCCGTCGATCCCGCAGGTAAGACCCTTCTCGATCCGGACCGGCTTCACCGCGGCCAGGATCTTGGCACCGGTCGCCTTGAGGTCGGTGACGACACAGGTGCCGGAGGCCGGGGGAGGAGTCGCGCCGGAGGCCGAGTCGGCCGGAGTACCGGAGTCGATCACCAGGGCGACCCGCTTCTTGCCGGTCTCGGCAGGAGTCGCTCCGCAGATGGCGTTGAAGTCCCCGGCGGCCCGTGGCGTCCGCGGCTTGGCGCCGCCCACGGCGAACCGCCAACCCTCCACAGAGCCATCCGCCGGTACTACCGCCTCGGAGCCCTTCTGGGCGAAGGCCCACTGTCCGCCCGTGTACTGGTAGTAACCCCAGAACCGGTACCCGTCCTCGGCGTGGGCTGTGGTGGTGACCGTGCCCGCGAGTAAGAGGCCGGTCAGCAAGGTGAGGACCAGTCGCTTAGCAATCATGGCCCGGAGCCTATCGCTCGGCTCCGGGCCACTCTGCTACCGCCAGTTACCTACTCCTGGGCCGCCAGGCTCATCGGGCCGTAGACCTCACGGCCGTCCTCGAGCAGGTAGACCTGTCCGACGCCCTTCTCGGCCAGCTCACGCCAGATCTCGCCCAGCCAGCTCTCGGCGTCGCCCTGGGCGGAGAACTCCGCGCCCGTCAGGTCGCCCGGGTCGGCGGTCTCACCGGCAGCGGTCTCGAACCGCCACGTCCAGCTCATCGGCCCGGCCTGGTCTGCGGGGAGTTCTGCGCGGTCTTCGCCGGATCCCGCTCGACGATGCCGCCCAGCGTCTCGTCGATCCGCTTAAGCAGCGCGTCGTCCAGCTTCACCCCGGCCGCCTTCACGTTCTCGGTGACCTGCTCGGGCCGTGAGGCGCCGGTGATCGCCGACGACACGTTCGGGTTCTGCAACACCCAGGCGATCGCGAGCTGGGACAGCGACAGCCCCGCCTCGGCCGCCAGCGGCTGCAGCTCCTGCACCCGGGTCAGCACGTCGTCGTTCAGGTACCGGCTGATCATGTTCGAGCCGCCCTTGTCGTCGGTCGCCCGCGACCCGGCCGGCAGCTCGGCGCCCGGCTTGTACTTCCCGGTCAGCACGCCCTGCGCGATCGGCGAGAAGACCACCTGGCCGATCCCGAGCTCCTCCGAGGCCGGTACCACCTCGGCCTCGATCGTGCGCCAGAGCATGCTGTACTGCGGCTGGTTGGAGACCAGCGAGATGTGCAGCTCACGAGCCAGCCGGTGGCCCTCCTGCAGCTGCTCCGCGGTCCACTCCGAGACCCCGATGTAGAGCGCCTTGCCCGACCGGACGACGTCGGCGAACGCCTCCATCGTCTCCTCGAGCGGGGTCTCCGTGTCGTACCGGTGGGCCTGGTAGACGTCGACGTAGTCGGTCTTCAGCCGCTTCAGCGACGCGTTGATCGACTCGTGGATGTGCTTGCGGGACAGCCCGGCGTCGTTCGGTCCGCCCGGCCCGGTCGGCCAGTACACCTTGGTGAGGATCTCCAGGGACTCGCGCCGCACGCCCTCCAGCGCCTCACCCAGGACCGACTCCGCCTTGGTGTTCGCGTAGACGTCCGCGGTGTCGAACGTGGTGATCCCGGCCTCCAGGGCCGCCTTCACACAGGCCTTCGCCTGCTCGTTCTCCACCTGCGACCCGTGCGTGAGCCAGTTCCCGTACGAGATCTCGCTGACCTTCAAACCGCTGTTTCCGAGATACCGAAAGTCCATGCCTCTGACCCTACTGCGAGAAACTCTTGGACGCGGTGTCGATCCGGCCCGGTCCACCTCGTGTAGGGGATGACCGGTACGACGAGAGCGAGAGGTGAGCGAGATGACGCAGTACCTGCTGGGAGTCATTCACGTGGACGGCGAGTCCGACGAGCACGAGCGTGGCGACGTCGGGAAGCTCAACGAGGAGATGGTGGCCAAGGGCATCTGGGTCTTCGGCGGCGGTCTGGACCCCCGGCCGACCGCGTCGGTGGTCCGCGCCCATCAGGGCGAGGTACTGATCACCGACGGGCCGTTCGTGGAGAGCAAGGAGTACATGGCGGGCTTCTGGGTGATCGAGGTGCCCGACGTGGCGACCGCGCAGGAGTGGGCGGCCCGGGCGAGCAAGGCCTGCGCCCGCCCGATCGAGGTCACCCCCTTCGACGCCTGATCACTCCCCGAACAGGATCGGGGCGTCACCGGGCCGGAGGGCGTGGCGGAAGTAGACGGGGTCGGTGAAGGTGTCCGGTACCTTGCCGAGCCCCTGGATCACGGTGGCGGTGCCGTTCGCGTGGCCGACGGCGTACAGGTAGCCGGACTGGGTGTCCTTGTCGATGCCGAGCAGCAGCGTGCCGTACTGGCCGCACTTCTCGGCGATCAGCGCCTCGAAGCCCTGCCAGGTCGAGCTGCGCACCAACTTGACGACCGGCTTCATCGGCGAGGTCCGAGGGATCCGGATCGTGTAGAGGGCACCGCCCCGGGTGTTGGCCAGGAAGGTTTCGTACGTCGGGGTCTGGCTGATCAGCGCCATCGTCTTCACCGCCGCGAACCCGGTCGCGGACTGCTTGTTGACCCAGAGCCTGGCGGGGTTGGTGTTGTCGTAGTAGTTCTCCCAGCGCGTCAGGGTCCCGTCGGCGCGCAGGGCGTAGTGGGTGGTGAGGTTCGGCGGATCGGGATAGTCCCAGTACCTGCTGGTCTCGAAGAAGGTCATCTCACCCCAGCCGCCGCCCACCCGGGAAAGCGTCTGTCTCGACCGGTCGACCTCGCCCTCCTCCGTGAGGACGTAGCCGGTGTTGTACATGGTCGGGCCCATCACCACGAAGCCCCAGAACACCCCGCCGGTACCGGTGACGTCCGGATCGTTCGCGATCATCGAACTCAGCCGGACCTGGCCGTCGGGGTAGATGTCGGTGAAGGTACGGCCCTCCCGCACCGTTGGTGGCGAGCCGGCCGTGATCCCCCTGGCCGTGTGATCGCCACCGGCGGTCACCGACCCGGGCGCCACAGCGCACGCGGCGGTGGCCGTTGCCTGCCCCGATGCCTGCGTACCCGAGGCCCGCGCGGCCCCGGGGGTGATCGTCAGCACCAGCAACGCGGCGACAGCCGCTGAAATTGGTCGACCGGACATGTCCAGCCCCTCAGGTCGGTGCGAAGTAATGCTTCTGCTTACCTCGATGCCTATCGGGGCTCGAAAGTTACGCGGGCTTCTCGCCGCGGGCCACCATCGGCTTGGGCAGCCGCCACCGGCGCATCTGCATCGTCCGGCGGACGGCGTAGAAGCCGATGCCCTTGGCCGATTCGTCGGGGAACTTGGCCTTGACCGCGCGCTTCAGCCCGCCGGTGACGATGAACCAGTCGCCCGCGATCGCGACGATCATCAGCAGGAAGAGGATGTTGACCAGGCCCGGCAACCAGGGAAAGGCCCGAGAGAAAACGACCCCGACCAGGGAGATCACCAGGAGCACCGGGAGCGCGAACTCCATCACCGACCAGCGGGCGTCGACGTAGTCGCGGGCGAACCGGCGGACCGGGCCCTTGTCGGCGGCCGGCAGGTACCGGTCGTCGCCGGTCTTCATCGCGTCCTGCATCTTGGCGCGCTCGGTCCGTACCTTCTCCCGCCGGTACGCCGCCGCCTCCTTGCGGTTGCGCGGCTTCTTCAGCGCCGCCTTGCGGGACGCCTCGGCCTCGCGCCGGGTCGGGGTCGGACGCCCCTTGCCCCCGACCTTCGGCTGGGGGGCCGTGGCCTGCGTTTGGGACGATGTCTCAGACTTGGTACGACGGAACACGGGGACTGAACCTCATTCGGGAACTGGCGACGCCGGTCTCGGGGTGGTCCCCGGACCTTTGCACCACTTTATCCGGGCCGGTCCCGATGGTGTGGTGACCCGCAGGGACATAGGGTGGTTGACACGCACGCCGGGTCACCTCCGGCACAGAAGGGGTACGGATATCGATGAGCATCTTCAGGCGGGTCTCGACGATCTTCAAGGCCAAGGCCAACTCGGCCCTGGACAAGGCCGAGGATCCTCGCGAAACCCTTGACTACTCGTACCAGAAGCAGCTCGAGCTGCTGCAGAAGGTGCGCCGGGGTGTGGCCGATGTCGCCACCAGCCGCAAGCGGGTCGAGTTGCAGGCGTCGCAGCTGCAGTCGCAGTCGCAGAAGCTGCAGGACCAGGCCCAGAAGGCGCTCTCGATGGGCCGCGAGGACCTCGCCCGCGAGGCGCTGACCCGCAAGTCCGGGCTGCAGGGCCAGATCGACGACCTGACCACCCAGCACGCCCAGCTCCAGGGTGAGGAGGAGAAGCTCACCCTTGCCTCGCAGCGGCTGCAGGCCAAGGTCGAGTCCTTCCGCACCAAGAAGGAGACGATCAAGGCCACCTACACGGCCGCCGAGGCGCAGACCCGGATCAACGAGGCCTTCTCCGGCATCTCCGAGGAGATGAGCGACGTCGGTCTGGCGGTCCAGCGGGCCGAGGACAAGACCCTGCAGATGCAGGCCCGGGCCGGCGCGATCGACGAGCTGCTCGCCTCCGGCGCGCTCGACGACGCCTCCGGCACCGCCAAGGACAGCATCACGCTCGAGCTCGAGCGGATGTCGACCGGTTCGGACGTCGAGTCCGAGCTGGCCGCGCTGAAGGCGCAGCTGGCTCCGGCCGAGGCGCCCAAGCAGATCGCTCAGGACGCGCCCGGCGCGGCCCAGCCCCAGCAGCCGGCTCAGCAGCCAGTGCAGCAGCCGGTCCGACCGCAGGATGGAGACGCGTGATGATCGTCCGGATCATGGGCGAAGGTCAGTACCAGCTGGCCGACGAGAAGCTCGACCAGCTCAACCTGGTCGACACCGACCTGGAGAAGGCCGTCTCGGCCGGAGACGAAGAGGGTTTCAAGGCCGCCTTCGAGGCGCTGCTGGCGTTCGTCCGGGCCGGTGACCGGGTGCCGGACACCGAGCTGCACGACTCCGACGCGATCCTGCCGCCGGGTGACAGCACGCTGGCCGAGATGCGCGAACTGATCAGCGGAGACGGCCTGATCGCAGGCTGACCACGCTGTTCCAGCACCCCTTGCGAACACCGCGGGACCGTCGTCACGGTCCCGCGGTGCTGCGTATGAGGAAGCCCCGAACTCCCGTGCGTAACGCTTCCCAACACTCCGTAGTTACTACTGTCGGACCCGCTTTGCGCGTAGTACCCTCGGTGAACTGCCGTCGACGGGACGGTGTACTTCACGGCGTAACGCAACTGGGTCCACTGGAGATTGTGACAGAGTGTGACTCAAATCGCGGCCGGTTCACCGGGGGGTGACTAAGGGTGACGGATCATGCCGTCATGGGGGAAGCCGCGTCTGAAACAGACGCGACCGTTACTACAGGCCTGTCGTCGACAGGCCTGCCATCAGCGACGTTGCAGACCGCGGTCGTGCCGTCCGAATACTTCGATCGGCGCCGCCCGGTCTGGGTGGTGCCGGACTCGGTGCCGGCGATCGTGCCGCGGTCGGCCCGGCTGACCGAGCCGCAATGGGTGGCGGTCTACCGCTGGGCAGCTCTCGGGGGAGACCTGCTCGCGGCCGTCATCGGTGTCTCGATCGCCCTGCTGACCAGGTTCGGCTATCAGGTCGGCGGCGCCTACCTCGTCTTCGGCAGTTTGCTGCCGCTTGGATGGGTCGCCGCGGTGGCGATGTCGAAGGGCTACGAGCCGCGCTTCTTCGGCGCCGGGCCGGACGAGTTCCGCTCCATCCTGCGCTCGGGCGCCGGGCTGACGGCCGTCGTCGCGATCGTCTCCTACGCCACCAAGAGCGAGATCGCCCGCGGCTTCGTCGTACTGGCGATCCCGGCGACCGTCCTGCTGGCGCTACTGCTCAGGTACGGCCTGCGCCGTGACCTCAGCCGGCACCGGTACCGCGGCCGCTGCATGCGCCGGGTGCTGGTCGTCGGCCGCAACGGCCAGGCCTCCACCTTGAGTGAACACCTCGAGAAGCGTCCCTCGGACGGCTTCCGGGTGGTCGCCACCTGTCGCCCGCGTGGCGATGGCAGGCCGCACCGCGAGCACGACGCGCTGCTGCTCGGCCCCGACGAGCTGGACGAGGCGGACATCATGGCTGCCGTCGACCGGCATGCCGTGGACGTCGTGGCCGTCGCCTCGGACCCGGAGCTCGCCGGCCAGTCGCTGCGGCGGCTGTCCTGGGCGCTGGAGCAGAAGGGCGTCGAGCTGATCGTGTCGCCCGGCATCATCGAGGTCGCCGGTCCGCGGATCTCCGTCCGTCCGGTCGCCGGGCTCTCGCTCCTCCACCTGGAGCGCCCGTCGGTCAGCGGTGGACCGCACCTGCTGAAGGGCGTCTTCGACCGGATGCTCGCGCTGATCCTGGTGATCGTGCTGTCGCCGCTGCTGCTCGGCCTCGCCGTCGCGGTCCGGCTGAGCAGCAAGGGGCCGGTGCTGTTCAGGCAACGCCGGGTCGGCCGCTCGGGCGAAGAGTTCTCGATGCTGAAGTTCCGCAGCATGTTCGTCGACGCCGAGCAGCGGCTGGGTGACCTGCACGCGCTCAGCGACGGCAACGGGATGCTGTTCAAGATGCGCGACGACCCGCGCGTCACCAGCCTCGGCCGGATCCTGCGCCGGTTCTCGCTGGACGAGCTGCCGCAGCTGATCAACGTGCTGCGCGGCGAGATGTCGCTGGTCGGGCCACGCCCGCCGCTGCCGCAGGAGGTCGCCCTGTACGCCGCCGACGACACCCGCCGGATGCTGGTGAAGCCGGGGCTGACAGGTTTGTGGCAGGTCAGCGGCCGCAGCGACCTGTCCTGGGAAGAGTCGGTCGTGCTCGACCTGCGCTACGTCGACAACTGGTCGATGACGCTGGACCTGCTGATTCTGTGGAAAACGGCCCGCGCGGTGATCCGCGGGTCTGGTGCTTACTGATGGGGGACGTCGTGGAAGGCCGGCTCGACCGGAACGCAAAGGTGTACGTCGCGGGACACCGTGGCCTGGTCGGTTCGGCCATCTGGCGCAAGCTGGAGGCCGAAGGCTTCACCGACCTGATCGGCGCGACCTCCCAGGAGTTGGACCTTCGCGACCGCGACGCCACCTTCGCCTACTTCGCCGAGCACCGTCCGTCGGTGGTGATCGACGCGGCCGCCAAGGTCGGCGGGATCCTGGCCAACCGGGACCACCCGACCGAGTTCCTCAGCGACAACCTGCGCATCCAGGTCAACCTGATGGACGCGGCGCTCGGCGTACAGGTGCCGCGGTTGCTGTTCCTCGGCTCGTCCTGCATCTATCCGAAGTTCGCCGAGCAGCCGATCAAGGAGTCGAGCCTGCTCACCGGTGAGCTCGAGCCGACCAACGACGCGTACGCGATCGCCAAGATCGCCGGCATCATGCAGGTCCAGGCGGTCCGCCGCCAGCACGGCCTGCGCTGGATCTCGGCGATGCCGACCAACCTGTACGGGCCGAACGACAACTTCGACCTGACCAGCTCGCATGTGATGCCGGCCCTGATCCGCCGGTTCCACGACGCCAGGCAGAGCAATGCCGAAGAGGTCGTGCTGTGGGGGACGGGAACCCCGCGGCGCGAGTTCCTGCACGTCGACGACCTGGCCGACGCGAGCCTGCACCTGCTGGAGCACTACGACGAGCCCGGCCCGATCAACGTCGGCGTCGGCACCGACGTGACGATCCGCGAGCTGGCCGGCATCATCGCGAAGGCGGTCGGCTACGAAGGTGCCATCGGCACCGATCCGTCGAAACCGGACGGCACACCGCGCAAGCTGCTCGACGTGAGCAAGCTGAGCGCTCTGGGCTGGAAGCCCGGTATCGACCTCGAGGAGGGCGTGGCCAGTGTCTACGCCTGGTACCTCGCCAACGGGAGGAACGACGCATGACCACCACTGGGGGCCACACGCCGGAGCACGCCGCGGCCGGGGGCGCTGCGAAGAAGGCTCTGATCACCGGTATCACCGGGCAGGACGGGTCGTACCTGGCCGAGCTGCTGCTCAGCAAGGGCTATGAGGTGCACGGCCTGATCCGTAGGGCCAGCACGTTCAACACGCACCGGATCGACCACCTGTACACGGATCCGCACGAGCAGGACAAGCGCCTGTTCCTGCACTACGGCGACCTGACCGACGGATCCCGGCTGGTGACGCTGCTGGCGTCGATCCAGCCCGACGAGGTGTACCACCTGGCCGCTCAGAGCCACGTCCGGGTCAGCTTCGACGAACCGGAGTACACCGGCGACACCACCGGGATGGGCACCACCCGGCTGCTCGAGGCGATCCGGATGATCGGGCTGAACTGCCGCTTCTACCAGGCGAGCAGCTCGGAGATGTTCGGCGCGACGCCGCCGCCGCAGAACGAGGAGACCCCGTTCTACCCGCGCTCGCCGTACGGCGCCGCCAAGCTGTACGGGTACTGGATGACCCGCAACTACCGCGAGGCGTACGACATGTTCGCGGTCAACGGGATCCTGTTCAACCACGAGAGCCCGCGCCGCGGCGAGACGTTCGTGACCCGCAAGATCACCCGGGCGGTCGCCCGGATCAAGCTCGGCCAGGAGAAGCGCCTGTACCTGGGCAACCTGGACGCCTGCCGCGACTGGGGTTACGCCCCGGAGTACGTCGAGGGCATGTGGCGGATGCTGCAGCACGACCAGCCGGGCGACTACGTGGTGGCCACCGGGACGTCGTACTCGGTCCGCGACTTCGTCCAGCTGGCCTTCGAGCACGCCGGGATGGACTGGAACGACTTCGTCGACTACGACCAGCGCTACGAGCGGCCGACCGAGGTCGACTCGCTGATCGGCGACGCGTCGAAGGCGCAGGCCGAGCTGGGCTGGAAGGCCCAGGTGCACGTGCCCGAGCTCGTCCGCATCATGGTGGACGCCGATCTCGCCGCCCTGACCAGCGAGGACTGACCGATGACCGCTGAGACGACACAGGACCGCGTCGACGTACTGGGTATCCATGTCAGTGTCACCGACATGGAGCACACCGTCGGCACCTTCGCGCGCTGGATCGACGACGGCGAACGGCACCTGGTCTGCGTCTCGGACATGAACGCGCTGCTGCAGGCTCGCGCGGACGCGAAGCTCACCCAGGTCTACAACACGTCCGGGATGACGCTGCCCGACGGCATGCCGCTGGTCTGGGCCGGCAAGAAGGCCGGCTTCGACCGGATGGACCGGGTCTGCGGGCCGGACCTGATCGAGCGGGTGATGGCCGAGGCCGAGCACCGTGGCTGGTCGCAGTACTTCTACGGCGGTGCCGACGGCGTCCCCGAGAAGCTGCGGGACACCTTCACCGCAAGGCATCCGGGGCTGAAGGTGGCCGGCGCGTATTCACCGCCGTACCGGCCGTTGACTGCTGAAGAGGACGACGAGATCGTCGCCCGGCTGAACGAGGCGAACCCGGACATCATCTGGGTCGGTCTCGGCGCGCCGAAGCAGGAGCGCTGGATGGCCGACCACCGCGACCGGCTGGACGCGGCGATCCTGATCGGCGTCGGGGCGGCCTTCGACTTCCACACCGGCCGGGTCGATCGCGCGCCGCGGTGGATGCAGCGGTCCGGGCTCGAGTGGAGCTACCGGATCTACAAGGAGCCGCGCCGGCTCTGGCGCCGGTACGTGCTGGGCATCCCGAAGTTCGGGGTGGGCATCCTGCGGAAGCCGCCGAGGCCCGTCTCATCTTGAAATTGTCGAAGCTGGCCGGTCCCGCCGGCCGGGCGGGCTGGGGGCTCGGCGACCAAGCGCTGTCCAGCCTGAGCAATCTGGCGGTCGGGGTGCTGGTCGCACGCAGTGGGACGGTGTCCGACTTCGGCGTCTACGCGCTCGCCTTCGGCGGGTACACGATCGCCCTCAACGTCTCCCGGGCGGTGGCCACCGAGCCGTTGTCCGTCCGCTACTCCGGGGATCGCAACCCGGCGTGGCAGCGGGCTGTGCGGGCGGCGACCGCGACGGCCCTGTTCGCCGGCCTGATGGGCATGATCGTCGGGCTCGCGATCGCGCTGTTCCCCGGCGTGCCGTCGAAGGGCGTGCTGCTGGCGTTTGCACTGACCCTGCCGGGCCTGCTGCTGCAGGACGCGTGGCGCTGGGCCTTCTTCGTCGTGGGGGAGGGGCAGAAGGCCTTCCTCAACGACTTGATCTGGCTGCTCGCGATGGGCGCGATCTTCGGCGGGCTCTACCTGACCAACGCCGACACGGCCTTCTCGCTGACCTTGGGCTGGGGCCTGGGCGCGGTGATCGCTGCAATAGCCGGGCGCTTCCAGGCTGGGGTGAGCCCGCGTCGGCAGTTGATCAAGGAGTGGCTGCTCACCCATCGCGATCTCACGCCCAAGTACGTCGGGGAGATGCTCGCCGTGAGCGGCACGATCCAGGTGTACATGCTGGGGATCACAGTGGCCGCCGGACTGGTCGCCACGGCCGGTATCCGTGGTGCGCAGGTACTGCTCGGCCCGGTGAACGTGCTGAACCAGGGGATCCGCATGATCGCGGTACCCGAGGCCGCTCGTGCTCTGAAGCACTCGTACCGGCGCTTGTGGCTGGTAGGCCTGGCGATCTCACTAGGAGTCGGGGCAGGGGCCCTGGCCTGGGGTGCGGTCTTCTTGCTGCTGCCTGAAACCGTGGGGGAGCACCTGCTCGGCCCTGGCGTATGGACTCAAGCCCGGACGGTACTAGTGCCGGTGATCCTCTTGCAGGCGCTAGGAGCGTCTAATGCCGGCGCCTTCGCCATCCTGCGTGCACTGACCGCCGCCACCCGTGGCCTGCGGGTCAGGCTGATCTCGTCGATCATCCTGATCACCATCGGTGTCGGGGGAGCCTTCCTGGAAGGACCCAAGGGCGCTGCTTGGGGACTTGCGGTCGCGTCCTTCTGCACGCTCCTGCTGTGGTGGAATGAAGCCCACCGCGCCATCGCCGCGCACCGCGCCGCAAACCCGCGCTAGCCCTGGCGATACCCGCCGAGGCGGTCGGGGAACCGGGTAGTGAAGCCGGGGCCGGGATCGCATGCTGTGTCGCGCCAGAGGCTGGCGCTCTCGAACCAGTGATCGGTGGCGATCATGTCGAGCGCGTGCGTCGAGCCACCCACAGCGCTCAGCCGGGCCGCCGCCTCGTCGTACGTGAGACTTGCCGGGCCGCCAGAAGTCCTTGGTAGCAAGCAGGAAACGGCCTGCATGAGCTCGGTGACCGGCACGGGTAGCGGGTGGTTCCCGTGGTAGATCGCTGAGCTGAGCGTCGGGGCGAGAGCCAGGCCGGCGAGCCCCTGGGCGAGGTCCTCCACATCAACCATCGACACCCGAGCCGGCCATCCGTCGACGTCTGCCCGCAGGGTGCCGAGCAGTTTCGCCAGCCCGGGGATGACCCACCGGTCGCCGTCGCCGTACACGAGATAGGGCCGTACGACGACCCCGCCCGCAGCCAGCACCTCTTGCTCGGCGGCGAGCCTGGTCCGGCTGGCAATCGACAAAGGCGCCGGGATCAGCTCGTCGGGTGAGGCGTTGCGGTAGACGCCACGGCCGTAGACGCTCGCGGTGCTCAGGTAGATCACCCGGCTGACCTTGGCCTTCGCGGCGACGCTGAGCAGGCTGCGGGTGCCGTCGACGTTCACCGCGTTGCTCGCCGCCGTCGTGCCGCCGATCATCGAGGCGCAGTGGATCAGGACGTCAGCGCCATCGCACAATCCGGTCAGCGATCCCGGGACGGCGAGATCGACCGGTTGCACGACACTGCCCGGCGGCGCGGCAGCCATCGGCTTGCGATGGGTGGCCAGGCGAAGGCTGACGTTCGGCCGGGTAAGGGCCCGGACGACCTGCCGACCGACGAAGCCGGTGGCACCGGTGATGGTGACCGTGGTCATCGATCAGCGGACCGGCTCGACGGTCACGCTCGAGGTGAACACCGCCTCGCCTTCCTGGGTAGCGGTCACCGTGACCGGCGTCCGGCCGTCGCTGCCGGTCTGGCCACGCGCGGTGGTGATCACACACGGCTGGTCCAGCTCGGCGTAGCGCAAGAACTTGATGTCGAGCGCGACCGGTAGCACCGACTCCGGGAAGGACGCAGCGAGTGCGGCCTGGCGAGCGGCCTCGAGCAGGAGCATGCCCGGTACGTGGTCGAGGGGATGGTCGAACAGCGCCGGATGGGACAGGTCAACCCGTAGTAGCCGGGCACCGCCGTCAAAGGGAGTCAGTACTACGTCCCGTACGTCCGTCCGGCCGACGGCGACCGGGCACTCCGGGGTGAGCTCAGGGAGCGGGCCGAGCTCCCGATCGACCCGGAGCCGGCGGTAGACCGATGGCGAAGTACAGGTGTATTTGGCCTGGCCAGAGCCGGCCAGGACGCCGTCGCGGAAGAAACTCACCTCGTAGCGCATCCCGCTGAGACGGTTGCCGCGGCGGACGATGTCGTGACAGGTGACCTGCAGGTCGAGATCGGTCGGCGTGCTGGACACCCGCAGAGCTTCGGGCGTCGTCTCGAAGGACAACTCCGACACCAGGAACTGGTGGCCGAGCGGTACGCCGAACTCGGCATGCGCCAGCAGCAGCCCGGCCTGCCGGACGGTCTCGGCGCCGAGCATCGGATCCTGGCACCGATGGCCGGCGATCGGCGTGTAGAAGGAGTGGCAGCGCGGCCACTGAGCGGTGACGCTGAACGTTTCCGGAGCCTCGGCCCGCCAGGAGGTGAGCAGCACCTCGGCGATGGCCGCGCGGTGGACGTACTGGCTCGGAACGGTGCTGGTGAGTATCGGGATCGAAGCCGTCAGCGGGCTCCGATCCGCGGCGATGACGATCTGTGTGGACATGCTCGCAGGACCCCTCCATCGAGCGGAGGCTCGAGGCCCCCACTCCCCTCGGTACCGGCCAGGCGGGGCCGGTGCCTAGCAAGATACATACCGAACGGTCTGCTCTCCACCCAGGGTCTCGTTGTCTCAAACCTGTACCTGACTAAGTACCGGAGCGCTCGTTGTCCGGCTCCGGCGCCGCGTGTGACCGTGGCGGCGACAGCAGATCCCCCGCGCAACCCTGCATTGGAACGACCATGACCTCACCCGTCCCAGCCATCGTGCCGACGGACCCGAGCCGCTCACGTCTGTGGGGCGTCGGCTCGATCGTGACCACCTGCCTGACCGCGGAGGAGTCCGCGGGCGCGCTCGGCATCACCCACTTCGCCGCCAAGAGCGGGGAGCGTGCGCCGAAGCACATCCACACCCTCGAAGACGAGATCTTCATGGTCCGCGGTGGCCAGGTGGTGGTGACCGCCGGGGAGGAGACCTCGAAGATCGAGGGCGCCGGCGTGGTCTTCCTGCCGCGCGGGATTCCGCACTCCTACCTGGTCGAGTCCGACACGGCCGACTTCTACGTGATCACCACCCCCGGCGGGTTCGAAAAGTTCTTCGCCGAGGCCGGTTACCCGCTCGACCTGGGGGCAGCGGCACCGGTCGGCGATCGCTGGTCGCCCGCCCGCACGCAGGACTTCGCCGAGCAACTCGGCCTGGGCCTGTTGTGGCCGAGCTGACCTCATCCACCCTTCGTTCCCGCCCGAACCCAGGAGAGACCGAAACACCATGCTGAACAGACGACGCTTCCTCGCCAGCGGCGCCGCCGCTGCGGCGGGTACTGCCGCGCTGGCCACCCAAGGCGCCACCACAGCCGAGGCCCTGCGGGCGACCGACGCAGTCACCGTGCTGCCCAGTGACCCGCGGTACGCCGACCTGGTGGTCGGCAACAACTCCCGCTGGGTCGGCCGCCCCGAGGCCGTCCGCCTCGTCACCACCACCGCCCAGGTGGTCCGGGCCGTCCAGGAGGCGGTCAGTGCCGGTAAGCGGATCTCGGTCCGCGGCGGCGGCCACTGCTACGCCGACTTCGTCTTCAACCCGGCCGTCCAGGTCGTGATCGACACCTCGCAGATGACCGCGGTCAGCTACGACGAGGACCGCAAGGCGTTCTCCGTCGAGGCGGGCGCGACGCTGCTGCGGGTCTACGAGTCGCTCTACAAGGGCTGGGGCGTCACCATCCCAGGCGGTATGTGCTACTCGGTCGGCATGGGCGGCCACATCAGTGGCGGTGGCTACGGGATGCTCTCCCGCCGCCACGGCCTGACCGTCGACCACTTGCTGGCCATCGAGGTCGTCACGGTCGACGCGAACGGCCGGGCCCGCGCGGTGGTCGCCACCCGCGAGCCAGGCGACCCCAACCGTGAGCTGTGGTGGGCCCACACCGGTGGCGGCGGTGGCAACTTCGGCATCGTCACGCGGTACTGGTTCCGCACCCCTGGCTCGACCGGGTCGGATCCCGCGCAGCAGCTGATCCACCCGCCGCGCGAGGTGCTGGTCAGCGCCGTCGGTCTGCCCTGGAGCTCGCTCACGCCGGCCGCGCACAAGTCGCTGGTGCGCAAGTTCGGCGCGTTCCACGCCCGCAACAACGCGCCCGACAGCCCGTACGCCGCGCTCTGCAGCTTCCTGATGATGAACCACAAGTCCAACGGGTCGATCGGCTTGCTGACGCAGATCGATGCCGGCGTACCGAACGCGGAGCGCCTGCTGCAGGACTACCTCACCGACCTGACTGCCGACCTGGAGATCCAGCCGCTGCACGCGCCGGCCGGGGAGCTCGGACCGTTGCCGGAGTTCTTCACGCCGCAGCGGCTGCCGTGGCTGAGCTCGGTCAAGCTGCTGGGCACGAGCAACCCGACTCTGACGAATCCGACGCTTCGGGGCCATCACAAGTCCGCGTACCTGCGGCAGGGGCTGACCGATGACCAGATCGCGGCGATGTACCGGCATCTGACCCGGGAAGACCACCACAACCCGGCCTCGATGGTCGTGCTGCTGTCGTACGGCGGCAAGATCAACAGCGTCCGCTCCGACGCGACCGCCTCGGCTCAGCGAGACTCCTTGTTCAAGGGGCTGTTCCAGAGCTTCTGGGGCGACCCGGACGACGACCCGGTCAACCTGGCGTGGACCCGCGACGTGTTCCGCGACGTCTTCGCGGCGACCGGTGGCTACCCGGTTCCGTCCGCGACCGGCCAGACGGACGGCTGCTACATCAACTACCCGGACAGCGACATCACCGACCCGGCGCAGAACAGGTCCGGCGTGCCGTGGCACACCTTGTATTACAAGGACAACTACCCGCGGCTCCAGCGGGTCAAGGCCGCTTACGACCCGCGGAACATCTTCCGGCACTCCCAATCGATCGGCCTGCCAACATGACATCAAGGTCCAAGAGCGGCGCTTTCGCGGTATTGGCCTCGGTCCAGTTCGTCCTCATCCTCGGGATGACGGTGCTGAACGTGGCGATGCCGGACATCCAGCAGGAGTTCGGCCTGAGCCGGGCCGAGCTGGTGCTGCTGAGCGCTTCGTACGGAATGTCCTTCAGCGGTCTGCTGCTGCTCGGCGGCAGGCTCTCGGACCTGTACGGCGCGCGCCGGGTGTTCGTCGTGAGCACTGCGCTGTTCGCGATCAGCTCGGCCGCCGCTGGACTCGCACCCGGGTTCGAGGTGTTGTTGTCGGCCAGGTTCGTGCAGGGCATCGGTGCTGCGTTCGCAGTGCCCGCGGCGATGGCGCTGGTCGGGTTGGTGTACTCCGAGCCGGCCAGGCACGCCCGGGCGATGGCTGTCTGGGGTGGACTTGCGGCCTTCGGCGGTACGGCGGGCATGTTGCTGTCCGGCGTTGTCGCCTGGTGGGACTCGTGGCGCTGGGCCTTCGTCGTACCGGTAGCCATCTCGGTGGTGGCTGTCGCGCTGGCGTCGCGGATGCTTCCGCAAGCCGCGACGGCGCCTCGTGAACGCGTCGACATCCTCGGCGCGATCCTGGTGACCGCAGGCATCACCGTGCTGGGGTACGGCCTGGTCGAGGCACCCGAGCGTGGCTGGGGTTCACCGCTGGTGCTCGCGACCCTGATCGGTGGCGTGGTCATGCTCGGGCTGTTCGTCCTGGTCGAGACCAGGGTTGCGCGCCCGCTCCTGCCGCTGTCCTTCCTCGCATCGCCGCGCCGCGCGGTGGCCCTGCTCGCCGTCTTCCTCGGAGCCGCGGGAATCACGACGATCTTCTTCATGCTGTCCTTGTACTTCCAGGAAGTGCTGGGCTACTCACCCCTGAAGGCCTCCGCGGCCTTCGTCCCGTTCGGCCTCGCTCTGGTGGCCACCGGCGCGAACGTCGGACGCCTGGTCGGCCGTTTCGGCCCGCGGACCGTCACGCTGGCCGGCTTGGTGATCTGCGCGGCCGGTCTCGGCGCACTGAGCCTGATCAGCACCACCACGCCGTACGTCGGGCCGGTACTGATCGGCCTGGTCGTCTTCCCGGTCGGTGTCGGCATGGTGTTCGCCGGAGCGACCGTCTCGGCCACGAGCGACGTACCCGCCGGGCAGGCGGGGCTGGCCGGCGCAGTGGCCACGACTGCACTGGAGATGGGGCCTGCCGTCGGGCTTGCCATCCTGGTCACGGTGGCGGCGGCCCGGACCGACAGCCTGACCTCCGCCGGGACGGCCGGCGCGGCGCTGACGTCCGGCTACAGCTTCGCACTGGCCATCGGGGCCATTGCGTTCCTGCTCGCGGCCGCCGGATTCGCGGTACTGCGCGGACCGCGGGCGGCTGCGACGGAAATTCCCGAGCTACAACAAGAAGGAGCAGTACATGACTGATCGTTTCGGGGGCAAGGTCGTCCTGGTCACCGGTGCCGGCAGCGGCATCGGCCGGGCCAGCGCCCTCGCGTTCGCGCGCGAAGGCGCCACCGTGGTCGCGGCGGCCCGGGGCAGCGAGGGAATCAAGGAGACCGTCGCGCTGATCGAGGCGGCCGGCGGCACGGCGAGCGCCGTCGTCGCCGATGTCAGCAAGGCCGACGAGGTCGCCAACCTGATCCGGACCACCGTGGAGCAGCACGGTGGTCTGCACATCGCACACAACAACGCGGGAGTGTTCCCCAAGCCGGGACCGGTCGGCGACACCGACCTCGAGGTCTGGCAGCGGGCCATCGACATCAACCTCACCGGCCTGCTGCTCTCGCTGAAGTACGAGATCCAGTACATGCGGGACAACGGTGGTGGCGCGATCGTCAACACCAGCTCGAACATCGGCGCTCACGGCCGTCGGCCCGGGATGGCTGCCTATGCCGCCTCGAAGGCCGCCGCGAGCACGCTGACCCGGGTTGCCGCGCTGGACCACATCAAGGACGGCATCCGGATCAACGCCGTCAGCCCCGGGGCGACCGACACCTCGATGTCGCTGCGTCCGGGTGAGGACGCCGACGGCCGCGCCGAGCGGCTCGCGAGTGTCGTCCCGATCGGCCGCGTGGGTGGTACCGACGAGATCGTGTCGGCCGTGCTGTGGCTGGCATCGGACGAGGCCGCCTTCGTGGTCGGCCACGACCTGGTCGCCGACGGCGGCGTGACCGCCTAGTCCTCGGGGCTGCCTAGGACGAGGACTGCTGGTGAGCCGCGAGGATCGTGGTGAGGAGGCCCGGGAACCGGGCGTCCAGATCCTCGCGGCGCAGCGACAGCAGGAGTTCGCGCCCGGACGCGCGCTGGTTGATCACACCGCTCTCGCGCAGCACCCGCCAGTGGTGGGTGAGCGTCGACTTCGAGACCCCCTCGACGATGGCTCCGCACGGGTACTCGCCGCCGGCGGCCAGCACCTGCAGCACGGTCATCCGCAGCGGGTTGCCGAGGGCGGCCAGCACGTTCTCGAGACGGATCTGGTCGCGGGTCGGGTGATGAGGTTCCAGCACGTCAAGGATTGTACGCGGACAACCGTACTGACTCACTCCGAGTAGCCCGGTTGACACCGGCCGCCGGTTAACTGTACGACTATCCACGTACAGTAATCCGGTCTACCGTTTCGTGAGGAAGTGACATGGCCTTCGACTTCGACGTGGTCGTGGTGGGGGCGGGCCCGGTCGGCTCTCTGCTCACCGCCGAGCTGGCTCTGCAGGGCGTCCGCGTGGGTCTGCTGGAGGCGCTGGCCGCGCCGACCGGCCGGTCCAAGGCCGGCACGCTGCACGCCCGCACCGCGCAGGTTCTCGAGCGTCGTGGGCTGCTGGACCTGGTCGCGGTGAACCAGTCCGGTGCCGGCCCGGTGCCGTTCCACTTCGCCGGCATGTTCGATCTGGACCTGGCGGAGGTGGTCGACGAGGGGCCCGCGATCGTGGGCAGCCCGCAGGCGTACGCCGAACGGGTCTTCGCCGAACAGGCCGTCATCCGCGGCGCCGAGGTCCTGCGCGGCGAGGAGGTTCTGGACGTCACCGATCACGGCGACCATGTGTCGGTGCAGACGGCCGAGGGCCGCTTCACCGCGCGCTACGTGGTCGGATGCGACGGCCCACGGAGCGCGGTACGCAAGAGTGCGGGCATCCCGTTCACCGGCACGGAGGCGACTGTCGCCGCGATGATGGGGGAGGTGCGGCTGCTGGATCCTTACAACGCCCCGCAGGGCTGGCAGCGAAACGCCCGCGGCTGGACGATGGTCTCCGCCTCGGCGGCAGGGCCGAGCCGGATCTTCGCGTACGACTTCCGCGGCCCGCACGAGAACCGGGACGAGCCGCTGACGCTCGAGGAGTTCAGTCAGACCGTCGACTACCTCGCCGGCCGGCATGTGCCGATGACCGACGGCGGCTGGTTGGCCAGGTTCGGCGACGCGGCGCTGCAGGCCGAGCAGTACCGCAAGGGCAACGTGTTCGTGGCCGGTGATGCTGCGCACGTGCACTTCCCGGCCGGAGGTCAGGGGGTCAACCTCGGTCTGCAGGACGCGCTCAACCTGGGCTGGAAGCTGGCCGCGGCGGTGCACGGCTGGGCGCCGGACGGCCTGCTGGACACGTACCACTCCGAGCGCCACCCGATCGGCGCCCGGGTGCTGTGGAACGTGCGGGCCCAGGTCGCGCTGATGCAGCCTGACCCGCGGGTCGACTGGCTACGTGACCTGTTTCGGGAGCTGATGGGACTGGATCAGGTGAACGAGTACCTGGGCCGGATGATCAGCGGCATGGACGTCGCGTACGACGTGGGCCTCCCGGACGCGCCACTGGCCGGCGAGCTGGCGCCGGACCTGCGCCTGAAGACCAGTGACGGAATCACGAGCGTGGCGCGCCTTCAGCACGAGGGGAAGGCGTTCCTGCTGGACCTCGCCGGGCGGTCCGACCTGCAGGCCGTTGCGGCCGGACGCTCTGACCGGTTGAAGGTGTTGACTGCCAATGCCAGCTCATGGGTCGGCACCGACGCGTTGCTGGTGCGGCCCGACGGCTACGTCGCCTGGAGTGCCCGCGGTCGCGATGACGACCCGATCACCCTGGACCGGGCCATCGCCCGCTGGTTCGGTCTGCTAGAAATATAGAGACCGTACGGTCTGGTTTCCCGTGAGGATGGATGTCAGTGGCCCAGCAGGAGCGCGCGATCAGGACCCGGCAGGTGCTGCTGCTGGCGGCCGCCTCGGTCTTCGACGAGGTCGGCTACGACGCGGCCAGCATCAGCGAGATCCTGAGTCGCAGCAAGATGACCAAGGGCGCGCTGTACTTCCACTTCGCCTCCAAGGAGGCGCTGGCGCTCGGCGTGATCGACGCCCAGACCGCCGATCTGGAGCTGCCCGAGACCGGGTCGAAGCTGCAGGACCTGGTCTGCCTGACCCAGTCGATCGCCCGCCGGCTGCAGACCGACGTACTGCTCCGCGCAGGCGTCAGGCTGACCGTGGAGGAGCGGACGCTGAACCTCCTCGGCGCCAGCCAGGCGAGTCCTTACGCCAAATGGATCG
Organism: Kribbella ginsengisoli; assembly: GCF_039537185.1. Classification (NCBI taxonomy): domain Bacteria; kingdom Bacillati; phylum Actinomycetota; class Actinomycetes; order Propionibacteriales; family Kribbellaceae; genus Kribbella; species Kribbella ginsengisoli. The sequence continues at coordinate 84,171 of NZ_BAABAA010000014.1, read as the reverse complement.
AGATCTGCGGCGGCCTGCTGACCGAGTCGAAGGCGAATGGCGAGCTGCTCGGGCATGTCCAGCCGGCGGCGGTCGCGGAGCTGGTGGTGGCGTCGTTCACCGGCATCCAGCTGGTGTCGCAGGTGTACAGCCGGCGGGAGGATCTGGCCGAGCGGCTGAGCGCCTTCTGGCGGTACCTGCTGCCGGGGATCGCGGTGCCTGGAGTGCTCCCGCACCTGACCACCGACCCGCCGGCGGCCGGCTGAACCCTGCTGGTTCAGGCGAGTTTGTTTCAAATTCGGCTGGGAGAAGGAAACAGACCTTCCGGTTTGTTACGATTCCGTTGCCAACGGCAGGTGAGGCTCTGTCGCTGTGGAGGGGACGGTATCTGTGGAAACGTGTTCGGTCGCTCAGCCCACCTCGTCGATCGGTCTGCTCGAGGATCCGGTCGGCGAGTTCTTCGGGCCGTTGTTCGCGTCGCTGCGCCGGCGGGCTCAGCGGGCCACCGCGGTTCGGTACGTGAACGGGCTGCTGACGGTCCAGGGGCGCAAGACGATGCGCAGCCTCGCCGAGCAGTACGGCGGTGACGCCGAGCAGCAGCGGATGCAGCACTTCATCAGCAACTCGCCCTGGGACTGGATGCCTGTTCGGCAGGCCCTGAGGTGTCAGCTGCAGGACGGCCTGGACCCGCAGGCCTGGGTGGTCCGGCAGATGATCGTGCCCAAGGCGGGCAACCACTCGGTGGGGGTGGGGCAGTCCTTCGTGCGGATGCTCGGCCAGACGGTCAACAGCCAGCAGGCGTTCGGCGTCTGGGCGGCCGCGGAGACGGCGAGCAGCCCGATGAACTGGCGGCTGCAGTTGCCCGACGCCTGGGTGACCGACACCGACCGGCGGCGCCGCGCCGGAGTACCGGAGCAGCAGGCTGAGACGTTCCCGGGGGAGGCGGCGTGCCGGTCCGTGCTGGACCTGATCGACGGGCGCCGGGACGCCGAGCCGCTGCCGGCCGTGCTGAGTGTCGGGGTGCTCGACCCGGTCGCCTGCGTGCGCGAGTTCCGCGCGGCCGGAGTACCGGTGATGATGCAGGTGGGCCCAGGTCTGCAGCTGGTGGGCGCGGACTCGCGGCTGCAGAGTCCGTCCGGTGAGTTGACCGGAGCCAACAAGCTGGCGGAGTCCGCCGGAATCCTGCGCCGGCCCGTCTACTGGCTGGATCCGCGGCTCGGCTTGCGTCGCAGCTGTGCGGCGCCCATCCGGGTGCAGCTGCCGACCCCGCAGGGCCGGGTGCCGATGGTGCTGCTGGCCGAGTGGGACAAGCCCGGCCCCAAGCCGGACAGGTTCTGGCTGACCGATGTCAGCGGCCGGTCGACGGCCGAGCTGCTCCGGTTGTCCAAACTGGTCCTGCGGGTGGACCACGACTTCGAGGCGATCGCCAAGGACGTCGGCATCCAGGACTTCGAGGGCCGCAGCTTCCAGGGGTGGCACCGGCACGCGACCCTGGCATCGATCGCACATTCGGTCCGCGCGCTGGCCGAAGTGGGCCAGATGCCTTCGGCACTTGACGAAACGGCGTTGCGGGCAGTGTCCTGACCAGCTGATCCGACCGCCCCCGAGACTCCTGATCCGCACTGCGGGTCAGGAGTTTTTCGTTGCCCGATTACAACGCTTGCTTCACGAAGTGACCAAGTAGCGGCGACCTGACGAAGTGCGGTCCGGTCGCTACTTCCGGGCCGCCCGGGCAGGCGATCTTTGTGCTGGCAGACAACTGGGCCACAACGTTTTCAATCGTTCTGGGGAGAGGATCCAATGAGCGGTGCGACAGCCGGATTCGGCAATATCGCAGCGGACCCGCTGGCGGAAGCCGGCGTGGATCGCGAGTTCCTGCGATCGCTGCCGGCGGTTCAGCAGCCGGAGTGGCACGACGCCGCCGAACTGGCGGCGGTGACGAGTGAGCTGGAGCAGGCCCGGCCACTGGTCGACGGGGCGGAGATCGACACCCTGAAGGCGTTGCTCGCCCGGGTGGCGGCCGGAGAGCTGCGCGTCCTGCAGGCCGGCGACTGTGCCGAGGACCCGGCCGAGTGCACCCCGGCGGCGGTCGCCCCGAAGGCGGCGCTGCTCGACGTACTGGCCTCGGTGATGTCGCTGAACGCGGGCCGCAAGGTGCTTCGGGTCGGCCGGATCGCCGGGCAGTTCGGCAAGCCGAGGTCGAAGCCGACCGAGCACGTGGACGGCCAGGAGATGCCGGTCTTCCGTGGTCACATGGTGAACGGGCCCGAGGCGGACCTGGTGTCGCGCCGGGCCCAGCCGGAGCGGCTGCTCGCGGGCTACCACGCCGCGGCCGCGGTGTCCGGTGCACTGCGGGACCGTGGTGCTGCAGGCGATCCCGTTGCCGACGCGCCGATCTGGACCAGCCACGAAGCACTGCTGCTCGACTACGAACTCTCGATGATCCGTCGCGACGCCGACGGCCGGTCGCTGCTCACCTCGACACACTGGCCCTGGATCGGCGACCGCACCCGCCAGGTGGACGGCGCTCACCTCACCATGCTCGCGATGGTGGCGAATCCCGTTGCCTGCAAGGTCGGACCGAGTACGACGGCCGAAGACCTGCTGGCGATCTGCGAGCAGCTGGACCCGGACCGCGAGCCCGGCCGGTTGACGCTGATCAGCCGGATGGGCGCGAACGCGGTGACGGAGCTGCTGCCGCCGCTGGTCGCCGCAGTACGGACTGCCGGACACCCAGTGATCTGGATGTGCGACCCGATGCACGGCAACACGATGACCGCGCCCGGTGGGCTGAAGACGCGGCTGGTCGAGCGGGTCATCCAGGAGGTCCGTGACTTCCAGCTCGTCGTACCGGCCGCGGGTGGTGTGGCCGGTGGGCTTCACCTCGAGACGACGCCGACCGGCGTGACCGAGTGCGCCGACGACCTGAGCCGCCTCGACGAGGTGGGCGACGTGTACACGAGCTTCTGCGACCCGCGGCTCAACCCGAACCAGGCCATCACCGTCGCGGCGGAGTGGCAGTCATGAGCGGCAACACGGGGATGGCGGGCCGGGTGGCCCTGGTGACCGGCGCGGCCGGTGGCATCGGCGCTGCGGTGATCGAGTCGCTCGCCCGTGAGGGTGCCATCGTCGCCGCTGCCGACCGGAACGAGCAGGTGCTGAAGGAGCAGGTCGAGCTGCTCGTCGCTGACGGCCTGCGGGCGGAGGCGTTCGGGCTCGACATCACCTCCAGCCAGGACGTCGCCGCTGTGGTCGACGAGGTCGAGCGCCGGCTGGGCCCGATCGACTACCTGGTCAACGGCGCCGGCGTACTACGGCTCGGCACGACTCGCGAGTTGACCGACGACGACTGGGCCAGCACGTTCGCGGTCAACGCCACCGGGACCTTCTACGTCTCGCGGGCCGTGATCGAGCGGATGGCGGCCCGGCGTACCGGGGCCGTCGTGACGATCGCGTCCAACGCGGCCGGCACGCCGCGGACCGAGATGGCCGCGTACGCCGCTTCGAAGGCCGCGGCGGCGATGTTCACCAAGTGTCTCGGGCTGGAGGCCGCGGAGTACGGGATCCGCTGCAACGTGGTGGCGCCGGGTTCGACGGACACCGCGATGCTGACCAGTCTCTGGAAGGACGGCGCCGGCCCGGAGAGCTCGATCGCGGGCACTCCGTCGGCGTACAAGCTCGGTATCCCGCTGCGCAAGATCGCTCAGCCGGCCGACGTGGCGGCAGCAGTGCTGTTCCTGCTGTCGGACCAGGCCGGGCACATCACGATGCACGACCTCACGGTCGACGGCGGCGCAACCCTAGGCGTGTAAGGAGGCAATGATGGCTGGAATTCCCCTGATCGAGACCTATGAGATGCCGGTGGCATCGGAGCTGCCGGTCAACGTGGCCGGCTGGCAGGCCGACCCGGCGCGTGCGGTGCTGCTCGTCCATGACATGCAGCGGTACTTTCTCAGGCCGTTCGGCGACGCGGCACCGGTGAAAACCCTGGTGCACAACGCCGCGCGGCTTCGCAAGGCGGCCGCCGAGCTCGGCATGCCGGTGGCCTACACAGCCCAGCCCGGCGGGATGACGGTGGCCGAGCGCGGCCTGCTCAAGGACTTCTGGGGCCCTGGTATGACGCCGTCCCCGGAGGACCGCGCGCTGGTGCCCGAGCTGGCGCCGTCCGAGGGCGACTGGGTGTTCACGAAGTGGCGGTACAGCGCCTTCCACAAGAGTGATCTGCTCGAGCGGATGCGCGCGGCCGGCCGCGACCAGTTGATCGTCTGCGGGGTGTATGCGCACGTCGGCGTACTGATGAGTCTCTGCGACGCCTTCACCAACGACATCGAGGCCTTCCTGGCCGCCGACGCCGTCGCCGACTTCAACGCGTCGTACCACCAGACGGCTCTCACGTACGCCGCTGAGCGGTGCGCCGTCGTCGCGCCGACCGACGTGCTGCTCGGGTCCCTGGTCGCCGAGGAGGTCCTGGTATGACCGCCCTGCTCGATCAAGTGCTTGCTGATGGCAACGGTGTGCCGCCGTTCGCCCTGCTCTACCGGCCGGAGACGGCCGGCCGTGACCGGGTCGACCTGATCGTGGGGGAGTCGGGCGCGGTGCAGACGCTGGCCGACGTACCGCTGGCCGCGAACGCACCGGCGGGGGAGCACGAGGTGCTGGTACTCGTGCCGTATCGCCAGCTCGCCGAGCGTGGTTTCCAGTGCACCGACGACGGCGCCCCGCTGCTGGTGCTGCAGGTCGCCGAGCAGGCCGTCGTACCGCTGGACGAGCTGATGCAGCGGCTGCCGAATCTGCGGACGCCGCTCGTCAACGAGCGGTTCGACGTCGAGGACGAGACCTACGCCGAGATCGTGCGGCGCGTCGTCGAGGACGAGATCGGCACCGGCGAGGGCGCGAACTTCGTGATCAAGCGGTCCTTCACCGCCGAGATCACCGGCTACAGCGTCGCCCACGCGCTGTCCTTCTTCCGCCGGCTGCTCAGCTCCGAGGTGGGCGCCTACTGGACCTTCGTCGTCCACACCGGCGACCGCACCTTCGTCGGCGCCACCCCGGAACGGCACGTCAGCGTCTCCGGCGGTACCGCCGTGATGAACCCGATCAGCGGCACCTACCGCTATCCGGCCTCCGGTCCGACCCTGGACGGCGTGCTCGGCTTCCTTGCCGATGGCAAAGAAACCGACGAGCTCTACATGGTCGTCGACGAGGAACTCAAGATGATGGCCCGGGTCTGCGACGGCGCCGGCACGGTGGTCGGGCCGTTCCTCAAGGAGATGGCCCGGCTGGCTCATACGGAGTACCTGATCGAGGGCCGGACCACTCGCGACGTCCGCGAGATCCTGCGCGAGACTTTGTTCGCGCCGACCGTCACCGGTTCGCCGTTGGAGAGCGCCTGCAAGGTGATCAGCCGGCACGAGCTCAACGGCCGTGGCTACTACAGCGGTGTGGTCGCATTGATCGGCTCGGACGCGGCCGGTGGCCGGACGATGGACTCGTCGATCCTGATCCGGACCGCAGAGATCTCCGGCGCCGGGCGGCTCTCGATCGGTGTCGGCGCCACGCTGGTCCGGCACTCGGACCCGTTGTCCGAGGTTGCCGAGACTCGCGCCAAGGCGGCTGGGCTGCTTGCCGCGCTGGCGGGCGGCAGTGGTTCGCGATTCGCGGATCACCCGCAGGTACGGCGTGCGCTGGAGGGCCGTAACGCCGGCATCTCCGGGTTCTGGTTCAACGACCGGTCGTTGCCTGCAGCAACTGATCTCAATGGGCATACCGTGCTCGTCATCGATGCCGAGGACACCTTCACCTCGATGATCGCGCACCAGCTGAGCTCGCTCGGCCTGACGGTCACCGTACGCCGGTACGACGAGTCCTACCGGATCGAGGACTACGACCTGGTCGTGGCAGGTCCCGGTCCGGGCGATCCGGGCGAGCTGCAGCACCCGAAGATCGCGCATCTGCGGGCCACGATCAAGCGGCTGATCGCCGAGGAGCGCCCGTTCCTGGCGGTCTGCCTGAGTCATCAGGTGCTCAGCGGCATCCTCGGGCTGGAGATCGAGCGCTGCCCGAAGCCCAACCAGGGGGTGCAGAAGGAGATCGACCTGTTCGGCCGTCCGGCCAGGGTCGGCTTCTACAACACCTTCGCCGCGCGGTCCGCGACGGACCGGATCGGCGACGTCGAGATCAGCCGCAACCCGGTGACCAACGAGGTGCACGCGCTGCGTGGCCCACGGTTCGCGTCGATGCAGTTCCATGCCGAGTCCGTGCTGACCGAGGAAGGCGTGCTGTTGCTGCACGACGCCTTCAGCCGGCTGCTGGCGAGCAACGCGCTGGTGTCTCGATGAGCACGATCCTGATCGCCGGGGGTGGCATCGGTGGGCTCGCGACGGCGGTGTCGCTGGCTGAACGCGGTCACCAGATCGTCGTACTCGAGCGGCAGGCGGCCTTCGCGGAGCTGGGCGCCGGGATCCAGATCGGCCCGAACGGGTTCGGCGCGATGGACCGGCTCGGGATCGGCGACGAGGTCCGCGAGCGCGCGGTCTACATCGACGAGCTGCGGTTCATGGACGGCACTACCGGGCAACGTGTCCAGAGCCTGCGGCTTGACGAGGACTACCGGGCACGCTTCGCCAACCCGTACGCCGTTGTCGCGCGGGCTGACCTGTACGCCCCGCTGCTCGCGGCGGCGCAGCGGTCGCCGCTGATCGAGCTGCGGAGCAACAGTGCGGTCTCGGGCTATCAGCAGGACGCAGATGGCGTCACCCTGCTGCTCGCTGACGGCAGCAGCGTCTGGGGCGACCTGCTGGTCGGTGCTGACGGCATCCGGTCGACGATCCGTCGCCAGCTGGTCGGCGACGGTGAGCCGCGGGTGTCCGGGCACACCATCTACAGGTCCGTCATCCCGATGGAGTTGGTTCCAGAAGACTTGCGCTGGCATGCGGTGACCTTGTGGGCCGGTCCGAAGTGGCACTTCGTGCACTACCCGATCGCCGGTGGAACGCTGCTGAACCTGGCTGCGACACGGGATGACAGCGCTGAGGTCGCGGTAGCCGGGCAACCGGCCGAGCGTTCTCATGTACTCGGGCAGTTCCCGGACCTGGGGGAGACCGCTCGGCGGCTGCTCGAGCTGGGAGCCGATTGGCGGGTCTGGGTGCTCTGCGACCGAGACCCGATCTCGGAGTGGTCCGACGGCCGGGTAGTCCTCCTCGGCGACGCTGCGCACCCAATGCTCCAGTACGCCGCCCAGGGCGCGTGCATGGCGCTGGAGGACGCAGTACTGCTCGGTGAGCTACTCGACTGCCCGGCTGGCGAGTCGCAGTACCGGCTGGAGCGGTTCGTCGAGGCTCGACGCGATCGGACGGCCCGGACGACGCTGGTGGCCCGGGAGCTCGGGACGCAGCTGTATCACCCGGCAGGAGCGGCGCGGGTGGCTCGCAACGAGATGCTGTCCGGGCTGTCGGTCGAGGAGCTACAGGACAAGGTCGCCTGGCTGCACGGGTTCGATGCCGCGCGCGTGCCGGACCTCACCAAGTAGTGCTGAGGTCGTGGTGGCAATGGCCACCACGACCTCAGGCATCTAGCGGACGGTGACGCTGGCGAAGCCGCCTCGGACGGTGTTGTTGCCGTCTGAGACCTCGATCCGGTACTGCTGAGATGTGCCCGATGGGGCAGCGGTGTCGGTCAGTGTGACGTTCGGGCGGCTCCAGAAGGTGGAGTTCGCCGTCGTGGTCGCGACGACCGTGTTGGTGCTGCCACGGAGCAACCGGTAGGTCAGGGTGATGTCGTCCTTGTCGAGTGACGTCTGGACGGTCGCCTGAACCCGGCCGGCAGTAGTACTGGACAGCGTCGGCAGCACCGGGCCAAGCGGCACTGCGCCCGCGCCCAGGTTGTTGAAGCGCGTCAGGCCCTGCTGGCCGACGCCATTGACCGTGGTGAAGTCACCACCGACCCACAGGTCCGAACCACCGGTCGCCGACACGAGCGGGCCGACCTCGGTGGGCGGGCCTGCGTTGGTGTTCGGGAACCAGGGCCCGAGTGCGCCGGTGGCCGGGTTCTGCAGGAGCAGGAAGTGCGCTCCGGTGCCGTCCGGGAAGGCGCCCGGGCAGCTGTGTGCGTGCGAACCCTTGAACAGCCAGCCGCCGACCATCGTGATCGTCTCGGTGGCGCCGAGGCAGGTGTTCTTCCAGAGCAGGTTGCCGGTGGCGATGTTCGCCGCCCAGGTCCCGTCGAAGCAGCCGCCACCGTCACCGGCGTTGGAGAAGTACACGACTCCGCCGCTGGTCTCGATGTCCTTGACCCGTGTCGTGCAGCCCGGCTTCGGCACCGGTACCGCGGACGAGGCCGCGAACGGCAGCAGTGCGCCGGTCGAGTTGTTGACGCTGGCAACGGCCCAGTGGGCCACGCCGCCGACCTTGGCGAAGGTGCCGCCCAGGTAGACCTTGGAGTTGTCGTCGGCCGCGTCGATCGCGTAGACATCCGCGTCGGCGTTCGGGTTCCACGGCAACAGGCTGCCGTCGACCGTGCTGATCGCCGCGGCGCGGTTGCGGGCGACGTTGTTGACGAGTCCGAACGAGCCGCCGAAGTACAGGCTGGTACCGCCGACTGCGAGCGTCTTGACCCGGTACGAGACGTTCGGCTTGATGTTGGGCAGCAGCGCGCCCGTGGTCGCGTCGAAGGCGGCGATCCGGTTGCGGACCTGGCCGTCGACGCGGGTGAAGTCGCCGCCGATGTAGATCTTCGAGCCGTCGGGTGACGCCACGATCGACCAGACGAGGTTGTTCACGTCATGGTTGAAGGTGGTGTCGAGCGCGCCGGTCGTCTGGTTGAAGGCCGCCAGGTAGGTCCGGACGGTCTGGCTGGTGCCGGGTGCGGCGCCAGGCGGGCGGACCCGGGTGAAGCGGCCGCCGACGAACGCCTTGCCCTTCGCCACCGCCAGCCCGAGCACACTGGCGTCGGTCTGCCAGGTGGAGCCGGCCACCGCTGTCAGTGAGGCGCCGGTACCGGGCGCCGGGAGCGTCGGCACGATGGCCAGCGCGAGACCTGCCGCACCGAGTGCAGCAGTGATTCTTCGTAGTCGCATGTGTGTTCCCCCCTTGGGAGTGCCGGAACCCCCTCCGGCACTCCCTTTATCTAGCGTGCGTCGTAATGCGTTACGACCTGGTCCGCATCCAGCGCGATCGGGTAGACGGCCACCTCGTCCAGGGTGCCGTTGATACCGGCGTTGGACGGGCCGTTCGGCCAGCCGCCCAGGTTGTCGGCGCCGACCCGCCAGTACCCCGTGTACGCCTCCGCGGCGGTCACGTTCTGGGTGCCCTGCAGTACGCCGTCCAGGTAGAGCTTCTGCGAACCCGGTGAGAACGTGCCGACCACGTGATGCCACTGGCCGTCGTTCGTCCCCGGTGCGGAGCTGATCGTCCGCGCTGAGCCGTCCCACAGCCCGAACGTCACAGTGCCGTCGTTCTGCAGGTAGATGTGCCGGTCGTACTGGCTGCTCGTCCCGTTGGAGCTGTTGCCGAAGCCAACGATCTTGCCGCCGCTGGTCGAGGTGGTCTTGTACCAGGCCTCGACGCTGAAGTTCTGCGGCTGACTGATCGCGGTCTGCCCGATCAGCCTGCCCGCACCGTCGAAGTCGCCGGCCGTGTTGCCACCACTGGTCAGTACGCCGGGAACGCCGAGCGTCACCCCGGAGTACGGGCCCGTGTTGCCCTGGCCGGACGAGTCGGTCGCGTTGGCCGTGCCGTTGGGCTCACCGAGTCGCCAGTACGCCGTCGGGCCGTCCGCCATCACCTGCTGGTCGTACGGCGCGTCCACGCTGGCCACTGTCACCGCTGCCGAGTAGTCACCGCGCAGGGTGCTGTTCCCGTCGGTCACCTCGATCCGGTAGACCTGCGAGGAGCCCGGGGTCAGCCCGGTGTCGGTGAAGGACAGCCAGGGCCGGTTCCAGAACCGCGAGTCGGCCGTGTAGGTCGCGACGACGGTGTTGCTGAAGCTGCGGAGTACCCGGTAGGTCAGGGTGATGTCGTCGTTGTCTACGACGGTCTGGAAGTTCACCTTGACCTGGCCGGCCTTGTAGCTGACCGGAGTCACCTTGGCCGGCTTGGCCGGTGCAGCACCCGGCCCGGTGTTGGTGAAGCGGGCCAGGCTCTGCTGACCGGCTCCGTTCACCGTGGTGAAGTCGCCGCCGACCCAGAGGTCGGAGCCACCGGTCGCGGACACGAGCGGACCGACCACGGTCGGGCCACCGGTGTTGGTGTTCGGGAACCATGGGCCGAGCTCGCCGGTGTCGAGGTTCTGGGTGAGCAGGTAGCGTCCCGCGCCCTGCGGGAAGCCGTTGCCGCCCAGGTAGCTGCAGTCGTGCGCGTGCGAGCCCTTGTAGAGCCATCCGTTGACCACGGTGACCGTCTCGGTCGCGCCGAGACAGTTGCTCTTCCAGACCAGGTTGCCCGAGGCAACATCGGCCGCCCAGGTCCCGTCGAAGCAGCCGCCGCCGTCACCGGCGTTGGCGAAGTACACCCGGTCGCCGCTGGTCTCGATGTCCTTGACCCGTGACGTGCAGCCCGGGTTCGGAGCCGGTACTGCGCTCGCGGCCGCGAACGGCTGCAGGGAACCGTCGGTCGGGTCGAGACTTGCCACGGCCCAGCTCGACGTACCGTTGATGGTCGAGAACGTGCCGCCGGCGTACACCTTGCTGCCGTCGTCGGCCACGTCGATCGCGTAGACGTCGTTGTCCGCCTGGGGAGCCCAGGGGAGCAGCGACGCGGTGCTCGTGGTGACCGCCGCCAGGCGCGGCCGGGCGACGTTGTTGACGAGGCCGAACGAGCCGCCGAGATAGACCGTGCTGCCGGAGACGGCGAGCGCCTTGACCCGGTACGAGACCGACGGCTTCCAGTTGGAGACGAGGGCGCCGGTCGCGGTGTCGAACGCGGCCACCCGGTTGCGGGTCTGACCGTCGACGTTGGTGAAGTCGCCGCCGACGAAGACGCGGGAACCGTCAGCGGTCGCGGCGATCGCCCAGACCATGCCGTTCAGGGTGTGGTTGAAGCCGGTGTCCAGCGCGCCGGTGCTCTGGTTGAACGCGGCCAGATAGGTCCGCGCGGTCTCACTGGTGCCGGCTGCCGCCCCCGGTGGCCGGACCGTGGTGAAACGTCCCCCGACGTACGCCTTGCCGTTCGCCACCGCGAGTCCTTGCACGCTGGCGTTGGTCTGCCACGCCGGGCTCGTGAGAGCCGACAGCGAAGCTCCGATGCTCTGTGCGGGTGCTGCTGGTGACAGCAACGCTGCCACCAGCAGTCCGCCCAGCGCGAATATCCCCACCTTCTTCACGACATCCCCCCTCAAGGATGTACTCCCGGGCCGCCTGGTGCGGCCGAGAGTCACCTGCCCGGGCTCACTTCACCTTCACGGCGATCGCCGGGCCCTTCATGATGTTTCTGCCGTCGTGGATCTCGACGTGGTAGCTGACCGACTGGCCCCGCTTGACGCCCTTGTCGACGACCGTGATCGTCTTGCGCGGCTGCCAGTAGTACGTGGTGAACTTCTGCGAGCTGATGTTGGTCGAGCCGCGGAACACGTTGTAGGTCAGAGTCAGGTTGTCCAGGTCGTAGCTGTCCTTGAAGCTGACGGACACCTGGTTGGTCACTGCGGTGGACACGGTCGGGACCTTCGGTGCCGCCGGCGCCGCGCCCCCCGCGGCGTTGGTGAACCGGGTCAGGCCCTGCTGGACCTTGCCGTTGACGTGCAGGAAGTCGCCGCCGACCCACAGGTCGTTGCCACCGGACGCGAACGCCAGCGGGCCGACCTGGGTGGTGCTGTTCGGGTTGGCGTCGGTGTTCGGGAACCACGGCCCGATCTTGCCGTCGATGCCGCTCTCCACCAGCAGGTAGTGGGTCCCGGTCCCGTCGCCGAAGGCACCGCTCGAGCTGCAGTTGTGCGCGTGCGAGCCCTTGTAGACCCAGTTGCCGATCGCCTTGATCGCCTCGGTCGCGCCCAGGCACTTGTTCTGCCACAGCAGCTTGCCGGTCGCGACGTCCGCGGCCAGTACGCCGTCGTAGCAGCCGCCGCCGTCGCCGCCGTTGGAGACGAAGACCTTGGTGCCGAGCGTGTCGATGTCCTTGACCCGGGTGGTGCAGCCGATCGTCGGCTTCGGGATCGCCGCCGCGGCCGGGAAGGCGAACGCGTTGCCGCGGCCGTTGTCGACCATCGCCAGCGAGTAGTGGTCCTTGCCGTTGATCTTGGTGAACGGCCCGCCGACGAACACCCGGGTGCCGTTGTCGGACAGGTCGATCGCGTACACGTCGTCGTCGGCGTTCGGGTTCCACGGCAGCAGATCGCCCTGGATCAGCCGGACCGCGGCCAGGTGGTTGCGGACGGTGTTGTCGACCCGGCCGAACGAGCCGCCGAAGAAGACGCTGTTGCCGAAGATCGCGATCGCCTTGACCCGGGTCGCGACGGAGGCGTCCCAGGCGGAGACCAGCCTGCCGGTGGCGACGCTGAACATCGCGATGTGGTTGCGCTTGATCCCGTTCACGGTGGTGAAGTCGCCGCCGATCACGACCCACTTGGCGTCCGGGCTGGTCGCGATCGCCCAGACGGCGCCGTTCAGCTTCGGCGCGAACGCCAGCGGCGCGCCGGTGGTGCGGTTGAAGGCGGCGACGTAGGTGCGCACCGCCTCGCCCTGACCGGCGGCCTTGCCGGGCTGCCGGATCCGGGTGAACAGGCCACCGGCGTACACCACGTTGCCGGCGGTGGCGAGTGCGTTCACGCTGGAGTTCGTCTGCCACGAGAGCTGCTTGATCGCGGACACGGCGGAGCCGAAGCCGCCGTTGGCCGCTTGTACGGGTGGCCCGGACGGGATCAGCGCCGCGGCGAGCACGGCGGCGACCGTCACGACTGCCAGAACTAACTTCTTCATCAACTTCCTTAGGACTGGGCGGGGGGAAAGTCCATTAGCGTCCGTAACCTAGCGCCGGTGGGAACCCGACTGGAAGTCAGGCTCCCACCGGCGTTATGACTTTGTGCTATGAACGTTTGACCGTCCGCTCAGCGTGCGCGTCGGCGCGGCTGGATCAGCCCGCGTTGTAGTGAGCGGTGACCTGGTCCGCGGTGAGCGCGTACGGGTAGACCGCCGCCTCGTCGATGACCATGCCGGTCTGGGTCGCGCCGCCACCCGACCAGCTGCTGGTGGTGTCGTTGCCGACTCGCCACCAACCGTAGTACAGGGAGGCCTGCCCGATCGTCTGGCTGCCGGCCAACACGCCGTCGACGTAGAGCTTCATCGCGCCGTTGTCGTAGGTGCCGACCGCGTGGTGCCACGCGCTGTTGTTCTTGTTCGACGCGCTGTTGATGGTCCGCTGGCTGCCGTCGTTGATCCCGAAGGTGACCTGGCCGTTGGAGCGCAGGTAGAGCATCCGGTCGTTCAGGCTGCTGTTCGCCGTCTTCGAGTTGCCGAAGCCGATGATCCGGCCGCCCTTCAGGAAGCCCTGCTTGAACCAGGCCTCGACGGTGAACTGCTGCGGCATGCTGTACGCCTTCTCGCCGACCATCTTGCCGTTGCTCGCGCTGATCGTCGCCGCCGTGTTGCCGCTCACCTTGCCGGCGGTGCCCAGCGTGATGCCGCTGAACGTGCCGTTGTTGCTCTGCCCGGACGCGTCCACCGAGGTGGTCGTGCCGGCCGCCTCGCCGAGCCGCCAGTACGCCTGCGGCCCGTCGGCGTTGATGAGCTGGTCGTACGCCGTGCTCGCGGTGCTCGCGACGGTCAGCGGGTCGGAGTAGTTGCCGCGGATCGTCGTACTGCCGTCCGTGACCTCGACCCGGTAGTTGGTCACCTCGCCCGGCGTGACGTTGGTGTCGGTGTAGTGGATCCAGGGCTTGTCCCACGGCGTCGACTTGACGGTCCAGGTCGCGATCGTGGTGTTGCTGAAGCCCTTCAGCAGCCGGTACGTGAGCGTGCTGTCGTCGTTGTCCACGACCGTGGGGAAGTGGATCTGGACGACGCCCGGCTGGACGGAGTACGGGAGCAGCTTGGCCGGCTTGGCCGGAGCGGCGCCCGGGGTCGCGTTGGTGAAGCGGGTCAGACCCTGCTGGGCGACGCCGTTGGTGAGCAGGAAGTCGCCGCCGACCCACAGGTCCGAGCCGCCGGTCGCGAACGCCAGCGGGCCGACCTCGGTGGGCGGACCGGCGTTGGTGTTCGGGAACCACGGGCCGAGCTTGCCGTCGACCGGGTTCTGGGTGAGCAGGAAGCGGTAGCCGAAGCCCTGCGGGAAGCCGCCGGCGCCCTGGTTGGCGCAGTCGTGCGCGTGCGAACCCTTGTACAGCCAGCCGTTCACCATCTTGATCGCCTCGGTGGCGCCCAGGCACTGGCTCTTCCACTTCAGCGTGTTGGTCGCGAGGTCGACCGCCCAGGTGCCGTCGAAGCAGCCGCCGCCGTCACCGCCGTTGCCGAAGTACACGGTGTCGCCGCTGGCGTCGATGGTCTTGACGCGGGTGGTGCAGGAGCCGTTCGGCGGCGGGACCGCGGACGCGCCCGGGAAGGGCAGGACCGCGCCGGTCACCGGGTCGAGGCTGGTGACGGTGTTCTGGTTGGTGCCGTTGACGGTGCTGAACTGGCCACCGGCGTACGCCTTGGAGCCGTCGTCGGCCACGTCCACGGCGTACACGTCGCCGTTGGTGGCAGGGGCCCAGGGCAACAGGGTGCCGGTGTCCGCGGTGACCGCGGCGAGCCGGAGCCGGTCCTCGCCGTTGACGAGCCCGAACGAGCCGCCGAAGTACACGGTGCTGCCGTAGACGGCGATCGACTTGACCCGGTACGAGACCGAGGGCTTCCAGTTCGCGACCAGCGCGCCGGTGGCGGTGTCGAAGGCGGCGATCCGGTTGCGGGTCTGGCCGTTGACGGTGGTGAAGTCACCGCCGACGAAGATCCGGGAGCCGTCGGCCGACGCGGCCACGGCGTACACCTGGCCGTCGAGGACCGGGTTGAACGACGCGACCAGGTTCCCGGTGGCCGAGTCGAAGGCCGCCAGGTAGGCCTGGCCGACCTCGTTGCTGCCGAGCGGCGAGCCCGGCGGCCGGACGCTGGTGAAGCGTCCGCCTGCGTAAGCCTTTCCAGCGGCCACGGCCAGTCCCTGGACGCTGGCGTTGGTCTGCCAGACCGGGCTGTCCTGCGCCGAGAGCGAGGCCTCGATGCTCTGGGCCGACGGCGCGAGCACCATGATGCCGGCCCCGGCCAGCAGCGCTCCGACGGCGCCAAGGCGCGCGAAAAGCCATCTCTTCTTCATCCTGCGGTGTCCCCCCTCGGACAGGCGCCATCCCCGGCGCCTTACAAGTGATTCCCGTTTTCGTGATCCCCAGAATTCCCCCGAGACAGAGTAGGCCACACAAAGTGAGCTTTGACCAGTCACCAAACGGTTATCGTCGGCGAGTTGCCAGCCTTCGTCACTGCGTGTGATCGGTGTGGACGATTGCCGCGTCAGTGTGGCGATGCCTATATCCTGGCCCCGGCAAGGAGCCGGTCACCTCGCGTGACCAAGGTTTGGGAAGTTGGGGGACCGGAATGGAACCGGGCACTGTCGTCTGGCGGGACACCGCGCAGTCACTGCTGAGGCACAAGTGGCTGATCATCGGATGTGTTCTGCTGGGAATCGGCGGCGCGGCCTTCTTCTCGCTGTCGCAGACCGTCCGCTGGACCGCGTCCAGCCAGGTGGTGATCGGCCCGGCCGTTCCGCCGGCCCTGGTCGGCAACCTGCCCACCGGCTCGGACAAGACCGGCCCGCTCGGCCTCGACCTGCCGGCCGAGACGCAGGCCCGGGTGATGGCCAGCCCGGCGATCCTGCGCGAGGTCGCCAAGTTCTTGCAGATGCCGACCACGGACGACTCGATCCAGTCGCTGGCGAGCGTGACCCGGGTCAAGGCGGTCACCGACAACGCCTACCTGATCACCATCGACGGCCCGACCGCCGACGAGGCGGTCCGCCGCGCCAACGCGATCGCGCAGATCTACCTCGCGCAGCGCAGCCGGGAGGCCAAGAACCTGCTGGTCACACTGGCCAGCCAGGCCACCGACCGGGCCAAGACCGCGAACGCCCAGTCGAAGACCCTGGTCAAGCAGATCGAGGAGGCGCAAGGGCGGAACGACACCCAGGGCGCGAGCTCGCTGCGCGACCAGCGGGTCGGCCTGGCGACCGAAGCCCGGCAGGCCGCCGACGAGGCGGCCGCGATGAACAAGGCGCTGACCGGTGTCGGCGCGAGCAGCACGCTCGTCACGCCGGCCACGGTGGACACCGCGTCGTCGTCACCCTTGGTAGCGCGCGACATCACCGTCGGCGCGATTCTCGGCCTGGTGCTCGGCTTCGGTCTGGCCTTGCTCAGCACGCATCTGAGCCCCTTCATCCTGACCCGCGACCAGGCGGCCCGCGCCGCCGGTGCGCCGGTCATCACCACGGCGATCGGCTTCCGGCGGTACCGGCTCGGTTTCCGCCTCCGGTTCTGGCTCCGGGCCACTCCGCAGTTGCCGGCCTCGGAGACGACGGCGCTGGGCACCGAGGCGAGTGGCGCGCTGGCTCGTCGTGAGCTGAACCCCAAGGGCATCGGGTCCGGCGGCGCCGGCGCTCTGCTGGTCGTCTCGGCCTCGCCGAACAGCAACACGGCCGGGATCGCGCTGGCGATGGCCGAGGCCAGCGCGCGCGACGGCCGCGAGACGTTGCTGGTGCTCGCCGATCTGCGCAGCGCCCCGGTGCTGTCGCATGTGACCGACCACGAAGGTCTGAGCGATCTCGTGACGGAGCCGGCTCCGACCCGCGCGGTGCGGGCCCGCAAGATGTTCCGTCCGGGCACGGTGGCGGATCTGTACGTCCTGCCTCCTGGGCTGACTCACGACGAGGCGGCGCTGGCCGTCGCGCCGTCGCTGGTTCCGGGCATCGTGGCGGATCTGCCGCCGGGGTATTCGGTCGTCGTCCATGGCCAGGCCTCGCTCGGCCGGCACGGGATCACGCCGCTGGCGGCTGCTGTCGATGCGTCGGTGCTGGTGGTGCAGGTCGGTCAGGACAAGGAGACGGACCTGACGCGGCTCACGGCGGCTCTGCGGTTCGCGGGGGCGCCGGTGCTGGGCGTCGTACTGATCGGTGCTTCGAAGCACGACGAGACGCTGGGCATCCCGGCGAACTTCACCCCGGCCGAGATCTCCACTCTTCCGCTGCGCTGATGGTGCTGGGATGACGCTGACGGCACCGCCCGTGCCGGGGACGATCGAAGAGTCGGACAGCACGAAGGCGAGCTGGCTCTGGATCGCCATGTGGTGCCTGCTGGTGCTCGGGGTGCAGCCGTGGTCCTCTCGTGCTGCCGCGCCGCAGGGGTCGACGGGGTCGACCAACAGCTTGATGAAGGGCGTGCTGCTCGGCGCGATCTTCCTGATCTGCCTGGCGGCGACGAAGCCTGGGTTCCGGACTCGCTCGAGCCCGGCGACCACGATGTACGTCGTCTATGCGCTCTTCGCGACGGCGACGGCGTTCCTGCTGGCCGATCCGGGCGGTCCGCTGCTGCGGTTGGCCCGGTTGCTGATCGGTCTGGTTCTGCTGCTGATGCTGTGGCGGCCGCTGATCCGGGTACCGGAGCGGTTGATCCGCGCGCATCTGGTCGCGCATCTGCTGCTGGCGCTCACGGTCGTGCTCAGTGTGATTTGGCGGCCGACTGTGGCTTGGCGGCCGCTGACTTCCTTCGGTAGCGGCTATCGGCTGCAGGGTGTGCTGATTCCGATGCTGCCGCCGCGGGTCGGTGAGGTCGGAGCGATTCTGCTCGGGCTGGCGATCGTCGCCTTCTTCTCCCGCAAGCTGGCGTTCGTGCCGGCGACCGTGCTGATCGGCCTCGGCGTCGTCCTGGTGGGCGCCAGCCGGACGCGGACGGCGGCCGCGGCGGTCGCGGTCGGTCTGGTGCTGGCGTTGTTCCTGACCCGGAAGACCTGGTTCTCCCGGATCGCTTCGATCTCGGTGCCGGCCTTGATGGGCTTGGCGTTCCTGGTGGTCCCGACGCTGCACAACTGGTTGCTGCGGGGGCAGGGGACCAAGCAGATCAGCTCGCTGAGCGGCCGGACCACGAGCTGGCACTACGTCATCGACGAAGAGGTGTCGCTGCAGACGGCCATCATCGGGCACGGCCTCGGCAACAAGCGCGTCCTGCTGCGCCGCGGCGAGGGAGACATCGACGTGATGGCGATCGACAACAGCTGGCTGAGCCTCTACTGGGAGACCGGCCTGCTGGCGGTCACCATCGTCGGAATCGCCTTCATCGTCGCCTGGATCTCGGTCCTCCGGGCGCCCACGCCGTACGTGAAGGCCAGCGGCGCCCTGCTTCTCGGCTACGTCTCGGTCGCCTCCCTCAACGAGAGCGGCCTCTCCGACCTGAGCTCCATGACCCTGCACCTCCTGGTAGCAGCCGCAGTCTGCGACGCCGACCGCATGAGAGCCAAAGCCCATCCACCCCCACCCAAACCACCAAAGCCGCGCTGGGTCTAGCCACCACCACCCACCCACCGCGGCTGCCTCAGCCACCCACGCCCACCGCGGCTGGCGCGGCCACCCACATCCACCGCGGCCACCCACACCCACCACGGCTGGCTCGGCCATCTACGCCCACCGCGGCTGGCTCAGCCAGCCACACCCACCGCGGCTGGCTCGGTCGGCCACACCCACCGCGGCTGGCTCGGTCGGCCAGCCACCGCCGTCGGCTCGGCCACCCGGCCGTTGGCGGCGGGGCGGCGCTCTTCAGCTGGTGATGCTGTCCTTGTCGAAGCCGGCTGCTTGCCACTGCTCCCAGGTCATCGTCTCGCCGCGGTAGGCGAACCGCTCCGCCTGCCGGCCGCCGATCCGGTAGCTGTTCCGGCTGAACCGGATCGCACCGTCCGCAGCGGGCGACTCCTTGTTCTCCACCACACCCGTGCTGGCCGTCTTCTCGTCCATCACGACCTGGTTCGCCTCGATCAGCACGTCCTTCAGCACGTACTGCCCGCGCGGCCCATCACCCCGCGTCCGCGACTGGATCGCGATCCCGTTGCGGTTGTCCTTGATCAGATTCCCCACCACGCTGACCCCGGCCGACGTGTTCACGTTGATCCCGCCGCCGTCCCACAGACTCGGCCCCGACCCCCGCCCGGTCCCGAACCCGTTGCCCTCGACAACATTCCCCGAGATCTCCGCCTGATAACTGATCTCGTACCGGATCCCGTCCGCCGCGTTGTCGCGAATCCGGTTCCCGACGATCTTCCGGTCGTACTCCGCGATGTCGCTCCACATCCCGATCCCGCGGTTCGCCACGATGTCGTTGCCCGACACCTCACCGGACGACCGCGTCGACTTGATCCCGCCCGACTCCCAGTCCGCGATCCAGAAGCCATCCGTGTTGTTGCGAGTCACCAGATTCCCGGTCAGCTTCACATCGGCCGAGTGGTACTGCCCGATCCCGAGCTGCCCGTTGTCGGCAACGGTATTGCCGCTGACCCTCGCCCGATCGCCCTCGATCACCATCACCCCGACCGCGTGATTCCAGCGAACCTCGTTGGCAACCACCTTCCACCCCGTACCAACCTCCAGCGCCCCACCCTGCGGCAGACTCGCGAAGTGCTCGATCGTCAGCCCGCTGACCGTCACCTCCCGCGCCGACGCCTCGACCGCCGTCCGCGTCCGCGACATCTCGACGTCCTTCCCAGCCGGATCATCAGCCAGGTACAGCGCGTTGCTCTGATAGTCGCCGTAGAAGGTCCCGGCGGTGAGCTGATCAAGGCTCATCACCCGAGACAGATGCACCCCATCCACAAACACCTGCTCAGCAAGCTGGCAAGGATCAGCCTTCTCGTCCTCGCACTTCCCCTTCAACTTGTACGGCGCAGGCAGTGCGCCACGCACCACCCAGTGGCCACCCTCGGGCAGCCACCGAGTCAGCTGCACCGACCCGGTCAGTACGGCCCCTTCGCTGCTCGCCAGCGTTGATCCGTCCACGGGCCGGATCGCTCGCGTGATCCGGTGCAGTCCCTTGCCGAAGCAGAACGTGCCGCCATCCGGATGGGCGTCGATCACCTGCTGCGGATCCGTGCCGGCCGGAATCGCGACCCCGACACACTTGGCCGCGGCCGCCGGCCCGGTCGGTCCGAGCTTGATGCTCGCGGCCGGGGGAGGACCCGACGGCAGCGCGACCGTCGGCTCATCCGGCGGCGGGGACGCCGCCTTGTCGTCCGTGCACCCAGCCACCAAGAAGACGGCCAGCACAACCCCGCCAGCCGACCTGAACCCGCGTCCCATCAATTCCCCCACACAGCCGACCCCAGAAGTTGCCCAACTATAGGTTCACCACGGATCGGCCAGCCCTTCGCCCGTAGTGATCAAGCTGTACAGACTCCCGTTGACGTAGTGCCGCCAAGCCGTCGAACAAGCCCCGAAGCACTCAACCTCCGGCACCAGCCCAAGATGAGTGAACCGAACCTCCGCACCCACACCACCCGCCTGAACCGCCCGGCCACCGACAGACCGTCCGCGAACCGCCCCGCTGCCGATGGACCGTCCGCGAACCGCTCCGCCGTCGGGGGTGTCCTCGTGTTCGCCACCGCCGACGTCTGTGCCACCGCTGGCCTGAGTCCCCGGCAGGATGTCGAAGACGATCTGGCTGCCGGTCCACTCGCTCGGCTCGGAGACGAACGCCAGCTTGCTGTCGACGACCTCCCAGGCCACCCGGCGACCGGGCTCGAGCTCCACCACGCGCTGCAGGCTGTAGTGCTGGGGGAGATGGCGGTAGGCGAACTCCCCACCGACCTCATCGGCCCGGCCCTCGATCTCACCCGTCCACCAGGCGCCGACGTTCAGGATCGCGGCATATACCTCGTCCGCTGACTGCTGAACCGTGAAGGACGTCGAATAGTCAGACATGGCAACCTCTCCTCTTCTGCAACAATCGGTTGCACGAGAGTAGATCAGCTACCCAGGAATACGCAACCATCGATTGCAGGTGCTCGAGGAGCATGCCGAGGTGCTTGGTGTGGGCGAGGTTGAGTCAGCGCACGTAGGTGCTGCGGGCGAGGTTGTAGGCGAGGTCCTGCGCCAGTTGGAAGGCGTCGTCTTCCTCCAGCCGGTGTTCGACGACGAGGTTGGCGAGGTAGCCGGCGTCGATCCGGCGGGACAGGTCGTGCCGGGCGGGGATGGAGAGGAAGGCGCGGGTGTCGTCGACGAAGCCGGAGGTGTTGTAGAAGCCGGCCGTCTCGGTGACGAGCTCGCGGAACCGCCGCATCCCGTCAGGGCTGTCGAGGAACCACCAGGGTGCCCCCAGTCGCACCGACGGGTAGACGCCGGCGATCGGCGCAAGCTCCCGCGAGTACGCCGTCTCGTCGACCGTGAACAGGACCAGCCGGAACCCCTCGGCATGCCCGAACTTCTCCAGCACCGGCCGCAGCGACCGCGTGAACTCAGTCGCCACCGGGATGTCGTGCCCCTGATCCGGCCCGTAGGTCCCATGGATCCCCGAGTGGTGATCGCGCAGTACGCCGGGATGCAGCTGCATCACCAACCCGTCCTCGGCCGACATCGCCGCCATCTGGAACAACATGTGTCCGGCGAACGCGGCCGCATCCTCCGTCGACACCTCGCCCCGCAAAGCCGTCTCGTAGATCCGCGCCGCCGCCGACTCGTCGAGCGGTGTGGCTGACGCGCTCAAGTGCCCGTGATCCGTCGCCAGCGCCCCGGCCGCAAGGAATGCCTGCCGCCGTTGCCGCAGTGCCTCCAGATATCCGGCATACGACGAAGTGTCGATGCCCGCCCGTACGCCGAGGTCGACCACGAGCTCACTCCAGCCCGGCCGGTCGACGTGGACGACCGCGTCCGGCCGGAAAGTGGGAATGACTCGGCCGGGGAGATCGGCGGCGAGCTTGGCGTGCTGAGCCAGATCGTCGGTCGCGGCGTCGGTGGTGGCGATGACCTCGATCCTGAAGCGGTCGAGCAAGGCGCGCGGCCGGAACTCCGGCTCGGCCAGCCGGGCCGAGATCTCGTCGTACAGCTCGTCCGCGGTCTCGGCCGACGGTGCGACCTTCAACCCGAGCACCTCGGCGAACTCGTGCTCCAGCCAGTACCGGCTAGGGGTGCCGAGGAACAGCTGCCAGTGCGAGCAGAACTCCCGCCAGATGTCGCGCGGCTCCGCCGTCCGAAGGCCGTCGCGGCGCGGCAACCCGAGCCGGTCGGGGGAGACGCCTTGGGAGACCAGCATCCGGGTGACGTAGTGATCCGGGACCACCAGCAGCTCGGCCGGATCGCCGAAGGCCTCGTCGGTCGCGAAGAGCCCGGCGTCGACGTGCCCGTGGAAGCAGAGCAGTGGCAGGTCCTTCGTGGACGCGTGGATCCGGCGGGCCACGTCGCGCGCCTCGCCGGCGGGCAGGGCGCGGTCCGGATGAGGCTGCAGAGCCTTCGGCATGAGTCCTCCGTGGGGTCGGGCTGCAACGGCGGCTGAAAAGGATTGCAGCCCGCTCAGCGTCACACAAGCCCAGCAAATAAAGGAAATCCAGCGTGTCGTCCACAGCTCGCTGACGACGTCTTGACACAGGATTGCAAACGGTTGCAGACTCGCTCCACGACCAGGCCCGACGACCCCGGAGGTGGGAGATGGCAGCGACCATTCGCGACGTCGCCCGGCTGGCGGGCGTGTCCGCGTCGACGGTCTCCCGCGCGCTGTCCATGCCCGGTGTGGTGAACGCGACCACCCGGGCCCGGGTGCAGGCCGCGGCGGAGCAGCTGGGCTACGCGCCCAACAAGGCCGCCCGAGGCCTGATCACCGGCCGTACCGGCAATATCGGCCTGGTCGTCCCCGACCTGGCCAACCCGTTCTTCCCGAGCGTTGTGAAGGGTGTCCAGGCTCGCGCCCGGATGCACGACGTGGCGGTCTTCCTGGCCGACACCGACGAGGACGCGGCGGCCGAGGTGGGCCTCGTGCTGGCGCTGGCCAAGCAGGTCGACGGGCTGATCCTGTGCTCACCACGAGCAGACGAGGACGAGCTCGCCGCGATCGCGGCCGACACCAACGTCGTCCTGGTCAACCGGCTGGTCGAAGGCGTCCCGGCCGTCACCTTCGACAACGAGGGCGGGATGCGGCAGGCGATCGCCCACCTGGTCGCGCTCGGGCACCGCAAGATCGCCTGGGTCGGCGGACCGAAGACGTCCTGGTCCAGCGCCCACCGCAGCATCGGTCTGTACGCCGCTGCGCACGACCACGGGGTGAAGCTGGTCGACGTCGGCCACTTCGCCCCGACGTACGAAGGAGGGATGGCCGCGGCCGACCAGGCGGTCGCCAGTGGTGCGACCGCGGTCGTGGCCTACAACGACCTGGTCGCGATCGGGCTGCTGGCCCGGTTGCATGCACGGGGGATCACGGTGCCCGACGACCTGAGCGTGGTCGGCATCGACGACATCGCCATGTCCAGGATGTCCCGGCCGGCGCTGACCACGGTGCGGCTGCCCAAACAGCGGGCGGGTGAGATCGCCGTCGAGCTGCTGCTGGCGATGATCGACGACCCCGATCCGGACACCATCATCGGCACCCGGGGCACGTTGCACGGCGAGCTGATGGTGCGGGACTCCACCGGCCTCGCGGCCGACCGGACCTCCGACCCCGCACGACCCTGATCCTGAGGAGATTCCGATGCGCCCCTACCGGATAATCGCCGCCGCCAGCGCACTCGCCGTGCTGGCAGCCTGTGGAGCCCCGACCGCCGGCAAGCCCGCCGCCGACACCACCGGCGACGTGCCGGACAAGCCCGCCAAGGCAGTCAGCCTCAACATCCTCGACGTGGCCGGCGACCTGCAGCTGACACAGGGCATGATCGACGAGTTCGTCAAGCAGCACTCCGACGTGATCTCGAAGGTCACCTACTCCAAGGCTCCCGCCCCGGAGCTGTCGGGCAAGATCAAGGCCCAGCAGAACGCGAACCGGGTCGACATCGACCTGGTCCTGACCGGCACCGACGGCTTGTCGGCCGGCACCCAGCAAGGCTTGTGGAACGAGCTGCTCCCGAAGTACGCCGATCGGCTGCCAGGGATGAAGGACTACCTGCCACCGGCGCAGAAGATGCAGGAGCTCGCGGGCAACAGCGGCGTCACGGTCACCTACTACCCGTCCGGTCCGCTCCTCGAGTACCTGCCGGCCAAGGTCGCGAAGCCGCCGACGAACGCGGACGAGCTGCTCGCCTACGCCAAGGCCAACAAGGGCAAGGTGATGTATGCGCGACCGTCGAACTCCGGACCGGGCCGCACCTTCCTGATGGGCCTGCCCTACATCC
Organism: Kribbella ginsengisoli; assembly: GCF_039537185.1. Classification (NCBI taxonomy): domain Bacteria; kingdom Bacillati; phylum Actinomycetota; class Actinomycetes; order Propionibacteriales; family Kribbellaceae; genus Kribbella; species Kribbella ginsengisoli. The sequence goes on along the minus strand of NZ_BAABAA010000014.1, from coordinate 59,909 downwards.
TGGGTGACAAGGATCCGAAGGATCCGATCAACGGCTGGGACAAGACCTGGGCGTACCTCAAGGAGCTCAACCAGTACGTCGACTACTACCCGTCGGGCACCGCGGACACGATGAAGGCGCTGGCCAACGGCTCGTCGAACATCATCGTCAGCACCACCGGCTGGGACATCAACCCGCGGGTGCTCGGCACGGTGCCGAAGGAAGCCGCGATCACCACGCTCAAGGGCTTCCACTGGGTCACCGACGCGCACTACGCCGTCGTGCCGAAGGGTGTCTCGACCGACAAGCAGGCGGCGATCCTGCAGCTCCTGCAGTTCATGCTCACCCCGGAGCAGCAGGCCAAGGCGTACGACAAGGGCTACTTCTACCCCGGCCCGGCGATCAAGGGGGTCGAGCTCTCGCAGGCACCGCAGGAGAGCCAGGACGCGATCAAGGACTACGGCCGGGCTGAGTACGACAAGCTCATCGCGGACAACCCGACCGAGGTGCCGCTGGACGCGAAGAGCCTGGTTGCCGCCTTCGACAAGTGGGACCGCGAGGTCGGTGGCAGCAAGGTGAAGAGCTCGTGACTGGATTCGACCAGCTCCGGCTCGAAGGCGTCGGCCGCAGATTCGGTACCGCGGATGCGCTCGCCGACCTGGACCTGACCATCGAGCGGGGCGAGTTCATCGCCCTGCTCGGGCCGTCCGGGTGCGGCAAATCGACCGCGCTGAACTGCCTGGCCGGGCTGCTGCCGTTGACCGCGGGCAGCATCTGGCAGGACGACCAGCGGATCGACACGCTGCCGCCGGAGAAGCGCGGCTTCGGCATGGTCTTCCAGAACTATGCGCTCTTCCCGCACCTGACGGTCCGCGACAACATCGCCTTCGGCCTGCGGATGCGCCGGCTGCCGAAGGACGAGGTCCGCCGCCGGACCGAGGCCGCGATCGAGATGGTCCGGCTCGCGGAGCACGCGAGCAAGCTGCCCGGCCAGCTGTCCGGTGGCCAGCAGCAGCGAGTGGCGATCGCGCGTGCGACCGTGCTCGAGCCGTCGCTGGTGCTGATGGACGAGCCGCTCAGCAACCTCGATGCGAAGCTCCGGCTGGAGATGCGCACCGAGATCCGCCGGCTGCATCAGTCGCTGGGCCTGACGACGGTCTATGTCACGCACGACCAGGAGGAGGCGCTCAGCATGGCCGACCGCCTGGTCGTGATGCGGCTCGGCCGGGTGCAGCAGATCGGCACGCCCGAGGAGGTCCACACCAAGCCGGCCACCTGGCACGTCGCCGACTTCATGGGCTACCGGAATCTCCTGCCGGTGTCGGCCACGCGGGTCGAGGGCGACGCCGTCACGGTGCCACTCGGCGAGACGACGGTGAACGGCGTCGCCCAGGGTGAGATGAACGCCGGGGACGAGGTGGTCGCGGCGGTCCGGCCGGAGGACGTGCGGTTGGGCAGTGCGGATGTCGCCGGGCTGAAGGGCCGGATCGAGGTCGTGGAGTACCAGGGCCGCGAGCTGGCCGTCGAGGTCGCTCTGCCGGATGGTGTCCGGCTGCATGCTCGTACCGATCGCAAGGTCGAGCCGGGTGAGCAGGTCGCCATCACGATCACGCCCGGACGGCTCCTGGTGTACCCGTCCGGAGACCCGGCCGACCGCCCAGCGGCCGAGCTGGCGACGGCAGGCCTCGCGGTATGAGCACCACGACGAGCTCCGGGCCGGCGAACTCGGGGCCGACGAACTCAGGGCCGACGAACTCAGGGCCGACGGGCTCCGGACCGACGGGCTCCGGACCGACGGGCTCCGGACCGACGGGCTGGGGAGTGGGCTCGGGGCAAGCGCTGAACTGGCGGCATCGGCTGGCCGAGCGGGGTGTCGATCGCAAGCTCTGGCTGTTGCTGCCGGCAACGGTCTTCGTGCTGGTGCTCTTCATCTACCCGTTCCTCTATGGCCTGAGCCTGTCGTTCCAGCCGATGAACGGCGGCGGGGTGCTGGCCAACTACAGCAAGTTCTTCAGCGACGCCTATCAGCGCGACACGATCGCCACCACGCTGAAGATCGCTCTGCCCGCCGCTTTGCTGAACGTGCTGGCCGCGGTGCCGATCGCCTTCCGGATGCGTGGCCGGTTCCGGGGCAAGCGGCTGATGACCACGCTGCTCGTCGTGCCGATCACCCTCGGCACCGTGCTGACCGCCCAGGGCCTGCTGAACTTCCTCGGCCCGACCGGCTGGTTCAACCGGGTGCTGATGGGCCTCCACCTCACCGAGGGCCCGGTGCGGTTGACGAACAACTACTGGGGGGTGTTCTTCAGCCTCATCATCACCGGGTTCCCGTTCGCGTTCCTGCTCGTGCTGTCCTACCTGAGCGGCATCGACCCGACGCTCGAGCGCGCGGCCGCGACGCTGGGCGCCTCCCGTTCGCAACGCTTCCGCCGGATCACGCTGCCGTTGCTCGCTCCGGGGCTGGCCACGACTTTCCTGCTGACCTTCGTGCTCGCGTTCTCGGTCTTCCCCTCGGCGGTCCTGGTCGGCAATCCGGCCGGTTCCACCCGGGTGATCTCGCTCGCTGCCTACCAGGCGGCCTACGAGCAGTACGACTATTCCTACGCCTCCGCGATCGCGATGATCATGGGCGCGGTCGAGCTCGTCGTGGTGGCGATCGTCCTCGTCTGGCGAGCCCGCCTCTACACCGGATCAACCGGAGGCAAAGGATGACCACAGCAACCACGACCGCTGGACGGCCGCCCGCCGGCCAGCCGGCCCCGGGCGGTTCGCCCCGACGGCGGGTTCTGCGGGGGACGCCGACTGCCTGGGTGATCTGGGCCGTTGTGATCTTCTTCTTCGTGAACCTGGCCGGTGTTGTCGGGTCTGTGTTGGTCAGCTCGTTCGGGCGGCGGTGGTTCGACACCTGGCTGCCGAGCGGCTTCACCACCGACTGGTACGGCGATGCCTGGCGCGAGTTCGGTCTGTTGCATGTCATCACCGTCACGCTGATCGCCTCGGCGCTGGTGGTCGTCTTGTCGGTTCTGATCGGGGCACCGGCGGCGTACGTGCTGGCCCGGCAGAACTTCCCGGGCAAGCGACTCGTCTACCTGACCTTCCTGCTGCCGATCCTGATGCCGCCGATCACCTACGGCATCCCGCTCGCAACGGTCCTCTACAAGTTCGGCTTCGCCGGGCACTTGTCCGGCGTCGTGCTGGCGAACCTGGTGCCTTCGGTGCCGTTCGTGATCCTGACGATGACCCCGTTCATCGAGCAGGTCGATCCCCGGATCGAGAGCGCCGCCCGGATGCTCGGCGCCGGCACCCGCGCGATCTTCCTCAAGATCCTCACGCCGCTGCTCGTGCCCGGGCTGCTCGCCTCGGCGATCCTCGTGCTCGTCCGCACGGTCGGGATGTTCGAGCTGACCTTCCTCACCGCCGGGCCCGACTCGCAGACCCTGGTCGTCGCCCTCTACTACTCGATGTCCGCGGCCGGCATCCGCGCACAGCAGTCGGTGGACGCGATGGCGATCATCTACACCTCGATGATGCTGGTGCTGCTCGTCGTCGCGCTGCGCTTCGTGAACCCGACCCAACTGGTCGCCCGGGTGAAGGAGGAGCCCGAATGAGGATCGCCGCCGCCCGGGTCGTCGTCACCAGCCCCGGACGCAACTTCGTCACGCTGAAGCTCGAGACCGACGAAGGCGTGTACGGCATCGGCGACGGCACCCTCAACGGCCGTGAGCTCGCCGTCGCGTCGTACCTGAACGATCACGTGATCCCGTTGCTGATCGGGCGCGACCCGGCACGGATCGAGGACACCTGGCAGTACCTGTACCAGGGCGCGTACTGGCGGCGCGGCCCGATCACGATGTCGGCCATCGCCGCGGTCGACACCGCGTTGTGGGACATCAAGGGCAAGGTGGCCGGTCTTCCGGTCTACCAACTGCTCGGCGGTCGCAGCCGTGACGGCGTGACGGTCTACGGCCACGCCAGCGCGGAGACGACCGAGGACCTGCTGAAGGAAGTCAGCCGCTACGTCGACCTCGGCTACAAGGCAGTCCGGATCCAGACCGGCGTCCCCGGCCTCGCCTCGACGTATGGGGTGGGCACCGCTGGTACGACGTACGAGCCTGCGAACCCTTCGCTGGCGTTGCCGGGCGAGAGTGTGTGGTCGACCGAGAAGTACCTGGATCATGTTCCGTCGGTGTTCCGGGCGGTTCGGGCGGAGTTCGGCCCGACGCTGCGGCTGCTGCACGACGTGCATCATCGGCTGACTCCGATCGAGGCAGCACGGTTGGGCAAGAGCCTGGAGCCGTACGCGCCGTACTGGATCGAGGATCCGGTGCGGGCGGAGCTGCAGGAAGGGTTCCGGCTGATCCGGCAGCACACGACGACGCCGATCGCTGTCGGCGAGGTGTTCAACAGCATCTGGGACTGCCAGCAGCTGATCCAGGAGCAGCTGATCGACTTCATCCGGGCGACGGTCGTGCACGCGGGTGGCATCACGCACCTGCGCCGGATCTTCGACCTGGCCGCGCTGCATCACGTCCGCAGCGGTTCGCACGGCGCGACCGATCTGTCGCCGGTCTGCCTGGCAGCGGCGCTGCAGCTCGACATCTCCATCCCGAACTTCGGTCTGCAGGAGTACATGCCGCACTCGGCGGAGACCGATGCGGTCTTCCCGCACAGCTACAGCTTCGCGGACGGCTACCTGCAGCCCAGCGAGCAGCCGGGGCTCGGTGTGGACCTCGACGAAGAGGCCGCAGCGGCCTATCCGTACCGCCCGGCCTATTTGCCGGTGAATCGCCTGGAGGATGGAACGGTGCACGCATGGTGATCCCGGACGTACTGGTGATCGGCGAGATCCTGGTGGAGTTGAGCTCCACCGAGCCGCTCGACGCCGGGACCGCGCTGACCCTCAACTTCTCCGGGGACGCGCTCAACTCGGCGGCCGCGGCTGCTGCGGCCGGGGCGCACACGGCGCTGCTCGCCCGGGTGCCGGACGACGAGCTGGGCGATCGGCTGCTCGACCGAGTGGTTGCTCTGGGCATCGATACGTCGCAGGTGTTGCGGGTGGCCGGCCAGCATGGGCTCTATCTGCAGCATGCCGATCCGTCGGGGGCGCGGGAGTTCACCTATGTACGGCGGGGGAGCGCGGGCTCTGGACTGGGGCCGGGCGATGTACCACTGGACCTCGTGGCCAAAGTGGGTGCAGTGCTGGCGAGTGGGATCGCTTGTGCCATCTCCCCGCTGTCGGCGAAGGCGGTGCGGGTTGCGGCGTCCACCTCGCGATGCTTCGTCTACGACCCCAACTGGCGACCGCGCTTGGTGAGTGCGGCCGGTGCGGGGGATCATCTGCGGGCGCTCGCGCAGTACACGCGGCTGGTCACGCCCGGCTGGCCGCATGAGGCACAGCTGGTCACCGACGCTACCGACTCGGTGGCGGCTTGTGCTGCCATCAGAGGGCTCGGGGTGGACGCGGTCGCTCTGACTCGTGGCGCCGATGGAGTGTTGCTGGACGACGGTGGTCGCATCGTGGAGGTGCCGGTGATCCCGGCGCCGGTGGTTGTCGACCAGACGGGTGCGGGCGACTCGTTCGCCGGGACAGTGACTGCGCGGCTTGCGCTCGGCGATGCGTTGGAGGAGGCAGTCCGGCTCGGGGTGGCGGCCGCCTCGCTGTCGGTGAGTGGACTCGGTGGTACCGGCCATGTCGCCACGCTCGAGGAGACCCGGGCGCACGCAGCCAACGGAACAGCGGAGGTATCTGCATGACTGCCCGACTCAGCCTGACCACCTTGCCTGCGGCGCTGCAGCCTGTCGTGGAGCCGAGCAAGATCGGGATAGTCCATCTCGGGTTGGGGGCATTCCATCGGGCGCACCAGGCGGTGTTCACCGAGGAGGCGGCGATCCTTACCGGCGAGACCGGCTGGGGGATCAGCGGGATCAGTCAGCGGTCGGCCGCCGTCCGCGAGCAGCTCGCCCCGCAGGACGGCCTGTACTCCGTGTTGACGCGCGGGTTGGGTGACCCCAGCATCCGGGTGATCGGGAGCATTCGCGAGGTGCTGACCGCGCCGGAGGATCCGGAGGCGGTGGTTGCCCGGATCGCGGACCCGGCGGTGTCGGTGGTGACATTGACGGTCACCGAGAAGGGGTACCGGGCGGCGGTACAAGGCGGGCTCGATCTCACCGATCCGGAAATCCAGGCGGACCTGGCCGGGCGGGCGCCGCGGACCGTGGTGGGGCAGTTGGCCGCCGGCTTGGTACGGCGTGCTCAGACCGGAGCCGGACCGCTGACCGTGCTGTCCTGCGACAACCTGGTAGCCAACGGCCCGTTCCTCCGCCGCCTGATGGAGGACTACGCCGCCGCATTACCCGATGGAAAGAGCTTGATTGATGAGCTGGAGGTCGCGAGGTTTCCGGCGAGCATGGTGGATCGGATTGTGCCGGCTACTACCGATGCCGATCGGGAGGAGGCCGCGGGGCTGCTCGGGGTGCGGGATGAGGCTGTGGTTGTCGCGGAGCCGTTTCTGCAGTGGGTGATCGAGGACGACTTCGCGGGGCCGCGACCGGGGTGGGAGAAGGCGGGGGCGATTCTCACGGGTGATGTCGCGCCGTGGGAGCAGGCGAAGCTGCGGATGCTCAACGCGACGCACTCGATGCTCGCGTATCTCGGCGCGTTGCGGGGGTACGAGACGATCGCCGAGGCTGTGCGGGACGAGCAGTTGGCGGGGCTCGCCAATGAGCTGATGACAGCGGATGTGATCCCGACGCTGACGCCGCCGGAGGGGCTCGACCTCACGGCGTACGGGCAGAGTGTGCTGGAGCGCTTCGCGAATCCGGCGCTGAAGCACCGTACGGCGCAGGTGGCGATGGATGGTTCGGTCAAGCTTCCGGTCCGGCTGCTCGGCACCATCCGCGACCGCCTCGCCGCCAACGCAGAGCCCAGGCTGGCCGGCCTCGCCGTCGCCGCTTGGATGGTCTATGTCGCCGGTGGAGTAGATGCCAACGGCAACCCCCTGAAGCTCGACGACCCGCAAGCAAACAAACTCCAAGCAACCCTTGCCGACGCCGGCATCACCCCGGGACTCCGATCACGCGGAGGTGGCACCTCGCTCGCCCGCCCTGCGGGCGCGCCGGGCGGGGCCGGCGGCATCGCTCTCGGCGCCACCCCGGCTGCCGTCGTCGACGCGTTGCTGGGGGTCGAGTCGATCTTCGGGGCCGACCTTCGGGAGAACTCGGTGTTTCGGGAGCTGCTGGTCGAGCAGGTCGGCAGTCTCACCGAATAGAAGGGGAGCGACCGCCGCGAGATGCTGCTCGCGGCGGCCGCCACCTGTAGCCCGGCAACCCCTGGGAGAAGCAGCCGGGCGATCGGGTCAGCCGGTGGTGAACTGGCTGTCGGTGTCCAGGCCCGCGGCCTTCCATTCCGCGGCGCTGAACCACTGGCCGAACTTCTGGAAGCGGTCGGCCGTCAGGCTGTCCAGGACGTAGGTGTTGGACTTGAGCACGACCTCACCGGTCGGGATCGCGGCGCCCGAGTTCTGCACCATGCCGGTCGAGGTGGTGCCGCCGCGCATCGTCACCTTGTTGCCGGTGACGGTCACGTCGCGCAGCACGTTCAGGCCCCACGGGCCGTTGCCGCGGGTCCGGGACTGGATCGAGATGCCGTTCACGTTGTCGCGCAGCGTGTTGTTGCGGACCACCACGTTCGTCGAGGTGTTCACGTTGATCCCGCCGCCGTCCCACAGCGACCGGCCCGAACCGCGCCCGGTGCCGAGGCCGTTGCCGGTGATCACGTTGTCCGCGATCACCCCGTTGCGGCCGATCTCGTAGCGGATCCCGTCCGCCGCGTTGTCGATGATCTGGTTCTCGCTGAACACCCGGCCGTCGTCGTACGCGTCGCTCCACAGCCCGACGCCGCGGTTGTCCTTGATCAGGTTGCCGGTGACGGCGCCGTTGGTCGACCAGGTGGTCTTGATGCCGCCGGACTCCCAGTCGGCGATCCAGAACCCGTCGGTGTTGTTGCCGCTCACCTCGTTGGCCACGATCCGGCCGTTGGTGGTGCTGTACTGGCCGATGCCGAGCTGTCCGTTGTTGCGGATCAGGTTCTTGTCCAGCACCGCGCCGTCCGCGTTGACGAGCATCGCGCCGACCGCGTGGTTCCAGCGGATGTCGTTGGCGTACACCCGCCAGCCGTTGCCCAGTACGACCGCGCCCGACTGCGGCGTCGAGGCGAAGTGCTCGACGGTCAGCCCGACGACGGCGACGTTCGTCCCGCCCGACTGGATCGCGGTCGGCGTCCTGGACATCTCCACGGACTTGCCGGCCGGGTTGTCGCCCAGGTAGACGGCGTTGCCCGCGTAGTCGGCGTAGAAGGTGCCGGGCGCAACCTTGTCGCGGGTCTTCACCCGGGTCAGGTGCTTGTCGTTCAGGAAGAGCTGCTCGCGCAGGTAGCAGATGTTGGCGACGTTGTCCTCACACTGCCCGGACATCCCGTACGCCGGTGGCAGCACGCCGCGCGTCACCCAGTCGCCGTTGTCCGCCGTCCAGCTGGTCAGCGGGATCGACCCGGTCAGCACGGCGCCCTGGTCGCTGGCCAGCGTCGAGTTCGCCTTCGGCTGCAGTGTGCGGTTGATCCGGTGCAGCCCGGCCGAGAAGCAGAACGTGGTACCGGTCGGGGCCTTGTCGATGACGTCGGCCGCGTTCTGATCGGTACCGATCGTGGTGCCCTTGCATGCCGGGGCCAGCGAAGGGCCGGCCGGGAAGGCGCCAGGTGGCAGCGGAGTGGTCGGCGGCTGGGTCGGCGTGGACGTCGGTGTCGACGTCGGCTTCGTGGTGGTCGGCGTCGCCGTCGGCGTGGCCGAGGTAGCTGTCGCCGTGGGCGTCGGGGTGGGCGTGGTAGGCACGCCGGCGGTCGGGCTGGGGGTATGTCGGGGCGGCCATGGTTTGTGCGGCCGGTCGCCCGGCAGAACACCGGACTTGTCCTGGCCGAACGCGGACGCCATGTTGGTCCGCGTCCCGGCCACGATCCCCGTCAAGGCGACCGCACCGGCTGCCGCGACGCAGATGATGGTCACTGACTTCTTCACTGACGACCCTCCGGGGGTTGGGTACCTATTTCTGCACCCCCCTGGTGCGGCCTTCCCCAGAAGACTACTACTAGCGGTAGTCGTGGCAATACGCAAATGGTTGCGTCTGCCCCCCAATACCGACCAGGCCTCCCTGTACGCAGGGAAATCGGCATTCTTCCGAGTCAGGTGCCCCAGGCGTGCCGAGGTGGATATCGGCACGTTGTTGCTGGGTGCATCAATTGCGCTCTGTCATCGAAACTGCGCTCCGTGATGCTTGCCCGGGGCATCGGGCTCGGGAGTGTCGCGTCGGCTCAGCTCGTCGAGAAGCTCCCTGCGGTGTCGAGGCCGGCGCTGCGCCAGCCGATGGCGGTGAGCTTGGTGCCGAACTTGCTGAACCGCTGCGCGGCCAGCTTGTCCAGCAGGTAGGTGTTGGCGCTGAAGGTCAGCTGCCCGGCCGGGACCTCGGCGCCGGAGTTCTGCACCATCCCGGTCGCCTGGGTGCCGCCGGTCATCCCGATCGTGTTGCCGGTGACGTGCACGTTGCGCAGCAGGTAGCGGCCCCAGGGACCGTCGCCGCGGGTCCGCGACTGGATCGAGACGCCGTTGACGTTGCCGGAGACGGTGTTGTTCCGGACCGTCACGTTCGCCGACGTGTTGACGTTGATGCCGCCGCCGTCCCACAGCGACGTACCGGAGCCGCGGCCGGTGCCGAAGCCGTTGCCGGTGATCGTGTTGTTCTCGATCACGCCGTTGCGGCTGATCTCGAACCGGATCCCGTCGGCGGCGTTGCCGGTGATCTTGTTCGAGCTGATCACCCGGCCGTCGTCGGCGACGTCCGCCCAGAACCCGACGCCCTTGTTGGAGCGGATCAGGTTGGCGCTGACCGTGCCCGACGAGCGGGTCGACTTCATCCCGCCGGACTCCCAGTCGGCGATCCAGAAGCCGTCGGTGTTGTTGTAGGTGATCACGTTGCGGGTGACGTTGGCCTTGAGCGAGTTGTACTGGCCCACGCCGAGCTGGCCGTTGTGGTGTACCAGGTTGCGCTCGACCTTGGTGTTGTTCGCCTTCACCAGCATCAGGCCGACCGACTTGTTCCAGCGGACCTCGTTCGCCTTCACGGTCCAGTTGGGGCCGGAGACCAGCGCGCCGGCCTGGGCCGGGCTGGCGAAGTGCTCGATGGTCAACCCCCGCACGGTGACGCCGGGCTGGTTCGACTCGATCGCGGTCGCCGTCTTCGACATCTCCACCGGCTTGCCGGCCGGGTTGCTGCCGAGGTAGATCGCATTCGCGGCGTAGTCGGCGTAGAACGTGCCGGCCTTGACGCCGGCCAGCGACGCGACCCGCGTCAGGTGGGTACCGCCGAGGAAGACCTGCTCACGCAGCGAGCAGATGTTCGCCTTGTTGTCCTCGCACTGCCCCGCCTTCCCGTACGCCGAGGGAAGCGCACCGTGGTTGACCCAGCGAGTGCCTGACTTGGCCCAACCGGTGAGGGGCACCGAGCCGGTCAGGACCGCGCGGGCGGAGCTGGCGATCGTCATGTTCGCCTTGGGGCGGATCGTCTGGCTGATCCGGTGCAGACCGGAGGCGAAGCAGACGGTCGAGCCCGCGGGCTGCGAGTTGACCACGGCCTGGGCGTTCTGGCCGGGCTTGATCAGTACGCCGCTGCAGGGACCGGCGACGGCTGGGCCGGCGTCGGTCTCGCCGATGGCGGGTTCGGTCCTGGACGGCGGAGTCCCGGTGGGCTCGGCCGTCGTCGGCTTGGTGGTAGCCGGCAACTTGTTGCTGGGCACAACTTTCTTCGGAGGTGCCACAGTCGGGGGCTTGCTCGAGACGGTGCCAGGGGCCTTGCTCGGCTGCGCAGTCGGGTGTTTCGAGGGGAGGACTGCTGAGCCGGACGGACCGTTCTGGGCCGTTTCGCGTGACTTCTCGGCCGATGCCGCGTTCTTGTGATGAGAGATAACCGGGTAGGCGACTGTAACGACAGCCAGTGCCACGGCGATAAGGGCGACGAACAACACCCTTCTCGAACCAATCAACCTCAAAGCACCCTCCGGGTGTCTCGGCGCGCGGTAGTTCGTCCCCAGGTGCGGCCAGTCAAGTACCAGTTGTCACCACCGCGAGACTTAAGGTGGTGTCATGCGGGTCGCCATGTTGCACAACCGTTACCGTTCGGGTCAACCCAGTGGCGAGAACACCGTGGTCGATCAAACGGCTGATCTTTTGCGTAGTTCAGGACATGATGTTGAGCTTTACGCGCAGCACAGCGACGACATTGCGCAAATGAGCCGAAAAGATCGCGCGCTGTTACCGGTCCGCTCCGTATGGTCATTCGCCGCCGAACGCGATTTAACATTCCGATTGCAATCGGCGCGTCCGGACATCGTGCATGTGCACAACACCTTCCCGCTGTTCAGCCCGTCGGTACTGCGGGCCGCGGCCCGCCAGGACCTGCCGATCGTGGCCACGCTGCACAACTTCCGGCTGATGTGCGCCAACGGGGTGCTGCAGCGCGACGGCGGCCCCTGCGAGTCCTGCGTCGGCAAGCTTCCGTGGCGTGGTGCGGTCCACGGCTGCTACCGCGACTCCAAGGTGCAGAGCCTGCCGCTCGTCGCCGGGATCGCTGTGCACAACATCCTCGATACCTGGCAGCGGTACGTCACCACGCTGATCGCGCCGTCGGAGTTCGTCCGGTCCCGGTACGTCGCCGGCGGGTTCGACGCCGACCGGATCGTGGTGAAACCCCATGCGGTCCCCCATGAGGGCTCGGTGCGGGAAGGGGCAGGGGAGGGCGTCGTCTTCCTGGGGCGGCTGACCGAGGAGAAGGGCTTCGCCGATCTGCTGAAGGCCTGGGACGCGTCACTGGGGGAGTTGAAGGTCATCGGCGACGGTCCGCTCCGGGCCGAGGCCGACGAGCGGGCTGCCCGGGACTCGTCGGTCCAGGTGCTCGGCGCGCTGCCGTGGGCCGAGTGCATGGAGGTACTACGGTCCGCGCGCGCCGTCGTCGTACCGGCGCGGTCCTATGAGACGTTCGGACTCGTGGTGATCGAAGCCTTCGCCAACGGAGTACCCGTGGTGGCGTCCCGAATCGGGGCGCTGGCCGAGCTCGTCGACGACGGCGAGACCGGCGCGCTGGTCGCCGCGGGCGACACGGAGGCGCTCCGAAAGGCCCTCGGGTTGCTCACCGAGCCCGCGACTTCGATAGCCTTCGGCCAACGAGCACGCCAGGTCTATCTCGACCGCTTCACTCCGGAGCGCGACCTGGCGGCCACGGAGAGGATCTACACCGATGCGATCGCGCGGCACGCGGCCGACCCACGGACCGGCCCGCGCAGCCAGGCACGCCGTCCGGCGGATAGCTAGGCGAGTGGCGATTACCCGGTGTAAGGTCAGCCCAGACGTGGGGGGTCACGTCGGTCACTGGTGGGGTCCGGTTGTCGGGATGTTCACCAGGAGTTCGTCTTTCAGCTCGCCCGGGGGGCGACGGGGCAGGGTCCGTGAGGGCTCAGTGGGGGAGTACAAGGTGCCGCTACGCATCGGCTATCTGATCGGGGTCTTCGACCTGTTCCATGTCGGGCACCTGGACGTGCTGGAGCGGGCGAAGCAGCAGTGCGACCGCCTCGTCGTGGGCGTGCTCACCGACGACTGGGCCGCGGACGCATGGGGCGCGCGGCCGTTCGTGCCGATCGTCGAGCGGGCGCAGATTCTCGAGCAGTTACGCTGCGTGGACGAGATCGTCGTGGTGGACGGCGCCGAGGCGGCTCATGACTTCGCCGACGCCATCGTGTTCGCCGCTGACGGTACGGACGGAGTGCTGGGTCCCGACGAGCTGGACGGGGTCCCGGCCGAGCGAGTCAGTGTGCTGGCGTCCGGCCGCGGTTCCCGAAGCCAGATCCTGCGCGCCGCGATCGACCAGCGGCAGTCGCGCAGCTCGGTCGCATGAGCCGGCGCTCCATCGGAGACGTCGTCGGCGAACTGTCGCGCGCGCAGAAGCCGTCCGCCGGCACCCCGGCGTACTCGCGCTTCGTCAATCGCCGGATCGGGCGGTACCTGGCTGCCGGCGCGTTCCTGGCCGGCCGGACGCCCAACCAGATCAGCCTGACGAGCGGGTTCTGCTCGCTCGTCGGCATCGTTGTGCTGGCCACCGTCGAGCCGAGCGTTCCGCTCGCGCTGGTGGTGACCTTGATGCTGGTGCTCGGGTACGCCTTCGACTCCGCCGACGGCCAGCTCGCGCGGCTGCGGGGCGGTGGGTCGCCGCTGGGTGAGTGGCTCGACCACATGATCGACTGCGTCAAGATCGCCTTGCTGCACAGCGCGGTGCTGATCTCGTTCTACCGATTCGATGCCTTCAGCAACGAGCTGGTGCTGCTCATTCCGCTCGCTTATCTGTGCGTTTCGGCGGTGTTGTTCTTCGGGTTGATCCTGGTCGATCAGCTCCGCCGCCGGCACGGCGCGAGCACCGCCAACGTGCGGGGCGACTCCGTGGTGAAGTCGTTGCTGATAGCACCGACCGACTACGGCGTACTCTGCCTGGTCTTCCTGACGTTCGGCTGGCCGAGGCTGTTCGCCACCCTGTACGGCGTACTGCTGGCCGCGAACCTGCTCTTCCTGCTGGCCGCGATCGCCAAGTGGTACAGGGAAATGGCCGCGTTGCAGCCGGCTCCGCGCAGTACCGGGGTGAACGGCTGATGGGCGTGATCGGGTATGCGCCCGGGGTCTACGACATGTTTCACATCGGCCACCTGAACATCCTGCGCCGGGCCAGCGAGCACTGCGACTACCTGATCGCCGGCGTGGTCGAGGACGACGTGGTGACCAAGATCAAGGGCCGTCCGCCGGTCGTTCCGCACGACGAGCGGATGGAGGTCGTCCGGGCGATCGGCCTGGTCGACGAGGTGGTCAGCGACTGGTCCAGCGACAAGTTCGAGATGTGGAAGCAGTTGCGCTACGACGTGCTCTTCAAAGGTGACGACTGGAAGGGCACCGAGAAGGGCCTGCGGCTGGAGAAGCTGCTCGGCGAGGTCGGTGCCAGCGTGCACTACTTCCCGTACACGGCCTCCACGTCCAGCACGGATCTCCGCAGGCTCCTGGAGGGGACGCTCTGATGTCGACCCGGCCGAAGATCCTGCTCAGCGCTTATGCGTGCCGGCCGAAGGGCGGGTCCGAGCCGGGTGCCGGCTGGGCCTGGGCGAAGGCCGCGGCGCGCGATCACGACGTCTGGCTGATCACCCGGGGAAAGTTCGCGCACGAGATCACCGAGGAGCTGGCCGTCCGGCCGATTCCGTCGCTGACTGTCGTACCGCTGGAACTGCCGAAGTGGCTGCTCAAGCTTCGTCGGCGGCATGCGGACGTCTACTGGTATTACCCGCTCTGGCAGAAGTTGGCCGGGCGGACGGCTGCTCGGCTGCACGCCAAGCACTCCTTCGATGTCATCCATCACCTGACCTTCGCGACGGACTGGATGCCTGCGGGCGTCGTCCAGGAGTCGACGGCGAAGGTGATCTGGGGACCGGTCGGCGGCTCGACGACGGTGCCGTTGTCGATGGCGCACTGGCTGGGGTCGAAGGGGCTGGTCAACGAGCTGGTACGCCGCGGTTACACCGGGCTGATGCGGCGACTGGTCGGCCGCAAGCACGCTGCGCGGGCCGACCTGGTCGTTGCCCAGAACAAGGATGTCGCCGAGTACTTCGGTAAGTACGCGCGTTCCGTCACCGTCCAGCCCAACGTGGCGATCAGCCGCTTCGCCGCCGCTTGCGGTCCGCGCGAGCCGTACGGCGCGCCTGGCGTGAAGACGGCGGTCTTCGTCGGCCGGATGATCCCGTGGAAGGGCCTGCTGATCGCGATCAGCGTCCTCGCCCGCCCCGAGGCCGCCAACTGGGAACTCCGTGTCATCGGGGACGGCCCGGACTGGCGCCGCGCAGAACGGCTCGCGGAGGAACTCGGCGTACGGGACCGGGTCGAGTTCGTCGGCCAGCTCCCCCGCGAAGAGGTCCTCGCTGCGTTCCTGCGAGCCGACGCCATGCTCGCCCCCGCCATGCGCGAAGCCGCCGGCTGGGCGGTAGCCGAGGCCTTGGCCAGCGGCTGCCCGGTCGTCTGCATCGACCGGGCCGGCCCCTCAGTCATCGTCTCCCCAGAAGACGGCGCCGTAGTCCCCTTGCAAGGCGACGTAGTAGGCGGCCTGGCCAAGGGACTGGCTTCGCTGACCGGCCGCATCGACCCGGTCAACCGCTGGGCACCTGAGCGCCTCCCCGACGTCCTCGCCGGCTGGTACAGCACCACACGGGTCCCGCACTAGCCCTGCACCCCGGCGTACTTACCGGAGCTACTCCGGCAGGATCGGCCGTTGTACCTGAGCTCCTAGCCAGCGGGCCAGGCCGTCCGTGCCCTCGCGGGTCTCGACGTACAGGCGAAACCCTGGGGGAGCAGGGATGAGCTCCCACTGCCCGGACGAGTTGACCGAGAGCATCACGCCGGCATGCTTCGAGTCGCCCGGAAGGCCGGCCTCTGGAACCGGCCGCCACCAGCAGTCGGTCCACTGCACGGCCGCCCGCTCCGACTCGCCGATGCGCGAGACGACATCCCAGTCGAAGTCTCGTGCGGACCGGTAGTACAGGTGGACCGACACCGGCATCGGCGCGAGCTCGCCGAGCTGCTCGAGCGCCTTGGTGTCCGTTGGCAGTACCCACAGGTCGACGCCGTCGGCGCCCGGTACGCCGGTGCGCGGCCGATCGTCGACCACCAGCAGCGACTCGATCAGCTCGGCGTGCTCCGGCGGTACGACGTACTCCATCTGGACCTGCGCGATCCGGGCAAGGTCGAAGTACCGCGTAGCCGCGTGGCTGTCGGTGTCGAGCTGGAGCTCGACCCTCACCTGCTCCGAGCCGTTGAGGTCCAGCAGCCGCGCGACGAGCGCTTCGGCGTCTGCTGGGTCCGTGCCGGTTTGGAGCAGGTGGAAGGCCGAGTTGCTCAAGGCATCAGTCCCGGGCGGTCTTGCCGGGGAGGGCGAGCATCCGGTCCAGGGCGATCTTGGCGTACTTCTCGGTGTCGGGGTCGACCTTGATGGGGTTGACGACGTGGCCGGCGACCAGGTTCTCCAGGGCCCAGACGAAGTGGGGGAGGTCGATGCGGTTCATCGTGGCGCAGTAGCAGACCGTCTTGTCGAGGAAGACGATGTTCTTGTCGGTGTGCTGCTTGGCCAGCCGCTGGACCAGGTTGAGTTCGGTGCCGACGGCCCACGACGTACCGGGCTCGGCCTTGTCGATGGTGTCGATGATGTACTCCGTCGAGCCGACCAGGTCGGCCTTCAGGACCACCTCGTGCTGGCACTCGGGGTGCACGATCACGTTGACGCCGGGGACGCGGCTGCGGACGTCGTCGACGGACGCTGCGGTGAAGCGGCCGTGCACGGAGCAGTGCCCGCGCCAGAGGATCATCTTCGCCTTGGCGAGCTGCTCCTTGGTCAGGCCGCCGCCCGGCTTGTGCGGGTCGTAGACGACGCACTCGTCGAGGCTGATGCCCATCTTCTGTACCGCCGTGTTGCGCCCGAGGTGCTGATCCGGCAGGAAGAGCACCTTCTCGCCCTGCTGGAAGGCCCAGTCGAGGGCGACGTCGGCGTTGCTCGAGGTACAGACCGCTCCGCCGTTGCGGCCGCAGAACGCCTTGATGTCGGCGCTGGAGTTCATGTAGGTGACCGGGACGGTGACGTCGGCGATCCCGGCGTCGGCGAGGGCGTCCCAGGCCGCCTCGACCTGCTGGATCCGGGCCATGTCGGCCATCGAGCACCCGGCCGCGAGGTCGGGCAGGATCACCGTCTGGTTGTCGTTGGTGAGGATGTCGGCGGACTCGGCCATGAAGTGCACACCGCAGAACACGATGTACGGCGCGTCCGGCCGGTTCGCCGCGTCGCGCGCGAGCTTGAACGAGTCACCCGTGACATCGGCGAACTGGATCACCTCGTCGCGCTGGTAGTGGTGGCCGAGCACGAAGACCTGGTCACCGAGCGCCGCCTTGGCCTTCAGCGCGCGCTCGACGAGGTCGGGGTCGGAGGCCGGCGGCAGCGCGCCCGGGCACTCCACCCCACGCTCCGAATGTGGGTCGGTGTCGCGGCCCAGGAACAGCAACGGGAGAGACTTCGAGCCCTCTGCAATGGTTGTCACGGCACCCATCGTGCCACGCACCCGCCACCGGATTTCATGGTCCACGTCACTGCCCAGCATGCGAAATCTTGTGCACGGAAGCACAAGCGCGAACGCTTGTGCAAGCATCGGTGGATGGCTGACGTGATCGTGGTCGGGGCAGGGCTCGCCGGACTCAGCTGCGCGATCGGCCTGCAACGGCACGGCCTCACCGTCACGGTCCTCGAAGCGGCCGATGAGGTGGGTGGCCGGGTCCGGACCGATCTGGTCGACGGCTTCCGCTGTGATCGTGGCTTTCAGTTACTCAACCCCAGCTATCCGGCCGTACGCCGGTACGTCGACCTGCCGGCCCTCGAGCTGCAGTCCTTCGCCGCGGGGGTCGCGGTCGGGGGAGATGCCGGTACTACGACGGTCGCGGACCCCCGGCGTGAGCCGCGACTCATCGGGCGCTCGCTCCTCAGCGGCTACGTCCGTCCGCTCGAAGTAGCCCGTCTCGCCGCGTGGGCAGCTCCCGCGCTGGGGCCGGTACCGCGTCTGCTCGGCGGGCGCGACACCACGCTGGCCGAGTCGCTGGATGACGCCGGGGTTGGCGGCCGACTGCGGGACGAGATTCTCGAGCCGTTCCTGGCCGGCGTACTGGCTTCGGACGACGGATCCACATCAGCCGCCTTCGTGCGACTCCTGCTCAGGGCCTTCCTGCTCGGTACTCCGGGCCTGCCGGCCGCCGGTATGTCGGCGTTACCCCGGCAACTGGCCGCCCGGCTGGCCGAGCCCGTGCGTACCGGCGTACGGGCCGAGGCGGTGACCGGCTGCTCGGTGAAGACCGCCGACGGCGAACTGACTGCCCGCGCCGTGGTGGTCGCCGCCAACCCGACCGCAGGACTCACCGACCTGCCGCGTCCTCGGATGAAGGGACTGCGCACCTACTGGTTCGCCACCGAGGAAGCGCCGCGGGCCGACAAGCTCCTGGTCGTCGACGGCCGCCGCAACGGACCTGTGCTCAACACAGCGGTCATCTCCAACGTGGCGCCGTCGTATGCGCCTCCTGGACGCCACCTGGTCCAGGCCACCACCCTCTGGCCCACAGATGCCACGGAGGCCGAGGTGCGCATCCAGCTGACCCGCCTCTACGGCCGCTCAGCCGGCGCCTGGGACCTGCTCATCCGCCACGACATCCACGAGGCACTACCCGAGCAACCCGCTCCACTCGTCACCCGCCAACCCGTAGCCCTAGGCGACAACCTCTTCATAGCAGGCGACCACCGAGACACAGCCTCAATCCAAGGCGCCCTGGTCTCCGGCCACCGAGCCGCCAACGCAGTAGCCACCGCCCTCAGCTCGTGAGCGCCGACCTGCAGGCGTGATCGGCGGCCCGGGTGGTCTCCGGTAACCGGTACTTCGGCGTGAGGTGCAACGTGTGCGCGACAGCGGTCGCCAGATCAACCCGATGCCCAACAGACACGAAGACCGGCTTGACCGCCTTCTGAGTCCGAACGACCGCTCCGACCACCTCACCGTCCAGCACCAGGTCGGAGCTGGCCCCGCGCTCAGCGGCGGGTGGCAGGAAGGTGCCGACGAAGGCGTTCTTGGCGACCCCGATGGTCGGCAACCCAGTCAGCACCCCAAGATGACAAGCCAGCCCGAACCGCCGCGGATGCGCGAGCCCTTGCCCGTCGCAGACCAGCAGATCCGGCGTGACGGACAGCTTGCCCAACGCCTCCAGCAGCACCGGAATCTCCCGAAACGCGAAAAGCCCGGGAACGTAAGGGAAGCCTGTGCGCCCGAGAACGATCGAGCGATCCACCTCGACCAGGCTCTGCCCATCGAGCACGACAATGGCGGCCGCCAGTTCATCCCCGTCATAAGCAACATCCAGCCCCGCCACATAGCGCGTGCTGTCGGGCGACGGCCCCGGCCCGATGCCATCGACCTGCCCCCGAAGCTCCTCCTGCGCCGCAATCGCCTCAGCTGCTGTCGTAGGCCAGTCCACTCCGCGGAGGCTATCGCGCCTGACAGGTGTACCGGTGCGGGTAAGCGTTTGTCCGGGGGTTGGGCTGGGTGGCGGCGGGGTGGGTGAGGGGTAGGGGAGGATGTGGGCATGCGCGTGCTGATTGCTCCGGACAAGTTTGCTGGGACGTTGACGGCTGTGGAGGCTGCGGCTGCGATTGAGGAGGGGTGGCGGCGGCGGGATCCTGAGGCTGTGGTGTTGGTGGCGCCGATGGCTGATGGGGGGCCAGGGTTCATCGATGTGCTGGCGGCTGTGGTGGATGGCACGTTGCTGTCGGTGACGGTGCGGGGGCCGTTGGGCGACGAGGTGCCGGCGACGGTGCTGGTGGCGGGGGAGACCGCTTATATCGAGACGGCGCAGGCGTGTGGTTTGCATCTCGTTGAGGTGGCTGATCGGCGGCCGGAGGACGGGTCGACGTACGGGGTGGGGCAGTTGATCGGGGCCGCGGTGGATGCCGGGGCCAAGCGGATCATTCTCGGGTTGGGTGGGTCGGGGACGAACGACGCGGGGGCTGGGTTGCTCGCGGCGCTCGGGGCTACCTCCGAGGGCGGGAGTCTCGAGGCAGGGGCCACGGGGCTGGCGACGTTGACGGCGGTGGATCTGGAGCCGGCGCGGAGTCGGTTGGCTGGCGTTGAGTTCGTTGCTGCCAGCGATGTCGAGAACCCGATGCTGGGGCTGCGCGGGGCGACCAACATCTTCGGTACGCAGAAGGGCATCGCCGACGAGCGGAAGCCTGCGGTCGACGGTTATCTGACGCAGTTCGCGGAGCTGGCGGGGCGGAAGACGGCTGATCAGAAGGGCGCGGGGGCTGCTGGTGGGCTCGGGTACGCGTTGCTGTTGCTCGGCGCGGAGCGCGTCTCGGGTATCGACCTGGTCGCCGGGCTGACCGGGCTGGAGACCAAGGCGAAGCAGGTTGATCTGGTGCTGACGGGCGAAGGCGCGTTCGACTTCCAGTCGCGGGACGGGAAGGTGATCTCGGGGGTGGCGAAGGTCGCCAACGACGCGATGCGGCCGTGCGTCGTACTGGCCGGGAAGGTCCAGATCGGCGCCCGCGAGATGCGCACGATGGGCGTCGAGTCGGCGTACTCGCTGGTCGACGCCGTCGGCGAGGACCAGGCATTCGCCGACCCCCACGGCTCGCTTGCGACGGTAGCCGAGCGCGTAGCCCGCACCTGGGCCCGCTGACGCGTACCAGATCCGGCGACCTCGGACACCCAATGGCGACCTCGGACATGAAATAACGTGTTCAAGGTCGCCGATGGGTGTTCAAGGTCGCGGATGGGTGTCCGAGGTCGACGGAGAGGGCGGGCCGGCGGGAGGCGGGGCGGTCTCAGGGGTGTGGTGGGGAGTTGAGTCTGGAAAATGGTGTGCGACCATGGGAATGGTTCGGGATCAGCTGATGTTGGCTCGAATGACAGCGGACTTTCCGCGCGTGGCCGCCTGCCCAAAGCGGCCGGGCGCTCATGAGATGACTGGAGTCAGGAATGACTGAAGCGCAGACCGAGGCAGTGCAGACTACGGAGGGCACCACGACGGGCAGCGGCATTCTGCTGACCGATGGCGCCGCCGCCAAGGTGAAGGCGCTGCTGGACCAGGAAGGTCGCGACGACCTGGCCCTCCGTGTCGCGGTGCAGCCGGGCGGCTGCTCCGGGCTGCGGTACCAGCTGTTCTTCGACGAGCGTCAGCTCGACGGCGACGTGGTGACCGACTTCGGTGGCGTCAGCGTCGTCACCGACCGGATGAGCTCGCCGTACCTCAAGGGCGCGTCGATCGACTTCGTGGACACGATCGAGAAGCAGGGCTTCACGATCGACAACCCGAACGCGACCGGCTCCTGCGCCTGCGGCGACTCGTTCAACTGAGCTAGCCAGCAGAGCCCCGCTCACCGGTACTCCGGTGTGCGGGGCTTTGTCATGTCCTGAACCGGCTGAAAAGGCTGTTTTCGGGCCCCGCAGCGGACCTCCGGCGAGCCGAGTTCCATCCGGAGTGTGACGTGTGCAAACGCTTACCGAAAACTCTTCCCGGCCGGAGATACCCGGTGTTAGCGTCCCCTCGCTCGGTGTGACTTGCGCCATACCTACCTGGGGAGAATGACATGGGTTGGATCCAGGACTATCAACCGGCCGGCCCACTGTGGCTCTCCGCTCTGATGGCCGCGTTACCAGTCGTCGTACTGCTCGTCGCGCTCGGCATCGCGCGACTCTCGGCACCGCTCTCGGCCGCGCTGTCGCTGCTCACGGCGCTCGGCGTCGCTCTGATCGGCTATGGGATGCCGGCCCGATTGGCGTTCGACTCGGCCGCGATGGGCATCGTGTTCGGAGTCTGGTCGGTGGCCTGGATCGCGTTCCATGCCGTCTACTTCCACAACGTCACCGTCGCGACCGGCCGGTTCGAGCAGATCAAGTCGGTGCTGGCGGGCTTCAGTGAGGACCGGCGGCTGCAGGCGCTGCTGATCGCGTTCGGGTTCGGCGCGCTGCTCGAGGGCATCGCCGGTGGCGGCTCGCCGATCGCGATCACCGCGGCGATGATGGCGGCGCTCGGCTTCCCGCCGATCCGAGCGGTCGTACTGGCGCTGCTGGCCAACACCGCGCCCGTCGCCTTCGGCGGCCTGGGCAACCCGTTGATCGTGCTCGGCCGGCTGACGGCCCCGATCCTCGGCATGAAGCAGGATCAAGCCACCGACCTGTACTCCTCGATGGTCGGCCGGCAGCTTCCGCTGATCGCGTGGATCGTCCCGGCGTTCCTGGTGATCGTGATGGCCGGCTGGAAGCGGATGATCGAGATCTGGCCGGCCGTACTGACCACCGGCCTGACCTTCGCCGTGATGCAGTACGTGACGTCGAACTTCATCAGCCCCAGCCTCGTCGACGTGATCGCCGCCCTCTCTGCGATGGGCGCGCTCTGGCTGCTCACCCGCTTCTGGCAGCCCCCGACCATCTGGCGCTTCGACGACGAGCCCACCCCGGCACAACAGAGTGTGGGACTCAGGACCGGCACGCTCTCCGCGTGGATGCCGTACGTCATCCTGATCGTCGCGATCTTCCTGTCCCGGATCGGCTCGATCATCAAGAACCTGCCGGCCTGGCTCGACCTGAGCGCTCTGCTCCATCGCGCCGACTGGAAGTTCCCCTGGCCAGGCCTCCACAACGAGGTCATCCAGCACGCCCCGATCACCGCCAAGGACGCACCGTACGCCGCCACGATCACCATCGACTGGCTGTTCTCCCCGGGCACGATCGCCCTCATCGCGGCCCTGATCGCCGGCTTCGCGATGGGCGCCAAGCCCGGCCTGCTCGTCGCCACCTACCGCAAAACCCTCCACCAAATGCGCTGGGCCCTGCTGACGATCTTCATGATCCTCGCCATCGCCTTCGTCATGAACTACTCCGGCGCGACCCAGACCCTCGGCCTGGCGCTCGCCACCACCGGCGTGCTCTTCCCGCTGTTCTCGGCGTACATCGGCTGGCTGGGCGTCTTCCTCACCGGCTCGGACGCGTCGGCCAACAGCCTGTTCGGCCCGATGCAGGTGATCTCCGCCCAGCAACTGCACATCAGCCCGATCCTGGCCGGCGCCACCAACACCGCGGGCGGTGTGATGGCCAAGATGATCTCGCCACAGAACCTCGCGATCGGCGCCACCGCGATCGGCCAGAGCGGCAAGGAAGGCCAGCTACTCCGGATGACGTTCTGGTGGTCGCTCATCCTCGCCTTCGTCGTCGGCCTCATCGCCCTGCTTCAAGCCACGGTCCTCGAGTGGATGATCCCGGGCTGAACGCATGAACCGGCCGGCCCCCGGACAACGGAGGCCGGCCGGTTCAACGAATCAGTGAGCCTGTACGCCTTCACGCGCCCGCTTGGGCAGGGCGAAGGTGACCAGCAAGCTGACGATGAAGAGGGCGACGGCGACCAGGGTGGCCGTCTTGGTGGCGCCGAGGAACTGGTGGGCCGGCAGGAGCTGGAAGAAGATCGTGCCGATCACCGCGACGCCGATCGCTCCGCCGTACTGCTGCATGGCGGTCAGTACGCCGGAAGCCGACCCGGCCGCCTGGTCGTCGATCGAGGCCAGGATGATGTCGAACAGCGGGGCGAACACCATGCCCGCGCCGATCCCCGTCGCCAGCGTGGCCGGTACCAGGTTCCAGATCGTCGTCGCGTCGCCCTGGGTGTGCAGCGTGAACCAGACGCCGACCATCGCCACCGTCATCACCGCGATGCCCAGCTGCAGCGCGGTCCGGCCCAGCCGGGGAGCGAGCAGTCCGCCGGACAGCGGCGCGCCGATCGCGATCCCGAGCGAGAACGGCACCATCGCGAGGCCGGCCTTCAGTGGGCTGTAGTGCAGTCCGAGCTGGGTGAACAGGTTGAACACCAGCATGAAGCCGGACATCGCGAGGAAGAACGTGGAGATCACGCCGAGACCGGCGACGTAGCCGCGGTTGCGGAACAGCGACGGGTCGATCACCGGGTTGCCGGACCGGCGTTCACGCCAGCCGAACAGCGTGAACACACCCACGGACGAGATCAGCATCGCGATCGACCAGGCCGGCCAGCCGAGCTCGCGGCCCTGCACCAGCGGGTACACCAACAGGCCGGAGGCGAGGCTGACCAGAAGTACGCCGGGCAGGTCGAGCCGAGAGGCGCCAGGTGTCTTCAGCTCGGGCATGTAGCGCAGCGCACCGGACAGGGCCAGAGCGCCGATCGGGACGTTGATGAAGAAGATCATCCGCCAGCCCGAGTCGAACCAGTTGGCATCGATCAGGACGCCGGCGATGATCGGGCCGGCCACCGCGGACAGACCCATCACCGGACCGAACAGGCTGAACGCCTTGCCGATCTCAGCCGGTGGGAAGACTGACTTCAGGATCGCGAAACCCTGCGGGATCATCACCGCGCCCAGTAGTCCCTGGGCGATCCGGCTGCCGATCAGCAACTCCGGCGAGGTGGCGAGTCCGCAGAGCGCCGAGGTGAGGGTGAAGCCGGCCGCGCCGATCAGGAACAGCCGGCGCCGGCCGACCAGGTCGCCGAGCCGGCCGAAGGTGATCAGCCCGATCGCGAAGGCGAGCGTGTAACCGGCCAGCATCCACTGCATCGCCGCCTCGGAGCCGCCCAGGTCGGCCCGGATCGACGGGGCCGCGATGTTCACGATGGTGGCGTCGACCAGATCCATGATCTCGGCGACCAGCACGGTCCCGAGCACGATCCAGCGCCACTTGTACGCCGGGGAGGTGGCCGGCGCGGCCGGTTCGGTCAGGGTTTGGGTGCTCATCGGTGGCGCCCCTTCCAGAAGTGTCGTTTGTCGAACGGTGTTCGTCTACGAACACTGTTCTACGCGCGTACAGTGTTCGTGTCAAGTACGGTGTTCGCTACAGTGGTCGGTATGAACCAGTCGCCGTGGCAACCCATCAGCCCCGAGAAGCCGGCCCGGCCGGTCCGCGAGCCGCTCAGCCGGGAGCGGATCGTCGACGCGGCGCTGAGCGTGCTGCTCGAGCAGGGCTACGAGGCGGTCTCGATGCGCAAGGTCGCCCAGGTGCTGAACACCGGGCCGGCCTCGCTGTACGCGCACGTGGCGAACAAGAAGGAGCTCGACCAGCTGATGCTCGACCGGGCGGCGCAGGGGCTCGAGCTCGAGGAGCCCGATCCGGAGCGCTGGCAGGAGCAGCTGAAGGACTCGATGCGGCAGATGCTGAAGATGATGCGCGCCTATCCCGGGGTCGCGCGGGCGGCGATCGGGCAGGTTCCGCTGGGGGAGCGCGCACTGCAGAGCAGCGAGAACATGCTCGGCATCCTCAAGGCGGGCAAGCTGCCGGATCAGGTCGCGGCCTTCGCGGTCGACCTGATCCCGTTGTTCGTCACCGCGACGGCGTTCGAGGAGAGCGTTCAGCGCGCCGACGAGTGGAGCGAACAGGACGTCACCGAGTTCGTCGGCGGACTGCGCCGGTTCTTCGAAGGGCTGCCGCCGGAGAAGTTCCCGATGATGGTCGCGCTGGCCGGTGCGCTCACCTCGGGCGCCGGGGGCGATGAGCGGTTCGAGTTCGGCGTACAGGTGATCGTGGCCGGGCTGGCTTCACTCGCTGAGAAGTAGAGGCTCCTGGAGCTCGGTCACCCAGGCTGCGGGGTCGTCGGGGCAGTCCAGGTAGAGCTCGCGGGACGGGCTGCCGGAGCGGTGGCCGTTGTCGTCGATCCAGCGGGCCAATGCCTGCCAGGACGGCAGTACCTCGTCGATGCGCCCGCGGTGGACGAGTGTTGCGGCGCGGGTCCCGGGCAGATCGACCACCGTCAGGCCGTTGAGCGAGGCATCGGAGTCGACGGCGGCCGGTACTGCGGCATGCACGATCACCTCGTCGCCGGACGCCTCGTAATAGCAGGTCAACCGCCCGGCCGGCCGGACTCCAGTTGCCTCAGGCAACCGTCGACCGAGCTCGGCGCAGAGCGGGTGGACGACCGGTCCGATGTCGTCGGGCGTGAAGCTGGCCGCGGTACTGGTCAGCTCGACAAACCTGGCGGCCGCAAGGTCCTTGACGACCACGGCGGGCACGTCGTCGCCTTGCTCGATGCTGCGCAACCGTGACTCGACCTGGGTCAGCCGCGCGACGCTCTCGGCCACGGCGGACTCGAGCTCGGCCCGCCGCAACGACAACATGGCCCGTACCTCCACCAGGCTGATCTCGTCGGCGAGCATCGTCGCGACCTGCTCGAGGTTGAAGCCCAGGTCCTTCAGCGCGACGATCCGGTTGAGGTCGGCGAGCTGCGCGGCGTCGTAGTTGCGGTAGCCGGTCGCCTCGTCGACGTGGGCCGGCCGGAGCAGCCCGATGGCGTCGTAGTGCCGCAGCATCCGCACGGACACCCGGCCGTGCCTGGCGAAATCCCCGATCGCGAACATGGTGCAAGTCAATCAGCCAGTAGTTCGGCGAAGGTGATCGCGGTGTCGTCCTCGTGGAACGGGCCGATCACTTGACCGCCGACCGGCAGGCCGTCGGCCGGGATCGGCATGCTGACGGCGGGCAGCCCGGCCAGGGAGGCGTGCGAGATCCAGAAGACCTGCGCGTCGTACGGGCGGCCGTCGATCGTCCGTTCCTCGAAGGGGCGGTCGTCGTGCGGGAACGCGGTCGTGAAGCTGGTCGGGCAGAGGAAGACGTCGATCTCCTCGAAGTACCTCTGCCAGGCGGCTCGTGCGGCGATCCGGTTCTGCTCCTCGTGAATGACCTGAGCGAGCGGGGCGAAGTCGGCGTCCTCGCCGTGGGTCGCGAAGAACAGTCCGATCTGGAAGCCGAACGCCTCCGCCTGGGCTGTCGGGTCGACGCCGTCCGGCCAGCCTTCGACGATCTTCACGCCTTGGCTTGCCAGCGCGTCGGCTTGGTTGGAGAGTGCCTTGCCCACCTCGTCGGTGACGGGCGCGTCGGGGTGGTCGAGGACTACGCCTACCCGGTAGTCGGCGAGCCTTTGATGGCGAGGCCGCTCCAGGTGCCAAGACATTGCTTTGCCAGTCGGGCCGCCGGTGACCGCGAGAGCAGTGCGGAGGTCGGCGGCCGAGGACGCGAGTGGGCCGAGGCTTGAGGGATTGGGGAACTCGGTGGTGGGGGCGGGCGGGCCTGGGGGCTGGAAGCCGTCGAGCGGTACTACGCCCGCGGTGGGTTTGAGGCCGTAGACGCCGCAATACGCAGCGGGGAGGCGGATGGAGCCGACCAGGTCGGAGCCGTATTCGAGGTACGTGAGGCCGGCGGCCAGTGCGGCGGCGCCACCTCCGCTGGAGCCTCCCGGCGTACGGGCGGGGTCGTGGGGGTTGTTGGTGCGACCGTAGAGCTCGTTGGCCGTCTGGCCGAAGTCGCCGAGCATGGTGTGGACGTTGCTCTTGCCGACGATGATCGCGCCGGCCCTGGTCAACCGCTCGACCAATGGCGCCGACGTGGTCGGGAGGTAGTCGGCGAAGGCCGGGTCGCCCCAGGTCGTGTGCAGACCGGCGACGTCGATCGCGTCCTTCACGGTCATCGGTACGCCGTGCAGCGGGCCGGCACCGCCTGCCTTGTCGGCGGCTGCGGCTGCTGCCAGCGCGTACTCGGGTCGGGTCTCGACGATCGCGTTGACGGTGGTGTCGGCGGCGATGCGGGCCAGCAGGTCTTCGGTGAGTTCGCGGGAGGAGGTCTGGCCGGTGCGGATCGCCGCGGCGGCCTCGGTCGCGGTACGGAGTCTGTTCATGGCGTCAGCTCTACGGTCTGACACGGTGTCAGGGTCAAGTGCTGATTGCCTGCCCGGTATTACCGGAGTAGCCTTTTGTCTTTGTGTCTGGACATAAAAAAAGCTCCCTCAAGGGAGCAACTGCTAACAGCTTAACGCATTCAGGCGCGGTGTGTCAAAAGGCAAATCGTGGAATTCCTGAAAGGGCAGCAGGGGATCGGGGAGCGCGCATGACGGGTGGAACGCAGAAGCATGAGATCGCCGAAGAGCAGGAGCAGGTGACCCTGCTCTACGACCGTTTGGACGTACTCCGGGAGCGTGCGGCGGCCGATCTGCGCCGGGTGCTCGGCGAGCAGACGACCGGTACCGACCAGGCGTTGGGTGAACGCGAATCGCTCACCACGCTCTATTCCCGGCGGCACACCCAGTTGTCGTCGGTCGAGCGTGGATTGTGTTTCGGCCGGGTCGACAACGCGGACGAGAGCCGTTTCCATGTCGGCCGGATCGGATTGTTCGACGACGACTACGAACCGCTGCTGATCGATTGGCGGGCTCCGGCCGCGCAGGTGTTCTACCGGGCGACCGCGGCCAATCCGCTCGGGGCGACCCGGCGGCGGCACATCCAGTTGCATCACCGCACGGTGGTGGGGGTGGACGACGATCTGCTGGACCTCGACGGGATCAGCGATCGGAGTTCGCTGACCGGCGAGGCTGCGTTGCTCGCTTCGGTCGCGTCGAACCGGACCGGGCGGATGAAGGAGATCGTCGCGACGATCCAGAGCGAGCAGGACGAGATCGTGCGGTCGGGGCTGCCCGGAGTACTGGTTGTGCAGGGTGGGCCGGGGACGGGCAAGACGGTGGTCGCACTGCATCGGGCGGCCTACCTGCTCTATACGCATCGGGAGCAGTTGTCCGAGAAGGGCGTGCTCGTCGTCGGGCCGAACTCCACCTTCCTGCGCTACATCGATCAGGTGCTGCCGTCGCTCGGTGAGACCGACGTGATGCTGTCGACTGCAGGCGAGTTGTTCCCTGGAGTCGTCGGAACCGCTGTTGAGTCAGCCGCCGCCACCCGGCTCAAGGGTGATCTTGCGATGGTCGATGTCGTCGCTAGGGCTGTGCGGGACTTCCAGCTGGTGCCGGACGAGCCGATCGCGATCAAGATCGGTGGGTATCGGTTGCAGCTGAAGCCGGCCGTCGTGCGGAAGCTCGGGGAGCGGGCCCGTCGGCGCGACGATCGGCACAACCAGGCTCGGCGGCACTTCGCGCGTGGGGTGATCGAGGAGCTGACGCAGCAGGTCGTGAACCAGGTCGGCGGGCGGTACATGGGGGAGGAGGACGTCGCGGATCTTCGCAAGGAGGTGCGTGAGGACGATCTGGTCCGGTCGGTGATCAATCAGTTGTGGCCGGAGCTCACGCCGGAGCCGGTGGTGGCGCTGCTGTTGTCTTCGCGGGAGCGGTTGGCCTCGGCGGCGCCGCACTTGTCCGAGGCTGAGCTGGCCTTGCTGCTTCGGTCGCGTGATTCGGCTTGGGCGCAGTCCGATGTGCCGTTGCTGGATGAGGCTGCCGAGTTGCTGGGGGAGCCGGAGTCGGCGATCCAGGAACGGGCCGCCGCTGCTGCGGCTGAGACGGCGGCGGTACGGGAGAACCTCGAGTACATGAAGACGGTGGTGAAGGAGGAGCTCGACGCGGGCTCGGACCGGATCACGCTGATGCCGTGGGAGATCGAGCAGTTCATCGGGCAGGCGGCCAATCGCAACCGGGTCAGGGATCCGCTGGCGACGATCGTGGAGCGGGCCTACGGGGATCGGAGCTGGCAGTTCGCGCATGTGATCGTGGACGAGGCGCAGGAGCTGTCCGCGATGGAGTGGCGGACGCTGATGCGCCGGTGTCCGCGGCGGTCGATGACGCTGGTCGGGGATGTCGCGCAGACCGGGTCTGAGGCTGGTACCGGGTCTTGGGCGGAGGTACTGGATCGGTATGCGCCGAAGCGATGGCGGACGGAGGAGTTGACGGTCAACTACCGGACACCGGCGCAGATCATGGCGGTCGCCGCCGATGTGCTGGCGGCGATCAATCCCTCACTCACCCCGCCTACGTCGGTCCGTGAGACCGGCGCGGCGCCTTGGAGCCAGGTCGTGGCTCCGGAGGCCTTTGACTCAGCGCTGGTGGAGGCCGTTCTGGCTGAGCAGGAGGCGGTCGGTGACGGGCGGCTTGCGGTGATCGTGCCGTCGTCACGGCATGCTGCCTTGACCGCGTTACTGGCAGCCAAGGTGCCGGGGATCGCGTACGGGCCGGATCCCTCGGTGCTCGACGCGACGACGGTCGTGCTCGATGTCGCGCAGTCGAAGGGACTGGAGTTCGACGGAGTGCTGATCGCCGACCCGGGCGCGATCATCGCCGACTCGGGCAGGGGGTTGTCCGACCTGTACGTCGCGGTCACGCGCTCGACGCGGCGCCTCGGCGTACTGGCGTCGGGTGAACTCCCTGCCGTTCTGGCCGGTACGACGACTCGCTGAGGGTACGCCGGAGCTGCGCGTCCTCGATCGCCTCAGGCCCGAGCACCGCGATCCGGCGCAGCCCATCGGGCGGGTTGGCCAGCACCTCACGACGTGCCCGCCGACCCGCCCCGGTGAGCCCCGGCCACCACTTCCTCGCCAGCCCCCGCGCAACCAACATGCTCCGCGCCTGCCGCATGCCCCTGGACCCATCGACCGCGTCCGCAATCGCGCTCAACTCGACCCCGCCCGCCCCTACCGCTTCAAGCACGGCCTGCTCCACGCCGTCGACCTCAACAGACCAACCCGGCGCGGAGGGTGCCGCACCCGGCACGGCGCTCACCGCGCCCGGGGCGGAGGGTCCCTCGTCCACCCGGTAGGCGCGCCCGTCCGCGCCGAGTTCCAACTGCTCCGACTGACACAGCGCGAGCACCGCCGTCACCACAGCCCGCCGAGCCCCACCACAGAGGTAGGACAACTCGTGCAACGACAACGCGGCCGCTCTCATCCTGGTGTCCTCCTGGATCCCTTTGGCCAGTTGGACCTGTTCCGGCCGCCGCCGGTTCCCACTTCAGCTTGTGACTTGGTTCAGGTAGGCGAGGACGGCCAGGACCCGGCGGTTGGTGGTGGTGTCGTCGGTGATGCCGAGTTTGGTGAACAGGGCGGTGGTGTGTTTACTGACCGCGCTCTCGCTCAGGTACAGGCGCCGGCAGATGGCCTGGTTGGAGAGGCCTTCGGCCATCAGGGCGAGGACTTCGTGTTCGCGTTCGGTGAGCCGGCCGAGTTTCTTGCCGGGGGTGCCGGCGTTGAGCAGCTTGGCGATCACGGCCGGGTCCATCGCGGTGCCGCCGGCGGCGACGCGTTCGAGGGCGTCGACGAACTGGTCGGCGTCGAAGACGCTCTCCTTGAGCAGGTAGCCGATGCCGCCGGTGCCGTCGGCGAGGAGCTCGCGGGCGTAGAGCTGTTCGACATGCTGGGACAGGATCAGGACCGGCAGGCCCGGTACTTCGTTGCGCGCGGCAAGGGCAGCGCGGAGGCCCTCGTCCGACTGGGTCGGTGGCATCCGGACGTCGATGATCGAGACGTCGGGCCGGAGCTCCAGCAGGGCGGCGAGGGTCTCAGGACCGGTACTCGTGGTCGCGACGACCGAGTGCCCGTAGGCCTCGAGCAGGCGGACCATTCCGTCGCGGAGGAGGTACAGGTCTTCGGCTACAAGGATTCGCATGGCACCACCATTCTGACCGTCGTCGGGCCACCGGGCGGGCTGGCGATCTCGCACCCGCCGTCGAAGACCGCCAGCCGTCGTTGCAATCCCTCGAGTCCGCCGCCCTTGCGAGCGGTGGCGCCGCCCTTGCCGTCGTCGGAGACCTCGACGACGAGCGCCGCGCCTTTTCGATCCTCGTCCGGCACCGGCGAGCGGGTGAAGGTGATTCGTACTGACGTTGCGTGGGCGTGTTTGGTGGTGTTGGTGAGTAGTTCTGCGACTGCGAAGTACAGGGCGGACTCGATGGGTGGGTCGAGGGTGAGGCGGGTATCGGCGCTGACGGTGACCGCGAGTGGGCTGTCCAGCGCGAGGGCTCGGACCGCGTCGATGAGGCCGCGCTCGTTGAGGACGGGCGGGTTGATGCCTTGGACCAGTTCGCGGAGCTCGGTCAGGGAGGTGGCGGCGCCGGCTCGGGCTTCGCGCATGAGTGCCTTGGCTTGCTCGGGGTTGGTCTCCATCAGCTTCTCGGCGGTGGCCAGAGCGAGGCCGAGGGCGACCAGTCGGGCTTGGGCGCCGTCGTGGAGGTCGCGCTCGATTCGGCGGATTTCAGCGGCCTGGGCGACGGTGCTGTCGGCACGCTGGGCGGTCAATTCATCGACTCGCTCTGCCAGGAGTTGCTCCTGCGACGGACGCAGGAAGCGGATGGCCACTGGCCCGGTGGTGCGCCAGGCGTAGGGGGAGACGGCGATTGCGGCGATCAGGCCCAGAGCGCCGAGCAGAATGGTGAGGCCCGACGGCTCGATGAAGGCGAGGACCGCCAGCGCGATGCCGGCTGGTGGGATGGCGGCGGGCAGGCCGATGGCGAAGGGGGCGATCTCCAGGAAGCGCAGGTCGCGCCAGGTCGCGGGATCGCGCCAGAGGTTCGCGAGTTCCTGGTCCTCCTTGGCTTCCTTCTGCGTGGAGGAGTAGGAGCGGCCGTTCCACCAGTAGCCGGTGGACATCTGGGTCACGGGTGCAGGCTCCAGGTAGCCGCCGGGGATGACGGTGCCGGTCCAGCGCGCTACGAAGTACCGGATCATCCGGCAGACCGGCCGGGCCAGGGCGAACGTGCCGATGGCCGCCAGCACGACCGGTGCGAAAAGCGACCAGGGGTTGCCACCCCACCAGATCCACACCACCGCGGCAATCGCCCAGACGGCCGGAACCACCATGGTCACCCCAACCAGAACACAGGCCCGCGCGAACCCCACGCACACCCTCACCAGCCACGGCACCACCTGTCGCATGTCTCCTCCAGTCGTCGGTACGGCTCGCTGTCTCCACTCTGTACCGACCGGCTCCCGATTCTGGCCGAACCGGCCCGAAAGTAGGCCCAGCCCCACCCATCCAGGTGGCCAGGCCCCTCAAAATCTCGGCTGTGAGAACCCTCGGCCTGGTCACCGACGAGAACCCCGGCGAACCACAGGCAGCTGCTCGCGAGAGGACATCGCGTTTGACGATCTCAGCCCGGCTGCACCAGCCGTCCACCGAGCCGGACGCATCTGTCGCCCGCACCGGTCCCACGCAGTTGCCTGTTGCAGGTTGCTGCAATCAACGACTTTCTGACGGCCTTTCGACCGCAACTCTGCAAGGATGCGCGCGACCCAGCTCGCGGTCGCCGGCGGCAACCATCTGATCGGACGGTCCGGGAAATGGGTGTCCGCCGACCGGATGCCGGGTGTGCCCGGCGGCTCCTGACCGGCACCGGACTCGATGCCGAACCGGACGTCCAGGTCGACGATCGTTGCCCATAGCATCAGAACTGCTCTTCACCCCCGAACGGAGACCACGATGAAACGGCGGATCATCGCCATTGCCGTCGGCGTTGCGGTGATCGCGGCCGGCGGAGTTCTGATCGGCCGGCCCTTGTGGGCCGGGCGGTGCTCGGCGAGCTTCGCAAAGATCCCGGCCGCGGAGCTGACGACGCTCCATGCGATGCCGCTCGACCAGGTCGAGGTCGACGACTTCGACGATGAGTATCGGGAGAACGTCCGGAATCTCCTGGAGGTCGCACTGCATCCGGTGGGCCCACTCGGATCGGCCCGAAGCGCCGTTGTCGTACCCCATGTAGGAGGCTCGGGTGCCGCGAGCCTGGCCAATTCGGACGACGGGAACGTGCGATTCGAGCTGGACGGTGGTGGTCTCGTCGGGACGGAGACAGCTGGTGCCATCGTGCAGGTCGACGCGAAGACCGGTCAATCGGTGTGGGGACGCCGCCAAGTGGGCTACGGCGCCTGCGGCGGAGACCTCGCCGGCCACCTGATCCTGATGCACACACCCAGGAACAAGGCCCCACGCGTCGCGGCGGTGAACACCGGCAACGGTGACCTCGCCTGGTGCACGAAACTCGGCAAGGACAGCGAGACCCGGTACCGTCCGACCTTCGATTCGGCGGCGTCCGGAGACGCACTCTTCGTCGTCCGCGAATCCGATGCGGACAACGAATCCGACGACGACGTGCGGTTGTCCCGCATCGACGCCCGGTCCGGCGACGTCAACTGGAACCTGCCCGTCGAGGGTCTCGGCCAGGCCGACTCCTTGCAGGTGCTGCACGACCAGATCCTGCTGAGCCCGTTCCACATCGATCTGGACGCCAACGGCCGAAGGCAGGTCCTGGAGTCGGACGACATGTCGCAGCCGGTGAACGACCGCGGCGCGATTGTGGGCCGGTCGGCTGCGGACGGTAGCGCGACCTGGCTGTACCGCGGACCGGACGATCGAGGCTGGATCAACAACGTGGTCGGCACCGGCAAGGACGTCGCGGTAGTCATCTCGCGCCGCTCGTCCTATCAGGGAAAGCTCTTGGTCAACGAGAACTGGCTGACCGGCATCGATCGGACCGGCAAGCAGTTGTGGAAGCACGACTTCAAGGGCCAGTTCACCGACCTCCGGCGCGACTCTTTCCTGGTGACGGGCGATCTGGTCCTGTCCCACGAGCAGCGAGACAGTAAGGCCGATACCTCCACCCTGGTCGCCCGCAGCCTGACAGACGGCACCGAACGCTGGCGAACCCAGCTCACCGGAACCTGGTCGCCACTGCGGCCCGAGGCAGCCCAAACCCTCGGCAACGATCTCTTGGCGAGCACCTACGGCGGCGGCCTCACGGCCGTCGACCTCCGCTCGGGAGCCGTGTCCAATCCGCTGCCGGGTCGGAAGATCGGCCCGATCGACCGCATCGTCAGCGACGGCCGCACCGTGACGATCGACGCCAACGGCCTGTTCATCACCTTCGACCGAACCTTCTGACGGGCCGGGCTCGGCCCGCTACGGATCCCTACCTCGAACGGAGACCACAATGAACCGGCGGGCCATCGCCGTCGTCACCGGCGTCGCGGTGATCGCGGCCGGAGTTCTGATCGTCCGGCCTTTGTGGACGGGGCGGTGCGCGGCGAGTTTCGGAGAGGTTCCGGTCGCGAAACTGGCGCGGCTCCACGCGGTGCCGCTGGACCAGGTCAAGGTCGACGACTTCTACGACGGGGTTCGGCAGGACCTCCGGAATCTGCTGGAGGTCGCACAGCATCCGGTGGCACCGCTCGGGGCCGCCCGTAGTGCCGTCGTCCTACCCAGTGAAACGGGTACGGCTATCGCGACTCTGGCCAACTCGAACGACGGGGACGTCCGATTCGAGGTAGGCGACGGCGGCCTCCTAGGGCCGGGTACCGGCGGTGCCCTCGTGCAGGTCGACGGCGAGACCGGACAGCCGGTCTGGGGACGCCACCAGGTGGGCTACGGCGCCGGCGGTGGGGACCTGGCCAACCGCATGCTGTTGATGCGCATGCCCAGGGACAAGGCGCCACGGATCACGGCCGTGGACACCAGCAACGGCGATATCGCATGGTGCACGAAGGTCGGCAAGGACAGCGATACGGACTCGCGCTGGACCTTCGGCTCGGCGGCGTCCGGGGACGCGCTCTTCGTCGTCCGCCCATCCGACGCGACCAAGAAATCGGATCATGACGTGCGGTTGGCCCGCATCGACACCCGGTCGGGCAAAGTCAGCTGGAACAAGCGCGTCGCGGGCCTCGACGAGGCCGATTCTGTGCAGCTGCTGCACGACCAGGTCCTGCTGAGCCGGTTCCCCACCGACCTGGACGACATCGGCCGCTCGCGGAAACTCGATCCGGACCGCAGGTCGGAGCCGCCGGTCAGGGATCGGGGTGCCGTCGTGGCGCGGTCGGCTGCGGACGGTACGCCGACCTGGTCCTACCGTGGACCCGACGATCGAGGCTGGATCAGTAACGTCGTCGGCACCGGCAAGGACGTCGCGGTAGTGATCTCCCGCCGCTCGTCCGATCAAGGCAAGACCCTGATGACCGAGACCTGGATGACCGGTATCGATCGAGCCGGCAAACAACTGTGGAAGCACGACTTCAAGAACCAGTTCGGCTACTGGCTCGTCGACTCCTTCAAGGTGACCGGCGACCTCGTCCTGTCCTACGAGAAGAGCAACAGCAAGCCGAAGTCGTCCGACCTGGTTGCCCGCAACCTCACCGACGGCACCGAACGCTGGCGAACGCAGATCTCCGCAACCGGCTCGCCCCTGAGGCAGGGGGCATCCGAAGTCCTCGGTAACAGCCTCTTGGCGAACACCTTCGACGACGGGCTGCTTGCCGTCGACCTGGGATCAGGAACCGTGACCAATCCTCTGCCGGGCCAGAAGATCGGTGCGATCAAGGGCATCGTCAGCGACGCCCGCACCGTGACGATCGACGCCAACGGCCTCTTCATCACCTTCGACCGAACCTTCTGACGCGGTCTGCGGTGACCCAGTCCGCCGGTTGCTCTCGACCGCCGCTCTGCGAGTCGCCGGCTCCGTACCGGTCATCGATCAGTGCTCAGCCAAGTAGCCGTAGGGCAGTCAGGGCGTAGGTCCGGGCGGCTACCACCAGCTCATCGACGCCGACGGATTCGTCGGCGCGGTGGGCTTGGTCGGTGACGGAGCCGGGGCCGAGCACTACGACCGGTACGCCGAGGTCGCGCGCTACGAAACCGCCGTCGCAGGCAGCTGTCCAACCGCCGAGCGGGAGCCGCGGTCCACCGGCGTCGGCGAGCGCCGCATCGGTCACGGTGACCAGCTCCGTATCCGCGGAGGTGAGGAACGCGGGCATCTCCATCGGCATCTCGAGCTCTACCGAAAGGCCGCGATCTTCCAGCTCGAGGGCAGCGACCCGGGCCTTGAGATCGTCGAGGACGGCCTCAGGTGATTCACCCGGAAGCAGCCGCCGGTCGGCGACGAGCACGCACTCGGCCGGCACGATCGAACCACCCGTACCACCCTGGATCTGCCCGACGCTCCAAGTAGCCGCCCCCAGCAACGGATGCGGCGCCTCGGCCAACTCCGCATGCAACCGCTCGATCTCCGCAACCACAGCAGCCGCGCCGTAGATGGCGTTCGCTCCATCAGCTGGATTCCCCGCATGACAAGACTTCCCATGGATCTCCACCCGAAGGTAGGAGTCGCCACGAGCGCCGATGATGGTCTGCAAGTCAGTCGGCTCAGCCGTAATGCACCCAAGCCACGAGCCGCCGCCGACGCCGCTGCCGCCGCCAACACCACTGCCTCCGCTGTCGCCGCCATCGGCGGTGGCGTCCCGCCTTGTGGCTTCGACATAGGCGCGGATTCCCTTGCCGGTTTCTTCCTCGTCCATCAGGGCGGCCAGCTCGACCGGGCCGCTCAGCTCGACGCCGCGAAGCGCCGCGAGGGCGGCGAGTGCGGCGGCGAGGCCGCCTTTCATGTCGGAGGCGCCGCGGCCGTAGATGCGGCCGTCGAGTAGTTCGCCGCCGAAGGGGTCCCTGGTCCAGCCGTCGCCGATCGGGACGACGTCGGTGTGGCCGAGGAGGAGCAGGCCCGGGCCGTTGCCGCCGGCAAGGGTGATGGTGAGGTTGTCGCGGCCGGGCTCGACCCGGGTGGCTACGACATCGAGATCCAGTTCGATCGCGGCCGCGCTCAACGCAGAGACCGTCGCAGCCTCCTCGCCGGGTGGATTCTGCCCGGGCGCCCGCAGCAGGTTCTGGGTGATCCGGACGAGGAGCTGTTCGTCGACGCGATCGAGGACGGCTTGTTCGGCGGGTGTGATCATGAAGTCAGTTTCGCAGCGGAAGGCCGCGACCCCCAGTGGGGGACGCGGCCTGCGAGCTCACTTGCTGATGGCGGCGGTGGTGAAGTCCCAGATGGTGGTGTTCGCCGGAACGACCGCGCGGTAGTACCGGGTCGCCTTCGGGGTCCAGGTGAAGGCGGCCTGGCCGACCTTGTTGGTGGTCACCTTGCGCAGGTACAGCCACTTCGTGCTGCCCGGCACCTTGTACTGCAGGGTGACGGCCTTCGACGGCCAGCGGACGAACGCGTTCGCCTTCGGGTTGTAGTAGCCGACCGTGGCGACCACCGTCGTGGTGCCGCCGACGCGCTTGCCGGAAACCGTTGCCGACGACGCGTACTTCGTCACGGACGGGACCGGCTTGAGGATGGCGACGTCGTCACCCTGCGAGTCGGTGCCGGTCTCGCTGGTCGGCGTCCAGGTGACCCGGCCGACCGGTGAGACGAAGGCGGACAGCTGGAGCTCGGCGAACCGGTCGCCGTTCAGGAACTCGAGCTTCGTCTTCTCCGGGTCGCCGGGCTGGATGCCCTTCCAGTCGGCGTTGTACAGGGTTGCGGGGCAGGAGGCGGCCAGGCCGACCGTGTAGTTCGTCGTGCGCCTCCGCATGATCAGCTTCGCCGGCACCAGCGGCTTGCACTCGGGAAGAGCAGGCGCGGCGGACGGCGCCGCCTCGGCGGGCGTGCCGAACGCGAGTCCGGAAGCAAGCAGCGCGGTTGCTGCGAGCAACGACTTGTAACGCATGGGTGTATCCCCCTTGAGCGATGACTTCGGTCTGTTGGAACCGTAAGCAGCTCGCACCACCCAAGGGGGCGAATCCACCGGACGCTGCATGTTCGGAAAGACACCCCTGCCCGAACGGGTGACCAGGCGCTGGGACCGGCCGTCACCTCACGCCGCTCACAGGCCGTGGCGGAAGCCCTGTCGCCAGCTGGCGTAGGCGGGGTGCCAGCCGAAGGCGTCCTTCGCCTTGCCGTTGTCCGCCCCGCGGATCTGGGTGAAGGCCGAGACCGCTGCCTCACCCGCGGCCAGCTTGGCCAGCCAGACCGGGAGGTGACGTGGTGGCTTCGCGCCGAGGATGCGGGCGAGCTCGGGCAGCCAGACCGCAGCGGAGGCCGGGTCGTCGTCGGCGATCTGGTAGATGCCGGGGTCGCCCGTCGTGACTGCCCGAACGGTCGCATCGGCCGCGTCGTCGTAGTGGATGAAGGACCAGACGCCGGACCCGTCGCCGATCAACGGCAGCCTGCGGCGGCGGATCAGCTCGACCAGCTCGCCACCTTTGCCGATCGCGCCCGTCGGGCCGTAGAAGCTCGCGTACCGGAGTACGAGGCCCTCGATTGCCTGGTCTGCGGTGACGGCCGCCTCGAGGTGGCGGATGCCGGCCATCGTCTGACTGGTCGCGGCGACCGGGTGAGCATCCAGCGGATCACTCTCGGTCTTGGTCGGCGAGCCACTGCGCTGCAGGTTCCAGCCGGCGTAGCTCTGGACGATGATCCGCCGTACGCCGGCCGCGTGCGAGGCAGCGAGCAAGTTGTCCGTGCCCTCGGTGCGCAGCCGGTTGGTCAGTGCGAAGCTCTCGTCGAACTTCCTGAAGTCGATCCCGGACTTCAGCGCCGTCATCTGGTGCACTACCACTTCCGGCTGCACGGACCCGACGGCCGCCTTCACCGCGGCAGCATCCAGCCCGTCCGCCAGCACCACCTGAGCACCCTGCGCCCGTACGCCGGCCGCGCCCGACTCGGACCGGATCATCCCGGTCACGTCGTGCCCCGCCGCGATCAGCTTCGGCACCAGCGAACGTCCGAGCCCGCCGGTCGCACCTGCCACCAACACCTTCATGTCATCCTCCGTCTCACCGTTGACGACCCAGGGACACGGCGGAGAGCGCGGGTGTGACTATGACCCGCGTCACGTGCTCAGCGTGAGCGCAGGGTCAGCTCCGGTGGCCAGAAGGAGACGTTGAAGCGCAGGTCGATCTGCAGCGCCTCACCGTCGACCCGGCAGCGCATCGTGACGACATACGGCGATTCGAGGTAGCGGACGATCGCGACGAAGGTGTCGCCGTCCCCGTACGCGCTGGTGACCAGCCGTTGCGGGGTGTCCTGCAGCTTGTCGACATCCTCCTGCCACGGCCCGGGAGCGAAGCTCAGCTCCTGCGTCCTGCCCGTGGTCGCCTGCGCATCGTCGGCCAGCGAGCCGGGCACGAGGGTGAAGGTGCCGGTACCGTCCGGGTCGAGCCGGACCGCGGCGATCCCCATCGGGTTGGCGTCGAACTCGTACGTCCGCCCGTCGCCGGCATAGGTCGCGCCGGTCGGCGGCACCAGCTCGAGCCGTGGCGGCCGCGCAGTACCGTCGCCTGCCTCGCCCTGCAGAGCCGGCAGCAGGTGCTCCCAGATGATGTCCATGACGGCCTGCATGTCCGGCGAGGCGCTGGTGATGACGAGCGTCGCGTCGTGATCGGGCAAGACCAGACAGTACTGACCGAAGGCGCCGTCGCCCCGGTACGCGTTGTTGCGGGCGCGCCAGAACTGGTAGCCGTACCCCTGCTGCCAGTCCGGGTTGGTCTCGGAGGAATTGTCGACCTGCTTCTTCGTCGCCTCGTCGATCCAGGCCGCGGGCACGAGTTGCTCGCCGTCCCACTCGCCGCGCTGCAGCAGGAACTGGCTGAACCGCGCCAGCGACTCGGTGTTGATGCTCAGCCCCCAGCCGCCCAGCGTGACGCCCTCCTTCGACGTCGGCCAGGTCGCCTCGTCGATGCCGAGCGGCCCGAACAGCCTCGGCCGCAGGTAGTCGAGCAGCGTCTCGCCGGTGACCTTCCCCACGATCGCGGACAGCATGTAGGTCGCGCCGGTGTTGTAGACGAACGGAGCGCCCGGCGCGTGCGCGACCTCCAGGCCGAGGAAGGTGCGGATCATCCGCTCGTCCCGGCCGAGCGCCTCGATGGTGTCCTGGGCATGACCGGTCGACATCGTGAGCAGGTGCCGGATCTCCATCGCGGCCAGGTTGTCGCTGATCGTGTCCGGCAGCTCGTCCGCGCTGAAGAACGACACCACCTTGTCGTCGATCGAGAGCTTGCCGTCGGCGACGAGCAGGCCGATCCCGGTCGAGGTGAAGCTCTTCGAGATCGAGAACAGCAGGTGCGGATCCTCGATCCGGTACGGCGCCCAGGCCTCCTCGAGCACGACCTTGCCGTGTCTCAGCAGGATCAGTGTCTGGATCTCCTGCGCGGACGCGTCGAGCGCGCCGACGAAGGCGTCCAGTGCGGTGGCGGATAGGCCCTGGTCTTCTGGGGTACTCCGTAGGAGGCTGCTCACCCGAGCAAGTTATCCCGTCGAACGGACAAAAAGCACAGTGATATCCACAGCCGCCGTGATCCTCAATCCGATCAAGGTCCCCGACGGGTTTCAGAGCAAGGTCGCAGCGGCGCTCGCGGAACGCGGCGTCGCCGAGCCGTTGTGGCTGGAGACGACCGAGGACGACCCCGGCTCGTCGATGGCGCGGAAGGCGATCGACGAGGGTGTCGACCTGGTCGTCGTGGCCGGCGGCGACGGGACCGTCCGGGTCGTCTGCGCCGAGCTGGCCGGGACCGGCATCCCGGTCGCGGTACTTCCCGCAGGTACCGGCAACCTGCTGGCCCGCAATCTCGGCATCTCGCTCGACCTCGACGAGGCCCTCGGCCAGCTCCTGGACGGCGGCGAACACCGCATCGACAGCGTCACGGTCAAGGGCGACCAGCTCGACGACGACCGCTTCGTCGTGATGGCCGGCCTCGGGCTGGACGCCGCGATCATCGCCGACGCCCCCGACGGCCTGAAGAAGCACGTCGGCTGGGCGGCGTACGTGGTCTCGACCGTGAAGAACCTCAACCACCCGTTCATCCGGGTGGAGATCACCATCGACGACCGGCCTCCGGTACGCCGGCGAGCCCGCACCGTCGTGATCGGCAACGTCGGCACCCTGCAGGCCAACATCCCGCTGCTCCCGGACGCCGAGCCCGACGACGGCAAGATCGACCTGGTCGTGCTGGCGCCGCGTCGCGTCAGCCACTGGCCCCGGCTGGCCCTGAGCCTGGTCGTCAAGCGCGTCCAGGAAGGCCGGCACATCGAGCGCTTCACCGGCCAGACCATCCGGGTGAAGGCGTCGACGACGGTCCGCCGCGAACTGGACGGCGATCAGATCGCCAACGGCAGCACTCTCACGGCAACGGTCGACCCTGCCGCTCTGCTGGTGAAGGTGCCCTGAGCCGTCGACCTCTTCCATGCTGATGGAACAGGTCGATCAGGACCGGTGACAGGCACCACCATCACCTGTGCGGGTATGCCCACCCGCACAGGGGAGGGGTGTCACAACTGTGAAGGAAACACGAACGCGCCGCCGCTTGGCCGGTGTCCTGGCGGCAACTCTGTTCATCTCGGTACTGGTCGGGTCGCCACCGACCACGGTCACCGCGGCGGCGGCCGGAGGCGGTCCGAGCGTCCCACTGCCGAACGTGCCCTCCGTCAACGTCACCGGCCAGCAGATGCAGCCGAGAGGCAAGGACGAGGCCAGCATCCGCGCATTGAGCGGTGATCAGCCGCAGTCCGGAGCGGC
Organism: Kribbella ginsengisoli; assembly: GCF_039537185.1. Classification (NCBI taxonomy): domain Bacteria; kingdom Bacillati; phylum Actinomycetota; class Actinomycetes; order Propionibacteriales; family Kribbellaceae; genus Kribbella; species Kribbella ginsengisoli. The sequence goes on along the minus strand of NZ_BAABAA010000014.1, from coordinate 18,151 downwards.
CGCTGAGGGGTCCGGTACGCAGCACGCGACGCAGCTGGCGCCGTCCTCGACCTGGAGCGTCGCGGCGCAGTCGGGGACGTTCACCTGGTCGTACCCGATCGACGTACCGCCGGCTCCCGGTGGCTTGCAGCCCTCGCTGGCGCTGTCCTACTCCTCGTCGGCAGTGGACGGCCGGACCAGCGCGACCAACAACCAGCCGTCCTGGGTCGGTGACGGCTGGGACCTCGACGTCGGCTCGATCGAGCGCACCTATGGCGGCTGCTCCGAGGACAAGGAAGGCAGCAACAAGGGCCAGAACGCGGGGGACCTGTGCTGGCGGTCGGACAACGCCACCGCTTCCTACCCGGGCGGCGGCGGCCAGCTCATCATCGGCGCCAACGGGTGGCGTCAGCGCAACGACAACGGGTCGCGGATCGAGAAGCTGACCGGTGCGGCCAACGGGGCCAAGGACGGCGAGTACTGGCGGATCACCACGGTCGACGGCACGCAGTACCTGTTCGGGTCCCGGCCCGCCGCCAAGTCGACCTGGACCGTCCCGGTGTACGGCGACGACACCGACGAGCCGTGTCACGGCAGCACCTTCGCCACCTCCGTCTGCACCCAGGCGTGGAAGTGGAACCTGGACCAGGTCATCGACCGGTACGGCAACGTCATCCAGTACGACTACGAGACCGAGAGCAACTCGTACGGCCAGAACGTCAAGGACGCGGCCGTCTCCTACATCCGTGGTGGCTGGCTGACCAAGGCGGAGTACGGCCTGCACACCGGGCTCGACGTGCAGCCGACCGGCCGGGTCCTGTTCACGACCGCCGAACGCTGTGTCCCTGGCAGCACCTGTGTCTACGAGAAGAAGGACAACTTCCCGGACGTCCCGCTCGACGAGCGCTGCGTGGTCGCGACCTGCAAGGACCACTACTCGCCGACCTTCTGGACCACCAAGCGGCTGAGCGCGATCACCACCCAGGTGCGGACCGGCGACGACACGTACGCCGATGTCGACCGCTGGGATCTCGACCAGCAGTTCCCCGCGCCGGGCGACGGCGACAAGGCCGCGCTGTGGCTCAAGTCGATCACTCACACGGGACTGGCCGGCGGCGGCTCGATCACGTTGCCGGCGGTGACGTTCGAGGGCGCCAAGATGGCGAACCGCGTCTACCAGTCGGACAACCTGTCGCCGATCATCCGGTACCGGATCACCGGCATCGTCTCGGAGTCCGGCGGCGTCATCTCGGTCAACTACGCGCCACCGGACTGTCTCGCGCCGCCGACCAACCCGGAGTCGAACACCAAACGCTGCTTCCCGGTCCGCTGGACGAAGAAGGACTTCGCCGAGCGCACCGACTACTTCAACAAGTACGTCGTCGAGTCGGTGATCCAGTCCGACCGGCTCAGCTCGAGCACCCAGCAAGAGATCCACTACGAGTACCTGGACGGCGCCGCCTGGCACTACGACCAGTCCGAGTTCACCCCCGCCGACAAGAAGACCTGGAACGAGTTCCGCGGCTTCGGCCGGGTGGTGATCCGCGGCGGCAGCGAGCACGACGAGGCCGGCCCGATCACCCGCTCGGAGCAGCGCTTCTACCGCGGCATGAACGGCGACCGCCTGAACAAGGACGGCGGCACCAAGACGGTGTCGGTGACCGACTCCGAGGGCGGCGTCCATGCCGACGAGGACTGGCTGGCCGGGACCGAGTACGAGACGACCACCTACGACGGCGACTCGGACACGGTCCTCGGCAAGACGATCACCGACCCGGCCTGGCAAGGGCCGACCGCGACCCGTGGCGCCTTCAACGCCTACATCGTCAGGCCGGGAACGAAGCGCGAGTACGCCGCGCTCGACGCTGGCCGCGGCTGGCGGGTCACCGAGACCAGCACCGAGTACGACGACCGCGGCCAGGTGACCAAGGTCGACGACGCCGGTGACGTCGCGGTCGCCACGGACGACACCTGCACCCGGACGACGTACCTCCGCAACGACGGCAAGTGGCTGCTCAGCCTGCCGTCCCGGGTGGAGACGGTGGCGGTGAAGTGCGCCACCACTCCGACCTACCCCGACGACCTGATCTCCGACGTACGGACCTCCTTCGACGGACAGGCAGCGGCGACCGCACCGGTGTCCGGCTCGGTGACCCGGCTGGAGCAGCGCGTCGGCGGGACAGCCAGCGCACCGGTGTACAAGACCGTCGCGACCTCCGAGTACGACGCGCATGGCCGGGTGACCGTGAGCAAGGACGCTCTCGGGCGTGCCACGACGACCACGTACGCCCCGGAGACGGGCGGGCCGGTCCTCAAGACCACGCAGACCAATGCGCTCGGCCACACGACCACGACCACGCTGGACCCGGCCAAGGGACAGCCGGTGCTGGTCGTCGATCCCAACAACCGCAGGACCGAGTCCGCGTACGACGCCCTCGGCAGGCTGGTCGAGACCTGGCTGCCGAACCGCCTGCGCAACGCCAACCCGCCGCAGACCGGCAACTACCGCTACACCTACCTCGTCCGCAATGACGCCCCGACGGCCGTCACCACGTCGACCCTCGGCCCGCGCGGGCTCTACTCCACCTCGACCGCCCTGTACGACGGGTTGCTGCGGCAGCGCCAGACCCAGAGCCCGTCTCCCGGTGGTGGCCGTCTGCTCGTGGATACCCGGTACGACTCGCAGGGCCGGCAGGCCAAGACGACGCAGGCGTTCTTCAACGACAAGGCGGTCGACACCGAGCTCTGGCTTGCCAACGACAACGAAGTACCGGGGCTGACGACCACCGAGTACGACGGGGGCGGGCGACCGGCCGAGTCGATCTACCGCGGTGGCGGCGACGGGCACGAGCTCTGGCGGACCAGCACCCGGTACAGCGGGGACTGGACCTCCATCGATCCGCCGGACGGCACCACGCCGACCAAGACGATCACGGACGGGCGTGGCCGGGCGATCGAGCTCCGGCAGTATCGCGGCGCCGCACCGACCGGGGACTTCGACAAGACCAGCTACGCCTACACGCCGTCCGGCCAGCTGGCCACGATGACCGATGCCGCGGGCAACAAGTGGGAGTACCGCTACAACCTCCGCGGGCAGGAGGTCTGGCGCAAGGACCCGGACAAGGGCATCACCACCACCGAGTACGACGACGTGGGTCAGGTGGTCTCGACCACGGATGCCCGTAGCCAGACGATCGCCTACACCTACGACGTGCTCGGCCGGAAGACGGGCGACTACGTCGGCTCGACCAGCGGTACGAAGACCGCATCCTGGACCTACGACACCTTGGACAACGGGGCGACGGTCAAGGGCCAACTGGCGACGGCGACCAGCTACGGACCAGGGGGAGCCGCCTACAAGGAGGCCGTGCTCGGGTACAACCAGCTCTACAAGCCGGTGAAGACCACGCTGACCGTCCCGGAGACGGCAGTCGGCTCAGAGGGGCCGCTGGCGGGGACGTACGAGGCGAGCACCACCTACAACGTCGACGGCAGTGTGGCCAGCGAGACCTACCCAGAGATCGGTGGGCTCTTCAAGGAGTCGGTCTTCCACACGTACGACGATCAGGCCCGGCCACTGCGGACCTATGGCGGTCCGACCGGCCAGACGGTCGAGTATGCATTGCAGACCGACTACACGAAGTACGGCGAACAGCAACGGGTCCAGCTGGGTGAGGGGACCAAGCGGGTTTGGCTGTCGAGCTACTACGAGGACAGCACGCGCCGGCTCAACCGCACGATCGTCGATGCCGAGCTACCCCAGCCGATGCAGTCCGATGTGCACTACACGCGGGACCAGTCCGGCCGGATCACCTCGATCGCGGACACCCCGATGGAGCAACCGGCGGACGTCCAGTGCTTCAGGTACGACTACCTGCAGCGGCTGACCGAGGCGTGGACCCCGGGCAACGGCTGTGAGAATGCACCGGCGAAGGACCAGCTCGCGGGCGGGGCGCCGTACTGGAACTCCTACACCTACGACAGCACTGGCAACCGCAAGACCGAGACGCAGCACGCCGGTGCCGTAGACCGTGTCCGCACCTCCACCTATCCGGCAGCGGGGGCAACACGTCCGCATGCGGTCGGTTCGGTGACTGTCACCGGCGAACCGACTGGGACCCGGACCGAGGACTACGGCTACGACCTGAGTGGCAATACGACGGCCAAGGGTGCGCAGACCCTTGCCTGGGATCCGCAGGGTCGCCTGAGCAAGGTGACCGAGGCAGGGAAGAGCACTGAGTTCCTGTACGACTCCGAGGGGACCCGCCTGCTTCGGCGGGACCCGACGAGCACCACGCTCTATCTCGGCAACCAGGAGCTCAAGCTCGACCGCGCTACCGGCGCACTGACTCCTACCCGCTACTACAACCACGCGGGGTCCGCGATAGCGGTCAGGACGACGGCGGGGCTCTCCTGGCTGGCCAGTGATCACCACAACACCGAGCAGCTGGCAATCGACTCGCAGGCTCAATCGGTCGTCCAGCAGCGGTCGCTGCCGTTCGGTGGTCCGCGTGGGACGACTGTGGACCTGCCTGGTGAGAAGGGATTCGTCGGGGGGACGCAGGACGCGTCCACCGGGCTGACCCAGATCGGGGCCCGGGCCTATGACCCGGACACCGGGCGGTTCCTGTCGGTCGACAAGGTGCTCGATCCGGCTGTTCCGCAGCAGCTCAACGGGTATGCCTATGCGAACAACGACCCGGTCAGCGCTGCCGACCCGACCGGTCTGCGGATGTGCGATGACCCTGCCTGCACGGAGTACCAGGCCGCAGACGGCACTTGTGTCTGCCCGTCGAGTCCGGAGTACAACGGGACCAACCTGCTGCACCCGCAGAACTTCACCGCCAAGCATGACGCGGTGCAGACCGCAGCTGGTGAGCGGATCGCGCGGCAGGCCAGGGCGCTCGGGATGAAGAACGTCCGGCTGCAGTTCAAGGTCAAAGTGCCACAAGGCGCCAAGAAGTGCGCCGACAAGACGACCTGGATCCAGATACCGGGCTGTACGGCCGATGGTGAGGCCGACATCATGCTCACCGTCGAGATGTGCCCGACCGGGCCGGCCTCCTGTTACGACCAGCGGTACGTCTGGGAGGTCAAGGCACTGGGGCAGGACCGCAACTACCGGGCTCAGAAGGAGGCCCAGTGGTACGCCGACCACCTGCAGGACCTGTCCGATCCGGGGAAGCCGATCTTCGCCCGGACCGGCTGGACGATCGGCGGGCCGTACAAGGACGTCGCCGGGTTCCCGAAGACGAACTACTGGGGGATCGTCGATGGTGCGGTCACCTATGGCGACGAGGACCAGCCGAAGGTCAAGCAGCATCTGAAGGACTCGCAGGAGATCGGCACGCTGGAGGAGTTCGCCCCCGAACGCGACCGCTGGAAGACCTGGCGGCAGACCCAGCCGTGCGGGTGCCCCGCGCCACCACCGCAACCGGAAAGCGAGCAGAAGCCGAACCCGCTCTTCCCGCCGATCCCGATCCCCATCCCGATCCCGATTCCCATCCCCATCCCGATCCCACTGATCCGGTGACCGCCCGTATCGCCGATCCGACGACCGGCCGCGCGGTGATCCGGTGACCGGCTGTTCGGTGATGATGGGCGGGTGAAACCTCTCGACGAGCTGGTGAAGGCGGTCGCGGCGCTGTTCGGCGCGGCCGGCTTCGCGAAGTCCGGGCGGCGGTATCTGCTGATGCCGCCGGCCGGTGCCCCCGGCAACGCCGTACTGGCTGCCTTCGCCCCGTTCACCGGCGACCAGACCAAGGTCGGCTTCCACCTCGAATGGGCCGTGATCCCGTCGGCAGCCTTCGCCTTCCACGCCGGTTCGAAGTCGCCATCGATCACGTGGGGCGTGATCGCCGACCGCGTACCGGCCCCGCCCGCCTTCGTGACGGGGTCAGCCACCGAGCTGTGGTCCTACCCAGCCTCCGAAGGCCCGGACCGCTGCGCTGCCGCTATCACAGAGGTCCTGACCGGCGGCCTTCTGGACCGCCTACTGGCCTTCCAGGACCCCGATCAGGTCCTCCAAGCCATCGACGAAGGCAGCCTGGGCACCGGCCTCCCCACCGAAATCCCGCGCGGCCGCCCCTGGCGCTACCTCTCCATGCACATCGACGACGCCGACCCGTCCGACCTCGAGCCACTCCTCAACCAACTCCAAGGCGCCCCCATGGGCAACCCGTTCCAAGACTGGTGGCGCGAGCGCCTGGCAGCCCGCTCTTTAGGCTGACCGCCATGCAACAGATCCTGGATCGCCTGGTCGAAGCCGGTGCCACCGGCGTACTGATGCACTACCGCGACGGACATCGTGAGTGGCGCGGCTCAGCCGGCGTCGCCGACCTCGACTCCCGCCAACCGGTCGCCCCCGACGGCTGGTTCCGGATCGGCAGCGTCACCAAGACCTTCACCGCGACCGTGGTCCTGTCGCTGGTCGCCGAGGGACTGGTCGACCTCGATCAGCCCATCGAGCAGTGGCTGCCCGGCGTCGTACCGGCCGGCGACGGCATCAGCGTCCGCCGTCTCCTCAACCACACCAGCGGCCTCTACAACTACACCGACGACCTCCCCGACCCGGCGCAGATCGTCCGAGAGCGCTTCGATCACTGGGCACCGCAGCGGGCGCTGAGCCTGGCCTTCGCGCATGAGCCGCTCTTCGCACCGGGCGCCGACTGGTCGTACTCGAACACCAACTACACACTGCTCGGTCTGCTGATCGAGGAGATCACTGACGGCTCGTACGCCGATGCCGTGCGAGCGCGAGCGATCGAGCCCCTGCACCTCCACCAGACCCTGGTCCCCGGCGACGAGCCCAAGCTGCCCCAGCCGCACGCGCACGGGTATCTGCTGGTCGACGACGAGTCCGTTGACCTGGACGAGCTGAATCCGTCGCAGGCCTGGGCGGCCGGTGAGCTCATCTCGACCGCAGCCGACCTCAACAAGTTCTTCGCCGCGCTGCTGGCCGGTGAGTTGCTTCCTGCGGCGCAGCTTGAAGCCATGCTCACGACGGTTGGCGACTACGGGCTCGGGATCGCGCGGCGGCAGCTGGCCGACGGAACGGAGCTCTGGGGCCACAACGGAGGGATCTTCGGGTATCTCACCAGCAGCTTCCACAGCCGCGGCGCCGACCGTCAGTGCACGATGTCGCGCACGACGGTCGACGCCGAAGCAGCCGAGTCCGACGACCTGGTGGCCGAGGTGTTCCTGTCAGGGCTGGACTAGTACTGCGACCGTGCGGGCCGGGACTGTTGCGGTGCCGGTCGCCGCGGTCCAGGTGGTCTGCTTGACGGTGGCGTCCGAGCCGGCGGCTTGGACGGGGGAGAGGGTGAGGTTGGCGCCGGCCAGGCCCGGGATCTGTTGGGTGACCGGTGAGCCGGTGGTGTTGAAGACGACCACCACGCCCTTCAGGGCTGGGTCGACGTTGGGCCCGACGGTGTCGTCGATGCGCATCACGACGACGCCCGGCTTGGCGGCGGGGGTACCGCTGAGGGGGTAGGAGAGTTTCTGGTTGATGAGGTCCGTGGAGCCCAGCCGGAACAGCGGCGTGGAGAAGCGGAGCTTGAGGAGATCGGCAGCGGCCGCGCTCGCTGTCGTCACATCGGCCTGGGAAGGCTTCAGCGCCGGGTTGGCGAGCAGCGGCTTCATGAAGGGCCACTTGGCTTCGTTGTCGGCCTTCGGGGGCAGGCCGTGGCCGAAGCCGTTGTCGGCGCCTGTCCAGTCCAGGGTGTTGAACCAGTCGCCCGAGTCGTACGAGTTGCGGTCCAGCGACTTGCTCCGCAACAGGTCCGCACCCGCATGCCAGAACGACGGTGTCTGGGCCAGCGCGGTCGTTGCCAGCGACAACGTGTTCATCCGGACCCGGTCGGCCATCGGCAGCGTCGCGGGCAGCTTGTAGGTGAGCGAGTCCCACAACGTTTCGTTGTCATGGGCGTCGACATAGCTGATCACCTCGACCGGCTGATCGGCGTACCCGGCGGGTGATCCGTTGTAGTCGACGGCGTCACCCCGTACTTCGGTCCCGCTGTCGGCCGAGCGGAAGGTGAACGAGCGGAGGTTGCCGGCCAGCCCGAGCTGGACCAGGTCGGTGTCGTGCGCGAGCCGCTTCGCCTGCTCGGCCGGCGTACCGTTGATCGGCGCGCCGTTCGGGTCGCTCGCCGCGCCGGAGCCGAAGCCCTGCACCCGCGGGTCGTCGTCGAACGGCCCGCCGCCACGGACCGCGTCGCGCATCCGGTCGGAGAAGGTGCCGATCCCGGTACCGCCGAGGTTGCCCTGCGACGCCTGCACGAAGAGCGCGTTGTTCGCGACCTCGCCGAAGTTCCAGCCCTCGCCGTACAGGTAGATCTTCTTGCCGTCGACGCCGTCCTTGGCGAGCGTCAGCTTGTCCAGCGCGGCCCGGACCTTGAGCAGGTTCGCCTTGCTGTGATGGCCCATCAGGTCGAAGCGGAAGCCGTCGACGTGGTAGTTGCGCGCCCACGACACCGTGCTGTCCACCATGATCTTCTCGGCCATCGCGTGCTCGGTGGCGATGTTGCTGCAACAGGTCGACGTCTCCACGCCACCGGTCTTGTTCAATCGCTGGTAGTAGCCCGGTACGACCTTGTCCAGCACCGACGTCGGCGCCTGACCGGCCGCGGGCGTGTGGTTGTAGACCTGATCCAGTACGACCCGCAGACCGGACTTGTGCAGCCCGCCGACCATCGTCCGGAACTCGGCGACCCGCGCCAGCCCGTCCTTGGACGTCGCGTACGACCCCTCCGGCGCCAGCCAGTGGTACGGGTCGTAGCCCCAGTTGAAGCCGTCCTTCGCGGCGACCGCGGTCACGCAGGCCTGCTGCTGGTCCGAGTCCGCCGGGTAGGACTTGAGGTCGCAGGCAGGTGTCTGCTGCCCGGTCTCCGGGATCGAGGCGATGTCGAAAGTCGGCAGCAGATGCACGGTGTTCAACCCGGCCTGCGCGAGCGACCGCAGGTGCTTCGTGCCGTTCCCCTCGTCCGCGAAGGCCAGGTACGTCCCGCGATGAGCCGCCGGTACCGAGGCGTCGTCGATCGAGAAGTCCCGCACGTGCAGCTCGTAGATCGTCGAGTCGACCGCCCGGGCGAGCGTCGGCGACGGCGTGTCGCTCCACAGCGCGGGCTTGCCGGCCTGCGCCGCGAGATTCACCGCGACCGAGTACGCCGAATCGGTGGCCAGCGCGACCGAGTACGGATCGGTGACGACGTTCGTCTCCACCTTGCCGGTGCTCGGCGCGTACACCTTCACCTCGAACCGGTAAAGCGCGTTCTCCCAGCTCCGCTTCCCGTCAGCGGTCCACGAGCCGTCGGTGTTGCGCTGCATCGCGATCCGCTGGTCGCCCAGCAGCAGAGTGACACCCTGGGCGGTCGGCGCCCACAAGGAGAACTTGGGCGTCCCGCCGTTCCACGTCACGCCGTACGAGCGGTCCGCCGCGGCGCCGTACAGGTCATCCAGTACGCCGGGAATCTGCACCCCCGTCGCGTCGAGCAACCGCCCGGCGTCGTCGTACTGCGCCAGCCCGAGCTGCCCGGTGAGGATCTTCTTCGCATCGCCGTGCTCCAGCCTCAGCGCGACATAGCCCTTGAGCGCTGGGAACTTGGCGAGGACCGTGGGCGGGATCCCGCTGGGGTCGACGCGCAGTCCGGCGGAGGTGCCGCCGATGTCGTCGGCGTCCACCGCCAGCGACCCGGTCGCCGACCAGTGCAGCCGCCAGCGCGACCACTCGGGATGCGCTACCGCCGGTACAGCGAGCAGGTCCTTGCCGAGCCAGTAGGCCTTGGCCTGCTTGAGATCCGGCTGCGCGCCGGGCTTGGAGGTCGTCACCGTGAGCACGTGGGTCGCGAGGACGTACGAGAACGTGACGACCAACCCATCGCCCGGAACGGTGATCGGGATGTTGCCGCCGGTCGGGCTGCCCCCGGCGCCGTAACTCTCGTCCCACGAAAGGCCGTGTGCGACCTTGGCCTCATAGCTGCCTGCTCCGATCTTGCTCGTCGACCAGGTGAAGGTGCCGTCGCCATCCTGGTCGGTCAGCCAGGGACGCATGCAGTCGGGGGACCAGTCCGCCGGACAGCCGAACTCGGACTGGAACGACCCCGGCACCGTGACGATCGGTCCCTCGGCGGTCGACGTGACGAAGTGCCGGCCGTGGTCGTAGTAGAAGGTCACAGGGGTCGCCGGAGCGGTGTAGGAGATGTTGGCGCCATTGGCGTTGCCGCCGGCTCCGTAGTTCTCGTCCCAGGTCTTGTTGATGGCTGCCTTGTACGCGTGCTCGCCGGCCGGGAGCGTGTAGGTGCCCTTCCAGACCTGGTCCTTCGGGTCCAGGGTCAGCTGCGCCTGCGGGCAGTCGGGTGACCAGTCCGCGGGACAGCCCATCTCGCTGTTGTGATCGCCCGGCACGCTGACGTTGGCCGGCTGGGAGACCGGGTCCTGGCCACCGCCGCCCGGGGTTGGGGCTGGCGCGTCCCCGACGATTCCGTACGAGCCTGACACCGAGTAGTTGCCAGACGCATCCTTCAGGACTGCCCGGTACTCGAGCAGGGTGCCCTTGGGGAGCTTGCTGGTGTCCTGGAACACCCGGTACGGCGCGTTGTCGTCGCTCCCGAGCCGCTGCCAAGCCGTAGTACCGACTGGGCGGTAGCCGAAGGTCACTGTGACAGGGGTGTTAGCAGGGACGGCTGCTGCGATCTCTGCGCGACCACTGACCGCCGCACCCGGCTCTGGCGAGCTCATGTAGACCGGGGGAGCCGCCAGCCGGCGGGGGAGCTGCTCTGTGGCCTTGTAGACGTAGACGGACAGCGGAGGCACTGTGGCGACCACTCGGCCCTCTTCATCGGCCCTGAGCTGCTTGCCGCCACCGTAGATCCACCTGAACCGGCCATCGGCCATGTACGTCGGGATGGTCGCCGTCTTGGTCGTCGTGGCGTTGTTGGCGATGACCAGGTACTCCGTGTTGTCCTTCCCGAACCGGCTGAAGGCGTAGAGCCCGCCGGTGTTGGAGGAGTAGCGGTGCACCTGGGTGCCGTCGGCCAGCGTCGGGTACTTCGCCCGCAGCTCGGCCAGCCCCGCGATGTGCTTGTACATCGGAGAGTTGGTGTTGAAGCTGTCCTTGCTCCCGATCGTCGAGGTACCGGTGCCGTCCACGACCTCGTCGTCGGTGTAGTCGGCGGTCTTGGTCGCGAACATGTCCTGCCGGGCGTCCTTGTCGCCCCCCGGACCGGTGAAGCCCTGCTCGTCGCCGTAGTAGATCACCGGCTGGCCGCGGGTGAGGTACATCAGCGAATGCGCCAGCTCATCCCTGGCGAGCAGTTCCTGCCCGCTGGCGCCGGACTGCTTGATGAAGGTGCCGACCCGGCCCATGTCGTGGTTGCCGAGGAAGGTCGGCAGCTGGTAGGCGTTCGAGTCGGCGTCGGTGTAGTAGTCGTCGTTGGCGTAGAGGTCGCGCAGCTTGGTGCTCGGGTCGCCCTTCGCATAGGCGACCGCGTTCTGCTGGAACCCGAAGTCGAGGGTCGCCTGCAGGGCGCCGGCCGTGGTGTAGGTCGACATGAACTTCGGGTCGGCGTCGTAGACCTCGCCGAACATGAAGAAGTTCTTGGTGCCCTTCGCCTTGGCCGCCTCGAGGATCTTCGGTGAGAACTTCTGCCAGAACTCCAGGTTGACGTGCTTGACGGTGTCGATCCGGAAGCCGTCGATGCCCAGCTCGGCCCAGGTCTTGTAGACGTCGATCATCCCGTCGCGGACCTTCGGCTGCTCGGTGAACAGGTCGTCCAGCCCGACGAAGTCGCCGTACTCCGCGGATTCGCCGGCGAAGGTGGAGTCGCCGCGGTTGTGGTAGAGCGTCGGGTCGTTCAGCCAGGCGGGCTGCTTGACGGTCGCGTCCGCGGGAGTCTTGAAGATCGGCACGTTGGGGAAGGACGTCTGCGCGTCGAGGGGCGGGAAGGTGTCGCCACCGGCGTACAGCTTGTCGTCGAAGACGTTGCCATTGGCATCTTTGTAGGGTGAGGCCGACTTCGGGATGTAGCCGTACTGGCCGGACTGGTAGGCGATCACGTCGGCGGTGTGGTTGGTGATGATGTCGAAGAAGACCTTCATCCCCTTCTGGTGCGCCAGCGTGATCAGCTGCTGCATGTCCGCGTTGGTGCCCAGGTGCGGGTCGATCTGGGTGAAGTCGGTGATCCAGTAGCCGTGGTAGCCGGCGCTGACGTTCGCGCCCTCGCCCTGGACCGGCCGGTTCTTGAACGACGGGGTCAGCCAGATGGACGTCGTACCGAGGGACTTGATGTAGTCGAGTTTCTGCATCACGCCGGCCAGGTCGCCACCGTGGTAGAAGCCCTTGTCGGCCGGGTCCAGCCCGGTGGTCAGCCGGTCGCCGGTGAGGCCGCCGGAGTCGTTGGCCTTGTTGCCGTTCGCGAACCGGTCGGCCATCAGGAAGTAGAAGCGTTCCTTGGTGAGGTCCTGCCGCAGGCTGGGCGACGCGAGCGCCTGGTCGGCCGCGGTCACCGCCGGCCCGGCCAGGTCGACCGGTTTCATCGCGACGACGTGGCTCGTGTCGTCGTAGCTGAACTGGACCTTGGCCGGCCCTTCCAGCCGCAGCGGGATGTTGGCCCCGTCGCGCACACCCCCGGCGCCGTAGTTCTCGTCCCAGGCGCCGTTGACGGTGACCTTGAACTCGTAGCTGCCGGCCGGGACGTCGAAGACCTTCGTGTACGGCGCGGCCGCGCCCAGACTGGTCGCAGCACAGCCCGGATCCCAGTCGCCCGGACAGCCGAGCTCACTCTGCAGCGAACCGGCGACCGTGATCACCCGTTGCGCTTGCGCCGTCGCCGGTAGTCCTGTCGCCTGTTGTGCCGTCGCGGTCGACGCTGTCCCCAGTCCCAGCGCGATCACCGCCGCCACGGTCACGCCTGCAATACCTCGCCTGAACCCACGCATTTCGGTCCCCTCCCACGCCAGTACGGCCTGCCGGGGACGCTAACTCCCTCCCCAGCCCGACGGAAGGCCTGAAAGGTCGCGGTCAGGTGACGGGTGGCCGGGGAGGGTCGTGATTGCCGCGGTGAGGACGGCCGTGGTCGTAGCTATCGGGATCCCGAGGAGGGGTCTGAGCCTAGGGCGACGAGGCGAGGTGGGTTCGGATTTGGTTGCTTGGGGCAACAGGGGGGCGGTGGGTGCATGCACAACTCGACGGGTAAGCGGTTACCTCGGCGTGTCGAAGGGGTTGCCGCGGGTTGTGCGTGCAGGGCGGTCCGGGGCCGAAACCTGCCAGTGGCCCGCCCAACAGGGCCGGCGGCGCTGCGGAGTCCCTCACCGCGCCGGGCCCGAATCGTCAGCACCTTTACCGCGAATCCGTGAATCAGGCGACGAGGCCGGGGAGGGTTTCCTCGATCGGGGTGGTGATCACGGCGGTGGCTTCGTCGTCGTACGGGGTGGGCTCGGCGTTGAGGATGACGAGTGGGATGCCGGCCCGGAGGGCCAGGTCGCAGAGGCCGGCAGCGGGATAGACCTGGAGGGAGGTGCCGATCGCGAGGAAGAGGTCGGCTTCCTGGGTGGCTCTGGTGGCTGCGTCGATGACAGCTTGGTCCAGGGATTGGCCGAAGGAGATGGTGGCGGATTTGAGGATGCCGCCGCAGAGCTCGCAGGCCGGGTCGGGGTCGCCTGCCTCGAGGCGGGGGAGAACCTCGGCCATGGGGACGCGATCGGCGCAGGTGAGGCAATCGACGTACCAGACCGTGCCGTGGAGTTCGTGGACGAGCACCGAGCCGGCCTTCTGGTGCAAGCCGTCGACGTTCTGGGTGATCAGGCCGGTCAGGCGGCCCTGGCGTTCGAGGTCGACGAGGGCGCGGTGGCCGGCGTTGGGCTCGGCGTCCCAGGCGGCGGCCGCGCGGCGGAACTTCCAGGCCTCGGCCCGGACCTCGGTCGAGGCGACGTACTCGTCGATGTCGAACATCGCCTGCGCGGCCGGGTTCTTCGTCCACAGGCCCTGCGGACCGCGGAAATCGGGGATCCCGGAGGCGGTGGAGATTCCGGCGCCGGTCAGTACGGCGATCCGCCGGGCCTTCGAGACTAAATCGGTCACGTGGTCGAAGGTAGCGGCTTCCAGTCGGTGGCCAGTACCGCCATCACGATCTCGTCGACCCATTCGCCGTCCCACTTCAGGGCATCCCGCTTGACCCCCTCGGTGACGAAACCGGCCTTCTCGTACGCCCGCTGCGCCCGCGGATTGAACGCGTAGACGCCGAGATCGATCCGGTGCAGCCCGAGCTGCTCGATCCCGTACCCCACGATCAGCCGGGTCGCCTCGGTCCCCAGCCCGCGCCCCTGGTCGGCCGGCCCGATCAGAATCCGGAAGTTACAGCTCTCGTCCTCCGGACTCCACTCGTTGAGCACAGCCTCCCCGACAACCTCACCACCGGCCTTGTCGACGATCGCCAGATCCAGCCGGTCGGTCTGCTCACCCCTGGTCCGGTACCACTTGCGCGCGGCCTCTTCGCCGATCTCCCCCCGACTCCCGGTGAACCGCACCACATCGGGATCGTCCATGGCGACCTGCATCGCCGGATAGTCGTCCTCGGTCACCGGCCGCAGGACGACCAGCTCTCCGGTCAGCGTCGGCTTGTAGGCGAAGTCAGTCACGCAGCGAAGTCTCGCAACGCCCCGGCCGTGGGCGCCAACCGTTTTAGCTGAGCCGGCGTACGACGTACTCGCCGCCGGTCGCGGAGACGAGTTCCTGGGCGCGCATGCGGCACCAGGCGGGGATGTCGGTGGCGGCGGCGGGGTCGTCGGCCAGGACGGTGATGGTGTCGCCGATCTGCAGGCTGGGGAACGCCTGGGCGAGTTTGATCACGGGGAGTGGGCAGAGCATGCCGCGGCAGTCCAGCGTCACATGCCCACCTCGGCCCGGATCCGCTGCACGATGCCGGGCAGGACGCTAGCGAAGCGGTCGACCTCGTCGTGGGTGGAGGTGCGGCCCAGGGAGACGCGTACGTTGCCGTGGGTCAGCACACCCATGGCTGCGAGCACATGCGAGGGGCGGAGCGTGCTCGCAGTACAGGCTGAGCCGCTCGACAAGGAGAAGCCCTCGGCGTCCAGGGCGGTGACCAGTGCCTCGCCATCGACGTACAGGCAGGAGAAGGTGAGTACGTGTGGCAGTCGGTCGTCCGGGTCGCCGACTACCTCGACGTCGGTGATGTCTGCCGCGACCCGGTGCCGCAGCTCGTCGATCCACGCCCGGTGCTGCTTGTTGAGCTCCTCAGCCTCCAGCAGTCGCGCCTGCAGAGCCGCTGCGGCCGCCAGAGCAGCGGGGACGTTCGGGTGGCCGGGGGAGAGGCCGTCCTCCCGCTCGTCCACGGGCCAGCTCGGCGCAAGCCGCGTCCCCTTCCGTACGGCGAGCAGCCCGACGCCCGCCGGCCCGCCCCACTTGTGGGCACTGGCCGTCAACGCGGACCACCCGGCTGGTACGACGTCATGCCCGATCGAGGCGGCTGCGTCGACGAACAGCGGCACCTGCGCGGCTGCGCACGCCTCGGCGAGCTCCGCGATCGGCTGGCGCGTAGCGACCTCATGGTTGGCCGACTGGAGCGCAGCGACGGCTACACCGGGTTGCCTGACCTGTGCCGTGAAGGCGTCCAGGTCGACTCGTCCGAGGCTGTCGACGGGGATCTCGTTCGCAGTACCGGCTGCTGCCGCCGCATGGAGTACTGCGGAGTGCTCCACCGCAGAGTGCACGACCACGTCCCCGACCCGCCGCCGGGCAGCCGTCACAGCGAGCAACCCGGCATGGATGGCGGCCGTGCCGGAGGCGGTGAAGAACAGCTCATCCACCCGTACTCCGAGGCCTTCGGCCAGCACCGCGCGGGCGTTGTCGAGCAGCAGTCTGGCCGTCCGTCCCTCGTGGTGCAGCCGGGCCGGATCGGCCCACCCGGATTCCAATGCCGAGAGCAACACTTCCCGCGCTGCGGGATGCAGTGGTTCCGCTGTCGCGGCATCTAGGTATGCACGGTTGCTCACACGGGAAACGCTAAGCCCTACCTATGCGCAGAACCGCCAGAGGTGTCCAGTAGTGTTCTGTCGTCAGTCTCACCTGGGAAGGGAAAGGCGCCCCGTGGGTTCGAACGGCACGCCCGGAGTGGTGCGCGCAGCAGGTCTGAAGAGGGCCCGCGCCGCGGTACGTCCGGCGAAGCGACGCTTGCTGGTGGCGACGTCAGTAGCGGTAGGCACGTTGGTGCTGACCGGCTGCTCGTCGGAGACCACCGAGCAGTGGAAACGGCTCGGTCTGCCCCCGGGCGCGTCCGACCGCACCGAGGCGATGAAGAGCCTCTGGATCGGCGCCTGGATCGCCGCCCTGATCATCGGTGTGCTCACCTGGGGCCTGATCCTGTACGCCTCGGTCCGGTACCGCCGGCGCAACGAGGACGCCCCGCGGCAGACGCGCTACAACCTGCCGCTCGAGGTGCTCTACACGCTGGCGCCGTTCGCGATCATCGGTGTGCTGTTCTTCTACACCGTCGAGCACGGCAACAAGATCACGCACATGTCGGACAACCCGTCCCACACGATCAACGTGGTCGGCCAGCAGTGGCAGTGGACCTTCAACTACAAGGACACCGTCGACGGGCAGGAAGGCGTCTGGGAGACCGGCACGCTGGACAACCCCGCCACGCTGTGGCTGCCGGTGAACGAGTCGGTGCACTTCGACCTGACCTCGCCGGACGTCATCCACTCGTTCTGGGTGCCGGCCTTCTACTTCAAGCTCGACGTCATCCCGGGCCGCACCAACAAGCTCGAGCTGACCCCGACCAAGACCGGCACCTTCGCGGGCAAGTGCGCGGAGCTGTGCGGTCTCTACCACAGCCGGATGATCTTCACCGTCAAGGTGGTCACCGCGGACGAGTACCAGGCGCACCTCAAGGAGCTGGCCGCCAAGGGCCAGACCGGGGCGGCGACCGGCGGTCAGGACGCGACGACCATTCCCGGCCACGGTGAGCAGGAGGGCGAGAAGTGACCGACTTCGCCGAGCGCACAGGCGCCATCGGTGCGGCGACCGCGCTGCCCAGGCGGCGCACCAAGGGCCAGATCGCGGTCAAGTGGCTGACCACGACCGACCACAAGCTGATCGGGCATCTGTACCTGATCACGTCGTTCGCGTTCTTCCTGATCGGTGGCGTGATGGCGCTGCTGATCCGGGCCGAGCTGGCCAAGCCGGGTCTGCAGATCGTCAACGAAGAGGTGTACAACCAGCTCTTCACCATGCACGGCACGATCATGCTGCTGCTGTTCGCAACGCCGCTGTTCGTCGGCTTCGCGAACGTGATCATGCCGGTTCAGATCGGCGCGCCCGACGTGGCGTTCCCGCGGCTGAACATGTTCAGCTTCTGGCTGTTCCTGTTCGGCGGCCTGATCACGATCAGCGGCTTCTTCACCCCGGGCGGTGCGGCCGACTTCGGCTGGTTCGCCTACGCGCCGCTGTCGAACGCGGTCCGTTCGCCGGGTGTCGGCGGTGACCTGTGGATCATGGGTCTGTGGATGGCCGGTCTCGGTACCATCCTGGGTGCGGTCAACTTCGTGACGACCATCATCACGATGCGCGCTCCCGGTATGACGATGTTCCGGATGCCGATCTTCACCTGGAACATCCTGGTGACCTCGATCCTGGTCCTGATCGCCTTCCCGATCCTGGCCGGCGCGCTGCGCGAACGGCGGGCCGTTGCTGTGGCAACACCTGTTCTGGTTCTTCGGGCATCCCGAGGTCTACATCATCGCGCTGCCGTTCTTCGGCATCATCACCGAGATCCTGCCGGTCTTCAGCCGCAAGCCCGTCTTCGGCTACATCGGCCTGGTCGGCGCGACGCTGTGGATCGCGGTCCTCTCGGTGGCGGTGTGGGCGCACCACATGTTCGTCACCGGAGCGGTGAACCTACCGTTCTTCTCCTTCATGACCTTCCTGATCGCCGTACCGACCGGGGTGAAGTTCTTCAACTGGATCGGCACCATGTGGGGCGGCTCGGTGTCCTTCGACACCCCGATGCTGTGGTCGGTCGGCTTCCTCACCACCTTCCTGTTCGGCGGCCTGACCGGCGTCATCCTGGCCTCGCCCGCGCTGGACTACCAGCTGTCCGACTCGTACTTCGTGGTCGCGCACTTCCACTACGTCGTCTTCGGCACCGTCGTGTTC
>NZ_BAABAA010000013.1:0-345067 GCF_039537185.1 Kribbella ginsengisoli | reverse complement strand
GCTCGAGGTCTTCGGCGTGAATCATGAGGACCGTGTCTTTCATCGCGCGCAGGCTCGTGCGAACTCCGCGACGTGGTCGCCGTGGGAGGAGATCGGTGGGCGGATGCGTGCTGTGGCCGCGGACACCAATTCTGATGGCAGGATCGCACTCATTAGTGTCGACGGTGCCGGCCGTATCTTCTGGAAGGGGCAGCGCACTGCTAACAGGAATGACTGGCGAGGCTGGGAAGTTCTGCCCGGCACGCTGATGACGACATTCGTCCGCAAAGAGCTGGCAGTGAATACGAACGTCGTCGGGTGGGAGCAGGTTGTTGTCTCCGCGGACATCTACCTTCGCGCAGGCGAATCACGTCAGGTAATCGGCCAGGCGTTGGCGATGCTCAAGAATGCCGAGCACTCAAGCATGGATATCACGACGGCAGTTCAATGTGTCGACTCGACCGGGAAACAGGTCGGGACCTCGACGTGGGCAGAGACAAGTCTGCTCCCAGAGCAGCCCGACTCGCTTCGGCCGGCCTTGCTGTTCCGGGCTCCGGTCGATGGGCTGTATACCTGCCGGCTGCTGATCTCGTCCGGCTCGACCAAGGACGCTATGACTGCTTACGCGACATGGACCTATTTGTCTTGGAGCGACTTCGACGAGGTGGGCTCGCACTGGTGGAACAATCCTGAGTGTAATTCACGAGGTGAACTGCCGAAATGCACCTACCTCGGGCCTGGTGAGCCGAAGAACTCGACGTATATTTTCTATGACGACCGCACTCCCTTGTACAGGTGGAAGGCCGCCGATGACGCCAAGGGCTTCAAGATGATCGCGAATGTCGAGCTGACCACTTGTTATGAAGGAACTGCATCCTGCGGCGGACGGGGAGGAGGGGCGAAGTCGTCCACTGTCGTGTCGCATATGGAGGCGGTTCGGCTCGACAGTCAGGGTCGGCAGTGTGCCCTCTATCGCTCGGCCGACCGGACCGATGTCATCTACAACACCCCACACCACTACAACATCCCCTACGCCTCGATGGGCGCGTCGATTGACTCCACGGCTGCCTGCGGCAGCTCTCGCACGTTCCTCTTCCGCATATTTCTGAAGCACGTAGCGGGTAACCCGGTCAAAATCGACGGAACCAGCTATGACCAGATCGGCACACTCACGCAGACAAACGGGTACATGATCAACACGTACAGCTGATCAAGGGGCGGTGGGCCGTTCCAGCGACGGCCC
This sequence comes from Kribbella ginsengisoli, assembly GCF_039537185.1. Taxonomy (NCBI): domain Bacteria; kingdom Bacillati; phylum Actinomycetota; class Actinomycetes; order Propionibacteriales; family Kribbellaceae; genus Kribbella; species Kribbella ginsengisoli. The sequence continues at coordinate 343,845 of NZ_BAABAA010000013.1, read as the reverse complement.
ACCGGATGTTATGGCGCGGATGCTAGGTCACCCGTGGCCGCTGATGGCAGGCAGGCTGGAGAGCCAGCTGGTGCGGGTTTGCTGGTACCCACACCCGAGTTGCGCGAAGGCCTTGGCGATCACCTCAAGTTGTTCGTGATTCCCGGCGGCGAAAGCCTTTGCACGTGCGACGATCGCGGCCGTGATCGGGTTGCCGCAGACCATCTCCTGGGCTGCCGAAATGCGTGAGTCTGCACTCTCATGGCCTGCGAGTACCGCGGCTTCGGCCCACAGAGCGCTGTACCACGGCAGCCACAGTCCGCTGCTCCAATGACGCCATACATCCACATCCCCGGGCGATGCACAGAGACGCTTGAAAGCGATCTCGGCCTTGCCGGAGTGAAGCGCGAGCATCGCGTCGAAGACTGGCGCCCAGCCGGTTGTGCAGCTGTTCAGTTCGTCGGCGGGTACGCCGATCTCCGAAGTGAGCCACGACCATTCGGCGTGCTGTTGCTCGTCGCCCAGAATGCCGTGAACCATCGCGACCGCGTAAGTCGACGGGCCGAGGTTCGCGGCCGCCGGCCGCCCGGCACGTTCCCAGCCCCGCCGGAATCTCGTCGAGTTGACGACCACGGCGTCGAAGGAACCGGAGAGTGCGTCGACACGTAACTGCCGTGCCACGGCGAGGTGGTCCTCGCCGCCGTGGAACTGGAGCCGGGCATGCGCCTCGGCGTGAGCCCGCGCAGCGACGAGGTCGCCGGCGGCGAGTTCCATGTCGGAGGCCATCTTGTGGTAGTCGCTCAGCTCATAGCCACTGTCCGGACCGACAGCAAGCTGATCCACGACCTCCTTGCGCTTGCGATGGATCTCGATCGCCTCATTGAGCTCGTGACGTGCGAGGTGAACGGAGCACAGCAGATCCAGGGCGGCGCTTCGTGCGATCCCGTCACCGGCTGAGTAGGCGACGGTGACCGCATCGCGAGCCGGCTCAAGCCCGGTGATGTCACTGACTGTGGAAACCCAGCCCGAGGCTGTCGTAAGGGAAGCCAGTGCCCTCGCGGAATCCGGATCTGCGGCGCGGCCCTTGCCGGATTCGGCTGCCCCGGACGCAGCGATGATTCCGGCTTCGGCCAACAGGCCGGCTGCGTCGGCGTGGCCTACTGGGGTAGACATCATTCCCGGCGCACGAACGATGTACATCGCCATCGTTGCCAGGTCGCGAACGGCGCCGTAGCGGTCGTCGATCGACATCGCGAGCTCCGCGGCCGTCCGGTACAACCGCAACGCATCGTTGCCGGCCAGGCGGGTCGCGGCAGCACCTGCGGCCATCCTCAGGTCGTCGACTCGGTCCGAGGCTTGCGCGTGCAAACCCGCTGCCTGCTCGTACCGGGCCTGTGCTTCGGAGGGGCGGCCTGAGACGAACAGTACGGCCCCTAGCTCACGCGCGAGTTCTGCCTTCTGACGGCGACCCGAACTGTCCGGACGCCGTGACAGGGACGCGCGCGAATCATCCAGCACGCGCTCGAACCGTTGCCGCCAGCGGCCGTCGGCTTCGCTGCCGATTGCCTCTCTGTGGACGGACCGCACCGAATCCAGGCACCACCGTTCTAGCCGCGCGGCTGCGGCCTTGAGGTCTCCGCGGTCCTCGAGCAAGCCGGCCCCGTACTGACGGATCGTTTCCAGCGCACGGTACTGCGTGGGGTCACCTCTTTCGACCATGAGCAGACTGTGGTCGACGAGCCTTGCTAGCCCATCCGCGACTGCGGCCCGTGGCTGACCTGAGACAGTGGACGCCGCGTCAACGTCGAACCAGCCGGTAAACAGAGAGATCGTACGTAACAACGACTGGTCCTCGGACGGGAGCAGCCGGTAGCTCCAGTCGAGCGCACTGCGCAGTGAGCTATGTCGACGCGGTTCGTCGGCGCTATGGGCACCGGACGAGAAGAATTGCATCCGGGCGTCGAGTCCGATCTCCAGGCCGTCCAGACTCAGCGTCGGATACCTGGCCGCGGCCAGTTCGATTGCCAGTGCGAGACCTTCGAGGGCTTGGCAGAGTTCGGCGACCCGCAATTGATCGGGGACATCCGATCCCGCGATCGCCGTGGCTACCCGGGCGTTGAAGAGTTCGACACCATCGCACGTGGACATCGACGGCACCACGAACACGCGCTCGCATGACAGCATCAACCGGCAGCGGCTCGTCGCGAGAATGTGTACTGCCGGGCACGCAGACAGAATCCGGGCGACCCATGATCTCGCCCCATTGACGACGTGTTCACAGTTGTCGAGCACGAGGAGCGCTTTGGATTCGCGTAGGTAGGCAATCAGCGAACTGTCGATCGTTGCGGTGTGCCGATCGGGAATGCCGAGCGCGTCGGCGATGACTGCACCCACCATCGCGGGATCGGTGAGTTGAGCCAAGTCGACGAACCACACGCCGTCTGGATAGTCCGCGGCCGCCTCGCTTGCGACGCTGAGAGCAAGTCGGGTCTTTCCGATGCCACCTGGGCCTGAGGCAGTAACGAGGCGATGCTCGCCAAGACAAGCAGTCAGCCTCTGCCGCTCGGTAGTGCGGCCGACGAATGCAGTGACGGGTGTTGGCAGCCTGCGCTGATCCGCCGCTGGCAGGGCCAGGGCACGCCGTGCTAGCGCCTGGCGATTCCGTAGGTTGAACTTGCGCAACAATGATGCGACATGTGACTCAGCCGTTCGCTCCGAGATGACGAGCGCCTGGGCGATCTCCGCATTCGTCAGGCGCCGGGACACCAGCCGAAGAACCTCGGCCTCGCGAACCGTCACGGAGACCTCGGGAAGCCCTGCGACGGCTCTGAGGCTCACCGGGATCCCCTAGAACAAGAGAGGGTCATGATCAAACCCGTACGAACCATCTGGCACTGGCCACTCTGGTCACGGGTGAGATGGGTACACCACGGCAGCTGCCGCACAGGTTGTTGGTGCGGCCGTCTCATCAGCCGTTGGCCCGGCGCCGGAGTCTTGAGCATCGACCGGCCGACGGCAAACAAAAGATCGTTTCACATGTCGCAGACTGCACTCGGGCACTGGAGTCGCGATGGTCCACTGCTGAAGCCACGCTGAAGTTGCCGCTATCATCAAATGGCGATTGGAGGACTTAGGAGGACATTAGATCTTCATTGCCGAGAAGACGGCATAACCTCCCGAGGTCGGATTGCTGGTCATCGATGAGAAGCCCACGGACGACAGGATCTCCTCGATTTCAGGACCTGATCGTTGACGACCTTCGGCCACGAACAACATGACCATCGAATACAATGTCGCAGGGAGCGGCCCGGTCTTGGTGTCCGCCAGAGGCATCTCGTGAACAAGAATCTTTCCCCCGGGTTGCAGGGCGTCGTAGGCCCGTGCGGCCAGCAGTCGGCACCGCTCGTCGTCCCAGTCGTGGAAGATGTCGCTGAGGAAGACAGCGTCGCAACCGTCGGGCCAGGAGTCCTCGAACATGTCGCCGGGGGCGGTCTCGATTCGGCCGTCGACGCCGTACTGAGCCGCGTATGCCAGCGCGACGTCGCAGACTACCGGCATATCGAGGATCACGGAACTGAACTCGGGAAGTTGCAGTGCCGCCGCAATCGAATAGCTGCCAGAACCCGCACCCACATCCAGAACCCGCCGTGTGCCGGCTAGGCCCAGTGCGTGAACGCTGCGCATAGCCAACGCGAAGGAGTGCGCGTGCATCGCATGAGTGAAGGCGACAAGTGGAGCCGGCTGAGCAGTCGCAGCATTCCACATCGCTATGACTCGCCCCTCGGCGGTCGCCGAACGGCTCCGTAACTTGTCGAGGAGTTGCCCGCAGTTGATCGGTGTGCTGCGAACTCGCTCCAGCATCGGCCCCCAATAGTATGGGCCGCCGGGAAGCAGGTAGGTGCGGGACGTATCCGTCAAGTAGTAGATGCCATTGATCTGTGTAACGAAATCGAGTGCGGCGAGCACTCCGGTGATGGTTGCGGTCGCCGGGGCATCGATGCCGATTCTAATGGCCAGATCAGCCGCGGCGGCCGGCCGCCTATGCAACTCAGAAAAGATGCCGAGCTCATCGGCGATTGCCAGTGTCGGCGCCTGGAAAGCAGCTGTCCAGACCTGCCAGATCGGTGCATCAGAGCAAGTGGCGGGTAGTAACGTCGACGCGGCCGCAGGTGAATTATGCAGGTCGGTCACTGAAACGAATCTCCTGATTCTGAACGCTGCGGATGAAGGCTGTCCGTGCTGTCACCATCGGCCGATCGCGCTCGATGCTGCCAAGGCGGGCGATCAGCTGACGGAGGACATGCTCACATTCAAGCCTCGCCAGGCGAGCGCCGAGACAGAAGTGCACGCCGTGGCCGAATGCCAGGTGACGGTTCGGTGCTCGATCAACATCGAACTGATCCGGATTGGCGAACACCGATGCATCGCGGTTGGCAGAGGGGAAGTAGACCAACACCTTGTCGCCCGCTGCGAGTTTTCGCCCACCGAGTGTGGTGTCCCGGGCCACCGTCCGACGAAACTGAATCACCGGCGGCTCGAAGCGTAGGATCTCCTCGATCACTCTGGGGAGCATGCACGGTTTGCTACGCGCACGATCGAGCACGTCCGGACGGTCGAGGAGCAGGTCGAGTCCGAAACAAAGCAGGCTGCGTGTGGTGTCTGCGCCGGCATTGAACAGCAACATGAAGAAGGCCTGGAACTCGCTGTGTTCGAGTCTTCGGCCGTCAAGATCGGCGTGCAGAAGATCACTGACGAGGTCATCGGCGGGTCTCGCTCGCTTCGCCTGCCTCAGTTCAGTGGCATAGTCGCGCAGCTCCTCGGCCGCCGCGATGGCGTCGCGCTGTGCGTCAGCGCGATCCGAGAATTCGCTCCCGAACATGCGAGCGGTGCGTGAGTAAAGCATTTCGCGGTCTGACAGCGGCACGCCCAAGATTTCGCAGATCACGAAGAGCGGCATTTGTCCGGCGATCTCCGTAGCGAAATCACAATGCCCTCGATCGCGGACACGCTCGACGAGAATTCGCGCGTGAACTGCCATTTTACTATCGAGTCTGGCTAGTCTCTGGGGGCTGAACGCGTGGGTTACCAAGCGACGCATCGCAGTGTGTTCTGGCGGATCTCGATTCAGCATGTTCTCGCGCAGTTTGGCGAGGAACTCGACCGGTAAATCATCTGGCAAAACGCCGCCGAGCCAGGATGAGAAGATCGCAGGTTCGCGTAGCACGGTGGACACGTGATCGTAGCGTGTCACGGCCCAATGACCAGCCCCGCGGTGGGATACCGGATCGTTCTCGCGCAGCCAGCGGAAAACGTCGTGGGGAACGCCAGCCGAATAGGTATCCGGATCCGTCAAGTCAGGAGAGTGCATCGTCGCCAATCGGATCTGGCAGGAGGTCCTGCATCATTCGTGTCGTTATTAAGGCTGCTAACCGCGAACCTTGCGTGCCAAGGATCCTCCATGCCGCTGATGTGCAGCTGAGTTATGCCTTTCGGCTCGCATTCACGGCCGCCTCGATTGGAGAGTGCGCATATGGAGGCTGCGACATCGAGATCCGCGGCCGCCTGCGGGCCAGTGGGTTGGCGGCCGGGCCAGGTCGGCTGCAGGCAGCCCTTTGCGGGCATGCGGAGAACGCGCGCTCATCATGGCGCTTCAGTCGAGGACGACGCTGGGTAGACCCCCATCCCGCCAGCCACTGACCGGGCTGAGGCGGAGCCTGCGTCGTCGGCGGAGTTTTACCGCAGTCCCGAAATGTCAACTTTGGCCGAGCGCGGAGCTGAGTTCTGAGATTTTCTCCTCTCAGGAGCGCTGTTTCCCAAGCACCTACACGCCGAGTGCAACCGTCGAGATCTCGGTACGTGGCCTTGGCCTGGGGCGCTTGGAAGGGACGGCGTCCCGACCGTTGGGCGCGAATTTGGCTGGCAGCTCACGGGTGCCGCTATGCACATGGTGGGAGCAGATCATCCACCAAGGTGCCAGCGGTAAACGGTCGCCTCGCCATCTAACCTCCTGGTGAGCGGTCTGCCCAGAATGCAGCGCAAGCGGCGAAGAGGTGTGGGAATCGGCGGAGGAAGGCCGGCTCGGGAAGCCTGTCGCCTAGGACCGAAGCGAAACGTGGCTCACGAGATTCAGGGTTCGGGCCGCGCTGACCGGGCACTTCACACCGATGTCCACCCATCGTCACGTCTTCTGTCAAGATGGTGTCGGCCGCGCTACGTTCGCGCGCGGCCTGCACCAAGCTCAGGGGCCAAGATGAAGCGTCATGGACCAACGGTTATGCAGTGGCCGCATTGTCCGGAGGCTCGACAGACTGCTCGCGGGAGTCAGGGATGGCGTGAGAACCTGGCCCCTCGTTCGATCCGGGTTTGGGCTGACCCGCCATCAGAGGATCGCCACGCGGTCCTCACCGGTTGGTTAAATGCTGATCTAGGTTGGCGAACCAATCGATGACGTCCTGCGGGCTGTAGCGGAGGTGGCGCCCTACTCGCTGCCCGGGTGGGCCGTAGTTCTTCGTTCGCCACTGGTACAAGGTTGCTACTGGCACCTTTAGGTACGCGGCAACCTGCTCAACGTCCCAGAGTCCCTCGACTTCTGCCATACGTTCTCCTCATTTCCTGTCTCACCAGTCAACGGTTAGGCGCGGTCCGGTCTGCGCGTGGAAGGCTTGCGCGAGGTGGGCCTAGGTCAGGCGTTGAACGACTCGGGAGATCGAGTCGGGAGGTTGTATGCCGAGGAAGCGGTTGCCGGTGGGGACTTGGGGAGAAATCTGGACATTTCCAGTCGGCTACAGCGCTGCTGGGGTGGCCAACTTGTTCGAGGCCCGGGCGAAGTTTCGGGATCTTGATGGTGTGAGCAGGCCTGTGGCGGCGCGGGGCAAGACCAAGTCTGCGGCGTCGAACAGCCTGCGTGAGAAGTTGATCAAGCGTGAGCGGCTGGCACAGTCTGGCGAGCTCAAGTCGTCTGATCGGGTCTCGAAGGCTGTCGAGCTCTTCATGAAGGATCAGCAGGCCTTGGTGGATGGGGGTATCAATTCGCCGGCCACGCTGGATACCTATCGGTATCAAACGAACAAGAACATCTTGCCGCGGATCGGCGAGCTGTCGCTTGAGGAAGCGACGACTCCTCGAGTGAATCGGGTGATCGTTGAGATCAAAGACGAGGTCGGTGCGGCATCGGCCAAGACCTGCAAGAGCATCCTGGCCGGTACGTTCGCTCTGGCGGTCAGGCATGGAGCGCTGAAGTTGAATCCGGTTCGTGAGATCGCGTCCTTGGCGAATTCGCGACGCAAGCCGACTCGCGCGTTGGAGCAGAACGAGCGAGACGATTGGTTTGATCTGCTGCGGCAGGACGAACGGGCGGTGAAGGCGGATCTGATCGACTTCAGCAAGTTCATGATCGCAACGGGCGAGCGGATCGGTGAGTGCCTTGCTGTGTCGTGGCGCGATCTGGACCGGCAGACCGGTGAGGTCGACTGCAGCCATCAGATCCAGAGGATCAAGGGACAAGGTCTCATCCGACGGCGGGTGAAGTCGGCGGCCGGTGAACGGATTCTGAGGTTGCCGGAGTGGGCGGTTGAGATGCTGAATGATCGCTGGAAGCCAGGGACGTCGCTCGACGCGCCACTCTTTCCTGACTCAAAGGGAGGATTCCGCGATCCGCACAACGTGAGCAAAGCGCTTCGCGACGCACGGCGGCCTCTTGGTAGTCAGCGGCGGCGAGAGTTGGGTGCTCAGCTGCGAAAACATAGGAGAGCGGCGAATCTGACTCAGACTCAGGCAGTAGCGAAGCTCGGGTGGCCGAAGACGCGGGTAAGTCTGGTTGAGACCGGTCGGGTGCGCTTGGAGGTCGAGGACACGATCGCTCTTGCAGATGCCTATCGCGTACCGCGCGCCGCTCGGTTGGCGTTGTTGGAGATGACCGAGTTGGCCGGGATACGCACCGTGGCAGACGAGTTGTCGTGGGTCACTTCGCACAAGTTCCGCAAGACCACAGCGACTATTCTCGAGGATGCCGGCCAGACGCCGCGGCAGATCGCGGACCAACTCGGGCACTCGCGCGTGTCGACGACGATGGATGACTACATCGGGCGCAAGGCCCGCAATCCGGAGGCCGCGAAGCACCTCGATGACGCGATGCGCTCCATCCACGAGCAAGATCGACAGACGCTGGCAGGTCCCGACATCTGATGAAAGATGTCGAGCGTCAGAGCGCAAAAGGATGAGTAAAGGATGAGCTGAACCCCTAAGGGCATGCCCCGAAGGGAATAACTGCTGGTCAGAGAGCCGACGAGGGGACTCGAACCCCTAACCACCGCTTTACAAGAGCGGTGCGCTGCCAGTTGCGCCACGTCGGCGGGTGCATGGGAGTGCGTGGCCATCGTAGTGGATGGTGGGGTGGGGGTGGTGCGGGTGGGGGATTGGTTAGGTGGGTGGGGCGATTGGGGTGGTGGGTGGGGTGATGGGGGTTGGGGTGTTGAGGGTGGCTATGGGGCGGCGGAGGGATTGGGCGCCTGGGATTGCGGTTAGGGCTACGGCGGCCATTACCAGGAAGGCGGCTAGGGGGTGGTCTACCAGTAGGCCGACGATGGTGGCGACGATCAGGCCGCCTAGGTTGCCGGCCATCCAGATCAGGCCGGCGCCAGTGCCTTCGGCTTCGCCGGTTCGGCGTTCTACCAGTTCTAGGACGATGGGTAGGGCGGGGAGTAGTAGGAAGCCGATCAGGGTGATGGCTATGAAGGCCAGGGCGGCGCCGGGCCATAGGGCCAGGGCGGCGCAGGCTAGGGCGGTTATGGAGAGGCTGGCTACTAGGAGGGCTGCTTCGGCGTGGTGGCGGACGACCAGGACTGGGACTACGGCGCTGCCGATTACTCCGGCTACCACGTTGATCAGGAGGATTGTGGAGGCGGTGCCGGCGGTTACGCCGGCGGGTTCCAGTAGAGCCTGGGTGAAGGTGGTCATGGCTACGAAGACGCCGAAGGGGAAGATTGCGAGGAGGCAGAGGCGCCGGATCAGGGGATCGGACCAGGCTATTTTCAGGGCGTTCCGGTCTGGGCGGTGGTGCTCTGGTTTGTGTTCGCCGGGTTTGCGGAGGGCGAGGATCAGGTAGGCGGCGGCAGCGACCGAGAAGGCTGCTGTCAGCCAGAGCATGGTGGGGAGGTCGTTGCTGTCGGCCAGGATGGCTGAGAGGGCGAAGGCTATGACCATGCCGGCGAAGATGCTGGCGGTTCCCGCGGCTATGCCGGTGGGGCGGTCTTTTTCGGAGAGGTAGCGGCCGGTGATGCCGGTGACCGCGTTCAGGACCAGCGGCTGGGCGATGGAGGCTAGGAGTTGGCCCGCGAGGAGCCAGTTGTAGGTGTCGCCGAGTCTTAGTAGGGCACCGAGGGCGGTTAGGACGGCGCCGGCGATCAGGCCGCTGCGGAACCATTTGTCGAGGATGAGGCCGGCGGGGATTGCCAGCACTACGTACAAGAGTGGGAAGACTTGGGCTAGCCAGCCGATGGCGTTTTCGGAGACGTTGTAGCGGTCGGCGGCGCCCGTGGTGACGCCGGCGAAGTTGAGCCAGACGAGTTGGGTGGCCGCGCCTACCAGGGCGAAGGCGACGATTGCTCCCCAGCGGCTGCGCAGTTTGAGCTCCACCATCAGTGTTTCCCTCCCAATGATTACCGCAGAGTAGCGCGCACGCGGCGGTCGATGAAGCGGCGGACGAGCGGGGCGAAGAGCGGGCCCAGGCCGGACAGGGTGGCTATGCCGGGATCGGAATAGACGGCGAAGCGACGGCGGTCGATCGCGCGGACGATGTCGGTGGCGACCTTGTCGGCGGTGATGGGTTTGATCGTGCCGGAGATGGCGGCGGTCTCGGCGGGTTTGTAGAGGTTTTCCTCGGCCAGTTGCGGTGTGTCGACGTCGGGCGGGAAGACGCAGGCGACGTGGACGCCGGCGGGCTTCAGTTCGCTGCGGACGACCTCCATCAGGCCCCGTACTGCGAACTTCGCCGGCGCGTACGCCGAATAGCCGTAGAACCCGAGTAGCGCCGTACTGGAGCTGATCGCCACGATCGAGCCGGTCCGACGCGAGACCATCGACGGCGCCACCGCGCGAATGGCGTAGAGCGTGCCGAAGTAGTCGACCTCGATCATCTGCCGGAACACCTCATCGGACAGGTCGAGGAAAGGGCCGGGGCGGGCCAGCCCAGCGGCGGTGATCAGCACATCACACGGGCCCGCCTCAGCGACGAAGCCGGCGAGAGCCGCGGTCAGGGCGGCCTGGTCCGAGACGTCGACGGCCGCAGTACGGACTATCGCGCCGGATGAGCGCAATGACGCCGCAGCCGACTCCAGGCGGTCAGCGCCGCGGGCGATCAGGGAGACCGAGGCACCGCGGGAAGCCAGCAGCCGGGCCGTCGCCAGGCCGATCCCGCTGGAGCCGCCGGTGACGACAACATGAGCGTTGCTCACTTTTGTCATGGAGAGACCCTGCCATGGCGGTCGGCCTTCTGGATAGAAGAGGAACGAAACGCACCTTTCGCGGGACTAGGGATCCTGGAGTTATCCACAGGGTGGTGCGGACTACGCCCAGCGCGTACCGCCGCGCCTTCAGTTGACGATGAAGGGGGCAGCGGGGAGGGTGGGTTGATGGCACGGCCCTGGGGGAGGCGTATGAGTGGAGACCGGGCGGCCCGGATCGACTTGTCCCTGGTCGATGGCGGGGGCGCGGTGGTTGCCGTGGCCGGGATGATGGACGTTCCGGTCGCGATGGCGTTGCGCCGGTTGCTGGTCGAGGCGTCCGAATGGCGGGCAGGGGCCTTGCGGCTCCGGCTCGATATTCCGGTCAACGGGGCCGAGTTGCTGGCGCAGATCCTGAGGGACGCGCAGGCGCGGTTCCGCGCAAAGGGGCGCAAGCTCGTGGTGGCGACGCCCAATCCGGCGGTCGCGAAGTTGCTGGCCGGCGCCAACGTCGCGGCGGAGCTCGAATAGTCCTGGGTACAGGACGGCGTGCGGCTGAGAAGAGTCAACGTCGACCGGCCCGGATTCACGCGGCGCAAGCGTGGTACCGGGTTCAGTTATCTCGATGCCGAGGGCAACGTGATCCGCGATGCCGAGGCGATCGAGCGGATCAAAGCGCTCGCGATCCCGCCTGCCTGGCAGGACGTCTGGATCAGCCCGCACCCCAACGGGCACATCCAGGCCGTCGGCAACGACGAGGCCGGCCGGCGGCAGTACCTGTACCACGACGAGTGGCGGACGGCGCAGGACGCGGACAAGTACGAGCGGGTACGCCGCCTGGCGCGCCGCCTCCCCGCATTCCGCCGAGCGGTCGACCGCGATCTGTGTTCGCAGGGGCTCACACAGCAGCGCGTGCTCGCGGTGGCGCTGCGGATGCTCGACCATGGGGTGTTCCGGACGGGCAACACCCAGTACGCCGAGGAGTACGGCAGCCGTGGTGCGGCGACCCTCCTGCGCGACGACGTCCGAGTCCGCAAAGGGCTGCTGGTCTTCGACTTCACGGCCAAGGGCGGGATCCGGCGGACGCTGGAGCTCGAGGACGCCAAGCTGGTCACGGCGGTCACCGCGCTCAGGCGCAGCCGGCACGAGAGCCCGCACCTGCTGGTTTATCGGGACCGCGACGGCTGGCACGATCTCGATGCCGACCAGATCAACGGGCGCTTCCAGGAGCTGGTCGGCGACGACTACACGGTCAAGGATCTGCGGACCTGGACGGCGACCGTCCATGCGGCTGTCGCGCTGGCGCAGGCCGAACCGCCCGACACCAAGAAGGCCAAGACGGCTGCGGTCAAGCAGATGCTCAGCGAGGTCTCGGGGCATCTGGGCAATACCCCGGCGGTGGCCCGGGTGTCGTACGTCGATCCGCGGGTGATCGCGCAGTACGAGGAAGGGCGGACCATCGCCCGGGCGATCAGCCTGGCCGGGTCGGACAACCTCAACCGGGCTGTGGTGCGGACACAGCTGGAGCGTTCGGTGGCTCGGTTGCTGGGTACCGGGGCTGCAAAATGAGAGGAGAACCACCATGCCAGCAGGGTCGAGCAAGAAGCGTGAGCGGCAGTACGAGCACATCAAGGCCGGGCTGAAGAAGCGTGGTCGCAGTGAGGACACCGCCGAGGAGATCGCCGCGCGCACGGTCAACAAGGAGCGTGCCCGCTCCGGCGAGGCGAAGCAGAAGAGCCGCACGTCGACCGACGACATCTCGTCGAGCCGGCGCGGTGGGCTGCGGTCGCACAGCGGGTCTCAGGGACGTACCAAGGAACAGCTCTACAACGAGGCCAAACACAAGAACATCAAAGGCCGCTCGAAGATGACGAAGGCCCAGCTGGAGAAGGCCGTAGGAGGCCGCTAGCCCAGGAGGCCGCTGGCGCAGGAAGCCGTTAGCGCAGGAAGCCTCGGAGGCTCCGGACCAGCTCTAGGGGCGCGTTTTCTGCGATGTGGTGGGTCGAGTCGATACCGTGGCCGACGATCTGCGGACACCACGGGCGCCAGACGTCGAGCGGGTTGCCGTAGATCTCTTCCATGTCGTCGCGTTCTGACCAGAGCATCATCGTGGGGCAGGTGATCTGGCGGCCGTCCGCGCGGTCCTTCTCGTCGGCCTGGCGATCGATGCCGAGGCCGGCGCGATAGTCCTCGACCATCGCGTGCACGGTGGCCGGGTTGCGGATGGCGGCGAGGAAGTCGGCGTGGTTCTCGGGGCCGAGTACGTCGGGGCCGTTCGACGTCCAGGCGTTGTACCAGGTCTCTGGATCGGCGCAGATGACCCGCTCGGCCGGCTTGGCGGTCTGGGCGAAGAACCACCAGTGCCACCACATCGCGGCGAACTTGTCCGTACACCGCTCCAGCGCCTCGACCACCGGTACGCCGTCCATCACGACCAGCTTGCTGACCCGGTCGGGGTGGTCGAGCGCGGTCCGGTACGCGACGTACGAACCGCGATCGTGCCCGACGACGGCGAAGCGGTCGTGGCCGAGTGAAGTCATCAGCTGTACGACGTCACCCGCCATCGCCCTCTTCGAGTACTGCGTATGCGCGTCGTCCGCGGCCGGCTTGTCCGACTGGCCGTAGCCGCGCAGATCGGGGCAGACCACGGTGAAATCAGAGGCCAGGGCAGGAGCGACCTGGTACCACGTGGTGTGCGTCCGCGGATGCCCGTGGAGTAAGACCACCGCGGGTCCCGACCCACCATGGCGGACCCGGAGGGTTACTTCGCCGACGGTGACCCGGTCGAGTTGGAAACCGTCGAACATGTCAGCTCGCCACCTTCGAAGGAGCGGCCTGCCAGCGGTCCAGGAGTTGGTGGGCGAAGAGGTTGTCGAGGGCCAGGCAGCAGGTGGCGCCGAAGAGGATGTCGGGGATGGCGTCGGGGTGGTCCGAGGCGTAGCTGTCGCACAGGTCGTGGGCGGCGATCTGTTCGTGGACCGCGTCGGCCTCGATGTGCTCGGTGAAGTAACGGGCGGCAGCAGAGTCGGCGCCCAGGCGGGTTGCGCCTGCGGCGTACCGGCGGTTGGGGAGGGTTGAGGTCATCTCCAGGGCGGCCAGGTGGCCGAGCAGCGCACCGGTCCAGCGACGGTGGAGGGCGAAGTAGGACATGAGGTTCGACAGGGCGAGGGTGACGGCTGGTACGTCGGGGACGTAGCGGCCGTAGGTGTCGTCGAGGTCCAGCCAGCGCATCGTCGTACGGAAGAGTTCGGCGTGCATCCGGTCGGGGCGGCCGCCGCCGTACTCGTCGGCCTGGATCTCCACCAGGGCGGCCTTTGCGGGGCCGTCGAGGCGGGGGATGCCGAAGCTGTGCGGGTCGGCCTCCTTGAGTTGGTAGATCGACCGGTTCAGGACGAACTCCCGGAACTCCTCGAGCCCGGCGTGGCGCTGGAGATATCCGGCCAGCGACGGGCCGTCGTCGTTGTCGATCAACTCCCGCAACAGCTGCGAAGGCTTGCCGTCGACTGGGCGCCAGTACGTGGCCTGCAGCCAGCCGGACCAGCAATGCTCGAGCTTGGCGCGGAAGCCGAGTACGTGCGGGTTCCACTCCGCTTCCGGATCGACCTCGTCGAAACCCCGGTAGTGGAGTTCGTAGCAGCACCACAGCGCCAGTTGCAGATCCTCGTCCGCCCAGGGCCGGCCGTCCTCGCCGATCGGCGGGGCCGCAGTGATCGAGCGGTCACGCAAACCGACGATCAGCCAGTTGCTGAGCGGTCCGCGGGGTGGGGGTAGGCGCATCAGGGGTTCTCCTTCGGTGTGACGCTGGGTACCGGTACCCCGTGCATAACTTTGATACCGCCGAGATCCAGGCGTACGAGGACGGACCGTTGATTGTCAGGGGCAACTTCGAGCTCCGCGACGAGAACGGCGAGCTGATCGACCCCGGCCGCGGCACCATCGCGTTGTGCCGCTGCGGGAAGTCGGCCTTGAAGCCGCTGTGCGACGGGACGCATACGCTGATCAGGAAGCGTCGATAGGAGCAGACCCGTGGAGAGGTTCGCCGGAGCGGAGGAGTGGGTGCCTGCGCGCGGCGGGCTGCCCAAGCTGGCTGCTGGGCTGAAGGACTGCCGCGGCTGCGATCTGTGGGAGGACGCGGAGCAGGTCGTCCCTGGCGACGGGCCCGCGAAGGCCCGGATGATGCTCGTCGGCGAGCAGCCGGGCGACGTCGAGGACAAGGAAGGCCAGGTGTTCGTCGGGCCGGCCGGGCGGTTGCTCGACAAGGCGCTGGCGGCGGCCGGGATCGAGCGGGACGCCGTCTATCTCACCAATGCGGTGAAGCATTTCCGGTTCGAGCGCAAAGGAAAGCGGCGGATCCACAAGACACCCGCCGCCGGGCACATCACGGCCTGCGCGCCCTGGCTGACGCGCGAGTTGCAGATCGTCAAGCCGGAGCTGGTGGTCGTGCTCGGTGCGGTTGCCGCCCGGGCGTTGCTGGGCAGCGGATTCAAGGTGACCGAGCGGCGGGGTGAGGCGGTCGAGTTGGCGGACGGGACCGCCGCGATGGCGACGGTCCACCCGTCCGCTGTCGTACGTTCCGAGGAGTACCGCCGCGACTTCGCCCTCTTCGTCGACGACCTCCGCAAGGCGGCCGGGCTACTTTCCTGAGCGGCGCAGCTCGGGCAGGACCTCGTCGCGGTACAGCTTCATCATGTCGATGGAGTGCGGGCCCATGTTCGCCACGTAGATCTCGTCGAAGCCGGCCTCGACATACGGCTTGAACGCCTCGAGGTGGTCGTCCGCCTTCGGCCCGGCCGCCACCGACTTGGCCGTCTGCTCCTTGGTGACGAGTTCGCTGGCCTGCTCGAAATGCCGCGGCGACGGCAGGACCTGGGCCAGCTCACCCGGCACCCCGGAATTCCGCCAGATCCGATGCGCCTGCTCGACGCCCTCGTCCACCGTCGGCGCATAGCTCACCTTGAAGCCCGCCTGGGCCGGCTTGTCCCCGCCGCCGTTGGCGCGGTACCGCTCCAGCAACTCCTTGTCCGGACTGGTCGTGATGTACCCATCGGCGATCCGCGCCGCGACATCGGTCGCCTCGGGCCCGAACCCGGACATGTAGATCGGCAGGGGTGAGTCCGGCCGGGTGTAGATCCGCGCGGTGTCGACCGTGTAGTGCTTCCCGTGATGATTGACGAAGCCGTCCTCGGTCCACAGCCGCCGGATGATCTCGACAGCCTCCTCGAGCATCTCCAGCCGTACGTCGACGGTCGGCCAGGCGTCGCCGAAGATGTGCTCGTTGAGCGCCTCGCCGGTACCGATGCCGAGCCGGAAGCGTCCGTTCAGCAGTACCGCGCTGGTCGCCGCCGCCTGGGCGATGACCGCGGGATGGATCCGTACGGTCGGGCAGGTGACCGCCGTCGTCACCGGCAGCTCGCACACCTGTGAGACCGCGCCGATCGTCGACCACACGAACGCGCTCTGCCCCTGCTCGTCGTTCCACGGATGGAAATGGTCACTGATCCACAGGCCGTCGAAGCCGGACTCCTCGGCCAGCCGCGCCTGTTCGATCAACTGCGCCGG
The DNA here is from genome assembly GCF_039537185.1 of Kribbella ginsengisoli. NCBI lineage: Bacteria > Bacillati > Actinomycetota > Actinomycetes > Propionibacteriales > Kribbellaceae > Kribbella > Kribbella ginsengisoli. The sequence continues at coordinate 327,868 of NZ_BAABAA010000013.1, read as the reverse complement.
GGTGTACTCCTCGCTGGACAGGAAGTACCCGATCTTCACGTCACGCCTCCAAGGTCTCGTCGGTACCTCCCCGGTGCCCCGCCGCATTCATCTGCACGCATACCGGTGGGTACTGATTGCGCATGCGGCGAGTCATCGGGTGGTTCGGGATTGGTTGCCTGGTCATCGCGTTCGCGGTCGGTTGTGGCGACCCGGACCGGCAGCTGCGCTCGGAAGGCGCCCGGGCGGCCCGCGAGGCGGCGTCGGCGGCCGGTACCGCGGAGCTGGCCGGTCAGTCGTTCCTCGATCACAAGCTCTGGTCGCAACCGGCCGGCCAGTTGGTCAGCGAGGCCGAGGAGGCGCTGGGAAAGGCCAGCAGCACTTTCGACCAGCAGCAGCCCACGACCCGGGCCTCCCGCAAGACCTATGACGAGGTGTCCAAGACGCTGGACGATGCCGCGGGCAACGTCACCGATCTGCGGATCGCACTCGACAACGGTGATGTCGACGGCGTGGCCGAGCTGGTGAAGGAGCTGGCCGGCACCACCGAGGGGTTGCGCAAGCTGGGGGAGACGGCGAAGTGAAGAAGGTCTTCGCCGTCACGCTCGGCATCCTGACCGCGATCGGCGGCTTCGTCGACATCGGTGACCTGGTCACCAACGCGCTGGTCGGGGCGCGGTTCGGGATGCGGCTCAGCTGGGTCGTGGTCCTCGGCGTGATCGGCATCTGCCTGTACGCCGACATGTCCGGCCGGGTCGTCGCGGTGTCCGGCCGTCCGGTGTTCGACCTGATCCGGGAACGGCTCGGCCGGCGTACCGGGCTGGTCACGCTCGTCGCGTCGTTCCTTGTCACCCTGCTGACCCTGATCGCGGAGATCGGCGGCGTCGCGCTGGCCTTCGAGCTGGCGAGCGGGGTCAACTACCTGCTCTGGGTGCCACTCGCCGCGTTCGCGGTCTGGCTGGTCATCTGGCGGGTGAAGTTCTCCAAGCTGGAGACGGTGTTCGGGCTGATGGGGCTGCTACTGATCGTCTTCGCCGTCGCGCTGTGGAAGCTCGGCCCGGACTGGGGCCGGCTCGTCCACCAGGCGACGAATCCGCACCCGATCGGCCACGAGACCTGGGCGACCTACGCGTACTACGCGATCGCACTGTTCGGCGCGGCGATGACGCCGTACGAGGTGTTCTTCTTCTCCTCCGGTGGCGTGGAGGAGAAATGGACCAAGCGCGATCTGGCCACCGAGCGGTCGAACGTCTTCATCGGCTTCCCGCTCGGCGGGCTGCTGTCGCTGGCGATCGCCGGGTGCGCGGCGGTGCTGTATCTGCCGGTCGGGATCCACGTGGAGACGCTCGGCCAGGTGACCCTGCCGGTAGCCGTTGCCTTCGGCAAGCTCGGGCTGGCGATCGTGCTGATCGGGGTGTTCGCGGCGACCTTCGGGGCAGCGCTGGAGACGTCGCTGTCGTGTGGATACACGATCGCGCAGTACTTCGGCTGGCAGTGGGGCAAGTTCGTCCGGCCGCGGCAGGCGTCGCGTTTCCATCTGGTGATGATCATCTGCTTGCTGCTGGCGATCCTGACCCTGATGACGATGGTGGATCCGGTCCTCGTCACGGAGTACTCCGTGGTGTTCGCGGCGATGGCGCTGCCGCTGACCTATCTGCCGATCCTGATCATCGCCAACGATCCCGACTACATGCGCGACGAGGTCAACGGCCGGGTGCGGAACTTCCTCGGGCTGATCTATCTCGGCTTGTTGCTGGTGGCATCGATCGCGGCGATTCCGCTGATGATCGTCACGAAGGCGGGGCGGTGACCCATGGCGGGCAAGGTGTTGCATGCGCAGTTGCACCTACTGGATCGGCAGCTGATCGACCAGGCGACCGGGGAGCTGCTGGGCAAGGTCGACGATGTCGAGCTGGATCTCGAGGCCGGCCCGCCGGTCGTGTCGGCGTTGATCTCGGGGCGGGTGCGGATTCCCGCGGTCGAGGTGATGGAGGTCGGTACCGCGGTCAGGATCGTGCGCGGCGAGTTGGACCTCACGCGTGGCGACGACTGGGTCGAGCGCCATGTCATCGACAAGATCCCTGGAGCCGGCAATGCGCCTGAATGAATTACTCGGCCGGAGCGTGGTCGACCGCCATGGCGAGCGGATCGGCGGGGTGGCCGATGTCCGGCTGGTTCAGGACGGGCCGCTTCCCGCGGGTGGTAGTCAGGCCGCGCTGAGGGTGGACGGCCTGATCGTCGTCGAGCGGCGGGTCACGCAGCTGTTCGGATACGAGCGGCACGTCGGACCGGCGTTGCTGCGGGCGATCGTGCACAGCAGGCTGGGCGAGGTCTGGTACCTGCCGTGGGAAGACGTCGCGCGGATCACCGACGAGTCGGTCGAGTGCGCGAACGGCCGTGCCGAGCTGGCACGGCTCGAGCGGGTGTCGATGAGTTGCTGGGCGACGTCGCGGAGTTTGGTGTTGGTGTCTTGGGAGTAGCGCTTGAGGATGGCGAAGGCGCGGTCGCCGTCGACGTCGAAGCGTTCCATCAGGATGCCCATGGCCTGGCCGACCAGTTTCCGGGCGTCGACGGCCTGCGCCATCGTTTCCTCGTGGCGGGCCGAGGCGACGGCGACGGAGGCGTGCCGGGCGAGGATGTGCGCGATCGCCTCGTCGTCGGCGGTGAAGGCGTCGGGCTGAGCGGAGTACAGGCCTAGTACGCCGACGGTCGCGCGGGTCGAGTCGCCGGTGGACAGCGGGACGTCGAGCACGCTGCGGACCCCCAGCTTGGCGACCTTCTCGGCCCATTTCGGCCAGCGGTCGTCGGTATGGGTGTCGCGGATCAGGACCGGCGTGCCGTTCCGCAGGGTGCTGATCAGCGGGCCGGTCTCACTGTCTATCTGAAGGCTGTAGACCTCCGCGACCATCGAATCGGTGACCGCGGCGACCTCTGGAGCGCCCCGGCCTGCCAGTACCACCCCGGCATGGCTGAGGTTCAGCGCCTGCAGGGCGAACTCGACGACGGCGTCGACCGTCTCCTCGACACCAGGCGCATCATGCAACTCGACGGCGAGCCGCGCGAACGTGTCCGCCGCCGCGCGTGCTCCGTCGTCCGGGGAGTACTCCATGCCGAAAATTATGCCAACAGCCTCAGTGAATGGCGCCGGACATGCGGTTGAGCATCTCGGTCAGCAGCTCCTCGCCGGTCCCGAAGTTCAGCCGGACGAAGCCGGTCGCGGCCGGGTCGTAGCTGCGCCCCGGGCTGAGGGCGACCTTGGAGTGCTCGAGGAAGAAGCCGGCCGGGTCGTCGCCGAGGCCGGCGCCGGCGCAGTCGAGCCAGGCGACATAAGTGGCTTGGGGCGGCGTCCAGGTGATCCCTGCCGGGAGGCGGTCGCTGATCAACGCGCGGTTGCGATCGAGTTGGCGCAGTACGTCGTCGAGCCACTCGTCGCCGTCGGTGAAGGCGGCCTCGGCGGCGAGTACGCCGAGGATGCCGACCTGGTCGTTGGTGAACGGGAGGCGCTTCACGAGATCCTGCGCGCGGTCCGACGCGGTCACCAGGAACGCGGTCTTGAGGCCGGCCAGATTGAAGGCCTTCGACGCCGAGGTCAACGAGATGCCGCAGGACCGGGCCGCGTCGGAGACCTCGAGCCAGGGTTGGTGTTTCGCGCCCGGCAGGACCAGCGGAGCGTGGATCTCGTCGGCGAGCACCCAGGCGCCGTACCGCGCGCAGAGCTCGGCGATCTGAGCAAGCTCCGACCGTGGGAGAACCCGGCCGGTGGGGTTGTGCGGGTTCGGCAGGATCAGCACGTCCAACCCGTCCTGCAGCCGCGTGGAGAGCGCTTCGAGGTCGAACGAGCCGTCCGCGAGCAGCGGGATCGAGACCAGCGAGAAGCCGGCCGCCGGGAGCTGCTGGAAGAACGGCGGATAGGTCGCGGTGGCGAATCCGATCGACCCGCCCGGAGCGATCAGCCGGCAGAGCTCGATGATGCCGACCATCACGTCCGGTACGAGCGTCAGCCGGTCGGGGTCGACCGTCCAGTCCAGTCGCCGCTGGGCGAACCCGGCGAACGCAGTGCCGAGTGAGGACGGCGCTCCGGAGGTGTAGCCGAGGTCGTGGCGGGCGATCGCGTCCCGCAGTACGGAGGTGATCGGCTCGGCCAGCTCGAAGTCCATCTCCGCGACCGTCGCCGCGATCACCCCGTCCCCGTGCCCGAACCACTTCTCACTCCGCCGCCGCTGCAACTCTTCCAGTCCCGGTACCTGTGGCATGTACCGACGGTATGCGGGTACCGGGGCAACCAACTGCAATCAGGAGGTACTGCGATGAGCACGGACCCCATCCCGCCCATCACCCCCGTCGGTCCGGGGAGTGACCCGAACGAGAATCCGGACCTGGTCGACCCCGGGACGGAGAACCCGGATATCGGCATCCGTCCCGGCGACGACAGTCCGCTGTCGATCCCGCAGCCGACGCCCGACGAGGATCTACTGTCCTCGTAGGGTGTCGTTCCTCGGGGTGTAGCGGAAGTAGTGCGGGTCGGTGAAGGAGCCGGGGACCTTGCCGAGGCTCCTGATCACCGTGGCGGTGCCGTTGACGTGGGCCATCGAGTAGAGGGTGGCCGACCGGGTGTCGCGGTCGATGCCGAGGATCAGTGTGCCGGTCCCGCACGGTGCGGCGATCAACTGCTCGAAGACCTGCCAGGTCGAGGTGCGCAAGGTGGTGCCGTACGTCGACATCGGGTAGGTGCCGAAGACCATCACCGTCATCAGCCGGCCCGCCCGGTTGTTGAGCAGGAAGACGTCGTAGCTGAACTCGCGGGCGATCAGCGTCATCGACTTGGCCGCGCTGAGACCGCCGATGCCGCCGGTACCGTGCCAGCCGGTCTCGTCCAGTGTCCAGCGCTTGAGGAAGCCGCTCGTGTCCTGGGCATAGAGCGTGGTCCGCCTGGGCTCGAGCGGGTCCACCGGGTTGTGGATCGATTCGTCGATCCAGCGGAACCCGGACCAGCCGCCCCCGATCCGGCTCTCCGCCACCGGATGCGCCGGGTCGACCTGACCATTGGCGAGCGTGGAGTACGCCGTTGAGTACAAGGCGTTTCCGTGCACCGTCATACCGGACCTAGCGGCCCCGGTCCCAGTCGGGATGTTCCGGAAGGTGCTGATGTGCTGGACAGCGCCCGGCTGATACACACCGGACGTGGTGGTCACCGCGCCGACGGAGACGGGCGTCGAGGCGGTGATCGTGCGGGCGGTCTGGGCTCCGGCCGTGGTGACCGAACCGAGGTTGAGTGAGCAAGTGGCGGCGGCGTCGGCAGGTGTGACGGTGGAGCAGAGCGCGAAGGTCAGTACTGCGGCCCCCGCCAGGCTGATGGTCTTGGTGCGCATGATGGATCCCCTCCCAGGTTCCACGAGAGCTCCCGTGTGGCCCTCGTCACATTAGAAGCCGCTCGCGCCCCGGAAGTTCACTTCAACCGGCTCAACGTTCCGTCGGCCTGTACTGCGATCGTCGTGTGCAGCGTGCCGACGGTCAGATCGATCAGGTACGTCGACCCCGTCGTGCGGGTCGTGTAGCTGACCTGCTCCTTCGAGCCGGCCGGGACGATCAGCGACAGGATCGTCGCCGACCGGCCGTCGCGGTGGAAGGCGACCGTCGGAGCGGGCAGCTTCTGCGTCGCCTTCGGGAAGTGCCAGCCCTGGACCGGGTCGTCCTCGCCCTGCTCGACGGTGATCGCGTCGCCCGGAAGGTCAACGTTATAAGGGATCTGCAGCAGGACGGTCCTGACCTTGTCGCCCGGCTTCTGGGCGACCGCGGTGGTCGGCGAAGTGACCTTGACCTGCTGCCCTTCGGCCAGGTGCCACAGGGTCTTGAAGGATTGGTCGTTCCCGGCGGTCGCGCGGTCCAGCGTGACGATCACGTCGGGGTCCTTGAGGACCAGGACCGTGCGGTTGCGCGTCATCCCCGGCGCAGGCTCGTCGGCGAGCTCGTAGAACTCCGACGTCGGCTGGATCGCCGACCGGACGAGCTTGGTCTCGACCCGGTGGCCTTCCATGCCGGGGCTGGTCAGCACGTTGTGCGCGGCCTGGCTGTGCACCCAATCGCGCCACTTGTCCCGCTGGTACCCGGAGTGCCCGCCGTCGATCAGGATCTGCCGCCCGTGCGAGGTGTAGGTCAGCGACATGTGGTCGTCGTGCCCGTGCAACGTCGGCGCCGGCCCGAACCTCAAGCTGTAGGTCGATTCGAGCGCGAGCGGCCGCTTCTCGCCCCACCCGGTGTGCCCGAAGATGTAGCCGGCGTCGTAGATCCCGACCCGCTCGGCCGGCCGGTGACCGGGCATCTTCAGCGCGTCGATCACCTCGGAGTCACCGAGCTGGTGGAGCTTGCCGAGCGAGTCGGTGGCCATCACGAGCCACTTCGCGAGCGCCGCGCGACGGGTGTTGATGTTGGACCCGGGATCGGCGCCGCATTCCTTCAGGGCCTTCGCTGCTCGCCCCCAGAGCGAGTAGTTGAACTGCGCGTACCCCGTTGACTGCTCGTTGGTCGACCCCTGCTCGTCGATCGCCTCGGTGATCGCCCGGGCCAGCCGGCGCTGGGCCAGCTCCTTCAACGGTTCGCGGTTGAGCGTGCAGCCGATCCCGAACATCGCGATGCTCTCGTCGGTGCCGTGGTTACCCGGTCCGCCGAAGTTGATCTCCATGAACCGGGCATGGTCCAGCAGAGCCTTGTCCAGCCAGGCGTAGCTCGCCGGCAAGGTCTTCACCTTGAGCCCGGACAGGATGGCCTGCCGGGTGCAGATCAGCACGTTGGTACGGTGCATCGTCGCTTCGTGCGCGCCGACATCGACCTTCCAGTCGTACGGGTTGTCGTTCACCCAGTCGTGGATGATCGTCGTCACCCGCGCCATCGCCGCCTTGTCGCCCTTGCCGGCGGCCTTGATGCCCTGGCCGAGCCAGCGCAGCGAGTGCAGCCACATGTACCAACTGGGCTGGTTGTACGGGTTGGAACGCCAGTTGATGTCGCCCTTGCCGTTGCCCACCTGGTACGCCGGATAGACGCTCCACTTGAACTTGTCCTGGTAGAGCCCGGACAACGGGTTGGGAGTCTCGACTCCGCTGAATCCCGGGCAGGTGTACTTGTCGGCAGGCGGCCGCGCCACCTGGCCGGGCTTCGGCGGGGTGCTGATCCGGGTCGCGGTCGGGATCGCCTTCGTGCCGACCTTCACGTCGTCGCGCGGCGTGAAGGACCGCTGCGGCGAGATGATCACCGTCATCAGCGCGATCACCAGCACGACGATCCCTGCCGTCAGGAACGGCAGCCACTGCCGCCGAAGCAGGGGTCGCAGATGGAGCTGCCGTCCGGGCAACATGTCGTCCTCACTTCTCGCGCTCTCGGGCCTTGACAATTCAGGTCTAGACCGGTATTGAGGGCGGGCGTTGCCCCGGAAAGGTCTGCTGTGGTTTCGAGCCGATGACGGGTGGCTCTACCCCTATAGATGTCCGGCAGGGGTGAAAATGTTGGCTCCGATCGGTCACGAAACAAAAAAGAACCGCCACCCGGATCGGGTGGCGGTTCTTTTGGATCGGTGCCTGATGCAATTACCTGCTGAAGCCGGCGGTCAGGCCGCTGAGCAGCTGGCGGCGGCCGAGGGCGTACAGGATGACGATCGGCAGAGTGGTCAGCACGACCGAGGCGAGGACGGCCGGGACGTTCACGGAGTACTGGCCCTGGAAGGTCCACAGAGCGAGTGGAAGGGTGCGCTTCTCCGGGCTCTGGGTCAGGATCAGCGGCAGCAGGAAGCCGTTCCAGACGCCGAGGCCGTTGTAGATGCTGACCGTCACGAGCGCGGGCCGGGTCAGCGGCAGCGCGAGGGTGCGGAGCATGCCCCACTCGGTCGCGCCGTCGACCCGCATCGACTCGAACAGCTCCTTGGGCACGTCGCGGATGAAGTTCGTCAGCACCAGGACGGACAGCGGGATCGAGAACGCGATCGACGGCAGGATGATCGCCAGCAGGCTGTCGTACAGATGCATCTTGATGATCAGCAGGTAGACCGGGATGATCGTCGCCTGCAGCGGGATCGCCAGGCCCATCAGGAACAGCCCGTTGACACCGGCCAGGAAACGGCTGCCGGCGCCCCGGACGATCGCGTACGCCGCCATGAAGGCGATCGCGACCGCGGGCAGGATCGTGCCGGCCGTGACGATCACGCTGTTCACGAAGTACCGCGGGAAGTCGGACTCGATCACCAGCTTGTAGTTCTCGGTGGTCGGATCGGCCGGCAGCGCGAACGGGTTCTGGGTGAAGAAGCCGGCCTGGTCCTTGAAGCTGGTGACGACGATCCAGTACAGCGGGATCAGCACGATCACCAGCCACAGCCAGCCGGCCGCGCCGCCGAGCCAGTTCCGCCGGATCAACCGCATCTCAGGCACCTTCCTGCTGGCTGGCCGTCGTGCTGCCGCCGAGTCTGCGCAGCAGCAGGGCGAGCGCGAGGCCGATCAGCACGAGCAGCACCGCGATCACGCTGGCCGGACCCATCAGGTTCGCCTGAAAGCCGCGCTTGTACATGTCCAGCGCGAGCACCCGGGTGGCATCACCAGGGCCGCCCGCGGTGAGCACGAAGATCAGGTCGAAGAAGGTCAGCGAACCGACCACCATCAAGGTCGACGAGGTGATGATCGTGTACTTGAGCTGCGGCAGCGTGATGGAGAAGAACTGCCGGACCCGGCCCGCGCCGTCGATCGAGGCGGCCTCGTACATGGTGGTCGGGATCTGCCGGACGCCGCCTTGGTAGATCAGCGAGTGGAACGGGATGAACTGCCAGGAGACGACGAAGATCACCACGCCGATCGCGAGGTTGGACTTGCCCAGCCAGTCCTGGGCGAGGAAGTCGAGGTGCAGGCCGGCGCCGAGGCCGAAGTTCGGGTCGAGCAACGCCTTGTAGGTGATGGCGATCGCGGCCGAGCTGAGCAGTAGCGGGACGAAGTACAGGACCGCGAGTAGGGCCCGGTATCGCTGGCGGCCGGCCAGGAAGACGCCGAGCAGCAGGCTCATCGGCGTCTGCACCGCCCAGGACAGGATCATGATCTCGAACGTCACGAACAGCGAGTGCGGTAGCGCCGGATCGCTGAGAACCGAACGCCAGTTGGAGATTCCGGCGGTGTGGATGGCGCCGAGACCGTCCCACTGGGCGAAGCTGAGCAGCAGCACCCCGACCAGTGGGACGACCCCGAACACCGTGAAGATCGCGAGGGCGGGGAGGGCCATCCACGCGACCGAACCGCTCCGGCCGGCCTGCGAGGTCGTCCGCCCGGCGACCTTTGCGACGGTCGGAGCGGCAGCCGTCACTTGCCGATCACCCCGTTCATGCTGTCCGCGAACTGCTGCGGCGAGATCGACAGCTGGAAGAGCTTGGCGATGTTGTCGAGCAGCGTCTCGGCCGCGGCCGGGCTGAGCGCCTGGTCCCAGGACTGGGCGAAGTTCTTCGCGTTCGCCGCGGTGTCGTAGACGAAGTTGAGCCACTCGGAGTCGTTCTTGTCCGTGATCGAGGAGAGCTTGTCCTTCGCGCTCTTCACGACCGGGATGCTGCCGGACTTCACCCAGGCGTCCACGGTGGCGTCGTCGAGGGTGTTGTTGGCGATGAACTTCTTCGCGATGTCCTTGTCGGCCTGGCTCGCCTTGGACGAGATCGACATGTACTGACCCGGGTTGCCGACGGTGTCGCTCGGGTCGCCCTTGCCACCCTCGTACGGCGGGAAGTTCATGTAGCCGAGGTGGCCGCCGGTGACGAAGTCCTTGCCGGAGGCCTTCATACCGCCGTAGGTCCAGGCGCCGTGCAGCATCATCGCGGCCTTGCCGGTGTAGAGCAGGGCCTGGTCGGCGTTGGAGTCGGCGGTGATGGACGAGAAGCCCTTGATGAAGCCGTTCGCCTTGATCAGGTTCTGCATCTCCTCCAGCGCCTTCAGCGCGGACGGGTCGGACCAGCCGTCGGCCTTGCCGTCGAAGATGTTCTGGAAGACCTCGGCGCCGCCGATCCGGTCGAACAGGAACTCCAGCCACATCATGTTGGTCCAGCGCGACTGCCCGCCGAGCGAGAACGGCGCGATGCCCTTCTCGTTGAACTTGGGCACCAGCGACATGATGTCCTGCCACGACTTCGGCGGCTCGGCGCCGATCCGCTCGAACGCGCGCTTGTCGTAGAACAGCACGATCGGCGTCACGGTCTCGCCCGGTACCGCGTAGATCTTGCCGTTGACGGTCGCCGCGGTGAAGGCGGACGGGAAGATCGACTCCTTCAGCGCGGCCTGGTCCTTGTTGAGCCAGTCGGTCAGGTCCTCGACCTGGCCCGCTTCGACGTACGCCTTCAAACCGCCGCCGCCCCAGCCCCAGATCAGCGTCGGGCCCTGGCCGGCCCCGATGGCGGTCTTGATCTTCTGCTTGAACGCGTCGTTCTGGAACTCGGTGGTCTTGATCTTGGTGTCCGGGTTCGCGTCGTTGAACCGCTTGACCTGCGCCTCGCGGATCGCCTGCTGGGGCTGACCGGTGAGGAACCAGTAGGTCGCGCCGGAACCGGTCGCGCCCGCTTCGGAGGAGCTGCCAGAGCTCTTGGGGCCGGAGGTGCCGCACGCCGAGAGTCCGGCCGCTATCGCGGCGCTGCCGGCGGTCAGGCGAAGGAAGTTGCGCCGTGAGGTCGTCATGTTTCGTAACGTAGATTTCGGGAGTATTGCTGTCAAGACCTTGAATACGCTGCATTTGTGGGTGAGATTAAGCGTTATGAACGGGTCTGCAGTGTCGAAACATTTCGAAAACCGAGAGTGGCGCGATCTCAGTCTTCCGGCTGAGAAGCGGGCCGAGTTGTTGCTGCAGGCGATGACGCTGGCGGAGAAGGTCGGTCAGCTCGGTAGTCGCTGGGTCGGCAACGACATGGCCGAGACCGAGAAGCCGGCCGAAGAGCAGCTCAACGTCGCGCCGATGCAGGACGTCTTCACCGCGGGTGGATCCGTCCCGCTGGCGGAGGCGAGCCGGCACGGCCTCGGTCACCTCACCCGGGTCTGGGGCAGCGTTCCGCTCTCGGTCTACGAGGGCAAGGCGGAGCTGCTTCGCCAGCATCGCGTGGTGCTCGACCGGTCGCGGCTCGGCGTACCGGCGTTGGTGCATGAGGAGTGTTTGACCGGGTTCACGACTTATGGGGCGACCGTTTATCCGACGGCGCTGGCTTGGGGTGCGACATTCGATCCAGAGCTGGTCGAGCGGATGGCGGCGGCGATCGGGCGGGACATGGCCGCGGCCGGCGTGCATCAAGGGTTGTCGCCGGTGCTCGACGTCGTGCGCGACTATCGGTGGGGCCGGGTCGAGGAGACGTTGGGTGAAGACCCTTATCTGGTAGGGATGTTGGGGTCTGCGTATGTGCGCGGGCTGCAGAGCGCCGGGGTGATCGCGACGCTGAAACACTTCGCCGGGTACTCCGCCTCGCGGGCCGGGCGCAACCATGGGCCGGTGTCGATCGGGCGGCGGGAGCTGCTCGACGTCATCCTGCCGACCTTCGAAATGGCGCTCGCCTCGGCCGAGGCCGGCTCGGTGATGACCTCGTACGCCGATCTGGACGGCCTGCCGGCTGGAGCCGACTCGTGGCTGTTCACGCAGGTGTTGCGCGACGAGTGGGGTTTCGCGGGAACCGTGGTGTCGGACTACTGGGCGGTGCCGTTCCTGGCCAGCATGCATCGGGTGGCGGCGACGGCTGAGGACGCCGGGGCGCTGGCGCTTGCCGCGGGCACCGATGTCGAGTTGCCGGACACGATCGGGTTCGGCGCGGGGCTGATCGAGCGCGTCGAATCGGGGGAGCTCTCGGAGGAGCTGATCGATCGGGCTGCTCGTCGAGTCCTGCTGCAGAAGGTGCAGTTGGGACTGCTCGATCCTTCGTGGACTCCGGAGGGCTCGGTTGGTTCTTGTGATTTCGACTCGGCCGAGAATCGCGCGCTGGCGTTGGAGATCGCCGAGCGGTCGGTGGTTCTGCTCGACGCCGGTACGGCGCTGCCGCTGGATCGCCTTGCGCCGCGGCGGGTCGCGGTGGTCGGGCCGTGCGCGGGTGATCCGCGGACGTTCATGGGGTGTTACGCGTTCCCGAATCACGTGTTGCCGCGCTATCCGGAGCGCGGGATGGGGATCTCGGTGCCGACGCTTTTCGATGCCTTGAGCAACGAGATCACCGGATGCGTCTACGAGCAGGGGAGCGCTGTGCTCGGGGACGATCGGTCCGGGTTCGCCGCGGCGGTCGAGGCTGCGCGTGAGGCGGACGTGGTGATTGCTTGTGTGGGGGATCTGTCCGGGCTCTTCGGGCAGGGATCGTCTGGTGAAGGGTGCGATGCGGAGGATTTGCGGCTGCCCGGCGTACAGGCTGAGCTGGTCGATGCCTTGCTTGAGACCGGTACGCCGGTAGTCGTGGTGGTCGTGTCTGGACGGCCTTACGCGTTGGGTGAGATCGCAGGGCGAGCTGCTGGGTTGGTGCAGGCGTTCTTTCCTGGGCAGGAAGGTGGGGCCGCGATCGCCGGGGTGCTGAGCGGGCGGGTGGTGCCTGGCGGGAAGTTGCCGGTGCAGATTCCGCGGCACGTGGGCGGGCAGCCGGGCACGTACTTGCAGCCGGCGCTCGGGAGTGTGGAGAGCGCGGGCATCAGCGGGCTGGAGGCTGTGCCGCTGTATCCGTTCGGGTACGGCTCGTCGTACACGACCTTCGAGGTCTCCGGGCTGGAGCTCAGCGCGGAAGAGATCGCCACGGACGGCTCCTTTGTCGCGACGGTGAAGGTGCGCAACACAGGCGAGCGGCGGGGTGATGAAGTGGTGCAGCTCTACCTGCACGACGTGGTGGCGCAGGTGGCTCGGCCGTTGAAGTTGCTGACCGGGTTCGCGCGGGTGTCGCTGGATCCGGGCGAGGTGGTGGAGGTGGCGTTCGAGGTGGACGCGGACCGGACGGCTTACAGTGGGGCAGATCTGCGCCGCATAGTCGAGGCGGGCGAGCTCGAAGTACTGGTGGGGACCTCGTCGGCCGATCTGCCGTGCCGCGCTGCCGTGCGGGTCGTTGGTGAGACGCGCGTGGTGGGCCACGATCGTACGATGGTCACCCCTGTTGTGGTGAGGAGGAACGCTTGAGCGGTCGGGTCACGCTGGCCACCGTCGCCGCCACTGCTGGAGTGTCGGTCGCGACGGTCTCCAAGGTGCTCAACGGGCGCAGCGATGTGTCCGAGTCGACGCGTGCCCGGGTGCAGGAGCTGCTCCGCGAGCACGAGTACATCGGGCGCCGGCCGGAGCAGGTCGAGCGGATCACCGTCGAGTTGTTCTACCAGGGGTTTCTCAACAGCTACTCGGTCGAGGTGATCCAGGGGGTCGTCGAGGCCGGCCAGGCGGCTGATGTGGACGTCGTGGTGGGGTCGCATCCGCACGCGAACCGGAGTAGCGGGCGGGCGGCTCCCTGGATCCGGGAGTTGACGGCGACCGGGCGGCGGGCGGCGATCGGGATCACCTGCGAGCTGACCGACGCGGACCTGGCGGCGTTGTCGCGGGCTCGGCTGCCTTTGGTGGTCGTCGATCCGATCAGCATCGCGCAGCCTGATGTGACGAGTGTGGGCTCGACGAACTTCGCGGGTGGGATGGCGGCGACGCAGCATCTGTTGTCGCTGGGGCATCGGCGGATCGCCTATCTGGGTGGGCCGCCCAGTTCGGGGTGCAATCAGGCGCGGCTGAACGGGTTCCGGGGCGCGATGGAGGCGGCGGGGGTCCCGGTGCCGAAGGACTATGTGTGGCTTCGCGAGTTCCTGTACGAGGACGGGCTGGCGGGTGGGGCCGATCTGCTCGATCTGCCGGAGCCGCCGACGGCGATCTTCGCGGGCAGCGACGAGACCGCGCTGGGTGTGATGGAGGCGGCGCGCGCTCGTGGGCTGCGGGTACCTGAGGACCTCAGCGTGATCGGGTTCGACGACACGCAGGTCGCCCGCCTCGCTTCGCCGCAGCTCACGACCGTCCGGCAGCCGCTGCGCGAGATGGGCGCGGTCGCGCTTCGTACTGCGTTGCAGTTGGCGGCGGGCGAAAAGGTCGACTCCCATCATGTGGAGCTGGCGACCCGTTTGATCGTCCGAGACTCAACTGCTGAGTTGGCTCGCGTTCCTGTTAGCTGACCTCTCGTGGGGTCGCGCCCGGTCCTGGGCGGAAGGCGACCTCGCGAGGAGTTGGCGTGTGGCCGCCCTCGCAGCGGAGGACTACCTCCACCCGTTCGCCGCAGCCGCGGTGTTCGGGGAGCAGGGGTGGGCCGGCATCCATGGGGAGGTACTGGTCGCCCCACTGGACTAGGGCGACCATCACCGGGTAGAGGTCGAGGCCTGCCTGGGTGAGGCGGTACTCGTACCGTTCGCGCTGGCCGGGGATGCGGTAGGCCTCGCGGCGGAGCAGGCCGCGGTCGATCAGGGCGGTCAGCCGGTCGGTGAGGACCTGGCGGGGGATGTTGGCGCGGGCGCGGATGTCCTCGAACCGGCGGACCCCGACGAACACCTCCCGCAGGACGTGGAACGTCCACTTCTCGCCGAGGATCTCCATCGTGCGGGAGATCGTGCAGTTCTCGGTCGACCAGTGCATGGCCTCCGGTACCGCCGCCTGGGTGCTCATGAAACCCAGGCTACGTCTACTTGACAGACTCAGCCAACCCGATGGAAGCTGAATCCGTGAATCAGACTCAGGTGGTCGAGGCGGATCAGCTCGTACTCCGGCGAGCCGGTGACGCCGACGTGGAGTCGCTGTCGGGAATGCTCGACGGCATGCCCGATTTCAGCCTGTACATGCGATTCCAGACGGCGATCGGCAAGCCGCCGCGGCCGGCGCTGGTGCAGCAACTGGTCTGCCCGAACGGCGCGGCCTGGGTCGCCGAACGCGACCGCGAGGTGGTCGGCCACGCGATGTGGGCATGGGTCAACGGCGCCACCGTCCCGACGGCCGAGCTGGCCTTGATCGTCGCGGAACCGGAGCAGCGGCGCGGCCTCGGCGTACGGATGCTGACCGCGGCCGCGCACGATGCCATCGCCTCGGGCGCGGCTCAGTTCGTCGTCATGGTCAGCGCCGTGAACGACAGGGTGCTGAGGATGGTCCGCCGCCGCTGGCCGACCGCGGCCACCCACCGGGAGGGCGCTCTGCTCAACTTCACCATCCCGGCCGCGGACTTCTTCGCCGCCGTGAACTAGGAGAAGTGCGTGACGACGCGCTCGATCGGGACGCCGTCGATCGCGAGGTCGACCTTCTCGTTGTAGAAGGCGATCAGGCCGGCGATGGGTTGCAGGGCAAGGGTGGGGAAGTCGTAGGTCCAGGCGAGGTCTGGGTGGAGGGTGTCGCCGGAGCGGACGGACCAGTAGCCGGTGGTCCTGCCTTTGTACGGGCAGGCGGTTTCGGTGTCGGACCATTCCAGGTGGGTGAAGTCGACCTCGGTGCGATTGAAGTAGTACCGGGTCGGAAGGCCGGTCTCGAAGACCATCACGGTCGACGACGAGTCGGCCAGCACCAGGCCGTCGAGCGAGACCTGTACGTGGCGGGTCGAGCGCAGGGAGTCGACCCGGGTGTACGGGTTGCGGGGGTGGACGAAGACCTGCTCGTCCTCCTCGAACCACGCGTCCAGGGATGCCCACTCGAAGCGGACCATGCCGGTCAGCCCGCTCATCGCGTCGTCGCCGTAGACGCGGGCGGCGGCGGGGCGGTGGATGTCGCCGACCTGGAGGGCGTGGCGTCTCGCAGTACCGCGCTTCAGTTTCTGTGGGTGGTCCTCGTCGACGAGGACATCGGGAGCGACGTCGGCGAGCGGGATGTAGTACTGCGGGTAGTTGGGCCATTCCCAGAGGTAAACGGCTCGGGTGGTGTCCAGTACGACCTGGGAGCCGAGCATTGCCCGGATCCGGCGTGGTACCGGCTCGATGTGGTCCGTTTCGGCGATCGACGCGGGATAGTCAGGCATATGGTCAAGCTAACCCGGGACGGAGAGGAATGAGCTGATGTCTGCCGCACTCGCACCGCATGGTTTGCACCACGTAACCGCCATCGCGGAGGATCCGCAACGCAACGTCGATTTCTACACGTCGGTGCTCGGCCTGCGGCTGGTGAAGCAGACCGTCAACTTCGACGCCCCCGACCGGTACCACCTGTACTACGGGGACGAGTCCGGCAACCCCTCCACGCTGCTCACGTTCTTCGCGTGGCCCGGCGCCGAGTCCGGTCAGCAGGGCACCGGGATGACGACCGCGACGGCGTTCAGCATTCCGCCGGAGGCGCTCGGCTGGTGGCAGAAGCGGCTCAAGGAACTCGGCGTCGATGCGGACGACCCGGTCACGCGGTCCGACGAGGAGGTACTCCGGTTCCGCGACCCCGATGGGTTGGTGATCGAGCTGGTCGCGTCGGACGGCGATACGCGGTCGGGGTGGGACGGGGCTGCCGCCGTACCGGCTGACAGTGCTGTTCGAGGGTTGTACTCGGTGACGATGACCGAGGCCGAGCTGGAGCCGACCGAGCAGATGCTGGCCGGGATGCTCGGGATGGAGTACGGGCACAACACGTCGGACCGCACGCGGCTGGTGATGGGTGGCGGCCAGCAGGGGACTGCCGTGGATGTCCTGCCCAGCAAGGAGTCTCGCGGGTTCCAGGCGGCTGGGACTGTGCATCACATCGCGTTCCGGGCGCCGGATCAGGAGACGCAGGCGCAGTGGCGGCTGCAGCTGCTGGAGGCCGGGATCCACGTGACGGAGATCCTCGATCGGCAGTACTTCACGTCGATCTACTTCCGCGAGCCGGGCGGGGTGTTGCTGGAGATCGCCACCGATCAGCCCGGCTTCACCGTGGACGAGCCGCTGCTGGAGCTGGGGCAGCACCTCAAGCTGCCGCCCTGGCTCGAGCCGAATCGCGAGCAGATCCAGAACTCGCTGCCGGCGCTCCGGCTGCCGGCCCCTCCGATCGATGAGTGACCGGCCGCACGTCTGGCTGCCGGGCACCGGTACGCCGCCGTTACTGCTCCTGCACTCCACCGGGGGCAACGAGGAGCAACTGTTGCCGTTGCGGGCTCAGCTGTCGCCGTCGTCGCCGGTGCTGTCGCCGCGAGGGACCGTGCTGGAGCACGGGATGCCGCGCTTCTTCCGGCGCTTCGAGGAGGGCGTCTTCGACGAGGACGACCTGCGGGCGCGGGCCGATGAGCTGGCCGAGTTTCTGACCGAGTCGGAGGGGAAGTACGGCGTACCGGCGGGGTCCTGGCTTGCTGTCGGCTTCTCCAACGGCGCCAACATGGCCTCTGCCCTGCTCCTTCGCCATCCGGAGTCGCTCGCTGGTGCGGTACTGATGGGCGCGATGGTGCCCTTCGCGGATACCGGGCCGTCGGACCACAGTCTGAAGGGCAAGCGGGTGCTGATCGTCAACGGCGACCGCGACCCGATGGCGACGGCCGGACAGACCCAGACTCTCGCCGGCAATCTCAGGCTGAAAGACGCTGACGTCGAGGTGCGGGGGTTCGCGGGTGGGCACACCATTGATCCCCGGCAGATGCCGGGGATCAAAGAGTGGATCAGCCTTGGCGAGCCTTGAGATGCGGGCTCTTGCGGTTGATGACGTAGACCCTCTTGCCGCGTTTGACCACCTGGGCGCCGGGTTTCGACTTGAGTGAACGTAGAGACCTTCGAACCTTCATGATCTTCGCAACAGGGATCAGGGGGTGGACATTCCCTACTGGTGGATGTGCTGCACCCAGTCGGCCGGTACTGCGCCCTGCGGGCCGGGCGCCGGTTGGTCAACCGGGTGGTTCACCGGCGGCGCGAGCTCGGGGCCCTCGACGATCTCCTCGGTGGTGTAGTTCCAGAACCAGTCCTCGCCCGGCTCGAAGGACTGGATGATCGGGTGGCCCGTCTCCGCGGCATGCGCGCTGGCGTGCTGTTCGGGCGAGCTGTCGCAGCAGCCGATGTGCCCGCACTCGGCGCAGCGGCGCAGGTGGAACCACCAGCCGCCGCGGTCGGTGCACTCGACACAGCCCGGCCCCGAGGGCGCGACCTCGGGCCGGATCCCGGCGTCGTTCGTCATCCTGAATATCCTTCCGTCGGTGACTCGCAGGACCAAGCCTCGCACAGCCCTCGTCGGCTTGATAATGACAAATAGACTGCCTATTTCTGCGGTCAGCTGCCGGGGACGGTGAGCAGGTCGGTGAAGACCGAGTCGAGGGCCATCCGGGCCGCGCCGAGGGCGACCGAGTCGGCGCCCATCGTCGAGGTGACCACCTCGAGCGGGACCAGGGTCAGCTTGGCCAGTTCGCGCCGGAACGGCTCGGCGATGATCGCGCCGCCGCGGGACATACCGCCGCCCAGGACGACGACCTCGGGGTCGACGGCCAGTGCGAGGACGGCCGCGCCGCGCGCCAGTACCTCGGCGAACTCGATCAGCACGGCCAGACTCTCGGGATCCTGCAGGGCGGCTGACGCGATCACGAACTCACCTTCGCGGCCCGCGGAAGCTCCGGCTTCGGCAGCGAGCGCGGCTCCGCGGGCATGCAGCCGGTCGACCGCAGCCTCCCAGCCGAGCATCGGCAGGGCTCCTATTTCACCGGCGGCGCCGTGCCGGCCCTGATGGACCTGCCCATCGATCAGTACGCCGGCGCCCGCGCGATGTCCGGCGAACATGTAGACGATGTCCCGGTGCTCCTGCGCCGCACCCTTCCAGTGCTCGGCCAGCGCGGCGAGCTTCACGTCGTTGGCCACCGCGACGGGCTTGCCGAGCCCGTCGGACAAGGCCTTCGCGACATCGACCTCGGTGAATCCAGGCAGTGAGTACGGCGCCAGCCCCGATCCGACCGGCCCGACCCGTACGTCGGACACGCCCTCGGCTGCCCTCAGTGTTCCGGTGATGCCGCAGCCGATGCCGGTGATCGCGGTGGGCTCCAGCTCGGCATCGGCCCAGCAGGCCTTCGTGGTGTCGATCGCAGCCTGCAGCCGCTCGGTCGCGGGCAGGTTGGGATCCAGCTCTACCCGCCGGCTGGCCAACGTGTTGCCGCGTAGATCGGTGACGACGGCCATCGCCTTGTGTGCCCCGATGTCGATGCCGCTGACATAGCCGGACTCCGCCCGGAACCTGAAGTGCCGAGCAGGACGGCCGGCGCTGCGGCCGGTCGCCGTCCGAGGTGGTGCCGTCTCCTCGACGCGTCCCTCGGTGAGCAACTCGGCGAGCAGGTCCTCGGCGGTCGGGCGGGAGACGCCGACCACCACCCGGAGCTCGCGCAGGGTCAGGCTGGGCGCGTTCACGAAGGCGCTCAGGGCCGCGGAGAGGTTGAGTCTGCGCAGCAACGACGAGTCGCCCAGCCGTCCGCCCGCTCTGGTGTCTTGACTCATCCGAGATCTCGTCCTTATGCTCACGGCGTCGATATTGCTAACTGACTTGCTTATTGTATCTGCTGGCCCGGAGGTCCGCTCATGGCAGCACGGTGGAACAAGGCGGTCGCCGTGGCGACCCTTCTGACAGTAGCGCTCGCCGGTTGTACGAGTGGCGGCAAGGCGAAGGAGAGCGCGGCGGGCGGCGACGTCGAGCTGACCATGCTCACCTTCGAGACGCCGAACCTGCCGGCCGCGCTGTGGGACTCCGCGATCGCCCGGGTCTCCCAGAAGGTCCCGGGCGTCAAGATCAAGAAGCTCGTCACGCCGAACATCGACCGGACGACGTACGCCAAACAGCTCGCCAGCTCGGGCCAGCTGCCGGACATCATGCTCGCGGTCAACCCGCAGGGCTTCGCCGAGGGCGGCCAGCTGGCGGACTTCAGCAAGGATGAGCTGAAGGACTTCGCCAGCCCCGAGTCGGGAGCGATCAAGGGCAAGGTCTACCAGCTGCCGACGAACGCGCAGCCGCAGTCGCTGCTCTACTACAACAAGGCCGACTTCACGAAGGCCGGTATCACCGCACCGCCGAAGACGTGGACCGAACTCCTCACGGCCTGCGCCAAGCTGAAGGCGGCCGGTATCACCCCGATCGCCGTCGGCGGTGGCGGGCAGGACACCTTCGCCAGCATGTACACCTGGGTCGGTACGGTCGGTACCGATGTCTACCTGAGCGATCCGGGGTTCTCGAAGGAGATCACCGACGGGTCGAAGACGTTCGACGATCCGCTGTTCGTGAAGGCGACCGGCAAGGTCGCGCAGCTGGCCGAGCTCGGCTACCTGGATCCGAAGGGCACCAGCCGGTCGTACGCCGATCACGAGAAGGCCTTCCGGGCCGGGTCGGCGGCGATGTACCCGATGGGGTCGTGGTTCGCGACGTCGGCCGACAACGACAAGCCGAAGTTCGCCGTCGGGGTGTTCGCGTGGCCGTCCGACGACGGCAAGGCGGTGGTGCCGACGCTGACCGGTGGCGGGCTGAGTGTCAGCGCGAAGGCGGACAACGTCGAGCTGGCGAAGAAGTTCGCGCTCGAGTGGACCAAGGACAAGGAGACGTCGGACGCCTTCACCAAGGCCGACGGCACCTTCAACACGGTCGCCGGGTACCAGCCGCCGGCCGACATGGGACCGCTGTTCCAGCAGACGCTGGCGATCTACAACCAGGCGGTCAAGGACCAGACGGTCACTCCGGCGCTCTCGATCGAGCAGGGCGACAACGGGCTGCCGGCCGATCTGACCGTGCCGGTCCAGCAACTCGCCGTCGAGCTGCTGACCGGGAAGTCGGACGCCCACACGGTGATCACCAAGCTCGACAAGGAATACGCCGCACTCAAGTGAGAGGCTGACCATGCTGCGGCGTGCTCGCGAGTTCTCCGGCTTCGCCCTGCCCGGGCTGCTCCTGTACGCCGGCCTGGTGCTGGTACCGATCGTCTGGACCGTCGTCCTCGGCTTCACCGACCGGAACCGGTTCGCTCCGGCGACTCACTTCGTCGGGCTCGACCAGTTCCACCGGCTGGCGCAGGACGACCAGTTCTGGCTGGTGCTGAAGAACACCTTCGTCGTCACCGCGATCGTCGTGATCGTGCCGAACGTACTCGGTCTGGCGCTCGCGCTGCTGCTCAACCGCGACACGCTGCTCTACCGGCTGCTGCGCTCGGTGTTCTTCACCCCGGTCATCCTCAGCGGCATCGTGGTCAGCGTCATGTGGCAGAACCTGCTCCGGCCGTGGCTGGCGGATCCGGGGATGGCGCTGTTCTCGATCGGCGGGATCCTGTGCTGGCAGTTGCTCGGCTTCTGTGTGGTCGTCTACCTAGCCGGGCTGAACGCAGTACCGAAGGAGTTGTACGAAGCAGCGACCGTGGACGGCGCCGGCTGGTGGCGGCGGTTCCGGTCGGTGACGTGGCCGATGATCGCGCCGGCGGTGACGATCAACACGGTGATGCTGCTGATCAGCGGCTTCAAGGTCTACGAGCACATCCTGGTACTGACCAACGGCGGCCCGGGTCGCAACACGACGGCGTCGATCGCCTTCGACGTGATCGAGAAGGGCGTCCGCGGCGACCGGATCGGGTTCGCCGCGGCCGAGGCGACGGTGATGCTGGCGATCATCGTGCTGCTGAGCGGGATCGTGCTGCGGTTGCTGCAGCGTCGTGAGGTGCAGCTGTGAGGGATCGCCTCGAGGTGTTGCGGCCAGTCGGCGCGATCGTCCTGGCCGCCGTGTTCTTCTTCCCGGTCTACCGGCTCATCACCGGGATGCTCAAGCCCGCCGGCGAGATCCAGTCGTCGCCGCTCGGCCTGCCCTTGCCGCCGACGGGCGCGAACCTGGGCGCGGTACTCGGGCGTGAGGACGGGCTGTACTGGTCTGCGCTGCTCAACAGCATCCAGATCACCGTGTTCTCGGTGCTGTTGCTGACGCTGCTCTCGGCGATGCTGGCGCACTATCTCGTCCGGTCGAAGGCGCGGTGGACGAAGCCGGCGATGCTGATGTTGCTGTCAGGGTTGATGATTCCGCCGGCCGTGATCCTGCAGCCGATCACGCAGGTGCTCGGTTTTGCCGGGCTGATGAATTCGGTCGCGGGCGTGGTGTGCAGCAACGTCGGGTACTACCTGCCGTTCGGCGTGTTCGTCTTCGCCGGCTTCATCCGGACCGTACCGGTGGAGATGGAGGAGGCGGCGAGCATCGATGGCGCGAGCCGGTTCCGGCTGTTCTGGCAGGTCGTCTTCCCGACGCTGCGGCCGGCCGCGGCCAGCGTGTTGATCTTCCTCGGCGTCTGGGTCTGGAACGACTTCCTCAGTCCACTGATCATCCTCGGCCCGGAAGCAGGTACCACCGTGACAGTCGGCGTCTACCGGTCCGTCGGGGAGTACTCGACGAACTTCGGCACGCTCTACGCGTTCTCGTTCCTGGCCTCGTTGCCGGTGCTGCTGTTCTTCGTGGCGCTGCAGAAGCAGTTCGTCGCAGGGCTCACGGCGGGGGCGGTCAAGTGAGCGTCAGCTTCACCGACGGGGTGCTGGTGCTGCAGACGCCGGGTACTACGTACGCGGCGTACTGCGGGGCCGACGACATTCCGCTGCACTGCTATTGGGGTCCTCGGATCTCGTCGGCTGATGTCGACGTGCTGGCTCGCGGGATGGCATCGCGGCTGGCCGGTGAGTGGCCGAGCTTTCGGTCGGCGGCCAACGGGCATGAGGAGTACCCGCTGGAGGGGCGGCTGCAGTTCGGGCGGGCTGCCTTGTCGTTGGAGTTTGCGGGGGCTGTCCGGAGTACGGAGTGGAGGTTGGCGGGGCATGTGGTGCATGACGAGCACCACCTGGAGTTGTTGTTCGACGTACGGCGGTACGAGGTGAGAGTGAGCTTGCACTACCGGGTGTATGAGGACACGGACGTGATTGATCGGTGGGCCTCGTTGCGCAACGGGCCCGGGGTGGTGGACGTCCATCGGTTCGACTCGGCGGCTTGGGTGATGCCGGAATGGGAGCGGCATCGGCTCTCGCATTTGACCGGGCGGTGGGCTGCGGAGACCCTGCTCCGGCGGGTCGAGTTGGCCGATGGGCGGTTCGTGCTGGAGAGCCGGCGGGGGACTACTTCGCATCACGCGAATCCTTGGTTCGCTGTTGATGACGGGTCGGCGACTGAGGACTTTGGTGGGGTTTACAGCGCCGCGCTGCATTGGAGTGGGTCTTGGCGGTTGCTGGCGCAGCGTGAGTTGGATGAGCCGGCGCAGGTCTTGTTCGGGTGGGGGCATGAGGGGTTTGGGCCGCGGCGGTTGGCGGCGGGGGAGGTACTGGAGACGCCGGTTAGTTCGGGGTTGTTCAGCTTGGCCGGCTTTGGCGGGGTGAGCCGGATGTGGCATGCGTATGCGTTGGGGCAGGTGTTGCCGCGGGCTGGTGAGGATCGGCCGGTGTTGTTCAACTCTTGGGAAGCGACCGGGTTTGCGGTGGAGGAGGCTGGGCAGCTTCGGTTGGCTCGGCAGGCGGCCTCGCTGGGGTGCGAGTTGTTCGTGCTGGATGACGGATGGTTCGGGGGGCGGTCCTCGGATGCGGCTGGGCTGGGGGATTGGTGGGTTTCGCGGGAGCGGTTTCCTCGGGGTTTGGAGCCGTTGATCGCTGAGGTGCACGAGCTGGGGATGGGGTTCGGGTTGTGGGTGGAGCCGGAGATGGTGAATCCGGACTCGGAGCTTTATCGGGCGCATCCCGAGTGGGTGTATCGGTTCGACGGGCGAGAGCCGGCGTTGATGCGGAATCAGTTGGTGCTGAACCTGGCGCGGCCGGAGGTGGCGCAATGGGTGCTGCAGGAGCTGGATTCGTTGCTGTCGGCGCATGATCTGCAGTTCGTGAAGTGGGATATGAACCGGCCGTTCGCCGATGCCGGCTGGCCGTCGTCGCCCGAGTCGGTGGGGCGGCTTTGGTTCGATCATGTGACCGCTGTTTATGCGATTCTCGATGTGTTGCGGGAGAAGCATCCGGAGGTCGCTTTCGAGGCTTGCTCGGGTGGGGGTGGGCGGGTCGACTTCGGGATGATGGCGCGGTCGGATCAGTTCTGGGTGTCGGACAACACGGATGCTTTGGACCGGCGGTCTATTCAGCACGGGTTCAGCCAGGTGTATCCGGCGCGGACGATGGCTTGCTGGGTGACGGATCAGCCGTCCTTCATCAACAAGCGCATTTCGGTGCCGCTGGAGTATCGCTTCCATGTGGCGATGGCCGGCGTGCTGGGGATCGGCGGCGACCTGGCTGCCTGGAGTTCGGATGAGTTGACGCTGGCGCGGGAGCTTGTCGCGCAGTACAAGGCCATCCGGCCGCTGGTACAGCATGGGACGCAGTACCGGTTGGGGGTGCCGGGTCGTTCGTTGTCAGCTGTGCAGTACGTGTCGGCGGATCGCGGTGAGGCCGTCGTACTGGCCTACCAAGAGGCCCAACAGTTCGACAGCCTCCCGCGACCGTTGTCGCTGCGCGGTCTGGAGTCTGACGCCGTCTACCGGGTCGACGGCGGCGTCGAACTGTCGGGCGCGGCGCTGATGTCGCACGGGCTACTGCTCACCCTCACCGGCGACTACGCAAGCCAGGTGATCCGGTTGGCTCGCAGGAGCTGACCTTCCTCCACTGCGAAATGTTTGTGGAGCGGTGTCGATTTGTGGGGAGGTAGTTCGACGCTGGGGTGTGGTGGCCGGTGGGGTTGCCCTGGTGAGAGGTGAATGGGATGTCGTTTCAGGCGTACTTGGACAAGATCGAGGAGAAGACCGGGCTGACGCCGCGGGAGTTGGTGGAGTTGGCTCGGGGGCGGGGGTTCGAGGGGCCGTCGACCAAGGCGGGGGAAGTTTGTGACTGGTTGAAGGAGGAGTACGGGTTGGGGCGGGGGCATGCGATGGCGCTGGTGTACGTGATCAAGAACGGCGCGACGATCGGCGACAAACACGTCGGCTCGACCGGGGTGCACCGCGATGAGTCGAACACCTTGTGGCTGGACGGCAAGGCGACCAAGCCCGTTCGCTGAGGGGCGGCTTTCAGGCGTAGTCGCGGAGGCCTGACAGCAGGCCTCCGTGGAACGGGTTGGCGTCGACGGCGTCGAACCAGCTGGGGCCGGTGGTCAACGGCTCCGGCGGCGGTACGACGACCGCCTGCGGCGCCTCGGCGGCGGGGCCGCGCCGCATGCGGTCCGCCACGTCAAGCTCAGGCGCCGGCATGTCCGGCAACAACACGAATGCACCACCAGCACCACCCACGCCCCCAAATGCATCCACCCCGAACGCATCAACGCCGCCTGCCAGCGCGCCCGCTCCCGCGCCTGGGGTGTACGCCCCAGTTTCGCCTGCGGTGAAGATGCCTGCGGTGGCTAGGGCGTGGAAGGCGTCGGCTGCGCGTTGGGCTGCGACAGCAGGGTTCTTACGGACCTTCTCGAGGTCGGCCAGGACACCCTTCCAAGTTATTGCTTGGTCGCCGTAGTCGATCGCGCGGGCTAGCCGGCCGACGGTTATAGGAGTTGCAGTAGAAGTGAGGGCCGACATCAGCGGGCGTACGCCGTAGCGGGGGCGGCCGCCGACTACTACCAGGCGGAGGTTGGCTTCGGTGGCGTTGATCAGGTTGCGGTAGACGTCGGTGCCGGGGGTGGTGACGATCAGGTCGGCCAGCGCGCCTTTCTCGAGGCGGCCCAGGGGGTGCGGCCAGATGCCGGAGAGGGCTTCACCGGGATTCGAGGTCGCCAGGCGGACCAGGTCCTCGTCGGTGAAGACGGGGGTGGGCTGGGATTTGTTCCAGAGGTCGGCGACTTTGAGTTCCCAGAGGATGTTGCGAGTGCCGGACGGGCCCCAGTCGGAGCCTAGGCAAAGACGTACACCCTTGGCTTTGGCGGTTTTGACGTCGGCGGTTGCGCCGTACAGCCAGTAGTTGGAGAACGGGGACCAGACCAGGCTTGAGTTGCCGGCGTGGAGTTGCGCGAGATCGTCGGCTGTCAGCGCGGCGCCGTGGATCGCGACCAATTGCGGTTTGACGACGCCGACCTGGTCGAGCAGCTGGAATTCCTTGCGGAGCTTGGGGTCCGTCCCCTCGGCAGTATGCGCGATGAAGCCACGGCCGAGTTTGACCGCCGCCACATAGGACTCGAGTGCTTCGGGGCTGTCGGCAACGAGTGTGCTGACCCGGATGAAGTCCTCGTGCGTCCCGAGCTTCTCGGAGTCGATGTTGCGGATCAGGTCGTTGTCCGGCGGTACGGCGCCCCGCGGGTTGCCCTGGATGGACGTCGTACCACCGACGATCGCCCGCGTTTCGGCGTACCGGAGAAGCGCCCGGCCGGCCGCCGCCCCGAGCAACCGCGCCGGCTGGCTGATGGTCCCGCTGTACGACGCCGCGCCGCCCCACTGGTTGTGCGAGGTCCACGGGATTTTGCGCTTCGGCTCGGTCCACAGCGGCAGGCTGTTGTACATCAGGTGATTGTGGAGATCGATCAGCCCGGGATAGATCACCCCGCCCGACGTAATCCGCGGCGCATTCTCGAACCCCGCCGGAATCGCGTCCCCAGGCGTCACCGCCGCAATCAGTCCGTCGTCGCCGACATACACAGCGCCACGGTTGAACACTGCACCATCCGGCCGCAATGTCGCGACCTTGCCTTTGAGGACAAACATCGGCTCGACCTCCCCCGGTCCGCACCCGTTCAGATGCTCTTCATGAGCGTAGGCTATTGGGCGTCCATGGGGGTGGCGATGATGGTCGAATTCGATGGTGGTCCGCCGATGGCGGTGGCCCGGCATTTCGCGCAGTTACCGAGCTACGCGGAGTACCGGAAGTTGTTCTGGTACGACTGGGGGCCGGTTTTCTATCGCGGCCGGCTGAATCGTACGGGGCGGCTGCTCGGTATTGCGTCCGATCCCGGGCCGACCGAGCGGATCGCGGGTCGCACGCTGGTCGGCGACGCGGGCCAGCGGGTGCAGGGCTTCCTGAGCAAGGTCGGGCTGACGTCGAGCTACACGCTCGTCAACGCGTATGCGTTCGCGCTGCTGCCGTCGCATGCGCAGGACGCGATCCCGTTGCTGTCCGAGCCCGATCAGTTGCAGTGGCGCAACAAGCTGCTCGAGCTGATCACCGGGCCGAAGCTCCAGGCGATCGTGGCGTTCGGAGTACAGGCGAAGACGGCGGTGCGGCTGTGGGAGAACAGGCCCGACGTGCCGGTGTTCGAGGTGCCGCATCCGTCCAGCCGGAGCCCGAAGGTGCTGCTGGACAGCTGGCGGGCGGCCGTCACCGAGTTGCGTGGGATCGTCACGCCTGACCCGGACGGCGATCCCGGCGTACCGAACTACGGGCCGAAGTTCCTGGAGACCGACTACGCGAGCATCCCGGCGCGCGATCTGCCGTTCGGCGTACCGCCGTGGCTCGGTGACGACGCGTGGGGCCGGTCCGACCGGCCGAAGCACAACAACAGCGTCGAACGCCCGTCCACCGACCTGCGCAACACGCTGATCTGGCGCGCGCCAAAACACGCCTGACCCCACCCGTGGCAGGCTTCTCACCATGATCACCTGTGTCGTGGAGTATGTCGTCGACCCGGCCAAGCTCGAGGCGTTCGAGGAGTTCGGCCGGCGATGGATCGCGCTGGTGAACGAGCACGGCGGC
The DNA here is from genome assembly GCF_039537185.1 of Kribbella ginsengisoli. Lineage (NCBI taxonomy): Bacteria > Bacillati > Actinomycetota > Actinomycetes > Propionibacteriales > Kribbellaceae > Kribbella > Kribbella ginsengisoli. Next base: position 300,392 of record NZ_BAABAA010000013.1, on the reverse strand, counting down.
ACGCATCACGGGTACTTCCTGCCGTCGGAGGGGGCGAGTGACAAGGCGATGGCGTTGTTCAGCTTTCCGAGCCTGGCCGCCTACGAGCAGTACCGGACCCTGTTCGGCGTCCATCCGGACTTCATCGCGGCCGACAAGTTCCGCGACGAGACCGGCTGCGTGATCCGGTACGACCGCAGCTTCATGCGCCCGGTCCTCGGCTGACGGCCATGCGGACCTTCGTCTGGCGGTTGAGCTGGATCAGCTCGGTGGTGGTCGCGGTGTTCTCCGTGCTGATGCCGATCGTCGCTGACCGTTCGGGAGCGGCGTACTGCGGTGCGGGGGTCTGCGATCCGAACGGGTACGCGACGATCTTCTACATCGGGGTCGGCGTCGTGCTGACCGGCCTGAGCCTGGCGGCGTACGGGTTCAGCCGAGCGCGGCGAGATGCCGGACCCGCGCTCGGCCTACTGACCTCGATCGTGCTGCTGGGCTTCATCGCCGGTGGTGGCGAGGACATCCCAGCCTGGCTGACCGGGCTCACCTGGGTGGTCGGCGGCTGGTTCCTGATCGTCAGCGTGACCGGCCTGGCGCTGCTCCGCGGCGACCGGCCGCCGCACGGGTAGTGAGGCGGCGGTACGGTACAACGGTGGATCAGGAGGCGCGGGAGAAGCTCTCTCCCCGGGACAAGTGGATCACCATCTTCGGGCGTAAGCCGGTGCTCGAGGCGCTGAACGATCCCGCGTTGTCGGTGGCGAAGGTGGTGGTCGCGGACAACGCCGGTGGCGGATCGCTGGACGAGATCCTGCGCGCCGCGTCCCGGACCGGTACGCCGGTGGAGCGGGCGACCGCGTCCCGGGTGAAGTGGCTGGCGGGGAACGGCAAGCACGATCAGGGCGTGGTGGCGGATGTCGACGCGCCCCGGATGACGCCGCTGGCCGACTTCGTGCGCGCTCGGGGCAAGCGGCCGACGAAGGTGTTCTTGCTGGACGGGGTCACCAACCCTGGCAATGTCGGGATGATCCTGCGGACTGCGACCGGCGCGGGGTTCGATGGCGTGATTCTGCCGCGGGCTGGTACGCCGCATGTCGGGCCGCTCGTCATCAAAGCCTCGGCCGGGATCGCCTTCCAGGCGCCGATCGTCAACGTCGCCACCGCCAAGGCCGCCGTCAACCTGCTTGTTGAGGCCGGCTACCGGATCTACGGCCTGTCGGCCCGCTCGAAGCAGTCGCTCTTCAAGGCAGAGCTGGCTGACCGAGCCGTCTTCGTCCTGGGCGGCGAAACCAACGGCATCACGGTCACCACCGACGAGGACCTCCAGATCCCCCTGCATGCCGGCGTCGAGTCCCTGAACGTCGCCGTCGCCGCCGCGGTGGTCGCCTTCGAGGTCACCAACCGCGACTGAGCGTCCTGGCCGTCTCGGCAACCTCAGCAAGCCGATGCGCCCGGGCGGACTCCGCTGGGGTGAACGGCTCACCCGGGCGGGTGAACACGTACAGGCCGCTCCAGGGCGACGGGATCTTGAGGATCGTGCCGTCGGCCGGCAGCGGTTTGCCCTGGAATGCCTTCGGGTCGGTGACCAGCTGTGCGCCGAGCAGCTCGGCGACCGCGTGCGGCAGCTCAGCCGGATCCGCCACAACCTGCGCCGACAAACTCAACGCCGTCGTCTGCCCGTCGACCAGCGCGAGCGTCGTCGTCGGCCACACATGCACCTCGCGCCCACCCGCCGCCCGGACGATCTCCAGCAGCTCATCCGGCCCGACCCCATCGGGTGTGGACACCACCAACTCATCCCGTACGCCGTCCAGCACCGGGTGAACGTGCAGCCCAAGAATGTTGGCCCCCAACTCAGCCAGCCCAAAGGTCAGCTGCTCCAACGCCCCAGCCCGATCATCAACCGTCACCCTGATCCGCCACAGCGACGGCGCCTGCTCCAACCCAGCCTCGGTCCGCCTCCGCACCCGATGCCCAGGCGCATGCAACCACGTCCGCAACAACCGCATGGTCGACGGCTCGATCACCCAGATAGCCAACGCGGTCGTCGTGATCGCCAACAAGCTGACCGCCACCAGATACGGCGGATGAACCGCCACGATCACCGCGTGAAGGGCCAACTCGAGCGGAAAGATCGCCGCCAACTTGGCCAAGGTCAGCCGCAACCGGGCCGGATGAGGCATCCGCCCACAAACTTCACACGCAGTCCCAGCACTGACCTTCGCCCGAAGCTGCTCCATACCCTCACTCTCCCGCCCCCACCCACCTCCCGCGTTGCCGTCCGATTGCCACCCCGTAAAACCGCCCACTTTGTGCTCCGCTCGAGCGTTCTCCTGCTGAGGAGCTGCTCAGGCGGAGCACAAAGTGCGGGTGACTGGCGCTGTTGGTGAGTTGGGGGTTGCGGCGAGGTGCGCCTCGGGTTTACGGTCCCGGTTAACGTTTAAGTGAGCGTTAGTGAGTGGTTTGCGCAGAGACAGATCATAAACGGGCAGAGGTGAGGCGGCGACATGGAGAGCAACTTCGGGCGGCGGCGGTTTCTCGGGCTGGGTAGTGCGGCGGTCGGTGTCGTGGTGCTCGGGCCGACGCTTGCCGGGTGTGGTGATGGTGGGTCGACGGGTGGCGGAGCGAAGGCGTCCGGTGAGCTGACGCTGCCGACGTACAAGGCGTTCGATGGGCTGCGGCCGGAGTTGCCGGGGGCGGAGTCGGGGCTTGAGCCGGGGTTCCTGCAGTTCCCCGAGAACGCGATCGCCAGCGTCCAGCAGAAGCCGCTCAAGTCGGCGGTGACGGCGCTGACCGAGACGTTCGCGACGCCGCCGCCTCCGATGGGCAGCAACCCGTTCTGGCAGGGCCTCAACCAGGCGCTCGGCGGCGACCTCAAGCTGACCATCGGTACCGACCCGGGCTACCCGGAGAAGTTCGCCACCTTGCTGGCCGGCGACGACCTGCCCGACCTCATGTGGCTGCCCCCGAACCAAGGCATCCCCAACGTCGGCCCGATGCTCGAGGCGAAGTTCCAGGACCTCACGAAGTACCTCGCCGGCGACGCCGTACTGGAGTATCCGAACCTCGCCGCGCTCAAGCCCGCCTCCTGGCGGACCGCGGTCGTGAACGGCAAGATCTGGGGCGCCCCGATCCCGTCCACCCCGTTCGGCCAGGTGATGATGGGCAACCCGAAGACCTGGGCGAAGGTCGGCGGCCTGCAGTGCAAGACGGCCGACGAGTTCTTCGCCAAGTGCAAGGAGCTCACCAAGGGGACGAACTACGCGCTGGAGCCGGCGATCGTCAACATGCTGCACATGTTCGGCGAATGGTTCGGCGCCCCGAACGGCTGGCGGGTCAACCAGGACCGCTCGCTGACCCACCTCTACGAGACGGACAACTACAAAGCCGCCGTCGAGTACGCCGCGAAGCTCTGGGCAGCCAAGGTCTTCTACCCCGACCTCAACCTCGCCGACGCGACCCCGAAGACGGTCAACGGCCAGATCGCCGCCCAGGTCGTCGTCGGCCCGCGCGCGACCGCCGACTTCCGCGCGGCCGACCCGACGCTGTTCGTCGACACGATGATCCCGTTCGGCCATGACGGCAAGGCCAAGCCGATCTACGACATGGGCTACGGCACGGTCGGCTTCACCCCGTTCAAGAAGGCCGACGAGGGCCGCATCCGCGAACTCCTTGCCCTGGTCAACTATCTCTCGGCGCCGTTCGGCACCAAGGAGTACCTGCAGAAGAACTTCGGTACCGCGGGCCAGCAGTACACCCTCGACGCCAAGAAGAACCCGGTCCTCAACGCGGCGGGCAACCAGCAGGCCCCCGGCCTGGTCAGCGCGCTGCAGATCATGACCGCGCCGGAGTCGGTCATCTTCAACCCGGCGTTCCCCGAGGACACCAAGAAGATCCACGGCACCGAGCAGGAGCTGCTCAAGTACGCGATGCGCAACCCGACCGCCGGCACCTACTCCGACACCAGCAGTAAGGTCGGCACCAAGCTGACGGCGGCGTTCCGCGACACCATCGTCGACATCGTCACCGGCCGGCAGAAGATGGACGCGTACGACGGGGCGCTGAAGCGCTGGAAGAGCGGCGGCGGCGACAAGATGCGTGGTGAGTTCGAAGCCGTGCTGCCCGCCGGCGTACCGGTGACACAGTCTTGAGCCGGTCCAGACAGCTCCGGCGCAAAGAGCCGGAGCTACCGTTCGCGGTCCGGCTGAGGCGGGACTGGCAGATGCTGGTGCTGATGGTGCCGGGCGTGCTGTTCCTCCTGGTGTTCTTCTACGTGCCGGTGCTCGGCAACGTGGTCGCGTTCCAGGACTTCCAGCCCTACCTCGGCATCATGCACAGCGAGTGGAACGGCATCCAGAACTTCCTCAACCTGTACGACAACCCCGACTTCTGGGACGCGCTGCGCAACACGCTCATCCTGGCGGCCGTACAGCTGGTGCTGTTCTTCCCCGTCCCGCTGGCGATGGCGCTGATCGTGGATTCCCTGGTCAGCAACAGGATCCGGCGCGCGTTCCAGACGATCGCGTACCTCCCGCACTTCCTGTCCTGGGTCCTCGTCATCACGCTCTTCCAGCAGTCGCTCGGCGGCGCCGGGTTCGTCAACAACCTGCTCCGGCAGGCCGGGTTCGACCCGATCCCGTTCATGACGAACCCGGACACTTTCCCGCTGCTCGTCGTCGGCCAGCTGATCTGGAAGGACGCCGGCTGGGCGATGATCATCTTCCTCGCGGCACTGTCAGCGGTCGACGTTTCCCTGTACGAGGCTGCCGCAGCGGACGGAGCCGGTCGCTGGCGCCGGCTCTGGCACATCACCCTGCCGTCGATGCGCACCGTCATCGTCCTGCTGCTGATCCTGCGCATCGGCGACATCCTCAGCGTCGGGTTCGAGCAGTTCATCCTGCAACGCGACTCCGTCGGGCCGGGCGCTGCCGAAGTGCTGGACACCTTCACGTACTATGCCGGCGTGGTCGGCGGCGACTGGAGTAGCGGGGCGGCGGCCGGACTGGCCAAGGGCGTGATCGGCGCGCTGCTGCTGTGGGGTGCGAACACGATCGCGCACCGGCTCGGCGAGCCGGGCATCTTCCAGAAGCGGAGTGACGGATGAGACGGCCGATCTGGAAGGAGCGCCCGAGTCCGGCGTACCAGACCATCAAGGCGGTCGTGCTCGGCGGCTTCGCGCTCGCGATCATCGTGCCGATCATGGTGGTGATCTCGACCTCGCTGGCCAGCGACCAGGACATCATCGAGGCCGGCGGCTACGTGCTGTGGCCGTCGCATCCGACCTTCAAGGCGTACGACACGTTGTTCAGTGGCGGGCTGATGGCGCGGGCGATCGGGGTCAGCGTGTTCGTCACGGTGATCGGTACGGCGATCGCGCTGTTCACCACGATCGCGCTCGCCTACGCGACGTCGCGGCCGGTACTGTTCGGCCGCCCGGTGTTGCTGCTGGTGCTGTTCACGCTGCTGTTCGCGCCGGGCATCATCCCGATGTTCCTGATCGTCAAGCAGCTCGGGCTGATCGACAGCCTCTGGTCGCTGATCCTGCCGGGCGCGCTGGGCGCGTTCAACTTCGTGGTGATGCGGACGTTCTTCATGAACGTGCCGGCCGAGATCCTGGAGAGCGCGCGGATCGACGGCGCGAGCGACTTCACCATCCTGCGCCGGATCGTGATGCCGCTGTCGAAGGCGGTGATCGCGGTGGTCGGGCTGTTCTACGCGGTCGGCTTCTGGAACGCCTTCTTCAACGCGCTGCTCTACATCAACGACACCTCCAAATGGCCGGTCCAGGTGATCCTGCGGACCTACGTTCTGCAGGGCAAGTCGCTGTCGGCCGACCAGCTCGGGGTGACGCCGTTGCCGCAGCCGCAGTCCTTGCAGATGGCGGTCGTCGTGGTCGCGCTGGTGCCGATCGCGATGGTCTACCCGTTCCTGCAGCGGCACTTCAACAAGGGCGTCATCACCGGAGCGGTCAAAGGCTGAGAGAATCGCTCTCATGGCCACGGGGATGACCGACAAACCGACGCTGCGCACCGTTGCCGCCGCGGCGGGAGTCTCGATCGCCACGGTGTCGTACGTGCTTTCGGGACACCCGCGCAGCCAGACGATCTCGGAGAACACCGCGGACCGGGTGCGCGAGGCGGCCGCGCGGCTCGGGTACCGGCGCAACGACGCTGCCCGGGCGATCCGGACCGGGAAGTCGGATCTGGTGCTGCTCTCGCTGAGCGTGCTGGCCGATCCGTGGGCGCAGGCGGTGGCGGCGGATGTCAGCGCCGCCGTGCAGCCGCTCGGGAAGACCGCGCTGATCGTGGCGGACGGCGACTGGCGGACGGTACTGGCGAATCGGACGCCGGATGTCATCTTCATCGATCACGTCCGGGACGACCCGTCGCTGGTGGCCGATCTCGAGGCGTTCGCGGCGCAGGGCGTGCAGATGGTCGTCTTCAGCGAGGTGCTCGAGCCGCAGGGGTTCGACGTCATCCGGTCGGGGGCGGAGCCGCGGTGTCATCTGGCTGTCGAGCACCTGCTGGAGCGCCATACGCGGATCGGGGCGCTGACGTCGAAGCTGGCCGGGTGGCCTCGGTACGACGCGTATCTGCGGACGATGGCGGCGGCCGGCGTACCGGTGCTGGACGAGTTGGTGGCGACGTACGAGCCGCATCCGGAGGGGGCTTATCGGGCGGCGATGTCGGTGCTGAACCGGCCCGACCGGCCGACGGCGCTCTACTGTACGACGGACTTCGCGGCGATCGCGGCGATCCGGGCGGCGCACCGGTTGCGCATCGACGTACCGGGGGACCTGGCCGTGATCGGGGTCGGGAACACGCCGGAGGGCGAGCATCTCGATCCGTCGCTGTCGACGGTCGGGCCGGTCGGGTTCAACGCCGCGCTGTGCCGGATAATGGTCGCCCGCCTCACCGACCGCGAGGGCGCGGACGGCAAGGTGTACGACTTCCCGTGGCAGTTGATCCCGCGGGAATCGACCGCCTAGAACAGCCTCGTCTCCTTGATGAGGGCGGGCTCTTCGAGGTCGAGCAGGAACTGCTTGCGCTTGAGGCCGCCGGCGTACCCGGTCAGCTTGCCGTCCTTCCCGACGACGCGGTGGCACGGGACGATGATCGAGAGCGGGTTGCTGCCGACGGCCTTGCCGACGAGTTGGGCGAGTTGTTTGTCGCCGAGTCGCCCGGCCAGTTCGCCGTACGTCGTGGTCGTGCCGCGCGGGATGTCGTCGAGCAGGGCCCAGACCTTCTGCTGGAAGGCGTCGCCGCCCCGGAGCTCTGTCTTGAGGTCGAAGTCGTCGCGGTCGCCGGCCAGGTACTGGGTCAGTTGGGTTGCTGCTTCGTTGAGCACGGGATCCGTCGTCGCGTCGACCTCGTCGCCGAGGGTGGCGCGCTCGGGCTTCACCCAGTGGTGCGGGAAGTAGACGCCGGTGACTGCGTCGTCCGAGGCTACGAGGGTCAGGTCGCCGAGCTGGGTGCTGACGATGGCGTGCCGGTTGTTCATTTCTCCTCCAAGGTCTCCGGTGATTGAACGGCCTGGGGAGGAGTTGTGTGAGGGGTCTGTTGCCAGGGCCAGCGGCCGCTGATCTCGACCTCCAGGGCGAAGCTGAGGACGGTACGGATCACCACGATCAGGCCGAGCACGAGCACGCTCTGGACCGAGGCTTCGACGATGATCGTCCGGACGATGTCGCCGACGATCAGGATCTCCAGGCCAAGCAGAATCACCCGGCCGATGTTGACCCGAAGGCGTTCGTAGCTGCCGGTGCGGGTGCGGTCGGAGGCGGCCGCGTAGGCGTAGCGCAGCAGGACGGAGACCAGACCGACGGTCATGATCACCACCCCGACGCCCTCGATCACCCGGGCGACGTCGGCGAACAGCTGCTCGAAGCTCATGGGTTCAGGAGTACCAGAAACCGGTTGCGGCGCGTGTGAGGATGGCCGGATGAGCCTGTTCGCATCCTTGTTGCCCGGGGACGGATGGGAGCCGGTCTCTGGTGGAGAGTCGGCAACCGAGGTCTTCCGCCGAGGCGACGTCTTCGCCAAGTGCTGCGGAGTTGCCGGGGTCGATGAGCTGATCGCCGAGCGAGATCGAGTGGAATGGCTCGCCGGTACGTCGGTGCCTGGCGCTCGAGTGCTCGACTGGATCGAGTGGTCCGAAGGCGCTGGCGGTGCCGACGGCTCCGGGGGCGCTCGGGGTGCTGACGGTTCTCGGGGTGCTGCGTTGCTGACCTCGGCTGTGCCAGGGGTTGCTGCGGTTGAACTGCCGTGGTCGGAGAAGTTGGTGGCTGGCTTCGCGGATGCTCTGCGGGCTGTGCACTCGCTGCCGGTGGAGTCCTGTCCATTTCTGCGGCCGCTTCCGGACGTGATCGCGCAGGCGGAGGACGTCGTACGCCGCGGCGCGGTGAACCCGGACTTCTTACGGGAGGACGTCCAGGCGGTCCCACCCGCCGAGTTGCTGGCCCGCATCCAGGCCGAAGCCCCCGAGATCGCCGCGAAGGCAGCCGGCGACCTCGTCGTCTGCCACGGCGACGCCTGCCTCCCGAACTTCCTCTTCGACCCTTCGACCCTGGAACTGACCGGGGTGATCGACGTCGGCCGCCTCGGAGTCGCCGACCGCTACACCGACCTGTCCCTGGTCCCCGCCCAGCTCCACGACGAGTGGTCGGTCGACGCTTCGGCATTCTTCGCGGCGTACGGCCTGCCTGAGCCCGACGCCCAGCGCCTCGCCTTCTACCTCCTACTCGACCCCCTCACCTGGGGCTGAGCCCAACCTCCGCCGGGAACCAACTCGATCGATCATTCGGGTCGGCAGTGCGGATCTCCTTGGCGATCGCCAGCGCGATGGCGGTCTGGTCGGCTCTGGGGATCGAGGCGTGCACTTCGAGATCGTAGGTTCCGAACGGGATCCGCAACACTCCACTAGCGCGTACCCAGCCGGTACGTCCGTTGACCTGGACCGGCTGGTCGCCGGGGAAGACACGTGCCTGCGGCGGCCAGTTGAGCGTGGCGGTGATCATGTCGTTCGGATTTCTGGCGATTTCGAGCTGGATGTAGCCGACGCCGGCGCTGATCGAACGGACTCGGGTACCGGGTGGCAGCTCCACGAAGTCGATCGGCGCCCGGAGTTGCTGCGGCCCGGTATCGACGCTGTCGGCGAAGCTCAGGATCTGCCGTTCGGCCTGGTCAAGGTCATCGGGAGGCTGCGAACAATCCAGCCGCGTCCACCTGCCGGGTCGATAGCTCAACACCATCATGAGGTGCGGCTTCTGTCCTGAACCGGTGGTGGTGGTGACCTGGATCAGGTCGGCCGGGTGGCCGTCGATCATGGTCTTCTTCCGGAGCGCGCCGATCGCGACCGGGTCGTAGTTGCCGGGGCGCTCGGACACCCAGCAGGTCGACCGATCCGATCCGAAGTAGACCCGGGTAATCCCGCTCGCCGGCTCCACGTTCGTCTGCTGGTGAGTCCATGTGACTGGCGGCTTGGGGGTCTCCGTCACCGGTGGGTGTGGGGCGTCGCGATGGAGTGCGGCTGGGACGAGGACCGCGGCGGCGGCTGTTGCTGCGACGGCGGCCAGGACGACTGCGCGGCGGACTCGGCGTACCGGCGTACGGGGTGGTTCTGGTTCTAGTTGGGCGGCCTGGGCTTCGAAGAACTCGAGGGCTTCGCGAAGGGAATCTTCAGTGCGCATGGTCGGCCACCTCCGCGGTGAGCTGGATTTTGAGGGTGGCCAGCGCGCGGGACGAGTAGCCGCGCACGGTGCCTTCGGTGCAGCCGAGGGTTTCGGCGATCTGGGCGTCGCTCTGGCCCACCAGATAACGCAGTACGACGACCGCGCGCTGCCGCTTGGGCAGGGCGCACAGCTCGGTCAGCAGCTCCATCCGCTCGGCGATCAGACCGGCCGGATCGGGGACCGAACCGACCACGTCGATCAGTCCGCTCGGCTCGATCCGGGCCCATTTGCGGCGCCAGGACAGGAACTCGTTGACGACCATCTTGCGGATGTAGCTGTCCGGGTGGTCCAGGGCGCTGATCGATTCCCACTTGCGGTGTACGCGGACCAGCACCTCCTGGACGACGTCTTCGGCCAGATGCCGGCCGCCGCAGAGCACGGTGGCGAAGGCGAGCAGCCGCCCGCGCTCGTCCCGCACCCAGAGATCGAAGGTCATACCTGTGAAACGCCTCCTGGGGCGGATCCGTTGTGCGGGGTCATTGGCGGTTCTCATCTAAGCGTTCGTTTGTGGGGTTGAGGGTGGCCTACGTTCTGCGGGATGAAGGTCATGCTGCGGGGTGCGGTGTTGGTGGCTTGTGGGTTGTCGATGGTGGTCGGGTCGTCGGGTTCGGCATCTACCGTCTCGGCTGCTCCGCCGGTGAGTGCTGCCGAGAGGGTCTTGCTGCGTAGTGCTGAAGAGCGGTTGATCCACGACTGTATGGCTGCGGCGGGGTTCAAGTACTTCGAGAAGCCGGTGGTTGCGGAATCCGGGCAACCTGACTTTCCGTACGTTGTGGATGACGTTGCCTGGGCGCGGGCCAACGGTTATGGCGCTGGGCCGGTTGCGCCTGCGGTGGATCCGGCCGGGCGGTACTTCGCCGGGCTGTCTCGGGAACAGCAGGACGCTTGGCGGCTGGCGCTGGTCGGTTCGGGGCGTCAGTTGTCGGTTGAGTTGGGGCCGGGGCGGCGGCTGTCGGCCAGCTCCACGGGGTGTATCGCTTCGGCGCGGCGGACGCTTTATGGGGACTTGGCACGGTGGTTCAAGGCTCGGCGGCTGACCGACAATCTTGGGTTGCTGGTGCAGGACAGGGTTCGCCGGGATCCTCGGTACCTGGCCGCGATGGCTGAGTGGGCGGGATGCGTCAAGGGGCGTGGGTATGACGCTGACGATCCGGGTGAGTTGCGGGAAGTCGTTGCTGCGCGCAATGAAGGGTTGGCGGCTCCCGTAGTACGAGCTGCTGAGGTCTCGGCGACAGTCGCCGAGGCGATGTGTGCTCAGTCGACATCGCTGGTGCGGACTCTGCGGGAGGTCGAGCCGGGGTATCGGGCTGCGCTGATTGCTGAGCGCTGGAGTGAGTTGGTGGGGCTTAACGGCCTCGAGCAGGATGCTGTGCCGCGGGCGAACGTTGCTCTTGGCAACCGTTGATTTGTCCTTTGAGAGAATGGAATGGCATATGCTTTTCACCTGGAAGACCGCTGCGTTCGTTGGGGTGGCGCTGGTTGCTACCGCGGCGCCTGTTGTGCCGGCGTCTGCGGCGCTGGGGGACTGCCCGTCGGGGTATTTCTGCGCCTGGGCTGACGACAACGCGCAGGGGCATCGCGCGCAGTGGTTCGGCAATGACAGCAACTGGGGCGACGACGGGATGCATGACAACGACGAGACCGTGTACAACAACGGGACTCCGGGCGGGTTCGATCACGTCTGGCTGTATTACGACGTCAACTACGGGCGCTACAACATGTGCGTCGAGCCCGGCGAGTGGTACGACGCGCAACTCGACGACAACGACCACGACTCGCACCAGTGGCAGAGCGGCTGCAAGTTCGGCTGAGTCGGCGTACGGAGCGACAGGACGTAGTCGCCTCGGAGCGCTTGCCCGCCGCCTCTCTGAGCGTGGCGAGCGGGCTCGCGGGGGACTACGTCCTGTCGGTCGGTACGTCCTTTGAGTAGCTTGGGTGCGTGGCTGATGCCTTCGCGGTGGAGATTGTCGGGCTGGTGGTGTCTTCGGTGCATGCCTATGTGGGGCGGCCGGAGGATGGGGCGCGGGTGGATCCGGAGCCGGTTTCGCGGGGTGAGATCGAGGTGCGGGCCGGGCTGGGGATCGTGGGGGACCGGTACTTCAACCAGTCGGCGCATCGGCGCGCGGCGGTGACGGTCTTCGATGCGTCCGCGCTGGACGCGTTGGCGGTCGAGTTGGGGCTGGATGAGGTGCCGGATCCGGTGCTGACTCGGCGGAACATCGCCATCCGGGGGTACCCGATCGATCAGCTGGCGGTTCGGCGTACGGAGGCCGGGGAGCGGGTGCCTGGGCGGGCGTTCAGCTTGGACAGTGGGCTGGGGGCGGTGGAGTTTCAGGCGCATCGGCCGGCCAATCCGTGCGCGTGGATGGATGTGACGGTCGCGCCGGGGGCCTTCAAGGGATTGCGCGGGCATGGCGGGGTGCGGTGTGAGCCGCTGGGATCGGGGACGCTCCGGCTCGGGCCGGCGACGTTGACCGTCGGGTCCTGATCGTCGGGTCTTGACCAGCGCGGGTGCCCGGCGGAGGCTGGCTGGGGAGGTGGTGTGGCGATGGCCAAGGTACTGATCATCACTGGAGACGCGGCGGAGACGCTGGAGGTCTTCTACCCTTATCAGCGGTTGCAGGAGGAGGGCTACGAGGTCCATCTGGCGGCGCCGGAGGCGAAGAAGCTGCAGTTCGTGGTGCACGACTTCGTGGATGGCTTCGATACCTATACCGAGAAGTTGGGGCATACGTGGCAGGCCGACGTGGCGTTCGCGGATGTCGATCCGTCGGACTATGTGGCGTTGGTGATTCCGGGTGGGCGGGCGCCGGAGTACATCCGCAACAACGAGGACTGCCTGCGGATCGTGCAGCACTTCTACGGTGAGGCGAAGCCGGTTGCGCAGTTGTGTCATGGACCGCTTGTTGCCGCGGCGGCTGGGGTGTTGAAGGGACGCAAGACGTCGGCGTACCCGGCGCTGGCACCGGACATATTGGCTGGGGGTGGCGAGTGGGTCGATGGTGACGCGGTCGTCGACGGCACTGTGGTGAGCGGTCGCGCGTGGCCGGATCATCCTGGTTGGATGCGCGCGTTCATGGCGGTGCTGAAGGAGAAGGCGCCGGTCTAGGCCGTCCGGCTTTTCGGCTGACTTTCGGTACGGCGGGTTACGTTCCGACGATGATCGGGCGATGGGCGGCTGCAGCATTGCTCGCGGCCGCCCTCGTCAGCTGCGCCGACACACCACCCCGTACTACGAACTCGCCGCCGACCATCACTCCATCAAGCTCGATCCCTGAGGGCCCGACCACGCCCTCAGCCAAGCCGTCGACGCCCTCGCCCACTGCTACTACCCCCGTGGCGCCTCCTGTGAAGCCGGCCGCGAACGTGACCCTCGCGATCCCATCCATCGGGGTACGGGCCTTGCGAGTGATCCCCTACACCGGTACCGCCGACGACAAGCCCGGGACCGTCATCCAAGACCGAGGCCTCTTCGCCTCGCCCCGCGGCCCGGCCGGCGGCGTAGGCCCCGGCGAAATCGGCAACTTCATCATCACCGGCCACCGAACCGCCCACGGCAAACCTCTAGCGCGCCTACCAGAACTAAAAACCGGCGCCCACATCCTGGTCACCGCCGACGGCACCACCTACGACTACGTGGTCACCCGGACGATGACCATCTCTTTCCGCAAACCAGCCGAAAAAGCCCAGCAAAACGCCCCCGTCCCAGGCCACCCAGGCGCCACCCCCACGCACCCCATGCTCACCCTCTCCACCTGCGCCACCCCCGAAGACCACGCCGCCGGCAACTACTGGCACGACGCCCTCAACAACCCAGAACACCGAATAAACAAAATCGCCACCCCCACCACCACCCGGCGACCTTGAACACCACCCGGCGACCTTGAACACGTTATTTCATGTCCGAGGTCACCGTTTGGTGTTCAAAGACGCCAGATGTGCGGTCAGCTGCGGCCGAATTTCCACCATTTGGGCTTGTTGGCTTTGATTTCTTCTTCGGTCAGCGGCGGTGGGACGGGTGGGCGGGATTCTTCGGTGAGGAAGTCGCCGGATTCGGTGTCGTAGGCGGTGACGCCGAGCTTGGCGGCGATCTCCATCACCAGCGGGATCGAGCGGGGGCCGTCGTTGAGGTAGAAGGTGATGTCGCGGACCTCGACGCTCTTGCCGATCGACATCTCGACGTCGTAGTCGTCGCTCTTCAGCACCAGCCAGGAGCGGTTGCTCGCGTCGACGCCGGGCGCCAGTTCGCGGACCTGGTCGAGTACCGACTCCGTGGTACCGACCGATGGTGGTGCGTAGCCGTCCGGAATGTCGTCGAGACGGCGGACGCCGCCTGGTCCTCGCATCGCGTAGATAGCCCAGCTCATACCAACAGCATTGCTCAGTACCGCTCGAACACGAAACCCGGGTCCGTCGGTGGAACGGGATTGCGAATTGTCGGTGGGCCCAGGCAGAGTGCTGGCACGCGGAGGAGGTGGCTGGATGCGGGTGCGGGCGATCGACGAGGACGGGCTGCGGCAGGTCGAGCGCTGGCTGGCGGCGGATCCTGTCGGCGGCGCGATCTTCGGCGGGTTCTACGGTCATGCAGTCGAGCGCTGGACGCCGTTGCTGCAGGCACCGAGCCGGCACGGCTGGATCACGTTCGACGAGAGCGGCCCGATCGGGTTCATCGACCTGGAGGTCCTCGATGCCGAAGCAGAGATCACGTACTACGTGAGTCCAGCGCACCGTGGTCGAGGGCTCGGCCGCCAGACGCTGGACCAAGTCGTCCAGCTGGCCGCGGACGTGGGTGCTCGCCAGATCCACGCGTCCGTCGACCCGGCCAACGAGCCCGGCCTCGCCACCCTCCGCTCAGCCGCCTTCACCGACCTCGGCACCAACGAGTTCGACGAAGCCGAGTTCGCCCTCACCCTCCCCGACGCCGCAGCGCCGGCTCCACCCGTCGATCCGGTCGGCCCGGCTGAGCCGATCGATCCCACTGGCCCGGCTTCGCCTGTCGATCCTGCCGGGACGGCGCGGCCCACCGATTCTGCGGCGGCTGAGGGGGAGGTGGCGGGTGACTGATTACGCGGGGGTGCTGGCGTTTTGGGAAGGGCGGGTGGTGTTGGTTCGCGAGCGGTACGAGGACTGGGTGGACGAGCAGTGGTCATTGCCGAGTGGGGCTGTCGAGCCGGGTGAGACGCCGGCTGAGGCGGCGGTGCGGGAGTTGCTCGAGGAGACCGGGTTGCGGGTTCGGGTCGACCAGTTGAGGTTGGTGGCCGAGGTGGTGGTGGAGAGCAGGGACGGGGCGTCTCGTAGTACGGCGTACAACTACTGCGCTGAGGTCCGGGATGGCGACTTCGCCATCGATGATCCGGACGGGTCAGTGCAGGAAGCTCGCTGGTTCCTGCCGGCCCAGGCGGTTCCGTTGGTCAGCGCCGTTCCCTATCCACCGCTCAGCCAACCGGTCGCGGCCTTCCTCGGAGGGTCCGGTCCGACTCGCTGGTCCTTCACCTACGACGACCCGGCCGTCGCCTTCCTCGATCGCGTGTACGAGGTCACCAGGTCAGCGCTCTAGTGCAGGGTGGGCTGGTAGATGAGTTCCTGGAGGTTGCCGTCCAGGGTGCGGGTTTCGAGCAGGGTGAGGTCGAAGTCGGGTAGGCCGTCGAAGATCCGGGTCGCTCCGGTCTTGCCCGTGATCACCGGGATGACGGTCACCTGGATGCGGTCCACCAGGCCGGCGGCGAGCAGGGCGCGGTTCAGGGCCAGGCTGCCGTGCGACCGCAGGGGAACGTCGGATTCCTGCTTGAGGCGGGTGATGACCTCGACGGCGTCGCCAGTGGCGATGGTCGCGTCCGGCCAGTCGACGGGGCCTTCGAGCGTGTTCGACACCACGGTGGCCGGCAGGTTCCTCAGCTGGGTGATCCAGGAGCCGGGTTCCTCGAACGCCCCGGGGAACGCCGCGGCCATCTCCATGTTGTCGCGGAAGGTGGCGGCGCCGAACACCAGCCGCTGCTGCTCGGAGTACTGGCCGAAGCGGTGCTCGAGGAACTCCGGCCCCTGCTTGCCCCAGTAGCCGCCCCAGTCGCCGGTGTGGTTGCCGTAACCATCGAGAGTGGAGAAGACGTCGAAGGTGTAGATCGCGGTCATGATGCGCTCCTCGAATCCGGTGGGCGCCCCCTCCGGGCGGCCCCTCATTCGTACTACGAACCCCGGCTCACCGATCCGACATCACCACCCAAGAGTTTTTCCGAGGTGCAGGATACGGCCGGGGAAATGGGGTGTGCTTGGGATTTGTGGGGTTGATGATGGGGCGATGGTTGAACTGGATCCGTTGATCAGGGCGTTCTATGCGGAGCGGTACGTGGAGGATGACAGGCTGGTGCGGTCGGGGCACGGGCGGCTGGAGTTCTTGCGGACGCAGGAGTTGGTACGCCGGTACCTGCCGGGGCCGGGGGCAACGGTTCTTGATGTGGGTGGCGCGACCGGTGTGCATGCGCGATGGCTGGCGGCCGATGGGTATGTGGTGACGCTGGTGGATCCGGTGGCGGAGCATGTTGCGACGGCGTCGGAGATCGGGACGTTTGCGGCGATGGTCGGTGACGCGCGCAAGTTGGAGCAGGCGGATGACAGCGTCGACGTGACGTTGCTGTTCGGGCCGCTGTATCACCTGGTCGACGGGGCCGATCGGGCGCAAGCGCTGGCCGAGGCACGACGGGTGACCAGGCCGGGCGGGCTGGTGGTTGCCGCGGGCATCAGTCGGTACGCCGGGCTGCTCGAGTACGGCAACAAGGGGATGCTCAGCGAGGACACCCTCCCCGAGTTCGAGGTCGCGCTCACCACCGGGCGCAACTACGACGACCCGACAGGCTTCACCAACGCCTACTTCCACCACGCCGACGAACTCCGCGCCGAATTCGACCAGGCCGGCTTCGACGCGACCGAAGTACTGGGCGTAGAAGGACCCGCCGCCGCGACCCTCGAGCACGCCGCGCCTGCCGACGTACCGACCCTCCTCCCCTCAGCAATCCTGCTGGCCCGCCTCGTCGAGAACGACCCCAACGTGATGTCCACCAGCTTCCACTTCCTGGCCTTCGGACGCGCCTAGTAGACCGAGTAGCCACCGTCTATCAGGAGTACTGAGCCGGTCATGAAGGACGAGGCGGGGGAGGCCAGGTAGACGACCGAGGGGGCGATCTCGGCAGGGGTGGCGTAGCGCTGGAGGGGGGCGTCGAGGATCCAGTTCTGCTGGAATTCGGGGCGGTCGACGGGGGCCATGTCGGTTTTGGCGTAGCCGGGGGCGATGGCGTTGACGCGGATGTTGTGCGGAGCCCACTCGGCGGCGAGGCTGCGGGTGAGGTGGTGGACGGCGGCTTTGGAGGCGTTGTACGACGCCTGGTGCTGCGGCCGGTTGACGATCTGCGCGGACATGCTGCCCACGTTGACGATCACCCCGCCGCCGGCGGCGATCATGCCGCGTGCGACGGCAGTACTGGTGTTCCACAGCGCCGTCACGTTGAGGTCGAGCACCTGCTGCCACTCGTCGTCGGGGACCTCCAGGGCCGGCCGGTGGATCGCGATGCCGGCGTTGTTCACCAGTACGTCGATCCCGCCGAGCGCCGCCGTCACCTCCTCGACCATCCGGGTCACGTCGGCCCGTACGGTGATATCGGCCTGTACTGCGAACCCGCGCCGCCCGATCGCCTCGAGCTCCGCCACCACCGCCGCGTTCCGCTCGGCGTCGCGCGCGGCGATCGCCACGTCGGCGCCCGCCTCGGCCAGCGCCAGCGCGAAGGCCCGCCCGAGCCCGCGATTGCCGCCGGTCACCAGCGCCCGCTTGCCGTTCAACGCGAAACTCTCCAGCACACTCATTCAGTACTCCTACCAGTACGCAGAGTCATCCCAGGTCCCGAAGCGATGTCAATAGCTGCAATCCAGTACAGCGAAGGACCGCCCGGCACGTAGCATCGTGCCGCGATTCGAGCCAGGGGTGGGTCTCGTTCGGCCACCGCGACGATGGGTCCGGCATGCGTCCAGGACCGGGGAGAAATGGGTAAGCATGGCTGAGGAGTCAGGCCCCAGGCCTGGACATTTCCTTCCACAGGGCGACCAGCCGGCGAGTACTTCGACGTACCGGCGACCGCCTGTACCGGCGTACGGCGATCCCTCTGAGCCGCTGGCGCCGCCGGCCCGGCCGTTGTTGACCGGCTCGAGGCTCGGCCCACCGCCGCCCGGTGATCGCGCGGCGGCCGCGTTCAAGGCGCGGTACAACCCGGATCCGGTCGCGTTCGCGCCGCGGAAGCGGTCCAAGGCGATCGTCGCCGCCGTCGTCGCCGGTGCGGTGATCCTGGTCGCCGGTGGCGCCTTCGCGGCGACCCTGGTGCTGTCCTGATGGGTCTGCTCGCGGAGGGGCTTTGCGCGGCCGGTTGTGGGCCCTGCAACACTTTCGCTGCAGCGACAGCCGAAGTCAGCTGTTCACCGACGGACTGAGGTAGATGGATGGCGGACGACGAGCGGGTGCCGGAGCCGGGTCACTTCCTGCCCGGAAGTGACGTGCCTACGGGTGAGGTTTCCCCGGTTGCTCCGACGTCCAAGCTGGAGCTCGGGTCCGGTACCGGTCTCGGTCTGGGGGAGGCCCGGCCGATCAGCGTTTCCCAGGAGCCTGCCCGGAAGAAGGCGGCTCCGCTGCCGGACGACCCGGAGTACCAGGGCTTCTACAGCGGTCCGCCGGCCGCGCCGCTGCCCGGTGCGCCGACGGGGGCGTTGCGCGGGACCCGGCAGCTCGGACGGGTGCGGTACGCCGGATGGAAGACGACGTCGCCCCGGGCGGCAGTGCAGGAGTTCTCGACCCATTCGCCGTACCGGAAGCCGGTCCGGCAGTTCTCCCAGCGCTTCGTCGGCCTGGTCTCCGCCCTCGCCCTGGTCATCGTGGCCGGCGGCACCATCGCGGCGTACGCCAAGATCGACAGCTTCGGCAACGAGGTCACCAACCCCCTCGCCGACCCCTCCATCAAGCCCTCCGAAGGCCCTCAGTCAGTAGCCCCCAACCCAACCGTCACGGTGACCATCCCTCCCGTGCCGGACCTGGTCCGGTTGCAGAAGAACCTGCTCTACAAGGTCGGCAAGCTACCCACCGTCAAGTGCGCCCGGCCCAAGATCAAGCCGACCAGCAAGGCCAACGTGCTGCGCTTCTACCAGGGGCTGGTTCCCTGCTTGCACGAGACCTGGGAGCCGCTGGTCCTGAAGGCGAACTACCCGTTCCGGCAACCGAAGCTCGTGCTCGCCGGGAAGACCAACACGACCAATTGCACCGGCGAGTCCACCACGTCGAACTACTGCCCGACCGACGAGCTGATCACGATGGAGTGGGAGAAGGATCTCAAGGACTACAAGACGTACGGCAACCAGGTCATCGTGCACATGATGGACGCCCTGGCCCATGAGTACGGTCATCACGTCCAGAACCTGACCGAGATGTCGACGGCCTCCAGCTCACGCGAAGGCTTTGCCAAGACCAAGGCGGAGAAGCTGGAGTGGAGCCGCCGTCAGGAGCTTCAGGCCAACTGCCTCGGCGCGAACTTCCTCGGCGCGAACAAGGTCACCCTGGGCCTGACCGGTCAGGACCTGAAGTACTGGGAGTACGAGACGAAGAACAGCGGCGACGAGTTCGACCCCAAGAAGATCCGCGACCACGGCTCGAAGAAGAACCAGTGGCTGTGGTCCGGCCCCGGCTTCAAGTCAGCCAACCCGGCTTCCTGCAACACCTACGTCGCGCCGGCCGCGAAGGTCAGCTGAGCTGGAGTTTGAAGCCTTCGTGGGTTTGGGTGAAGCCCAGGTTCTGGTAGAAGCGGTGGGCGTCGACGCGGGCTTTGTCGGACGTCAGCTGGAGGATGGCGCAGCCCCGGGCGCGGGCCTCTTCGATGGACCACTGCATCAGGGTGGTGCCGAGGCCTAGGCCGCGGGCAGAGGAGGCTACCCGGACGGCCTCGACGAGCGCCCGGGTGGCGCCCTGGCGGGAGAGGCCGGGGATGACGGTCAGCTGGAGCGTGCCGATCAGCTCACCGTTGCGCTCGGCAACGACCAGGAACTGGTTCGGGTCGGCGTCGATCGCGGTGAAGGCGGCCCGGTACGGCGTCAGGTCGGCGGGGGTCTCCCGCCCGGCGCCGATCTCGTCGTCGGCGAGCATCGCGACGATGCCGGGGACGTCGGTGGCGGTGGCGCGGCGGATCACGACATCGGTCATTTGCCTTATGCAATCACATTACTTTAGGTGAGGACCGTTTACTCCCTGTCGCGCCGGGCACGGGTGGTTGGACACCAACTGCAACCCGCCCGTAGCCGGAGTCGCGCGGGTCGGGTGCGTGGCGGCGGTACGGGCCAGTCCGGAAGGAACGCCGATGTCAGCACTGGCCATCGACTTCACCCAACCTTTTGAAGATGCCTTCAGCAAGCTTCTCGGGTTCATCCCGAACCTGCTGGGCGGCATCGTCATCCTGGTGATCGGCTACTTCGTCGCCAAGGTGCTCGGCAAGCTGGTCGGGACCCTGCTCGGCAAGGTCGGCTTCGACCAATGGATGGAACGAGCCGGGGTGTCCGGAGTCCTGCAGCGGTCGGGCACGGGGCTGACCGCGTCGACGATGCTCGGCAAGGTCGTGTTCTGGTTCGTCTTCCTGATCAGCTTCACGATGTTCGCCTCCGCGCTCGGCGTACCGGAGATCTCGAACTTCATGTCCGACATGCTCGGCTACATCCCGCGGATCTTCGCGGCGATCGTGATCGTGTGCCTGGCGGCGCTGTTCGCGAACTTCCTGGCGGCCGTGATCCGCGGTGCGACCGGCAATGAGACGCTGGCCAAGGTCGGCCGGTACGCCGTACTGGTCTACGCCGCCTTCGCTGCCCTGACCCAGCTGGGCATCGCCGTCCAGCTGACCGGCAACACGCTGCTCATCGTGCTGGGTGGTGCCGCACTGGCCCTCGGCCTCGCGTTCGGCCTCGGCGGCCGTGAGATGGCCGGCCAGGCACTCCACACCCTGTTCGACCGCACCACGATGAACCGCCCCGCCGCCGACGGCACGGCCGGTTCGAACGGTACGACCGGCAACGGCATGGCCGGTGGCAACGGCACTGCCGCGTACCCGACCCAGGAGCCCGCTCACCACGGCGCTCCCCAGTCCAACGGCAACTGGCCGGGCAGCGACAACGGCTGGAGCACGGAACCCCCGCGCCACAGCTGACCGCAGTACTAGAACAGGCGGGTGTGATCCGATCACACCCGCCTGTTGGTTCTAGTCCTCGGAGCTGTCCGGCGACGTTGCGTCCGGTCCGGCCCGGCGGACGTCTTCCACCTTGGCCATGGCCTCGCGCAGGTCGCCGAGCCAGCTCTCGCTGTGCTGCGCGACGAGCTTCACGCACCAGCCGAGCGCGTCACTGCGCGACCGGGCGACACCGGCGTCGACGAGCGTGTCCAACACCTGCCGCTCCGGCTGCCGCAGCCGTGTCATCACCGGCGCCGACAGTGACGTGAACACGGTCCGGGTCTCCCCGGCCCGCACGCCCCAGGCGACCTTCCGCCGAGTCGCGTGCTCCAGCTCCCGGGCGATCTCGATCCGCTTCTCCCGGGTGTCCTCCCGGAACTGCTTGATCCGTCCCTCTTCAGCCGCCGACCGCTCGGCCGCACTGACCCCGTCACCCTGCTCGGGCGCCGCGATCCTCCCGACCACGAGAATCTCGTCGCGATCGATACTCACCTCAGGCTCACCCTCGAACCACCCCGCCGGAAGCCGACCCGTAAGCCAGCCCCGAACGCGCTCACCCTCTGACTGTGTACTCATGTAATCATGATTACACCCAACACAAGCCCGGGCAAAGAGACAGGCAGTCCGGTCCGATCACGGGGTTCGGGCCGGACTGCCTGTGGTCGCCTACGCAGCAGGGGATGTTGCGTAGGCGGATCTGAGGGTCAGGTGGGCTGAGGGGGCCGCGCCTGTGTGGTCCAAGCCCAGTAGGGCGGCACCGACCACGGGTGGGACGTCTACTACTCGGGCGACCGCCTTCGGAGCGGCCGCAGCTAGTAGGCGGACGACTGTCTCCATCAACAATGGGTGGCCGGCTGTCAGGACGCCGCCGCCCAGTACTACGTCGGTGGGCTCGTCCAGGAGGTCTAGGCGGCGCATGGCTACCACTGCCATGGAGACGACCTCTTCGGCCTGGTGCTGGACGATGGAGCGGGCTATGGCGTCGCCGGACGCCGCCACCTGGAAGAGGAGAGGAGTCGCTTCCAGGCGGCGGGAGACCGGGATGTCGCCGAGGTGGAGGGCCTCGATCAGGGCCGGCATCGACTCCACGCCGTAGTGGGCGGGGAGAGCAGTGGTGAGGGAGGTTGCAGGGCCTCGGCCGTCGTCCGCCCGGGCTGCCGCCCAGAAGGCTTCGTCGGCCAGTTGCTGGCCGCCGCCCCAGTCGCCGGAGATCTTGCCTACGGCGGCGAAGCGGGCGGTACGGCCGTCAGGCAGCAGTCCTGCGCAGTTGATGCCGGCGCCGCAGACGACCGCGACGCCGCGCGGCTCGTCCACGCCTGCCCGCAACAAGGCGAAGGTGTCGTTGGCGACGTGCACCGACGTCGCCCAGCCGAACGACTCGAACGCCTCGGCCAGGCGCTCCTCCTCGATCGGCAGGTCCGCGTTCGCCAGGCACGCGGAGATCTGCTGGACCAGCGGCACCTCACCGACCGCCAGCCCGGCCTCCGCGGCCGCGGAGGCGACCAGCGGGGCCAGGCCCTCCACGGCGGCGTAGGCCCCGACGATGTGCGGCTCGAAGCCGCCGCCGCGCGCAGTACCGAGGACTGTGCCGTCCGCCGATACCAGCGCCACATCGGTCTTGCTATTGCCCGCGTCGAAGGCCAGTACGCCGCCAGGCACCAGCGGTCTCATCAGGCGAACCCCGTCAGTCATGGTCACGCCCACGGCAGGTACTCGCGGTTGTGCGCGAGCAGCTTGTCGGTGAGCTGGTTTGCGTACTCGATCTGCCCGATCAGCGGATGCGCCAGCAGTGCGTTGAACACCCGCTCCGCACCGCCCTTCAGAGCCGCTTCGAGAGCAAGATTCTCGTACGCCGTGACGTTGGCGACCAGCCCCGCGTACAACGGCTCGAGGGGCGAGATCGGCAACGGCGTCGTACCGGATGCCCCTACCGTCGCAGGCACCTCGATCACCGCGTCATCTGGGAGGAACGGCAACGCGCCGTTGTTCAACGTGTTGACCACCTGCACGTCACCGGTGTCGTTCAGCAGCGAGGACGCCAAGGCGACAGCGGCTTCCGAGTAGTAGGCACCACCACGTTGCTCGAGCAGCGCAGGCTTCTCGTCCAGCGTGGGATCGGCATACAGGTCGAGCAGTTCCTTCTCGATCGCCGCGACCTCGGACGCCCGCGACGGCTTGTCCAGCATCTCGCGGACGACCTCGTCGTGCGCGTAGAAGTAGCGCAGGTAGTACGACGGTACGACTCCCAGCGACAGCAGCAACTCGGCCGGCAGCTTGATCTCCGCGGCCAGCTCGGCCGAGTGGGCCGCGAGCAGCTTGGGCAGGACGTTCTCCCCATTGACCCGGACACCGCGCTCCCAGGTCAGGTGGTTCAGCCCGACGTGGTCCAGTGCGACCTCTTCGGGCTTCACCCCGAGCATCCCGGCGAACTTCCGCTGGAACCCGATCGCCACGTTGCACAGCCCAACGGCCTTGTGGCCCTCGGACAGCAGGGCCCGGGTGACGATCCCGACCGGGTTGGTGAAGTCGATGATCCACGCGTCCGGGTTGGTACGCCGGACCCGCTCGGCGATGTCCAGTACGACGGGAACCGTCCGCAGCGCCTTCGCGAGGCCGCCCGCGCCGGTCGTCTCCTGCCCGACGCAACCGCATTCGAGCGGCCAGGACTCGTCCTGACCACGCGCCGCCTGCCCGCCGACGCGCAGCTGCAGCAGGACGGCGTCCGCCCCCTCGATCCCTTCGTCCAGGTTCGACGTGGTGACGATCTTGCCCGGATGCCCTTGTTTCGCGAAGATCCGCTCGGCCAGCCCGCCGACCAGCGCGAGCCGGTCGGCCGCCGGGTCGACGAGGACCAGTTCCGACACCGGCAGCGAGTCGCGCAGCCGGGCGAATCCGTCGATGAGTTCAGGCGTGTAGGTGGATCCGCCACCGACGACTGTGAGTTTCAACCTTTGACCCCTGTGAGTGTGACGCCTTCGATGAAGGCCTTTTGGGCGAAGAAGAACAAGATGATCACCGGCGCCATCACCAGCAGGGTCGCTGCCATGGTGAGGTTCCAGTTGGTGTGGTGGGCGCCCTTGAAGGATTCCAGGCCGTAGCTCAGCGTCCAGGCGGCCGGGTTCTCGGAGGCGTAGATCTGCGGTCCGAAGTAGTCGTTCCAGCAGTAGAAGAACTGGAACAGCGCGACCGCCGCGATGGCCGGCTTGGCCATCGGCAGGATGACCCGGACCAGCGCCCGGAAGTCACCGCAGCCGTCCACCTTGGCCGCGTCCACGTACTCCTTGGGAATCGTCAGCAGGAACTGCCGCAGCAAGAAGATCGAGAACGCGTCGGTGAAGGCCAGCGGGATGATCAGCGGCCACAGCGTCCCGGACAGGTGCAGTTGCTTGGCCCAGAACAGGTACATCGGCACGATCACGACCTGCGGCGGCAGCATCATCGTCGAGATGACCAGCATCATCGCCAGGTTGCGGCCGCGGAACTTGAAGCGGGCCAGGGCGTACGCGACCGGGATGCTCGACACCAAGGTGAGCACTGTGCCGAGTACGGCGTACACGAGGGTGTTCTTCCACCAGGTCAGGAAGCCCGGGGTCTCCCACACCGTGCGCAGGTTCTCCCAGTGCCACGAGTCCGGCCACAGGTCGCGGGTCAGCGCCTGCTGGTCGCTCATCAGCGCGGTCAGGAAGACGAACACGAACGGCAGCACGAAGAACAGCGCCGCCGCGATCGCCAGCGTGTGCACCGCGACCCAGTTCAGGAACCTGGTACGCCGGGCCTCGCGGCCCGCCGTGGTCAGCCCAGGAGTGGAAGCCGGGGAGTCAACCCGGGATGTCGTCAATGTACTCATGCAGGCCTCCTAGTCGTCCGTGGCCAGGAAGCCACTGCCGCGGCGCATCAGGAACGCCGTGAACACCATCGCCAGCACGAACAGCACCAGCGCGATCACCGAGGCGCCACCGGTGTCGAACCGCTGGAAGCCCAGGTTGTAGACCAGCTGCGGCAACGTCAGCGTCGACTTCTCCGGATAGCCGGGTTCGAACTGTTGCCCCGAGCCACCGATCACCCCGCTTGCGACTTTCCCGGCGATCAGTGGCTGGGTGTAGTACTGCATGGTCTGGATCACGCCGGTGATCACCGCGAACAGCACGATCGGCTGGATGTTCGGCAGCGTGACGTGGCGGAACCGCTTCCACGCCCCGGCGCCGTCCAGCGAGGCCGCCTCGTACTGCTCCATCGGCACGTCGAGCAGCGAGGCCATGAAGATGACCATCAGGTCGCCGATGCCCCAGATCGTCAGCAGGGTCAGGGCCGGCTTCGACCAGGCCGGATCGTTGAACCACCCTGGTTGCGGCAACCCGATCTTGCCCAGGATGTTGTTGATCGGTCCGGTGCCCGGGTTGAGCAGGAACGCGAACGCCATCGTCGCGGCCACCGGCGGCGCCAGGTACGGCAGGTAGAACAGAGTCCGGAAGATCCCGGCCCCGGTCTTGACCTTGGTGATCAGCAGGCCGATACCGAGCCCGAAGACGACCCGCAGGGTGACCATCACGATCACCAGCCAGAGCGTGTTGCGCAGGGCCGGCCAGAAGAACGGGTAGTCGGTGAAGACGTACTTCCAGTTCTTCAGGCCGGTCCAGACCGGCGGGGTGAAGCCGTCGTACTTCATGAAGCTGAAGTAGACGGTCGAGATCAGCGGGTACAGGAAGAAGACGCTGACCCCGATCAGCCACGGGGAGAGGAAGGCGAGGTTGCGCAGCCGCTCGCGACGGCGCTTGTCCCTGAGCCCTACCGAGATGGTCGCCATCACTTCGCCTGCGCGATGTCCTTGTCGATCTGGGCGTCGGTCTTCGCCAGACCAGCGGCCAGATCGGTTTGCTTGCCGGCCTCGAAGGCGTAGCCGAAGTCCTGCAGGGTGAGCTGGTAGGCGCCACCGTTCGGGCTGGCCGGCGTGGTGCTGCTCTTCGCGTGCTGGGCGATCTCGAGGAAGACCTTGAAGTTGTCGTCGGCCACCAGCTTGGGCGACTTGAGTGCGTCCAGCGTGGACGGCACGTTGTGGATGGCGTTGGCGAAGTTGACCACGGCGTCGGTATCGGTGGTCATGTACTTGACCAGCTCCCAGGCTGCGTTCTGCTTCTCGCTGGTGTTCGCGATCCCGATGATGGTGCCGGACAGGTAGCCCTTGCCATAGGTGTCGGCCTGGTCGTCGGGGACGGGGAACGGCGCGACGCCGATGTCGAACTTCACGCCGGCTTCCTTGGCCATCCCGAGCCGCCACTCACCGTCGATCGACATCGCGACCTGGCCGGTGTGGAAGGGGTTCTTGGCGCCGAACTCGTCGCCGAAGGTTGCCCGGTACTTCTCCAGCTTGGCGAAGCCGCCGAGCTCCTTGACCAGGTTGGACTGCCAGGTGAGCATCTTGCCGAACGCCGGGTCGGCCGCCAGGTTCGACTTGCCGTCGGCGGTGAAGTACGTCGGGTTCCACTGCGCGGCGAAGTGCGTGGTGGTCGACTCGAAGCCGTGGAAGTTCGGCATGAAGCCGAGCTGGGAGAAGGAGTCACCCTTCGCCTTGGTCAGCTTCTTCGCGTCCGCGTCGAACTCCGACAGCGTCTTCGGCGGGCCGGCGATCCCGGCCGCCTTGAACGCGTCCTTGTTGTAGTACAGGCCGTACGCGTCGTTGAGCAGCGGCAGCGTGCAGCGCTTGCCCTCGAACTGGGTGTAGTCCTGCAGCGGCTTCGGGAAGGTCTTGTCCAGGTCGACGCCGGACTTGTCCAGGAACGGCTTCAGGTCCGCGAACACGTTCGAGGCGCAGAAGGTGCCGACGTTGTCGGTGGTGAACGAGGAGACCACGTCCGGCGAGTTCGGGCCGCCCGCGCGCAGCGCCTGCTTGATCTTGTCGTCGTTGATGTTGCCGACGACCTTCACGTGGATGTTCGGGTGGGCGGTCTCGAACGCCTTCACGTTCGCGGCGATCGCGGCCACCTCGCTGGGCGCGCTCCAGCCGTGCCAGAAGGTGATCGTGGTGTCCTTGGTGGCGTCGTCGCTCGCCTTGGGGGCGCTCGACGTACCGGTGCACGCGGTACCGAGCAGCGCGATCGCCGCCGCGGCGATCACTGCTTTGTGGACTCGACGCATTTTCCGTTTCTCCTGATCCTGGGTGGAGCCGAACTGCATTTTGGGTGTACGGATCCACCGGGCCAGGTGGGTGTTCCCGGTCCGGGGATGTGTGTGGCGGTGGTCTCGGCGCTAGTCGGCACTGCCTCCGGTCGTCGTGCCGGCAGTGTCGAAGACAGCGTCGCGGGTGTAGCTCAGGGCGGACTGGAGGGCGCCGGACAGCACCGGGTCGGTGTTGATGGCGGTCATCAGCAGCCGCGGCCGCGGTACGGCGAGCTCGGCCAGCTCGTCCTGGATCAGGCCGCGCAGCCGCTCGCCGCCGGCGGTGATGACGCCACCGGCGAGCACGATCAGTTCGGGGTCGACGACGGAGACGATCGCGGCCAGGCCGACCGCCAGCCGGTGCGCGAACTCGTTGAGGACCGTGTCGCCGGCGCCGGGTGTCTGCAGGGCGACGGTGATGGCGGCTTCCGGCGTACGGGCCTTGAGGCCGTTGGCGCGGGCCAGCTCGAGGACGGGTTCGCCACCGGCGAGTTCCTGGAAGCCACCGGCGTTGTTGCGGCCGACGTTGCGGACCAGCGGCGTGCCGGGCAGGGGCATGAAGGCGACCTCACCGGCGCCGCCGGTCGCGCCGCGGACGAGGTGGCCCCCGATCACTATCGCGGCACCGATGCCCTCGTCGCCCCAGAGCATGAC
Organism: Kribbella ginsengisoli; assembly: GCF_039537185.1. Classification (NCBI taxonomy): domain Bacteria; kingdom Bacillati; phylum Actinomycetota; class Actinomycetes; order Propionibacteriales; family Kribbellaceae; genus Kribbella; species Kribbella ginsengisoli. The sequence continues at coordinate 272,648 of NZ_BAABAA010000013.1, read as the reverse complement.
GAAGTTGTCGCTGCTGTTCGCGTGCCCGACCTGCTGCTCGGCGACCGCGGCCAGGTTGACGTCGTTCTCGACCTCCAGCGGTACTGCGATCGCCGCGGCGAGCTCGTCGAGCAGGTGCGGCGCGTGCCAGCCGGGGAGGTGCGTCGCGTACCGCAGGCGGCCGGTCGTCGGGTCGAAACCACCGGGGGTGCCGATCGAGACGCGGTGCAGGCGGTCGCGGGTCAGCCCGGCCTCGCCGAGCGCGCCGTCGATGGTCTTGACCACCCGCTCGACCGTGCCCTTGGCGCTGCGGCCAGGGGTGGGCAGCTCGTAGCGGCCGACCACCTTGCCGGTCAGGTCGGCGACGGCGGAGCGAATCCGGGTCGGGGTGACGTCCAGGCCGGCGACGTAGGCGATGCCGCCGTTGATCTCGTACAGCTGGGCGTTGGGGCCCGGGCGGCCGGCGCTCGTGCCACTGGCCCGGACCAGGCCGGCGCTCTCCAGCCGGGCGAGCAGCTGGGAGGCGGTCGGCTTGGACAGGCCGGTGAGGTTGCCGAGGGTCGTTCGCGACAGCGGGCCCTGCGCGAGCAGCAGGTCGAGGGCGGCGCGGTCGTTCATCGCGCGGAGCAGGCGGGGAGTACCGGGTGTGCTGGCCATGTGCTAACCCTGCCCTTCCTTCGCTCTCGCGTCGCCGAACCACGCTGCTGGATGCTCGTCGAGATCAACTGTTAGGAAAGTTTCCTATTACCGCCAGACCGTACGGGTGCGCTGTGGCAGGTGTCAATCGATCGACGGTCACGGGTTGCTTCTGGCTCAAGTCAGGGTTGGCTTACTTGTCAGCGGAGTAGGCGGGGGAAGGGCTTTCCGTGGAGTTCACAGCAGGCCGGCCGATGCGCCGGGCGATCGGCCGGCTGGAGCCGCTGCTGATCGCCACATCCGATGCAGAGAAGGCTTCCCTGGTACTACGTGCCGCCTCGCTCGGCTTTGCCGGTACTACTGCGCTAGCGGTCGCCGACACCACGGCGCTTGCGACCGACCTGGTTGGTGGACTGCGGACGTTGCGTGGGATCGGGGCGCAGCACAACGCTGCTGAGCGCTCGGGTACAGCGGGCAGGTGTTTGCCATGGCGTGTGCGTCGGCCGAGCGGCTGGCCTCGGTGCTCAGGTCGCCGTTCGAGATCGCTACTGGTACCTCTACCGCTTTAGACCCTCGTGCGCCCCTGCTGGCTTTGCGGGAAGTCAGCGGAGTCAGGCACGCATGACGAACTGCTGGCTGTAGGTGGTCGCTACAGCCAGCTCTGGCACAGCTGGACAGGTACCTCTAGGGAAGGCGCCAGTCGATAGGAGTGCCGCCCTGCTCGATGAGCAGTTGGTTGACCCGGCTGAACGGCTTGGAGCCGAAGAAGCCGCGGTCGGCGGACATCGGGCTGGGGTGGGCGCTCTCGATGTACGGCGTACTGCCGAGCATCGGCTTGAGCGTCTGCGCGTCCCGGCCCCACAGGATCGCCACGAGCGGGCCGCCACGCTTCACGAGCGCGTGGATGGCCTGCTCGGTCACGGCCTCCCAGCCCTTGCCCTTGTGCGAGGCGGACTTGCCCGGCTGCACGGTGAGCACCCTGTTGAGCATCAGCACGCCCTGCTCGGCCCACGGCGTCAGATCCCCGTTGCTGGGAGCCGGTACGCCGACGTCGGCCATCAGTTCGCGGTAGATGTTCTGCAGGCTGCGCGGGATCGGGCGCACATCCGGTGCCACCGAGAAGCTCAGCCCGACCGGGTGCCCGGGCGTCGGGTAGGGGTCCTGGCCGACGATCAGCACCTTCACATCGTTCAGTGGCTGGTTGAAGGCGCGCAGTACGTTCTCGCCGGCCGGCAGATACGGGCGCCCGGCCGCGATCTCCCCGCGCAGGAACTCACCCATCCGCGACACGGTCTCCTCGACCGGAGCCAACGCCTCGGCCCAGTCGGCCGCCACCAGATCATTCAATGCCTTGGGACTCACCCGGACATGATGTCACCCATTGTTCGCGTGTCGGTCAGGCCGTTGGCCGATCTGTCCCGGTAAAAATATGCCCGGCCCCGCAAAAGGTATGAGCTCTTGCGGGGCCTTTGCGTTGCCGTCAGGCGGTCTGCCAGCCGAAGTTGAGGGAGTGGCTGGTCGGGTGCTGGCGGTTGTAGAAGCGGTGCGCGTCGGTCCGGGCGGTCCCCGAGTCGAGCTCCAGGTGCGTAGCTCCGTGGTCTTTGGCCCACCTGCGGGCAGCTGTCAGCAGGGCCGCGCCGGTGCCTTGGGACCGATGGCCGGGGTCGACGGCCAGGTCCTCGACCCAGCAACGCTGACCGAATCGGACCGACTCCAGGTCGAGGTACGTCGTCGCGAATCCGACGATCGTTTCACCGTCCACCGCGACCAGTACTCCGCTGCGCGGCCCGGCGATGGTCCGCTCCAGCCGCTCGGCCGCCACGACGGGATGCCAGTCGGCCGGCTTCGTACCGGGTGGTGCGAAGAGCCAGGCATAGGCATCGACCAGTTCCGGGATGTCGGCGTCGGTAGCTGCGCGCACGTTGCTCATGCTGTCGACCCTAGGGAACTGGTCGCCTCCGGCGGCAGATCCAATCCGCCACCGGTCCACCAGTCCACTCAGTGCTTGTTGGCGAGGCGCTCCACGGCCTTGGCGTACTGCTTGGCTACTTGGAGTTGGGCGGCTCGGGTGATGGGGCCGCCCAGGCGGCTGTACCAGGTGGCGGGGCGGCTGTAGGCGAGGATTGTGTAGTAGATGCCGTCTGGTTCGCGGGTGACGACCAGGGACTCCTCGCCTGCTTGCGGGTGCCCTTGCAGAGTGCCGTAGGCGAAGCCGGTGCGGTCGGGCTCGTCTACGACCCACACCACTCGGCAGGGGACGGGCAGGCCGACAGAGCCGACTCCCAGCCGGCCGAGTGAGTTCGTACCGATCACCAGGGGAGTGTCCGTGGCGATGACGTGGATGCCGGCCGCGGCGTGGGCCTTCCAGGTCATCACCGCCTCGCCTGCCCGGCGGAACACCTCGTCGCCGGTGCCGATGCGGTGGCGGTACTCGAGCCGGTGGTAGCCGGGTGGGGTCTCGGGCTGCGCTGTCGACCCGACCACGTCGTAGCTGAACCGCTTGTCACGCAGGTCGTCGAGCTTCATCCCACTCCTTCAGCCGGCGCCAGGCCAGCAGTCCGCACAAGGCGAAGCCGAGCGCGTTCGCCACCCCATGTGTAGCAACCATCCAGCGCAATGGCAGGTACGGCGTCGCCACCACATGCCCCAGTGCCCAGCTGAGCGCCAGCAGCATCGTCACCATCAGAGTCCCAGCCGACAGGATCAGCAGCACCTTGGTACTACGCTCCGCCGCCCGCGACCTCCGCCACATCGTCCACCCGACCAGCCACATCCCTGCGGTCAGTACTACAGCCCCGGCCAGCTCGACCGGGTCGCCAAGGAAGAACCCCAGCAACACGATCCCGGTACCCAGCGGGACACTGATCGCCGCAGCCGTCGCCGTCTTCGCACTAGTCGACTCCACGACCAGACAGGCGACCAGAGCCGCGGCAAAGCCGGCGAAGTGGAAGTGGGCGACCGTCAGCGAGAGCACAGTGAGACTGAAGCCGAACAACTTGTACGACGAGCGCTCGGCGACCAGTGCGAGTGCAGCGATCGCCGGTGTCGCCAGTGCGGTGTAGAGGGCGATCTCCCTGGCCCGCAGGCGTTTCCGGCTGATTAGGTCGTTGGCAGCCAGTAAGGCGAGCACTAGCGTGCCGACCAGGTAGATGCTCGCCAGGGTGATGGACAGCGGACCGCGGCCGAGCCAGAGGGAGATGACCCCAGGCACGGCCGCGACCGGCCACCAGCGACGGACCGTAGTACCGCCATCGATCTTCACGAGGCTGAGCCCGAGCGGCACGATCACGAGCATGCCCAGGCTCACCACCAAGTGGACCAGTGTGAGCACTACGTGCTCTTGAGACCAGTGGTCTTGTCTTCCTTCAGGGCGTTGAAGAGGGCGGTCGCCTTCTTGTTGTCCCACTTCACGGCCGAGCCGTTCGGGGTGCTGAGGTTGGTGTCCGAGACCGGCACGGTGAGGGTGACGCCGCTACCGCCGGCCGAGACCGCCTTCATCCCGCGGGCGAACTTGAGCAGGGTGAGCGGGCCCATGTCGCTGTCGATGGTGAGTGCCTCGGCGCCCGCGGTGCTCAGCTTGTAGAAGCGGAACGGGTTCAGGAAGGTGCCCGGGCCGACGGCCTTGCCGGCGATCGCGCCGATCATCTCGCGCTGCCGCTGGACCCGGCCGAGGTCGCCGAGCGGATCGAAGTGCCGGGCCCGGACGTAGCCGAGCGCGTTCGGGCCGTTCAGGTCCTGACAGCCGGCCGGCAGGTCGATGTGTGCCTTGTCGTCTTTGATTGCCTTGGGCAAGCACATGTTGATCCCGCCGACCGCGTCGACGATCGAGGCGAAGCCGCCGAAACCGATCTCGACGTAGTGGTCGACGCGCAGGCCGGTGACACCCTCGACGGTCTGGATCAGCAACTTCGGGCCACCGAACGCGAACGCGGCGTTGATTTTGTTCTTGCCGTGGCCTGGGATCGGGACGTAGCTGTCCCGCGGCAGGCTGACCAGCGCGGTCGGGCCGGACTCCGGCACGTGCAGCAACATGATCGAGTCGGTCCGCTGCCCGGCCGCGTTGCCGGTGTGCAGTTTGGCGCGCTCGGCCCGGGACAATCCCTCGCGGCCGTCCGACCCGACCAGCAGGTACGTCGTACCGGAGGTGTCTGCCGGGCGTTCACCGGACGGCATCACATCGACCTTGTTGATCTTGCCCCAGGCGAGCAGCGGGATGCAGATCAGGCTCAGCACGAACAGCAGGACGATCAGTCCGATGATCCGGGCGAACCAGTTGCGCCGCTTCTTGGGTCGCACGGGCGGCCGGCTGACATAGCGCGGGTCGATGGACTCGGAATGGCTCATGGCACGACGCTATCGGGATCCGGGGCTGTCATGCGTCAGCCGGTAGAACGGTCTTGACGAATACTTTCAGACCGGACCGGGCCGTAGCGTCGATCAAAAGGATGATCTTGGGCAGGAGATCGAACCAATCCGCCGGAACGTGCGCGGCGCTTGGCCGACGCGGGCGCTGAACAGCCGGCTGAAGTACGCGGGGTCGTCGTAGCCGACCTCACGGGCGATCACTGCGACGGGGAGGTCGGATTCGGCCAGCAGGGCCTTCGCCTGGTTCATCCGGGTGGTCAAGATCACCTCCTGTGGCGTAGTACCGGACGCGCTCCGGGTTGCGGCTCTCAGGTCATCGACGGTCACTCCTAGCGCTTCGGCGTATTGCGGGATCGACAGTGGGCGGCAGGCGATGGCTCTGAGTTGGGCCACCAGCTCGTTGCCTGGTTCGTCTTGGGCAGCGGTTGCTATGAGGTCGTAGAGGGCTGCAGTCGCTTGTACTTCGCTGGTCTGGGCTACTCGGAGCAGCTTGGCGAAGGATCGTTGTATCGGGCGGGGGTCGGCGTACCGGCGTACGGGACGGTCTGGGGTCAGGTGACCTAGGTGGGTGAGGGCGTTGGTCGCAGTACCGCTGAAGAGGACCCAGGACTGGCGCCACTGGGTGGCAGGGCGGTAGCCGTGCAGTACGCCGGGGAAGAGCCAGAGGAGCGCAGGGGCCTCTACTGCGTGGAGTGTGCGTTCAGGGCCGTGCAGTAGGTGGCCTCTGCCCTGGTGGAGGAAGACGGCGGCGTGGCAGCCGAGGGCGCGCTCCGGAGGTTGGCCCGGCGGGTTGCGCTGGGTGCCGACGCCCAGACAGAAGAGTCCAAGTTGTCTCTCGGTCTGTCCTGGGGTCAAGTAGATCGACCAATCGTCCATGGCTACAAGAGTCCAAGAAGTACTCGTTGCAGTCCATTCCGGCGGGCGGTCGCTCGCGGGTGCAATGGTGCGGTGCTGACTTCTAATGGGTATGTGTTGCCGCCTGAGCGGCTTGGGGTGCTGGCGGAGGTGCCGCGGCGGGAGCGCGGAGACCGGGAGGCGTTGCGGAAGCGGCTGGCGCGGGATGGGTATCTGTTCCTGCGTGGGTTGCTCGATCCGGCTGCGGTGCTGGACTTCCGGCGCTACTACTTCGAGGCGACGGGGGTGGCTGACAGTCGCGGCGTACCGGCTGAGGTGGAGCGGGGTGAGCTTCGGCGGGTGCTGTTCAGCGAGGTGGTGCCGGGGGCGGCGTACGGGGCTTTCTGCGCGCAGCCGGCGTTGCGGGGGTGGTACGAGTGGTTCCTGGGTGGGGAGACGTTCCTGCACCGGCGCAAGATCATCCGGCACATCGCACCTGGCGAGGCGGGCATCGGTACGGCGACGCAGGCGCACTACGACCTCGTCTACCTCCGCGAGGGCACTGACCAGGTGCTGTCTGCATGGATCCCGCTAGGCGACTGCCCTGTCTCTCTGGGCGGTCTCACCTACCTGGAGGGCAGCCACCACCGGGTACTACGGGAGGAGGCGGCCGGAACGCTCAAGCGGCCCGCGGCATCGATCACTGCCGACCTGCCTGGCCTAGCCGAGTCGTACGACTCTCGCTGGCTGGTCGCCGACTACGAGGCCGGCGATGTGGTCATCCATACGGCCCACACGGTCCACGCCGCGCTGGACAACGTGTCGTCGACGATGCGGCTCTCGACCGACATCCGCTACCAACTGGCGGACGCTCCCATCGACGCCCGCTGGCAGTCCGATTGGCACGATCGCGACGGTCTCTAGGACCTGGTTTGCGCGGGATTTCCCCAGAATCTGAGATCACTCTCGCTAACGACATTCATTTCGGTTAAGGTTTTCAGGACCGACCAAGTCTGAGGAGAACCGTGAACCGCAACGAGCTGGTCGCCGGCGTGGCGACGAAGGCGGGCATCCCGCGCAACCAGGCCGAGAAGGTGCTCGACGCGCTGGGCGACGTCGTCACCGAGGCCGTGCACAAGGGGGACAAGGTCTCGCTGACCGGCCTGCTGAGCATCGAGCGGGTGATGCGCGCGCCCCGCACCGGCCGCAATCCGCAGACCGGCGAGCCGCTCTCGATCCCGGCCGCGTACTCCGTCCGGCTGTCGTGCGGAAGCCGCCTCAAGGCTGCTGCCCGGGGCGACCTCCGCACCGTCTCCTGATCAGCGCTGGACGGCTGTCGCCCAGTACTCCGTTGTGGGGGTCGGCGGAGTACTGAACCGGGCGTTCGGCAGGTAGATCCGCGAGCCGTAGAACGCCATCGTGGTCGGCACGTCGAAGTCGGCGCTGGTGATCTCCCTGACCAGCCGGCCCTTGCTGCCGGAGCTGTCGAGGTCTAGTACCGCGATCTTGTTGAGCCGGTTCTGTGCGACGTACAGGGTGTGGTTCGACCGCAGTAGTCCGTCGCCGGCCGTCAGCACCGTGGTGCCGAGGTCGATACGCCGGGTGACGCCGGTGCGCGAGTCCACCCGGAACAGGAAGCCGGTCGCGGACTGCACGATGATCAGGTTGCGCCCGTCCGGCGTGAGCGAGATGCCGTTGGCGTTGAGGTTGACCGGATCGTGCACGTAGTCGCCGCTGAGCGGGATCGTCTGCACGGCCGCCTGGCTGGGCAGCTTGCCGTTGCGGCCGAGCGGGACCTTGTAGATGGCCTGCTGACGCGAGTCGGTGAACCAGGCGGCGTCCTTGCCCAGGATGACGTCGTTGACGAAGGTGTTCGCTGAGGTGGTGAAGGCATAGCCGGCCAGCACGGTGCCGGACTGGGTGTCGATCACCCGGCCGTTGCCACCGGTCCCGCCGGCCACGAAGAGACGGCCGCGCTGGTCGAGCTTCATGCCCAGCGAGGGGGTTCCCGGGCCCTGGACGATCACGGTGCCCTCGCCGGTACGCAGGCCGGCGGCGTAGATGTCGCCGTCGAGGCGCGAGCCGAAGTACGCGGTACCGGTGTGGTCGATCGCGATGCCCTCGGGCTGGAAGCCGGCGGGCAGGTCGATGCGCTTGGGGTAGGTGGCAGCGGCTCGCGACGCGGCTGCCTCGGCCACCGCGTTGGCGGGGTTGACGCCGAAGTGGATGTGGTCGCAGAGGCCGTCGTCCAGGAAGGTGCTGGAGGTCTGCTGTTTGACGGCCGTGGTGGCAGCGGGCGTGCCGGTGACCGCGGAGGCGGTGAGGCTGCCGAGGATCAGAAGTGGGAGGCCGACAGTGGTGGCGAGCGCGCGGCCGAGGTGTCTGGGGTGGGGACGTGACATGGCGGAGTGTCCTCCTGGTCGATAGACCGTTCCTTCAACACTAGGGACACGGGCGGCGGCGCTGAACAGTTCAAGGCTGTTGATAACTTTCCCAGCGCTTGCGGGCCAACAGGTAATGTCACTGTGAGTGGCTCAGGCCGGAGCCGGCAGCGAAGGAGCGGGGCAAGAATGACAGCAGGGATCGACAGCTCGGATCTGTCCACGACGGTCCGGCCGCAGGACGACCTGTACCGGTATGCGAACGGACCATGGCTGGACCGCACCGAGATCCCCGCGGACAAGGCGATCTACGGCGCTTTCCACGCGCTGCTGGACGACGCCGAGCGGGACGTCCGGGCGATCGTCGAGAAGACCGCGGCCGCGGCGCAACCGGCCGGCAGTGAGGCGCGCAAGATCGGCGACCTGTTCAACAGCTTCATGGACACCGAGACGATCGAGCGGCTCGGCGCCGAGCCGATCGCCGACCAGCTCGACCTGGTGGCCTCGGTCAAGGACGTCGACGGCCTGGTCGCCGCGCTCGGCAAGCTCGAGCTGCAGGGCGTGCCTGGTGTCTTCTACTACGGCGCGGACATCAACGCGAAGAAGTCCGACGAGTACATCATCTACACCAGCCAGGGCGGCATCAGCCTGCCGGACGAGTCGTACTACCGCGAGGACAACTTCGCCGACATCAGGACGGCGTACGTCGCACACCTCGGCCGGATGCTGGAGCTGGCCGGACTGCCCGATCCCGCGGGGGCAGCTGAGCGGATCATGGCGCTCGAGACCCGGCTGGCCGCTGGGCACTGGGACAACGTGCGCAACCGCGACGTCACCGCGACGTACAACAAGGTCGACCGGGCCGGGCTCGAGGAGCTCACCCCTGGGTTCGACTGGGCGGGCTGGCTGTCCAACGCCGGTGTGCCCGAGTCGGCGTTCGCGCAGCTGGTTGTACGCCAGCCGGACTATCTGACGGCCGCCGCCGCGGCACTGCAGGAGATCGACCTCGAGCAGTGGAAGGAGTGGCTGAGCTGGCGCATCGTGCACGCGGCTGCGCCGCTGCTGAGCAAGGCCTTCGTGGACGAGAACTTCGAGTTCTATGGCAAGACGCTGACCGGTGCGCCGGAGCTGCGCGAGCGGTGGAAGCGCGGACTGGGCGTGGTCGACTCCGCACTGGGTGAGGCCGTCGGCCAGCTGTATGTCGCCGAGCATTTCCCGCCGGCCGCGAAGGCGCGGATGGTCGAGCTGGTCGGTCACCTGGTCGAGGCCTACCGGCAGCGGATCGAGGCGCTCGACTGGATGAGCCCCGAGACGCGGCAGCGGGCGCTGGACAAGCTGGGGTCCTTCACGCCGAAGATCGGCTACCCGGACAAGTGGAAGGACTACAGCGGCCTGGAGATCAAGGCCGACGACCTGGTCGGCAACGTCCGCCGCTCGGTCGCGGTGGAGACCGCAAGGGACCTGGCCAAGCTCGGCCAGCCGATCGACCGGACCGAGTGGCTGATGACGCCGCAGACGGTGAACGCGTACTACAACCCGCGGATGAACGAGATCGTCTTCCCGGCCGCGATCCTGCACCCGCCGTTCTTCGACATCGACGCCGACGACGCGGTGAACTACGGCTCGATCGGCGCGGTGATCGGGCACGAGATCGGTCACGGCTTCGACGACCAGGGCTCGAAGTACGACGGCGCCGGCAACCTGGTCGACTGGTGGACCGACGCCGACCGGGCCGCCTTCGAGCAGCGCACGGCGAAGCTGGTCGCGCAGTACAACGCGCTCGAGCCGACGGACGCGCCCGGCCACAAGGTCAACGGCGAGCTCACCCTGGGTGAGAACATCGGCGACCTGGGCGGCCTGTCGATCGCCTACGTCGCGTACACGCTGTCGCTGGGTGGTGGCGAGGAGCCTGCTCCGATCGACGGCCTCACCGGCTCGCAACGCTTCTTCCTCGCCTGGGCGCTTGGCTGGTCCAGCAAGGCGCGTGAGGCGGAGGCCATCCGCCGCCTGGCGATCGACCCGCACTCCCCGCCGGAGTTCCGCTGCAACGCGGTCGTCCGCAACATCGACGCCTTCCACGAAGCCTTCGCCATCAAGCCGTCCGACGGCATGTGGCTGTCCCCCGAGGACCGCGTCCGACCTTGAACACGTTATTTCTTGTTCAAGGTCGCCGCTTGGTGTTCAAGGTCGCGACTTCGTGTCCGAGGTCGCTGCTTCCTGGCGGGGTGCCGGGTTGCTGGTCAGCCGGCCATCCAGGCCTGGATGGCGTCGATCTCGCGGGGCATGGCGTCGGAGAGGTTTTCGGTGCCGTTGGCGGTGATGAGGATGTCGTCTTCGATCCGGATGCCGATGCCTCGGAGGTCTTCGGGGACCGTCAGGTCTTCGGCTTGGAAGTAGAGGCCTGGTTCGACCGTGAGGACGTAGCCGGCTTCGACGTTGCCCTTGTTGTACTTCTCGTTGCGGGCGGCGGCGCAGTCGTGCACGTCGATGCCGAGCATGTGGCTGACTCCGTGCAAGGTGTAGCGCTGGTAGATGCCGCTGCTCGGGTCGAGGGCCTCGTCGGCGCTGACCGGCAGCAGCTCCATCGCCTCCAGCCCGCGCACGATGACCTCCATCGCGGCGTTGTGGCCGGAGCGGAACGGCACACCGGGCTTGAGCGCCGCGATGCCGGCGTTCTGCGAGTCCAGGACCAGCTGGTAGAGCTCGCGCTGGCGTGGGGTGAACTCGCCGTTGACCGGCAGCGTGCGGGTGATGTCCGCGGTGTAGAGGTTGCGGTTCTCAACGCCCATGTCGAGCAGCATCAGCGTGCCGTCGGTGACCGGGCCGTCGTTCTCGATCCAGTGCAGCGTGGTCGCGTGCGGTCCGGCGGCCGCGATCGAGGTGTAGCCGACGTCGTTGCCCTCCGCGCGGGCCCGGCGCCAGAAGGTGCCCTCGATCCAGCGCTCGCCGTACTTGCGGACCGACGCCATGTCGGCCAGCACGTCGGAGAAGCCGCGGTGGGTGATCGCGCACGCCTCGCGCAGCTGCTCGATCTCGAACGCGTCCTTGACCAGCCGCAGCTCGGACAACACGTTGGCGAGCTCGCCGTCGCGGTCCTCGTCCGTCTTCGCGCCGCTGAGCAGTGAGCTGATCGAGCTCTCCTCGCCGCGCCGGACGCGGGTCGGGACATCGCTCTTCAGGACGTCGGCGAGCGCGTCGACGTGCCGGGTCTCGATCCCGAACTCCTTCGACGTCTCGGTCAGCGACGGGCGCCGGCCGGCCCACAGCTCGCCGTACATCCGGTCGCGCCAGAACTCCTCGCCCTCGCTGCGGTCCGCGCGGGGCCGGAAGTACAGCACCGAGTCGTGGCCGCTGGTTCCGTTGGGCTCCAGCACCAGGACGGCGTCCGAGGTCTGGTCGCCGACCAGCCAGACGTAGTCGGTGTGCGGGCGGAATGCGTAGTCGGTGTCGTTGGAGCGGACCTTGTAGGTGCCGGCCGGGATCACCAGCCGCTCACCGGGGAACGCCTGCGACAGGGCGTCGCGGCGCTTCGCCGCCCAGGTGCCGACGTCGCTGAGAGTGACGTCGTCACGCTCGATCGAGCCCCAGCCCGAGTTCATGAACTCGCGCAGCTTCTCGCCGGACGGGGTGTCGTGGCTGGCGGTCTTGGGGGTCTTGTCCGTGCTCTCGCTCATCGTCGAGCCATCCTCATCTCAGCGCGCGGTGTGCAGTTGGTCGCCGCGGAGCGTGCTGCTGTCCGGCAGCACCTCGGCGGGGTCCGAGCCGATGCGGGTGATCGCATTGTGCTCGTCCACGAAGACTACGCTCGGCCGGAGGGTCTTCGCCTCCGCGGTGTCGACCATCCCGTAGGCGATCAGGATGACCAGATCGCCGGGGTGGATGAGGTGCGCGGCGGCCCCGTTGATGCCGACGATGCCGGTGTCGCGGGGGCCTTCGATCAGGTACGTGGTCAGCCGGTTGCCGTTGGTGATGTCGACGATGTCGACCTGCTCACCGGGCAGCAGATCCGCCGCTTCCATCAGCGTCGCGTCCAGCGTGCACGACCCGACATAGTCGAGGTCGGCCTGGGTGACGGTGGCCCGGTGGACCTTGGACTTCATCATCGAGCGCAACATGCCGCTCATCATCCAGGCCCACCCCATCACTGTCAGTGGCCACCGTCACCTACGCCTAGTGGGATGCCAGTTCTGGCTCCCGGGCCGGTACCTCGGGCTCGAGGGTGTGACGGAGTTTCTCGCCCTCGACGTCTACGTCCGGCAGTAGGCGGTCGAGCCAGCGGGGGAGGTACCAGGCTGAGCGGCCGAGCAGGGCCATGACGGCGGGGACGATGGTCATTCGGACGATGAAGGCGTCGATGGCTACCGCTACGGCCAGGCCGAAGCCGATCTCCCGGACCAAGGTCTCGCTGGAGAGGATGAAGCCGGAGAAGACGGCGATCATGATGATCGCGGCGGCCGTGACGACGCGGGCACTGTGGCTGAAGCCGTCGACGACCGAGGTCCTCGGAGTTGCTCCGCGGACGTGTTCCTCGCGCATCCGGGTGACCAGGAAGACCTGGTAGTCCATCGCGAGGCCGAACACGATGCCGACCAGGAAGACGGGCAGCATGCTGATGATCGGGCCGGTCTGGCCTTCGATCCCGAGTACGCCGGCGAACCAGCCCCACTGGAAGACCGCGACCACGGCGCCGAAGGTCGCCGCGACCGTGAGCAGGAAGCCGAGCGTCGCCTTCAACGGCACGAGCACCGAACGGAACACCAGCATCAGCAGGATGAACGCCAGCCCGACGATCAACGACAGATAGGGCAGCAGCGCGCCGCTCAGCTTGGCGGAGATGTCGATGTTGAAGGCGGTCGCGCCGGTCACCGACGCCTGGGAGCCGCCGACCGACGGGAGGTCCCTGATCGCCTGGACCAGCGCTTTGGTCTCAGGGGTGGCCGGGCCGCTGGCCGGGATCACCGTCATCAACGCGGTGTCGCCCTGCGGGTTGAAGCTCGGTGGTGTCACCACGGCGACGTCCGGAAGCTTGCGTACTGCGTCCGCGGTACCTGCCGCCGCGGCCTTCGGGTCGGCGGAGCCGGCCGCGTCGACCACGATCATCAGCGGCCCGTTGAATCCCGGGCCGAAGCCTTCCGAGAGAAGCTCATAAGCCTTGCGCTGCGTGGAGGCAGGCGCGGCGGTGCTGTCATCGGGTAGACCGAGCTCGAGTTGGGTCGCCGGAATCGCCAGCGCGCCGAGCCCGATCACCGTCACCAACAGAACAGCCACCGGTCGGCGAGTGACGAACCCGACCCACCGCCGACCGGCCGAAGGCTTGCGGGTCGCGCCCACCGAGTCGCCGCTGGCACTCTCCGGATCGCCGCCGCGGAGGCCGGGGATCTTGCCGCCGAGGACTCGGCGGCCGGCCATGCCGAGGACGGCGGGAAGCAGGGTGAGGGCGATGGCTACGGCGATGACGACCGTGAAGGCGGCCGCGAGGCCCATCTGGGTCAGGAACGGGATGTCCACCACGAACAGGCCGCCCAGCGCGATCACGACCGTCAGGCCGGCGAAGACGACGGCCGAGCCCGCGGTGCCGACTGCCCGGCCGACCGCTTCCTCTGGTTCCAGACCCGCGCCGAGCTCGTGCCGGTAGCGCGACATGATGAACAACGCGTAGTCGATCGAGACGGCCAGCCCGATCATCACGGCGAGGATCGGGGTGCCGGAGCCGATGTCGATGAAACCGGTCGCCGCGGTGATCGCGGTGGCGCCGATCCCGACCCCGATGATTGCCGAAAGCAACGGAAGTCCGGCGGCCACCAGTGAGCCGAAGGTGATCAGCAGGACCACCGCGGCCACCCCGATGCCGATCACCTCGGTCGCGCTCTGCGCCTGCTGGACCTGCATCGCGTCACCGCCGTACTCAACGGTGAGGCCGCCCGCTCTGGCCGGGCCCACGGCGTCGGCCACCGCTTCCTGGGCCTCCGGAGTCACCTCCTGGGAGGGCACCTTGTAGGCGACAGAGGCGTAGCCGATCCGCCCGTCGGGCGAGATCGCCTTGGCGGCGAAGGGATCCACCACCCCGGCCACCTGCGAACCAGTGCCGATCTCGGCGAGGGTCTCCTTCACCAGCGCGGCATTGGCCGGATCGGCGAGCTTCCCGCCCGGCGGCGCCTGGAAGACGATTCGCGCCGTACCTCCGTCCGCGCCCGCCTGCGGGAACCGTTCGTCGAGCAGATCGATCGCCCGCTGCGACTCGGTGCCGGGGATGGAGAATCCGTTGGCGGTCGGACCGGACAGTGTGGCCGCGCCGGTGATGCCGGCGGCGAGCAGCCCCAGCCAGATGAACACGACGAGTCGGCGGCGCCGGAACGCGAACCGGCCGAGGCGATAGAGGTAGGTAGCCATGCTGACGATCGTTCCGTCCGGACCGTGTAGTCCGCGTCCGATGGCTGCGGGCTCTCTGCCGTACTGCGCCCGCCGTACTCCCTACTGCAGCGGCTGTACGCCGGGTTGCTCGACTGCTCCGGACCGGACCAACCCGGACCGGTACGCGATCACCACGAGCTGGGCCCGGTCGCGCGCGTCGAGCTTCATCATCGCGCGGTTCACGTGCGTCTTGGCGGTCAGCGGTGAGAGCACCAGCTGATCGGCGATCTCCTCGTTGGACAGCCCGAGCGCCACCAGCCCGACCACCTCGCGCTCCCGATCGGTGAGCACGTCCAGCTCGGTCGAGTCCGCGCCTGAGGACAGCTCCGGCTGGGCCAGGAAGCGATTCATCAACCCACGCAGGGCTTTCGGCGACAGCAACGCGTCACCGCGGGCGATCGTGTGGATCGCGGCGATCAGCTCCTCCGGCTCGGCGCCCTTGCCGAGGAACCCGCTCGCGCCGGCCCGGATCGCCTCGAAGACGTACTCGTCGACCTCGAAGGTGGTCAGGATCAGCACCTTCACCCCGGCCAGCGACTCGTCGGCGGTGAGCTGCCGGGTCGCGGCCAGACCGTCGAGCTCGGGCATCCGGATGTCCATCAGGATCACGTCCGCCCGCTCGCTGCGGGCCAGTTCGAGCGCCTGCCGGCCGTTCTCGGCCTCAGCAACGACCTCTAAGTCCGGCGCTGAGTTCACCAGCACCCGGAACCCGCTCCGGATCAGCTTCTGATCGTCGGCCAGCAGTACCCGGATCGTCACCAGTTGCTCCAGTTTCCAGAGGAAGGACGGCACGAACGCGGAAGCCGCCGTGCGGTTGCGGACCGGCGGTCAGCTGGCCGCCGACGGCCGTGACGCGCTCTCGCATGCCCAGCAGGCCGTGCCCGGATGCGGGCGGACCGGCAGCGCCACCGGCGTCCTGGTACGGCGTACCGGGGCGGCCGCCGTCGTCGGTGACCTCGATCGTCAGCGAGCCGCGCCGTTGCTCGAACCGGACCCGGACGACGGCGCCAGGGGCATGTTTGACCACGTTGGTGAGGGACTCCTGCAGGATGCGATAGGTGGTCAGCTCGAGGACATCCGGGAGCGATTCGGGCACGGGCGGCTGCCAGTCGATGGTGATTCCGGCCGCGGTGGACGACTCGATCAGCGCACTCAGCTCCTGCAGGGAGGGGGTGGGAGCGGTCGGCAACGAGTCGAGGCCGGAGCGGCGCAGTACGCCGAGCAGCACGGTCAGCTCCTGCAGCACCGTCCGGCCCCCGTCGCGGACCAGAGCGAGGGCCTTCTCGGCCTCCTCCGGTTGCTCGCGGAGCAGGTGGGAGGCGACGCCGGCCTGCACGTTCATCAAGGCGATGTGGTGGGCGATCACGTCGTGCAACTCGTGCGCGATCCGCAACCGCTCCTCGATCACCCGGCGCTCGGCCTCCTCCTCGCGGGACTGTTCGGCCCGCAAGACTCTGTCTTCCAGCTCGTCCAGATAGGCGCGGCGGTAGCGCACCGCCTCACCGATCGCGGCGGCGAACAGGACGAAGATCGCGACCGAGAGGTTCGCCAGCAGGTCGCCGTCGGTGAACAGCCCGGCCGTGGCGACCATCACCACGACGACCGTGATGCACGCGATCGACCGGGTCCGCCGGCTCTTCTGGATCACCACGGTGTAGATCGCGCAGGCCAGCGCGAGACCGATCGGGCTCTTCACCTCGGCGTAGGCCGCGTAGCCGATCGTCGCCAGCGTGCTGATCGTCAGCGCGACCAGCGGAAACCGCCGGCGGAAGGCCAGCGGCAGGCAGGCGATCAGGATCAGGATCGTGCCGGTGACGGTCAGGGGGATCTGGGTGCCCTCGTGGCGGGTGCCCGGTTGCAGCAGGTTGATGGCGATCAGGAACAGCACGATGGCGTGGTCGTACGCCATCGGATGACCCTTGAACCGGGTCTGCCACGGACTTGCTGCCATTCCCTCACTCTACGTGCGCACGGCCGGCGGACGCGTCGTCCACCGGCCGTATCCACGCTGTACTGCGTACGCAGTACGGGAAAGCTACTGAATCGCGCTGCGGAGGTCCGGCCTGGCGTCGACACCTGCTGCCACGGCGGCCGGGGTCGGCACCGGCAGCGGGTGCCCGGCGACCGAGATGTCCGTGCTCGGCAGCTCACCGGTGAGCAGGTACTTCGTGCCGATCGCGTTCACAGCCGGGTTGACCGCGGCGCGGGGGTTGCTGAAGACGCAGTGCTTGCCGGAATCCTGCTCGGTGACCAGGACGGAGCTCGGCAGGGCCTTGTGCATCTTGAGCGCACCCGCGTACGGCGTCGCCGGATCGCCGATGGTGTTGAAGAGCAGGATGCCCGGCAGGTGCTTGCCGGTGAGCTTGACCCGGCCGGGGCCGGCGACGCCCCAGCTCTGGCAGGCGCTGCCGCTGGTCCAGATGTTGTACCAGGCGAACTGGCTGGTCCGGGCGAGCTTGGCGGCGTCGTGCTCGTACGTCGATCGGCGCCGCGACCACTCGGAGTCGACGCAGATGACCGAGTTGAAGATCGCGTTGGCCTGCTCGCTGTCGGCGCTCAGGTCGGGCGCGGCGAAGTCGGCCAGCATGCTGTCGTCACCGCCGACGGCGTATGCGCTGATCGCCTGGGTGAACGGGATCCAGCCCGACTCGGAGAACATGACGCCGTACGCGGTGCCGATCAGCTCGCTGCCGCCCACGGAGCCGCGGGGGGTGGTGCGGAAGTCGGTGAGGGTCTTGGTCCAGGCGGCCCGGACGGTCGCGACGTCCTTGCCGAGATGGAAGACGTCGTCGTACTTGGCCACCCAGGGCAGGTAGCTCTCGTCGAACCGCTTCTGCAGCGCCGCGGACTGGGTCAGCCCGGCCTGGTACCACATGTCCTTGGGGGCAGGGTCGATGTTGCCGTCGAGGATCATCCGGCCGACCCGCTGCGGGAACAGTTGCCCGTAGACGGCGCCGAGGTAGGTGCCGTACGAATAGCCGAGATAGTTGAGCTTCTGCTCGCCGAGCGCCGCGCGGATCATGTCCATGTCCCGGGCGACGTCGACCGTGCCGAGGTGCGGGAGGACCGTCTTGTTCTTGGCGTAGCACTGCTTCGCATAGCTGCTCCACAGCCTCCACAACTCGGTCCGGCTCGCCTTGGCGTCCGGGTCCGGCTGGGGTGCGCCGAAGTGATCGGGAGCGGCGCAGCTGACGGGCGAGCTCTGCCAGACTCCGCGCGGATCGAACCCGATGATGTCGTAGCTGTCCAGGACCGCGGCGTCGAGCCGGGTGAAGCCGGTGGCGTCCGGTTTGGACAGCGACCCGGCGAGGGCCGCGCCGCTGCCGCCCGGGCCGCCCGGGTTCACGACCAGGGAGCCGATCCGCTTCGCCGGGTTGCCGGCCGCGTGCCTGGTGACCAGCACCGAAAGGGTGGCGCCGTGCGGACGGGTGTAGTCCAGGGGGACCGGGAGGGTGGCACAGGTGAGGGCCGGGTACCGCGTCGAGATCTCGGCCGGGCAGGCGCCGAAGACCAGGGCCTGCGGGTGCTTGCCCTCGGCAACTGCCGGGGCGGCGGCGACGGAGGGCACGGCGGGAGCGACGAGGGCCAGGGTGGCGGTGGCGACCAGGGCCACGCGGAGACGCATCGGCGAACTACCTCCAGGAGGAGTGGACGGGGTGCGTTTCGCAACGTACCGCGCGAGGAGGTCGCCCTGGGTGGTCGTTCGATTGCAGGAAGCTGCAATGGTCAGAGGTACTCGCGCAGGGCAGTGATCGGGTCGGGGGCGGCTAGTAGCTGGATGCCGCGGGGTAGCAGGATCAGGGGGCCGCTGTGGCGACGGGCTGCGACGCGGGTGCGCTCGTAGATCAGTTCGAGCTCGATCGAGACCGCGTCGTAGGCGTGGGTGTTGGCCTCGGTCCAGCGCGGTTTGCCGAACTCCTGCTTGAGCCACTTGGTGATCTTGCCGGAGGCGATCTCCCGGCCGAGATGGGCACCGGCGAAGATCACCACGAAGCTGCGCGCGGCGAGTTCGACGGCGTCGGTCGAGAGCATCTTGGCGATCTCGGCCTGGAGGGTGGCGAAGTACTCGGCGTTCCCGTCGGGGCTCACCAGTTGCTCGTCTCTGTGGAGGCTTGGACTGCAAGGGCGCGGAGAGTCTCGTAGCGGGGGCGTAAGGCCCTGACTCGCTCGACCTCGGCGGCGACCGGCTCCAGGTGTTCACCACCGGGTGAGGGCGTCAGGCCGAGGGCGACCGCGGCCGCGCCGCGGGCGCCGACCTCGGGTTCGGCGCAGACGTCGGTGGGACGGTCGAAGGTCGCGGTCAGGCAGCGCCGCCACCATGCCGATGCGTCGATGCCACCACCGCCCAGGACGACCTCGAGCGGGCGGCCGAAGAGGTCATCGAGCATCCGCAGGCCACGGTCGATCTCCAGCGAGGCGCCCTGCAGGGAGGCGGCGAGCAGATCGGCGGCGGAGTCGTCGAACGACAATCCGAAGTACACGCCGGAACCGCCCGGGACGGTGTCCGGCGGCCGGGTGCCGGCGTGGAACGGGATCGCGATCACGTTCGACGAGCCGATCTCCACGCCGGTGGGTTCGGGGGATTCGAGGTTCAGTACGCCGGTGAGCCAGGCATGCAGGTTTCCCGCGGCGGAGAAGGCCATCCCGGTCACCGCACGCTGATCGTCGACGCGGTATCGCCACAGTCCCCACGGCAACTCGGGTGCGTCCTCGATCGGGTGCACGACCCGCACCGCGGCCGAAGTACCGACTGTCACTGCTGCTGTGGACGCGTCGTAGCCGCCGCTGCCGACGTTGGAGGCGGCGCCATCGCCGGTCGGCGGGTGAATCGGTACGCCGACCAGCCCCGGCCACCGTCTCGCGTACACACTGGAAAGCGCCCCGGTCCACCCGGTCGGGACGATCGGCGGAAGCTGCTCGGCCTTCACGCCCGCGACGGCCAGCGCCTCGTCGTCGTACCCGCCGTCGGCGAGGTTGAGCGTCCCGGTGCCCGAGGCGACCGAGACCGAGGTGACGCGCTCGCCGGTGAGGCGCTCCAGGACGAGGTCGGGGAGACCGGCGAAGCCGGCCGGCGAGGTGATCGAGCGGAGCCACGGGATGCGGCGGGTCCAGTAGAGCCGGTGCAGCCACGCGCCGGTGCGGGCATGGAAGGCACGCTCGTCGAAGGAGCTGCCCAGGTCCAGGCCGACGGTCCGTGTGTCGACCCAGGGGATCACCGGGGTGAGCGCCGCGCCGTTGTTGTCCAGGGCAACGATCGAGTGCCACTGCGAGGACAGCACGATCGCGGTGATGTCGGCCAGATGCCCGTTCTGCTGCAACTCGTCGAGACAGCCGAGCAGCCCCTCGATGTAGTCGTGCAGGTCAAGCGTTGCCTCGCCCGCGGCGCCGTAGAGCGCGCCGATCTTGTGCCGGGCAAGGGCTCCCGGCACAGGTGAAGCATCAGCCGACAACACCAGAGCGCGGGTGGACGAGGTGCCGAGGTCCAGGGCGAGAATCCGGCCGCCGCCACTCCCACCCGCGTCGGCGTCAGTCCTCTGCATGTAGGGCCTTGAGGAACGACGCGGCCCAGACGTTGACGTCGTGGGCGGCCAGGTGTTTGCGCATCGCCTTCATCCGGCGGCCCAGCTGGCGGTCGTCGGTGTTCATGGCGTCGACGATGGTGTCCTTCATGCCGTTGATGTCGTGCGGGTTCACCAGGAACGCCTGGCGGAACTCGTCGGCAGCACCCGCGAATTCGCTCAGCACGAGCGATCCCGTGTCGTCGTAGCGGCAGGCGACGTACTCCTTGGCCACCAGGTTCATCCCGTCGCGCAGCGGCGTGACGACGGCGACGTCGGCGGCGCGGAAGAGGGCTGCCATCTCGGTGCGCGAGTACGACGTGTGCAGGTAGTTGATGGCCGGCGTCCCGATCCGGCCGTGCTCGCCGTTGATCCGGCCGACGAGCAGTTCGATCTCGTCGCGTAGTACCCGGTACTGCTCGACGCGCTCGCGTGACGGCGTCGCCACCTGGATGAAGACCGCGTCGTCGACCGACACCCGGCCCTCGTCGAGCAGCTCACCGAAGGCACGCAGCCGCTGCCGGATGCCCTTCGTGTAGTCGAGCCGGTCGACGCCGAGCAGGATGTGCGCCGGGTTGCCGACCTCCTTGCGCATCTCCGCGGCCCGCGCCTCGGTCTCCGGCTGCCGCGCCAGCTGCTCCAGCTCGCCGACGTCGATCGAGATCGGGAACGCCTTCGCCCGGACGACGCGATCGTCCGGCAGGTGAATCCGGTCGCCGCGCGTGCGCAGCCCCATCCGGTTGCGGGCCAGCCGGGCGAAGTTCGACGCCGCCCCCGGCCGCTGGAAGCCGACCAGGTCCGCGCCCATCAGCCCGTCGAGGATCTGCCGCCGCCACGGCATCTGCGCGAACAACTCGGTCGGCGGGAACGGGATGTGCAGGAAGAAGCCGATCCGTACGTCGGGACGCAACCGGCGCAGCATCGCCGGTACCAACTGCAGTTGGTAGTCGTGCACCCAGACCACCGCGTTGTCGTCGGCTGCCTCCGCGGCCGCCTCGGCGAACCGGCGGTTGACCGCGACGTACGACTCCCACCACTCCCGGTGGAACTCGGGCGGCACGATCACGTCGTGGTAGAGCGGCCAGAGCGTCGCGTTGGAGAAGCCTTCGTAGTACAGCTGGATGTCCTCGGCCGACAGGGTCACCGGGACGAGGTGCATGCCGCCCTCGTCGAACGGGTCCAGCTTCTCGTCCGCGCCCCCGGTCCAGCCGATCCAGGCGCCGTGGTGGCGCTGCATCACCGGGGCCAGGGCAGTCACCAGTCCACCGGGACTGCGCCGCCAGGCCGTCGTACCGTCGGGCATCTCGATCCGGTCGACTGGGAGCCGGTTGGCCACCACTACGAAGGAACTGCGTCCGCTCGGCATCAGTTGTTATCCACCCAGGTATTCGTCGTCGCCGGGGTAGCTGACCCCGATCTGTCTCCGTGTCTGGTCCAGCAGCTCGAGGATCTCGATCGTCGCGGCATGCGGAAGGGCCGGGCACTCGATCTGCCCGGCGCGCAGCGCACGCATCACTTCGGCTGCTTCATAGTGGTACCCAAGCCCATGCGCCGGTACGTCGACGCGCTCTTGTCCGGCCGCTGTACTGCGGATGTAGTACGGGGGATTGTGGAAGCGGCTGGGGAGCAGCAAGCTGCCCTCGGGACCGCTGACCGAGGCGGTGAAGGGGTGCTGCGACCGGAGCCCGCAGGTGATCGCGGCGACGGCGCCGGAGTCGTAGCGCCACGACATCGCCACATTGAGGTCGATGCCGTCGTCGTTGAGCGAGCCGACGGCCTTCAGCTCGTCGGGGTTGCCGAGTGCCATGTGGACGAAGGTCATCGGGTAGATGCCGCCGTCCATCAGCGAGCCGCCGCCGAGCGCGGGATCGAGCAGCCGGGCGGGCAGTTGCGGCTTGTGGAAACCGAAGTCGGCCAGCGCGTCCGTCGGCTCTCCGATGGTGCCCTTGGCGAGGTCGGTGAAGAACGCCTGGATGACGGGGTTGGTGCGCATCCACATCGCTTCGGCGAAAAGGGTGTTGTTCTCGTGGGCGACGGAAACGAGATCGCGGGCCTGCTTCGCGGTCAGGGTGACCGGCTTCTCGCACAGTACGGCGATCTCTGCCTGCAGGGCGGCCCGGGCGATCGCGTAGTGCTGCGGGTGCGGAGTACCGATGTAGAGCACGTCCACGTGGCCGTCGTCGATCAGCCGGCGCCAGTCGTCGTAGCGGTGCTCGATGCCGAACTCGTCGGCGAACTTGTTCGCGCTCTCCAAAGATCGGGAGCTGACGGCCGTCGCCACCGCCTCGTCGCCGAGAACGGCGAGGTCTTCGGTGAACGAGGTGGAGATGTTGCCAGTAGCAACGATTCCCCAGCGGACACGATCTACACCCATGGTTTGAACTCCGGGGTCGGGAACGGGCCGTGAGCCTTGATTCTCGCGGTTTCGAACGCGTGCGCCAAGCGAATGAGGGTGGCGTCACTGCGGCCGGTGCCGTGGAAGGTGATCCCGACCGGCAGGCCTTCGACCAGGCCGGAGGGCACCGCCAGCAGCGGGTAGCCCGCCAGGGCCGCATGTGAGGACGAGCTGCCGAGCACGTGGTCGCCGTTGATCAGGTCGATCGCCCAGGCCGGTGAGTACGACGGGGTGACCATCGCGTCGAGCTGGTTGTCGCGCAGCAGGTTGTCGATCCCGTCACGCCCGGCTCGGAGGCCGGACAACCGGGCTGCGACGTAGATGGCGGAGTCGAGGCCGTCGGTCTGTTCGGAACGCTCGAAGAGTTCCTGGCCGAAGTACCGCAGCTCCGTGTCCGCGTTCGCCTTGTTGAAGGCGATGATGTCGGCGAGGGTGCGCGGGCCGCCCGGGTGACGAGTGGCGAGATAAGCGGCGAGGTCGACCTTCATCTCGTACGAGAGGATCGCGAGCTGGTCCTCCTCACTGCCCGGCGACGGCAGCGACAGCCGGTCGATGATCGTGGCACCGGCCGCTGACAACAGTGTCAGCGCCTGCTCGGTGATCTGGTCGAGGCTGTTCGAGTACCCCCACAAAGGCCCGCGCGGTACTCCGATGCGAACGCCGGTGAGATCGTCGCCTTGGCAGCTGGCCTCGAAGTCGATGCCGCCGCCGCTCATCACGGTCAGCAGCGCGGCCGCCTGGCGGACTGTCCTGGTCATCGGGCCGGCCGTGTCCTGCGAGTGGCTGAGCGGGACGATGCCCTGCTGCGGGATCAGCCCGACGGTCGGTTTGAGGCCGACGATGCCGTTCAGGGCTGCCGGGCAGACGATCGAGCCGTTGGTCTCGGTACCGATCGCGAGGTCGGCCAGTCCGGCGGCGACTGCTGCGCCGGAGCCGCTGGAGGAGCCGCCCGCCGAGCGGTTCAGGGCATATGGGTTGCGGGTCAGGCCGCCGTACGCGCTCCAGCCGGATGAGGAGGCGGCGCCGCGGAAGTTGGCCCACTCGCTCAGGTTGGTCTTGCCGAGGATGATGCAGCCGGCCTCGCGCAGGCGGCGGACCAGCGGGGCGTCGTACGGGGGAGGTGGCTGGTCGGCCAGCGCCAGTGAGCCCGCCGTGGTGGGGAGGTCGGCGGTGTCGATGTTGTCCTTGACCAGGACGGGCAGGCCGTGGAGAGGGCCACGGGCTCGGCCGTCGTCACGCTCCGTGTCCAGTCGGACGGCTTCGGTCAGGGCGGCTGGGTTGGGGGTGCAGACGGCGTTCACGAGCGGGTTCAGCTCGGAGTACCGCAACTGCAGCTCCTCGACCGTCGCGACGGCGGTTCGCGGACCGGGCGACACGTCGCCGGGGCCCTGTCGAGTTGAGCTCACACCGTCGATCCTGCCAGAGTTGACCCCGCCCGGCCGTCCGCTTGGGTGCGCCTTGGACAACCTGCCGCGACATACCCGACAAGCTGCCGCGACACACACTCTGTAGTTGACGCGGTGAATGACATGCCTGTCGTTCTCCGCGTAGGGTGGAGCGCGGACGGACGATCACCGACCGCACGGGAGTCACCAGCAGATGGACAGCGCCAACGCCAGCACCTCCGGCCCCGCCGAGGCGGGCCAGCCGGCCGTCGCTGGGTTGTCCGACCGGGACGGTGCCATCCTCGGCTTCGAGCGGCACTGGTGGAAGTACGCCGGTGCCAAGGAGCAGGCGATCCGGGACCAGTTCCAGATGTCGGCGACCCGGTACTACCAGGTGCTGAACGCCCTGATCGACCGGCCCGAGGCCCTCGCGCACGACCCGCTGCTGGTCAAGCGGCTGCGCCGGCTGCGGGCCGCTCGCCAACGGGCCCGATCAGCCCGGCGTCTGGGTATCGAGGTCTGAGTTTGAACCGCCGTCAGCGCGACGACAAGGGCCAGGTCCTCTCGTCTCTGGTCGCCGTGCTCGCCGTCGTCGCGATCGTCGGTGGGTTGCTGGTGCTGTTCGGCACCCGGGGCAACGACTCCGTCGCCGACTCCGGGAAGCCGGCCGCGGACAAGACCTCCCCGAAGACCACCCCCAGGCCGTCGGCGCCGTCGGCGCCTTTGTCGAAGCCGACCGTGCCGCCGTCCGCGCCGGTCTCCTCCGAGCCGCCGTCGGTACCGCCGTCCTCGGCGCCTACGTCGGCTCCGGTTTCGCAGCCGGCCTCGGTACCGCCGAGCGCTCCGGCATCGATCCCAGTGACCGAGCGGCCGGCCGTCGAGATCTACAACAACACCCCGCGCAAGGGGCTGGCCGAAGACGTCTCGGTCCGGGCCCGGCAGACCGGCTGGATCGTCACCGGCAAGGACAACTGGCACGGCAAGATCGTCGCCAGCACGGTCTACTTCCCGGCCGGTATGCAGGCCGAGGCGAGCCAGCTCGCCCGCGACCTCGGCATCAGCCGGACCAAGGACGCCCTCGACAACATGAAGAAGGATCGACTCACGGTCATCCTCACCTCGGACTACGCAGGATGAGTACTCCCGTACTGGCGACTGCAGCCGGGCGGGAGGGCTGGGAAGCGATCGTCGCGGATCCGGCCGGGGCGGTCATCGCCTCGGACTTCGACGGCACTCTGTCGCCGTTGGTGGAGGACCCGTCGATGTCGCGGGCAGCCGATGGGGCACTCGACGCGCTGGCCCGGCTGGCTCGGTCGGTGGGGCAGGTGGCCATCGTGACTGGGCGGCCGGCGTTGGTGGCTACGGAGCTGTCTGGGGTTACTGGGCATCCGGGGTTGGGGCGTCTCGTAGTACTGGGCCACTACGGGCTTGAGCGGTGGGAGGCGTCCACTGGTGCCGTCACCAGCGACCCGGTGCCACCTGGTGTCGAGATAGCGCGGGAGAAGCTCCCTGCGCTCTTGGCCAGCGTCGGCTACCCGGATGCCTTCGTGGAAGACAAGGGCAGCTCACTAGCAGTCCACACCCGCCGGCTAGCGGACCCGTTGCCCGCCCTGGAAGTCCTACGCCAGCCCCTGACCGACCTGGCCGAGTCGGTAGACCTCCGCCTGGAGCCAGGCAACCTGGTACTAGAGCTCCGGCCGCCCGGCATCGACAAGGGCGTGGCCCTGCGCCGCCTGATCGACTCCACCAACGCCCGCTCGGTCCTCTACGCCGGCGACGACCTAGGCGACCTAGCAGCCTTCGAAGCCCTCAACACCCTCCGCAGCGACGGCCTCCACTGCGTACTGGTAGCCACCCGCTCCTCCGGCGCCACCGCCCTCACCGACGCCGCCGACATCGTCGTGGACGACCCCTCCGGCGTAGTCACCGTCCTCACCGCTCTATCGGACGCGATCGCCACTCGCTGACCGGCAAGAAGGCCCGGGTGACGGGCCCTCCTGCCTTGTCCGTCAGCTAGAACGTCGCCTCGGCGGTGATCTTCGTGTACTTGCCGAACTTGCCGTCCGGGATGCAGTTCAGCACCTGGGTCTGCCCCGGCTCCAGATCCGCCGAGTTGCAGCCGACGTTGCCGAGCACCTCACCGGTCGCGGTGAGGAACTTCAGATGAAGGAACGCGGACGAGGTCGCCTTGCTGGTGTTCTTGACCTTGCCGGTCACCGTGAACATCCCGCTCTCGTTCTTGACCGTCCAGCCGGCCAGCGTCTCGTGCTTGCCCAGCGTGAACGCCGTACCGACGGTCACCGGCCGTGGTGCGTTCTTCGAGGCGTCCTCGTCGATGCTCTTGGACACGCTGTTGCCGACCGAGCCGACGATGGCGAAACAGCCGCCGACGCCCAGCAGGAAGAGAACCCCGATGACGATGAAGACGTTCCGGGCGGTGTGCTTCTTCTTCGGCGGCTGCATCTGCGGCTGATACTGGACATGCGGCTGCTGCGGTACCTGCTGTGACATGTGCCCCCCTCGGGCGGATGTGTTGCGTCGAACCTGACGCGAACACTGGCCCTCGATGTCACGGTGCGTCTATGTTCGGCCCCTGATCGGCCCACATTGATCTACGATCCGTTACCTCCGCGCCGGATCAGCTCCGCCGGAAGGTCTGGCTCAGGATCTGGCCGAGTGGTCTGACCGGCTTCTCGTCGTAGTTGCCGTCCTTGAGACTGGCCAGCCGTTCGAACGGATTACGCGACGCCGGACACCCGGTCCGCAGGAACGACCAGACGACCCCCAGCACGTACAACGGCAACATCGGCAGGCCGAAGAGGCAGAAGTACTGCCACGAATGCCGCTCCTCATGCCTGACCAGAACCGGCCGCGCCTCGAAGTACGCCCGATCATGCTTGGTCAGAATCATGTTCCCGATCGTGAACGCACCGGCCACCGGAAACTTCAGCTTGTACCCAGTCGCATAGAACAACCCCCGAGGCCCCCGACTGAACCTCGCCCGCCCGATCAGCCCGACGACCACCCCCGCGACCGTCGACAAATTGACCGTGTTCCACACCAGCTTCAGCACCTGCCACCTGGTCATCGCCCTCACCTCCAGATTCAGTATCAACTGCCTCCATGCCCGATGTCCTAATGTCTCAATTCTTAGGACATCGGGGTGATAGGGTTGTCCTAAGAATTGAGACATTAGGACAGGGATGACGATCTACAGCACTCCGGATCCGGACTCCGAGGACCAGCAGGTCCTCGGGGAGATCCATGCGTTCCGCTCCGACCTCGCCGACGTGATGCGGGTGCCGCGTCGCTGGGCCGGCGGGCTTCGGCGGAGCATGCTGGCGCGGGCGATTCAGGGGTCGAACAGCATCGAGGGGTACGAGGTGCGGATTGATGATGCTGCGGCCGCGCTCGATGATGAGGAGGCTCTGAGCGCCGACGAGCAGACGTTCGCCGAGATCCGGGGGTATCGGCAGGCGCTGGGGTATGTGCTGGCGATGGCAGGCGACGGCGACTTCCGGCTGGACGCGGCCGCCGTCCGGGCGATGCACTTCATGATGCTGAGCCACGATCTGTCCAAGAGTCCGGGCAGCTATCGGCAGGGCGTGATCTACGTCCACGACGAGAAGACCGGAGAGAACGTTTACGAAGGGCCTGCGGCAGAAGAGGTGCCTGCGCTCGTTGCGGAGTTGATGAACGAGCTGACAGCCGACGGCGACACCGACACTCTGGTCAGGGCGGCGATGGCTCATCTGAACCTGGTCATGATCCACCCGTTCCGCGACGGGAACGGCAGGATGGCGAGGGCGCTGCAGACGTTGGTCCTGTCGCAGTGCGGTATCGGTGAGCCCGCCTTCTCGAGTATCGAGGAGTGGTTGGGCAGCAACACCGAGGACTACTACCGGGTGCTCGGTCTCACCGGCGACGGTGGTTGGCATCCGGAACGGTCTGCGGCCTTGTGGGTCAAGTTCAATCTGCGCGCTCACCACATTCAGGCGCAGACGGTCGCCCGGCGGAATCACGAGGCCGGTGAGCTCTGGCGGGCCTTCGACGAACTGGCCGAGCAGTTCAAACTGCCTGAACGCGTGGCGGACGAGCTGTTCGACGCAAGCCTGGGGTTCCGCATCCGCCGGTCGACGTACGTCCGCCGGGCCGGGATCGAGCAACGGACGGCGACCCGGGATCTGACCAGGCTGACCGAGTTGGGGCTGCTGCAGCCAGTCGGCGAGACCAAGGGCAGGCATTACGTGATGGGGGAGCTGCTCGCCGTAGTACGGCAGGACGCGCTCGCCAGTCGGAGACCGGTGGTCGATCCGTATCCGTGGATGCGGGAGCGGCTGATAGCTGGTATTGCGCACTAGCTGTCGGTGGGGTGGGCAACACTGGGGGCGTGACTTCGGTGGTGCGGCGGTGGCGGGCTGGGCGGGTGGTGGATCCGCATGTGGTGATTGGGGGGTTGCGGAAGGGGCCGGGGGATCCTGCTTATGTGTTCGAGGCGGGGCGGCGGACTGTTTGGCGGGCCACCCGGACGCCGGAGGGCGCGGTGTTGATCAGGCTTACGCCGTACTCCGGGGTGGGAGAGGTCGAGGCTGAGGCGTGGGGGCCGGGGGCCGCGTGGGCGTTGGATGGGGTGCCGGAGCTGTTGGGGGAGGCCGATAGCTGGGAAGGGTTCGAGCCGTTGGCGGAGCATCCGGCGCTGGTGGATGCGGCTCGGCGGTTTGCGGACTTCCGGGTGCCGCGGACTCGGGCTGTGTTCGAGGCGATGGCGGCGGCTGGGATCGAGCAGGTGGTGACTGGCAAGGAGGCATTCGCCGGGTGGCGGATGTTGCTGCGGGAGTACGGGGAGCCCGCGCCCGGGCCGGGGTCGCCGGACGGGCGGAAGATGATGGTGCCGCCGTCGCCCGAGGAGTGGCGGATGATCCCGTCCTGGCAGTGGCTGCGCGCCGGCGTCGAGGGCCGCCGGTCGCGGGTGGTGATCACCGCGGCGACACGAGCGGCCGCGCTGGAGCGGACGCTGGAGCTGACCGACGGCGCCGAGATCGAGCGCCGCCTGCGCTCATTGCCCGGCGTCGGTGTCTGGACGGCCGCCGAGGTCCGCCAACGCGCCCACGGAGATGCCGACGCCTTCTCCTTCGCCGACTACCACGTCTCCCGAGACGTCTCCTACGCCCTGACCGGCGAGGAGCTGGATGACGAAGCCTGCGCTGAACTAATCGAGCCCTACCGAGGCCACCGCTACCGAGTCCAAGCCCTCCTGAGCCTGGCCGGCCATCACCACCCCCGCTACGGCCCCCGCAAATCCCTCCCCACCCACACCCCCGGCGCCACCCACCGCCTCCGCTAACCCACCCACCGCTCACATCCCCAACCTCGTGGCGCTAGGCGCCACCTCGGGGATCGCCTGGCGGTGGCGCCTCGCCTATGCCCTTCGCCTGCGCCGCGCTCTCAGCCTGTGCTGCGCCTGCGCCTGAGCCCTGCGCCCTGCGCCTGCGCCGCTCCGCGCCCCCGGCCTCGTGGCGCTGGGCGCCACCTCGGCACCTCTGGACTGGTGGCGCGCCCCACCCGCGCCGCCTCGCCCTGGGTCCTGCGCGCTGTGCCCCGCCCCGTGCTGCGCGGCACGACCGCGCTGGGCTCTTGGCCTGCGCGGTGCGGTTCCGTAGTGGTTGGGTTGGGCACTGGGTGCGCAATATGGAGATTGATGGGGATGGGCTGTACCTGGTGGCAGGTGTGGCGTTGTTGGTGGGGGCTGTGTTGCCGCGGCTCTTACGGCGGTATGCCATCTCGGCGCCGATTGCGTTTGTGGGGGCTGGGCTGCTTCTTGGGGTGTTTGTTGAGCGGGGGCGGGTCAACCCGGTCAGGGAGTCGGGGGTTACTGAGCATCTGGCTGAGTTGACGATTCTGGTCGCCTTGATGGGGGTGGGGCTGGCTATTGATCGGCCGATTGGGTGGAAGCGGTGGGCGGTGACTTGGCGGTTGTTGCTGGTTGCTATGCCGGCTTGTATCGCCGCAGTGGCCGGCGTGGGGTGGCTGGTTGGGTTGGCGCCGGCTACGGCTTTGCTGTTGGGGGCGGTGCTGGCTCCTACCGATCCGGTGCTCGCGTCGGACGTACAGGTGCAGGGGCCTTCGACCGGGGAGGGGGCTGAGCCTGAGGAGGATGACGAGGTGCGGTTTGCGCTTACCTCGGAGGCTGGGCTCAATGATGGGCTGGCGTTTCCGTTCATCTACGCCGCGGTGTTCGCGGCGACGAAGGGAGCGGTCGGGGGCTGGGCGCTGGAATGGTTCGCCTGGGATCTGATCGGCAAGACCTTGATCGGTGTGGCGGTCGGGGCGGGGGCTGGTTGGCTGCTCGGGAAGATGGCGTTCGAGGCGCCGTCGCGCACGTTCCGGCTGGCCGATTCGCGCGAACCAGTGCTGGCGTTGGCGATGACGCTCGGCGTCTACGGGCTCGCCCAGGTACTGCACGGCTACGGATTCATCGCCGTCTTCATCGCCGCCCTGACGCTCAGGGCTTCCGAGCGCAGCCACGACTTCCATGAGGACCTGCACGGGTTCATCGAGCAGCTGGAACACATCCTCACCTGGGGGATCCTCCTGTTGCTCGGCGTAGCGATCACCGGCGGCCTGCTCAAGCCACTGACCTGGGCCGGCGCAGCGATCGGCCTGCTCCTCGTGCTGGTACTACGGCCGCTCACCGCCTGGCTGTCCCTGGCCCGTACGCCGATGCGCCGGTCCGAACGCTGGGTCGCGGCAGCGTTCGGCGTACGAGGCGTCGGGTCGGTGTTCTACCTGGCCTATGCCGGCAAGGACTTCAGCACCGACCTACCGTGGCTCTGGGCCACTGTCGGCTTCACCGTCGTACTAAGCGTCGTGGTCCACGGTGTCGCCGCCACCCCACTCATGCGCATGCTCGACCTCCGCCGCGACCGAGCCACCTGAGCCTGAGCCGCCTGAGCCTGGGCTGAGCGACAGCTGGGTAGTCACCCGGTACCGATCACTGCGATACACAGCCCGGGTGAACTCAAAAACCCGCCCATGCTGATCCCGCGCCACCCGCTCGAGCACCAGCACCGGCGCCCCCTCGGCCACCCCGAGCAGCGCCGCCTCAGCAGCGGAAGCCGCCGCAGCCTCATGCACCTGCTCGGCATCAGTCGGTACTACGCCGTACCGGTCCCGCAGCAACCCATAAAACGACCCACTCTCCAGCGCGCCGAGGTCGATCCCCGGGACCAGGGAGTCGAGCACATGAATCGTCTCCACCGAGATCGCCTCGCCATCCACGAACCGCTGGCGGGAGATACGTAGTACCGGCGTACCGGACGTAACCCGCAGCCGGCTGCCGAGTGTCATGCCGGCCGGGATGACCGCATGGTCGAGCACCCGACTCGTCCAGGTCCCCGGAGCCAACGGATAGGCGGCCCCACGCGAGGTGGGGCCGCCCACGATCTCCTGCACGATCTTGGGACTGCCGACGAACATGCCACGCCCGTGTTCGCGAACCAGCCAGCCATCCCGGATCAGGTCGTCGACGACCGCCCGAAGAGTCGGCCGCGAGATCCCGAGCTCAGTGGACAACTGACGCTCCGACGGGATCGCCTGACCAACGGCCCGCGCTTCGATCAGGCCGATCAGGTATTCACGAGCGCGATCGCGCTTCCGCAAGCTAGCTGTCACAAGACCCAGAACGCTAGCTGTAGACGCGCACGTAGTCGACCAGCATCTTGGCCGGGAACGGTGTCGTGGAGTCCGGCGGGCCTGGCCATACCCCACCGACGGCCAGGTTGAGCAGTAGGTAGAACTCGTGGTCGAAGACCCACTTCTTGCCGGGCGGGAGGTTGGCGGGGGTGATCCGCAGGTACTGCCGTCCGTCGACCTTCCAGATGACCTCACCAGGTGACCAGTCGACGCTGTAGACGTGGAACGCGTCGGACCACTTCTGCCCAGCAGGCAACGAGGTCTGGCCGCCTGGACCGTTCTCCGAGTGGTACCCCGGTCCGTGCACGGTGCCGTAGAGCGTGCCGGGCTCCTTGCCGATGATCTCCATGATGTCGATCTCGCCGTTGCCCGGCCAGTCGACCTCGTCGATGTCGCTGCCCATCATCCAGAACGCCGGCCACAGGCCCTGCCCGGCCGGCGTCTTGATCCGGGCCTCGAACCGCCCGTACGCCTGGGCGAACTTGTCCTTGGTGGTGATCCGCGCGGAGGTGATGTCACACGGCCCGAACTGGCAGTTCTCCATCCCGGCCAGCCGCTCCCGGCGGGCGCTGATGACGAGGTTGCCGGCGCCGTCGGTGGACGCGTTCTCGCGGCGGTTCGTGTAGTACTGCCACTCCTCGTTGCCCCAGTTGGGCTCGCCGCCGAGCTCGAAGTTCCAGCGCGCGGCGCTCGGCTTCGTACCGGCTGCTTGGTTGAACTCGTCCTGCCAGCTGATCGCCAGCGCACGGACGTACTCGGGCTTCTGCTGGGCCGCGGCGGACGCGCTGGTCAGTGTTGCCGAGGCGACGACGGCAGCGATCAACGCGGCCGTGGGGCGGGCTCGTCTCATGACACCTCCTGGGGTGTGGTCGGGCATGCCACGATGCCACACTGGTCAAGAAGTGGTCAAATATAGGGATGAGATCGGCTGTCTCGCATGGTGGGAACGGAAGACACAATATGGACCCGATTGGGTAATCTCGGCAGTGCTCATCCAGAGGGACTGAGGGAAACGGCCCGTTGAAGTCCCGGCAACCCTCCCCGTTCTGCGCACTCGATCCGAGGCGCCGGCGGCGGAACGGTGCCAAATCCGTCCTGTACCGAGATCCGGCGCAGGGAAGATGAGGAGGGAAAACTCCGTCATGAGCCTGAGTACCGCCGCCACCACCCACACCATCCGTGAAGGTGCCTTCGGCAACGGAACCCATCTGAGCTGTCGCGCGTGCGGCGCCAAATCCGAACTCGGCCCGTTCTACGCCTGTATGGAGTGCTTCGGTCCGCTGGAGGTCGGGTACGAGTTCCCGACCATCACGCGTGAGCAGATCGAAGCCGGACCCAAGAACATCTGGCGGTACCAGCCGCTGCTGCCCGTCCCGGTCGACGTGGCCAGCTTCCCGAACACCGAGCCCGGCTACACCCGGCTGATCGACGCCGGCAACCTCGCCCGCGAGCTCGGTCTGCGCAAGCTCTGGGTGAAGGACGACTCGGGCAACCCGACGCACTCGTTCAAGGACCGGGTCGTGGCCTCCGCCCTGAGCGCCACGCGTGAGCTGGGCATGAAGGTCTTCGCCTGCCCCTCCACCGGCAACCTGGCCAACGCCGTCGCGGCGGCCGCCGCCCGGGCCGGCATCCGCTCGGTCGTGTTCATCCCGCAGGACCTCGAGCGCCCCAAGATCATCACCACGGCCGTGTACGGCGGCACGCTGGTGGCCGTCGAGGGCAACTACGACGACGTGAACAAGCTCGCCTCCGAGATCGCCGGTGAGGAAGAGGGCTGGGCGTTCGTGAACGTCAACGTCCGCCCGTACTACTCCGAGGGCTCCAAGACGCTGGCCTTCGAGATCGCCGAGCAGCTCGGCTGGCGGATCCCGCAGCAGGTGGTGATCCCGGTCGCGTCCGGTTCGCAGCTGACCAAGATCGACAAGGGCTTCACCGAGCTCGGCAAGCTGGGCCTGGTCGACGCGACCGACTACAAGATCTACGGCGCCCAGGCGACCGGGTGCTCGCCCGTCGCGCAGGCGTTCCGCGACGGTCATGACGTGGTGAAGCCGGTCAAGCCGGACACGATCGCGAAGTCGCTGGCGATCGGCAACCCGGCCGACGGACCGTACGTGCTCGACGTGGCCCGGCGTACCGGCGGGGTGATCGAGGACGTCAGCGACGAAGAGGTCATCGAAGGCATCCAGCTGCTCGCCCGGACCGAGGGCATCTTCACCGAGACCGCGGGCGGGGTGACCGTCGCGACGCTGAAGAAGCTGATCGAGACGGGGCAGCTCGACCCCGACGCCGAGACCGTCATCATCAACTCCGGCGACGGGCTCAAGACGCTCGACGCCGTGGCCGACCGGGTCGGCCCGAAGGTCACCATCCCCGCGTCGTACGACGCCTTCGTGAAGGCTGGTCTGCAGTGAGTGTGAGCGTCCGAGTCCCGACCATCCTGCGCCCCTACACCCAGGGCGCCTCCGAGGTCTCCGTCGAGGGGGCGACGCTGAGCGAGGTGCTGGAGTCGCTCGACACGTCGTACCCGGGGATCAAGGGCCGGGTGCTCGACGAGTCCGGTGAGCTGCGCCGGTTCGTCAACATCTACGTCGACAACGACGACGTCCGCTTCTCCGAGGGCCTCCAGACGGCCATCAAGGACGGCGGCCAGGTCTCGATCATCCCCGCCGTCGCCGGCGGCTGACCCCGCCCCACCATCTGAGGGGTTAACCCCTCAGTTGGTGGGTTGCCTAGCGAGAATCTGCGCAGGCAACCCACCACCTCGGGGGTTGACCCCGCAGATGTGAGAGCCCCCAGCCGGTAGTCGGGCTGGGGGCTCCTGGTTTGCTCGTACTTCGTCAGTCGGTGCCGGACTCCATCGCGGCGCTGTCCAGCAGTTCGTCGGCCGGGTTGGTCTCGCCGCGGGAGGCGATGGCGTCCGCGCCGCCGGCGGTCAGCTCGCCGATCAGGGTGGTCTCGCCGAGCTGGTTGGTCTCGGCGCCCAGGAGCTGGGCGTGGGCGGTACCGATCAGGCCCAGGCCGGCGTACTGCTCGAGCTTGGCGCGGGAGTCGGCGATGTCCAGGTTCCGCATGGTCAGCTGGCCGATCCGGTCGACCGGGCCGAACGCCGAGTCCTCGGTCCGCTCCATCGACAGCTTGTCCGGGTGGTAGCTGAACGCCGGGCCGGTGGTGTCGATGATCGAGTAGTCCTCGCCCCGCCGCAGCCGCAGCGTGACCTCACCGGTGATCGCCGAGCCGACCCAGCGCTGCAGTGACTCCCGGATCATCAGCGCCTGCGGGTCGAGCCAGCGGCCCTCGTACATCAGCCGGCCGAGCTTGCGGCCCTCGTTGTGGTACGACGCGACGGTGTCCTCGTTGTGGATCGCGTTCACCAGCCGCTCGTACGCCGCGTGCAGCAGCGCCATGCCCGGCGCCTCGTAGATGCCCCGGCTCTTGGCCTCGATGATCCGGTTCTCGATCTGGTCGGACATCCCGAGCCCGTGCCGGCCGCCGATCGCGTTGGCCTCCAGCACCAGGTCGACGGCCGAGCCGAACTCCTTGCCGTTGATCGTCACCGGCCGGCCCTGGACGAAGCCGATCGAGACGTCCTCGGTGGCGATCTCCACCTCGGGGTCCCAGAACTTGACGCCCATGATCGGCTCGACCGTCTCGATCCCGGTGTCCAGGTGCTCGAGCGTCTTCGCCTCGTGGGTCGCGCCCCAGATGTTCGCGTCGGTCGAGTACGCCTTCTCGGTACTGTCCCGGTACGGCAGGTCGTGGGCGACCAGCCACTCGCTCATCTCCTTGCGGCCACCGAGCTCGGTGACGAAGGCGGCGTCCAGCCACGGCTTGTAGATCCGCAGCTTCGGGTTGGTCAGCAGACCGTACCGGTAGAACCGCTCGATGTCGTTGCCCTTGTACGTCGAGCCGTCGCCCCAGATCTGGACGTCGTCCTCGAGCATCGCCCGGACCAGCAGCGTGCCGGTCACGGCCCGGCCCAGCGGGGTGGTGTTGAAGTACGCCCGGCCGCCGGTGCGGATGTGGAACGCTCCGCAGGTCAGCGCGGCCAGCCCCTCCTCGACGAGCGCCGCGCGGCAGTCGACCAGCCGGGCGATCTCGGCGCCGTACTCGCCGGCGCGGCCGGGGACGGAGTCGATGTCGGGCTCGTCGTACTGCCCGATGTCGGCGGTGTACGTGCAGGGGACCGCGCCCTTGTCGCGCATCCACGCGACCGCGACCGAGGTGTCGAGCCCTCCGGAGAAGGCGATGCCGACCCGTTCGCCGACGGGCAGAGACGTGATGACCTTGGACATGAGAATAAGTATGCATTGGTCTGCATGATCATGCAAACCGGGTGGATAGGATGCGCTGCATGCGCGCTGTTGTGATCCGCCGGTACGGCGTACTGCCCGTGGTCGAGGAAGTCGCTGCCCCTGAGGTTGAGCCGGGTGGAGTGGTGCTGAAGGTGGAGGCGACGGGGCTGTGCCGGAGTGACTGGCATGGGTGGCAGGGCCACGACCCGGACATCGTGCTGCCGCACGTACCGGGTCACGAACTGGCGGGGACGATTGCTGCTGTTGGCGCCGGTGTTTCCGGGTGGGCCGTAGGGGATCGGGTGACGTCACCGTTCATCTGCGCCTGCGGTACGTGCGAGCAGTGCCTGGCAGGCAACCAACAGGTCTGCCTTCGTCAACTGCAGCCCGGCTTCCACTACTGGGGCTCCTTCGCCGAGTACGTCGCCCTGCCGTTCGCTGCGGTCAACTTGGTGCGGCTCCCGGATGCATTGGACTTCGGCACCGCGGCTGGCCTCGGCTGCCGCTTCGCCACCTCTTTCCGCGCTGTGCGGCAGGTCGGCCGGGTTGCTGCCGGCGAGGACGTGGTGATCTTCGGCTGCGGCGGGGTCGGCCTGTCCGCGGTGATGATCGCCTCTGCCTTGGGTGCCAGGGTCATAGCTGTCGACACCAACCCTGCGGCTCTGGAGTTGGCCCGCTCGTACGGCGCCGCTGAGGTGGTGCTGTCATCGTCCAATGTCGTGCCCGAGTTGCTGGAGCTGACCGACGGTGGGGCGCAGGTGACGATGGACGCCCTAGGCTCCGCTGCCATCGTCCAATCAGCGCTGACCGCCTTGCGGCCGCGAGGGCGGCACATACAGGTCGGGTTGTTGCCGGGAGGCGTACAGCTGGATGTGGGTCGGCTCATCGGTCAAGAGCTTGAATGGCTGGGCAGCCACGGGATGCCCGCCCACGCCTACCCCGAGATGCTCGCCCTCGTCGCCTCCGGCAACCTCGCCCCCGACAAGCTGATCACCCGCACAATCACCCTCGACGAAACCCCAACAGCCCTGGCCGCCCTAACCAACGGCACCCCACCCGGCGTAACAGTCATCACCCCCTGACCTCACCCCCCGGCAACCACCCCCTTGGCAACCACCCCCTGGCACACCGCCCGGTAACCCGCCACCCGGCCAAGCGCCTCCACGCATCCGAAGACACCAAACGGCGACCTTGAACACCATCCGGCGGGCGTGAACAAGCAATACGGTGTTCAACCCCACCGGTTGGTGTTCAAGCCCGCTAGTGGTGGGCTTGAACAGCAAGCAGCGACTTTGAACACCAAATGGTGGGCGTGAACAAGTAATACGGTGTTCAACCCCACCGGTTGGTGTTCAAGCCCACTAGTGGTGGGCTTGGAGTGCAAGTGGCGACTTTGAACACCAAATGGGGGGCGTCGACAAGTAATACGGTGTTCAAGGTCGCCGGATGGTGGTTAGAGCGGGCGGTGGTGGGGCTAGAGGCGGATTAGGTAGACGGTTGGGGGGCGGCCGGTTCGGCCGTGTTGTTGGCTGCCTATGGGGTCGGCCAGGCCGGCTCGCTCCAGGCGTTTGAGGACTCGGCGGGCGGTGCGGAGTTGGACTGCCAGGTGTTCGGCTACGTCTTGGGTGGTTAGGCCGTCGGGGAGGGTGGCGACTAGCTCTCGCATGCGGGAGAGGGTCTGGGTGTTCAGGCCGACTCGGCGGGCTAACAGGGGGAGGGACTCGGGGGCGCGGTCGGGGAGTGGCTGGTCCTGGTCGCTGGACGGTTCGATGACTATTTCTACGTCGTCGGACATGGAGACGACCCCGGCCACCGGTCCCATGGAGGCTGCGCGGGAGACGGCTCGGCGGGCTAGTGCCTCGGCTTCGGCGGCGGTGCGGCCTACTCCGAAGCCGACTCGGGCGGTGGCGTGGCGGGCGGCTAGAGCGTCCAGTAGCGGCATGCGGCTGAATTGCTCGGTTGCCTGCTCCAGGAGACCGCGGGTGGTGACTACTAGGTTCCGGCCGTCGGGTAGTACGGCGAGACTGCCGCCCAGGGTGATCAGGTCACGGGCGAGCGCCTCGTCGGGCTCGGGCAGCTCGATGATGCCGAGGGCGACCTGGGCGTCCCCGACGTGCTGACCGGTAGTGGTGAGGACGAGCGCCTGCAGGGTCGATTGGATCGAGTACCGCGACGGCGCGAGCCGCACCGACGGCATCTCGTTCTCCAGCAGGTGGAAGGCCGAGCCGAGGCAGCTGATCGCGATCTTGGTCTCGTGCTGCTCACGAGCATTGCGGTGGAAGGCCACGATGTCGCCGGACGTGAGGCCGGCCCGGTACGGAAGTACCTGGATGTCGTCCGTCGGCAGCTTCGCCTCGATCAGCGTCTCGAACACCTCACTGCGGCGCAGGGTGTCGATCGACAGCCGGGTGACGTCGTGGCCGAGCCGCAGCAGCTCGACGAGCGCGCGCAGCAGGGTGGCGCCGTCGTACGAGACGTACATCGCAGGCCGGTCGATCACACCGGCCTCGGTGGCGATCGTGAACGGCACGACGCCGGTGAAGAGGATCGCGTCGACCCGCTCGTGGACCTGCTCGACCAGCTGGACGGCCTCGGTCTCGTGCCGGTAGGGCAGCGGGACGAGAGTCGCCGGGTGGTTCGCAGTACCGACTGCGAGGACACGCTGGACCAGGTCCTCCGGGCCGATGATCCCGACGCTGATCACTGCGCTGCGCTCCTCCGGAGGCCGATTTCGATTCAGGTCCGGCCCTCAAATCGGCACAATAGCGCACTGCTTGCGCGATGTGAGGAAACTTGACGCCATCTGACGCCGTCTCCTACCTTTCGGTCAGGGCCTAAATTATCGCGGACTGGGAGAGGCGCACATGACCGGTGACCCAGTACGCCGTACGCCGCTGCCCGGAGTGCTCGAACCGGCCGGCCGGACCATCGGCGCGCAGGAGCGCGCGGCGGTGCTGAGGGTGCTCGACTCGGCTGTGTTGTGCAGCACATTCGGCGGCGAGACGCGGGCCCTCGAAGCGGAGATGGGCGAGCTGTACGGGCGGGATGCGGTCGCCTGCAGCTCCGGTACTGCGGCGTTGCACCTCGCCGTCGCGGCCGTGGGGTTCGATCCGGGCGACGAGGTGATCACGACGCCGATCTCCGATTTCGGGACGGTCGCGCCGATCCTCGCGCAGAACGGCGTACCGGTGTTCGCCGACGTGGACCCGATGACGGGGAACCTGGACCCGGCGGCAGTCGAGGCGGCCATCACGCCGCGGACCCGCGCGATCATCGTGGTGCATCTGTTCGGTGGGGCTGCTGACGTGGTGGGGCTGCGGTCGGTAGCTGACCGGCATGGGTTGGTGCTGATCGAGGACTGCGCCCAGGCGTGGCTTGGGACGACCGCCGGTGGTGAGTTGCTCGGGACCTTCGGGGACATCGCCTGTTTCAGCCTGCAGCAGTACAAGCACATCACCGCCGGCGATGGCGGGCTGGCAGTCACCGCCAACGCCGACCTGGCGACCCGGATGCGCCTCTTCATGGACAAGGGCTGGGACCGCTCGGGCGGGCGGGTGCACCTGGTACTCGGCCTCAACTACCGAATGACCGAGCTGGTCGCCGCCGTAGCCCGAGCCCAACTGGCGAAGGTCGCCGACGTGGTCAAGCGCCGACGGCGGTCGGCGGAGCAGTTGGTGGCGGCGCTCGGCGGGACCGCTGGTCTGAGCGGACACGGGCCCACCGGTGTGTCGGCCGAGGGAGTGCTGGCTGGGGTTGCGTTGCCTTCGCTGGCGGGCCACGCGTTCTGGCTGTTTCCGCTGGTCGTTGCCAGTGACAACCATGTGTGGGCCGAGGCGCTGACCGCCGAAGGTGTACCTGCCTCAGCCGGTTACCTGGACCGCACCCTCTACGCGAACCCAGTCTTCACCGGACCGATCTACGGAGCCTCCCGCTATCCGTTGGAAGGCAGGGAATACCCAGCCGGGCTGTGCCCGAACGCCGAGCGTCTGATCGACCGGACGCTGGTTGTCCTGCCGTGGAACGAGGCGTATACCGAGACTGACGTGGACGACATCGCCCGCGCGATCCGGAAGGTGCACCCCCATGGCTGACTGGCTCATCCGGTCACCCGAGGAACACATCCAGTACGACGTAGACGTCCTCTTCGGCCCCTGGCCCAGCCACCCCACGGACATGGACCTGGCCGGCCTCAAAGCCCACCTGTCCCACCACCACATCCAAAACGCCCTGACCCTCTCCACCCGAGGCGCCCTCTTCTCCGACCGCGCAGGCAACGCGGAGACGCTGGCCGCCACCCGCCAACCCCCCAACCCGTCGCCTTCGGCGACCTCGCCGTCCGGTGAAGGGCGGCCGGGTGGGGCTGCTGGGCAAGGTGGCTGGATGGGTGAAGATACTGGGCGTCGTGGTGGCTCGGAGGTGGGGCTGGTTCCTGTGGGGACAGTTGACCTTCGGGACGCGGTGGGAGCGGCGGAGCAGCTGGATGGGCTGGTGGGGAACGGGGTTCGGTTTCTGCGGCTGTTCACCGGGGCGCAGGGGGTGCAGGGGGAGACTCCGGCGTACCGGCATGTGGTTGGGGAAGCGGTCGCGCGGGGGATGGTGATTTTGCAGGATGGGGATCCGCGGAAATTCGGGGCGGTGCTTGCCGGGCGTGGGGCGGATGTGGTCTTCCTGGATCTGCATGTCTATCTGCTCGGCGACTTCGTGCTGATGGCGAAGCAGGAGCCCGGGTTCAGGGCGACCACGCGGATGCTGTCCAGTCCGGATGGGATCGAGCGGGTGGTGGACAGTGTGGGTGCTCGGCATCTGGTGTTCGGGTCGCGGACGCCGTTCATGGATGTCTCGCCGCAGACGTTGCGGTTGCGGTATGCGCGGATCGGTGCTGAGGACCGGGCATTGATTGCTGGGGGCAACATCCAGGGGCTGATGGGCTGATGCGGATCATCGATGTGCATGGACATTGGGGACCCTGGCCGTTCCACCTGGACGTGGGGGACGTTGCGCTCAATCTCGAGTTGATGGATCGGTATGGGATCGAGCGGCAGATCGTGTCGGGTGCCGAGGCGGTCGTGTTCGACGCGGTGGCGGGGAATGCGAAGCTCGCCGAGGTGCTTCAACAGCAGCCGCGGCTTCACGGGTATGCGGTGGTGAACGCGAATCGGCTGGAACGAAGTGCGCAGGATCTCAGGGACTGCCTGAGTACGGGACGGTTCGTGGGGGCGAAGATTCATACGACTTATCCAGGAGTGGCGATCGGATCGCCGTTGATGGCGGATGCGTTCGACATGCTGGATGAGGTCGGGGTGCCGTTGTTGCTGCACACCTGGGGAGCGGATGTCGCCTTGCTGCCGGGGATGCTGGCCACCAGGCCAAATCTCAAGGTGATCGCGGGGCATGCGGGAGGCGATGCTTGGCGAGAGGCGGCGCGGGCCGCGGCCGAGTGCGAGCGGATCTATCTCGAGCATTGCCGGACGGTGACGGACGCGGGCCGGATTGCCTACGCCCGCAGCATCGGCGTACCGATGGAGCAGTTTCTGTTCGGGACGGACTCGACGTTGATCGATCCGTGTATTTCGCTCGGGGTGATCCGGGACGCGGGCTTCACCGAGCCGGAGTTGAGAAAGGTGCTGTCGGAGAATGCGCTGCGACTGTTCAAAGGCCTTGCAGACAATGGATGACGAGGTCGCGGTCCGCGGCCGGCAGCGCGGGGCCGTAGGGGTCGTGCGCGGCTTCCTCCGGGATGAGCCCTTCCCAGACCGCGGCCCACAGCATGCGCTGGACGTAGCCCTCGATCGGAGCGTAGAAGGTGGCGGCGGCGAACCGGTCAAGCCGCTCCGACGCAAGCAAGAAGCCTGACGAGTCCCCAGTGGTCCACGCACGCAGTACTGCGGCCGAGAGCTCCACCTGCGCAGCAGCGATGCCCACCAGAGCGGTATCGGCGCCCCACATC
This sequence comes from Kribbella ginsengisoli, assembly GCF_039537185.1. Taxonomy (NCBI): domain Bacteria; kingdom Bacillati; phylum Actinomycetota; class Actinomycetes; order Propionibacteriales; family Kribbellaceae; genus Kribbella; species Kribbella ginsengisoli. Next base: position 230,773 of record NZ_BAABAA010000013.1, on the reverse strand, counting down.
ATCGACGGCCCGTACATCCGGTCCTCGCCGGTGATCAGCAACTTCCCCGTACTACGCCCCGCCCAGATCGCGTCCTGACACTCGACGGCCCGGTCGAGCGTCGCCGTCTTCACCCCGAGCATCTCCGGCAGCGACAGCAACTCCTTGATCAGCGAAGGCGGGTACGGGTACCCACCAGCCTCCCCATGCAGGTAGAAGCCCACCAGTGGCAGCCCACTCTCGGCAGCAACCCGCTGATGCAACCGCACCGCCGCAGCCGAGCCATCAGCCAACTCCGCATACGCAGCAAGCGGATAGACCATCACCGCATCGGCCCCGAAGCCCGCGGCCGCTACAGCCATCGCCACCGTGGCGTCCTCCGCCTCCCGCAACCCCACAACCCCGGTACTACGAGGCACGCCGACCCCCGCGACCAGAGGAGCCGTAGTAGCTGCCCGCCAGGTCGCCAGGACCTTCCCGCGATCCGCCTCACTCAGGTAGAGCCCCCGCCCGGTATGCGCCCACACCGCCACTCCACCGATCGGCCCTGCCGCGATGGCAGACGCATAGGCAGCCAGAGCGTCAAAAGCGACCACACCATCAGCGCTCATCGGTGTGACGACAGCAGGGAGCAGCGTGCCGCGGAGTTGCTCAACCAGTGCGTGCATCAGAGGTCATGCCCCAGTCCTGGCCGGGTAGGCACTTCCACCCAGCCGTTGACGTCGCTGAAGGTCTTGGGAGCCAATGGCTCCTCACGGACCAGCAGCGGTCCGACCAGGTCAGCCGGGACGGTAGCACCCGGCACCGCCGCCGCCAGGTGTACTGCGGCCAGCGTCGCCACTCCTAGCTCCGGCATAGACCCCACCTTGACCGCCACCCCGGCCGCCTCGGCCAGATGAGCGATCTGCAGCGCACGATGCAGCCCACCCACCTTGAGGATCTTGATGTTCAGTACGTCCGCAGCGCCCCGCCGCACGATCTCCAGAGCGTCCTGCAGCGACTGCATGCTCTCGTCGACCATCAGCCGCAGGTCAAGCCGCTCCCTGAGCCGCACCAGCCCGGCCAGATCCCACCGCGGTAGCGGCTGCTCCACCAGCGCCAGACCCGCGTCAGCCATCTTGGAGAGCACCGGCAGCGCAGTACCCGCGTCGTACCCCTCATTGGCATCCAGGCACAGCTCTGCGCCCGGTGGAAGCGCAGCAAGGACGGCCCGGACCAGTTCGAGGTCCCGCGAAGGGTCCTCGCCGCCCTTGACCTTCAGATGCCGAAACCCACGCTCGGCGTACTCCGCAGCCTCCGCCGCCATCTCGTCGAGCGTGCCCAGCCCGACGACCCAAGCAGTCTCCACCCGAGAGCGGATGTTGCCACCCAGCAGGACATGCACCGGCCACCCGCTCAGAACACCCGCCAAGTCATGCAGAGCGATGTCCAGCCCCGACTTGGCCACATGCTGGCCGCGCAGCGCGGAATCCATCAGCAGATGAGCACCGGCCCGGTCGAGTGGGTCGTGGCCGACCAGGGCAGGCGCAAGGTGGTCCTCGATCGCAGTACGGACGCCTGCCAGCGTCTCGCCGGTATATGCGGTCATCGGCGACGTCTCCCCGACGCCGACGACGCCGTCGGTCGTCTCGACCTCCACCACCAAGCTGACCAGCTCGTTGCTGACCCCGCTGCTGATCCGGAACGGCCGTCGATACGCTGCGCGCACCACCCGGGTCCGGATCCGCGCGATACCACCGGTGGCCGCGGCGGCCGGCAGACCGATGGGCTGCGATGCAACACTCATGAGTCCGCCCCCTGGAGTCGCGCTCTGTAGGAAAAGCACTTACGGTCAAGACCGTAAGTATCTGACACGGTTGATGTCAATGACGAAAGGCGGCATCCATGCGGCTGGGCCTCTATCTGAACTTGTACGGCGACGAGGCGGATCGACCCTCCCTGGAGGACGGCGTCGAGCAGGCTCGCCTGGCCGAGCAGGCCGGCTTCGAATGGGTCGTCCTCGGTGAACGCCACCTGTACCGTCCTGGCTATCACGAGATCCTCACCTCCGCGACCTGGCTGGCCGCGAAGACCGACAGGATCGGCATCGCGACCGCCGGCATCGTCGCGCCGTTGTACCAGCCCGTCGTACTGGCCGAGGCGCTCGCGCATCTCGACGTGCTGTCGGGCGGGCGGCTGACCGCGGGGTTCGTGCTCGGCTACCGGCCGGAGGAGTTCGCCCTGTACGGCGTGACGCAGGCCGAGCGGGTGGCGCGGTTCGAGGAGTGCCTGGAGATCATCACCCGGCTGTGGACCGAGGACGAGGTGACGTACGACGGCAAGTTCACCAGCATCCACGAGGCGTTCCTGTCGCCGAAGCCGGTGCAGAACCCACGCCCGCGGATCTGGAACGGCGGGCGCGTCTCCGCGATGCTCGAGCGCACCGCCCGGATGTGCGACGGCTGGACGACCTCGTTCAACGAGCTGGACGCCGACCTGCCCGGCAAGATCGCCGAGTACAGGTCGTACGAAAGAGGCGAAGGCACGCTCGGCGCTGAAGTGATCGTTTGCCGGGAAGGATTCGCGGCGAAGACCTCGCAGGAAGCACGGCAGGCGCTGGAGGAGCCGCTGCGGGATCTGTACGACGCCTACACCGGCTGGAAGCGCACGTCGGCCGACGCGTCGCGTTACACCCAGGGCTGGGACGACATCGCTGCCCGCAGCATCATCGGCTCACCGGCCGGGTGCGCCGAACGGATCCAGCACTACGAGGAGCTGGGTGCCGACGGCATCATCCTCCGGATCCAGCCGCCGGGCATGCCGCAAGCCGATGCGCTGAAGGCGATCGAGGCCTTCGGAAACCTCTAACTCTTGAGGCCCGTCATGGCGATGCTGTCGGTCAGGTACCGCTGCAGCAGCCCGAAGACGAGCAGGCTCGGGACGACGGTGATGGTCGCGCCGGCCATCACCTGGTTGATCGGGACGGCCTCGGTCTGCAGGCTGGCCAACCCGACCGTCAAGGTCTGCATCTGCGCCGACTGACCGATCACCAACGGCCAGAGGAAGTCGTTCCAGTGCCAGAGGAAGACGAAGATGCCGAGCGTCGCCAGCGCCGGCCGGACCAGCGGCAGCACGATCATGGTGAACGTCCGCCACTCCGACGCTCCGTCGAGCTCGGCAGCTTCGAACAACTCGTCCGGCAGTTGGCTGATGAACTGCCGCATCAGGAAGACGGCCTGCGAGTTGGCCAGCGTCGGCACGATCAGACCCCAGTACCCGTCCACCCAGCCGAGCTTCGCGACCAGGATGTACGACGGGATCAGGGTCGCCTGGAACGGCACCATCAGCGTCGCCAGGAAGGCCCAGAACATCAGCTCCCGTCCTGGGAAGCGCTTCTTCGCAAAGGCGTAGCCGGCCATCGCCGCGAACAGCAGGATGAAGAGCACCGAGACGAGCGAGTAGACCAGCGAGTTGATCGTCCAGCGTGGGATGTCCGAGCTGGACAGTACGTCGGAGAAGTTCTGCCAGGTCCAGCGCGACGGATCGAGCGCACCCGGGAAGGTCTGGCCGCTCGGTGGCGCGAAGGCGACCAGCACCATCGCGGCGAACGGCACGATCGTCACGATCGCGGTCAGCGCGAGCAGGGTCGGCATAGTTAGCCGGGCGGGACGCATCAGTCGTCCCTCCCCACGAAGCGACGCTGGACCAGCGAGACGACCAGCACGATCAGGAACAGCACCAGCCCGATCGCGCTCGCGTAGCCGAAGTCGAAGAACTTGAAGCCCGAGTCGTACAGGAAGTACACGAGCGAGTAGCTCGACCGGACCGGGCCGCCGGCCGTCATCACGTACATCGCGTCGAAGACCTGGAACGCGCCGATCGTCTCGATCACCAGCACGAAGAACAGGATCGGCCGCAACTGCGGCAGCGTGATGTACCGGAACCGCTGCCAGCGGCCGGCGCCGTCGATCGTCGCCGCCTCCAGGTAGGACTGCGGCACCGCCTGCAGCCCGGCCAGCAGGATCAGCATCGAGTAGCCGAATCCCTTCCAGGCCGAGGTGACCGCGATGGACGGCAGCACCGACGAGGAGTTGCCGAGGAAGTCGTACGGGCCGAGGGAGACGAGTCCGAGGACGCCGTTGAACAGGCCGTCCTCGACGTTGTAGATCCATTTCCAGAGCACGGCCGCGAGCACGATGCTGGTCACGTACGGGAGGAAGAAGACGCCCCGGAAGAAGCCGCGGCTCCAGACCACCTGGTGCAGCAGCAGCGCGGTAGCGAGGGAGAGCAGGACGGTCAACGGCACGAAGATCAGCGCGTACGTGAGGGTGACCAGCAGGCTGTCGCGGAACAGCTGGTCGCCGAACAGTCGCGAGTAGTTGTCAAAGGCAATGAAAGACCACTGGCCGTTGAGCCGGTAGTCGGTCAGCGACAGCAGGAACGCGCCGACCACCGGTACGAACCGGAAGACCACGAACAGCACCAGCATCGGCGCCACGAACAACAGCCCGGCCAGCGGGGAGGTCGCGCGGCCTCCCTCCGTCTTTGCCGCGCGCCCTCCCCGCGAGTTCACCGTTGTCGCGACAGCAGGTCGTTCGCCTGCTTCGCTGCGTCGTCCAGAGCCTGTTGAGGAGTCTTCTTACCGGTCAGCGCGGCCTGCAGTTCGACCGCGAGCAGGGCGTTCACCTGCCGGGCGGCCTGATTCGGCTGGCCGGGGAAGGCGTACTGCAAGGCGTCGGCGAACTTGGCCGCCTCGGCATCCTTGGCCGGCACCTTCGCATCGGTCCGCGGGGACAGGAAGCCGGACGCCGTGCCGAGGCTGACCACCTGCTTGGGATCGATCATGAAGGACAGGAACTTCTCCGCGCCGGCGACGTTCTTCGACGCCGCGTTCACGCCGAGTCCGCCGGGCAGCCCGAAACCGACCTGCTTCTTGTTCTTGAGCGGCAGGCCGATGACCACATTGCCCGCGCCCCAGGTGGTCTCCACCGTCTTGGCGTCGGCGAGCGTGTTGGCGAAGCCCATCGCGACCTGCTGCTTGCCCAGTGGCGCGTCGGCGACCAGGTTGGCGTTGGTCAGCGCGCCCTTCGGGATCGCGCCGTCGTTGTACAGGCTGGTCAGGAAGGTCAGCGCCTCGACGCCGGGCGCCTCGTTGAAGGTCGCCTTCTTGCCGTCCTCGGAGAAGACCGAGCCGCCGGCCTGCCACAGCAACGGGTAGAAGTTGAGGTTCATCGTCGCGCTCGGCGAGGCCGAGTAGTCCAGTGTCGCGACGCCGGCCGCCTTGAGCTTCGGCGCGGCCGCCTTGATCTCGTCCCAGGTCTGCGGCGGAGTGGTGATCCCGGCCTTGTCGAGCAGTTTCTTGTTGTAGATCGTCGTCGTGACCGTGTGGTAGATCGGCGCGGCGTAGATCTTGCCGTCGACGGTCAGTGCGTTGAGAGCGCCCGGCAGGAAGTTGCTCTTGGCCGGATCGATCACCTTGTCGACCGGCGACAGCGAGCCGTTCGCCACGTACTGCGGGATCTGGTCCGGGTTCAGCACCACGACGTCCGGGCCCTTGCCGCCGGAGAACGCGGTGGCGAGCTTCTGGTCGCGCTCGGCCCAGGGCTGCTGCTCGATCTTCAGGTCGGTACCGGAGTTGGCCGCCTCGAAGTCCTTCTCGACCTGCGCCCAGTAGGCATCGCCGGCCTTCTGGTCGCCGATCACGGGATACATCCAGACGGTGACGGTGCTTGACGACGACGACGGCTCGTCGGAGCCGCCGCAGGACGTGATCGAGGCCGCCACCGCCAGCACGGCGAGCGGTGCCAGGATGCGGTTGACGCTGGTTCTCATCGGACCCCCTCTAATAACGGTCCAGGCCGAAACTACTGGGAAGGAAATTCGGCTGTCAACGATTAAGGTCGATCTTGAAAAGCTGTGCTCCGGTTGTGACCAGTAACTGAGTGTCACCGCGTACTGCGATCCGCCGGTTGGCCTGGGTCAGCCAGACAGCGGGTGGAGTGCGCTGCCACGGGGTGAGCTTGTAGAGCTTGGTGCCGTCGATCCCGGCGTACAGGGCGTCCCGGGTCGCGACGATGTCGCCGCCGGCCGTGGTGGTGCCGACGTCGAAGCGGCGCTTGAGCCGGCCGCGCAGCGTGTCGACGGCGAAGATCGTCTTGCCGGCCACGCCCCAGAGCAGGCCGTCGGGGCCGATCGCGACCGAGTTGACCGTGCCGGCGCCCGCGATCGGGGTCTCCCAGAGCTTGCGGGAGTTGCGGACGTCCCAGGCGAAGACGGTGCCCTCGGCCCGGGTCGGGGGAGTCGTGGTGAGGCCGCCGGTGATCGACGTTCCGCCGTACACGATGCCGTGGTCGGCGGCGAGGCCGAAGATGCTCTCGTCCTGGACGACGTTGCGGAAGGTCTGGGTGGTACCGGTCACCGGGTCGTGGATGGCGAGGGCGCCGCCGAGCCGGTCGCCCTCGGGGACGGTGCCGATGGCGATCTTGCCGTCCACCTCGGCGAAGGCCCGGGCGCGCATCTGCTGGTCGGCCTTCATGTTGACCTCGAGGCGCGGGTTGTCCGGTGTGCCGGGTGGTCCGGGCGAGTACTCCGGGCTGCTCCACGGCTGGCGTGGGTCGTAGGAGTAGACGCGGGCCTCGGGGTAGTTGCCGATCCAGACGCGGCCGTCGGATGCCTCCATCACGGCCTCGGTCTGGGAGAAGCGGTTGAAGGTGGCCGCGCCGGTTTGCGGGTCGACGACCGAGACGCCGCCGTTGAGGAAGCCGCCGACGTAGGCCGATTGCTTGCCACCGGCAACCGAGAGGATCTCGATCGGCTCCCGGCGTACGGCGGACTGGATGATGTCGGACTTGCCGGTCTGCGGGTTGTAGCGGAAGAGCTCTCCGCGCCACAGCGTGCCGACGATGCTCTTGCCCGGGTAGTCGGGCAGGCCGAGCTCGGCCCAGCCGATCGCGCGGGCGTTCTGGATCCGGCCGGTGAAGGTCAGGCCGGTGCCGGTCAGGGCTTTCGCTGCCGGGTCGTAGCGTTTGAGCTCGCCCTGCTGGATCAGGTAGATCTCGCCCTGGTCGCCGACCGGTGAGATGTTGAGGCCGTGGGCGGCGGGGATCTGGTCGGTCCAGGTGCGGGTGGCGAGGTCGAAGACGCAGAGCGGGGCCGGGTACGCCGTACTGAAGCGCGCGTAGAGCTTGCCGGCGCGGGCGGCGAGGTCGTAGATGGCGAGGTTCCTGATGTCCGGAATCCCTGGTGGGGAAGGGACTTCGGACACTGTGCCGGTGGCCGGGTCGAGCTCGACGAGGTGGGCGTCGGGGTTGGTGCCGGCGTAGACCTTGCCGTTCGCGTAGGCGATGCTGCGGACGTACGTCTGACCGTGGACGGCCTGGCCGTAGTCGCGGACCGCGCCGGTCGCGGCGTCGTACCGGAAGAGCTTGCCGCCGGGGAAGGTGCCGCCGTAGATGTTGCCTTGCTCGTCGGAGGTCAGGCTCCAGATGTAGTTCTCACTGGCGACTGGCCGGCCCAGGTCCTCGACGGTGTCGCCCATGCCGGGGCGCCAGCGGTAGAGGTGGCCGTTGCTGTAGGTGCCGGCGTAGATGGAGCCGTCGGGGGTGGCGGTGACGGCGTAGCCGGAATCGGCGCCTTCCAGCGGGGCAGAGACGAGGCTGGCGCCGGTGGCCGGGTCCATGGCGTTCAGGTAGCCGGGCTTGCCAGTGGAGACGTTCCAGATGGCTGCCTTGCCGGGGACCGGGCCGGGGGCGACGGTGCCGCCGATCAGGAGTACGTCGGAGAGGGGGATGCCCAGGGAGACGGGGGTCGGTGGTGGTGGCTCGCTTGCCTGCGCGGTCGCGAGGGGCACCATTAGCAGGGTGGCGAGGGCAGCAGTCAGGAGTGCTCGCATGGGGTGACCTCCCGTGGGGCGGGGGCAATAACGGTCCTGTCCGAAAGCGTAGAGGCTCAGGGGGTCGGGAGGCGGCTCAGCAGGGTTTCGAGCATTTCGCGGGTAGCGGCGAAGTAGCTGTTCTCGCGGGTCAGGGCGCGGTGGAAGGCGGCCAGCTCGGCGGCGGAGATGGTGTTGGAGAAGGTGCTGATCTCGGTCAGGTCGAGGCGGCGGTTGAACAGGTGGACGGTGTCGCGCCAGCGGTGCAGGAGGGTGACGAGCTCGGCGTCGCGGTGCCGGCCGAGGGCGCCGGAGACGAGCGCGAGGTCGACGGCGGAGACGACGAGCCGTGGGTAGACCTGGCGTTGGGTGGGGGTTTTGGGGGAGAAGCGCTCGTCGGACAGGAGGCGGGTGTTCTCCTGCAGCTCGTCGGCCACGGCACGCAGTACGCCGGTACGCCGCTCCGCCTCCGCACTGAGCCGCTCGACAAAGATGCCGGTCAGTCCGGCGACCAGGGTCAGCGAGTTGACCGCCGGCTCCCACCGGCTATTGTCCGGCCAGAAGAACCAGATCACCCCCAACACGAACGCCAGCGCCAGCAACCCATAGCTGACCCAGGTGACGATCACCCGCCGGTACCCGGCCCACCGCGCATCACTGCTGGAGACGCGCAACGCTCCGGCAAGCAGCCGCAGCCGGGCCAGCACCCGCCATCGCGCCCGCCGAACCGGCGCATCGGCGATCGCATCACCGGCCGCCGGCTCTGCATCCACCCCGTCGGCATCACCCTCGCCAACCGCGCCCTCGGCGCGGTTCGGAGTACCGGCGGGACCCTCGGTCACTGGGACCAGATGTCTTCGGCGAGGAGGTTGGGGATTTCGGCGCCTTCGGGGGCCAGGAGCAACAGGTCCAGGCCGAAGGGGCTGGGGCGGCGGGCGTAGCGGAAGCCGGAGTGGGCGTGTTCGATCGCGGTCAGGCCGCACTCGGAGGTGATCTTCTTCAGCCGCTCAGTGGAGAACTTGCGGGTGGTGTAGAGCAGGATCGTGTCGTTGGGCTTGAGGGTGACCTCGGTGTGGTCGGGCAACCCCATCGTCATCGACTCGGAGGTGTTGTTCTGCCAGACGATCTTGACCAGCAGCGCGTCGTCGGTCTCCACCTCGCCGCGGTAGTCGATCAGACCGTCCTCGATCCGCAGATCCGTGTTGTAGCGCAGCGCACTGGTGACGAACTCGGCGAAAGCACGAGTCTGCTGGTACTCATCGGCGGCCGCATCCGCCGCCGTCTGGTCGAGACTGCTCGTGCTGGCGACCTCGAGCAGCAGCCGGTCCTGCGGGCGCAGGATCCGGGTGATCGTGCCGAGCAGCTCGAGATCGCTCTCGAAGTTGGCCAGCGTGTTGCCGGTCAGCGTGAACAGGATCGGCTCGTCGCCGACCAGCCGGGCCAGCATCTGGCCGAGCTCGCTCATGTTGTCCGCGATCGAGAAGTCGAGCTGGACCGGCAGCACCTGCGCCATCGGGAAGCCGAGCCCGCGGACCGGCTCCAGCGTTCCCATCCGGAGCATCTCCGAGCTCATGTCGACCGGGATGTAGAACATGTCCCGGTTCTTCCGGTACATGTCGGCCAGGATCGTCCGGTCCTTCACGCCGGTACCGACGCCCAGGCTGACGAAGTGGAAACCGGTCCTGTCGGTGTGCGGCCGGACCTTGCGCCAGTGCCGCAGGAACGACTCGGCGCCGGCCTTCATCACCAGGTAGAACGGGTCGTTGGTCGCGTTCGACCAGGCGATCGTCGGGCCGATCCCCCAGTAGGAGAAGCCGGAGGTGATCTGCTTGCCGTCACCGGTCTCCGAGTGCGGTCCGCGCAGGTCGCCGGTCAGCGTCGCGAGCTTGTCGGTCTGGTCCTCGCCGACCAGCATCAGCGACCAGGCGAAGTCGTCGTCGCGCAACGCCTGCTCGAGCTTCCGGATCACGTGCACCGGCTCGTCGGTCACTTCGCTTCCCCTCCCACAGTGAGAGGTCAGGTTACCGGTTGCCCACGCTCCGCGCAGGTGTGGAAAAGGGCTGCCGCGCCGCCCCGGACCGGAGCGCCCGTCTCAGAGGGTCTGGACCGCGTCGGCCTCGCGGCCCTTGGGTCCGTCGACCACCTCGAACTCGACCTGCTGGCCGTCCTCGAGCGTCTTGTACCCGTCGGTGACGATCTTGCTCCAGTGGACGAACACGTCGTCCTGGCCGTCCACGGCGAGAAAGCCGTAGCCCTTGTCGGCGTTGAACCACTTCACGGTGCCGCGCACCATCACAACTCCTGTAGACCTTCAACGGAACCCGCTGACCGGGCTCCTCGGGTGCCCGGCCACCGGTGAACCGGTTGATCGAGCGGTCAACAAGACTAACCCAGTCCGTGGTGGAGCCGTGTGAGGATCAGCCGCGGTGGACCGATCAGCCTCGGTGGGCCGATCAGCCTCGGTGGGAGGCGGCGAGGCCGATGATGCCCGCGGCGACCAGCAGCAGGGCGGCCGTGAGGCCGACGTCGTCGGTCTGGACCACGCCGTTGTCGTTGAGGATCCAGATCGAGGCGCCGCCGGTCAGCACGGTGCCGGCGATGATGCCCGGTACGTCCGGCTTGATCTTCCTCATCAGCGCTCCACCTTGATGCTGCCCAGCTTGACGTGCAGGTCGAGCACCACGCTCTGCTGGCTCACCTTGCCGTCGACGCCCAGATCGCTCACCGCCATGTCAGCAGTGTGCCCACCCTTGACCTTGCCGAAAGCATCGACCTGGCCGGTGTCGGCCTTCACGGTGCCGGTGACGTCGACGTTCGGCGGAAGCTTGACGACGACCTCGCCGGCCCCGCCGTCGACGAACACCTTGGCGCCGGGCTTGAAGACCGCCTTGGTCAGGTCCAGCTTCACCGACCCGGCGTCGAACCGGTACGTCGTACTGGCGGCGTCGATCGAATCCGCCGGGGTGGCGACGAACTTCACGTCGGCGAAGTCGCGGGGGACGTGCGGGAAGACGGTGCTGGCCGCGATGCCGAACGCGAGCAGGATTCCGAGCGGCAGCAGGCCGATGGTCTTGCCCAGGAACCCACCGATCAGCATGCCGGCGCCGAGGGTGCCCAGCCCGATCACCAGCGTCGTGGTGGTCTGTGCGCCGGAGGCCCAGGCGATGGCGATCGCCGCGGCGGACAGCAGGACGATCGCTGGCTTCACTCCGCGGTACCCCTTGACCGGGGGAGCAGCGGGCGGCCGGGTGGCCGCAGTTGTGGTGGTTGGGGGCTCATCGACGTACAGCCCCAGCGGGTCGTCCTCGGTCCAGATGGGCTGGACCGGCTCGGTCACCCGATCCTGAGGGCGCTCTGCAGCCGAGGCTCGCTGGTCAGCGGGGACATCCTGCGGGCTGCCTGCGCTGCCCGCATTAGGCGTGCCTGCACCGGCTGCACCGGGCTGGCCGGGTGGGGGGCGGTTGGCTGCGCTCCATTGGGCTGCTTGCTGGGCCCATTGAGTGCCGTGGTGGCCGCGCCGCTGTGCTCGCTCGATGTGGCGTTCGGCGTGGCGCTGGACGCGCTCGACGGTGCGCTGGGCCCGCTCCGCGCTGCGCTCGCCCCAAGCGCCATTGCGGTGCCCCCAGTGGCTGCGGCCCTTGCGGCGGAACACGAACAGCCAGAGCAGCCCGAGCACCACCAGTGGCCCGGGAACCAGCTTGCCGAAGTTGAAGGACGACATGAGCGCGATGGCGGAGAACACGCAGACACCGATCACCACCGGCCACAGCCACGGGTGGTCGGGCCGTACCCGGTCACCGAGCACCCCCTGAGCGGCCGAGCGGTCGCTGCCCTCGTCCGGCATCAGCACCCAGGCCGCGATGTAGAAGATGATGCCTGGGCCGCTGAGGATCAGTACTGCCATCACTACCCGGATCAGCACGGGGTCGACGTTCAGTGCGCGGCCCATGCCGCCGCAGACTCCGGCGAGCATCCGGTCCGACCGACTACGGCGCCAGCTCTGCACATCCTTCAGCTGGTCGCGGTCGAATCCCCCGCTCGAGTTCTGCTCCATGCCATCGATAGTGTCCCCTCCGGGCCTGCGGCAACATCGGGGATCCCCCTTTGCCGACCCCGGGTCGCCGGTCGGCAACAGTCGGCTAGGGGTTCACCCCGGGCCGACCCTGAGCGCAGCGAGTGACCGTTGAGGAGTCAGCCGGGGAGAAGCCTGCTGGTGCGCGGCCTGCTGGCATGTGACGATCGTGGGGATGACACAACCAGCTGCAACCGCGCCTCCGGGCGGGTCCTCGGGCCCGGTCGGCGGTTCGTATGCCCCGGGGCCGCCGTACAGCCCCCCTGGAGCGCAGCAGCAGCCGCCACCTGGCAACGAGCCCCCACCGGTACGCCGCGCCTACCGGCGAGCCGAAGGCCGCGTATTGAGTGGCGTGGCCGGCGGCATCGCTGACCACCTCAACGTGTCCGACACCGTGGTCCGCCTGGTCTTCATCGGCGCCACGGTCTTCGGCGGATTCGGCGTACTCATCTACGCCGCGCTCTGGTTCCTCATGCCGCTCGAAGTGTCGACCGGCCCCAACGCACCCGGTCTGGCCGCTGCTACTCGCAATGGGATGCGCCCGGAGACCCCAGTGCCTCCGATCGCGTCACCGAGCAAGGAGCGGCGCAAGGAGAAGAGCCGCGGCCAGCTGACCGCGCTGGTCGTCGTCGGCATCGGCGTACTGCTGCTGCTCAACGTGGCCGGGTTCGGCGTCGCGGGCAAGATGTTCTGGCCGCTGGTGTTCGCCGGTACCGGTCTGGCGCTGATCTGGCGGCAGGCGGACGAGGGGCAGCGCAACGCGTGGGTCGGCAAGGCCCCGACGCTCAACACGTTGTTCGGCAAGGGTGGCTGGAAGTCGGTCATCCGGGTCGCTGTCGGCCTGATCCTGATCGGGACCGCAGTCACCGTCTTCCTGGTGCAGAACGGCCGGCTGTCAATGGTCGGCGACGTACTGGTCGCCCTGCTGCTCGCAGTGGTCGGTATCGGCGTCATCGCGGGGCCGTGGGTGCACCGGCTCAGCCGTGACCTCAACAACGAGCGTGCTGAGCGCGTGCGGTCGCAGGAGCGGGCCGACATGGCCGCGCACCTGCATGACTCGGTGCTGCAGACGCTGGCCCTGATCCAGAAGCAGGCGAACGACCCGCGGGCCGTAGTACGGCTGGCTCGGTCGCAGGAGCGCGATCTGCGGTCCTGGCTGTACGACGAGGACGACAACACCGACCAGACCCTGGCCGGAGCGGCGAAGCGGGCCGCTGCCGAGGTGGAGGACTCCCACGGCGTACCGGTCGAGGTGGTGACCGTGGGCGACTGCGACCTGACCGAGGGGCTGTCGGCGATGGTCCGGGCGGCGCGCGAATCGATGGTGAACGCCGCCAAGCACTCCGGAGCTGACAAGATCGACGTGTTCGTCGAGGTGGACGGGGACCGGGCCGAGATGTTCGTCCGGGACCGCGGCAAGGGCTTCGACACCGACGGGGTGCCGGAGGACCGGCTCGGGCTGCGGCACAGCGTGATGGGCAGGATGGAACGGCACGGCGGCCGCGCAACGGTGCGGTCGAACCCGGAGACAGGCACCGAAGTGCGACTGGAGATGGACAGATGACACAGAGGCGAGTGGTGGTCATCGACGACCACGACATGTTCCGGGCCGGCGTGCGCAGTGAGATCGGCGCCTCGGTGGAGATCGTCGGCGAGGGCGCCGACGTGGAGTCCGCGGTCAAGGCGATCGTCGGGACCGAGCCGGACGTGGTGCTGCTCGACGTGCACCTGCCCGGCGGCGGTGGTACCGAGGTGATGAAGCAGGTGCACCAGCGGCACCCGGAGATCAAGTTCCTGGCGCTGTCGGTCTCCGACGCGGCCGAGGACGTGATCGGCGTGATCCGGGCCGGCGCCCGCGGCTACGTCACCAAGAACATCAGCGGCACCGAGCTGGTCGACGCGATCGGCCGGGTCGCCGACGGCGACGCGGTCTTCTCGCCGCGGCTGGCGGGCTTCGTCCTGGACGCGTTCTCCGGCGCCATCGACATCGCGTCGGTCGACGAGGACCTCGACCGGCTGTCCCAGCGCGAACGCGAAGTGCTCCGGCTGATCGCTCGCGGCTATGCCTACAAGGAAGTGGCCCGGGAGCTGTTCATCTCGGTGAAGACGGTCGAGACCCACGTCTCGTCGGTACTGCGCAAGCTCCAGCTGTCCAACCGGCACGAACTGACCCGCTGGGCCACCGACCGCCGGCTGGTCTGACGGTCAGCGGCCGCCGGTGGAGGCATAGGGGAGCAGGGCCATCTCCCGGGCGTTCTTGATCGCCCGGGCAACCTGCTTCTGCTGCTGGACGGTGAGCCCGGTGACCCGGCGGCTGCGGATCTTGCCGCGGTCGGAGATGAACTTGCGGAGCAGGGCCGTGTCCTTGTAGTCGACGAACTCGACCTTGTGCAGCGGGTTCTGCTTGGGCTTGCGGGGACCGGCGGGCTTGCCACGTTGTGCCATCGTCACACCTTACATACTATTGACAATCGTTTTCAAATAGCGTGGCGAGTTGTGGCCAGGGCACAGATTCGCCACCCCGACAGGGGCGCAGCGGGCTTTGGGACTGTTATACCGTCGACTCTCATGGAGCGGAATCTCACAGCCGAACAGCTCGCGCTCTTCGAGAAGGAGTTCGCGTCGAACCCGCAGTACCGGGTGATGCAGAACGCCGTCACGGAGACACCGATCGCCAAGATCGCCCTGGATCGCCAGATCGTCACCTCGATCGACCATTCCGTGTCGAACCTGCTGGACGACTGGAAGGTGACGAACCAGAAGAAGAGCGGCCGGTGCTGGCTGTTCGCCGGCCTGAACCTGCTCCGGGCCGGGACCGCCGCCAAGCTCGGCGTGAAGGACTTCGAGTTCTCCCAGAACTACCTGCTGTTCTGGGACAAGTTCGAGCGGGCCAACTTCTTCCTCGAGGCGATGATCGACACCGCCGATCGCGACGTCGACGACCGGACCGTGGCGCACCTGCTGTCCGACCCGATCGGTGACGGCGGCCAGTGGAACATGTTCGTCGCGCTGGTCCGCAAGCACGGCCTGGTGCCGAAGACCGCGATGCCGGAGACCGAGAGCTCGTCGGCCACCGCGCAGATGAACGACTCGCTCCGCAAGCTGCTCCGGCAGGGGGCGCGCGACCTGCGCAAGATCGAGGGCGCCGAGGCACAGCGGGCGCACAAGCAGGAGCTGCTGACCACGATCCACCGGGTGCTGAGCATCCACCTGGGCACGCCGCCGCAGAAGTTCCTGTGGCAGTGGAAGGACAGCGACAAGGGCTTCCACCGCGACGGCTGGACGACGCCCGCCGAGTTCGCCGCGGCGTACGTGACCCTGCCGGTCGACGATTACGTCTGCATCGTGCACGACCCGCGCGAGTCCAGCCCGGTCGGCAAGACCTTCACCGTCGACTACCTCGGCAACGTCATCGACGCGCCGCCGGTGGTCTACCTGAACGTCGAGATCGACCTGATGAAGCAGCTCACCCAGGACGCGATCGTGGCCGGTGAGCCGGTCTGGTTCGGGTGCGATGTCGGCAAGCAGATGTCGGCCGACCTCGGCTACTGGGACGCCGCGCTGTACGACTTCGGCGCCGTCTACGACACCGAGTTCTCGCTCGACAAGGCCGAGCGGCTGCTGCACCACGAGACGCTGATGACGCACGCGATGCTGTTCACCGGGGTCGACCTGGTCGACGGCAAGCCGCGCCGCTGGCGGGTCGAGAACAGCTGGGGCGACGAGAAGGCCGACAACGGCTTCTGGACGATGAACGACTCCTGGTACGCCGAGCACGTCTTCGAGATCGCCGTCCGCAAGTCGTCCCTGCCGGCCGACCTGCAGGCGCGCTTCGACGAGGCCCCGATCGTCCTTCCGGCCTGGGACCCGATGGGCGCCCTGGCCGACTGATCACCTGTACTTCCGAATGGCCGGCGCACCCCGCGCCGGCCATTCGCTGTATCGGCTCTAGAGTGACGCGCGGATCAGCGCCGTCATCTCCTCCGGCCGCTCCAGCGACGGCAGATGCCCGGCCCACGCGAGCTCGGTGTGCTCGACGTTCGGCAGCAGTTCGGTCAGGTACTCCGCGCAAGCGCCGAAGAACTTCAGCTCATGCGCACCAGTGAAAAGCCTGATCGGCGCCGTGATCCCACCGACCTCCCATTCGTCGGCGTCCACCTCGCCTGTCGCCAACTGCACCTCGAACGCATGCCGCTGCATCACCCGCACCAGCTCACGCGCCGCGTCGTCCGCCTCCGGCCCCACCGACGTCCGCACGTTGAGCTCCGTCGCCCCGTCGACATCCCCGGCTTCGAGCAGCGCGTTCTCCTCGGCCGCGAACGCCCGGAAGTCATCGGTCGGCACCACGTTGTCGGCCGGCGGCGACATCAGCACCAGCCGCTCGAACCGCTCCGGCGCCCGACTGGCCGCCTGCAGCACGACGTACGCGCCATAGGAAGCCCCGACGGCCTTCGTGACGGACACCCCCAGCTCATCGAGGACTTCGAGCACGTCCGCGGCATCGGCGTACTTCGCCCCACCTTCGAGCGGCGTCTCGCCGTACCCGCGCAGATCCACCGTGATCACCCGATGGTCGACCCGCAGATCCTCGATCTGCCGCTCCCACATCCGCGCATCACAAACCCCGGCGTGCACCAACAGCACAGCCGGCCCGTCCCCAACCACCCGATGAGAAATCACCCCCGGAGCCTCCCGCCCCACCCCCTCCCACCGCAAATCCTTTATCCACAGGCGATCAGCCGAGCCGGATGACGGTGAAGGCTTCGGCGTAGTGGGACTCGGGGAAGCCTGCCCGCTCGGCATTGTGGTTGAGCATGGTGCGGACCCGGGGGATCAGGGTGCCGGGGTCGGCGTGCTGGCTGGTGTGGGCCATCACGGCGGCGAGTTTCTGCTCGACGGTGTCGGTGATGTCGACGTAGTGGTTGAACTCGGGATGCGCGATCAGCCACAGTTCGCCGACCGTCCACGCCTCTTCGGTCAGCTCGGGGTAGGCGAACGGGTTGCCGGCGGCGGGGAAGAACGCGCGGACGGTGGCCTCGCCGGCCGCCAGGTGGTCGGGGTGCGAGGCGGGCAGCCGGGACCAGTTCCGCTCGGGCGACTGGCAGAGCAGCCGCTGCGGGCGGACCTGGCGGATCACCCGGGTGATGTCGCGGATCACGTCCTGGGTGGGCTCGAGGTAGCCGTCCTGGTAGCCGAGGAAATGCAGGTCGTGGACCCCTACCTGGGCGGCCGCGGCGGTCTGCTCTGCCCTCCGTACGAGCGGCATCTCGGCGCGGTCGCGGTCGGTCTCGAACCCACCGGCCTGGCCGTCCGTCACCATGCAGTAGCTGACCTCGATCCCCGCCTTGGTCCACAGCGCGACCGTGCCCGCGGCGCCGAAGTCGACGTCGTCGGGGTGCGCGGACACCACCAGCACGCGCTCGATTTCACTGTCAGGACGGGGATTCGCAGTCGGCACGGTCACGCGGTGACCTTAACTCCTGTCGCCGTCAGAGCAGGAGTGCGCTTGAGGTTGCGGTGCTGGATCACCTCGTCGGCGATGCCGTAGTCGCAGGCTTCCTGGGCGGTGAGGACGTGGTCGCGGTCGGTGTCGTGGCGCAGGCGCTCGATCGACTGCCCGGTATGGGCCGCCAGGATCGCCTCCTGCTGGCTGCGGACGCGGACCAGCTCATCGGCCTGCAGGATCAGGTCGGGGATGGTGCCTCGACCGCTTGCGCCGGGCTGGTGCAGTACGACGCGCGCGTGCGGCAGGATCGCCCGCTCGCCAGGTGCTCCGGCGGCGAGCAGTACTGCGCCGGCCGCGATCGCCTGGCCGACGCAGAACGTCGCGACGGGTGCGCTGATGACCTGCATGGTGTCGTAGATCGCGAGCATGGCCGTCATGTCACCGCCCTCGCAGTTGATGTAGAGGTTGATCGGGCTCTCCGGCTTGTCCGCCTCGAGGTGCAGCAACTGGGCGATCAGCGCGTTGGCGACGCCGGCGTCGATCGCAGTACCGAGGTAGATGATTCGCTCGGTCAGCAGGTGCGAGTAGACGTCCATGATGCGTTCGCCGCGCGGGTGCGGGCTGATCACGTTGGGAATCATGTAGCTCATGCGCTCGCTCCTACCTGGACAGGCATCACTTGGTCGAACGTCTCGACGATATGGTCGATGAACCCGTACGTCCGGGCCTCCTCGGCCGTGTACCACCGGTCGTGCAGCGAGTCGTCGAAGACCGTCTCGATCGACTGCCCGGTATCGGCCGCGACCAGGCCGAGCACGGTGTCGCGGATGTGCCGCAGGTCGTTCGCCTGGATCTCGATCTCCACCGCCGAGCCACCGATCCCGGCCGACCCCTGGTGCATCAGCACCCGCGCATGCCGGAGCGCGAAGCGCTTGCCCGGCGTACCGGCCGACAACAGGAACTGCCCCGCACTACAGGCCAGCCCGAGTGCCACCGTCGACACATCACACGGCACCAGCCGCATCACGTCCCGGATCGCCAGCATCGACGGCACGGACCCGCCGACCGAGTGGATCCACAGCGAGATGTCGGTCGACGGGTCCTCGGCCGCGAGGGTGAGGAACTGGGTGGCGAGCAGGGTCCCGTTGTCGTCGGTCAGCTGGCCGTCGAGGACGACGATCCGCTGCCGGTACAACGATTGCCGGGTCTGCTCGTTGAACATGGGAGTCTTCTGGTCATCCGCCATGTACCCACCATGGCCACCCGGCCGCCCCTCACCCCAGCTTTTCTGCTGGCAGCAGGTCTGCTCTCAGCCGACTAACCGGCCAGCAGCTTGTAGTACAGGTTGGCGTAGCGGTTGTCACCGCCGTCACCGGGCCTCGACGCGAAGCCGAAGAACAGCCCTAGGTCGCCGGAGTCCATCCGGTGGATCGCCATCCCCTCGGGCTCGCGGTAGACCAGCGACTCCCCGGCCCTGGTGACGGCCGGGTCCCGGGTGAACTCGCCCGTGTTCAGGTCGACGGTCCGGATGGTGGAGTTGATGTTGTCCGGGTTGGTCTGCCCGTCGCCGTACCAGAGGTAGGCGTACTGCCCGTAGAACGTGTAGCCCTGGAACGTCCGGCTGTAGCTGGGCTGCTTCACGTGGACCAGGCGATCCGCGGCAAGGCCCTCGCGAGCCTTGCTGAGCGGCCAGACGCTGAAGTAGAAGCTGCCGTTCTCCTTCCTGCGCACCATCAGCCGCTTGTTGACCGGGTCGACCGCGGCGGTGATCGTGTCGCTGCCCCGGAAGAACTTCGCCTCGGTGGCGATCGACTCCCGGACGATGTTCTTGAACTGCACCCGGGCCAGCGCGGTGCCCCGGCCGTCGCCGTTGTTCTGGTCGGCGTCGCACTCGATCCAGATGTAGGTGATGTCGCCGACCGGCTCCGCGGCGATCGAGACGCCGTGCCCGGCCCGCTTCACCGTCATCGACCCGAGCACGGCCCCACTGGCCGACACCTGGTTGACGACCAGGTCGGCGCCGGACCCACCGTTCTCGGCCTGCACGACGAACAGCCGCCGGTTCACGTCGTCGAAGGTGAACCCTTGCATCGAGTGATGCGTCTCGTGCAGGATCTTCGGCCCGAACAGGTGATGCGGAGTGGCCCCGAGATCGAACTCCGGCGACGGCGGCAACACAGCGTTCGCCGTGCCGGTGGCGAGCAGACCGCTGCCGAGGGCTCCCGCTCCCACGGCGGCGCCGGCCCGGAAAACACCTCGGCGGCTCAAACGAATCTGGTCCAGCGGTTCCATGACTACTCCTTCGGATGGGCGGACTACTGAAGGTAGTACGCACCTCCGACCACCCGAGTCGCCGAACGGTTCCCAGTCCGTACGAGGTTTGTCGGCTGGGGTGTCTAAGGTGGTGGGCGATGACGACGCTCTTTTCTCCAGATGAACTGCCGGTGCCGCTCGAGGAGCCCAAGAAGCATCGGGCGGATCCGGCTGCGCTGCTCGAGGGGCTGAACCCGCAGCAGCGGGCTGCTGTGGTGCATGCGGGCAAGCCGTTGCTGGTGGTGGCGGGCGCGGGGTCGGGGAAGACGCGAGTGCTGACCCGGCGGATCGCGTATCTGCTGGCGGCGCGGGACGCGCACCCGGGGTCGATCCTGGCGATCACCTTCACCAACAAGGCCGCCGCGGAGATGCGCGAGCGCGTCGTCGAGCTGGTCGGGCCGCGGGCCAAGCTGATGTGGGTCTCCACCTTCCACTCCTCCTGCGTGCGGATCCTGCGCCGCGACATCAAGCGGTTCGGGATCAGCTCGACGTTCTCGATCTACGACGACACCGACTCGCGCCGGCTGATGACGCTGGTCTGCCGCGAGCTCGACCTGGACGTCAAGCGGTACAACCCGCGCGCGATCCTGAACTGGATCAGCACCCAGAAGAACGAGCTGATCGACCACGAGACGGCCGCGTCGAAGACCTCCAACCACCTGGAGGAGACGTACGCCGAGTGCTACCGGATCTACCAGGAGCGGCTGGCCCAGGCCAACGCGCTGGACTTCGACGACCTGCTGATGACCACGGTCAACCTGCTGCAGGCCTTCCCCGAGGTCCGGGAGTACTACCGGCGCCGGTTCCGCCACGTGCTGGTCGACGAGTACCAGGACACCAACCACGCGCAGTACACGCTGATCCGCGAGCTCTGCGCCGAGCTGGAGCCGGGCCCGAACGACGGCCCGGTCAGCCCGCCGGCCGAGCTGATGGTGGTCGGCGACTCCGACCAGTCGATCTACGCCTTCCGCGGCGCGACGATCCGCAACATCCTCGCCTTCGAGGAGGACTTCGCCGGCGCCGAGACGATCCTGCTGGAGCAGAACTACCGCTCCACCCAGACCATCCTGACCGCGGCCAACTCGGTGATCAGCCGCAACGAGGGCCGGATGGCGAAGAACCTCTGGTCCGACCAGGGCCAGGGCGAGCAGATCGCCGTCTACGTCGCCGACAACGAGCACGACGAGGCGCAGTTCGTCGCCGACGAGATCGACCGGCTGACCGACGCGGACGGGGTCAAACCGTCCGACGTGGCCGTGTTCTACCGGACCAACGCGCAGTCCCGGGTGTTCGAAGAGGTCTTCATCCGGACCGGCCATCCGTACAAGGTGGTCGGCGGCGTCCGGTTCTACGAGCGCAAGGAGGTCCGCGACGCGCTCGCGTACCTGCGGGTGCTGACCAACCCCGAGGACACCGTCTCGCTGCGCCGGATCCTCAACGTGCCCAAGCGCGGCATCGGCGAGCGCGCCGAGGCAGCCATCGAGGCACTGGCTCTGCGCGACCGGATCACCTTCTCGGCGGCCCTGCGGCGGGCTCACGATGCGCCGGCGATGGCTAGTCGGAGCGCCAACGCAGTACAGGGCTTCATCGACATCCTCGACGAGCTGACCGCGATGGTCGACTCCGGCGCCCCGCCGGACGACATCCTGGACGTCGCCCTGCACCGCTCCGGGTACTACGAGGAGCTGCAGAAGTCGCCCGACCCGCAGGACGAGACCCGGCTGGAGAACCTGGACGAGTTCATCTCGGTCGCCCGGGAGTTCGTCGAGGAGCGCACCGCGGCCGCCGAACCGTCCGACCTGCAGGCGTTCCTGGAGCGGGTCGCGCTGGTCGCCGACGCCGACCAGATCCCCGACGCCGCCAACGACGGCGGCGTGGTCACGCTGATGACGCTGCACACCGCGAAGGGGCTGGAGTTCCCGGTGGTGTTCCTGACCGGGATGGAGGACGGCGTCTTCCCGCACTCCCGGTCACTGAACGACATGAAGGAGCTGGAGGAGGAGCGCCGGCTCGCGTACGTCGGTATCACCCGCGCCCGGCAACGGCTGGCGATCTCGCGGGCCGCCGTCCGGAGTGCGTACGGCGCACCGCAGCACAATCCGCCGTCGCGGTTCCTCGAGGAGATCCCGGCCGAGCTGCTCGACTGGCGCCGCGACGAGTCCGCGATCACCCGCTGGTCCGGTACCGGTACGTCGTCCGGCGGGTCCAGCGGGGTCCAATCGCGGTGGGAGCCGGCCCGGCGTACTGCCTCCGACAAGCCGATCGTCAGCCTCAGTCCGGGCGATCGGGTGGTGCACGACAGCTTCGGCATGGGTACCGTCGTGGTGGTCCGCGGCGAGGGCCAGCAGGCCCAGGCGGACATCGACTTCGGCTCCGAAGGAGTCAAGCGCCTGCTGCTGCGCTACGCCCCGGTGGAGAAGATTTAACAGACCACGACGTGCCGAATTGTCCCTGTACTGCGACAATCGGTATTCGGCCCTCCCCGGACGAAGGTCCAGCCCATGCCCAAGGCAGCAGACAGTAGCAACCGCCGGATCATCCTGGCGGGGGCGAACCCTGGGCTGCGGCTGTTCGACAAGGACGGCAAGGTCACCGCGTTCGCCTCGATCTGGATGGTCGACTGGTCGATCTGCGGTGCCGGTACGGCGGTCGTACTCTGGTTCGACGGGATCGTCCGGGTGGTCTCCGAGGACGTCGACCTGGCGTCCTGGCTGGAGCGGTACTTCGTCCGCTCGTTCCTCGAGGTGCAGGGGCTGCCGTGGCACGAGCCGGCCGTCGAGCGCGACCTGGTCCAGGTCTCGATGAACCTCGCCGACGGGCTGAGCGCCAAGGCCGCCGACATCCAGATCGAGATGGGCGGCGTGCTCGACCGGCGCCTGTTCGCCACCGACAACTTCCAGCTCGCCGAGGGCGCCCACAGCCTCAGCCTGGTGATCGCCCCGGTCCGCTCCGCCACGGTCTCGATCGGCGGCGCGTCCGTACCGGGCTTCGTCCAGGTCGACGGCTCAGCCGACCGCCCGGGCTCCTCGGCCTTCCTCACCACCGCCGAGGTCTGGCGCCGATAGAGCGGCCCACCAGTTCTCCATCCGGAGAGCAGTTGCTGCCGTACGTCCGTCTTCGACCACCCGGGCGGCGCGGAACAGGTACGCCGCGATCCCAGCGGCCCCCTGCATCCAGCCGACCCCAGGTGGCAGCAGCGGGACCTCGTCGCGGTGCTCGATGAACTGCCAGTAGGCGTGCTGCTCGTCGCGGACCGCTCGCTCGACCAACGTGTCAGCCAGCGACAGTGCGAAGTCCAAGTCGACCTGGTCGCCCGTGGACTGCCACGAGTCGAGCAGTACGTCGGCGACTCCCGTAGTACCGCAGCAGCGGCCGTCGTTGTCCCAGAAGCCCGGATAGAGCCGCTCCGGCAGCCCAGACATCCGAACACTGTGGTTGCAGCGCCTCCGCCACGTCACCGGCGACTCACCGGCTACATCGTTGACATCGGCGTGCTGCAGCGCCGCGAAGAGCAGCGACGTCCCGGCCGGGCCATGGCACCAGTTGTAGGTGACCGGGTCGAGATCCGAGTCCTCTCGGATCGGTACCAGCCGAGGGACGAGCAGGCCCTCGCTGTCGCTGACGGTGAGAGTGACCAGATGCTCTGCTCCACTCAGGGCCGCAGCGAGCAGCTCTGGCCGGCCGAGCTCGACACCGGCGATCGCCAGCGTCGCAGCGATCCCCGCCAGGCCGTGCGAGAGGTTCGGCATCGAGGCCCTCGGCTCGATCAGGTAGCGCTCGGGGATGAACGGCCAGTCCAGCCCGGTGGGCCGCGAGACGGCTTCAGCGCGCAGTACGGTCACTGCCTGCTCTGCCAGCCGGGTAGAGCCCTCCACGCCGCTCCTGCGGGCCCACAGAGCACCCAGAAGAACCCCGGCGGTACCGAGCGTCATATCGTTGATCCGCGCGCCAGGCAGGTACCGGTCCGGGTCTGCGAAGCTCGACGGCCACCCGTCGGGCTCAGCCAGCTCCAGCAGCCGCTCGACGGCAGCATCCGAGCCTGGAACACCCAGCGAGGTCAGTACGCCGATGTGGCTGACCAGCCCGTCGAAGAAGGTGTAGTTCTCCTCCTCTGCGATCGCCGCGCGGATCTGCTCGGCGATCGCGTCAGCGAGCGTCTGCTCCTCAGCAGTCCACGGCCGGCTGAGCTTGATCTCGGCCAGTACATGCGCCAGCCCACCAAGCCCGCTGTGCATCCCGTTGTCCCGGTACTCCGGTACCGCCACCGGCTCCGGCCCACCCACCGACTCGGGGATCCATGCCCCGGCGTCCCACCGCACCTGGTCGAGCACCCACCGCCAGGCGGCTTCGGCCACCGCACGATAGGAGTCTGCGGAACGGGCCATCAGCGGGCGATCGCGTTGCGCAGCCGGATCCCGCTGAACTCGAGCGTGCTGGCGACCACCGCGTCCCAGAACTCGTGCAGCCGGGGTAGTACGCGCAGCTGAATCCCGGCCTCGGCATGCAACTCGAAGAGGTCGCCCACTCGCTCCGGCGGTCCGAGTGGCGTCACCTCGGTCGTCGCTACAAAGGCCGCCTCGGCCGGCCGGAAGGGCTCGGCGGGCAGCCGGTACGCGTACAGCTCGACCGTACGGATCGCCTCCAGCCAGCCGTACTCGATTGCGTGTACTCGCGTGCCGCTACCGTCGCCGATGATCCGGGCGCGGTCCTCCGGCGACGTCCCGGGGCCCACCCACGCCATCGCGCGGGGGCACTGCCGGGGGAACCAGTAGTCCGGGGCGCGATCGTGGCCGACGGCCCAGACGTACTCGCCGGTCTTCGACGACGTCGCGGCGACGTGGGGGCGGAAGGTCCGGATCGTCGGATCCTCGGAGAAATGGAGTACCTCACCAGGCCGCGGGCGCATGCGCGGCAGCCTAGTACCGCTGATCCGCGGTGAGCCAAACCTTTGGGTCAGGGGTTGAGACCGCAGTGGTTGCGCAGCCACGGCATCGGGTCGATCGGGTCGCCACCATTCGGGCGGACCTC
Source organism: Kribbella ginsengisoli (assembly GCF_039537185.1). Taxonomy (NCBI): domain Bacteria; kingdom Bacillati; phylum Actinomycetota; class Actinomycetes; order Propionibacteriales; family Kribbellaceae; genus Kribbella; species Kribbella ginsengisoli. The sequence continues at coordinate 206,086 of NZ_BAABAA010000013.1, read as the reverse complement.
GAAGTGCAGGTGCGGGCCGGTGGTGTTGCCGGTGACGCCGACGGCGCCGACCTGGTCACCGGCGTACACGGTCTCGCCGACGGAGACGCTGAACTTCGACATGTGGTTGTACCAGGTCTCGGTACCGTCCTCGTGCCGGACGCGGACCTGGCGGCCGTACGGGCCGGCGAACTCGGCGCTGACCACGACGCCCTTCATCACGCTGCGGATCGGGGTGCCGATCGGGGCGGCGAAGTCGGTGCCGGTGTGGTTGCGGGCCCAGCGGCCGCCGGCCTGACCGAACCCGGCGGTGATGTGGTAGCCGGAGATCATCATCTCGCAGCGGGTGGCCGACTCGCGGGCGGTCTTCTCGGCCAGCTCGGCCTTGGCCTTGGCGGCGGCCAGCGCGGTGGCGCGCTTGGTGGTCAGCGCGCGGGTGGCGTCGAGCTTGGCGGCGCGGGCCCTCGAGATCCGGTCGGCCGCGGCCTGCTTCTTGTTCGTCTCCGTGCCGGCCAGCTCGACCCGGGAGGAGTCACGGGTGGCCAGCTGGCGGCGCTCGATCCGCGCGGTGGTCAGCGCGTTCATCTGGCCGTCGCCGATGCTCAGCGCGGCGATGTTGACGGCCGAGTTCGCCGACGTCGGGTTGGCGAGCGCGCTGTGACTGAAGCCGACTGCGCCGGCTGCTGCGGCCAGAGCCGCGGTCAGTCCTACTACCTGAGTACTGCTGGGGGTGTTACGCCTGGCGACGCGATGCTTGCCACTGTGACGACCTGCGCCGGTCTTGCGCGCAGCACTGGCAGCTTTGCCTGGCGTGACGCGGCTGGCCGCGGCACGATGCTGGGACACAACGTGGCCTTTCGGTCACAGGGGAGGGGGCTGTCCGTTCACCCTCGGTGAGGCTTTTATTCCTCTCCGGGGGCTCATGCACCATAACGGAACCGCAACGAACCGACAAACCCCGCCACCCCCTTTTCGGCCCCACCTTCACGAAACTTTTGCATGCGCGGCTGCACGTGCATCGGCCTGAGCGCTCAGAAGGCTGCTATGTCAGGAAGAACTTTCACGCGACTGTGTGCTGTTCGTCGTCGAGATGCGACAACATTCCGGTGATCTGGTGCACCACGTCGCCGTGGAACGGCAGCGACAGGTGGCCCACTCCGTCGACCCGGACGTTGCGGGCGACCAGGTCGGGGTGCCGGATCCGGGCCCGCCGCTGCGGCACGATCAGCTGGTCGACGTCGCTGTAGAACGCGACGAAACGGGTCTGGCAGTCCGGCGCCGGCTCGGCGAGCTCGGTCATCAGGTCGCTGTCCGGCCGGAGCTGCTTCACGAGTGGCCACGGGAGCAGCCGCGCCGCGACGGTGCCCTGGTGGGGCGTCCCGAGCGTGACGCAGGTGTGGACTCGCTCGGAGCCGCCGAGGCGCTGGATGTAGTACCGCGCGATCAGGCCGCCGAGGCTGTGCCCGACGATGTGGATCTGGTCCGATCCGGATTCCTCGCACAGCCGCTCGATCTCGGCGCCCATCCGCTCGGCGGTACTCCGGACGTCCAGGGTCAGCGGGGAGTACGAGAAGGTCTGGATCCGGGTGAAGCCGCGGCGGAGGAGCTGGCGGCGCATCAGGGCGAAGACGGTGTGGTTGTCGATGATGCCGTGGGCGAGCAGGATCGGCGTACCGGCCGCCCGGACGTCGCCGACCAGCAGGCTGCGCTGGGCCGGGGTCAGGCCGCTCAGGGTGAGGCGCTCGGCGCGGTTGCCGGAGGCGCCGACCAGGCCGAGCGGGTACATCGCGAGGTGGGTGGTGATCCAGCCGAGCTCGACGGCGGCACCCTGCAGCACGCGCGGCGACAGCACCGAGCGGGCGCCGTACTTGAGTCCTTCGAGAGCTCCCCGGATGTCTTCGGCGCTCATCGCGTCTCCTCACTCCCAATCAGACCCCCCGTGCAACTGGTCCGATCACTTTCAACGGTAACCGGTTCCCAGTTCGCGTGGCCGGGAACACACGGCTCCGTGTCTGATCCGTGAGGTAGCTTCTGCATATGTCTGCCACGAGCCCTCTGCGAGTAGTTGTCGCCAAGCCAGGACTGGACGGCCACGACCGCGGCGCGAAGGTGGTCGCCCGCGCGCTGCGGGACGCCGGTATGGAGGTCATCTACACCGGCCTGCACCAGACCCCCGAGCAGATCGTCGAGACGGCGATCGCCGAGGACGCCGACGCGATCGGCCTGTCGGTGCTGTCCGGCGCCCACATGACCCTGTTCAAGAAGGTCCGCGAGCTGCTCACCGAGCGGGATGCCGACGACATCGTGGTGTTCGGCGGCGGGATCATCCCCGAGGCCGACATGCAGCCGCTGGCCGAGCTGGGCGTGCACAAGATCTTCACCCCGGGCGCCACCACCACCGAGATCGTCGACTGGGTCCGCGCGCACGTCGGCGACGCCTCAGCTACCGCCTGAACACGGTGCGCTGCCGATTGGCTTGTTACTGATCGGTAATACCTAATCGTTAAGAAACACCTGGTTGTGCACGGTGTGGAATCGCGGTCGCATACAGCCATGCGTTTGTTCGTTCATGGCGCTGGGATCGACAAGATGTGTGGCTCAGGACACATCGGCCCCGATCTCGGTTACTGTCCGGATAGGGCGGCTCGCAGCGTGGTGGGGGTCTGCGGACGACCGACGCAGGACCAGGTGATATCCCATCGGGAGAGGGCAGGTACACGATGAGGTTTGAACGATCACACACGCGCAAGGCGGTCGCTCTGGCCGTGGCCGGCAGCCTGGCGCTGCTGGCGTCGGCGTGTGGCGGTGACGACGGAAGCAAGAGCGACACCAGTGGGGGCGGAGCGGCGGCGCTCGACGGCACGGGGCCGATTACGTTTGCCACCGGCAAGGACACGTCCGGCAACCTGACGAACCAGGTGAACGCCTGGAACTCGCAGCACCCGGACCAGAAGGTGACCGTCTCGGAGCTGCCGGAGTCGGCCGACTCACAGCGCAGCCAGATGATCCAGAACGCGCAGGCGAAGTCCGACGCCTTCACCGTGCTCAACCTGGACGTCGTCTGGACCGCCGAGTTCGCGGCCAACCGGTGGATCACGCAGCTGCCCGAGGACAAGTTCCCCGACCTCGGCAAGTTGCTGCCGTCAACGGTCGACACGGCGAAGTACCGGGACAAGCTGTACGGCGTACCGGTCACGTCCGACGGCGGACTTCTCTACTACCGCAAGGACCTGCTCGACAAGGCGGGCGTGAAGCCGCCGACGACCTGGGCCGAGATGAAGGCCGCCTGCGACAAGATCAAGACGTTGCCCGAGGGCAAGACGATCGGTTGCTACGCGGGTCAGTTCGAGAAGTACGAGGGCCTGACGGTGAACTTCTCCGAGGCCGTCAACGGTGCGGGCGGTGTGGTCGTCGGTGACGACGGCAAACCGAACGTGGACACCCCGGAGGCGCTGGCCGGTCTGCAGTTCCTGGTCGACGGCTTCAAGTCGGGCGAGATCCCGAAGGCGGCCATCACCTACCAGGAGGAGCCGGGACGCCGTGCGTTCCAGGAGGGCAACCTGGTCTTCCTGCGCAACTGGCCGTACATGTACGCGCTCGCCAACAAGACCGACGGTTCGTCGAAGGTCGCGGGCAAGTTCGCGGTCGCGCCGCTGCCGGGCAAGGACGCCGCCGGCGTCTCGACCCTGGGCGGTCACAACTACGCGATCAACGAGTACGCCAAGAACAAGGGCACCGCGGTCGCCTTCATCAACTTCATGGCCAGCGAGGAGCGGCAGCGCGCCAACATCGAGAAGACGTCGCAGGCGCCGACCTGGGCCTCGCTGTACGACGACCCCGCGCTGAACAAGACGTTCCCGTACCTCGCACCGCTGAAGGCCTCGATCGGGTCCGCCAAGTCGCGGCCCAAGGTGGTCAAGTACGGCGATGTCACCACTGCCATCCAGGAAGCCGCGTACGGCGCCCTGACCGGCACGACACCGCCCAAGGATGCGCTCTCCGGTCTTCAGGCCAAGCTGAGCACACTCATCACCCAATGATCGAAACGGCGGGGCCGGTGCGCGACGAACTGTCGACGTACCGGCCCCGGCCTGTCCCTGCCCGGCGCTGCCGGGTGGAGAGAAGGAGGCAAAGGTGAGTGCATCCGCCCCGGTCGCCCAGCGACCGAGCGAGGAAACCACCAAGGGTGGCCGTCGCACCTCGTTCAACGAGGGCACCGGCCGGCTCGCAGCCACGCTGCTGTCACCGACCCTGATCGTCTTGGTCCTGGTCGTCGTCTATCCGATCATCTCGGCGCTGCGCGAATCGCTCTACACCAGCGGCGACCGCGTCGACGCCGACGGCTTCATCATCCAGGGATCGCAGTTCGTCGGCCTGGACAACTACTCCGCGATCTTCAGCGGCGAGGTCGGCGACCGGTTCTGGAACGCCTTCTACAACACCACGTTCTTCACCGTCACCTGTGTGGTCCTGGAGACCGTACTGGGGGTCGCGATGGCCCTGGTGATGCACAAGGCGTTCAAAGGACGCAGTGTCGTCCGGGCCGCGATCCTGGTGCCGTGGGCGATCCCGACCGTCGTCTCGGCCCTGTTGTGGAAGTGGATCTTCCAGGCCGACGGCGCGGCGAACGCGCTGATCGGCCAGCAGATCCTCTGGTCGACCGAAGGCTGGCAGTCGGTCCTGTCGGTGATCGTGGCCGACACCTGGAAGACGGCTCCGTTCATCGGGCTGCTGGTGCTGGCGGGCCTGCAGACGATTCCGGACGAGGTCTACGAAGCCGCCAAGGTGGACGGTGCGAGCCCGTTCAACACCTTCATCCGGATCACGCTGCCGCTGGTCAAGCCCGCGCTGCTGGTCGCCGTCCTGTTCCGGATCCTCGACACGCTGCGGATCTTCGACCTGCCGTTCGTGCTGGTCGGAGCGAACAAGTCCTCGGTGGAGACGTTGTCGATCCTGGCCTACCTGGAGTCGAACCAGAACCGGTACGGACCGGCCGCGGCGTACGCGACGCTGCTGTTCATCTACGTCGCGGTGACGGCGTTCGTGTTCGTCAAGCTGCTCGGCGCCGACGTCCTCGGTGACGCGGTGCAGAAGAAGAAAAAGAAGAACGGCAAGAGCAAGGACCGGCTCGATGCGCCGCCCGGCGTCGGTGCGGCGGGCCTGGGTGGCCTCGCAGGAGGAGGTGCGTGATGGCTGTCGCTGAGAAAGCTCCCGCCAAGATCGACGTCAGGGCGGCCGAGGCGAGCCCGTTGCGCCGGTGGGCGCCGCTGCTGGGCGTCGCGCTGATCGTGATCTACTGCCTGGCGCCGTTCTACTGGATGGTGGTGTCGGCGCTGCGCCGGCCGTCCGACCAGTTCAGCAACTCGATCATCCCGACCACCTGGTCGGTGCAGAACATCAAGGACGTCTTCAAGCCGGGCACCGGCTTCGGCCGGGGTCTGCTGAACAGCCTGATCGTGGCCGGCACGGTGACGATCCTGACCCTGCTCATCGGGATGGTCGCGGCCTATACGCTGGCGCGGCTGGACTTCAGGTTCAAGAACTTCGTGCTGGCGATCATCATCACCACCTCGATGTTCCCCGGCATCTCGCTGGTGATCCCGCTGAAGAAGCTGTTCGTCGACATCCACTGGATCAGCACCTACCAGGCGATGATCGTGCCCAGCCTCTCGTTCGCGCTGCCACTGGCGGTGTGGAACCTGACCACGTTCTTCCGGCAGATGCCCAGAGAACTGGAACAGGCGGCGATGGTCGACGGCTGTACGCCGGCCCAGGCGTTCCGCAAGGTGATCATCCCGCTGGCAGCGCCGGGTGTGTTCACCACCGCGATCATCACCTTCATCGCGGCCTGGAACGAGTTCCTGATCGCCCTGAGCATGGTGACCGCACAGGAACGGAAGACCGCCAACGTGGTGATCTCGCAGTTCACCGGCGCGTCCGGCCGGGACCAGCCGTTCGGCAGCCAGATGGCGGCCGGCGTGGTCGTCACCATCCCGCTGGTGATCGCCGTCCTGATCTTCCAGCGCCGCATCGTCGCAGGCCTCACCGCCGGCGGCGTGAAGTAAATTCGGCAGCCGACAGCGGACGGAGTCACCTCGGTGACTCCGGCCGCTCGTTTTCGTGCGCATTTGCAGCAACCTGCAGATTTCTGCCGTTGCCGGGGCCAGGGCGACTACCTACGCTGTGGGAGCCGGCATTCGAATAGCCAGAAAATATCCGGAAAGGATGATTTGATGCGCAATTCACGGCGAATTCTCCGGTTGGTGTCGATGGCGGCGCTGACGGTGTTGATGGTCGCGCTGGTGGAGGCGATGCCGGCCGTGTCCGCCCCGGCGGCGCAGACCGGAAGCGGAACGGTGACCGGTGTGACTACTCCCCAGGTCAGCTACTACCGCGCGCTGTTCCAGAATCGGCAGACGAAGCTCTGCCTGGAATCGAACAGTGCCGGGACCGTCTACACGCGGGCCTGTAACAGTCGCAGCACCTACCAGCAATGGCGTTTCGACAACACCGCTCTGCAATACATCTGGAACGTGGCCACCGGGCGCTGCCTGCAATATGTGATCGCGGCCGGTTCGGCGACCGGACTGGTTTCGGCGAAGCCGTGCAACCGGGCGGACTATCACCAGCTCTGGAAAGGGCATATCACCGGCGCCGAGTTCACCTATTACAGCCAGCACTGCCTGGACAGCAACTCCGGGGGAGCGGTCTACAACCTGGCCTGCAACGGATCCGGCTACCAACTGTGGAACAAGGTCTACTTCGATACCCCCTGAGGTCGGGTACCGGCTCAACCCACCCACCGGCGTATGGTCGTAGGCCTAGCCGCTGGAGGTGGCAGATGAGCTACGGAGACAACCGGAACAAGCGCGATCAAGAGGACCGGGACCGCAGGGACCGCGAAGAGCAGGAGCGTCGCGCCCGTGACGAGCAGGACCGGCGGGATCGCGACGAGAAGCGTTGAGTGAGGAAGTACCGAAGGGCCGGTCCCGAGTCAGGGGCCGGCCCTTCGGCCTTGCAGGAGCTCTGGTCAGACCTTGAGCCAGACGGTGGCGTCCACCGGCAGTTTGTTGTCGGTGAGGGGCTCGCTGGCCAGTAGTACTTCGCCTGTGGGGAGGTCGATCGCGGCATCGGTCAGGTTGACCACGCATTGGAAGCCGGGGTCGCGGGTGAAGGAGAGGACGCCGTCGGGGGCGTCCAGGTCCCAGGTGAGGCGGCCTTCGCCCAGGGCTTCCTCCGAGCGGCGGATGCGGAGCGCTGCTCGGTAGAGCGCCAGGTGGCTGTTCGCGTCGGCTGCCTCGGCCTCTGCTGTCAGGGGCGCCCAGTCGGCTGGTTGCGGGAGCCACGGCTGGCCTTCGCCGGTACCGAAGCCGTACGGCGGTTCGCTGCCGCTCCACGGGATCGGTACCCGACAGCCGTCGCGGCCCCGGACTGTATGACCCGAGCGCTCCCAGGTGGGGTCATCCAGCACCTCCACCGGCAGGTCCTCCACCTCAGGCAGACCCAACTCGTCGCCCTGGTAGATGTAAGCGCCACCAGGCAACGCCAGTTCGAGCAGCGCGGCCGCCCTGGCCCGGCGAAGCCCCAGCGCCAGATCAACCGGTACTACGCCCGCACCCTCCAACGCATCGCGCTGATCCCGCCCATACCGGGTGCGGTGCCGAACGGTGTCGTGATTGCTCAGCACCCAGGTCGCCGGAGCCCCAACGGCCCACAGGCTCTCCGTCGTGTAGTCGATGACCTGCCGCAACTCCTTCGCGTCCCAGGCGGCCCGCAGCACATCGAAATTGAACGCCGAATGCAACTCGTTCGACCGGACGTACTGCGCCAGCCGCTCGGCCGGGGAAAGCCAGGCCTCCGCAACGAACACCCGCGGCCCCTGCGGGGTGTCGGCGTACTCGTCCGCGATCGCCCGCCACCGCTGGTGGATGGCGTGCACTCCCGGCTGGTCGTAGAACGGATTGCCGACGTACTTGTCCCGGGTCGGCTGACCGTCGGCGTCCAGCGTCACGTCCGGCAGCGACGCGTCCTTCGCCATCGAGTCGGCGACATCGATCCGGAAGCCGTCGATACCCCGGTCGAACCAGAACCGCAGGATCGAGTCGAACTCCTCGATCACCTTCGGGTGGTCCCAGTTCCAGTCCGGCTGCGAGATGTCGAACATGTGCAGGTACCACTGGCCGTCCTCGATCTGCTGCCAGGCGCCCCCACCGAAGGCGGCCGGCCAGTTCGTCGGCGGCAGCCCACCGTCCTTGCCGTCCCGGAACCAGAACAGGTCGCGCTCCGGAGAGCCCTTGCCCGCCGCCAGCGCCGCCTTGAACCACGGGTGCTCCCAGGAGCAGTGGTTCGGGACCAGGTCGATCAGGATCCGGATCCCCAGCGCGTGCGCCTCGGCGATCAGCGCGTCGGCGTCCGCGAGGGTGCCGAACTCCGGGTTGATGTCGCGGTAGTCGGACACGTCGTAGCCGCCGTCGAGCAGCGGGGACGGGTACCAGGGACTGATCCAGATGGCGTCGATGCCGAGGTCGGCCAGGTACGGCAGCCGGGCGCGGATGCCGTTCACGTCACCCGTTCCGTCACCGTCCGCATCGGCGAACGACCGAGGGTAAACCTGGTAGACGACGGCACTACGCCACCAGTCGTCAGCTGGTCTGGTCGCTTGTTCTGTCATGGCAACCAGCCTTTCACGGGCGCGCAAGCAAGCTGTGACGGTCGTCTCAGCGCCTACCCCGACTGTCGCGGCAAGGCAAGAGGTGGCTAGTCTCAGGCCGACGGAACGCGCCGGCGACCGTGCCTCTCTAGCACCGCAGCCTGCCGCGGCCTAACTCGAACAGGCGAGAGAGGGACCACACTCGTGGATCTGATGGAGTACCAGGCGAAGACTGTCTTCGCCAAGCACGGTGTAGGGACGACGGTGGGTGAAGTCGTCCACACGCCCGAGGAAGCCCGCGCCGCGGCCGAGAAGCTCGGCGGCGGCACAGTGGTCGTCAAGGCCCAGGTGCTGACCGGCGGCCGAGGGAAGGCCGGTGGCGTCAAGCTGGCCGCCAACCCGGACGAGGCCGAAGAGCGCGCCCGCGAGATCCTCGGTCTGGACATCAAGGGTCACATCGTCAAGACGCTGAACATCGTGCCGGCCGCCGCGATCGCGGAGGAGTACTACTTCTCCTTCCTGATCGACCGGGCCAACCGCAACTACCTCTGCATCGCGTCGGCCGCCGGCGGGATGGAGATCGAGGAGGTCGCGCACACGAACCCGGACGCGGTCGCCAAGATCTCGATCGACCCGGCCAAGGGCGTCGACGAGGCCAAGGCGCGCGAGATCGCGACCGAGGCCGGCTACCCGGCCGACATCATCGACGCGGTCGCGCCGGAGATCGTCAAGCTGTACGAGGTCTTCCTGACCGAGGACGCGACGCTGGTCGAGGTCAACCCGCTGGTCAAGCTGAAGGACGGCCGGGTCGAGGCGCTGGACGGCAAGGTCTCGCTGGACGAGAACGCCGACTTCCGGCACCCCGAGTTCGCCGACTACGCCGACTCGTCGGCCGCGGACCCGCTGGAGGCGGCGGCCAAGGCCAAGGGCCTGAACTACGTGAAGCTCGACGGTTCCGTCGGCATCATCGGCAACGGCGCGGGCCTGGTGATGAGCACCCTCGACGTCGTCGCGTACGCCGGTGAGGAGTTCGGCGGCGTCAAGCCGGCCAACTTCCTCGACATCGGTGGCGGCGCGTCCGCCGAGGTGATGGCGAACGGCCTGGAGATCATCATCTCCGACCCGCAGGTGGAGAGCGTCTTCGTCAACGTCTTCGGCGGCATCACCGCCTGCGACGCGGTCGCCGACGGCATCGTGCAGGCGTTCCAGTTGCTGGCCGCCCGCGGCGAGGCCGTGACCAAGCCGCTGGTCGTCCGGCTGGACGGCAACAACGCCGAGGAGGGCCGCCGGATCCTCGACGAGGCCGGCCTGGCCGGACTCGAGCGGGTCGACACGATGGACGGCGCCGCCAAGCGGGCCGCCGAGCTGGCAGCGAAGTAAGGGATAAGAGCAGATGTCTATCTTCCTGACCAAGGACAGCAAGGTCATCGTCCAGGGCATGACCGGCTCGGAAGGCACCAAGCACACCACCCGGATGCTTGCCTCCGGCACCAACATCGTCGGCGGCGTGAACCCGCGCAAGGCCGGCCAGTCGGTCGACTTCGACGGCAAGGCGGTCGCCGTCTTCGGCTCCGTCGCGGACGCGATCAAGGAGACCGGCGCCGATGTGTCGGTCATCTTCGTACCGCCGAAGTTCACCAAGGACGCGGTGATGGAGGCGATCGAGGCCGGGATGCCGCTGGTCGTCGTGATCACCGAGGGCGTACCGGTGCACGACACCGCCGCGTTCTTCGCCGCCGCGCAGGCGTCGGGGACCACCCGGATCATCGGCCCGAACTGCCCCGGCATCATCACGCCGGGCGAGTCCAACGCGGGCATCATCCCGGCCACCATCGCCGGTGCCGGCCGGATCGGCCTGGTGTCGAAGTCGGGCACGCTGACCTACCAGATGATGTACGAGCTGAGCGACTTCGGCTTCTCCACCGCGATCGGCATCGGCGGTGACCCGATCGTGGGCACCACCCACATCGACGCGCTGCAGGCGTTCCAGGACGACCCGGAGACCGACGCGATCGTGATGATCGGCGAGATCGGCGGCGACGCCGAGGAGCGGGCGGCGGCGTTCATCAAGGACAACGTCACCAAGCCGGTGGTCGGCTACGTCGCGGGCTTCACCGCCCCGGAGGGCAAGACGATGGGGCACGCCGGCGCCATCGTCTCCGGCTCGTCGGGCACCGCGGCCGCCAAGAAGGAGGCCCTCGAGGCCGTCGGCGTGAAGGTCGGCAAGACGCCGACCGAGACCGCCAACCTGATGCGCGGCATCATGCAGGAACTCACCAAGTAGTACTGCCGGAAAGGCCCTCGGGGGATCTCCCCGGGGGCCTTTTCTACTTGTAGGCGGCGGACCGCTCGGCGGCCCGGATCAGTACTTCGTTGAAGCCCGCGTTGGTGATGTCCAGATCCTCCAGCACCGGGTAGAGCACGTAGACGGCCCGCGAGCCGGACACCGCGATCCCGATCCGGTAGGTGAAGGTCTTGTCGTTGCCGGTCTCGTACGACGCGCGCCAGCTCTCGCCGGTGATGCTCTTGCCCAGCGCGACGTCGCCGGTCTGCTTCACCGTCGCGTTCGACTGGGTCTTCTTGCAGTTGTCGACCGCCTTGCGGATCGCGCTGACGTAGTTGCCTGCCGCGGCCGGGCTGGCGAAGGAGACCACCATCGTGTCCAGCCCGAACTCGGCCGGCACCTTGGCCTCCGGTACGACGTACGTCTGCGACTTCGACGACTTGGGCTTGGCCTTCTTCAGGTCGAGCTTGTCGGTCTCGCAGCCGGTGCCCTTCGGCGTCGTGCCGGACGTGCTGACCCACGGCTTGTCGATGCTCGGCAGCACCGGCAGGTCGATCGGCGCCATGAACCCGGGCGGCTCGGTGGTCGGCAGCAGCCCGGGCGTGGCCGTCGGCGTCCCGGTCGTGCACTTGGCCTCGGCGCAGATCCGCTGCAGCCCGGCGCCCGCCGTCGCGATCACGGTGTCCGGCTTCGGCGGGGTCTTGGCGGTGGTGTCGAACTCGACCACCATCGTCGCCTGACCGGCGGTGCTCACGCTGATCGTGCGGTACTTGTTCGACTTGTCGCCGGGCTGGCCGAAGACGGCCACCACGCCCTTGCTGCCCAGGCCGGCGGTCGTGTAGCTGGCGACCAGCCGGATCTGCGGGGTGTTGCAGGCGCTGAGCCAGCCGGTGATCGTGCTGTACGCCTTGCCGGCCGCCGCCTCGTCGTTGGAGACCTCGACGTACTGGACCGCGGTCTCCTTGGTCGAGGGGTTCTTGAAGTTGCGGATCCAGGTCCGGATCCCGGCCGGGTCGGCGAACCGCTGCGACTGGCAGACGAAGGCCTTGTCCGGGGCGTTGCTGCCGTCGTCGGTGCTCGCGACGGCCCAGGCGCCCGAGGCGGGCGCGAGCTGCTTGGCCGCCGTACCGTCGAGCAGCACCTTGGCGTCGCCGAGCAGGCCCGAGTCGCCGCCGCCCGGGCCGTCGTCCTTGTTGCCGGACTTGGCGTCGCCGGGGGAGTCGCTGCCACCGAAGGCGTTCACCGCCGCGATACCGCCGCCGCCGATGACGAGCAGCGCGGCCGCTCCGGCACCGATCAACTGGTTCCGTCGGCGCGTCTGCTGACGGCGTGCCTCCCGGGCGGCGGCACGACTGCCGCCCCGCGAGGCGCGGTGGGAACCGGTCACTAGTTCTTGACCTCCAGACTGATTCCACCCGACGGTACCTGGTGGTCCGTCGTCATCCACCCTGAGTCCAAGCAAATAACAGAGAGCGAGCAGTGCCGAAGTCTTCCATATCCGGCGTGTCAGAACGAGCGGCGTCCAGGCTGCGAGTGACGATGGTGGTAGATGACCGACATGCTGAGCCGTCCGGGCGCCCGTGACGGCGGATCTCACCAGGCGCCCGGGCCCGCCCAGCCCGACGCCACTGCACCGACCAAGCCGGTGATCGTCTCGGCGGTGATTGGAGCAGGTGCTTGCCTGCTCACCGGACTACTGGCCTGCGCTGCCGTCGCAGTGGTCGGCTGGCTGGCCGCGGCCTTCGGTGGAGCGGCTGGTGCGGTCAGGGCCGGTGCCACTGTGTGGTTGGTCGCTCACAAGGCAGGTGCGACTCTTGGTGACGCACGGCTCAGCGTTGCTCCGCTGGGCCTGACCCTGTTCCTCGCTTGGTGCCTGTACCGCGGTGGGCGCTTCACTGCCCGGGTCAGCGGGGCAGACGAGACCAAAGACCTCGCCATGGCATCCGGAGTCCTCGCTGTCACCTACGGGCTGGGTGCGCTGATCATCGCGCTCTTGACCTCTGACGGCACGGTGAAGGTCTCCCCGGCGACAGCGTTCCTCGGTGCCGCCACACTGGCGCTCATCGCGGGCACAGCCGGGATACTGGTCGAGTCCGGAGCTGCCAGCGACATAGCTGACGCCACGCCACAGGGCTTGCGTGACGTGATCCCTGCCGCTGCGGCCGCAGTACTGACGATCGTGGCCGTCGCCAGCCTCCTGTACGCCGTACTGCTGGCAGTCCACTTCTCCCGCGTCACCTCGATGCTGGAGCTGCTCGACGCCGGCGTGGTGGGCTCAGTGGTGCTCTTTGCCATCTGCTTGATGCTCCTGCCCAACGTGATCCTGTACGTCGTGGCGTTCCTCGCGGGCCCCGGCTTCCAGCTCGGAGTCGGTACGACGATCGCTCCGACCGGGGTGACCGTCGGCAACCTGCCCGCGCTGCCGTTGCTGGCCGCAGTACCGGCTGATGGCGCCACCCCGACGTACCTGCTCGTGCTGACGGCGTTGGTGCCGCTACTGGCTGGAGTGATGGCCGGGTTCGTGGTCGCCCGTCGTGGGGTGGCAGCGGAGGACTCGGACGTACTGGGCTGGGATGCCTTCGCTCTGCGCGGCGCGATCGCAGCCCTGCTGGCCGGGATCGTGCTGATGGTGCTGATGCTGTTGTCGGGCGGCGCTGCCGGGCCGGGCCGGATGGCTCAGGTCGGCGTCTCGGGCGCGATCCCAGCGGCCGGAGTGCTGATGGCGGGGATGGCGATCGGCGCCGCAATCACCGCAGCAGCCGTAACAGCACGCCGTCCGCAACCAGCCGGGTAGCCCAGCGGGCCCGCGCCCGGGCGCGGTGGGCGGAGGCGGCCGAGCTGCCCGGATTCGGGTCTGTGCGGTCGCTGACGATATGGTTTGCCGAGTGACAGATCCGGTTGCGCCAACGCCTGAGCCCGCACGCCTCGTCGTGCTCATCTCGGGCTCCGGCTCGAACCTGCAGGCCCTGCTGGACGCTTCCGCGGACCCGGCGTACGGCGCCCAGGTGGTGGCCGTCGGCGCGGACCGGGACGGTATCGCCGGCCTCGATCGGGCCGAGGCGGCGGGAGTGCCGACCTTCGTGCACAAGGTCAAGGACTACGCCGAGCGGGCCGACTGGGATCGCGCCCTGACGGCCTCCGTTGCCGAGTACAAGCCTGACCTGGTCGTCTCGGCCGGGTTCCTCAAGCTGGTCGGCGACGACTTCCTGGCCGGCTTCGGGGATCGCTACATCAACACCCACAACGCGCTGCTGCCCGCGTTCCCCGGCATCCACGGACCGCGCGACGCGCTCGCGTACGGCGTGAAGGTGGCCGGCGCGACGCTGTTCTTCGTCGACGGCGGGGTGGACACCGGGCCGATCATCAGCCAGGTCGTCGTACCGGTTCTCGATGACGACACCGAAGAAACCCTGACCGAGCGGATCAAGGACGACGAGCGCCGCCAGCTGGTGGAGTGGGTCGGCAAGCTGGTTCGCAACGGCTGGACCATCACCGGACGAAAGGTTCGACTGAAGTGAGCACCGACCGCAGGCCGATTCGCCGGGCGCTGATCAGCGTCTACGACAAGACCGGTCTGGAGGAGCTCGCGAAGGCCTTGTCCGACGCCGGGGTCCAGATCGTGTCGACCGGCTCCACCGCCTCGAAGATCGCGGCGGCCGGCGTACCGGTCACCAAGGTCGAGGACCTGACCGGCTTCCCCGAGTGCCTGGACGGGCGGGTCAAGACGCTGCACCCGAAGGTGCACGCCGGGCTGCTCGCCGACGTCCGCAAGCCCGACCACGTCGAGCAGTTGGCCGAGATGCGGGTCGAGCCGTTCGACCTGCTGGTCAGCAACCTGTACCCGTTCAGCGAGACGGTCGCGTCCGGCGCCTCGGTCGACGAGTGCGTCGAGCAGATCGACATCGGCGGCCCGTCGATGGTCCGCGGCGCGGCCAAGAACCACGCGAACGTCGCCGTCGTGACGTCCCCGGAGCAGTACGCCGATGTCTACACCGTGCTCGACGAGGGCGGCTTCTCGCTGGACGAGCGCAAGAAGCTCGCCGCTGCGGCCTTCGTGCACACGGCCGAGTACGACGTCGCCGTCGCCTCCTGGATGGGCAACGTGCTCACCGACAGCAGCGAGGGCTCGGGCTTCCCGGCCTGGATCGGCGCGGCCTGGGACAAGAAGGCCGTCCTGCGCTACGGCGAGAACCCGCACCAGCCGGCCGCGCTCTACACCAACGGCCGCACCGGCCTGGCGTCGGCCGAGCAGTTGCACGGCAAGGAGATGTCGTACAACAACTACGTCGACGCGGACGCGGCCCGGCGGACGGCGTACGACTTCAGCGAGCCGGCCGTCGCGATCATCAAGCACGCGAACCCGTGTGGCATCGCGGTCGGCAAGGACATCGCGGAGGCGCACCGGCGCGCGCACGAGTGCGACCCGGTCTCGGCGTACGGCGGCGTGATCGCCACCAACCGCCCGGTCACGGTCGAGCTGGCCAAGCAGGTCGCGGAGATCTTCACCGAGGTGCTGGTCGCCCCGGCCTTCGAGGACGGCGCGGCCGAGATCCTGCAGGCCAAGAAGAACATCCGGCTGCTGGTCTGCCCGCCGATGAGCTTCGACCAGCCGGTCGAGATCCGGGCCGTCAGCGGCGGTCTGCTGATGCAGGCGCGGGACGCCTTCCAGGCCGAGGGCGACAGCCCGTCGAAGTGGACGCTGGCGGCCGGCGAGGCGGTCTCCGACCAGGTGCTGGCCGACCTCGAGTTCGCCTGGAAGGCCTGCCGCGCGGTCAAGTCCAACGCGATCCTGCTCGCCTCGGACGGCGCCTCGGTCGGCGTCGGCATGGGCCAGGTCAACCGGGTCGACTCCTGCAAGCTGGCCGTCTCCCGTGCGGGCGATCGAGCTGCAGGATCAGTGGCCGCGTCCGACGCGTTCTTCCCGTTCCCGGACGGCCTCGAGGTACTGCTGGAGGCCGGCGTGAAGGCCGTAGTCCAGCCCGGCGGCTCGATCCGCGACGACCTCGCGATCGAGGCGGCGAACAAGGCCGGCGTCACCATGTACTTCACCGGCACCCGGCACTTCTTCCACTGAGTACGCCGGACAGCCCCCTTGCCTCCAGCAACGGCGAGGCAAGGGGGGCTGTCCGCGTCAGGTTCAGCAGCCCGAACGCCAGCGGTGCGAGTCGTAGTCGTTGTCGGACATCGACCAGTCCCGCCACTCGCCCTGCGGTAGGCAGAACGCGAGCGTCCGGTAGTTCACGTCGAAGAAGACCTCGACGTCGTCGTACGTGCCGGGCGAACCGTTGTTGTAGATGGTGTCGGCGTCGTCGTGCATCAGATCGTCGGTCCAGTTGCTGTCGTCGAACTCCCACTGGGCGAACCGCCCGGTGGCGTCGTCCTCGGACCAGGCGCAGAAGAAGCCGCGCGGGCATTGGTCCAGGCTGGCGCTGGCGGAGCTGACCGAGACGGTGCCGGCCAGCACGAGGACGGCCAGGAAGGCCATCACTTTCAGGGCGAGTGAGCGCATGCGTTCTCTTTTCTTGGAGTGGTCACGAAGGCCCGAGGACCGTGGCGGCCCGCGGGAGTGCGGCTCGTTCCAGCTGCTGGAGCTCCTGGAACTCCCGCCGGTGGTCGGCGGTGGTCTTGGTGAGGTAGTCCGCGTGCAGTTCGCGGGCGACCCGCGCCAGCGAGGTCGTGGTCGCACAGGTCGCCTCGGTCACCGCGCCCGCGATCTCCGCGGTACGAATCGCCTGCTGACCCCGGCCTTTCGCCCGCTGCTCCACCAGCCCGGTGAGCTCGCCCGGGTCGTCGGCGGGGTAGCCACGGCCGCGCACACAAGCGGCCCACTCCTTCATCGCGGCGGCGAAGCGCTCGTCGTGGTGGACCAGGGAATAGACGAGGTAGACGATGCCGTCCGTCGTCCGGCGGGCGCGGAACCAGCGCGGCAGGTCGTCGTACAGCTCGCGGCGCGCGGTGGCCAGGCAGCCTTGGTCGCTGGTCGAGATGCGGCTGCCGTCGCCCAGCTCGAACGAGATCTGCTTCCCCGAGCCGATCAGGGTGCGTTCGTAGATCCTGGCCCGCTCCGCCGGGAGCGCCTTGGCATAGACGGTGTTCGGGTTCGGGGTGGGCGACGCCGGGTCCGGGTCGTCGTACCCGTGGGCCTTGGCCCAGGTGACGTCGTCGATGACGTACGGGAACCGCCGCTCGGTGCGTGGGGTCGGCACCGGGCGTTCGTCGTACCGGAAGCCGGCAGTGGCCATGCACTGCTTGATCAATCGCTGTTCGGCCTTGTACAGCAGGGCTTGGTCGTCTGCAGTGATGGCCGCGGTGGCCGGGGCGCTGTCGCTGTTCGAGCGGGTCAGGACGAGGACGGTGCCGGCCAGCACCAGCAGAACCGCGACGAAGGCCGGGGCGAGACGCTTGGTCGACATGGCTGGGACCCTAGGCGGCCAACCTCACGGAGAGCACACAGTTCGACACTGGTCGAACTGACGTCATGGCAGCTGACTCGTCGACCCGACACGGTAAGAAAGCGCTCCCGCAGGTGGAGGTGAGGAAGGAATTTGCTTTCATTAGAGACATTGCCTAAATAACTCGGGCCGACCTAGGGTGAGGCAACTGTCCCTCCACCCGCCCGTTGGGGAGAAGCATGTCGGTGAAACGTCGGAGTCTCGCGCTGCTCGTGGCAGCCGCGGTCGTGGTCCCTGTGGGCCTGACCGCGGTGCCCGCCGAGGCCCACAGTCAGAAGCGTGTTGTCGGTTACTACACCCAGTGGAGCGGTTACGACCGCAACTTCCTGGTCAGCGACCTGGTCAAGAACGGTACGGCCGCCAAACTCACCCACCTGAACTACGCGTTCGGCTTCCTGGACGCCTCCGGCAACTGCATCAGCAGTGACCCGTGGGCCGACTACCAGCGGCCGTTCACCGCCGAGCAGAGCGTCGACGGCACGGCGGACGTCGCCGGCCAGCTGTTGTCCGGCAACCTGAACCAGCTCCGGCAGCTGAAGAAGAAGTTCCCGAAGCTGCGGATCAGCATCTCGCTCGGCGGCTGGACCGGGTCGAAGTACTTCTCCGACGCCGCGCTCCCGGCCAACCGGGCCGCGAGCGTGAAGTCCTGCCTGGACATGTGGATCAAGGGCAACCTGCCGGGCGCTCCGGCCGGTGCCGCGAAGGGCATCTTCGACGGCGTCGACCTGGACTGGGAATGGCCGGCCAGCGAAGGCAACCCGGGCAACGTGATCAGGCCGGAGGACAAGGAGAACTTCACCGGTTTCGTGCACGAGTACCGCAAGCAGCTGGACCGCGCCTCGTGGCCGTTCAGCGGCCGGTACACCCTGTCCGCGTTCCTGCCGGCCAACCCGGCGATGATCGACCGCGGCTTCGAGGTCCCGAAGATCTTCAAGGACCTCACCTTCGGCACGACCCAGGGCTACGACTACCACGGGACGTGGGAGCCGCTGACCAACCAGCAGTCCGCGATCGACGGCCCGAAGGGTGACCCGACCACGCCGGAGTTCAGCTCGCAGGTCACCATCGACTCGTACCTGAGCCGCGGCGCGCCCCGGAACAAGCTCGTGATGGGCGTGCCGTTCTACTCGCACGGCTGGACCGGCGTCACCAACCAGAACAACGGCCTCTTCCAGCCGGCCACCGGGCCGGCTCCGTCCCGCTTCGAGGCCGGGACCGAGGACTACCGCGACCTCAAGGCCAAGCTCGCCGGGTTCACCATCCATCGCGACAACTTGGCCGGCTTCGCCTGGCTGTTCGACGGTACGACGTTCTGGACCTGGGACGACCCGACCGAGATGAAGCGCAAGGCCCGCTACATCTCCGACCGCAACCTCGGCGGCGCGATGATCTGGTCCCTCGACGGCGACACCTCGAGCGGCGAGCTGATCACCGCCCTGCACCGCAACCTTCGCTGATCCCGCACTGTCGACACCCGCGCTTGGGGTGTCGAGCCGGTCCGTTGTCGTGGAGCGTCAGTTGGACTCGTGCAGGTCGGTGCCGAGGCCGTGGACGGCCGGGATGGAGCCGAGCTTGCCGGCCTGGAAGTCCTCGAAGGCCTGGATGACCTCTTCGCGAGTGTTCATCACGAACGGTCCGGCCATGGCGATCGGCTCGCGGATCGGGCGGCCGCCGAGGATCAGTACGTCGAGGTTGGGCTCGGCCTGCGGCTGGGAGAGGGCGGCGGCGGTACGGATGGTGTCGCCGGGGCCGAAGAGCGCCAGCTGGCCCTTGCGGATCGGGCGGTGCTCGGCGCCGACCGTGCCCTGGCCGGCCAGGACGTAGACGAGCGCGTTGTAGTCCGGCTGCCACGGGAGCACCATCTCGGCTCCCGGGCTGACGGTCGCGTGCACCAGCGTGATCGGGGTGTTGGTCGAGCCGGGGCCTTCATGGCCGTCGACCGAGCCTGCGATGACGCGGATCAGCGCGCCGCCGTCGGCGGTCGACAGCAGTGCCGAGTCGCCACCACGGATGTCCTGGTACTTCGGTGCCGCCCACTTCTGTGCCCGGGGCAGGTTCACCCAGAGCTGGATCCCGTGGAATAGCCCGCCGCTCAGCACCAGGTGCTCCGGCGGCGTCTCGATGTGCAGCAGCCCGCTACCGGCGGTCATCCACTGGGTGTCCCCGTTGGAGATGACGCCACCGCCACCCTGCGAGTCCTGGTGCTCCATGATCCCGTCGAGCATGTAGGTGACGGTCTCGAACCCGCGGTGCGGGTGCCACGGCGTGCCCTTCGGCTCGCCTGGCGCGTACTCCACCTCACCCATCTGGTCCATGTGGATGAACGGATCCAGATCCTTCATGTCCACACCCGCGAAGGCCCGGCGTACCGGAAACCCTTCGCCCTCGTACCCGCTGGGCGCGGAAGTGACCGACCGAACCTTCCGCTCAGTGGCCACCGCCGGATCCGGCTGGTGAACGCGCGGCAGGACGGTGATGTCGCTGACGGTGACGGCAGGCATGTCGCTCTCCTAGGTCGAGGTAGTTAAAGAATAAACTATCCGACTCAACCCCGACAACCCCTCCCGCATTCCGTTTCCTGTCCAAGCCCACATCTGGTGGGCATGAACAAGAAACGGAGGGTCTGAACAAGGCGCACCTTGTCCAGACCCTCCGCTGCCTGTCCGAGCCCACCACTGGTGGGCTCGCACGGGAAGTGGCGACCGTGGACATGGAGTGGTGACCTTGAACACGTAATAACTTGTTCAAGCCCGCCGTTTGGTGTTCAAGCCCGCCGTTTGGTGTTCAAGCCCGCCGTGCGGTGTTCGAGGTCGCCGTTGGGTGTTCGTGGTCGCCGGTTCTGGCGGGGTGTTGCCGGTTCTGGTGGGGTCAGTCGACGGTGACCAGTTCCTTTTCCTCCGGCTTCTTGGCCGGGTTGAGGGACTCGCCTTCGATGTCGACCTTGGGGGTGAGGCGGTCGAGCCACTTGGGGAAGTACCAGGCTCGGTCGCCGAGGAGGGACAGGACGGCGGGGACGATCGACATGCGGACCACGAAGGCGTCGATCAGGACGCCGATCGTCAGGCCGAAGCCGATGGTCTTGATGATCGGGTCTTCGACCAGGATGAAGCCGGCGAAGACGGCGGCCATGATCAGGGCCGCGGCGGTGACGACCCTGGCTCCGTGGCCCACGCCTTGGATGGTCGCCTCGGTGGCGTGCTTGCCGTGGACGAACTCCTCGCGGACCCGGGACACGATGAAGACCTCGTAGTCCATCGCCAGCCCGAACAGGATGCCCATCATGATGATCGGCAGGAAGCTGACCAACGGTCCGGGCGAGTCGACGCCGAGCAGCGACGCGCCCCAGCCCTTCTGGAACACCCCGACCGTGATGCCGAAGGTCGCGCCGATCGTCAGCAGGAAGCCGAGCGTCGCCTTCAGCGGCACCAGGATCGACCGGAACGCCAGCAGCAACAGCAGGAACGACAACCCGATCACGACGAGCAGGTAGACCGGCAGTGCATTGGTCAGCTTGTTGGACACATCGACCCCGACCGCGGTGTTACCGGTGACCGACACCGTCGTACCACCGGCCTCCAGCGGATGGATCGCCGTCCGCAGGTCCTTCACCAGATCGGCGGTCTGCTCCGATGCCGGCCCGCTCTTCGGGATCACCGTGACCAGCCGCGTCGAGCCGTCCTTGCTGCCCGGCCCGGGCTGTACGGCGATCACGTCGGCCAACCCCTTGGCCTTCCCCATCACCTGGTCGACCGCAGCAGCCGACGTCGCCGCGTTGTCGCTCTTCACGACCACGACCAGCGGCCCGTTCGACCCCGGCCCGAACGCCGTCGCAGCAAGGTCATACGCGACCCGCTGGTTCGTACCGGCCGCAGCCGACGCCCCATCCGGCAGCGCCAACCGCATGTCCTGCGTCGGAATCGCCAGCACCCCGAGCCCAATGATGCCCACGGCAACAATCGGGATCCGGAACCGCGTCACCAGCCGCGCCCACTTGAAGCCGAAGCCCTCGACCACCGGAGCAACCGCAACCTTGCGAGTCTTCCGTGGCAGCACCCGACGCCCCATGAAGCCAAGCAGTGCAGGCCCCAGAGTCAACGCAACCAGTACCGCGGTCAGCACCGTCGCAGCAGCCGCCAACCCCATGGCCGTCAGGAACGGAACCCCCACAACACTCAACCCAGCAAGCGCGATCACCACGGTCGCCCCGGCGAACATCACCGCCGACCCAGCCGTAGCGGTCGCCCTGCCAACGGATTCCTCGATCTCCATCCCCGCCGCCAGTTGCGACCGATGCCGCGAGCTGATGAACAACGCGTAGTCGATCCCGACCGCCAGCCCGAGCATCAAGGCCAGGATCGGCGCCGTCGACGACACATCCACAAACGAGGTGACGATGAACAACCCGGCCATCCCGGCCAGTACGCCGAGCAGCGCGGTCAGCAACGTCATCCCGGCCGCGACCAGAGAGCCGAAGGTGATGACCAGGACCAGCGCCGCCACCGCGACCCCGATTGCCTCGGTCGAGCCGATCTCCGGCGGCCCGCCGACGATCTGCCCACCCGGCACGACCTGCAGGTCACCCGAACTGAGCGACTTCAGGTTGTCGTAGGCCTGCGTGCTCTCCTTGGACAGCTCGTCGGCCGGCTTGTCGAACTGGACGCTGATCAGCGCCGTCGTACCGTCCGGGCTGATCGCCTTGCTGGTGAACGGATCGATCGCCGCGATCACCTCCGGCAC
This sequence comes from Kribbella ginsengisoli, assembly GCF_039537185.1. Classification (NCBI taxonomy): domain Bacteria; kingdom Bacillati; phylum Actinomycetota; class Actinomycetes; order Propionibacteriales; family Kribbellaceae; genus Kribbella; species Kribbella ginsengisoli. The sequence goes on along the minus strand of NZ_BAABAA010000013.1, from coordinate 183,984 downwards.
CTTCGCGGCCTTGGCCACCGTCGCGCCGACCGCCGCCTTCACGGCCGGGTCCATCAACGTCTTGCCCTCGGGCGCCTTGACGACCACCGACGACGAGGCGCCGCTGGCGGCCGGCAGGTCCTTCTGCAACGCGTCCAGCGCCCGCTGCGACTCGGTCCCGGGGATCGAGAAGGCGTTCGTGGTACCGCCGCCCAGCGTCAGCGCGCCGACGCCGAGCAGGACCAGGACGAAGGTCCAGATCGCCGCGACGAGCCGCCGCCGCTGGTAGGAGAACCGGCCGAGCCGGTACAGGAGATTGGCCATCAGAATGCGTCCGTTTCGCTGGAGCGGGATTGGCAGGGGATGGAACCGGGGCGTACGTCACGCGGGCCCCGGGGCATGGTGGTCAGGCCGGTGGCCGGAGGAGCCGGCGCAGCGCGGTGTCGCAGAGTTCGTGCAGTTCGGCGTCGGTGCGTTCGCCGGGATGACGGCACTCGCCGAGCAGGCCGTTGATGGCGAACTTGGCGACGTCCAGCTCGAGCTGGTTGCCGGTACCACCGGCCAGCAGCTCGGTCAGCCGGAGCCCCTCGGCGACCAGCCCACCGAACTCGGGGATCTCGCCGAGCGACCCGAAGAGGTCCTGCAGCACGCTGATCAGCCCGCGGAATTCGACCGCCAGCTCCACGAACCGGCCGATGGCCAGCTCCTGCGCCTCAGCGGCCGGCAGCGCCGACGCCTCCGCGACCAGCTTGCTCAGTGCCGCGTGAGACGGCTCGAGGACGGCGACGAGGACGCCCGTCTTGTCGCTGAAGTGGTAGAGCACGGTCGCCTTCGAGCAGCCCGCCGCCGTCGCGATGTCCTGCAGGGAGGTGGCGTTGTAGCCCTTCTCCTGGAACAGAGTCATCGCCTGCTGGACGATCTCGAGTCGGGTCCGGTCCCGAACGCTGCTGGTAGCTGCCATGCCATCCATCATCCTGACCGGTCGGCCAGTTTTCAACCGATCGGTCAGGATTGTGCTCCAGTTCACGCCTGCCGCGCCGGGCCTGGCAGACTCCGGTGTTGTGACGGCGGAGATTCTGGACGGAAAAGCGACTGCGGCGGCGATCAAGAGCGAGCTGGCGGTCCGGGTGGCCAAACTCGCCGAGCAGGGCGTGGTGCCCGGGCTCGGCACGATCCTGGTCGGCGACGACCCGGGCAGCCGGGCCTATGTGGCCGGCAAGCACCGCGACTGCGCGGCGGTCGGGATCTCCTCGATCCAGGTCGAGCTGCCGGACACCGCGACCCAGGACGAGATCGCGGCCAAGGTGGTCGAGCTCAACGAGAACCCGGAGTGCACCGGTTTCATCGTCCAGCTCCCGCTGCCCAAGCACGTCGACACCAACGAGATCCTCGGCCTGATCGACCCGGCCAAGGACGCCGACGGCCTGCACCCGATGAGTCTCGGCAAGCTGGTCCTCGGCCAGGACGGCCCGCTGCCGTGCACCCCCAAGGGCTGCGTCGAGATCCTCCGCCGGTACGACGTACCGATCGCCGGCGCCCATGTGGTCGTCGTCGGCCGTGGCGTCACGGCGGGCCGGCCGATGGGCCTGCTCTTCACCCGGCGGTCCGAGAACGCGACCGTGACCCAGTGCCACACCGGCACGAAGGATCTGGCCGGCGTCGTCCGGACCGCTGACATCGTGATCGCGGCCGCGGGCTCGGCCGGGCTGATCACCGCCGACATGGTCAAGCCGGGTGCCGTCCTGCTGGACGTCGGCACCAGCCGCAACGCCGAGGGCAAGATCGTCGGCGACATCGACGAGGCCGCCCGCGAGGTGGCCAGCTGGATTGCGCCGATGCCGGGCGGGATCGGCCCGATGACCCGGGCGATGCTGCTCACCAACGTCGTCGAGGCAGCCGAGGCTGCCCAGGCAGCCAGCGCCGGGTGATGGCAGCCCCGGCCGAGCGGCGCTCCGAGTGGCCGCTGGTGATGTCCGGGCTGGTCGCGATGACCGGCCTGGTCGTCCTCACCTTCTACAACTGGCGCAACGGCGTGCTGATCTTCGCCGGCGGCGTCCTGTTCGCCGCCCTGCTCCGGCTCAGCCTGAGCGACAGCGCGGCCGGCCTGCTCCGGGTCCGCGGCCGGATGTTCGACATCTCCCTGCTGCTCGGCGTCGGCGCCGCGATCGCCATCCTCGGCCTGATCGTGCCCAACTGACGATCTGAGGCATTGGTCTGCCGGTCCTGACCCGATCGGGTCAATGTCGGCCGGCCGAGCAACGCTGCGCGCGAGCAATGCGTCTCACCCTATGTGTCGCCCTGAATCCGCACTGTGAGGTCACCGGGCGGCACCTGTTGAGGACAACAACTTGGGAGGGACTCATCGTGAGATCGAGAACCAGATCGCGGCGGCTCGGGCTGACCGCGGTCGTCTCGCTGGCCGTGCTCAGCCTGGGCGTCACCGCCGTCGGGCAAGCACAAGCGAGCGGCACCGCACCAAGCGCCGAGCCGGAAGCCAAGGCAACAGGCAAGGTGAACGCAGCCGACCGGGTCGTCACCCTGCTCACAGGTGACAAGGTCACGCTGCAAGGCGGCGACCCCGCGAAGGCGTCCATCCAGCCGGGACCTGGGCGGCGTGGCGTGACGTTCCGAGCGACCCGGCAGCAGGACCGGCTACTGGTGATTCCGTCCGACGTCAGCGCGGCGGTGGCATCGGGCCGGCTCGACAGCCGGCTCTTCGACGTCGCCGGGCTGATCAGGGCCGGGTACGACGACAAGTCGAGCAAGGTGATCCCGCTCGTCGTCACCTATCAGGGCAATGCGAAACGGTCCGCTCCCGCCGGTGCGACCGTCAGCCGGAACCTGCCGGTGATCAACGGCGCGGCCCTCAAGGTGGACAAGGCGGCCACCGCGAGTTTCCTGGCGGAGGCAGGATCGGCGAGGGCGGCCAGTGGGATCGACAAGATCTGGCTGGACGGCAAACGGCACCTCTCGCTGGACCAGTCCGTCCCGCAGATCGGCGCACCCGATGCCTGGAAGGCGGGCTACACCGGCAAGGGTGTCTCGGTCGCGGTGCTCGACACCGGGATCGACGCCACCCACCCGGACCTGGCCACTCAGGTCGCGGGCGCGAAGAACTTCACCGACGGCCCGGCCGGTGACAATGTCGGGCACGGCACCCACGTCGCCTCGACGATCGCCGGTACCGCTGCCGCGTCCGCAGGCAAGTACAAGGGCGTCGCACCGGACGCGAAGCTGTATGACGGCAAGGTCTGCCAGCTCGACGGCTGCCCTGACTCGGCGATCCTGGCCGGGATGGAGTGGGCCGCGAACGAGGTGAAGGCGAAGGTCGTCAACATCAGCCTCGGCGGTCAGGACACCCCGGAGCTCGACCCGATCGAGGAGGCCGTCAACCGGCTGACCGCGCAGACCGGGACGCTGTTCGTGGTGGCGGCCGGCAACAGCGGCCCGGGCGCCGGGTCGATCGAGTCGCCGGGCAGCGCGGACGCCGCGCTCACCGTCGGCGCGGTCGACAAGCAGGACAAGCTCGCCTACTTCTCCAGCCGCGGACCGCGAACCGGGGACGGCGCGCTCAAGCCCGACGTGACCGCGCCCGGCGTCGACATCGTCGCGGCCCGGGCCAAGGACGGCGTGATCGGCGAACCGGTCGGCGACAAGTACCTGCGGTTGTCCGGTACGTCGATGGCCACCCCGCACACCGTCGGGGCGGCCGCGATCCTGGCGCAGCAACACCCGAGCTGGAAGGCGACCGAGCTCAAGGGCGCGCTGATGGCGTCGGCCAAGGTCGCCGCCGACCAGTCCGCGTTCGAGCAGGGCGCCGGCCGGATCGACGTCGCGAGGGCGATCAAGCAGTCCGTCATCGCCGAGCCGGGCAGCGTCTCGTTCGGTACTGCGCAATGGCCGCACACCGACGACACCCCGGTGACCAAGACGATCACCTATCGCAACCTCGGCGACCAGGCCGTGACGCTGGCGCTGTCCGCTTCGCTGGCCGACTCGACCGGCGCCCCGGCTCCCACCGGCGCGATCAAGCTGAGCGCGTCCTCGGTGATCGTGCCTGCCGGTGGTACTGCGACTGTCGAGGCGACCTCGAACACCAACAACAGCGGGCCGGACGGCCTGTACTCCGGCCGGGTCACCGCGACCTCGGCCGGTGCATCGGTGGTCTCCCCGATCGGGGTGAACAAGGAGGTCGAGAGCTACACGCTGACCCTCAAGCAGGTCGGTCCCGACGGCAAGCCGTCCGCTGACGGCGGTGCCCTGGTCTTCGGCGTCACGTCGCCCTGGTTCGACTTCTACGGCGACCCCAGCGGTACGTCGAAGGTCCGGCTGCCCAAGGGCGACTACCTGCTGCAGGGTGACCAGACGGTCGAGCGACCGGACTCGGACGCCTACGACTCCTACACGGTCGTCCAGCCGTTGCTGAAGTTGACCAGCGACAAGACGGTCGTGTTCGACGCCCGGACCACCAAGCCGGTGGTCACCACGGTTCCGGACAAGGACGCCAAGGTGTTCCTGGCCGACATCGGCTACGAGCGGGAAGGCACGGACGAGACGGGCGGCCTGAGCTCGAGCATCCTGGCCTTCGACTTCGACGGACTGCACACCGCCAACCTGGGCGGCCCGGCTCCGGCCGGTCAGATGTCCTCGCATGTCGTCTCCGACTGGGGTCAGCTGACCGACGGCAGGTTCACCAATACGCCGTACCTGTACGCCTTGGTGAACACGAAGCCGGATGTCTTCTTCGACGGCTTCGAACGCACGGTCCGGGCCAAGGACCTGGCGACGGTGACGCAGTCGATCAACGCCACCGCCGACCGCCAGGCGGAGCGGTCCGTCTACGCCCACGCTCCTGGCCTGGGCGGTGCCTGGACGCCGATCGTGCCCTTCGACCTGCCGGCCAGGACGAAGCTGTACGTCGATCCCGCGCCGGCCGGCTGGGAGACCGAGGTGTCGGAGATCACGCCGAGCACCGACCCGGACGATCCGTTCCCGATCACGGTGACCCGGCTGACCTCGCCCATCAACACCTTCAAGGCGGGCAAGTCGTACCAGGCGCGGTTCAATGCGGCCGTCTTCGCGCCGACGCCGCTCTACGCGACACGGACGGGCAACGAGCTGGCGCTCGGGATCTACTCGAGCACGGACGCCGACGGCAACTCCGGAGTCACCGCCGCGGACACTCAGAGCAGCAAGCTCTACCGGAACGGGCAACTCGCCGGTGAGTCCGGGTGGTTCGGCGATCTCGTCGTCAGCGACCTGCCGGCGGGCAAGGCGGCGTACAAGTACGTCACCTCGCTGGACCGGTCGTCGCTGCTGAAGCAGTCGAGCAGGACCGAGCTGATCTTCACCTTCGGCTCGGCCGGGTCCGACAAGCTGCAAGCGATCCCGCTGCGGACGGTGGGCTACACGCCTGCGGTCGACAGCAGGAACACGGTGAAGCGGTCGACCGTGACCGTGCTGCCGATTCATCTGACGGCACAGGCAGGAAGTACCAGGCTGCCGGCCGTGAAGAAGCTGGAGCTGAAGGTCTCCGGCGACGACGGCAAGACCTGGAAGCCGGCCGTCGTCGTACGGAAAGGCGCCGGATATCGAGCGATCTTCGTCACGCCCAAGGGCGGCGCGATCTCGCTGAAGGCCCAGCTGGCCGACGCCGCCGGCAACACGACGGACCAGATCACCATCGGGGCGTACCAGTTCCGGTGAGAAACACTACCCAGTGAACTGAGCTGATCACTGCGAGAGACCCCCGGACGCCTCCGGGGGTCTCTTCGTTGTCGGCCGGGCGAACTTTGCATGTTCTTGCAGGCCGAACAGGCAACTTCCAGCTGGGCGTGCCCCATCTACAGGGCAGAATGACCAACCGGTCTGGACCGTAAGACGCCATAGTGTTGGCGCGGCGCAGGCGACGAAGACGACTGGAACTGAGGCTCAGTGGCAACGGCAGAACACGTCGTGATGATGGTGGCGAACGGCATCGACAACGACAGCAGGGTCCTGAAGGAAGCGATGGCGATCTCCCGTACCGGCGTACGGGTCACGCTGCTCGGGGTCTCGCCGGACGGCGTGCTGTCGATGAAGTGCCTGGACGGCAACACCGTGATGGCGCGGCTGCCGAGCGCCTTCCCGCTCCGCGACGACCGCCGGCGCCGCCGCGCGCGGCGACGGGCCCGCCGGCTGCCCTTGCTGGGCTACAAGTCGAGCGTCGACGCTGCCGCCCGGGAGGCCCGGATCGCGGCCCGGCTGGCCGACCTGAAGGCCGAGTCGGGTGACGCCGTCGGCGCCAAGCGGGCCGGTTCCGCGAGCCCGGTCGGCTTCCGGCTCGGGGTCCTGACCCGGGTGGTCCGGCAGCGCTGGCTGGGTGCCGCCTCGGTCGGGGTCCGGCTCCGCCGCGACTTCATGCTGAGCCAGAACAAGATGTTCGCCAGCAGTTGGGCCTGGTACGACGGCAAGGTGTCCCGGATGGAGCGCCCGGTCTCCTGGCGCGAGGTCGTGCCCGAGGCCTGGGACTACGAGCAGATCTTCGGCCAGGTCCTCGACGAACTCGCCCCTGACGTCCTGCACGCCCACGACATGCACCTGGTCGGCGTGGCGGCTCGGGCCAAGGGCCGGGCGAAGCTGCGCGGGCGGGACCTCAAGGTCGTCTACGACGCGCACGAGTACGTGCCCGGCATCGCGCAGTACGGGCACCGCACGCCGCGGTGGATCGCGGCGTGGGCCGATCACGAGAAGAAGTACCTCTATGCGGCCGACCGGGTGATCACGGTCAGCTCGGCGATCGCCCAGCGGCTGAAGGAGGAGAACAACCTCGATCACCTGCCGCAGGTCATCCTGAACACCCCGGACATCCCGCGGGAGATCGAGCTGACGCAGGACATCCGCACGGTGACCGGGCTGTCCGACGATGTCCCGTTGCTGGTCTACAGCGGTGGCATCACGGCGGTACGAGGCGTCGAGACCGCGATCAAGGCGATGCCGGACATGCCCGGCGTGCACCTCGCGGTGGTCGCCGTACCGTCCCCGGACCAGCCGGCCGTCGCAGTACTGCGCAAGCACGCGATCCGGCTCGGCGTCGAGGACCGGATGCACTACCTGCACCCGGTCGCGCCGCACGAGGTGACCGCGTTCCTCTCGACCGCGGACGCCGGCATCATCCCGATGCTGCGCGCGCCCAACCACGAGATGGCGATGCCGAACAAGCTCTTCGAGTACAGCCTCGGTGGGCTGCCGGTGCTGACCAGCGACATGTCCAGCATGAAGGAGTTCGTCGCCCAGTTCGGGATCGGTGAGTCCTTCGAGGCCGGCAACCCCGAAGACCTTGCGGAGAAGGCGAAACTGCTGCTCAGCCGGACCAACAAGTACCGCGAGCGGCTGGCGTCGCCGACGTTCAGGCAGGAAGCGGCCTGGAGCGGGCAGGCCGACAAGCTGCGGGTCCTGTACGGCGAGCTGCTCGGCCGCGAGCTGACCGTCGAGCCGGCGCCCGCGCGGGACCGGTCGCGGCTGCTGATCGGGCCGACCAACACGGACGGCCAGGCCTGGGCCTGGGCGCGCGCTGTCGAGCGTCATCTGCCGGGTATCGAGGGTGAGTCGCTGCAGGTGGGTGGCGTGGCGGACGAGTTCGGCGTTGACCGGGTCGCGGGCTCAGCGGAGTACAAGAAGAGCGTCGGCTGGCGGATCGAGCATGCCGACCAGATGCTGGAGAACGGGGTCAGTCACGTCCTGTTCGAGTCCGGGCATGCGCTGCTCGGGCAGACCGCGCTGCAGTGGTTCACGAAGGATCTGGAGTTCCTCGAGTCCTCCGGGATCGCGCACGGAGTCGTCTTCCATGCGGCGGACGTCCGGGATCGCCGGTGGGAGGTGACCCGCGAGCGGCTGGCGGAGTACGAGGGGCCGCGGTTCGTGACGGCGCCCGACCTGGTGGACACGGTCGACTACAGCGTCTGGCTGCCGGTCGTCATCGAGCCTGCCGACCCGGCGCTGAGCCCGCCGGTGCTGGAGCGGGAGACGCCGGTGGTGCTGCAGTTCGGGCAGGCCGATCCGGCGCTCGCCGACCTGCACGACCTGGGGCTGATCGACTACCAGACGGCCGATGGACGCTCGCGCGCCGAACTGCTCGAGCTGGTGCGGGCCTCGGACATCGTGGTCGAGGACGTGCGGCTCGGCTCGTACGGCGCGCTGACGGCCGAGGCGATGGCCGCCGGGCGTGTGGTGGTCGGGCGGATCTCGCAGCGCGTGCGGGACCGGCTGCCGATGGAGGTACCGATCGTGCAGGCGGATCCGGGCGAGCTGCGCACTGTGGTCGAGCGGCTGATCGGGGAGCGTGAGGACGCGCAGAAGACGGCCGCTGCCGGGCCGATCTACATCAGCGAGGTGCACGACGGCCGCCGCTCGGCCGAGGCGCTGTCGACCTTCCTCGGCAAGGCCTGACAGAACTCAAGAAGCCCCGGACGCTCGGCGTCCGGGGCTTCTTCGTCGCGGGGTGGGTCAGCCGATCAGGCCGAGTGCCTTCACCGCGTCGCGCTCCTCGCCGAGCTCCTTGGTGCTGGCGTCGATCCGGGCGCGGGAGAAGTCGTTGATCTCCAGGCCCTGGACGATCTCGTAGTTGCCGTCCTTGGTGGTCACCGGGAACGAGGAGATCAGACCCTCCGGCACGTCGTACGAGCCGTCGGAGACGACCGCCATCGACAGCCAGTCGCCGTCGGCCGAGCCCTTGACCCAGTCGCGCACGTGGTCGACGGTGGCCATCGCGGCCGAGGCGGCCGAGGACGCGCCGCGGGCCTCGATGATCGCCGCGCCGCGCTTCTGCACGGTCGGGATGAAGTCGTTCTCCAGCCACTCGGTGTCGTTGACGACCTCGACCGCGTTCTTGCCGGCCACCTCGGCGTGGAAGATGTCCGGGTACTGGGTCGCGCTGTGGTTGCCCCAGATGGTCAGCTTCTTGAGGTCGGTGACGTGCGTGCCGGTCTTCTTCGCGAGCTGGGCCAGCGCGCGGTTGTGGTCCAGCCGGGTCAGCGCCGAGAACCGCTCGGCCGGGATGTCCGGGGCGTTGCTGCGCGCGATCAGCGCGTTGGTGTTGGCCGGGTTGCCGGTGACGGTGATCCGGATGTCGTCGGCGGCGTGCTCGTTCAGGGCCTTGCCCTGGACGGTGAAGATCGCGCCGTTGGCCTCCAGCAGGTCGCCGCGCTCCATCCCCTTGGTGCGGGGGCGGGCGCCGACCAGCAGGGCCAGGTTCGCGCCGTCGAAGATCTTGTTGGCGTCGTCGCCGATCTCGACCCCGGCCAGCGTCGGGAAGGCGCTGTCGTCGAGCTCCATCACCACCCCTTCGAGCGCCTTCAGCGCCGGGGTCACCTCCAGCAGCCGCAGCTCGACCGGCGTGTCCGGCCCGAGCAGCGCGCCGCTCGCGATCCGGAACAGCAAGCTGTATCCGATCTGACCGGCGCCGCCGGTGATGGCGACCTTCACTGGGGTTTTGCTCACGACACGCTCCTCAAAGGATTCAACGACAGACTCCCTTCGGACGCTAGCAAGTCCGCCGCCGGTAGGCGACGGTGGGTCAGGTGATCCACACCACCCGTTCACCAGCAAGACTCCAGACCGCCTTCTGCTGAACCGAGGGTGTGCTCAGTCCCTGACTTGTTAGGAGAAAGTTCGATGATTTCGGTGCCCCGCCGGTTCGTCGCCGTCGCCGCCTCGGCTGTTGCCGTCGGCGCGTCGGTTTTCGTTCCCCAGCTGTCCGGCTCGACCCCGCAGACCGCCGTGCAGGCGGCCGGCCAGGAGCAGGCCGCGCTCGCTCCGGCCGCCCGGCTCGCGGAGGCGAAGAAGCACGACGACTTCGTCATCGTCGGCCACCGGGGCGCCTCCGGCTACCGGCCCGAGCACACGCTGGCGTCGTACGAGCTGGCCGCCCGGATGGGCGCCGACTACATCGAGCCCGACCTGGTGACGACCAAGGACCACGTCCTGGTCACCCGGCACGAGCCGGAGATCGGCGGGACCACGGATGTCGCGGCGCACCCGGAGTTCGCCGACCGGAAGAAGACCAAGCTGCTCGACGGCGTCGCCACGACCGGCTGGTTCACCGAGGACTTCACCCTCAAGGAGCTGAAGACGCTCCGCGCCAAGGAGCGGATCCCGGCGATCCGCCAGCACAACACGGTCTTCGACGGCCGGTACCAGATCCCGACCTTCCAAGAGGTCATCGACCTGACCAAGCGGCTGTCGCGCGAACTCGGCCGGCCGATCGGGATCTACCCCGAGACCAAGCACCCGACCTACTTCCGCCGGCAGGGTCTCCCGCTCGAGCCGGAGCTGATCAAGACGCTGAACCGCAACAACCTGAACCGCCCGGACGCCAAGGTCTTCGTCCAGTCCTTCGAGGTGGGCAACCTGAAGGCGCTCGACAAGGAGCTGCGGGTCCCGCTGGTCCAGCTGACCAGCTCGACCGGCGCGCCGTACGACTTCGTGGTCAGCGGTGACAAGCGCACGTACGCCGACATCGTGTCCGCCAAGGGCCTGCGCGAGGTCGCCACGTACGCCGACGGCGTCGGCCCGTCCAAGGACCAGATCATCCCGCTCGACGCGGCCGGCAAGCTCGGCACGCCGACCGACCTGGTCCGCGACGCGCACCGGGCCGGCCTGGTCGTGCACCCGTACACCTTCCGGGTCGAGAACAACTTCCTGCCGGCCGACTTCGACTCCGACGCGGTGCAGTCCGACTCCGGCAACCTGTTCGGCGAGATCGCGGCGTACCGCAAGGTCGGCATCGACGGTCTCTTCTCCGACAACGCCGACATCGCGGTCGCGGCCGAGGCGGAGTCCAGGTAACCCCTGCTGGTTAGATGACTGGGTGGAACGAAAGGTCGGCACGGGGACTGCGACGGTCGAGGCGGAGCCGGACGGTACTTTCCTGCTCCGCGTCGACGGCTCGTTGCAGTCCCAGGTCGACCTGGCCGATCCGTCGAACCTCGCGTTCGAGTACGTCCGGCGGATCGGCGACGTGCTCGACCTGGTGGCGGCCCGCAAGCAGCCGATCTCGGTCGTGCACGTCGGCGGCGCCGGGCTGACCCTCGCCCGGTACGTCGCGGTCACCCGGCCGCGGTCCCGGCAGATCGTGCTGGAGCCCGACGAGGACCTCACCGAGTTCGTCCGCGAGACGCTGCCGCTGCCGAAGCGGTCCGGGATCAAGGTCCGCGGTGTCACCGGCCGGGCCGGGATCACCGAGCTGTACGAGGACTCGACCGACGTGGTGATCGTGGACGCCTTCGTCCGCGAGGCCGTGCCGGCGAATCTGGTCACCGCCGAGTTCGTCGCCTTGTGTGCCAGGATCCTGCGTCCTGGTGGCGTGCTCGTCTTCAACCTGATCGACGGCACCGCCGGGCTGGGGTTCGTTCGCCGGGTGGCCGCGACGCTGCTGGCCGGGCTCGGCGACGGGGTGGTGCTGGCCGAGCGCAAGGTCCTGCGGGGCAAGGGCTTCGGGAACGTGGTGCTGGTGGGATCGCCGCAGCCGGTACCGGACCTGACACCGGTCGGGCGACGGGCGCAACCGCCGTACGAGGTGCTGCCGTTGCGCGAGCTCGCGGGCAAGGCGGCGCCGCTGACGGACTCCGAGGGGTTCGCGTCGCCGGCTGCTCCGGCGGGCACGTTCGGCCGCTGAACCGGACAAAACGCTGTCAGCCTTGGCGGAAACCGTGGTGGGGGAGAGCCCGGCGGCAGGTAGCTTGGGCGGGTGTCTGCTGCCAGGGTTGCCGAGCTGAGGTACTACCCCGTGAAGGGTCTCACCGGGGTGTCCGTCGAGCGTGCCGACGTGCTCGCGACAGGGTTGCGGCACGATCGGAACTTCATGTTGGTCGACCCGGCGGACGGCAGCTTCCTGAGTCAGCGCACGACGCCGGCGATGGCGCCGCTGCGGGTCGAAGTACTGGCTGATGGGGACTCGCTCCGGTTGTCGGCAGATGGCGCCGAGGATCTCGTCGTGCAGGTCGCGTACGACGGGAAGCGGCGCGACGTGAGTTTGTTCAACAAGTGGTTCGGGGCCGGGGTGGTGCAGGACGCGGCCGCGGAGGAGTGGTTCTCCGAGCGGTTGGAGCGGCCGGTCGGGTTCGTCCGGGTCACGCCGGAGCACGAGCGGCCGGGATGGGGTGTGCACAAGGGGCTCACCGGCTTCGGCGACGCGCATGCGCTGATGATCACGGCGTACTCCTCGCTCGACGGGCTCAACGCGCGGATCATGGAGGCCGGCGGGGAGGCGATTCCGATGAACCGCTTCCGGCCGAACATCGTCATCGAGGGCTGGCCTGAGGCGCATACCGAGGATCGCTTGCTGCGGGCGTCGGCGGGGTCGCTCGAGTTCGGCTACTCGGCCCGGGGGATCCGGTGCGCGGTGCCGACCGTCGACCAGACGACGGGGGAGAAGCGCGGTCCGGAGCCGACTCGCACGCTGGCGACGTACCGGCGGCAGCCTGACTACGGCGGCGGCGTCAGCTTCGGCATCAAGGGCGCGGTACTGACCTCCGGGGTCGTTGCCGTGGGCGACGAAATCCTGGTCCACGAATGGTTGCCGGAAGGCGTCGACCCGGCGCCTTCGCCGCGCTGAGGTGTCGCTGCGGCGGAACCGGCCGTTCGCGTTCTTCTGGGTTGCGCAGTTGTTGTCCAACGCCGGTACGCAGGTCAGCGAACTCGCCGTTCCGCTGATCGCGGTGCTCACCCTGTCGGCCGGGCCGGCCTCGATGGGTGTCCTGACGGCGTTGGAAGCCCTGCCCAGCTTGGTGCTCGCCTTGTTCCTGGGCGTCTTCGTAGACCGCCTCCGCCGCGGCCGCCTCCTCTTCTGGTGCAACATCGGCCAAGGAGTACTGATCGGCACCGTGCCCTTGGCAGCGGCCTTCGACGTGCTCACGATGGCGCAGCTCTACGTGGTGACCTTCGCGGTGGGTGGACTCGCGCTGGCCTACAGCCTCGCCCACACCGCCTACATCCCTGTGCTGGTACCCGATCGCCGGCAACTGACCGCCGCGAACAGCAGTATCGCGCTGACCGACTCAGTCACCGCAGTAGCCGGCCCGGGCCTCGGCGGCCTGCTCGTCCAGCTACTGACGGCTCCCGTAGCGATCGCTGTCGACAGCGCGTCGTTCCTGGTCGCCGCGGTCCTTCAAGCAAGCGGCCGAGGGCCCGACCCTTCGCCGATCGCGGAGAAGACCCGATTCCTGCCATCGGTCCGAGCTGGCTTCGCCGCGTTCCGCGGCCAGCCGGGCATCGTCGCCATCACCGCGGGCAAGGGCAGCTTCGACTTCTTCCAGTGGGCCGTCATCGCGCTCTACATCCTGTACGCCGTCCGCGAGCTGCACCTGTCGCCCGCCGCGATCGGCGCCATCGCCGTCCTGGGATCGCTCGGCCCCTTGCTGGCCGGCGTCATCACCACCCCGGTGAGCCGCCGATTCGGCACGACCTGGACCTCGGTCGTCGCTGCCATCCTCCTCGGCGGCAACCTCCTCACGCCGCTGGCCGCGGGCCCGGACCTCCTGGTCATCGCCACGATCGGCCTTGGCCAGTTCCTCCTCGGCCTCGGCGTGGTCTTCCTGATCATCGTTCGCTCGACCATGCTGCAACGCTCCATCGAGCCCGGACTCCTAGGCCGCGCAGGCTCGGTCATCCGCCTGGTCGAGTGGGGCGCCGGGCCCCTGGGCGGCCTGTTCGGAGGTCTGCTCGGCGCCACTCTCGGTCTACGCCCCGGCTTGGTGCTGCTGGGAATCGGCACCCTGTCGGCCGTCCCTTGGATCGCAACCGCCGCTGCCCGCGGGCACCTCTCGATGCCCGACGAGCGCGGCTGACGGCCGGCGGGCTAGCAGGCGACGCGAGCGCGGCCCGCGACCGCCTTGTACGTGCAGGTGTCGAAGGTCTTGCCGGCGGGCGTCTGGAAGCGGGCGGTGTCGCCGGTGTTGTTCCAGATGTAGTTGCCCTGGTTCCAGTACAGGTGGACCGCGGTGTTGCGGGCTTTGCCGGTGTGGACGACCGCTGTCGTCCGGCCCTTGAGGACGTAGCCGCGCGGGAAGACGAAGGTGTGGTTGGCGACGTCCTTCACCCGGTAACCGCTCAGGTTGATCGCCTTCGTGCTGACGTTACGGATGCTGAAGTACTCGAGGTTGAGATGCGCGTTGGTCCGGGTGTCCTTGCCGGCCGGGTCGTACTGGATCCCGGTCAGGACCACCGAACTCGCCGCCATCGCGGGCAGCGGTACGGCGAAGCCGACCACCGCGGTGATGACGGCGGCGGCGATGGGCAGGCTGAAGCGACGTACGAACACGGATTTCCCCTCCGGCTGTGGGCCGATTTCCCCCCGGCCCGATGAACTGCTGACTGCCGGTTCCCCCCGGCGGGTCGAACCTAGGGGTCACCCTCCGTGTTCGTCAAGGGGTGGGAGCACTCAGAGTGACAATGCCTCGCCCGCAGGCGGAATCCGCAGCTCCAGACCGGCGTCGGCGAAGGTCTTGGCGAGGACGTCGGGCCCTTCGGAGAAGTGCGCCCAACCCTCCGTGTGCACCGCAACGATGACAGCCGGCGCAAGCAAGCGAGCTGCTTCGACCGCGGCTTCGGAGGTCAACGTGAGCGGTGCGCCGTCGAGTAGGGCGGTACGAGCCGCGCCTGCGAAGAGTACGGCGACGTCAACGGAACGAGCTGTCACACCAGGGATGCTGCCGGCCGCCAAGCGGTCGACGATCTCGGCGACCAGCTCGACGGACGCGTTGTCTCCGGACACGTAGACCGTCGGTACGCCGTCGCCGCTCAGCAAGAAGCCGGTGACGGTGCCGGTCACCGACTCGCAGCCCTCGGGCCCATGCCGGGCAGGCAATCCGGTGACGACCAGTACGCCGCCGTCCGGCCGCTGCAACTCGACGGACTCCCAGTTCTCCAGCCCGCGGACGCCTTCGATCCGCTCCGCCGCGCCAGGCGTCGACAGCACCACCGGGACATCCGCCAGCAACTCCCGCCCGCTCTCGTCGAGGTTGTCCTTGTGCTGGTCGTGGGACAGCAGCACGGCGTCGATCGGGCCGAGCTCGGCCACGCCCACCGCGGGTCCGGTCAGCTTGGTCATCACCCGGCCGGGCAGCTGGTACTCGCGCGGCTGGTCGAACGCAGGGTCGGTCAGCAAGGACAGCCCGCCAAGGCTGATCAGGGCGGTCGGCCCGCCCACGTGTGTGATCTTCATGCCCCCATCCTGCGAGCTCGGAAGCTGCCGGGCCATTGGCCCGGGGGACATAGTTCCTTAAGATCGGGCCATGCGCTCCGTGGCGGTTCTCGCGTACGACGGGATGAGTCCGTTCCATCTGTCCGTGCCCTGTCTCGTGCTCGGCGATCGACTCGGCGGCGAGGTCGAGTACGACGTACAGGTCTGCGCCGAGCACCCCGGCCGGCTCGGCACCAATGCCGGCTTCGACCTGTACGTCGAACGCGGGCTCGATGTGATGGAGCACGCCGACCTGGTCATCCTGCCGAGCTGGGAACCCGACCTGGAGCCGTCCGGACGGCTGGTGGAGGCCATCCGCGCGGCTCACGCTCGAGGGGCGACAGTGGTCGGCCTCTGCATCGGCGCGTTCCTGGTGGCGGCCAGTGGCATCGCGGACGGCCGGGACGTGGTCACGCACTGGCGGTGGGCTGAGCGCCTGGCAGCGCAGTACCCGAAGGTCGACGTGCGGGCGGACGTCCTCTGGTCGGACCTCGGCGACCTGGTCACCTCAGCCGGTACTGCGGCCTCCCTCGACTGCTGCCTCCACCTGGTCCGGACTCACCACGGAGTGGAGCGGGCCGAGCAGTTGGCCCGGGTGATCGTGGTTGCGCCACACCGGAGTGGGTCGCAGGCGCAGTACATCCCTGTACCTGTCCCGCCGGACCCTACGGACGACGTGATCGAGCGGGCCATGGTCTGGGCCCGCATGCGGCTCGACCAGCCGGTCTCGCTGGACGAGTGGGCAGCAGCGGTCGCGCTGTCCCGGCGTACCTTCACGAGGCAGTTCCGGGCGCGGACAGGGAGCAGCGGACAGGCCTGGTTGCTCCAGCAACGGCTTGATCGAGCTCGGCTGTTGCTGGAGACAACCGACCAGTCGATCGAGCGGGTCGCGACGGCGAGCGGATTCGGCAGCAGTTCGGCGCTGCGGCACCACTTCCACCACGTGCTCGGGACGACGCCGCAACGCCATCGGCAGGAGTTCGGCTAGAGCAACAAGAAGAGGGTGTAGAGGGCCGGGGTGGCGAAGGTGATCAGCAGGATCCAGGCCATCATCTTGTGACCCGGTTTGGTCCGGTCGAGGTTGGCGGCGAAGTGCACGACCGCGCCTTCCTCGGTGTGCCTGCTCAGCCCGATCCGCTTGGCGTCCTCCGGCCGGCGGTCCGGGCGCTCGTCCGCGATCGCGTCCGGCGGGATCCCGTACAACGCAGGCCGGGGCGGATCGAGATCGTCGCGCTCGCCGTACATCCGGCCTCCCGCAGGATCGGTGGAGGCTCAAGCTAACCCCGCTGCCGAGGCCGACTCAAGCACCTCGCCCCATCGTCCCACCCACAGACCACAAACGGCGGCCCGCACCCCGCGAGCCGCCGTCCTGGGTAGTTCTGCGGTCACTGAAAGTCGACAACCCACGCATACCGCGTCGCGGTGTTCAGACAGACCAGCACCTGTGTCGTGCAGTACTTCGCATCGCCCTGGCCGACCCCGAGTTCGTCCAGCCCGCAGTCGAGCACGGTCCTCGAGTTGGAGCTCATCAGCCGGTCGAAGGCTGCCTTCGCGGTCATGTCCTTGCCGCCCGTGGACGCGCCGGAGGAGCCGCCCGAGGCCATCTGCCCGGTCCTGGCCCGGTCTTCCGCTTCCGCCCGCGCACCGCCGGTGAGGTTGCTGTTGCGGTGCAGCGGCGAGCACCCGCTCTCGACCCGCTTGTTGTCGACCAGCGAGAACAGCTCGAACTCCTCGGCCGACATGCTGCCGCCGTCGGCGGGCGGGGGTGGGGTGCTGGACGGGGTGGTGCTGGGTGAGTGGGTCGGTGTGGTGTTCGGGTTGTCCGGTGCCTTCGTCGTTGTGCTGCTGGTCGGGCCGTCGGTCGCGCCGGTCGTCGTCGGGCGGTCCGTCGGTCCGTCGGTGGGACCCTCGGTCGGCGTGGTGCTCGGGTCGCCGGTCGGTGTCCGGCCCGGGGTCGACGGGGTGTCGCTCGGGGACGGCGTACCGGCCGGCGTACCGGATGGGGTGCTGCTCGGCGTGGTGGCCGTCGGTCGCGCCACGACCGGCTTCGTCGACGACTTCAGATAGGTGTCGTCGTCGCGGGTGACATACGGGACCGACGCGTCGGCCTCGTTGGACTGCGGCTGGTGGAGCAGGATCCAGGAGATCGGCGTGATCACCAGGATCACCGTCCCCATCGCTACCGTGATCCGCTTCAGGCGGGACTCCGGCCGGGCGGTCGCCGGCTTGCTGCGCCGTCGCCGCCCAGCGGCTGATCGCTGTGACATTTAAGTGCGTGTTCCCTTCACGGTCGCGCCCCCAAGACGTGCCTCATTCGTCTCACCGCGGCGCTGTGAGGAGCGCCCGATGGTGTAGCAAGGACGGATCTACCCGCGCTGATCTCGGGACAACCGGGCATCCGTTGTCGGTTCGCCACAGTCGTTGCGGCGAACACGGTGCCCGGCGGACAGTGCCGAGTGCGGTCGGTCCTGCGGTCAGTTACGACCGAAGTCCTGCACCCAGCTCCCGTTGCCCCAGTCGGACTTGACCTGCCCCGGGTCGTACCCGATGCCGATCAAGGTGAACCTGCAGTTGAGGATGTTCGCCCGGTGGCCGTCGCTGTTCATCCAGGCGTTGAAGACCTTCTGCGCACTGCTGTAGCCGGCCGCGATGTTCTCGCCCCAGCCCGAGCCGTGGTACCCGGCCTTGGCCATCCGGTCGCCTGGGTCCTCGCCGGCCTTGTTCGTGTGGTCCATGTAGTGGTTGCGGACCATGTCGGAGGCGTGCGAGCCGGCGGCCTCGACCAGTGCGTCGTCGAGCTGCAGCTTGCCGCAGCCCTGACTGCGCCGCGCCTGGTTGGTGAGGTCGAGGACCTCGCGCTCGATCGAGCTGGTACCGCCGCCGCCCGACGGCGGTGGCGGCGGGTCGTCCGGGGTCGGCTCGGTCGTGGTGACCGTCCTGGTCGGCGTCTTCGTCGGCTTGGTCACCGGCTTGGTGGGCTTCGACGGCTTCGGCTTCTGGGTCGGCGTACCGCCGTTGCCGTTCTCCGTCATCACCGGGCCGGTCGGCGTCACGGTGACCGTCTCGACGCCGCCGGTCGGGCCGGTGGTGATCACCGTGCTGGGTGCGCCTGGCGTGGCCGACGTACTGGTGCTCATGGTCGACTCGGCCGACCCGAGGGCCGGCGTACCGACCGAGACGACGGTCTTGCCGTTCGGCAGCGTCTTCGTCACGGTGACCTTCGGCTTGCCGGCTCCGGCGCTCTCGCCCTCGACAGCGGCGGGGCCGGAGTTGTCCTCGGAGACGTTCAGAACCTTGGTGGCGTCGTCGTCGGCGACCGCCGAACCGTCACGTGCCGACATCAGGTAGACCACGGGCCCGATGGCGAGTAGCACGGACAGGGCACTGACGATCGGGCCGATCAGGCCTCTGCGTCGGGGTGCCTTTTTTCTGCTGCGGTGCCGCCCAGGGGTAGGCGAGTCCGTCATGGGTGGGCGAGTCCTCTTCAGTTCGTCGTACTACCGGAAGTTCCGTCGTTCCCCGTGCGTGTTCGTTGCCAGGCCCCCCTGGTTACCGAACAGTGACCCTAACCGACACGCAAGGTCACTGTTACGGGTCCGCGTCACGTCTTAACGAAGCCCTGAGATTCAGGGCGTTCCGGCGTCATCCGCCGAAGTCCTGGACCCAACTTCCGTTACCCCATTCGGGCTTGACCTGGCCGGAGTCGTAGCCGATGCCGATCATCGTGTAGTCGCAGTTCAGGATGTTCTTGCGGTGACCCTCGCTGTGCATCCAGCCGTCCACCACGGCCGCGGCGGTTTTGTAGCCGACGGCAATGTTCTCGGCCATCGCGCCGCCCTTGAAGCCGGCTGCCTTCATCCGGTCGAACGGCGACCGGCCGTCCTGGCTGTTGTGGTCGAAGAAGTGGTGCACGACCATGTCGGTCGCGTGCAGGTCAGCGGCCTTGGTCAGCGCGCTGTTCATCCGCAGCGGGCCACAGCCGTTCTTGGCGCGCTCGTTGTTCGTCAGTTGCAGCACCTGCGCCTCCGCGCCACCACTCGGCGCCGGCGGCTTGGTGGTCGGCGGCTTGGTCGACGGCTTCGGCGTCGCGGTGTGCGTCGGGCGCGGCGTCGGCTTCGTCGGCTTGGGGGAGCGGGTGCCCTGCCGGCTCGGCGCGCTGCTCGAGCGGGTCGGCGTCGGGGTCGCGCTCGGCGTCTTCGACGGCGTCTTGGAGGGAGTGGCCGAAGGAGTCCTGGTGGGGGTCGCCACCGGGCTGCTCGCGTCGTCGGTCGGCGTGACCATCGGGTCGTCGGAACTGCTCCGGACCGTCAGCGGCTGGTCCTGGCTGGTCGCCTGCGTGGTGTCGCGGGTCACGTACCAACCGGCGCCGGCCAGCAGGGCGAGCACCGCCAACGCTCCCAGGATCGGCCCTGCGACACCACGCCGCTGCTTGCGGCGGCCGTGCGATCGGGGCGGTTCGGGGTTGCTCTCGTAGAAGGGATCGTTCGGTACTTCGTTCATTGCAGCCAGCAAGCCTCTCGTCGTCGATCCCCGTCGTCCCCAGGCCGTGCGGCACGGACGTTATCGGATCTTGATGTAACACGACGACCCCCGAACGGCCGACAACGCCCGCTTTGACGAACCTTTTACGACGAGCGGGCCGGAACCTTGAACACCGAACGGTGACCTTGAACACGTAATAACTTGTTCAAGGTCACCGTTCGGTGTTCAAGGTCACCAGTTGTGGCTAGGAGCGGGCGATGACGATGTCGGCGATGACCTTCCAGCCGAGGCTGCGGTAGAGGCGGAGGCCGTCGATCGACGCGATCAGGATGCCGCGTTTGGCGCCCTGAGCCGCCGCGGTCTCCACCAGCGACGCCATCACGGCGCTGCCCAGGCCGCGACGCCGGTGCGCCGGGTCGGTCTCGATCCGGTCGGCGACGGCGTCCTGGCCGACGACCGCCATCCGGCCGCTCGAGACGACGCCACCGTGCAGCGTCGCCCGGGTGATGATCAGGTCGTCCTCGAGCTCGGTATGCAGCGTGTACCGCTCGTTCAGCTTCAGCGCGGGCTGCTCGGACAGCTGGATCGTCATCAGCCAGTCCTGGTCCGGCTGTACCTCCAGCCCGAGGTCCTCGAGCTGCTCGATCCGCGCCTCCCGGTCGTCGGTGGCCAGCGTCACCCAGCCGGCGCCCCGGCCGCTGCCCGCGGCTCTGGCGAGTTCGGCGGCGCGCTCGACGCGCTCGGGTTTGTCGTCGGCGTCCAGTACGACGTACTCCATCGCGCGGTTCTCCTCGCCCGCGCGGACGGTCAGGATCCCGTCGTTGTCATCCTCGACTGTGGTCCAGCCCCGCGATACAGACCACCCGGCCTGCCAGCGGCGGACGAGTTCCTCACGATCTCTCACCTGTCGATTCAAGCAGTCAGAACGTTCCACGGCGAGAGGAAGCGGTGTCGGCTGTCACCATCTGGTCGCTCGATGGCGGATTCGTTACCTCTGTGAACGACTTTTCAGCGCCGTTCAGCGGTTCGAGCCCGGCCGCTGGTCGGTGCCCAGCAGGTCGAAGGCGTGCAGATCGCGGAAGCCGCCGTCGCGGTCCGGGCTGGCGGCGCGCTCGCGCCCGGTCCGGGTGAACCCGTTGACCTCGGCAACCCGCTGGGAGGCCGTGTTGCCGTCGGCAGCGAACAGCACCAGCCGGCGCCGCCCGAGCCCGCCGTCCTCGACCGGAGTGAAGGCGTGCCCGATCGCGCCCCGGACCGCAGTGCTCATCACGCCCCGGCCGCGTGCGTCGGGGTGCGCCCAGTAGCCGACCTCGCCCATCGTCTTGTCGATCCGGTTCCGCAGGTCGAACACGCTGACGTTGCCGAGCAGCTCGTCGGTGTCCGGATCGGCGATCGCCCAGGAGACGCCCTCACCGGACGCCAGGTTCTCCAGCCGGCTCTCGATGAATCCCTCGGCATCCTCCAGCTGGTAAGGCTTCGGGAGTCCGGCCAGCCACTGCTGGGTGCGCGGGTCGTTGCAGGCCTCCATCAGGCGCTTGGCGTCCGAACCCTCGAACGCTCGCAGTCGCACCCCGTCCAGCTCGATGACCGGCACCCGCCACCAGTTGCCCTGCGGCTCCGGTACGTCGTCGCGCGCGATCGAAGCGACCCACTCGTCCCGCCGGACGCCGCGCTGGACCCCGCCGGCTGGAATCGTCACCAGATTCCGGAAGCCGGCCTTCCAGGCGACCCGCCGGGAGCCCCAGTTGCCGACGTACGCCCGCCAGGTCACCCGCTCCCAGCCCTGCTCGAACGCGTGCGCCACGGCCAGCCGCAACGCCCGCGTCATCACGCCGTTGCCCCGGGCCCACGGCGCGATCGCGAACCCGACCTCGCCGACGTCGCCGTCTCCGGGGCGCAGATCGATGGTGCCCGAGTAGCGGCCGTCGTACTCGATCGCCCAGGCCCAATTGCTGCCGTCGCGCCAGCCGGCCGGCACGAACTCGGTCAGGAAGTGCTCGGCGTTGCCCAGCTCGTACGGCACCGGGATCGTCGTCCAGCGCTGCATCTCCGGGTCCTGGCAGGCCTCGTACGCCGGCCGCGTGTCCGCGACCGTGTGGGCACGCAGCGTCACGACATCGTCGGCCAGGGTGGGCACGTCCTCGGGGAATCGCATAGCTCAGCCTGACAACCCGCGCGCCGGGCGGCAACGGTATTTCACGGAGCGCGACACAAATGAACACTTTCCCACTGCGATCGGGCAGGCCAGACCTTAGGCTGTCAGCTGTGAACGTCTCCGAACCGTCCCGCGGCCGCGGTGGCCAGCTGGCCGCCCAGCGGCAGGCCACGATCGTTGCCGAGGTCAACAGCCGGGGCGCGATCACGGTCGCCGAGCTGGTCGAGCGCTTCGGCGTGTCCGACATGACGATCCGGCGCGATCTGGATGCCCTCGACTCCAGCGGTCTGCTGCACAAGGTGCACGGCGGCGCGACGTCGGTCGGCCTGCGCAGCGCGCACGAGCCGGGGTTCGACGCCAAGCTCACCCAGGAGTCCGCCGCCAAGCAGGCGATCGCGATCGAGGCGGCCGCCCGCGTCCAGCCCGACAGCGCGATCGGCATCGGCGCCGGTACGACGACATACGCGCTGGCCCGTCAGCTGCTCCGGGTCGAGAACCTCACGGTCGTCACCAACTCCGCCCGCATCGCCGACGTCTTCCACGGCAACGCCCGCTCAGACCGCACAGTCGTCCTGATCGGCGGCATCCGCACACCCTCGGACGCCCTGGTCGGTCCCATCGCCACAGCGGCCCTGCAGTCCCTGCACCTGGACCTCCTCTTCCTGGGGGCCCACGGCGTAGACGCCGAACACGGCCTCAGCACCCCCAACCTGATGGAAGCGGAAACCAACCGCTCCTTCATCGCGGCCAGCCGCGAGGTGGTCCTGGTCGCCGACCATACGAAGTGGGGCACCGTCGGCCTGAGCACCTTCGCCACCTGGTCCGACCTCGATCTGGTCGTCACCGACTCCGGACTACCTGCATCGGCCAAAAAGTCCATGCGGGAAACAGGCTGTGATCTGATAATCGCCTCGTGACCAAGCAAGGAACGGCCGTCCCACTGGGGCGGCCGTTCTGGGTCGTGTGGTGTGCAGGGGCGGTCTCCTTCGCCGGTGACGGCATCACCTTCGGGGCGCTGCCGTTGCTGGCGGCGTCGTTCACCCGCGATCCACGGATCGTCTCGCTCAGTGAAGCGGTCGCGGGGGCCGGCTGGTTGCTGCTCGGGCTGGTCTCCGGCGTGATGGTCGACCGCTGGCGGCGGACCTCGACGATGTGGATCGTCGACGCCATCCGCGCGGTCGTCGCCGGCGCGTTCGCCGTCCTGATCCTGCTGGACCGGGCGAACATCCCGACTCTGCTGATCGCCGGTTTCGTGCTCGGCCTGCTCTCGCCCTTCTTCGACAACGCGTCGTCGGTGATCGTTCCCGACCTCGTCGCCGGCGACGCGCTCGAACGCGCCAACGGCTACCAGCAGGTCTCCCTGCTGCTCCTGTCCAGCCTGATCGGCCCGCCGCTAGGCGCCGCCCTCTTCGTCCTGGACCACGGCCTGCCGATCCTCATCGACGCCGTCTCGTTCGCGGTCGCCGCGGCCCTGGTCTGGTCGATCCGGCACGCCTCACCGCCACGCGAGCAGGCTGCCGACCGGCACCTCGGTCGCGAGCTCAAGGAGGGCCTCAGCTATCTGTGGCGGCACAAACTCCTGCGCTCGCTCTGCCTGCTGCTCCTGGTGGTCAACGCGGTCGGCTCCGGCATCGTCGCGATTCTGGTGCTGTACGTCCTCGAAGTACTGGAGTTGCCCGAAGCAGGCTTCGGCTGGCTGGTGGCGATCTACGCGGTCGGTGGCATCCTGGGCGGCCTGCTCGCCCCGCGGCTGTCCAAGCGCATCCCGCTCTTCGCCGGCCTGCTCGCCTCGATGCTGATCTCCGGCCTGGCCGTCATCGCCTTCGGGGTGGTCAGCACCTTCACCCTCGTCGCCATCGCGGCGACCATCCTCGGCCTCGGCGGCACCTGGTGGAATGTCTTGACCATCAGCCTCCGCCAACGCCTGGTCCCACCCGCGCTGCTGGGCCGAGTCACCTCGGCGTACCGGATGGTCGCCTTCTGCGCAGGCCCACTCGGTGCGGTGGCCGCCGGTTTCCTGGCACACCGCACCGACCTCAAGACCCCGTACGTCGTAATGGGCCTGCTCCAGTTGGCAGCGACCCTCGTCTTCGCCCCGACCATCCGCCGGGAACTGTCACGAAATGCGGGAGGCCCCGGCGGAGGGAGTGGCATCGAGTGAGCTGGGAGCGCTGAAACCGTTCTCCTCGAAGGCCTTGTCGATGGCGTCCAGCACGGTCTTCGTCGCGGACGCCTCGACCAGCGCGATGATGCAGCCGCCGAAGCCGCCGCCCGTCATCCGCGCGCCCAGCGCGCCGGCGGCGAGTGCGGTGTCCACCGCCACGTCGAGCTCGGGCACGGTGATCTCGAAGTCGTCGCGCAACGAGGCATGCGACGCGGTGAAGAGCGGGCCGACATCGCGCAGCCGGCCCGCATGCATCAGCGCGACTGCGTCCTCCACCCGCCGGATCTCCGTGACCACGTGCCGGACGCGACGCCGGGTGACCTCGTCGGTCAGTCGGGCCAACGTGTCGTCGAGGTCTTCGAAGGCGATCGAGCGGAGGGCCGGTACGCCGAGTTCGGCCGCGGCCTGTTCGCAGGACTTGCGGCGGGCTGCGTACTCACCGTCGACGTGCCGATGCGGCGCCTTCACGTCGACGACCAGCAGGGCGAGGCCGTCGGCGGGCGGGTCGAAGGGGATCTGGGCCGTCGACATCGCGCGGATGTCGAAGTACAGGGCGTGGCCGGCCGTGCAGCACATCGACGCCATCTGGTCCATCAGGCCGACCGGCGCACCGACGTACTGGTTCTCGGCCCGCTGAGCCAGCCGCGCGACCTCGGCCGGGTCGACCTCGATCGAGTGCAGTCCCAGCAAGGCGACGGCTGTCGCACACAGGAGAGCTGCCGACGACGAGAGCCCGGCACCGGTCGGCAGGTCCGACTCGACCAGCAAGTTGGCGCCGCCGATCTCGTACTTGTCCTGCAGCAGCACCCAAGCCGCCCCCGCCGGATAAGCCGCCCAGTCCTTCACCGAGTCAGGAGCCAACGAGTCCAGCGAGAACTCGACCACGTCCTGCTGCCCGGACGACGCCACCGCGATCACGCCGTCCGTACGGGCCGAGGCGGTGATCGTGATCTGGTTCGGCAGCGCGATCGGCAGCACCAGGCCGTCGTTGTAGTCGGTGTGCTCGCCGATCAGGTTGACCCGCCCGGGCGCGCGCCAGACCCCGTCGGCCTCGACGCCGAAGACCTCCACGAACCTGCTCACGAGCCCACCTTCCGCAGCGTCTCGGCGACGTCCTCGGGCAGCGTGTCCGAGATGAACGCGCCCATCCCCGACTCCGACCCCGCGAGGTACTTGATCTTGTCCTGCGCCCGCCGGATCGACAACAACTCCAGATGCAGGTAGCCGAGCTCGCGATCCACCCGCACCGGAGCCGGGTGCCAGGCCGCGATGTAGGGCAGGTCGTCGTCGTACTGTCCGTCGAAACGGCCCAGTACGTCGAGGTACAGCATGGTGAAGTCGTCCCGTTCCTCGGTCGTCAGCTCGGAGATGTCGGCGACCTGGCGATGCGGATACAGGTGTACTTCGACCGGCCAGCGAGCCGCCTGGGGGACGAAGGCCGTCCAGTTCCCGTTCTCCGCGACGATCCGGCGGCCGTCCTTGCGCTCGGCCGCCAGGATGTCGGCGAAGAGGTTGCTCCCGGCAACTTCTTGGTGTTCGCGGGCGCGTGCCATCAGGGTCTTGATCCGCGGCGGCAGGAACGGGTACGCGTAGATCTGGCCGTGTGGGTGGCTGAGCGTGACGCCGATCTCCCGGCCGCGATTCTCGAACGGGAAGACGTACTCGACGTCGGGACGGGCGCTGAGCTCCGCCGTCCGGTCGGCCCAGGCCTCGACGACCAGCCGGGCCTGGCCCTGGGAGAGCTCGGTGAAGGACTTGTTGTGGTCGCTGGTGAAGCAGACCACCTCGCACCGGCCGGGTCCGGAGAACGACGGGAACCGGTTCTCGAAGACGGCGACGTTGTAGTCGTGGTCCGGGATCTCGGTCGCGTTGCCGGGCCGGCTGGCGTCCAGCGGGCACTGGTCGGCGGGCGGCAGGTAGGTCCGGGTGTTGCGGTGGGTGGCGAAGGTGATCGTGTCGCCAGTCAGCGGGTCGATCCGGAACTCGGCCAGCGGCTTGGGCGCGGGCAGGCCACGGCTGTCCTCGAGCGGCACCCGGACGGGAGCGTCGGCGGGGTCGTAGTAGATCAGCTGCCGGCCGTCGGACAGTGTGGTGTCCGTCCGGCGAGCGCCGCGAGGGGTGGTGTTCATCGACCGACCTTTCCCGAAGTACGCCGAGAATCGACACTCTCAGCCATCAACCATCGTAAACCAACATATTCGAACATGCATCGTGAGACCCGCCACCGCTACTCTTGATCGATGGACGTCGCCCAACGCTCGCGTCCTCTCCTGTCTACTCGGAGAGGACGCTAGGAACCCCCAAGTCATGAACGACACCCTGCTCAACATCGTCCTGATCTTCGTCTTCGTGCTCATCGGTGGCGTCTTCGCCGCCGCCGAGATGGCGCTCGTGTCGCTGCGGGACAGCCAGCTCAAGTCGATCTCCCAGCGCGGCAAACGCGGTGAGACGGTCGCCCGGGTGGCAGCGAACCCGAACCGCTTCCTGTCCGCCGTCCAGATCGGCGTGACCCTGATGGGCTTCCTGTCGGCCGCCTTCGGTGGCGCGACGCTGGCCGACAGCCTGTCGCCGCACCTGCAGAGGCTCGGCCTGCCGGAGTCGGTCGCGAACACCGTCGCGCTGATCCTGATCACCATCGCCATCTCGTACGTGTCCATCGTGATCGGCGAGCTGGCGGCCAAGCGGCTCGCGCTGCAGCGGGCCGAGACCTTCGCGCTCGGCCTGGCGCCGCTGGTCGACCGGATCGCGTCCGGCGCCCGGCCGGTGATCTGGCTGCTGTCGAAGTCGACCGACCTGGTGGTCCGCGCGCTCGGCGGCGACCCGAACGCGAACCGCGAGGTGATGAGCGACGAGGAGTTGCGCGAGATCGTCTCCGCGCACGAGTCGCTCGGCGAGGAGGAGCGCCGGATCGTCGACGACGTCTTCGAGGCCGGCGGCCGGCAGTTGCGCGAGCTGATGCTGCCGCGGACCGAGGTGGACTTCGTCGACGCGGAGATGCCGGCGTACAAGGCGGTGAAGTTCGCCGCGGAGCGGCCGCACTCGCGCTACCCGGTGATGAACGGCTCGGCCGACGACATCGTCGGGTTCGTGCACGTCCGCGACCTGTTCGACCCGGCGGTCGCGACCCGCTCGGTCCGCGTCGGCGATCTCGCCCGCGAGGTGCTGATGCTGCCCGACACCGCCAAGCTGCTGCCCACCCTGACCGAGATGCGCCGGCGCAGCACCCACCTGGCGATCGTGCTCGACGAGTACGGCGGCACCGCCGGCATCGTCACGCTCGAGGATCTGGTCGAGGAACTGATCGGCGACATCAAGGACGAGTACGACGAGGAGTCGCCGGAGACCACCCGGTTGCGCAGTGGCGACGTCGAGGTGGACGGCCTGCTCAACCTGGACGACTTCGCCGACGAGACCGGCGTCGAGCTGCCCGACGGCCCGTACGAGACGGTGGCCGGCTTCGTCGCCGCCCAGCTCGGCCGGGTTCCGTCCGTCGGCGACGAGGGTTCGGTCGGCGGCTACCAACTCACCGTCAAGGAGATGGACGGCCGCCGGGTGGCGCGGGTCCGGGTCCACCGCGTCGCGGCCGACGACGCCGAGCAGTCGACCGCCGAGCCGGCCACCGACTAGACGACGGCGGGGACGGGCTCAGCCGGCGCCGGCGTCAGGATTCGCAGCCGGCTCAGCACGACCACCCCGCCGATCGAGAAGCCGAGCCCCTGCACGACCAGCAGGGGGATGATGCCGACGACGTCGCCGAGCGCCCCCGCGCCGACGATGCCCACCAGCACCGCGAGCCCTTCGGTCGCGAACAGCGCCCCGAAGACCCGTCCGCGTGAGGCGTCGTCGGTGAGCCGCTGGATCACCGTCATCAACCCGGCGACCATGAACGCTCCCGGTACGCCGACGACGATCATGCAGGCGAAGGCCGGCGCCAAACCCTTCCAGAACAAGGGATACAGGAACAGTGCCAGGTCGATCAGCCCGAACGCGACCGCCCCGAAGCCCCACAGCTTCGCCGCCGGGAACCGCGACCCGACGGCCGCCGCGATCAGCCCGCCCGCGATCCCGCCCACGGCCTGCGACGAGGTGATCAGCCCGTACGCCGTACCGTCACCGCCCAGCTCCGCCGACACGAACGGCGCGAACAACGTGCTCATCACGCCCTCCCCAACCCCGGTCACCAGCCCGAAGACGAACACCAGCCGCAGTGCCGGCCCACTCAGGCAAACCCCGATCCCCTCGACCCACTCACCCTTGATCCCTCGTACCGCGACCCGCACCCCACCGACCCGCTCGGCCTTCACCCGCTCCGGGCGATGCCGCACACCGAGCAGGAAGGTCATCGCGATCAGGTAGGTCGCCGCATCGACCAAGGCCAGCAGCGGCAGCCCACCGGCCGCGGCCAGGATGCCGCCGGCCCCGGCGCCGACCAGTCGCGAGATGTCGTTGGCCTGGCTGTTCAACGAGTTGGCGGTGACCAGCTGCGGAGCCTCGACCAGCGCCGGGATCAGCGACTGCTCGGCCGGCCGGAAAAATTGCTGAAGGCAACTTTGCGCCAGGATCACCAGGTAGATCAGCCAGAGCGTGTCGCCGTCGCGGACCAGCAGCAACGGCAGCAAAACCAGCGCGTGCAGGAGATTCGTGACGACCATCGTCCGCCGCCGGTCCCACCGATCGACGAACACGCCGGCCGGCGAGCCGAGCAGCACCAATGGCAGGAACGACGCCAGCAGCAGTCCACCGGAGGCGAGCGTCGAGCCGGTCAACGCATAGACGTGGAAGGCGAGCCCGATCCGCAGGATCCAGTCACCGGTCAGCGACACCAGCCCGGCACCGAGCACGAGCCGGTAGTCCCGCCGCCGTGCGAGCACTTCCCACAGATTTCTCATTCCTCCTCCAGCGCCCTGTCCTCGGGGTGTACGACGACGATCCGGGTGATCTCGACCAGGCGGCTTCCCGGCGGCCGGGTGGACTTGTCGTCGATCGGGCGCTCGTCGACGTACCGCATGACCAACGCCTGCACCTGCTCCTCGAGCTCCACGAACTCGTCGCGGGTCAGATAGATCCCGGTCCGCCCGATCCCGGCGTTCTGACGCCAGGCAGGCTCCTCATCCGCTCGCTGTCTCTGCCAGACCGCGAGCTCGTCCAGCGCACGCTCGGCCATCAACTGCTCCAGTACTTCGGCCGCAGCCACCGCCTCCGGCGAAAGATCAGCATCTGCCCAGGTCTGCGACGTCGACACGGCCCGCCAAGGCCGTTCCCGGTTGTCCTTGCCCTGAGCCGGCTCCACGAAGTCGTACTTCGCCAGCTGCCGCAGGTGATGCGAAGCCAACGCCTGACTGATCCCCAATCGCCGCGCCGCATCCGCAGCGGTCAACGGCCCTTCCCGCCCCAGCAGCGACAACAGATCAAGCCGCACCGGATGAGCCATCGCCCTGATCGCCAGCGGGTCATCCAGCAACCGCCGCCGGCGAGGATCCTCCGAAGATTCCAAAGACATGCTTGGAATATCCGCCGACGGCTGACCGATGTCAAGCCCTTGCTTGGAATAGGGGGAGAGAGGAGGTCAGCCGGTGGGCTTGCCGGTGGTGTGCGGTTTCAGGGTCTTCGTCGGTTTGGTCGGCTTCGGCTTCTTGGTCCTGGTCGGCTGCACCGTCGTGGTCGGCGCGGCCGAGGGCGCCGCGGAGGCGGCTGCGGTGGCGTCGACCGAGGTGCCGGCCGTCCGGACTGGTTCGCCGGCGCGTGCGGTGGTCTTCGACGCGACGGTCGGCGGGCGCGTCGAGGCGCGGGCGACCGGGACGCCGGACGTCGTGTTGGCGGGAGACGGCGATCCGGCGGCCGGTATCGACGGCTGGAGGTCATTGGGGCCCGGCGACTTGGTGGAGTTCGAATCGATCAGGATGCCGACGGTCGAGGTGGCGGCGACCGCCAGCACGGCTCCGGCTACGACGAGCAGGTTGCGGGACGGCCGGCGGCGTACCGGCAGGACCTGCTCCACGGAGGTCAGAGCAAGAGCCGGCGGCTCCACGCCCGCGGCGACCTGCGCGGCGGTCGGACGCTGGGCGGGATCCTTGTTCATCATCCAGAACAGCAACGCCTCGGCCTCACCCGCGCACTGCGGGCGCAGTTCGCTCGGCGGAGTCGGGGTGACCTGCACGTGCTGGTACATGATCGACGCGGCATCCTCCGCCTGGAAGGGCGGATGGCCGGTGAGCAACTGGTAGAGCACGCACCCGAGGGCATACACGTCCGATGCGGCGCCGGCCGGCTTCCCGATCGCCCGCTCGGGCGCGAGGTAGTGGCTGGTACCGACGACCTGCCCGGTCGCGGTCAGGGTCGTGGTCGTGTCGCCGAGGATCCGGACGATGCCGAAGTCGGCGACCTTGACCAGGCCGTCGTCGGTCACCAGCAGGTTGCCGGGCTTGATGTCGCGATGCACCAGGCCGTGCTGATGAGCGGCAGCCAGCCCGGCGGCCGCCTGCCGCACGATCTCCACCGCCCAGTGGGGCTCGAGCGGGCCCCGCCAGTTCAGCTCCACGCTGAGCGTGTGCCCCTCGACCAGTTCCATCGCGAGGTAGTAGCCGTCCTGATGTGGACCGAAGTCGTAGGTGGCGACCACGTAGGGATCGCAGATCATCGCCGCGGCCCGGGCCTCGCGCTTGAACCGTTCCTGGGCCTCGGGCCCTTCTCTCGTGGGCAGCAACAGCTTGATGGCGACGTCACGGCCGAGCACCTCGTCCGTGGCGCGGTAGACCGCACCCATCCCGCCGCGGCCCACCGGGTCTCCGAGCCGATAGCGCCCGGCTACCAGTTCGCCGAGTTCTCCAGGTGACCTCATCCCGGCCCCGTACCCATCCAGACAGACCGCGAAGCGCGGTTACGGCAGGTTATCCAGCCAATCCAGTCCGGAGTCGGCCTGCTCGACGATAGTGAAATGGCTGTCGGTGGGGAAGCTGCGGAGCTCAGCGGTCGGGCAATGGGCGGCGAGCCAGCGGCCGTGTGAGCTGGGGATGATGCCGTCCCGGTCGCCATGGAGGAGCAGCGTCGGCGCAATGATCGTCGCCGGGTCGCAGCCCCAAGGCGTTACGTAGGAGATGTCGTCGTCGATCAGCCCGTACGGTCCGGCGGTGAGCCCGCCACCAGCGACCTTGCCGAGCCAGCCCCACGGACCTTCGAAGAGCGCATGGTCCTGAGCGGTGAACTCCGGGTCGTACTCGACCCCAGAAGCCTCCCAGGCCTCCTTCACCTGACGCCCACCGAGCGCGGCCCGCAGCGACGCGACGCCCGACGGCACCATCGCGTCGAACCAGTCGAGCCCGTCCACTCCGTACGGCGCGATGGCCGCCAGCGTGACGACGGCGCGGACCCGCTCACGGAGTACAGCCGCGGTCCCCAGCGCATAGGACCCGCCACCGGAGTACCCGACGACCGCGAACCGGTCGATCCCCAGCGCGTCGGCGACCTGCTCCACGTCACCCGCAACGGACGCCATCGTCCGCCCCGGCGCAGGAGTAGAGCCGCCGTACCCCGGCCGGTCGAACGAGATCCACCGCAACCCGAGTCGCTCGGCCGCCGGGAACAGCGGCTCCGGCGGCGCGCCCAGATTGGGTGTGCCGTGGTTCCAGAAGACCGGCAGGTCGCCCCGCCCGGTGTCGTAGACGTGCAGGGTCCGGCCGTCGCTCAGCTGGAGGTCGGTCTCGTTCATGGCGTTCACCTTAGGGTCGAAATGTCGAGAACGCGGGCGAGCCTCCGACCTGTGCTGCGAGGATCCACTCGACCGAAGGGAACACAGCCATGAAGTACATGTTGCTCATCCACAGCAACCCGGTGACCTGGGGACATCCGTCCTTCCTGCACACCGAGGAGGGCAAGAAGCTGCCCAAGGCGGCCCGCGAGGCGCTGTCGGCACAGCTCGAGCAGCTGCTCGAGGAGTTGCACGAGCGCGGCGAGCTGATCACGGCCTCACCACTGGCCGCACCGCGGGAGACGAAGGTGGTCCGGGTCCGCGAAGGCGTCCGTGCGACGACCGACGGCCCGTACTCCGAGGCGAAGGAGCAACTCGCCGGCGTCTTCATCATCGACGTCGCCACGCCCGAGCGCGCCGAGGACGTCGCCGCCCGGATCCCCGAGGCACAGCAGTACGCGATCGAGCTCCGCCCGATCTCCATGTAAAGCAGACGCAGTACGGCCCGGTGACGTGCCTGACCGGGGTGGTTGGGGTGGGGGCAGAAGATGTACAGCCACCGGGCCGTAGTACTGGATTCTTCAGCTGACGAGCCGAGCGTGGTTGTCGTTGGTCGCCAAAGCGGGGTCGAGGACGCCGAGCGCGAGCCAGGTCGCGCCGCCGACGCCGTCGTGCGCGGTCAGCACCTCGCCGTCGAAGTGGTCGTGAATGCTTTGCCGCAGTAACCGGCCGACCGGCGACGATTCACCGGCGACACTGCCGGCCAGCACCAGCGGGCCGTTGTCCGACGTTGTCCACAGCCGGCTGACCGTTTCTATGAGCAGTTCGGCTGCGCGTTTCACCAAGGCGTGGGCGGTCTTGTCGTTCTGCTCGTACGCCGCCACGACCGGCCGGGCCAGCTCGGCCAGCAGCACGGGTGGACGGGCGTTCACCGTGCGAATCAGGTCGTCACGGAGCAGATCGTAGCCCTCACGCTCCGCGCTGGTGGTTGGATCGCGGTCCGGCAGGACGGCCTCGACGACCGCCTCGCCGAGCACGCCGAGCGGCTCGCCCAGATCGATGGCGCGCAGCACACTGCGCATTGCCTCCCGGCCGAGCCAGAAGCCCGAGCCGTCGTCGCCGAGCAGCCAGCCGTGGCCGCCGGCGGTCCGGACCAGTTCGTGATCGCGGACCAGACCGGTGTTGCTGCCGGTGCCCGCGATCAGCACGGTGCCGTCCGGCTCCGGCGTACCGGAGGCGAAGGCGACCTCGAGATCGCCGATGAACCGCGGGATCACCGTCAGTCCGGCGCCGGCCCAGGCGGCGTCGAATTGTGCCTTCACATCCGGCCGGCCGAGGGCCGAGCCGCCGGCCGTACCGATCACGGCGGCCTTGACGGCAGCCGGATCGATGCCCTCCAGGGCGGCGTGAACGGCCTGGCCGAAGTTGGCCGCGGCGGTCGCCGGGTGGCTGGTCGGATTTCCGCCGGCCGCGGCCCCGCGGCCTACTACGTTGCCCTCATGGTCCGCGATCACGATCCGGGTGGAGGTGCCGCCGAGGTCGCCGCCCAGGACCAGTGTGGATGCTGGCATCAAGACCACTGATTCCTTTGGTTGCGCGAGTGGGCGTTCGACCGACATAAGCAATGCTCCAAACTGCTCGAAAGAGTCTAGTCGTGAACAACAACAGACAAGGTCACGCAACGGTCCCGATCTGGGAGGAAGAGTGAGATGAGCCTTGACTTTAGCTGCCAGGTGAGAAAAGTTCTGTCCAGCAAACCGCAAACTTGCGCACTTGTCGGCATCAGGTGTGTCGCGGCGATCAATTTAGTCGAGGGGTGGGGCCGCTGATGGCCAGCACGGCAGACGGCAGCAGGCATGCCGCAGGCGGTATTGAGGGTGGTTTGAGCGCGCAGGCCTTTGTTCACGCGCTCACTCCGATCATGGCCGCCGTGACCACGCAGATCGACGGCCCGATCCAGCAGGCGGCCGACCTGTTCACCACCTCCTTGCGCGCGAACGGCGTCATCCAGGCCTTCGGCTCGGGTCACTCCGAGGCGCTCGCGATGGAGATCGCCGGCCGCGCCGGTGGCCTGATCGCGACCAACCGGATCGCCCTGCGCGATCTGGTCCTGCTCGGTGGCGAACCGCCGGAGCTGCTCCGCAGCGCCGAGCTGGAGCGCGACCCGCAGTACTCCCGGAAGCTCTACGAACTGTCCGCGGCCCGATCGGGCGACGTGTTCGTGATCGCTTCCAACTCCGGCGTGAACGGCTCGATCGTCGAGCTCGCCTCGGTGGTGAAGGAGCAGGGCCACCCCCTGATCGCGATCACCTCGCTGCAGCACACCAGTGGGGTCGACTCGCGGCACCCGTCGGGCAAGAAGTTGATCGACTTCGCCGACGTGGTGCTCGACAACCACGCCCCGTACGGCGACTCCGTACTCGATCTACCCGATGGGGGCAAGGTTTGCGCCGTGTCTTCCATCACCGCGGCCCTGATTGCGCAGATGCTGGTCGCGGAGGTTCTGCGCCGGCTGACCGAGGCCGGCGAGAAGCCTCCGGTCTACCTGTCCGCGAACATCCCGGGCGGCGACGACCACAACCACGCCCTTGAAGCACAGTACGCCGGCCGGATCCGTCGTACTGCTTGAAACACTCTCGGAAGGCGGGACCAATGACCACTCCCAACAACCTGTCGCGGCGGCTGTTCCTGCAGCGCGCGGCGGTCGGCACCCTGCTGGCCACCGGCGGCAGCACGCTCCTGGCAGCCTGCGCCAGTAGCGGCAGCGACGACAGCGGTTCAAGCGGTGGCGGCGCGGACAAGACCGCGGACAACCCGTTCGGTATGGCCGACAAGGCCACTGTCGACGCGGTCATCTTCAACGGCGGTTACGGCTTCGACTACGTGACGTTCGCGGCCGACATCGCGCAGAAGAAGTTCGCCGGCTCGACGTTCAAGGTCGCGCCGTCCACCCAGATCGCCCAGCAGCTGCAGCCGCGCTTCGTCGGTGGCAACCCGCCGGACCTGATCGACAACTCCGGCGCGAACCAGATCGGCTTCAACACGATCCTGGACCAGCTGGCGACGCTGGACGACGTCTTCGAGGCGAACAACTACGAGGGCACCAAGATCGCCGACACCCTGTACCCGGGTGCGAAGATCCCCGGCACCTTCGACGGCAAGTTCGTCGCGATGAACTACGTGCTGACCCTGTACGGCCTGTGGTACTCCGACAGCCTGTTCAAGGAGAACGGCTGGGAGCCGCCGAAGACCTACGACGCCCTGCTCGACCTGGGCGCCAAGGCCAAGGCCAAGGGCAAGTACCTGTTCGTCTGGGGCAAGGAAGCCGCCACCTACTACCACACGATGGCCGTCGACGGCGCCATCAAGGAGGGTGGCGACGAGGTCCGGCTGGCGCTGGAGAACCTGAAGGAGAACTGCTGGTCGATGCCGCAGTTCCAGGGCATCTTCGCGGCCCTGGAGAAGATGGTGAAGAACGGGTACTTCGTGCCCGGTGGCGCCGGTACCCAGTTCACCGCCGCGCAGGCGAAGTGGAGCAACGACCAGCAGGCCATCCTCTACCCCTCGGGCTCGTGGATCGAGAACGAGATGAAGAAGGCCACCAAGTCCGGGTTCCAGATGAAGGGCATCCCGGAGCCGACCCTGACCGAGAGCCCGAAGCTGCCGTACGAGTCGCTGCGCAGCGCGGCCGGCGAGCCGTTCGTGGTCCCGTCGAAGGGCAAGAACGTTGCCGGCGGCAAGGA
Source organism: Kribbella ginsengisoli (assembly GCF_039537185.1). Taxonomy (NCBI): domain Bacteria; kingdom Bacillati; phylum Actinomycetota; class Actinomycetes; order Propionibacteriales; family Kribbellaceae; genus Kribbella; species Kribbella ginsengisoli. The sequence goes on along the minus strand of NZ_BAABAA010000013.1, from coordinate 148,560 downwards.
GCTCCTGCGGGCCATGCTGTCCAAGGAGGCGGCGACCAACTTCGCCAAGACCCGGCTCGCGCCGACCATCGTCAAGGGCCTGGTGCCCGCCGACGGTTTCGGCTCGACCGCGCTGCAGTCGCAGACCGCGATGCTGGATGCCGCCGGCACCAACATCTTCGACTACCAGGTCTTCGGTCTGTACGGCATGAACACCGACCAGCTGGTCGTCTGGAACTCGTTCCTGTCGGGTCAGACCGACGCGGCCGGCCTGACCAAGGGCCTGCAGCAGATCACCGACAAGGTGAGGAACGACAGTTCCGTCAAGAAGATCCCGGTCACGAAGTGACCGTGACGCCAAATGTTGTGCCGGACGGCGGGCCTCAGCGGCCCGCCGTCCGGCGGCGCCGCCGCCCGCTGACCTTCGACCGGGTCAGCTTCATGGTCGTGTTCCTCGGCCTGCCGCTGGCGGTCTTCGTGATCTTCGTGGTCTCGCCGTTCGTCCAGGCGCTGTGGTACTCGCTGACCGACTGGTCCGGCTTCAGCTCGAAGATGAACTTCGTCGGCTTCGACAACTACGTCAAGCTGTTCCACGACGACATCTTCCTGAAGGCCGTCCGCAACAACGTCGAGCTGGCGATCGTGGTGCCGATCGTGACGATCGTGCTGGCCCTGACGCTCGCCACCTTGGTGACCATCGGCGGCTCGGGCACCGGAACCGTCCGCGGGCTGAAGAACTCCGGTTTCTACCGGATCGTCTCGTTCTTCCCGTACGTGATCCCGGCGATCGTGATCGGCCTGATCTGGGCCCAGGTGTTCACCCCGAGTACGGGCATCCTGGACGCGGTGCTGTCGAAGATCGGGCTGCACGGGGCCGCTGACTACGCGTGGCTCGGTGACGCCCGGACCGCGATGCCGGCCTCGATGTTCGTGATGATCTGGGGCTTCGTCGGCTTCTACATGGTGCTGTTCATCGCCGCCATCCGGGGGATCGACCCCGAGGTGTTCGAGGCGGCCCGGATCGACGGCGCCGGCCGGTTCCGGACGGCGATCTCGCTGACCCTGCCGCTGATCCGCGACAACGTGCAGACGGCGTACATCTATCTGGGCATCGCCGCGCTGGACGCGTTCGTCTACATGCAGGCGCTGAACCCCGGCGGTGGTCCGCAGAACTCGACCCTCGTGATGCCCCAGCAACTGTTCACCACGGCCTTCGCCAAGGGGCAGTTCGGTTACTCGACGGCGATGGGCGTGGTCCTGGCCGCCGTGACGATGCTGTTCGCGCTCTTGGTCTTCACGGTGAACACCCTGACCGGCGGACGTGAACGGAAGGTACGCCGATGACGACAACCACCGCCGACCGGGCCGTCGTGTCCGCGTCCCGAGCGCCGCAGAAGCGGGCCCGGGAAGGCCGGGGAGTTGCCACCACCGCACACATCGCACTGATTCTGTGGTCGCTGCTGGTGATCCTGCCGCTGGTGTGGACCGTGCTGTCCTCGTTCAAGTCGACGCAGGAGGTGCTGGGCAACCCGCTGGCGCTGCCGGGCAAGCTGCGGTTCGGCAACTACGCCACTGCCTGGACGACGGCCGGTATCGGCCGCTACTTCACCAACACGGTGATCGTGGTGGCCTCCGCGCTGGTCCTGGTGATGATCCTGGGCGCCATGTGCGCGTACGTGCTGGCCAGGTTCTCGTTCCGCGGCAACCGGCTGATCTACTACAGCATGCTGGCCGGTCTGACCTTCCCGGTCTTCCTGGCGATCGTGCCGCTGTTCTTCGTGCTGAAGAACCTGTCGCTGCTGAACACCCTGCCCGGGTTGATCATCACCTACGTCGCGTTCGCGCTGCCGTTCACCGTCTTCTTCCTGCACAGCTTCTTCAAGGCACTGCCGGGCGAGGTCTACGAGGCGGCCCAGATCGACGGCGCCGGCGAGTGGCGCACCTTCTTCTCGGTGATGCTGCCGATGGCCCGGCCGGGGATGGCCTCGGTGGCCATCTTCAACTTCCTCGGGTTGTGGAACCAGTTCCTGCTGCCGGTCGCGCTGAACACCGACTCGAAGAACTACGTGCTCTCCCAGGGCATGGCGTCGTTCGCGTCGCAGGCCGGCTACGCGGTCGACTTCGGCGCCCTGTTCGCGGCCGTGGTGATCACGGTGGCGCCGGTGCTGGTCGTCTACATCATCTTCCAGCGTCAGCTGCAGGTCTCCGTCACGCAGGGGAGCGTGAAGTAGTCAGGAGTGACCAGGACGACACCGCCTCCGGACCCCCTGCGGGTTCGGAGGCCGGCGCGTTTCCGGTGTCGATCGAGAACAAGTTCGGGACCGCGGAGATCAAGGCGGCGCCCAAGCGGGTCGTCGTGGTCGGGCTGGTGGAGCAGGACGCGCTGCTCGCCCTCGGGGTGACGCCGGTGGCGACGACCGAGTGGTTCGGGGACAAGCCGGTTCAAGGGCAAGACGGCGATCATGGCCTCGCCGTACGAGGGGTACTTCATCTACGGCAGCCAGGACCCGCGCTCGCGGCTGCTGACCGGCCTGGGCTTCACCCTGCCGTCCGATCTCGACAAACTGCTCGCTGACCCGGTCTACAAGGCCCTCGGCGTGGCCAAGCAGGGCCGAGGGGTCTACATCGAGGAGAACTACGACGACGACCTGTACAGCGCCAGCAGCTTCGTCTCGATCCTGAGCCTGCCGACGGTGCTGGACCAGCTGGTGCCCAGGCTCACCAGGGCCGTCGACGGCAACCCGGCGACCACATAATTCCGACGTTATGACGAAGTGAAACCCGCCCGGGTGTGGAAGAGAGCCCGGGCGCTGGCAGAATCGGGCCCATGTCAGCAGCCGTCCCTGGGGACACCCCTGTGCAGGCCGCCGGATCCGAGCGACGCCCGCGCGTCCTCTCCGGTATCCAGCCGACCGCGGATTCCTTCCACTTCGGCAACTACCTGGGCGCGGTCCGCCAGTGGGTGGCGCTGCAGGAGGACCACGACGCGTTCTACTGCGTCGTCGACCTGCACGCGATCACGGTCGAGTACGACCCGAAGATCCTGCGCGAGCGGACCCGCCGCTCGGCGGCCCAGCTGCTGGCCGCCGGCATCGATCCGGAGCGGTCGACCCTGTTCGTCCAGTCGCACGTGCCCGAGCACGCCCAGCTGGGCTGGGTGCTCGGCTGCATCACCGGCTTCGGCGAGGCCAGCCGGATGACCCAGTTCAAGGACAAGTCCGCCAAGGGCGGCGCGGACCGGGCCACCGTCGGGCTGTTCACCTACCCGATCCTGCAGGCCGCGGACATCCTGATCTACCAGGCCGACCGGGTCCCGGTCGGCGAGGACCAGCGCCAGCACCTGGAGCTGACCCGCGACCTGGCGCAGCGCTTCAACCACCGGTTCGGCAAGACCTTCCGGCTGCCCGAGCCGTACATCGTCAAGGAGACCGCGAAGATCTCCGACCTGCAGGAGCCGACCGCGAAGATGAGCAAGTCGGCGTCCTCGCCGGCCGGCATCATCGAGCTGCTCGACGACCCCAAGGTGAGCGCGAAGAAGATCCGCTCCGCCGTCACCGACTCCGGCCGCGACGTCGTCTTCGACCCGGAGAACAAGGCCGGCGTGGCCAACCTGCTGACCATCTACTCAGCGCTCAGCGGCAAGAAGATCAGCGAGCTCGAGGACGAGTACGCCGGCCGCGGCTACGGCGACTTCAAGAAGGACCTGGCCGAGCAGGTGGTCGAGTTCGTCACCCCGTTCCGGGAGAAGACGCTGGAGTACCTGGACGACAAGGCGCAGCTGGACGCGATCCTGGCCGCCGGGGCGGAGCGCGCCCGCGCCGTCACCGAGCCGACCCTGCAGCGCGTCTACGACCGGCTCGGCTTCGTGCCCGGCCCAGTGCAGGGCCGGTAGTCCCGGATGGCGACGATCGGTGTGGCGATCCCGATCGCCGAACCGTACGGTACCGAGCTGCAGAAGTACCGGGCCGAGTTCGGCGACCCGATGGCGGCCTCGATCCCGACCCATGTCACGTTGATGCCGCCGACCGAGGTGGCCGACGAGGACCTGGCGATGGTCGACGAGCACCTGCTGGCGGTGGCGGCCCGGTTCCCGAGCTTCCGGATCCGGCTGCGCGGTACGGCGACCTTCCGGCCGATCTCGCCGGTGGTGTTCGTCCCGCTGGCGGAGGGGATCTCGTCCTGCGAGGTGCTGCAGTCGCAGGTGCGCTCCGGCCCGCTGGAGGTCGCGCTGCGGTTCCCGTACCACCCGCACGTGACGGTGGCCCACGATCTGGACAAGGACGCGCTGGACCGCGCGTACGACGCGCTCTCGGAGTACGACGTGGCCTTCGACGTGGCGGCCTTCAGCCGGTACGAGCACGGCGCCGACGGCGTGTGGCGGCCGCAGCGGTCGTTCCCGCTGGCAGGGTAGGACTCCTTACCAGGGGTACAGGAGTCGCATGGGGATCAAGGATCGGGCCAAGGCAGTCTGGGCACGCTTCAGCCGGACGCAGTTGTGGCGCGCCTGGAAACGGTACGGCGATCGGCGCGGCAACCGGTTGGCGGGGGCAACGAGTTTCTTCGGCTTCCTGTCGATGTTCCCGCTGATCGTGCTGGCGGCCGCGGTGACCGGGAAGTTCCTGAACGCCAAGGCGGTCAGCGATCTGAAGGACGCGATCCGGACCAACCTGCCCGGGATCGGCGACCAGATCGACCTGGACTCGCTGATCAGCAACGCGGGCACGATCGGGTTGATCTCGGGCGCGTCGCTGCTGCTGACCGGGCTGGGCTGGATCGACTCGCTGCGCGCCTCGATCCGCTCGATGCACGAGCTCGACGATCAGCCGGGCAACCCGGTCAAGCTGAAGCTGACCGATCTCGGCGCGCTGATCGGGCTCGGCGTGATCGGCCTGATCGCCACCGGCGCCTCGTCGCTGCTGGTCGGCCTGTCGAACAAGATCGTCGACGCGCTCGACCTGGACGGCACCTGGCTGGCCGGCTGGGGCATCCAGCTGATCAGCATCGTCGTCGGCATCGCGGCCGGCTCGGTGCTGTTCCTGTACCTGCAGACCGCGCTGCCGCGGATCATCCTGCCGCGCAAGGTGATGCTGATCGCGGCGCTGGCCGGTGGCATCGTCTTCTACCTGGCCCAGCGGCTGGGCAACTCCTACGTCAAGAACGTGATCGGCAACAACGCGGCGTACGGGACCTTGGCTCTCCCGTTGGCGCTGCTGGTGTGGATCTACCTGATGACCCGGGTGATCATGCTGATCGCCGCCTGGACCAAGGAAGCCACCCTCGACGCCCACCCGCACGCCATCGAGGTCGAAGCCGAGGCCGAGCAACTGATCCCCACCCAGATCCCAGCAGCCGACGTCGGCCTCCTCCCAGGCCCACCCGGCAAGCGCTACAAGGTAGTCCCCATCCCAGCCCGCAAGGCCGACACAGTCGCAGTAGCCGCCGGCGCCGTCCTGGGCGTAACCGCCACAGCCATAGCCGTCCAACTAGCCAGAGCCACCCGCTCGTTGAAGCGCTAGCCCTGCCGAGCGCGTCTTGCTTTAGCGGCTGTTTTTGCCTTGGCCCGTAGGGCTCGGGGGCGGCGGAGGAACAGGGGGAGCAGGAGGATGGGTGGGGCGGCCCAGGCCCACACCGGGACCTTGTAGGCCGCTGAGTGGACCAGTGCGTTGGAGACCCGCGCGGTGCGGATGCGCAGGGGCGGTAGGGCTGAGGCCTTCTTGGAGGTGTTGGGGCCCTCGCCCTGGGTGGTACTGGCCGTCTTGGGTGGGGCGGCGGCTACCGGCTTGACCAGGGTGCCGATCGGAGACAGCGCGGAGTACGACTTGAAGGCCCAGTCCAGCAGGCTGGAGGCGTCCTGGGTGATGCCGTGCGGCGAGTTCATCATCGTGACGACCAGGGTGTGCCCGTTCCGCCGGGCCGCGCCGACGAACGTGTTCCGCGCCAGCGTCGTGTAGCCGGTCTTCACGCCCAGCGCGCCGTCGTAGTTGAACAGCAGCTTGTTCTGATTGGCGACCTGGTAGCTGCCGCCGTTCTTCGCCAGCGGGAAGTTCGTGTACTTCGTCGACGCGTACTTCGCGAAGTCCGGCCGACTCAACCCCGCCTGCGCGAAAAGCGCCAGGTCGTAAGCGCTCGAGTACTGCCCGTCGGCGTCCAGCCCGGTCGGGTCGGTCACATGCGTGTCCAGCGCCCCGATCTCAGCCGCCTTCTTGTTCATCCGCTGAATCGTCCCCGGCACGCCACCCTCGTCATGACAAACCAGCGCGTGAACAGCGTCGTTGCCCGACGCCAGGAACATCCCCTGGAACAGCAGATCGACCGAATACCGGAGACCCGGGTAGACCCCGACCTTGCTCCCGATGATCGACGCATCCTCGTCGCTGCCGATCACCTGGTCGCTCTTGTTGAGCCGCGGCAGCAGTACCAGAGCAGTGAGCGTCTTGAGCGTGCTGGCCGGCCGTAGCTTGGCATGCGGCGCCTTGGCCGCCAATACGTCGCCGGTGTCCACATCTGCGACCACGTACGCCGACGCCTGCACGGCCGGCGGCGTCGCGCCATCGGCGACAACCGTCGGCTCCGCAGTCAGCTGGTCGCCGCCGACCGGGGTGTTGAGGCCCTGGCCGGCGGCGGTCGCAGCAAGAGGTCCGGCCACCGCGAGCGCCGTGGAGGCGACCGCGGTGACGCAGACCGTCAGGAGGACACGCATCGCGGAGACTCTAGACGCCCGATGGGGCAAGAGTCACGCCCGGTAGGCAGTCCACGCGTTGGAGATCCGGGTGCTCTGACCCGGGGTGAACTGGTTGTAGCAGGAGTCGTAGGAGTAGTCCATGTAGTTGTGGATCGGGTCCAGGCCGGGCAGCGAGCAGGAGTTGCGGCCGGTCGGGCAGCCGGAGCTGGCGCTGCTCTGGGCCGGCGTGTCGGAGACCGAGTCGTTCGTGCTCGTGCAGCCACCCTGGAAGGTGTGGTAGAGCCCGAACCAGTGGCCGGCCTCGTGGGTGGCGGTCTTGCCGAGGTTGAAGTTGGTCGCCGAGCCGCCCGGCAGCGAGCTGTACTGCACCCGGATGCCGTCGATGCTCGGGTTGCTCGCGTAGTCCCACGGGAAGGTCGCGATGCCGAGGTAGGAGAAGTCGACCAGCCAGATGTTGAGCGCGTTCTTGCCGCCCTTGCGGGTCTGCGAGCGGTACGTGGTGCTCTGGCCGTCGGTGTGCCAGGTGTCGTTGTTGTACCGGTAGGTGCCGGCCAGCGTGAAGGTGAAGCCGGTGTTCGCCGCGGCGGACGACTCGCCACCGGCGAAGTCCTGGTTCAGCTCGGCGATCTGCTGGCTGATCTGGGTGGCGGTGACGTCACCGGCGCCGCTGCTGCTGCGCATCACGTGGATGTAGACCGGCACGGTGGCGGCCGCCAGCTTGCCGGCCTTCGGCGCGAGTCCGCGCGCCTGCTTGGCCTTCAGCAGTTGGGCGGTCTTCGCGTCGATCGCCTTCTGCTCGGCGGCCGACAGCTCGCGATGGTCGGCGCCGAAGCCGCCACGCGCGGACGGGCCCTCGGAGGGCTGGAAACACGGGTTGGTCAACTGGTCCGCCGGCAGCTTCGCGGTGGCCTGGCCACCGAGCGGGCTGAAGGCGAGTGCGGTACCGGCCAGCATCACGGCCAGTACGCGGGGGCGGGTGATGAGAGATCGCATAGAAGCGCTCCTCGGATCATTGGCCGCGGGGCGGGCGACCGGATCAGCCGATTTTGAGCGTCATCCCGGCAACTGGAAAGAAGTTCCCTGTCAGATAGGTGCCACGGCAGTACTGCGCCGGAGCACCGGCCCGACCGCTGTCGCGCGCAGCCTCTCGCCGCTCACCGCGCGGCCAAGGCGGTCGTCCGGGCCTTGGTGAAAGAGCTGATCTCGTCGCCGCCCAGGTAGCCCCAGGGGAACTCGGTGGGGTTGTCGCCCAGCCGCTCGAAGACCTTGGCTGCAGAGGGCAGGTCGCCGCTCTGGCTGAAGGCGAGCGCAAAGGTGTTGAGATACAGCGGCCAGCCCGGCCGAAACTCGGCTGCGGGGTGCCAGATCGACAGTCCGGCGGCCGTCAGCAGGTCGGTCCGTACATCCCCGCGGGCCATGTACTGCGTGCGCTTCTCGCCCTTCAGGTCGATCATCACTTCCAGATGAGCCAGCGCGACGAGGGCGTGCAGCATGCTGCCGTCTCCACCGCGGACCGCGCCGTCCCGGGCGAACTGGTGCATCCACTCGTGGCTGCCGGACCACTTGTTGCACAGCGTCTGCATCCACTCGGCATGCGCCTTCAGACTCGTGGGATGCCGCTCGATCGCCTGCGCGAAGCGGAACTCGCCGTCCTCCAACGGAAGCTGCAGTCCGCGCGCCGTCCGCACCAGGAAGGCCCAGGCCGTCACGTCGTCCGGGGTTCGCACGACGACGTTGTAGAGGTAGGCCTCGGCCAGCCGGAGTCGCTCGAAGAAGAGAGCGAACCGATCCCGCCCCGTGTGCTCCGCCCCGTACCTACCGCGAGCCTGCCAGGCCCACGCCACGGCATGGCAACCGCGGACCAGCTGGGCCAGCACATCGTCGGCCGCAAGCGGCCCGATCCAGTCCTGTACTCCGGGAACGGCCCCACACGTCTCGAGCAGGAACGCCTTGTCATCCGGATGCTCGGCAGCCACCAGGACTGCCCGAGCCGCCGGCCAGTCCTGCGCGCTGAGGGCATCGCGCAGCGACCGGGCCTGCTGATCGCCCATGCAGGGGTCGATCTCGAGGACTGACCCGGCCTTGCCCCGCCGTAGTGGGCTCATCGACCCATCCCTTCGTGATCGGTCATCACTGGCCGCGCTGCTGTCTGACGAAGTTGATGACGCCGACCGCGCTACCGACGAGGAGGATCTTGGTGATGAAGCCCGGCAGGCTCAGCGCCACGACTCCGGGCAGCACAACGCAGACCCACAGGGCCGGAACCCACACCTTGGGGGCCTGGACCCAGTTCCTGAAGTTGTCGATCCGCCTGACTCGCTTCCAGGGGATCTGCTCAGGCGACCGGGCAGGCAGCGGTATCCGCAGCCCCTCAGGCACCGCGGCGTCGACCAGTGCGACCGCCTCACGTCCTTTGCGCCACAGCGTCGGCTCGACCGGCACCTGGAAGCCGTCCTGGCGGACCAGCCGCCGTCCGCCGTCCTCGAAGGCGAGCACTCCGGCCAGCTCGTCGTACCTAGCCTCGGACGGGCTGCCGGTCTGGAGCCGGGCCCCGGTCTCGCTGACGAACAGCAGATCGTTGCTCTCCGGGCTGTCGATCGAGCGGAACGAGCGGCCGCTCGGCTTGCCCTGCGGGGCCGGAGCGGCGCCCAGCCAGTCCAGCTGAGGGTCGCCCGCGCCGTCCGGATCCACCGATACGAGCAGGTCCGTCCAGAGGTCGTAGGCGGCTCGCTGGACGTCCGCGACGGTGGTCGCGTCGATCTCGGCGGCCACCTCGTCGACGCTCATCGACGCGGGTCTGTCGAGCAACGTGTCGCTCGCGGCCAGGAAGGGCAGCCACCGCTCGGCCGGCTCCTCGCTCATCCGCCGGATGTGCAGGGCGAGATCGTCGCGTAGCTCGGTCGGGTCGGGACCCCGGTCGCGGAGCCGGCGCACCACGGCGGTGGCCTCGGCCACCACGACCGGCACCGCTTCCGGGACGACGTCCATCCCCGCTGTCACGAGCGCGTGATGGGCGTCGATCATCTCGTAGGAGGACCAGGCGCTGTAGCCGACGCCCTGGTCGTGCCGCAGACCGCGCTGCAGATCGCGCTCCAGCGCCCGTTGCAGCGCCGTCGCCCCGTACGACCGCTCCAACGTCCCGGACAGGGCGAACTTGTTCGGCCGCCCAGCGATACCCGCCTGCTGCGGCTGGTCACAAGGCACAGCCACCGGTGTGGGGAGCCGCGGGCCTGGTGGTAGCGGCAACGCGAGCCCGGCCGGTGGCGGTCCGGAGAGCGCGAGGACGGCGTTGCCCTGGGCAAAGGCCCGCCCGGCGAGCTCACGGAGCCGGTCCTCGTCAGCGGTGTAGAGACCGAACTCGTCGTCGCCCACCAACCCGGGGCCGCGGGCGCCGTACCGCCAGAGCAGGTGGCCGCTGACCTCGCCGAAGCCGCGGCCGGATCCCTCGGCGCGCAGCACCCGGCGCTCGTGCTCGAGCTCCGAGAGGTCCGGCGCGCCGACCCAGCGGCAGACGTCGCGCAGGAAGGCCACCACGTCCTCAGGCTCGCCCGTGACATCGAAGCTCGTGTGCAGCAGGCTGACGTGCCCGTTGACGGGCGTCCGGATGGAGTCCCGCCCGTGCAGCGCGAGGTGTTCGAGCAGGTGCAGCCAGCCACGGGTCGGCATCGTCTCGTCGACCATGCCCGCGCGGAACCACAGACTGGCCCGCAGCGTGCCCTGGCCCGGCGCCCAGAGGACCGGGACGCCGTCCACCTCAGTCGACCGCAGCTTCATGCCGGATCCCCCGTTCGTGACTTGTACCGGCACATCTTGCCGGATGTCGAGACCAGGCCACGGAGGTTTTCCACAGTTGCAGCTTTTGACATCCCACATTGACATCCGGGCCCGGGCTTGCGTCAATGGACTGACAGCAGACCAATAGGACCCCTCCGGGAGTGACCGTGAGCTCTAAGACCGGCAGACTGACCGTGCAGGAACTCCGGGACCAGGTCGGAGCCGGGCGGATCGATACCGTGCTGGTCGCGATCACCGACATGCAGGGGCGATTGCAGGGCAAGCGCTGCGGCGCCCGGTACTTCGTCGAAGAGGTGCTCGCGCACGGCACCGAGGGCTGTAACTACCTGCTGGCCGTCGACGTGGACATGAACACCGTCGACGGCTACGAGATGTCCTCGTGGGAGCGCGGCTACGGCGACCTCCTGATGGCACCTGACCTCACCACGCTGCGCCTGCTGCCCTGGCTCGAAGGCACCGCGCTCGTGCTCTGCGACGTCCAGTGGCTCGACAAGACCCCGATGCCCGCCTCGCCCCGGCAGATCCTCAAGAAGCAGCTCGACCGGCTCGCCGAGCGCGGGCTGAAGGCGTACGTCGGTACCGAGCTCGAGTTCATCGTCTTCAACGACACCTTCGAGCAGGCCTGGACCAAGGGCTACAAGGACCTCGACCCGGCCAACCAGTACAACGTCGACTACTCCCTGCTCGGCACCGCCCGGATCGAGCCGTTGCTGCGCGACATCCGCCTCTCGATGGAGGGCGCCGGCCTGTACGTCGAGTCCGCCAAGGGCGAGTGCAACCTCGGCCAGCACGAGATCGCCTTCCGCTACGACGAGGCGCTGGCGACCTGCGACAACCACTCGATCTACAAGAGCGGCGCCAAGGAGATCGCCTCGAAACACGGCAAGAGCCTGACCTTCATGGCGAAGTTCGACGAGCGCGAGGGCAACTCCTGCCACATCCACCTCAGCTTCCGCGCCGACGACGGCACCGCGGTCCTCGCGGGTGACAACGAGTACGGCTTCTCCGACCTGATGGAGCGGTTCATCGCCGGCCAGCTGGCGTGCCTGGAGGAGTTCACCTACCTGCTCGCGCCGAACATCAACTCGTACAAGCGGTTCGTGGCCGGCAGCTTCGCGCCGACGGCCGTTGCCTGGGGCATCGACAATCGCACCTGCTCGCTGCGGGTGGTCGGCCACGGCGAGTCCTTGCGCGTCGAGAACCGCTTGCCAGGCGGCGATGTGAACCCGTACCTCGCCGTCGCGGCCCTGATCGCGGCCGGCCTGCACGGCATCGAGAACGAGCTCGAGATGGAGCCGATGCTGCAGGGCAACGCCTACACCTCGGACAAGCCGCACGTCCCCTCGACCCTGCGTGAGGCGGCCGCGCTCTTCGGTGGCTCGAAGATCGCCCGCGAGGCCTTCGGCGACGAGGTCGTCGAGCACTACGTCAACGCGGCCCGGGTCGAGCTGGATGCCTACGACGCGGCGGTGACCGACTGGGAGCGGATCCGTGGCTTCGAACGCCTCTGAGCGCCCACGCATCGGCATCACCACCTACCTCGAGCCGATCATCTGGGGAGTCTGGCACCGCGACGCAGCGCTGCTGCCGCGCGTCTACCTCGACTCGGTGGTCGCGGCGGGCGGCGTACCGGTGCTGCTGCCGCCGGTCGGTACGGACGCGTCGATCCTCGACCTGCTGGACGGCCTGATCATCGCGGGTGGTTGCGACGTCGATCCTGCCTCGTACGCCGCTGAGCCACACCCTGAGACCGTCGACACCCGGCCCGGTCGCGATGAGCACGAGGCGATCCTGATCAGGGCGGCCCTCGACGCGGACCTGCCGCTGCTCGCGATCTGCCGGGGACTGCAGATGCTCAACGTGACGCTCGGCGGCACCCTGCAGCAGCATCTGCCCGACGCCGTGGCCCATGACGAGCACCGTCCGTCGCCCGCGATCTTCGGCCGGACCGAGGTCAAGATCGAGCCGGATACCAAGGTGGGCAGCATTTTCGGCGAGCAGACGACCGTGCACTGCTATCACCACCAGGCCCTCGATCGCGTCGCCGACGGCCTCCGGGTCACCGCGCGGGCCGGTGACGGCACCGTCGAGGCGGCCGAGGTGGACGGCTCGGACTTCGCCGTCGGCGTCCAGTGGCATCCCGAGGAGAACCCCGAAGACCTGCGGCTGATCGCCGCACTCGTTGCTGAAGGCAAGAAAAGGAGCACTCGCCGGTGACGCACGACGTGATCAACCCCGCGACCGAGAAGGTCGTCCGGAGCATCGAGCTGGCCACGGTCGAGGACACCGACGCCGCGATCGCCCGGGCCGCCGAGGCCTTCACCACCTGGCGTGCGGTGACGCCCGCCGATCGCGGCCGGCTCCTGCGCAGGTTCGCGGACGCGGTCGAGGCCGATCTCGAGAACCTGGCGCAACTGGAGGTCGAGAACGCCGGGCACACGATCAGCAACGCCCGCTGGGAAGCCGGCAATGTGCGCGATGTCCTCAATTACTACTCAGCGGCACCGGAACGGCTGTTCGGCAAGCAGATTCCCGTTGCTGGAGGCATCGACCTCACGTTCCACGAGCCGCTCGGCGTGGTCGGGATCATCGTGCCGTGGAACTTCCCGATGCCGATCGCCGGCTGGGGTTTCGCGCCCGCGCTGGCGGCGGGCAACACGGTCGTCCTCAAGCCGGCCGAGCTGACGCCATTGACTGCTATCCGGATCGGTGAGCTGGCATTGGAGGCGGGGATCCCGCCGGGAGTACTGGAGATCGTGCCCGGCGCCGGAACGGTGGTCGGTCAACGGTTCGTCACGCATCCGGCCGTCCGCAAGGTCGTCTTCACCGGCTCGACCGGGGTCGGCAAGCAGATCATGGCGGGGTGTGCCGACCAGGTGAAGCGGGTGACGCTCGAGCTGGGTGGCAAGTCGGCGAACATCGTCTTCGCCGACTCGGATCTGGCCAAGGCGGCCGCGCAGGCGCCGTACGGGGTGTTCGACAACGCCGGGCAGGACTGCTGCGCGCGGTCGCGGATCCTGGTCGAGCGGACGGCGTACGAGCGGTTCATGGAGCTCTTCGAGCCTGCCGTGCAAGGCGTCAAGGTCGGCGACCCCAGCGATCCCGCGACGGAGATGGGTCCGCTCATCTCGGCCCAGCAACTCGAACGAGTCGCCGGCTACGTGCCGGACGATTCGCAGGTCGCCTTCAGAGGCAGCGCGCCGAGCGGCCCCGGCTACTGGTTCCCGCCGACCGTCCTCACGGTCGACGCCGGCGACCGGGCCGCGCGCGAGGAGATCTTCGGCCCGGTCGTCGCGGTGATCCCGTTCGAGGACGAGGCCGATGCGATCCGGATCGCCAACGACTCGGAGTACGGGCTGTCCGGATCGATCTGGACCCGGGACGTCGGCCGGGCGCTGCGGGTCGGGCGCGGGGTGGAGGCAGGCAACCTGTCGGTCAACTCGCACTCGTCGGTGCGGTACTCCACGCCGTTCGGCGGCTACAAGCAATCCGGGCTCGGTCGCGAGCTCGGGCCGGACGCGCTGGACGCGTTCACCGAGACCAAGAACATCTTCATCTCAGCGTGAGATATCGGGAGGACTGAATGGACGTCAAGGCACACCGCTTGGAGGGCCGCGTCGCGGTCGTCACCGGGGGCGCCAGCGGAATCGGCCTGGCATCAGTGCGACGGCTGGCGGCCGAGGGCGCCAAGGTGGTCGTCGGCGACGTCGACCCTGCCGCCGGCAAGGCGACCGCGGACGAAGTCGGCGGCTTGTTCGTGCAGACCGACGTGACCAGTGACGCTGATGTCGAGAACCTGTTCAAGCAGGCCTTCGACACCTACGGCAGCGTCGACATCGCGTTCAACAACGCCGGCATCTCGCCGCCCGAGGACGGCTCGATCCTGGAGACCGGCCTGGAGGCCTGGCGCAAGGTGCAGGAGGTCAACCTGACCTCGGTGTACCTGTGCTGCAAGCACGTCATCCCCTACATGCAGCGCCAGGGCAAGGGCTCCATCATCAACACCGCCTCGTTCGTCGCGGTGATGGGCGCCGCCACCTCGCAGATCTCGTACTCCGCGTCGAAGGGCGGCGTGCTCGCGATGAGCCGCGAACTGGGCGTCGAGTTCGCGCGGCAGGGCATCCGGGTCAACGCGCTGTGCCCCGGCCCGGTCAACACGCCGCTGCTGAAGGAGCTGTTCGCCAAGGACGAGGAGCGGGCCAACCGCCGCCTGGTGCACGTACCGATGGGCCGGTTCGGCGAGCCGGAGGAGATCGCGGCCGCGGTCGCCTTCCTGGCCAGCGACGACTCGTCCTTCATCACCGCCAACACGTTCCTCGTCGACGGAGGCATCTCAGGCGCGTACGTCACCCCCCTCTGAATTCCTTACGTCCGAAGAAGTGTCTGGCACGTACCCCACTTCTTCGGACGTAAGGAACTAGGGTGGCGGCAGCTACGGGGAGAGTGGGTGGCAGGGTGGCAGGCGCGGACGAGGCGGTGTTCCGGCCGGTACGGGCCGGGAACCCGTTCGAGGAGACCGTCGAACGGTTGCTGCAGGCAATCAAACTCGGGGTGGTCGGGCCGGGGGAGCGGCTGCCCGCCGAGCGCGACCTGGCGGCCCGGCTGAACGTCAGCCGGGAGACCCTGCGGGAGGCGATCAAGGCGCTCACCGACTCCGGCTACGTCGAGTCCCGCCGCGGCCGGTACGGCGGGACCTTCGTCAACGAGCGCCTGCCCAAGGCACGGCGCGTCAGTGCGAAGCCGTTCACCCGTGAGCAGGGCGCCGACGTCGACGACGCCCTGGTACTCCGCTCCGCCCTGGAGACCGGAGCAGCCGAAGCGGCAGCCTCCCGCGACCTCACCGGGGCGGAGATCGACCATCTCCGCAGCTGCCTGGCGGAGACGTCGGCCGCCAAGCTGGCCGACTACCGGCGGATGGATTCGCGTCTGCACCTGGCGATCGCGGAGGTCAGCGGCTCGCCGTCGCTGACGTCGGCGACCGCCGACGTACGGATGCGGCTGAACGAGCTGCTCGACGCGATCCCCTTGCTGGCGGTCAATCTGGAGCACTCCAACCACCAGCACGAGGCGATCGTCGCGGCGATCCTGGCCGGTGATCCGGCCGCCGCCCGGCAGGCCATGCAGGAGCATCTGTCCGGCACTGCGGCACTGTTGCGCGCCTTCTTGACCTGATTTCTGAACAGCCTCACCTGATTCCTTGACAGCGGGTGTGGCGCATGTCTCAATGGTCCGCAAAGGTCTGTATGAAGACCATTGGGAGGCATTCGTGAGCAACGACCTGACCGACGACGAAAAACGCCTGCACCAGCTGGGCTACGCCCAGGAGCTGTCCAGAACGATGTCGGGGTTCTCGAACTTCGCCGTCTCGTTCACGATCATCTCGATCCTGTCCGGCTGCCTGACCCTGTACGGCTTCGGGATGAACACCGGCGGCCCGGTGATGATCGTCTGGGGCTGGCCGATCGTCGGCCTGATGACCTTGCTGGTCGGGCTGGCGATGGCCGAGGTCTGCTCGAGCTTCCCGACCGCTGGCGGCCTGTACTACTGGTCGGCCAAGCTCGCGCCGTCCAACGGGGCCGCCTGGTCCTGGTTCACCGGCTGGTTCAACTTCCTCGGCCAGGTCGCCGTCACCGCCGGCATCGACTTCGGCGCCGCGTTCTTCCTGAACGCGTTGCTGGACCTGCAGTTCGGCTTCAGTGCGACGCCGGGGCACACGATCCTGCTGTTCGGCTGCATCCTGCTCGTGCACGCGCTGCTGAACTCGGTCGGCGTGAAGCTGGTCGCCCGGCTCAACGACATCAGCGTCTGGTGGCACATCGTCGGCGTCGTCTTCATCGTCGCGGTGCTCGCCTTCGTACCCGACCACCACCAGTCGGCCGGCTTCGTCTTCGGCCACTTCGTCAACAACACCGGCTGGAGCTCGACCTTCTACGTCGCGCTGCTCGGCCTGCTGCTCGCGCAGTACACCTTCACCGGGTACGACGCGTCCGCGCACATGACCGAGGAGACGCACGACGCCGCCCGGTCGGGTCCGCGCGGCATCGTGATGTCGATCCTGGTCTCGCTGGCGGCCGGCTGGGTGCTGCTGATCGGCCTGACGTTCGCGATCCAGAGCTACGACGGTGCGCTCGGCAGCGACACCGGCGTACCGCCCGCGCAGATCTTCATCGACGCGGTCGGCGCCTCGCTGGGCAAGATCCTGCTGCTCGTCGTGGTCGGCGCCCAGCTGTTCTGCGGGATGTCGTCGATGACGGCCAACTCGCGGATGATCTACGCCTTCTCCCGCGACGGCGCGCTGCCGGCCTCGAAGTTCTGGCACAAGATCAACCCGAAGACCCGGACGCCGACCAACGCGATCTGGCTGGCCGGCGGCGGCGCCTTCCTGCTCGGCCTGCCGTACCTGTGGAACGCGACGGCGTACGCCGCGGTGACCTCGATCGCGGTCATCGGGCTCTACATCGCCTACGTGATGCCGACCTTCCTGCGGCTGCTCAAGGGCGACAAGTTCGAGCCGGGCCCGTGGCACCTGGGCCGCTGGAGCCGGCCGATCGGCATCATCGCGGTGGCCTGGGTCGTCTTCATCACCATCCTGTTCATGCTCCCGACCGTCAGCCCGGTCGCCAAGAGCACCTTCAACTACACCCCGATCGCCGTCCTGGTCGTCCTCGGCTTCGCCGGCATCTGGTGGCTGGTCTCGGCCCGCAAGTGGTTCACCGGCCCCAAGGTCCAGGGCACCGCCGAGGAACTGGCCGCCATCGAACGCGACCTCGAATCCATCTGACCCCACAAGCCCACCTCTGGTGGGCTCCAACACCCACCGGCGACCTTGAACAAGATATTTCGTGTTCAAGGTCGCCGCTCGGTGTTCAAGCCCACTACTGGCGGGTCTGCCCGCTAGTGGCGGGTCTGCCTGCTACTGGGGGGCTTGGACAGGAAGCGGCGTGTCGGGGGTGACGGAGTCGTGTCGGGGCACTGCTGTGCCAGGGGGTGATTTCGGCTAATTTTGAGCGCCGCGCCGGGGAATTGCGCACTTTTGTGCGGGTTACTCGTTTAAACAGTGAGGTAACGAGCTGATGGCCGGGCGATCTCCATATGTGACACTCGCCGTGGCCATTGGCACTCGACTGTGATGTCGGCGAATGTAATCCTTCGGGGAGAATGTGGATCGATGACTGACGACGAGCTGGTCGGGCGCGCCGGACTGGTCGAGCGTGCGAAGAAGCAGCTCGAGACCAGTGGCAGCGTGCTGCTCTACGGCCCGACCGGGATCGGCAAGTCCGCCACCGGCCGGGCGCTGGTCGCTGAACGGGCCCGGGCCGGCTGTCGCGTACTGAGCGCCGCCCCCTCCCAGAGCGAGGCCGGCCTGCCGTACGTCACCCTCCTCGACCTGTTGTCCAACCAGCTCGAGCTCGCCTGGCAGGTGCTGCCCGACCACCTCCGCCAGCCGCTGGAGGTGGCACTGCTCAAGTCGAGTGCCCCCGACACGGTCCGCGACGAGCTGGCCGTGCGCCTCGCAGTGCTGCACGTACTGCGTCGCCTGGCGGCCTCTGGACCGGTCCTGCTGGTTGTCGACGACATCCAATGGGTCGACCCGTCCAGTCTCGAAGTACTGACCTTCTGCGCCCGGCGCCTGACCGAGGGCGTCCACATGCTCGCCACTGAGCAGGTGGCCGACGGCGACCTCCCGGTGATGGCCGAGGCCTGCCCTGAGCCCGTGCTGCAGCTGGAAGTCCCACCGCTCGCCGAGCCCGACGTACTCGCCCTGCTCCGCAACAGGCTCTCCAGCCCGCTACCTGTCCGTACTGCGCGCCGCATCTTCACCGCGAGCGCAGGCAACCCGTTCATGGCACTGGAGCTGGGCCGGGCCATCCTCCGCCACCCGCAAGGCGTCTCGCCCAACGACCCGCTGCCAGTGTCGAGTCGGCTGAAGACGCTGCTGGGGGACCGGCTCGCCGACCTCACTCCGGCGACGTACGAGCTGCTGTTGCACGCAGCCTCCTCGCCGCGCCCGACGACCAGCCAGCTGGCCCAGTCCCTCAACCGCCCGGTCGATGTCGGCCTGGCCGAGGCAGAAGCGCTCGGCTTGATCGATGTCTCGTCCGAGCGGCTGCGCTTCTCTCACCCCCTCCTCAGGGAGTTCGTGTACGCCGAGGCGACCTCTGCCGCCCGCAGACAAGCACACGCCCAGCTGGCCCTGGTGGTAGACGAGCCGGTCGAGAACGCGACCCACCGGGCTCTGGCGACGCAGGAGGCTGACACTGGTCTCGCGGCCACCATCGAGGCGGCTGCTGTCGTCGCGGGCGGCCGTGGAGCGCTTGGAGCTGCTGCGACGCTCTGGCGCCTCGCTGCCGAGCGCACGCCTGCTGACGAGCAAGACGACCGGGCTATGCGGCTGACCAGTGCGGCAGATGCTGCCGCGGCGGCCGGGCACCTGGTCGAGTCGGCCGAGATGGCGCGGCTCGCAGTACAGGCTGCGACTCGTCCAGAGACCAAGGTGGCGGCACTCCTGCTCCTGGCGGACGCTGCATGGCCCGAGCGGGAGCAGCGGATCGCACTGCTGGCGGAAGCCTTCGAGGCGGCAGTGGGTGACCCGCAGCTCGAGGCACGGGTGCGGATCCTGCGCAGCAACAGCGCGTACTTCGAGCGGCGGTTCGACGACGCCCAGGAGGACGCCGAGGTGGCCGAGAGGCTGGCGCGGGAGTGCGGCGATACCGAGGTCCTGATCGAGGCTTTGAGCGCGGCCAGCAACATCCGGATGGCGCGTGGTGGCGAGCAGGGCTCGTCCGATGCACTGCTGGAGCAGGCGGCTGAGCTGGCCCGTGCGCTGCCGCTGTCGATGGCTGTGGTGAACGCGCGGCAGATGGCGGCGATGCGTGAGTTGTTCGGTGGCCGGACGAGTGCGGCGATCGAGCAGATCAGCGCGCTGGTCGACGAGGTGCGGGAGGCAGGCGCGGTCCGCTGGCTGGCCTCGACGCTGATCTCCGCGACGGCCATCTACGAGCGCAGCGGCCGTGGGGCCGACGCGCTTGTCGCGGGTCACGAGTGCTACCAGCTGATGCAGGATCTGGGCGACGAGCCCGAGGTGGGTCTGGTCGTCGCCTGCCGCGCCGAGTGGGCGGGCGGAACGGCGACGATGGCGCGTGAGCTGGCCGATGCGGCACTCGAGGGCTGCAAGCTCGTCGGCAACGAGGAGTGGACCGGCCCGGCGCTCATGGGCGTCGGCATCATCGGCGTACTGATGGGTGATCCGCAGCGGGCGGTCGAGGCCTTCGATGCGATCGCGGACTCGGGTGAGGGCGCGATGCCGTACGACCCGGCCATCATCCCCTGGCACGCGGACTACGCCGAGGCACTGGTCGCTGCAGGTCGACTCGATGACGCAGCCGCTCTCATCGCCGAGATCAGGGAGCGGGCCGAGACGCTCGACCGGTCGGTCGTGTTGCTCGGGCTGGCGCGTTCCGAGGCGCTGCTGATCGCCAAGCAGGGCGACCCGGCCGCGGCGCTGGAGCTGCTGGAGAAGACGATCACGACGGCGGGGGACCACATCTACCCGCTCGACCTGGCTCGTTGCGAGCTGACCCGTGGCCGGGTGGCCCGGCAGGCTCGTCGCCGGTCGGTGGCGCGGACGGCGTTCCTGGACGCGATCGAGCAGTTCGAGGCGTACGGCGCGCCCGCCTGGCGTGAGGTGGCCGAGACGGAGTTGGCGCGTCTCGACGTACCGAGCCGGAGCCGGCAGCCGTCCGAGCTGACCGACAACGAGCTGCAGATCGTCGCGATGGTCCGGGACGGCTCCACCAACCGGGAGATCGCGGCGGCGCTCTACCTGAGCGTCAAGGCGGTCGAGTCCCAACTGACCAGGCTGTACCGCCGCTTCGGCGTCGCCAACCGCACCCAACTGCTGCGCACTGTCGACCGCAACGGACACTAGTCGGGTGAAGCTAGAACGCAAGCATGCTCTGGTCCTGATCGGTATCGCCGTCTGGAACGTCGTCACCTACGTGACGTTCATCAAGAACCTGGCCGGCACGGAAGGCCGTCCCAAGGGGTACTACATCGCGCACACCGTGCTGATCGTGGTGAACCTGGTGATCGCGGCCGTGCTCGGCAAGTGGGGCGTGCAGGCGCTCAAGAGCAAGGCGCTCACGGACGCGCGAAACGCGACGGACTGACCCCGAGCATCTTGCGGAAGTGCCGGTTCAGGTGCGACTGGTCGTAGAACCCGGCCAGTACTGCGACCTCCGCGGCTGGGCGGCCTTCGAGTAGGTAGCGCCGGGCCAGCTCGACCCGCCGCCCGGTCAGGTAGCGGTGCGGCGGCATGCCGTACTCCCGGCTGAACGCGCGGACCAGGTGGACCGGGTGCGCGTGCACCAGCTTCGACGCCTCGTCGAGGGTGATCCCTTGGAGCAGGTGCCCGTCGAGCACCTCCCTCAGCTTGGTCGCGACGGCTGCGTCCCGCCGGTCCGGTGGGTCGATGACCTGCTGGCGCAGGTGCTGTTGCAGGCGCTCCTCGATCAGGGTGAGTCGGCTCTGCGCTTCCAGGTCTTCGCGGCCGTCCACCAGCACGCCATGGAGCTGGTGGATGCGCTGCCGGAGTACAGGATCGACGTACTCCGGGGTGTCGACCGCTGCGCCGACCAGGCCGGCTCCGCCGAGGCGATCCGGGTCCAGGTGGAGCACGCGCTTGCGGAAGCCCTCCGGGTGCACGGATCGGCCGTCGTGCGGGACATTGGGCGGCAGGAGCGACACCTGCGCTTGTGCCAGCCCGTGCTCGCGGTGGTCCAGGTCGTACCGGACAGCGCCCTCGTCGACGATCAGTACGGTCCAGGCGTCGTGCGTGTGGCTCGGGTACGCGTGCGACGGGAAGTAGGCGTGCAACACCTCGACGACCCCGTCCATGGCGGGTCGCCAGGCCTTCACCTGCGCGCCACTACTCACAGCATCCAACATACGCTCGGGGTATGAAGGTCTACGTCAGCGCGGACATGGAAGGCGTCACGGGGCTGGTCGACGCGGAGGACGTCCAGCCTGGTGGGCGGGACTACGAGCGCGGCCGGGTGATGATGACCGAGGATGTGAACGCGGCCGTCCGCGGGGCCTTCGCGGGTGGGGCGTCGTCGGTGCTCGTCAACGACGCGCACGGGCCGATGCGCAATCTGCTGCCTGACCAGCTCGATCCCCGGGTCACGCTGATCAAGGGCCGGCCGAAGCCGATGGGGATGATCGAGGGGCTGACCCCGGGGTACGACGCGGTCGTCTGCGTCGGGTTCCATGCCCGGGCCGGGGTGCTGGGGGTGCTCAGCCACAGCTTCATGGGGCACGAGATCGAGGACATCTGGCTCGACGATCGGGTGGTCGGGGAGATCGGGCTGCTGCAGGCGACGGCCGCGGCGTACGGCGTACCGGTGGCTGCTCTGACCGGCGATGACAGTGCTTGCGCGGAGATGACCGAGTGGGACTCGTCGGTGACTGTCGTGCCGGTGAAGTTCGCGAAGGATCGCTTCGCTGCTCAGCTGGTGCCGGTCGCCGAGGCTCGCGCCGCAATCGAGGCCGGGGTCGAGGCCGCCGTGCGTACGCCGCGCACGACGCCGACGGTGAGCCGGAGTGCTCACCGGCTGGCCGTGCGCTGGCAGAACGCGTCGGTCGCCTCGCACCTGCCGGCCATCCCGGGCGTCACCCGCACCGACGATCGCACGGTTCTGGTCGAGGCGCCGATGCCTGACCTCTACCGCCTCTTCAACCTCTTCCTACGCGTCGCGACCGCGATCACCAGCAACCCGCCGTACTGCTGACGCAAGCAGCTCCGGGCTCTCGAGCTGGGGGAGATGCCCGGTGTTCTCCAGTACTTCGAAAGTCGCCCCCGGAATCGCCTCGGCGAACGCGCGCCCGTACTCGGGATCGACGATCCGGTCGCAATCACCCCAGATGACGTGGGTAGGCACCTTGACCCCAGCCAGCCGCCCGCGCAACGTCGGGTCGGTCATCTCGGTGGCGTAGACGGCCAGCGCCGCCCGGTTGCCCGCCAGCACCTCCCGCGCCGCCGGCGGCAGCGCCTCCGGGTCGATCTGGAACTTCTCCGGGGCGAAGTAGCTCAGCCTGGCGATCGTCGGGAAGTCCAGCGCGAAGAAGTCCGCCACCGGATGCCCGTCCACCTCGATCCCCACCGCATCGACCAGCACAACGGCCTTCAGCCGATCGGCCCGCAGCAACGCCAGCTCCGCCGCGATCCACCCACCGATCGAGTTGCCCACGACGGTCACCTCGTCGAGCTCCAGCTCATCCAGGAGCTCCGCGTAGACCGCAGCCAGCCCAGCGATGGTAGTCAGCCCGGTCGGCCGCGCCGTACCTCCGAACCCAGGATGAGTAGGCGTCACCACGTGGTGGTCCGCCGAGAGCAACTCAGCAAACCCAGCCACCGTCTGCGGCCCACCCCCACCGTGCAACAGCAGAACATTCGGACCAGTGCCCAGAGCCGTAAAGGAAGTCATATAAGGAACCTTAGATCAATATCCTTATATAAACAACCTGGTAATCTGACCTCTGTGACCCTGCAGGAGATCGGCATCGCCGTGAAGCGCCTCCAATGGCAACACCACACCGAAGCCACCAAGCTGCTGGCCCCACTGGGTGTCTCCCTCCCCCAATGGGACGTCCTCCGCCGCCTCCACGAACACCCCGAGGCATCCCTGCACGACCTCGCCCAACTGACCTTCCAGACCGACCAGTCCATGGGCTCCCTGGCCACCCGGATGATCGCCCGAGGCCTGATCACCCGAGTAGAAGGCCCCGGCCGAGCCATCCGCCACAAACCCACCCCGGAAGGCGAGCAGATCCGCCGCCAAGGCGCCGACGCCCTCGACTCGGTCCTCACCGCGTCGGTCGGCTCGCTCTCGGCCGCCGAACGCGAGACCCTGCTGAGCCTGCTGACCAAGGCTCTCGGTTAGGAACGTACAAGACCCCGGTACGCCGGCGACGGCAGATTGGGGTCTGTGGACAACGAACCGATTCGCTTCGACACCAAGCTCGCCGTCCTGCTCCGGGACGACCTCCCCACTTGGCAACGGCTGAACGTCACCGCGTTCCTGGTCAGCGGTATCGCCGCGACCGGCCCCGAGTTGGTGGGCGAGCCCTACGAGGACGCCGACGGGACCCGGTACCTCCCCATGTTCCGCCAGCCGGTGCTGGTCTTCGAGGCGGCCAAGGAGTTCATGCCGACCGCCCACCAACGGGCCCTCAGCCGCGGCCTGACCATCTCCGTCTTCACCCAGGACTTGTTTGCCACCGGCAACGACCGCGACAACCGCGCAGCCGTCAAAGCAGTCCAGCAGAGCCAGCTCGACCTGGTCGGACTGGCTCTGCACGGACCGAAGAACGCCGTCGACAAGATCCTCAAGGGCGCCCGCATGCACCCCTAGCGGGGCTCGAACTCCTTCCACGTCTTGCCGAGATCGGTGCTGGTCGCGATCGACTGCTGCGTTCCGTCCGGGCGCGAGATCGTCACGTACAGGAGGTTGTCGTCGCCGCGTAGCTCGTACGAGTCCTTGGGTGGCGCGGTGCCGAGCCGGCCGCCGCCCAGCAGGACGAGTTCGCCCTCCAGCAGCAGGACGCGGCCGCCGTTCAACGCAACCGGCCCCCTGGCCCAGGTGCGTTCCCTGGGGCCGACGGTCGTCCAGGTCGCCCCGCGATCGGTCGACACCCTCAGCAGCGAGCCCGCGCCCCCGCCCGTCGAGTAGGCGACGGCGGTGTTGCCATCAGCGCTGACGTGGATGTCGCCGGCCTGGGACTTCGGATCCATGACCGTCTTGCCCCACGTCCTGCCGCCGTCGTCGGTCCAGAAGATGTAGCTCGTTCCCTCGTACTTCCCGCCCACCAGCCACCAGCGTCCGGTGCCGTCCTGAACCGGGGACGAGAGGTATTCCGTCCCGTCGATCACGAGTCTGCGCAACGTGCCGGCGTCCGGATCGAGGATCAGCGGGACGTGGTCGTGGATCACGTCATAGGTGAGGACCTCGTTCTTGCCGAAGGTCGTCGTCGGCGCGGCCCAGTGCAGCTTCTTCTCGACCTTGCCGTCGGCGGTCAGCCGGACCAGCAGCGTCTGGGCCCAGCTCGGATCGAACTTGTCACCGGTGCCCTTGGGCCCGGACACGGCGGCCGGGTCGCCACCGATCCGGAGAGCCGAGAACCACATGTCCCGGACCGGGGTGGTCGTCCGTACGCCGTCCCGGCTCAGCACCGCCGCGTAGCGCTGCTTCTCGCCGGAGCCGTCCCAGGAAGCAACCCAGCGGGTGGGGGAGGCGAAGACGGTCTCCGACAGTTTCGCGTGCCCACCGACCAGGCTTTCGGCTGCCTTGTCGACGGCGATCGGCACGGTCTGGGTGGCCACCGGGGGCTTCTCCGTGCCGGTCACGTTGCGGAGCGGCAGCAAGGCGGCCAGTACGGCGATCGTTACTGCCGCGGCGACTCCGGTACCGGCCAGGGTCTGGTTGCGGCGACGGCGGCGGCGGCCGCGGCGCTCCAGTTGCTCGAACGGCAGCGGCTGGACGTCCTCCTGGATCTCCCAGGACAGTTCCTTGAGCTCAGACATGGTTGACCTCCTCGGCTTCGTCGGCGAACTCCTGCACCAGTGGGGCGAGGCGCGCCCGGCCGCGGGACAGCCGGGCCTTGACGGTGCCCTCGGCGACGCCGAGCTGGGCCGCGATCTCGCGGATCGGGAGGTCGGCGATGTGATGCAGGGTGATCGCTTCGCGCATCTCGTACGGGAGTTGCCGGAGCGCCTCGACCAGGGCGACCCGGTCGGCGGACATACCGGCGGTGGTCGTCGGTGGCACGACCTGTCGCGAGAGCAGCCCGTGGAAGCGGGTGGCGCGGCGGTAGCGGCTGCGTACTACGTTCAGCGCGACCGTCCGCAGCCACGCCTCCGGGTTGTCGACCTGAGCGAACCGCCGCGGCTTCTCGACCGCCCTGACGAACGCCTCCTGGACGGCGTCCTCGGCCTCACCGAGATTCCCGCAGACGGCGAACAGTTGCCCTACCAGCCGCCGATAACACCCCTCGTACAGCTCCCGTACCGTCGTCTCGTCGTCAACCATCACCACTCCCCAGTTCGGACCCCTTTGTCAGCACGACTCCCGGGGAGTGGGTTCGGTTGCATCAGACCCGGCGGAAGATCAGGGCTCGCTTCACTTCCTGGATGGCCTTGGTGACCTCGATGCCGCGCGGGCAGGCCTCGGTGCAGTTGAAGGTGGTCCGGCAGCGCCAGACGCCTTCCTTGTCGTTCAGGATCTCCAGCCGCTGCTCGGTGCCCTCGTCGCGGCTGTCGAAGATGAACCGGTGGGCGCCGACGATCGCCTGCGGGCCGAAGTACTGGCCGTCGGACCAGAACACCGGGCAGGACGTGGTGCAGGCGGCGCAGAGGATGCACTTGGTGGTGTCGTCGAAGCGCTCCCGGTCGGACTGCGACTGGATCCGCTCCCGGCTCGGCTCGTGCCCGTCGGTGACCAGGAACGGCATGATGGAGCGGTACGCGTCGAAGAACGGCTCCATGTCGACGACCAGGTCCTTGAGCACCGGCAGGCCCTTGATGGGCTCGACGGTGATCTCCTTGTCCGGGTTCAGGTCCTTGATCAGCGTCTTGCAGGCCAGCCGGTTGCGGCCGTTGATCCGCATCGCGTCCGAGCCGCAGACGCCGTGTGCGCAGGACCGCCGGAAGGTCAGCGTGCCGTCCTGCTCCCACTTGATCTTGTGCAGCGCGTCCAGCACCCGGTCGCCCGGCTGCAGGGTGACCGCATACGTCACCCACTCGGTCTCGTCGAGCACCTCGGGGTTGTACCGAAGGATCTTGACCTTGACGTCCATCAGTACTTCCGCTCCATCGGCTTGTAACGGGTCTGTACGACGGGTTTGTAGTCCAGCCGGATATTGACGTTGCCCTCGGCATCGATCGACCGGTAGGCCATCGTGTGCCGCATGAAGTTCACGTCGTCGCGCTTGTCGTAGTCCTCGCGGAAGTGCCCGCCCCGGGACTCCTTGCGGGCCAGCGCCGACACCACCAGTACTTCGGCCAGGTCGAGCAGGAAGCCCAGCTCGACGGCCTCCAGCAGGTCCGTGTTGAACCGCTTGCCCTTGTCCTGCACGGAAACGTTCGCGAACCGGACCTTCAGCGCCTCGATGTCGGTGAGCGCCTGCTTCAGTGAGCCCTCGGTCCGGTACACCTGCGCGTTGATGTCCATCGTCGCCTGCAGATCGGCCCGGATCGCGGCCACCCGCTCGGTGCCGGTCGCGTTCCGCATGCCCTCGATCAGCTCGACCACGAAGGTCTCGGGGCGGTCCGGCAGCTCTTCGTAGTCGACGGTTTCGGCGTACTCCGCGGCCGCGATCCCGGCCCGCCGGCCGAACACGTTGATGTCCAGCAGCGAGTTGGTGCCGAGCCGGTTGGCGCCGTGCACCGAGACGCAGGCGACCTCGCCCGCGGCGTACAGGCCGGGGATGACGTCGTCGTTGTTGGCCAGCGCCTCGCCCTTGATGTTGGTCGGGATGCCGCCCATCGCGTAGTGCGCGGTCGGGAACACCGGGATCTGCTCGGTGTACGGCTCGACGCCCAGGTACGTGCGGGCGAACTCGGTGATGTCCGGCAGCTTGGCGTCGATGTGCGCGGGCTCGAGGTGGGTCAGGTCGAGCATCACGTAGGCCTTGTCGGGCCCACAGCCACGGCCTTCCCGTACTTCGTTCGCCATCGCGCGGGCCACCATGTCGCGCGGCGCGAGGTCCTTCACCGTCGGCGCGTACCGCTCCATGAACCGCTCGTTGTCGCTGTTGCGCAGGATGCCGCCCTCACCACGAGCGGCCTCCGACAGCAGTACGCCGAGGCCCGCCAGGCCGGTCGGGTGGAACTGGAAGAACTCCATGTCCTCCAGCGGCAGGCCCTTGCGCCAGACGATGCCCATCCCGTCGCCGGTCAGCGTGTGCGCGTTCGACGTGGTCCGGAAGACCTTGCCGAAGCCGCCCGAGGCGAACACGATCGACTTGGCGTTGAAGATGTGCAGCTCACCGGTGGCCAGCTCGTACGCGACCACGCCGGTCGCCTTGCCGGCCACCATCAGCAGGTCCAGCACGTAGAACTCGTTGAAGAACTCCACGTTCTGCTTGATGCACTGCTGGTACAGCGTCTGCAGAATCATGTGGCCGGTCCGGTCCGCCGCGAAGCAGGACCGGCGGACGACCGCCTCGCCGTGGTTGCGGGTGTGACCGCCGAAGAAGCGCTGGTCGATCTTGCCCTCGGCCGTCCGGTTGAACGGCAGGCCCATCTTCTCCAGGTCGAGGACCGCGTCGACGGCCTCGCGGCACATCACCTCGGCGGCGTCCTGGTCGACCAGGAAGTCACCGCCCTTGACCGTGTCGAAGGTGTGCCACTCCCAGTTGTCCTCCTCGACGTTGGCCAGCGCGGCGCACATGCCGCCCTGGGCCGCGCCGGTGTGCGACCGGGTCGGGTAGAGCTTGGTGAGCACCGCGGTCCGGGTCCGCTTGCTCGACTCGAGCGCGGCGCGCATACCGGCGCCACCCGCGCCCACGATCACTACGTCGTACTGATGCCGCTGCATCTTGAACTGTCCTTACTTGCAGACCGACAGCGTGCTGTCCGGGTCTAGGCAGGGATCGAAGGTGAAGATGACCAGGGTGCCGAGCACGACGATCACGATCGCCGCGGTGATCAGCAGCGACTTGAGCCAGAACCTGGTCTGGTCCTTCTCGGCGTAGTCGTTGATGATCGTGCGCATCCCGTTGGTGCCGTGCAGCATCGCCAGCCAGAGCATCAGCAGGTCCCAGACCTGCCACAGCGGGTTGGCCCACTTGCCGGCCACGAAGCCGAAGTCGAGCGCGGTGATCCCGCCGCCGAGCATCAGGTTGGTGAACAGGTGGCCGAGCACCAGCACCACCAAGGCGATGCCGGACAGCCGCATGAACAGCCAGCTGTAGAGCTCGAAGTTGGTCTGGCCGGACCGGTTGCGGCCGCCGCCCTTGAGTGACCGGGACCGGCTGGAGGAGCGTGGGGCTGCGATCTCTGACATGGTCACTCCCCGCCGAAGACGTGGCTCAGGTGCCGGATCACGAACGGCACGAACAGCAGCACCCAGACCACGCCGACGCCGATCATCAGCTTGCGCTGGTGCCGCGGGCCCTTGGCCCAGAAGTCGATCAGGATCAGCCGGATGCCGTTGAAGGCGTGGAACAGGATCGCCCCGACCAGCCCGACCTCCATCAGGCCGACGATCGGGTTCTTGTAGGTGCCGATGACCTCGTTGTACGCCTCCGGGGAGACCCGGACCAGCGCGGTGTCCAGCACGTGCACGAGGAGGAAGAAGAAGATCCCGACGCCGGTGATCCGGTGCGCCACCCACGACCACATGCCCTCGTGGCCGCGGTACAGGGTGCCGACTGGCTTGCTGGGCAAACCGATCCTCCGATCGGACGACAGACCAGAGCCGGTAGGCGCGGCGACTCCGGGGCGTCAGTTCAGCGAAAGGGGCCGCGATCGGCTCGACCCGGCAGGGAACCAGGCCGTTCTTGATGTTATCCCCGCCCCACCCCACCACAGCGCCGCCCACGTGTGACATCGCTCTCGACCGCCTCCTCAGGACAGGAACGCCTCGATCAGCCCCGCGACCTGGTCCGGATGCTCCTCGGCCGGATAGTGGCCGCAACGGTCGACGACCACCCCTGAGACGTCGGAGGCGATCTGCCGCACGGAAGCCTCGACCGCGGTCGCCATGCCCTCGTCCCCACCGATCGCGAGCACGGGCAACTCCAGCGGCTGAAGGGCCGTCCGGCGGTTGAGTTCGGCGTCCTCGGAGCCTGATCGGTAGTAGGACAGTCCGACCCGCAGAGCGCCGGGGGTGAGGTAGGTCCGCTCGTACTCCTCGATCACGGACCGCGAGAACGGTCTGCCACTCCCGGTGAGGCTCCAGAAGAGGCCCAGATGCTCACGTTCCTTACCCGTGATCAGCAACTCCGGTACGTCGGGAACGGCGTGGAACGCGTTATGCCAGCGCGGGTACCGCAGGCTGACCAGATCGGGGTCGACTGGGCACCCCGCCAGCAGTTCCTCCTCGATCACCAGTCGACTCACCTTGTCCCGATGGGCGGCAGCCAGTGCGCAGGCGACGGAGCCGCCGAAGTCATGGCCGATCAGCGCGAACCGCCCGATAGTCAGCTGGTCGGTGAGTTCGGCGATGTCCGCGGCGAGCGCTTCCTTGCCGTAGGCCCCGAGTGGACGGTCGGAGTCACCCAGTCCGCGCAGGTCTGGGGCGATCACGGTGTGCTTGCGGGCAAGCACTGGAATGAGGTGGCGCCAGTGGTACCAGGTCACCGGCCAGCCGTGCAGGAGTACGACGGGATCGCCGTCGCCGGCGATGACGGTGTGCAACGTAGTACTGGAGACTGTCACTCGCAGATGCTGGATCATGAGGTGGCGCCTTCCCGTTGGCGGGCCCGATGGGCGGCGACCTTGGCTCGGTTGCCGCACTCCTTCATCGAGCACCAGCGCCGGGTCCGGCCTTGAGAGTGGTCGAGGTAGAGCATCCCGCAATCGCCCGCCTCGCAGGCCCGCAGGTACTGTGCGCGGTCGCCGGTCAGCACGTCGATCGCGTCGCGCGCGATGACTCCGAGGGCCATCGCGACATCGTCGGTGGCAGCCCGCTGCGGAGCGAGTGACCCGTCCTCGCGCAGCTGAGGTGGCGGTCGACGCTTTCGCGCCCACCCGTTGAGCACGCGGCAGTCAGCCGCCGTGGCGGGCTGACCGGTGATCCGGCTGAGCATCAGCCGGTACGTCGCCTCGCGCAGCTCTTGGGCTTGCCGGAGCTCGGTGCCAACGACCTGCCGCCGCTCGGAGCTGGCGGCGACAGGGCCGGCCTCGAGCAGCTCTGCCTCCGTCAGCCAGTCGGTCAGGCGGGTCGTGCTCGTGAGGCGCTCGAGCCCGCCCGCGAGCCGGCGGCCGACGGTCGCCACGAGATCCGTGGACAGGCTGCCGGTCTGGAACCGGAACTCCAGCGCGTTCATCTCCGCAATGTAACCGGCTGAGCAGGTTACAGGCAAGAGGAGCGATTGACCTCAAGCGTGGTTGAAGCTCGACGATCCAGTGGACCGCGCTCCGGGAGGCGGATTGGCCCGTGCCGGCGAACCTTTTCGGGCCTAGCGTGGGCATCGGTGACAACAGGAGAGGGGACGACAGTGAGTTTCTGGATCTGTGAGACCTGTGCGGTGGAGCATTCCGAGCAGGTCGAGGTGTGTGCCATCTGCGCGGACGAGCGGCAGTGGGTGCCTGCTGATGGGCAGCACTGGACGACGCTCGAGGCGCTGTCCGCGGCGGGGTACAAGGTGGAGGTCAAGGAGGTTGAGCCCGGGTTGCACGGGGTGACCTCGACGCCCAGTGCGGGGATCGGGCAGCAGTCGATGGTTGTGCAGACCGCTGAGGGCAACCTGCTGTGGGACCCGATCGGGTACCTGGATGACGAGGCGGTCGAGCAGGTGCGGGCGCTGGGCGAGGTCAAGGCGATCATCGCGAGTCACCCGCACATGTACGGCGTACAGGTCGAGTGGAGCAAGCGGCTCGGCGGCGTACCGGTGTATGTGTCCGAGGCCGACAAGCAGTGGGTGGCGCGCGACGACGAGGCGATCAAGCTCTGGTCCGGCACCCTGGACCTGTTGCCGGGCGTCACGCTGATCCAGCCGGGCGGGCACTTCCCGGGCAGCGCGGTCGTGCACTGGGCGGAAGGGGCCGAGGGCAAGGGAGTGATCCTGGCCGGCGACACCATCTTCGCCAACCCGGACCGTACGTCGGTGAGCTTCATGCGCAGCTACCCGAACCGCATCCCGCTCTCGGGCGCCGTCGTCGACCGGGTCGCCAAGGCCCTCGACGTCTTCGAGTACGACCGGCTGTACGGCAACTTCGGGGCATCCATCCCTGTCGACGCCCGCGCGGTCGTCCGCTTCTCCGCGGACCGGCACGCAGCCTGGGCCCGCGGCCACTACGACCACCTGACCTGAGTGCTGACCGGAGGCTCCGCCGTACGACGGGGCCTCCGGCGCCTGGTCAGGTGCGGCCCACCGCGAGACCGTCGATCTGGACGAGCTTGCCCGTCGAGCGGGTACTGAAGGTCAGCGTGCCGCTGAAGAGCGTGGTCTGCACGGGCAGTCCGAGCAGCACCTGCCGCTGTGTGGTCGGAGAGGCCAGATTGAGCGTGGTCAGGTACTTGCTGCCCGCGTAGACCGCGACCGACCCACAGGTCGGGCATCGGGTCGCGACCAGGAAGAACCGCTTGCCCTGCACGCTCCGGGTGAGAGCCTTCCCGTACGCCGAGGTCTGCGTCGTCGTGCCGAGGTAGAACGCCGACCCCGAGGCCCGCGTCCAGCCAGTCGTTGCCAAGGTCAACAACCGGTCGTCCATCGGCCGTGAGAAACACCGTTCCGCACTCCACTGGCCGACGTTCCCGAGCTTGTCCTTCGCCCGGACGGAGACGCAGTACTCGTAGCCCGCCGCCATCGCGAGGTTCATCGAGGTCGCGGTCGTGTTCGTCCACGGCTGCACATACGCGCTGTATGCCCCGGCGTACGACGCCCGGCGGTACCGCACGTCGTACGTCGCGACCCCGTTGGCATCCGTGGCCGTCACCTTCACCGCGGCCGTCGTGGCCGTCGACCCCTGGTACGCCGGCGCCAGCGTCCGCGCCACCGGACCAGTGGCGTCGACGGTGAACGTCCGGAACGCCTTGGTCACCCGGCCGTCGGGTTCTGTGGCAGTGATCGTCAGGGTCTGCTCTCCCGAGCGCAGGTTCGTCGCCACATACGGCGAGGTGCACGCGGCCGGCGTACTTCCGTCCACAGCACAGGTGAACGTCGTCCCCGGCAACAAGGCCGAAGCGTCGAAGCCGATGGAGACCTGAGGGCCGAGGACACCTGCTGTCGGCGCGATCGTCAGTCCGAGCCGCTGCCAGGCGATATCCAGCCGATGGCCCGCGGGGCCGCCGGGCAGCTTGGTCGGAGTCTGCTCCAGCCGCCCGGGGTTGAGCCTGTGGACCTGGTCGTCGACACCGAGTGCGAGCAACTGCTCGCCGTCCGGGTCCCAGCTGAGCGAGCGGATCGGCGCAGGTAGCGGCGGGCTCGTCAGTACCGACGCCGAGGTGAAGTCGATGAGCCTCACGGTGCTGCCGGAGCCGAAGGCAACCAACCTGCCATCGGGTGAGACCCGGACCGGCATACCGTCCGCGGCCGCCGTCGGCGCCGCCAACGTCGCCACCCGCGCGCCGCCCGCCTTCGCCTGGATCCGGGCGAACCGGTCGTCACCAGCGAGCCGCCGGTCGACGACGATCAGGGTCTGCGCGTCCGGCATCCAGCTCGGGCTGGTGACGTCGCACGCGACCTTCTCCGGCGTACCACCGGCCGCCGAGATGACGGAGACACAGGGCGTGCCGTTCTCCGGTGTCTGAAAGGCGATCCGAGTGCCGTCCGGGGACCAGGACAGATGGGTGATCGCTGCCTGGGACGTCCACAACTTCAGCGGCACGCCGATTCCGCCCGGAGCCACCCGCTGGGCCCACAAAACCTTGTCCGTGTTGCTCGTCACGAAGGCGAGCGAACGGCCGTCCGGCGCACTGGCGAGGGCCGCCTTCGGCGTGACCGAGTCGGGGCCGACCGCGAACCCGACGACAGTGCCGTCCAGGGTGGCAGCCGTCAGTTCGCGAGTCCCGGCAGGTCCCTCGGTGAGGGCGATCTGCGCTGTCGGGCGAGCCGCCTTCACCCGGGCCCCGATCGGGCCGTCGCCGATCTCGTTGACGACCGAGAGCGCGTACTCCGTCCCTGGCTTCGGCACGGTCTCGGTGACCGTGATCCACCCCGCCCAGCTCGAACCGGCGTCGACCCACTGCGTCGTCTCCTGACCGTCCAGGTAGCGGTGCAGGAAGTAGCCACGCACCGGAGTGCCTCCCGCGGACGGCCAGTCCTGCCACCGCAGCGCGAGGCCCCGATAGGTGGGTACGACGTTGATGGACTGCGGTGCCTTCGGCAGCGAGGTGCCTGTGCCGGTCATCTCGACGGTGTGCCGGTTGAGCGTGGTGGAGTCCTCGATCGTCAGCCGGGCCCAGTAGCCCGCCCGCCCTTCGTCCGGCAGGAACTTCACCGTCAGCGTGCACGAAGCGCCTGCGGGCAAGGACTGCCCACACTCGCGGGCCAGCGTCCAGTCCGGTCCTGCGCCGTTGTTGAGCGCGATGGGGCCGAACTTCACTGCCTCGGTGCCGGTGTTCTTGAGGGTGACCGTCTGGTTCACGGAGCTCCCGACCTCGACCCGGCCGGCGTCCAGCTTGTCCGGTGTGACGGACAGGGCCTGGTAGCCGATCGCGCTGTGGAAACGGAGTTCCGCGGCCACGGTCACGGCAGAGCCCGCACACGACCAGGCGGCCAGGGATGCCGCGAAGGTTTCGAGTTGCAGGTCGGGCGTGTAGCTGACCGCCTTGACCCGCAGGACAGCCTCTGTGCTGCACGTTCGATCGCCTTGGGTCAGTGCGACCTGGGGCAGGTCGTAGTTGCCCGGTCCGGCGATGAACGCCGGAAGCTTCACCTTGAGCGAGCCTGCGGAAAGGACCCGGGAACCGTCGGCCGGTGCTGAGGCCGTGACTGGTGTGGCGGTCTCGTTCTGGAGCCAGGTGACTCCTGCGCCGCGGTTCGCGTCCAGGGCGAGGGCGTCGATGTCGCCGACGGCTGGGGGTTCTTCGACTCTGGTGGCAGTGACCGAGGGGCTCGTGGCAGGAGCGGAGTCGGACTCACCGATGACGCGGTACTCCGCGGCGCTGCCGGCCGGGATGGACTCGTCGATCCAGCTGGTGGCCGAGGCCGCGAGCGTGCCACTGACGTCTTGCCAGTCGGCGGCGGCTTGCCTGCGCTCCACGCGGTAGCCCGCTGCGTCGACGTCGCTCCAGACGATGCCGACGCCCTGCCGGGTCGGGAACACCTGGGCGGTCGGGGCTGTGACGGCCTCGTCACCGAAGGCGGCATGGGCGATGAACGGCACGGTGATGGCCGCGAGAGCCGCGGCCAGGGCAGTGCGGAGCAGGACGGTCTTGCGGGCGCGACGCATCGAATCTCCAGAGCAGGCGATTCCGGCAGGCCCCCGAAGGCCGGGCAGGGAGGTCAATGACTACAGCAGGGAAGGGTCTGGCGGCAACCTCCGTTGCAGCTTCCTGCAATCCGGGCTCAGGCGGCCATTCGCTTCGAGGCCAGACGCGTGTGCAGGTTGAGCATGTGCTGGATGCAGGAATCCCAGTCGTAGAGTTCGGCTCGCCGGCGGGCCGCGGCTCTGCGGCCGGGGACCTTGGCCAGGTCCAGTACTGCGTCCGCGAGCGCTGCCGGCGTCGGGCGTCCCCAGCGGCCGCAGGTTTCGTCGACCAGCTCTCGTGCTCCACCCGTGTCGGCGGTGACTACCGGCGTACCGGCGGCCAAAGCCTCCAGTACTGCGAGCCCGAAGGTCTCACCCGGACACACCGACAACGCGATGTCGGCCTCGGCCAGGTGGCGGGCCAGCTTGACCCGGCCGTCGACGTAGCCGTGGAAGGTGATCGGCGCGCGGCCGGCGATCGCGACCAACTCGTCGAGATGCGGCCCGGAGCCATAGACATCCATCCGCAGCTTCACGCCCCGCTTGTGCAGCTCAGCTGCCGTGGCAACTGCGAGGTGCGGACTCTTCTCGCGGGACAGCCGGCCGGCGTGGACCAGCTTCAGCACTCCGTCGTCCACCGGAGTGGCGAGCGACGGGTGGAAGGTCTCGAGGTCGACACCGAGCGGGATGCGGACGAGTGGAGTGGTGACCTCGTCGAACTCGGCTGCCGCATAGCGGGACGTCACGACGACAGCGTCGTACGTCCGGCTGAGCAGCCTGTAGAGCGCTCCGACGCCGGCCGCGACCCCCAGCTGGCGGCCGGTCCGCAGCGACAGCATCGCGTCCAGACGCTCGTGGCTGAACAGCACCGAGCCGATCTCGTTTCTGCGTGCCCACCTTGCCACCGGCAACAAAGTGGACTTGTCGGAGATCTCGACCGTGGTCGGCCGGAAGCGTTCCAGCGTCTCGATCACCTTCCACGGGTCGGTGATCAACCGGTAGCCGCCGCCGACCTTGGGCGCCTTCATCCGGACGATCGTGCCGACCTCGGTCTCGATCACGGAGTCCCGTTCGCCGGGCGTGATCAGGATCCGGTCGGCGCCGGCCTCGCAGTACCCCTGGCCGAGATGCTCGATCGCGGTCCGCATCCCGCCTGACGTCGGCCCGACGAAGTTGGCCAGCTGGGCGATCCGTAGGTTCATGCGGCCCGCCGCGACCACGAAGTACGGGCTTGGGAGCCACGCGTGGCCGCCTCCTGGAGCACCTCGGCGTAGTGCTTGTTCACCAGATCGTCGACCACTGCAGGCCAAGTCCTTGTCTGTACTCGTCGTTGTCCGGCCTCGGCCATCGCCTGCCGCCGCGCGGGGTCGTCCAGCATCTGCGCGACCGCCTGCCGCAACGACCCTGGCCGGCCAGGCTCGAAGAGCAACCCGTTCACCCCCGGCCGGATCAGGTCGAGCGGTCCGCCCGCGGCCGGTCCGACCGTCGCCACGCCAGAAGCCTGCGCTTCCTGGATCGTCTGGCAGAACGTCTCGTGTTCACCCGTATGCACGAAGACATCCAGCCCGGCGAAGATCGACGCCAGGTCCGTACCGCGGCGCATCCCCAGGAACGTTGCGTCAGGCAACGTGTGTTCCAGGCTCGCGCGGTCCGGCCCGTCGCCGACGATCACCAGCCGGCAGTCGAGCCCGTCCAGCTCGGCCAGCCGCTTGACCTTCTTCTCCGCGGCCAGCCGGCCGACGTACCCCACGATCGGCTTGCCGTCCGGCGAGATCTCCCGGCGCCAGGCTTCGTCGCGGTTGGCCGGGTCGAACAGATCGAGGTTCACCCCGCGGCCCCAGGTGTGCACGCGCGGAACCCCCGCCTGCACCAGCTGAGCCACCGACGCCGACGACGGCGCCAGCGTGCGATCCGCCCGCGAGTGCACCCGGCGGATCCAGGCCGTGATGCCCCGGTCCGCCTTCGCGAACCACGGATACTGCCGGGCGAACGCGGCCAGGTCGGTCTGGAAGATCGCCACCGTCGGCAGCCCGAGCCGGCGCGCGCTGCGCAGCCCGTAGGCGCCGATGATGAAGGGCGACGCCAGGTGAACGAGGTCCGGCTTGAAGTCCGCCATCGCGCGTTCGATCGCCGGATCGGGCAGCCCGACCGGGAACTCCTTGTAGCCGGGGATCCCGAAGCTACGCGCCCGGATCACCCGGACTCCCTGGTAGGTGTCGGGCCCGGGCCCGGCGGCGATGATCAGCAGCTGGTGCCCGTGGGCCAGCAGCCGATCGGTGACGTGGCGAGCTGTGTTCGCCACACCATTGATCTGCGGCAGGAAGGACTCGGCGACCATCACTATGCGCACACTGCGAGAGTCCCGACCCCGCATGAACCCTGGGCGACACTCCCGTGACACGGCGTCGATCCCCAGCCGAAGCGTCCCCGACCAGCGAGTAACCACCAGGCAACCAGCCGGCACCACCCAGCAACCAGCACCCAAACGCCAGGGGCCGGCCCCCGGCGACCAGCAACCCTAGCGACCCGTTCAAGCCCGAGTGCGAGACCTAGGTCACGCACCGTGCTGGATGTCACCAGCACGGTGTGTACCAGTGGCTGGGTGGTTCGGCCTACGGTTGAGGGATGAGTCATCAGACCGAGTCGGGATGGGACTTCGAGGCGGTCTACGGGCCGGAGAAGCTCGAAGGGTTCGACGCTGCGGAGAAGCTGGGCGCGCCAGGGGAGTATCCGTTCACCCGGGGCGTCTACCCGACCATGTACACGCAGCGGCCGTGGACCATGCGGCAGTACGCCGGGTTCGGGACCGCCGCCGAGTCGAACCAGCGGTACCACCAGCTGATCGACGCCGGCACGATGGGACTGTCCGTCGCCTTCGACCTGCCGACCCAGATGGGCTACGACTCCGACGCTGAGATCGCGCACGGCGAGGTCGGCAAGGTGGGGGTGGCGATCGACTCGATCGACGACATGCGGGTGCTGTTCGACCGGATCCCGCTGGACCAGGTCTCCACCTCGATGACGATCAACGCGCCCGGCTCGGTGCTCTTGCTGCTCTATCAGCTCGTCGCGGAGGAGCAGGGCGTCTCCGGTGACAAGCTCACCGGCACGATCCAGAACGACGTGCTGAAGGAGTACATCGCCCGCGGC
Organism: Kribbella ginsengisoli; assembly: GCF_039537185.1. Lineage (NCBI taxonomy): Bacteria > Bacillati > Actinomycetota > Actinomycetes > Propionibacteriales > Kribbellaceae > Kribbella > Kribbella ginsengisoli. The sequence goes on along the minus strand of NZ_BAABAA010000013.1, from coordinate 110,818 downwards.
ACCTACATCTACCCGCCGAAGGAGTCGCTGCGGCTGATCAGCGACATCTTCGCGTACTGCCAGACCGAGCTGCCGCGCTGGAACACGATCTCGATCTCCGGCTACCACATGGCCGAGGCCGGCGCGACGCCCGCGCAGGAGATCGCCTTCACGCTGGCCGACGGCATCGAGTACGTCCGGACCGCCGTTGCCGCGGGCCTCGACGTCGACACCTTCGCTCCTCGGTTGAGCTTCTTCTTCGTCTCGCGCACGACGCTGCTGGAGGAGGTCGCCAAGTTCCGGGCGGCCCGCCGGATCTGGGCGCAGGTGATGCGGGACGAGTTCGGCGCCAAGAACCCCAAGTCGCTGATGCTGCGCTTCCACACCCAGACGGCCGGCGTCCAGCTGACCGCGCAGCAGCCCGAGGTCAACCTGGTCCGGGTCGCCATCCAGGGCCTCGCGGCCGTGCTCGGCGGCACCCAGTCGCTGCACACCAACTCCTACGACGAAGCGATCGCGCTGCCGACCGAGAAGGCTGCCCGGCTCGCCCTGCGCACGCAGCAGGTGCTCGCGTACGAGACCGACATCACCGCGACGGTCGATCCGTTCGCCGGTTCGTACGTCGTGGAGTCGCTGACCGACGAGGTCGAGGCGGCGGCGCGCGAGCTGATGGACCAGGTCGAGGAGTTCGGTGGCGCGGTCGCGGCGATCGAGAAGGGGTTCCAGAAGCAGGAGATCGAGCGGTCGGCGTACCGGATCGCCCAGGAGATCGACAGCGCTGAGCGGGTCGTGGTCGGCCTGAACAAGTACCGCGTCGCTGAAGAAGAGCCCTACGAGCCGCTCCGGGTGAACCCGCTGATCGAGGCGCAGCAGGTCGAGCGCCTCGCCCGGCTCCGGGCCGAACGCGATCAGGCGGCCGTCGACAAGGCGCTCAGCGATCTCCAGAACGCTGCCCGGGGCAACGACAACTGCCTCTACCCGATGAAGGAAGCCCTCAAGGCCCGCGCCACCGTAGGCGAGGTCAGCAACGCCCTCCGCGCCGTCTGGGGCGTCTACGTCCCCGCCGACACCTTCTAGTCCAGCAGAGCGGCAGCGGTCAGTACGCCGGTGCCGAGCGCGATGGCTTCCTCCGAAGGGTTGAAGCCCGGCGTATGCAGGTCGGCGGCCGTCTCGACGCCGACCGGGCGGACGCCGAGGCGGGCCATCGCGCCGGGCACGTGCTCGAGGTACCAGGCGTAGTCCTCGCCGCCCAGGCTCTGGTCGGTCGGGGCGATCGCGCCCGGCCCGATCGTCTGCTCGACGGCCGCGCGGAACACGTCGATCGCGCCGGCGTCGTTCATCACCGGCGGCACGCCGTGCGTGACCTCGGTGTCCACCTCCACCCCGAACGGCGCGGCCAGCTGCTCCGCGAGCGTCGGGATCAACTCGGCAGCGAGCCGCCAGGCGTTGACGTCGAGGCAGCGCAGTGTGCCCTCCACCTCGCCACGAGCCGGGATCGCGTTGGCCGCCGACCCCGACGTGATCCGCCCGAACACCAGCGACATTCCAGCGCGAGGATCGACCCGCCGCGAGAGCGCAGCCGGCAACTCGGTCACCAGCGTGGACAGCGCATACACCAGGTCCGCGGTCAGATGCGGCCTCGACGTGTGCCCACCCGGCCCGGTCAACCGCACCAGAATCCGGTCCGCGGCAGCCGTCAAAGCACCCGTACGCAGGCCGATCTGCCCGACGTCGAGCCGCGGATCGCAATGCAGGCCGTAGATCCGCCGTACGCCGTCCAGCCCGCCCGCCGCGATCACCCCGAGCGCACCGCCCGGCATGACCTCCTCAGCGGGCTGGAAGATCAGGCGAACCCGCCGATCGAGCACCCCGTCGCGCGCCATCCCGGCAAGCACCAGGGCAGCCCCGAGCAGGGCGGCCGTGTGGACGTCGTGCCCACATGCGTGCGCCGCTCCATCGATCGTCGACCGCCACGGAGCGTCGACCGCGTCCGGCACCGGCAACGCGTCGATGTCGGCCCGCAGCGCGGTACACGTGTCGCCCGAGCCGATGTCGCAGATCAGCCCGGTGCCGGTCGGCAGCACGCGAGGCGAGAGGCCGGCCTCGGTCAGCCGCCGCGCGAGCAGTTCCGTCGTACGGACTTCGTGCCAGCCGAGTTCGGGGTGGGCGTGCAGGTCACGGCGTACCGCGACTGCCTCATCCCGCACCTCGTCGACGCGTGCTTTCACGTCCGCGAGACGCAGGCTGTGCGAAGTCGTCATCCCACAATCCTTGCATCAACCCCGCAACCATCCGGCACTGCGTCGCAGCAACTCCACCCGCTCAGGGGCGTCGTAGGAGCGCTCGTCATGGCCCAGCGCGTCGTACACGACCCGCCCGCCGCCGACCTCACGGGCCCACAGCAACGGATGCGTGGCGCCTTCGTGGGTGTGCTCGTAGAGCGCCTCGATCCCGTCGACGAGCACGAGATCCGAGTACCGCTCGTCCTCGACCCAGAAGTCGCCCAGCCCGTCGGCGATCGGGTGCTCGACCCCGGTACGCCGTACCAGCGTGCGCTCCAGCGGTGGATGGAACGTCTTGCCGTGCTCCCACCTCGCCCCCACCGTCCGATGCCAGCTCTGCAGCCCCGGAAACGCGATCGTCGAGCTGTGCACCGCCAGCAACCCGCCACCACCGGCCAGGAACCTCTCGACCAGCCGCCCGAACTGTTGATCGGCAGGCGTCGGCCCGTGCCGATCTGCGCTGGCGTTGACCACCAGCACCCCCGCCTGGTCGATCAGCTCGGCCAACTCGTCCACACTGCTCACGATCTGTGAGAGTCCGGGCCCACCCAGCGCGTCCGCCAGCCGCGCACTGGTCCGCGGCAGGTCGTGCCACGGATCGCCGTCCGCGCCGGCGCCGCTGTAGATCACTGTCTCGCTACCCATCCCTGGCTCCCTCAGTTTGACTACTCTGCGTGACAGGACTGGGGCGGTCAGCAGAAGTTTCGTTGCAATGCCACTCACGCCGGTCACTTTCCGGTATCGAGGCCCTTTTGCCGTTCTAAGAAAGGCGGGCGCGCACCTATAGTCTGCGGATGCGGCACCTGGGAAGGCGTGCCGGTGACAGAACTTGGTCGACAAAGGAGACGTCCGGTGAAGAAGTACGTGCGGGGATTGGCGATCGTGGGCGTGCTGACGCTCGCTGTCGCCGCTTGTGGCAGCAAGCCGGCTGAGAACACGGCTGGCGGCGACGCCAACAAGGACTTCAAGGCCTGCATGGTCTCCGACTCCGGTGGGTTCGACGACAAGTCGTTCAACCAGACGTCGTACGAAGGTTTCCAGGCCGCCGTCAAGGCGAAGGGGCTGACCCCGGTCAAGGCCGAGTCGAAGTCGGACAACGACTACCCGACCAACATGACCGCGATGGTCGCCGCCAAGTGCAACGTGATCGTCGCCGTCGGCTTCAAGCTGGAGGACGCCACCGACAAGGCGGCCAAGGCGAACCCGAGCATCAAGTTCGCGATCGTCGACTCGGCCCCGGCCACCCCGATCGAGAACGTGAAGCCGCTGAGCTTCAACACCGCCCAGGCCAGCTTCCAGGCCGGCTACCTGGCCGCCGGGATGTCCAAGAGCGGCAAGGTCGGCACCTTCGGCGGCCTGAAGATCCCGCCGGTGACCATCTTCATGGACGGCTTCGCCGAGGGCGTGCGCTACTACAACAAGCAGAAGTCGAAGAACGTCCAGGTGCTCGGCTGGGACGACGCCAAGCAGGCCGGCCTGTTCGCCGGTGGCTTCGAGGACAAGGCGAAGGGCCAGAACACCGCCCAGAACCTGATCACCCAGGGCGCCGACATCATCTTCCCGGTGGCCGGCCCGTCCGGTCTGGGCGGTCTGCAGGCGGCCAAGGCCAGCAACGGCAAGGTCAACGCGATCTGGGTCGACACCGACGGCTGCGTCAGCGCCGCGGAGTACTGCTCGGTGCTGATCTCCAGCGTCAAGAAGGGCATGGACGTCGCCGTCCAGGACGCGATCACCTCGGTGGTCGACAACAAGTTCGACAACAAGCAGTTCATCGGCACGCTGGAGAACGGCGGCACCTCGCTGGCGCCGTTCCACGAGTTCGACAGCAAGGTCCCGGCCGAGCTGAAGACCGAGCTGGACACGATCAAGGCCGACCTGATCGCCGGCAAGATCACGCTCGAGTCCAAGGCCCAGCCGAAGGCCTCCTGATTCACAGCACGACTAAGTAGTACGGTGCGAGCCAGGAAAGTCGGTCCCTGCCAAGGGGCCGCCCTTCCTGGCTCGCCGTCTGCAGGCTGAAGTCATTTCGAAGGGGGCATGCCCGCATGCATCTAGAGCTCTCAGGTCTGACCAAGAGTTTCGGTTCCCTGGTCGCCAACGATCACATCGATCTGGTGATCGAGCCGGGCGAGATCCACTGCCTGCTCGGGGAGAACGGGGCCGGCAAGTCGACCCTGATGAACATGCTCTACGGGCTGCTCCAGCCTGACTCCGGCGAGATCCTGATCGACGGCGAGAAGGTCAAGATCACCTCGCCGAGCGACGCGATCCAGCACGGCATCGGGATGGTGCACCAGCACTTCATGCTGATCCCGGTCTTCACCGTCGCGGAGAACATCATGCTCGGCCGGGAGAACACCCACCCCGGCGGCATCCTGGACCGCAAGAAGGCCGACGCCCTCGTCACCGAGCTGTCCGAGCGGTACGGCTTCGAGGTCGACCCCGAAGCGCTGGTCGAGGACATCCCGGTCGGCGTCCAGCAGCGGGTCGAGATCATCAAGGCGCTCACCAACGACGCCAAGGTGCTGATCCTGGACGAGCCGACCGCGGTGCTGACGCCGGCCGAGATCGACGAGCTGATCACGGTGATGCGCCAGCTCAAGGAGAACGGCACCTCGATCGTCTTCATCACCCACAAGCTCAAGGAGGTCAAGGCGATCGCGGACAAGATCACCGTGATCCGCCGTGGCAAGGTGGTCGGCCAGGCCGATCCGGGCGAGACCGAGGAAGGGCTGGCCGAGATGATGGTCGGCCGGGCGGTCGACCTGGTGGTCGACAAGGCGCCCGCCCAGCCGGGGGACGCCGTCTTGCGGATCAGCGGCCTGACGGTGATCGACGAGCGTGGCTTCACCGCCGTCGACAACGTGGACCTGGAGGTCCGCAGCGGCGAGATCCTCGCGGTGGCCGGGGTCCAGGGCAACGGTCAGACCGAGCTCGCCGAGGCGCTGCTCGGGCTGACCCCGATCGCGGCCGGCAGCATCTCGCTGGACGGCAAGGACCTGACCGGGGTCTCCACCCGGGAGCGTCTCGACGCCGGGATCGGCTATGTCCCCGAGGACCGCGGCCACGACGGTTTCGTCGGCCCGTTCAGCGTCGCCGAGAACCTGGTGCTCGACCTGTTCCGGTCCGAGCCGTTCGGCAAGGGCCTGATGCTGCACACCGACGAGATCGAGAAGAACGCGACCGCGCGGATCGAGGAGTTCGACATCCGCACCCAGGGCGCGGACCAGCCCGTCTCCTCGCTGTCCGGTGGCAACCAGCAGAAGGTCGTGCTGGCCCGGGAGCTGTCCCGGCCGCTGAAGCTGCTGGTCGCCTCGCAGCCCACCCGCGGTGTCGACGTCGGCTCGATCGAGTTCCTGCACACCCGGATCGTCGAGGAACGCGACCACGGCACCGCCGTACTGATCGTCTCCACCGAACTGGACGAGATCGCCGCGCTGTCCGACCGGGTCGCGGTGATGTACCGCGGCAAGGTGGTCGGCGTCGTCCCGTCCGACACGCCCCGCGACGAACTCGGCCTGATGATGGCCGGCGCCTCCCGGACCGAGGCGCACGAGGTCGCGATCGAGAACCCCACGACGTTGGGAACCATCTAGATGAGTATCGACACCACAACCGAGCCGGCCCAGGTACCGGCCGAACCGCAGCCGGCCAAGCCGGGGCGCCGGCCGCTGCCGGGCTGGGCGGTCCAGAGCCTGGTCTCGCTGAGCGCGATCGTGCTGGCGCTGCTGGTCGGCGCCATCTTGATCATCATCGGCGACGACCAGGTGAAGACAGCGGTCGGGTACTTCGGCGCCGCGCCGATGGACACCTTCTCGGCGGCCTTCAGCGCCGTCGGCGACTCGTACCAGGCACTGGCCTCCGGCGCGCTCGGCGGCATCACGCCGATCACCGAGTCGTTGACCCAGGCGACGCCGCTGATCTGCGGCGGCCTGGCCGTTTCGCTGGCGTTCCGGACCGGGCTGTTCAACATCGGCGCCCAGGGCCAGCTGATCATCGGCGCGATCCTGGCCGCCTGGGTCGGGTTCGCCTGGCACCTGCCGCCGGGGATCCACCTGGTCGTGGCGATCCTGGCCGGCCTGATCGGCGGCGCGCTGTGGGGTGGCGTGGTCGGGTTGCTCAAGGCCCGGACCGGCGCCCACGAGGTGATCGTCACGATCATGCTCAACTACGTCGCGGTCTACCTGCTCCAGTGGTTGCTGACGACGACGACCTTCAAGCGGCCCGGTCGCGAGGACCCGATCAGCCCGATCGTGGACGCGAACGCGCAGTACCCGCAGTTCGGTAGTACCCGGCTGCACGTGGGCTTCCTGCTCGCGCTGGTCGCGGCCGGTTTCGTCTGGTGGCTGCTGAACCGCTCGACGGTCGGCTTCGAGCTGCGCGCGGTCGGCGCCAACGCCGACGCCTCCCGGACCGCCGGTATGTCGGTCGGCCGGGCGTACTTCGTCGCGATGCTGGTCGCCGGTGCGCTGGCCGGCCTCGCGGGCACCCAGCAGGTGCTCGGCACGGACCTGCCGCTGACCGACGGCGTCGCGGCATCGGTCGGCTTCGACGCCATCACCGTCGCCCTGCTCGGCCGCGGTACGCCGCTCGGCACGGTCCTGGCCGGTCTGCTGTTCGGCGCCCTCAACGCGGGCGGTCTGCAGATGCAGTTGCAGACCCAGACGCCGCTGACCCTGACCACCGTCCTGCAGGCCGTGATCGTGCTCTTCGTCGCCGCCCCGGCGCTGGTGCGCTCGATCTTCCGGTTCCTGCCGAAGGAACGCGGCATCGGAGCCGTCCTCGCGAAAGGCTGGAACGGATGAGCTCGACCGAGATCGACTCCCGGGCACAGGACCCGGCGCCCGCGCCGGCTGTCATCGAGGCGCCGGCCGAGCGGACCCGCCGGCTGCGGGTCGGCGGCCTGATGGTCGTCTTCGCGCTGATCGGGCTGGGACTGGCGATCGGCACCAAGGGCGGCAAGGCCACCTTCCAGTTGGTGTCCGGCGACCTCCAGCACAACCTGGTCGGGATCCCGGCCCAGCCGGTCGCGCTGCTGCTCGGGGCGTTCGGGCTGGTGGCGGCCGTGGCGTACGTGATGCGCCGGGTGCCGACGAAGTACGCCGGCTGGCTGGCCGCAGTACTGGGTGTCAGCTTCCTGGGCGCCTTCCTGTGCTGGGCCGCGGCGGGCAAGACCTTCCCGCTGGCCAACCAGTTCCAGGGCACGCTGAACTTCGCCACCCCGCTGATCCTCGGCGCGCTCGCCGGTGTGCTGTGCGAGCGGGCCGGTGTCATCAACATCGCGATCGAGGGCCAGTTCCTGGTCGGCGCCTTCACGGCGGCGGTCGTGTCCAGTACGACGGGAAGCGGCGCCGCGGCGCTGATCGCGGCCGCCGTGTCCGGAGTACTGATGGCCGCGCTGCTGGCCGTCTTCTCCATCAAGTACCTGGTGAATCAGGTGGTCCTCGGCGTCGTGCTGGTGGTCTTCGCGACCGGCATCACGGGGTACCTGTTCGACCAGTTCCTGCAGGAGGACGCCGCCAATCTGAACACGCCGGACGTGCTGTCGGCGATGAAGATCCCGCTGCTGGGGGACATCCCGTTCTTCGGGCCGATCCTGTTCGAGCAGACGGTCCTCGTGTACCTGACCTACATCGCGGTCGCCGTCGTCACCTTCGTGCTGTTCCAGACTCGCTGGGGCCTTCGCGTCCGCGCCGTCGGTGAGCACCCGAAGGCGGCCGACACCGTCGGCATCAGGGTCAAGCGCATCCGGTACTCCGCGGTGCTCTGGGCCGGCGTGCTGGCCGGTCTCGGTGGAGCGTTCTTCACCGTCGGGTACGCCGGGTCGTTCAACAAGGGGATGACCGCGGGCAACGGCTTCATCGCGCTGGCGGCGCTGATCATGGGCCGCTGGAACCCGATCGGCGCGATGGTCGCGGCGCTCTTCTTCGGCTTCGCCACCCAGCTCCAGTCCCAACTGCAGATCATCCAGACCCCGATCCCCGGCGAACTGTTGCTGATGGCCCCGTACCTGGCCACGGTGATCGCCGTCGCGGGCCTGGTCGGCCGAGTGAGAGCTCCCAAGGCGGACGGTGAGCCCTACGTCACCGAATAGCGGCTCCGCCGCCGACCCCTCTTCCGGCGATTCCCCTTCCGCAGGGCGGGGAATCGCCGGTGCGGTTGATTGGCGGGCGCTGCGCGCCGCCGCCGTCCAGGCGATGCAGCGGGCGTATGCGCCCTACAGCGGGTTTCCGGTCGGCGCCGCGGCGCTCGTCGACGACGGGCGGATCGTTGCCGGGTGCAACGTGGAGAACGCGTCGTACGGACTGACGTTGTGCGCCGAGTGCGGGCTGGTGTCCGAGCTGCACGCGAGCGGCGGTGGACGCCTGGTCGCGTTCACCTGCGTGGACCACAACGAGGAACTGCTCACCCCGTGCGGGCGCTGTCGCCAGCTGCTGCACGAGCACGGCGGACCGACTCTCCTGGTGGAGTCCGTCACCGGTAGCCGCCCCCTGCGCGAGCTACTGCCCGACGCGTTCGGGCCTGAACGACTGGAGGAATAGTGTCTTTCGACGCGGTAGACGTCATCCGCACCAAGCGGGACAAGGGCGAGCTGAGCGACGGCCAGATCGACTGGGTGATCGACGCCTACACCAAGGGCGCGGTCGCCGACGAGCAGATGTCCTCGCTGGCGATGGCCATCCTCCTGAACGGGATGAACCGCCGTGAGATCGCCCGCTGGACGGCAGCGATGATCGCCTCCGGTGAGCGGATGGACTTCGCCAAGCTGTCCCGGCCGACCGCGGACAAGCACTCCACCGGCGGCGTCGGCGACAAGATCACGTTGCCGCTGGCCCCTTTGGTGGCGGCCTGCGGCGTCGCCGTACCGCAACTGTCCGGCCGCGGCCTCGGCCACACCGGCGGTACCCTGGACAAGCTCGAGTCGATCCCCGGCTGGCGTGCGGCGCTGTCCAACGAAGAGATGATGCAGCAGCTCGAGGACGTCGGCGCCGTCATCTGCGCGGCCGGCGACGGCCTGGCTCCCGCTGACAAGAAGCTCTACGCCCTGCGCGACGTCACCGGCACGGTCGAGGCGATCCCGCTGATCGCCAGCTCCATCATGAGCAAGAAGATCGCCGAAGGCACCGGCGCCCTGGTCCTCGACGTGAAGGTCGGCACCGGCGCCTTCATGAAGGACCTGGCCGACGCCCGCGAACTCGCCTCCACCATGGTTGCCCTGGGCACCGATGCCGGGGTCAAGACCGTTGCCCTGCTCACCGACATGTCGACGCCCCTCGGCCTGACCGCCGGAAACGCCTTGGAGGTCAGGGAATCCGTCGAGGTCCTGGCCGGCGGCGGCCCCTCCGACATCATCGAGCTCACCGTCGCTCTGGCAGTGGAAATGCTCGCGGCAGCCGGCGTCACCGACATCGACCCCGCCGAAAAGCTCCGCGACGGCACCGCCATGGACGCCTGGCGCCGGATGATCGCAGCCCAGGGCGGCGACCCCGACGCCGATCTCCCCATCGCCCCCGAACAACACGTGGTGAAGGCAACAACCTCAGGCGTCCTCTCCCAACTGGACGCCCTGGCAGTAGGCGTAGCCGCCTGGCGCCTGGGCGCCGGCCGGGCCCGCAAGGAAGACCCCGTCTCCCCAGTCGCAGGCGTCCAACTCCACGCCAAACCAGGCGACCAGGTCACCGAGGGCCAGCCCCTCCTCACCTTGCACGCCGACGATCCAAGCCGCTTCGAGCGAGCCCTGGAATCCCTCACCGACGCAGTGACAATCTCCGACTCCTACACCCCGGCCCCACTGGTGATCGACCGCATCACGGCCTGATTCCGCAGTACCGAACTTGCACGTACCTGCAACGAATCGCTCTTCCCGGCTCGTTTCCGTGACTCCTAGGCTGACGGGAGTCACGGAAAGTCACTCGGGAGGACGACGCGATGCGACAGGGGAAATCGAAGCTGGTCACAGCGGTGCTGACGGCGGCTGCGCTGCTGCTCGGTGCTGCCGGTCAGGCGACAGCTGCCGAACGACAGGCATCCACGCCGTCGGCCACTGTGGCGGCCGACCCGGATGCGCCGACCGCGCTGGGCAAGAACCTGCAGTTCGGTGGTGGGTACACCGGCGTGACCTATGACGACCTGTGGGATGCCCATCTGCTCGCGAAGCTCTGGGTCGACACCACCAAGCCGGTGCACGTCACGGCGTACTTCGGGGCGGTGCCGAAGTTCAACGCACAGGGCCAGCCGTCGAGCAAGACCGCGACGCTGGTCTACACGTGGCAGTGGCTCTGCGGGTCAGCCGCTCCGGTCAACCTGTCCGGCCAGCTCTCGACCACGCTGGCGCCCGCGCCCGGCACGACCATGTTCAACTACTGGATCCTGGACGCTCTCAAGGTCGAGGCGAACCTGGTGGCACCGGCCTGCTCGAGCGGCGGGAAGTTCGCGATCCGCTTCAACACCCTGCAGAGCACCGGCTCGCCCGGTGCGATGAACTCGCCCGTCGTCGGTTCGCTGCCGGCGCCGTTCGGCACACCGGGCTCGGACATCCTCAACGGCACCAGCCCCACCATCACCCTGTACCAGATCGGCAACCCGTCCGAGGTCGCCGAGGTGCGGCAGAGCGGCAAGCTGAAGGATGTCCCGTCGACCGGACTGCGGTACTTCGTGTCCGACTGCAAGGCCGCGCAGGATCTCGTCGGCTGGGCCGCTTCCACGATGGATCCCTACAACTGGGGCGTGTTCAAGTACACGATCCCGCGCTCGGCGGTCGAGGCCGGCGCGGACAAGATCAGCGGCGCCTGGGCCGACCAGCCAGGCCGTCCACGAATCAAGGCGTTCGCCGTCCGCAAGGGAGCCCCGAGCATCTTCAGCGACCCGTCCTCGTTCGTGGTCATCAAGGACGCCTTCACCTGCTTCTGATCTTGGGGCCGGTGCGACCGTCAGCCGGACTTGGTGGTCAGGCGCTGGTACTGGAGCTTGACCACTGTGGTGGCGAGCTTGATGTCGGGTACCGGCGTCTTCTCCAGCGTGCCGCTCTGGCTGACGGTTATCTCGGCGACCATCGAGCCGACCGTGATGCTGGCCTCTGCGACTGCCTCGATCTGGCCGGTCACGCCGGCGACCCCGGTCTGCGCGTCGGTCAACGCACCCGGCACCCCCGGTACTGCGAACGGCTTGGTGTGCTCGTCCTGCGCCCAGAAACCCTTCTGCAGGTCGCGGGCCTTGCTCGCCGACGCCGCCTTGAAGAGCTGCACGGTGACCCGCTTGCGTCGATCCGTGCTCAAGCGGAACGTCTGGTACCCCTCCTTGCACCCGGCGTTCAACAGCAGCGCGAGATCCTCAGCAGGCGAAGCCGACAACGTGTCCACGAAGCTCTGCCGCGTGAACGGCCCGGTCACCTGCGCCGGCTCGCCGGCCACACCCTTCTGAAACCCATCCGGTACGACGGCCAGCCCGGCCAACCCACCAGCGGCAGCAGGCACAGCAGCATCAGCCGGCGCCGGGGGCTGCTCATTCCCGCCGACCGGCGCGGTCGACGCCCCCGCGTCGTTTCCGCAGCCTGCCAAGAACACCAGCCCAACGCACACCACAGCGGCTACACCGGGCGCGGTTCGCCTCACGATTCCTCCGCAGGGTCAGGGGATTACCCCGCGAGCCCACCAGACAAAGATGAACGCCAGGCAAAGTACGGCGGGGTTCGTTCCCTCCACATGAGCGCGCGCTGTAGAACCCACGCGGAGGGAACGAACGATCATCAGTAGCGGGTGCTGACAGTGACGCCGGTGCAGCCTGTTGCGCCGTACAGGCTGACGTAGCTGTAGCCCGCGGGGGGATTGGCGACGGTGATCGCTTCGGTGTTGCCGGTAGCGGTCGATCGCTGGGTGTAGGCGGAGGTGGTCGCCCAGGTGGCCTTGTTGTAGTAGAGATCACAGTTGCCGGTACCACCGCTGGTTGTGATCTGCAGTTGCGTCGTACCGGCCGGCAGGTTGATGTAGAGGTAGTCGTAGTTGCCAGTGGTCGTGCCCCGGTTGCCGCGCTGGCAGTTCTTGCCCAGCACGCGGATGTCTGCGGCAGTGCACTCGGGCAAGGTCGTACCGCCTCCGCCTCCACAGTTCCCCGCCCCGCACGCGGACAGCCAGCTGTACCAGTCGGCGTCGTACCGGCTGCCGATCGTGGTCCGCAGGTAGCTGGCGGCAGCGTTCCAGTTGCCCGACCGGTAGTAGTTGAGGACGGTGGTCACGTCACTGCGGTGCGACTGCAGCATGTAGCGCACCGCGAGGTAGCCCCACTGGTAGATCCGGGTGGTGTCGTTGCTGTAGGTGGTACCGAACAGGGTGCTCAGTGAGTAGGTACGCCGGGCAGCCTCGGTGATCGCCGCGGTGTAGGTCTCGTTGCGGTAGGAGTAGGACACGTACTCCGCGAACCCCTCGATCCACCAGATCGTCGGAGTGCTGACGCCCGCGTCGAAGTCACCGGCCATGTCGAAGCGGCCATCGAGGTAGTGGGTGTACTCGTGGTTGAGGTTCCAGATCGCGAACACCGGTCGCAGCCACTCGGCCTCGTAGGCGATGAACCGGGCCTGGTTGCCGACCGCGGCCGGGTCGCCTTCGAGGTACATCCCGCCGTTGTTCGTGTCGATGCCCCACATCGCTCCGGCATAGGTCTGGTAGTCGGTACTGGAGTTGTAGACCACCACCTCCAGACTGGTGTTGCGGTCGTTGGCCACCGGGCCGGGGTCGGCGACTATGCCGTGGAAGTAGGCGTCCTGACTCGCCAGGCTGCTGCAGCTCGAGGACAGCTGGGCAGTGGTCATCTCCTGGGCCCGGATGCGCAGAGTCGAGCTGCAGGTGTGGGTGATCGGCAGCACGACGGCCGCCAGCTTGGCCTGCAGGTTGCAGATGTCGTAGTACGCGCAGTTGGCCTTGTCGTAGTAGTCGGCCAGCTCGGCGACGCCGACCCACAGCGGTGCCGTCGGGCCCTGTAGTGCGGTCTGCCCGAGCAGGCCCTTTGCAAGCGGACGGACCTTGGGCAGCAGGGCGGAGTACTGGAGGAACCTGGTGAGTTCACGGCCGGCGTTCGAGGTCAGGTAGCTCTGGTCGCCGGACAGTAGATCCTTGTGGCTGGACGCGAAGGCGTAGAGGGTGTCGATCACGCTCGGGTCGGCTTGTACCGCCGCCACGAACTCCGGCAGCTGGTGCCCGCGGAACAACACCGTGTAGACGTTGTTGACCGCGTTCAGCATCCACCACGACGTGTTGTACGAGTTGTTGTAGCCGGTCAGCATCCGCTTCACGACGGACAGGTAGCGGGCGTTCTGCGCCGAGCTGTCGATCAGCGTGATCGCCTCCGCGAGGGTCTCCCCGTTGGCGTCGCTGACCTCGAAGGCGTGCGTGTTGGCGAAGAAGCTGTCCAGGCCCGACTGGATCGCAGTCCGCAGCGTTGGGCCGTAGGTGCCGACGGTTGAGGGGTTGTACCACTGCACGTAGTAGCCGGCGCGGAGATACAGGGTCAGCTGGGCGGTACCGGTCGAGTTGTTGCCGGGGTAGCCGGATCCGTTGTCCCGCAGGCCGTACGCGACGCTGACCATCTGGGCCTCACGGAACGCGTTGTACGCATCCGTGCCGGTCAGGTTGAAGAGTGTGTTGACACAGTCCGTCGTCGACGCCTTGATCTGGTTGACGAGAGCTTGGCCGGTACGGCTGGTGAAGTCAGCGGGGTTGCAGGTCGCCGCGGCTTTGTGGCCCTGCATCGACGGGCGGGGCAAGGTGGCAACCTGTCCTGGTCCGTCGTAGTCACGACGCAACTCCTGCTTGGAGGCCGGCAGGGGAGCACGTTGGCTTACCGGCGTACTGGCATCGGTGACGTGGCTGGGCTCGTCGGCTGACCCGCTCGGACCTGCTTTGGTTGTCGGCGGTTGCTGGCTGGTGGCTGCCTGACCTGGGCTGGTGGTGAGGGCCAGTCCGGTCAGGGCGATGACGGTGGCAAGGGTCAGTACCGACGCCTGTCGCCGTAATCGCTGGAGTCGTGGGGATGTCATCAGGTTCTCCTCCGGGGCGGAACACGCGAACCCGCGTGGCTGCGGTGGGGGATCCGCAGTGTTTGGGAGCGTGGCACGTCGAGCCGTTCCCCGGTCATCCCAACGGCGATAGCCTCACGTTATGGATCCCGAGATCCGCCACCTGCGGGCGATCTGCGCGATCGCCGACGCCGGCAGCGTGACCAGAGCCGCCGCCCGCCTCGGGATCTCGCAACCAGCGCTGACCGGCCTCCTGCAACGCTTCGAACGCTCACTCGGCGGCCAGCTGTTCGAACGAGCCCGTACCGGCGTACGCCCCACGCCGCTGGGCGAACGCGCCTTGCAACGCGCCCGCCTGGTCCTGGCCGACATCGACTCCTTCGCCGGCGACCTCACCATGGCTGCCACCGCGGGCCCGGCCGAGCTGCACATGGGCACAGCCCACATGGAATGCGTGGGCACCATCGTCGAACGCGTCCAAACAGCCCTGGCCCCTGTGGACCTCACCGTCCAGGTGGACCCCTCGGCCATCAGCCTCGCCCAATCCCTGGCCCACCACCGCTCGGACTTCGCCGTCATCGGCATGAGCGACGACCACGACGTCCCCCTCGCGCCCGAGCTGGCTCAACGCACGGTCCTGCCCCGCCTCCCGTTCTTCATCGCCCTGACCTCCAGCCACCCCCTGGCCGCCCAACAGGAAATCAACCTCGCCGACCTGGCCAACGAATCCTGGATCAGCCCACCCGGCGCCGACGACGGCTCCCTGGCCTCCCTCCGAGCCGCCTGCCGCCGAGCCGGCTTCACCCCCAAGATCCGCTACGAGGCGCCCAGCGGCGGCGGCCGCCAACTGATCCAATCCGGCCGAGCCGTCCAACTCGTAGAACCCACCTCGGCCGGCGCCGAAGGCATGACAATCCGCCGCCTGACCGGCGACCCCCTGAGAGGCCGCCTGATCCTGGCTTGGCGCCGCCCCCGCCTAACCGAAGACCAAGTCGAATCCACCTACCTAGCCATAGCGACGTCCTACACAGACCACGCCCTCCGCAGCCCCACCTACGCCCCGTGGTGGACCGCCCACCCCGAAGTCCACCCCCGAACCACCTAACTCCCCGCGCACCGCCTAGCCGGCGACGGTGGCGAGGAGATCCGTGATGCGTCGGCGGGCGGCCTTGGGGTGCAGCGGTTCGCAGCCGGCGTCGACGCAGCGCTTCACCACTCGCGGATCGTCCTTCAGTAGCAGCAATCCCCGCCGGAGCAGGGTGAACGGCGGCTTGCGGTGCTCGCGTAGATCGCGCTGGAACCGGCGTACGAAGGTGACGATCCGGTGGTGCCGAACACAGATCGCCGCCGCCAGCAGACCGCGTTCCCGAAGCGCTCCGGCAACCTGATCGGCGAAGATGCCCTCGGCAATGATCAGTGGTGATCCGCCTGTCTCCACAGGCCGATGTCCGATGGTCCCGTCGGCGGCGATGTCGTAGATCGGCATGTCGGCAACCCCAGTGGCGCACAACACCTCGAGCGCAGCCACCGCCCGCTCGCCGTCCCAGGACCGCGGATCATCCCAATCCACGATCCCCAACGGCGACCGGGGCATTGCCGCGTCATCCCCGTCCCGGTAGAAGTCATCGAGCCGTACCACCGGCAACCCCACCAGTTCAGCCAACCGCGACTTCCCAGCCCCTGAAGGCCCCGCCAGCAACACCACCCGAGCATTCACCCCGAGATTCTCCCACCGCCCCGGCCTTTCACTTCCCGCCCCTCGTCCACCACAACCACGAAGCCCCTCCACGGCCCCGGCCGACCGGACGGCCATGCATACGCAACTCACCCGAAACCCCCCGACACACCGGGGGTATCCGCTTGCCGGTGGAGTTGTGCATGCACCGACGGGCGCGTGGGGGATTCCTAGGCCTGTAAGGCTTTGACTAGTTCGTTGTGGTTGGTCGTGAACCAGGCGTTGGTTCGGTCGGTGAGGGTGGATTCGCCGGTGGTCCAGCGTTGGCGGAACCAGGGGTGGCCGGATTCGGCGCCTCGGCGGACGTAGTCCATGCACCAGATGTGGTTGGCGGCGGCTGCGTCGATCAGGCGGGTGCGGTCGTCGCCGGTGAGGCCGTAGGCGTCGGTGAAGCGGCGGAGACGGGTCAGCGATTGGCCTTGGCGGGCGTCGTGGATGTCGGCGTCGGGGCGCAGGGGTGCCCACAGGCGTACGGCCGCAGCGACATCCCACAGCGTCGACCCAGGACCGGCCAGGTCGAAGTCGATCAGCGCGACCGCCACCCCGTCGCGGAAGACGATGTTGTCGAGGTTCGGATCGTTGTGGCCGACCAGTCCGTCGTCATACGCAGCGGGCACTCGCTCGGCCCACGGGTAGCCGGAGGGGTCGAATCCGAGTACGGCCTCGTGGTAGCGCCGTAGGAGATGCGCGACGCTCTCCAGTGCCGCGTCGGTCATCGACCACGAAGGGTATGGCGCCTGCACCGTCTCGCCGGGCACGTAGGTCAGTACTTCCCGGCCCTGCTCGTCCACCCCGAGGAAGGCGGGGGACGAGTCGAAGCCGACCTCCTGGAGATGGTCCAGAAGCGCATGCACGGCAGGACTGCTGGGCCGCAGCGGGCGGCGTACGGTATCGCCGACCCGTACCACCAGGCCACGGTTGGCGGTGCCGCCGAGCAGGCGGGTCTCGACCTCAGGCATCACCGCACAGTGTGGCTGCTGCCCACCCCAAGCGCTAGGTCGCTCAAATGAGCAATCCAATGCACAGTTGTGCAACGAACTCTTGACACGCGCCAGGGCAAACGGTTCACTCAACGATGAGCAGCGTGCTGCTCATATGAGCGAGTGCCCGCCGATCGCGAAGGAGCAGCCCGTGCTGGAACAGCGCAAACGCATCGGAGGTGTGGCGATCGCACTCCTCCTGGTGAGTGGAGTGAGCAGCTGCGCCGGGTGGGGCGGCGGAGCCGGTGGCGGTGGCGCCGACAGCGTCAACGTGCTGATGGTGAACAACCCGCAGATGGTGGACCTGCAGAAGCTGACCGCGGACAACTTCACCAAACAGACCGGGATCAAGGTCAACTACACGGTCCTGCCGGAGAACGACGTCCGGGACAAGATCAGCCAGGAGTTCTCCAGCCAGGCCGGCCAGTACGACGTCGCGTCGCTGAGCAACTTCGAGATCCCGATCTATGCCAAGAGCAAGTGGATCGCGCCGCTGTCGGACTACATCGCCAAGGACACCGCGTTCAACCAGGACGACATCCTGAAGCCGATGACCGAGTCGATGTCGGGTGACGACGGCAAGATCTACGGGGAGCCGTTCTACGGCGAGTCGTCGTTCCTGATGTACCGCAAGGACATCCTGCAGGCCAAGGGTGTCGAGATGCCGGCCAAGCCGACCTGGCAGCAGGTCGCCGACATCGCGGCGAAGGTCGACAACGCCCAGCCCGGCATGCGCGGCATCTGCCTGCGCGGCCAACCAGGCTGGGGCCAGCTGTTCGCCCCGCTGACGACGGTCGTGAACACCTTCGGCGGCACCTGGTTCACCCAGGACTGGCAAGCGAAGGTCAACGCCCCCGAGTTCACCGAGGCGACCAAGTTCTACGTCGACCTGGTCCGCAACCACGGCGAGCTCGGCGCCCCGCAGGCCGGCTTCACCGAGTGCCTCAACAACCTCGTCCAGGGCAACGTGGCGATGTGGTACGACGCGACCTCCGCCGCCGGTTCGCTCGAAGCGCCCAACTCACCGGTCAAGGGCAAGATGGGGTACGCCCCCGCGCCGGTCGTGAAGACCGACAGCTCCGGCTGGCTGTACGCCTGGTCGTGGAGCATCCAGGAGGCCAGCAAGAAGAAGGACAACGCCTGGAAGTTCATCTCCTGGGCCTCCAGCAAGCAGTACGAGGAGCTGGTCGGCAAGGAGCTCGGCTGGTCCCGCGTCCCGGCCGGCAAGCGCGCCTCGACGTACGAGAACCCGGAGTACCGCAAGGAGGCGGCGGCGTTCGCCGACCCGACCAAGCAGGCGATCGAGACCGCCGACCCGCGCAACCCGGGCGCCCAGCCGCGGCCCGCGATCGGCATCCAGTTCATCGACATCCCCGAGTTCCCCGATCTCGGGACCCAGGTCAGTCAGGACGTCAGCTCCGCGATCGCCGGCCGGATGAGCGTCGACGAGGCGCTGAAACGCGGCCAGGAACTCGCCGACGACGTGGCAGAGCGCTATCGCGCCAGAGAAGCGAAGTGAGGGCTGACATGAGTGTCGAAACCGAGGCGCGCCCAGGCCGCCACACAGCCACACCGCCGAAGAAGCCGGGCACGCTGCTGCGCAGCACCGGCGACTGGGCCCGCCGGGCGCCGCTGCTGCCCGCCCTGGTCTTCATGATCATCGTCACCCAGCTCCCGTTCGTGGTCACGATCATCACCTCGTTCATGAACTGGAACGCGTACTACCCCGACGAACGCAGCTTCGCCGGCATCGACAACTTCCGCCGCGTCCTCACCGACGCGAACACCCGGCACGCCATCTGGGTCACCATCCTGCTGACCGCGGGCGTCGTCCTCATCAGCCTGCTGCTCGGCCTGGGCATCGCCCTGCTGCTCGACCGCAAGTTCCGCGGCCGGGGAGCGGTACGGACGATGATGATCACGCCGTTCCTCGTCGTACCGGTCGCGGCGGCCCTGTTGTGGAAACACGCGCTGTACAACCCGGAGTACGGGCTCTTCAACGGCGTGCTGAAGTGGATCTTCGGCGACAACGCGCCACAGCCCGACTGGATCAGCAACCAGCCCTTGTGGTCGGTGATTTTCGCGCTGGTCTGGCAGTGGACGCCGTTCATGATGCTGATCCTGCTGGCCGGCCTGCAGAGCCGCCCGCTCGACGTGATCGAGGCGGCCGGCATCGACGGCGCCAGCCAGTGGGACATCTTCCGGTACATGACGCTGCCTCACCTGCGTCAGTACCTCGAACTGAGCGCGCTGCTCGGCTCGATCTACGTCGTGCAGAACTTCGACGCCGTCTTCACGATCACGTCCGGCGGCCTCGGGACGGCGAACCTGCCGTACACGATCTACCAGACCTTCTACACCGCCCATGACTACGGCCGGGCCTCGGCCGCGGGCGTCATCGTCGTGATCGGCACCATCCTGATCGCGACCTTCGCGCTCCGCTCGGTGTCCACCCTGTTCAAGGAGGAGGGCCGATGAGCGGCCAAGTGACGATCGTGACGGGCCGCAAGAACCGCGGCGGCGGGCTGGCGCTGAGCGCGCTGGCCTGGATCGTGGGCGTGCTGTTCGTGCTGCCGGTGCTGTGGATGGCGCTGACCTCGTTCCACCACGAGGAGGACGCGGCGAAGAACCCGCCGGACGTCACCGCGCCGCTGACCCTGGACGGCTTCCGGTCGTTCTTCGACTCCGGTCCCTGGCCGTCGATCGCGAACTCGCTGACCGCGAGCATCCTGTCGACGATCCTGGTCATCCTGCTGGCGTTCCCCGCGGCGTACGCGCTGTCGATCAAGCCGGTGAAGAAGTGGACCGACGTGATGTTCTTCTTCCTGTCCACCAAGATGCTGCCGGTGGTCGCCGGGCTGCTGCCGATCTACCTGTTCGCGCAGTTCGCCGGGCTGCTGGACAACATCTGGCTGCTGATCGTGCTCTACACGTCGATGAACCTGCCGATCGCGGTCTGGATGCTGCGCAGCTTCCTGGCCGAAGTACCGGTCGAGATCCTCGAGGCGGCCTCCGTCGACGGCGCCGGCCTGGTCCGCACGCTGCGCTCGGTGGTCGCGCCGGTCGTCATGCCAGGCATCGCGTCCGCGTCGCTGATCTGCTTCATCTTCAGCTGGAACGAGCTGCTTTTCGCCCGGGTCCTCACGGGTACCGTGGCACAGACCGCGCCGGTGTTCCTGACCGGCTTCGTCACCAGCCAGGGCCTGTTCCTCGCGAAGGTCTGCGCGGCCTCCCTGGTGGTGTCGCTGCCGGTGCTGATCGCCGGGTTCGCGGCACAGGACAAGCTCGTCCAGGGCCTGTCCCTCGGGGCGGTCAAGTGACGGAGGCAACGGTGCAACGACTCAACTCGGCAAGCCTGGGGTCGCTCGACGAGCGCGTCGGCGTACCGGCGTACGACCGTACTTCGATCAGCCCCGGCATCGTCCATTTCGGGGTCGGCGGATTCCACCGGGCCCATCAGGCGATGTACCTCGACAAGCTGATGGACGACGGCAAGGCACTCGACTGGGGCATCGTCGGCGTCGGCGTCCTCCCGCACGACAAGCGGATGGCCGAGGTGATGGCGGCGCAGGACAACCTCTACACGCTGGTCGTGAAGTACCCCGACGGGACGCTCGAGCCCCGGGTCATCGGCTCGATCGTCGGGTACCTCTTCGCACCCGACGACCCCGAGGCGGTGCTCGCCCGGCTGACCGACCCCGCCACCAGGATCGTCTCGCTGACGATCACCGAGGGCGGCTATCACGTGAACCAGGTGACCGGGGAGCTGGACGCGTCCGACCCCGGCCTGGCTGCCGACTTGGAGCCGGGCGCGCTGCCGGGGAGCGCGTTCGGCTTCATCATCGAAGCGCTGGCCCGCCGACGGGCGGCCGGTGTTGCGCCGTTCACGGTGATGTCCTGCGACAACATCCCTGGCAACGGCCACGTCGCGCGCAAGATGCTGGCCGCCTTCGCCAGGCTCAAGGACCCGGCTTTGGCGGACTTCCTCGAGCAGGAGGTCCGGTTCCCGAACTGCATGGTCGACCGGATCACGCCGGTCACGGCTGACGCGGATCGGGAGGCGCTGGCGTCGCAGTACGGGGTCGAGGACGGCTGGCCGGTGGTGTGCGAGCCGTTCACGCAGTGGGTGCTCGAGGACGACTTCGGTGGCGACAGGCCGGCGTACGAGGAAGTCGGCGTGCAACTCGTCGAGGACGTCGAACCGTACGAGCTGATGAAGCTGCGGCTGCTCAACGCGAGCCACCAAGCCCTTTGTTACTTGGGGTATCTGGCCGGCTACCGTTACGCGCACGAGGTCTGCCAGGACAAGCTGTTCGTCGACTTCCTGCTCGGCTACATGGATTCCGAAGGTACGCCGACGCTGCCGCCGGTGCCCGGGGTCGATCTGGACCGCTACAAGCACCAGCTGATCGAGCGGTTCGCGAATCCCGAAGTGCGCGACACCCTCGCCCGGCTCTGCGCGGAGAGCTCGGACCGCATCCCCAAGTGGCTGGTCCCGGTCGTCCGCGAGCAGCTCGCCGCGGATCGCGGGATCGAGCACTCCGCTCTGGTGATCGCCTCCTGGGCCCGGTACGCCGAGGGCGTCGACGAGCAAGGTGAGCCGATCGAGGTGGTCGACCGGCTGCGCGACAAGCTGGTCGAACGAGCCCAGCACAACCGCGACGAGCCGTTGCTCTTCGTGTCCGACCGGGACCTCTTCGGTGACCTCGTCGACGACGCCCGCTTCGTCAGCGCCTACACGGCCGCGTTGTCCTCGCTCCACGAGCACGGAGCACGAGCGACCCTGGAGGCGCGGGCCTGAGAAGGGGCTCGCGGCAAAGGCCCGCGAACCGTTACGGTGCCGGGGAATCACGGGAGAAGATTGGTGGCGGGGCGACGGTGAACGGTCGGGGACAGTTGCTCGGCGAGGGTGACGAGGACGACGAGCTGCTGGCCGACGTCGCGCGCCGGTACTACCTCGACAACGTCTCCAAGGTGGACATCGCCAAGGAGCTCGACCTGAGCCGGTTCAAGGTCGCCCGGCTGCTCGAGGACGCGCGCAGTCGTGGCATCGTCCAGATCCAGATCAAGAACCCCTCGCCGATCGATCGCGGGCTGTCCGAGCAGCTGGCCGACGCGCTCGGGCTCCAGTTGTGCGTCGTCACGCACACCTCGGGCTCGCCGGAGCAGGTCCGCGACCAGGTCGCCGAGGCTGCCGCGCGGACGGTCGCGCCGCTGGTTCGCGACGGGGATCTGCTGGGCCTGACCTGGAGCCGGGCGGTCGACGCGATGGTCGACCACATCGACGTACTGCCTGCCTGCACGGTGATCCAGATGGCCGGCTCACTCCACTCACCCGCGGGCGGCGGCAGCACGATGGACCTCGCCCGCCGAGCAGCCGCGCTTGCCGGCGGTACTGCGCACGCCGTCCACGCACCGCTCGTCGTCGACGACATCGCCGCCGTCGCCGCACTGCGCCGGCAGCCCGGCATCGCGGACACCCTGGCGCTGGCCGACGGGCTCGACATCTCGGTGGTCGCGATCGGCGCCTGGCGGGCCGGCTGCTCGACGGTCTGGGACGCGGTGTCGGAGGAACTCCGGGCCGAAGGTGTCGCCGGCGGCGCAATCGCCGAGGTCAGCGGGCATCTTCTGGATCAGGACGGCAGACTGGTCCAGTCACCGTTGGAGCAGATGATCATCGCGGTCTCGGTCGACCAGCTACGCCACCCGGCGGAGCGGATCGCCCTCGCCGCGGGAGCTCATCGCGCGCCGGCGGTGGTCGCCGCCGTGCGGGCCGGGCTGGTCAGCACGCTGGTGACGACGACCGACCTCGCCCGTGACGTCCTGCGGCACCTCGCTACCGAAAAGGATCTCTAGATGACTGACCCCAGACTGGTTGCCGGAGTCGACTGCTCGACCCAGGCGACCAAGGTCGTCGTATGCGATGCCACCACCGGCGAGGTACTACGGGAAGGCCGCGCACCCCATCCCGACGCCACCCAGGTCGACCCCGCCGAATGGTGGAAGGCGTGGTCCATCGCCTCCGACGGCCTACTGGACGGGGTGTCTGCTCTGTCTGTCGCTGGTCAGCAGCACGGCATGGTCCTGCTCGACGGCTCCGGCGCCGTCGTCCACCCGGCGGTGCTCTGGAACGACACCAGCTCCGCCGATGCCACGACTGACTTGGTCTCCGAGCTGGGCGGCCCCGAGGCCTGGGCTTCCGCTGTCGGATCCGTGCCCGTACCGAGCTTCACCGTCACCAAGCTGCGCTGGGTCCGTGGCGCTGCTCCCGACGCGGCTGCTCGCGCCGAGGCTGTTGCGCTGCCCCACGACTGGTTGACCCACCAGCTGGCCGCCGACCGCTCGGGCATCGCCGATCTCACGACGGACCGGGGAGACGTCTCAGGTACCGGCTGGTGGTCGCCCTCCACCAATGACTACCGCCCCGACCTCGTCGAACTAGCCTTCGGCCGCTCCCTGCAACTCCCGCGCGTGGCCGGCCCCTCCGAGGTCGTCGGCCAAACCGCCTTCGGCGCGAGTTTGGCGGCCGGCACCGGCGACAACATGGCCGCCGCCCTGGGCCTGGACCTCCAGCCCGGCGACGTCGCGGTGTCTCTGGGTACCAGCGGCACCGCCTTCGCTCGGTATTCATCACCCACCAGCGACCCCAGCGGCTTCGTAGCCGGCTTCGCCGACGCCACCGGCGGCTACCTCCCCCTGGTCTGCACCCTCAACGCCGCCCGAGTCCTCTCGGCCACAGCGACTCTGCTCGGCATGGACCTGGCTGCTCTAGACGAAGCTGCCCTGACGTCCCCTGGCAGCAACGGCCTGGTCATGCTCCCGTACTTGGACGGCGAACGCACCCCAGACCTACCCCACTCCACCGGGCTCATCTACGGCCTGACCCGTACCACCGCCCAGCCCGCCACCATGGCCCGCGCCGCGGTAGAAGGCATGCTCTGCGGCCTAGCCGATGCCGTAGACGCCCTCCGAGCCCAAGGCATCCCCGTCCACCGGGTCCTACTGCTAGGCGGCGCGGCCCGCTCCCGCGCAGTACAAGCCCTAGCCCCCGCCCTACTCGGCGCCCCCGTCGTACTCCCCGAACCAGCCGAGTACGTAGCCCTAGGCGCCGCCCGCCAAGCAGCCTGGGCCATCTCCGGGGACCTGCCGGTGTGGGACGTTGCCATGAGCAAGCCCGAGTCCGCAGTACTGACCGACGAAGCCGCCGCCGACGTCCGCGCCCGCTACGCCGCAGTACTCTCCGGCACCCGCCCCCTGCTCGCCTCCGACTACCGCTGACCACCTGGAACCGGACAGCGGCGGCAGCCATCACAGCCCCGGTGAACCAGACGGTCGAACCTGCCGACCATCAACCGCGAGTCCGCCTGACGGCGCCAGGGCTGTTCTGTCGGGGGCCTAGGGGGTCTTCGGTGGGTGGGGTGGGGGAGCGGCGGGTGGTGTTGGTCAGGGAGCGTTCGGGGAGCCAGAGGATGAAGGTGGAGCCGGTGCCTAGTTCGGAGTGGAGGGCGACCGTGCCGCCATGGGATTCGACTATCTGGCGGACGATGGCCAGGCCTAGGCCGGCTCGGCGTTGGTTGGTTGAGGGGCCGCTGGACGGGTCGACCAGGGGGACGGTGGCGGGGGGTTGGCGTTGGCCGGAGCGGAAGAAGCGGTCGAAGACTCGGTCGGTGTCTTCGTCGGCGATGCCGGGTCCTTCGTCTCGTACGGCGATCCAGGCCCAGCCGTTGCGGCTGCCGACGGCCAGGACGAGTTCGCTGCCACCGCGGGCCAGCCGGACAGCATTGGAGAGCAGGTTGTCGACCGCCCGGCGCAGCGCTTGGGCATCACCAGCAGCGATGGGTCCAGGCGACAATCGGCGTACCAACCGGAGCTCTCGATCAGCAGCGAGCAGCGCATACTCCTCCGCGGCCTCGCCGGCGATCGCGGCCAGATCCACGTCCGCGTCCACGAAGGCCGGTGACGACCGCCGCGCAGACGCCAGCAGGTCCTCGACGAGCCGAGTCATCCGCTGGATCGCGCGTGAGACGATCGCCGTCGCCTGGGCACGGTCCTCGGAGGGAGTGTCGTCGTGGGCCAGTACTGCGTCCACGTTGGCCTGGATCACCGCCAACGGGTTCCGCAGTTCGTGCGACGCGTCGTCGACCAGTTGCCGTTGCGCGACGAAGGCGGACTCCAGCCGTTCGAGCATGTCGTCGACGGTGTCGGCGAGATTGCGCAACTCGTCCTGCGGCCCGTCCATCGCGATCCGCCGGGACAGATCGGTCGCCGAGATGTCGCGCGCGGTCGCGGTGATCCGTCGTACCGGCTTCAAAGCGCGACCCGAGAGCCACCATCCGGTACCAAGGCTGAACAGCAGCAGGACGCCCATACCGGCCGCCGAGTAGGTCTTGAGTGTTTCGAGGGTCTTGTAGTTCACCGCCGACTGGACGCTGGCGATGTCAGCGGCCTGGATCGGTTCGCCAGGCTTGAACTTCAGGTGCCCTTCCTTGTCGTAGTAGGACTTCTTGACGGTGATCGGATCCAGCGGTTGCGGATCGAGGTACGCCGACAAGGCGAAGTACAGACCTCCGAGGACCAGAGCCGAGAGCCCGATCAGCACCGCGGAGTAGGTCAGCGTCAAGCGGAAGCGGATCGTCTGGGTCCACGCCGGCCTGGTCATGTGTCACCCCGAAGCCGGTACCCGCGCCCGATCACCGTTTCCAGCAAGGCTTCCTCGCCCTCCAGCGTGAGCTTGCGCCGCAGCGTCCCGACCGTCACCCGGACGCTCTGCGTGAACGGATCCGCGTTCTCGTCCCAGACATGCTCGAGCAGTTCCTCGGCCGACACCACATGCCCCGGCCGCGACATCAGATACCGCAGTACGCCGAACTCCTTCAGTGTCAGCGGAAGCTCCCGCCCAGCACGGCTCGCCAGATGACGCGAACTGTCCAGCACGAGATCGCCGACATGCAACTGCGTCGTCCCATTGGTCACGTCCCGCCGCAGCAACGCGCGGATGCGAGCGAGCAGTTCGACGAGCGCGAATGGCTTGGTCAAGTAGTCATCGGCGCCCTCGTCCAGCCCCCGCACCCGATCGGCGAGCGAGGCGCGCGCGGTCAGCATCAGCACCCGCAATTCGCGTCCGGACGCGACCTCGATCTCACCCCGGCGTACCGCGCGGCACAGGTCGAGGCCGCTTGTGTCCGGCAGGGTGATGTCGAGGATCGCCAGGTCGTACGGCGTGGTCGCGAGCTTCTCGACCGCCTCGGCGCCGGTCAGCGCCGCATCCACCGCATAGCCCGCCCGGCCGAGTCCCGAGCGCAGCGCGCTGACCAGGCCTTCCTCGTCCTCCACCACCAGTAGTCGCACGACTCAAAGGTAGCGGCGCGGGCGGGGAGAGCCGGTAGGCGCTTTCGGCGGACTTTCGGTCTGCTTTCCGGTCGTTTTCGGGGCGGCCTGATGAATTGGTGCCCACCATCCGAACGTGAAGGAGTCAGCATGAATCTCCCCGGCAAGCGCCTCCTGCTCGGTACTGCGATCGCTGCGGCCGCGTTGGGCGCAGGCGGCGTCGCGTACGCCGCGGGCAACGACCCAGCCCCCGACCAGGGCTACGTGACCGTCGAAGAAGGCCCCGGTACGCCGAGTAGCACGCACGACTGTCCTGACAAGAACGGCTCTGGTACCGCTCAACCCGAGCAGAGCCAGGCGAACCCGCAGAGCAACGCATGACCGCAGTGCTGGAGCGGGCGCTCTTCGAGGTGAAGCGGGTCGTCGTCGGGCAGGACCAGCTGGTGGAGCGGATGCTCGTCGGATTGCTTGCTCGCGGCCACTGTCTCCTGGAAGGCGTACCGGGCGTCGCCAAGACCCTGGCCGTCCGCACCCTGGCGGAGGTGATCGGCGGCCGCTTCGCCCGACTGCAGTTCACCCCTGACCTCGTACCCGGCGACATGGTCGGCACCCGGATCTGGCGGCCGTCCGCGGAAGGCTTCGACACCGAGCTAGGTCCCATCTTCGCCAACCTCGTACTAGCCGACGAGATCAACCGCGCGCCCGCCAAGGTGCAGTCGGCGCTGCTGGAGGCGATGGCCGAGAACCAGGTCAGCATCGGCGGCGTCAGCTACCCGTTGCCTGCGCCTTTCCTTGTCCTAGCGACGCAGAACCCGATCGAGTCCGAGGGCGTCTACGCGTTGCCCGAAGCGCAGCGGGACCGGTTCCTGCTCAAGATCACCGTCGACTACCCGACGCCGCTGGAGGAACTCACGATCCTGCAGCGGATGAGTTCGCATCGGCCGCATGCCAACGCGGTGCTGACGCCGGCGATCGTGAGCGAGTTGCAGGAGGCGACGGAAGACGTCTTCGTGCACAATGCCGTCGCGGAGTACGTCGTCCGGCTGGTGCACGCGACGCGGGTGCCGGCGCAGTACGGGATCAATGATCTTGGCGGCGTACTGGAGTTCGGCGTGAGTCCGCGGGCGACGCTGGGGCTGGTTGCGGCGGGTCGGGCGCTGGCGTTGTTGCGGGGGCGGGATTACGTACTGCCTGCTGATGTGTACGACGTGGCGCATGACGTGATGGCGCATCGGCTGGTGCTGACGTTCGACGCGCTTGCCGATGGGGTCGATCCGCGGGCGGTGGTGTCGCGGGTGCTGCAGGCGATCGAGCAGCCTCACGTCGTACCGGCTGATCAGCAGGGCTCCGCGGCATGACAGGTCCTGACCTGCTCGCCGGGCGGGAGCGGGCGCTCCGCTCGCTCGAGCTATCGGTGAAGCGGAAGCTGGAAGGCTTCCTGCACGGCGAGATCACCGGCCTGCGGAGCGGCCCGGGCTCCGAGCCGAACGAGGCACGTCCGTACCAGGCCGGCCAGGACGACGTCCGCCGGATGGACTGGAACGTCACCGCCCGCTCCCTCGAACCGCACGTCCGAGCCCCCCTCGCCGAACGCGAACTGGAGACCTGGGCCCTCGTCGACGCCTCGGCTTCCATGGACTTCGGTACTGCGCTGTCGGAGAAGCGCGACCTGGCCGTAGCCATCGTAGGCGCCGTAGGCCTCCTGGCAGACCGCCCCGGCAACCGCCTCGGCGTAAGAGTTGCCCTCGGCAATGAAGTCCGAAGAATCCCCGACGTAGGAGGCGGCCCCGCGCTCCGCCGTACCCTCCGCACCCTGCTCTCGTTGCCGCGAGCAACTCCAGGAGAACATCCCCAAACGGACTTGGCGCACGCGATCACTCGCCTCAACCGCGAACACCCTCGCCCCGGCCTGAGAGTCGTCATCTCCGACTTCCACACCGCACCCTGGCAAGCCGCTCACCCCGCCAGCGCCGGCTGGGCTGACGCTCTGCGGCGTCTCGGCGCCCGGCACGAGGTGATCGCCGTCGAAGTTCTCGACCCCCGCGAGCTGGAGTTGCCGGAAGTCGGCCTACTCACCCTCGTCGACCCGGAGACGGGGCGGCGACGGGAGGTGCAGACCAGCAAGCGCAGGTTGCGGGAGCGGTATGCCGCGGCGATGCGTGAGCACCGGGAGCAGACCGCCCAGGCTATCCGCGCGGCAGGCGCAGCCCATCTCGTCCTGCGCACGGACACCGACTGGGTGCGTGATGTCGCTGCGTTCGCGACCGCGCGGAGGCGGGCCGATACCCGGCGAACACCGAGAGGGAGGACCGGAATCCGATGAAGTTCGAGCAACCGCTGTGGCTCTGGCTGCTGCTGATCGTCGCTGCGCTCGTCGTCGCCTACGTCGTAGCGCAACGCCGCCGCAGCAAGTACGCCGTACGCTTCGCGACCCTCCCCATGCTCGAGAAGGTCGCCCCGAAGAGCCCGGGCTGGCGCCGCCACGCACCCGCCCTCGCCTTCCTCGCCGCCCTGACCGTGCTCACGATCGCGATCGCCCGCCCGGTCACCGACGTCCGGGTACCGCGCGAACGCGCCACCGTCGTCGTAGCGATGGACATCTCCAACTCGATGGCCGCCACCGACGTCGAGCCCAACCGCTTCGAGGTGGCCAAGAGCGCCGCGACCGACTTCGTCGACAACCTCCCCAAGCAGTTCAACGTCGGCCTGGTCTCCTTCGCCCGTACTGCGAACGTCGTCACCCGACCAAGCACCAACCACCAGGCAACCGTCGACGCGCTCAACCGCCTCACTCTCACCGACAGCACCGCGATCGGCGAGGCCGTCCTGACCAGCCTCGACGCCGTGAAGAACCTCGACGCCGACGCGGCCACCGACCCGCCTCCGACCCGGATCGTGCTGCTGTCCGACGGTGGGAACACCTCCGGCCGCCCGATCGACGAGGCAGCGCAGGCTGCGGCGCAGGCCGGCGTACCGGTCTCCACGATCGCCTACGGCACTGCAGAGGGCACCGTGAACCTCGACGGCCGCAACGTACCGGTCCCTGCCGACGCCGACTCGCTGCGCGAGCTGGCCGACGCCACCAAAGGTTCCTTCTACTCCGCGGAGAGCGACGAGGAACTGCGCTCCGTCTACTCCGATCTCCAGTCGTCGATCGGCTGGACCACCGAGGAACGCGAGATCACCAATCTGGTGGCGGGTATCGCCCTGGCGGTCGCACTGCTGGCCGGCCTGGCGTCGCTGCTCTGGTTCTCGCGGCTGCCCTAAGGAGCCCTCGCATGAGCCCTCATCTAGGTCACCCCTTCCGCGGGCCGCACTACCAGCCCGGCCCACCGCCCGTAGCGCCTCCCGCTGCACCCCCACCGGGCGTCCCCTTCCCCGTCACCCCGGCCGCCGCCGTCCAGTCGGCACCCCCCTCTCCGGCCGCGGCACCTCCGGCCGGGGTGACGGTTCAACCCCCTGTACGCCGTACTGGCCGCGTACTAGCCACTGGAATAGCCCTGTCCGTTCTGGCGGGCGGTCTAGCGGGTGCTGTGACGGGGGGTTGGGGTGACTCGCCATCGGCGGTAGCGCCGGTCGAGTTGCCGCAGGCGGGAGCACCGTCGCCCGGTGCTCAGCAGGGGTCGATCACTACCGCTGCAGCGAGCGTGTTGCCGGGCGTCGTGTCGGTACGGGCCGGCCGGGCGACCGGTTCCGGGTTCGCGATCGACCAGCAAGGGCACGTGGTCACGAACGCCCATGTGGTGGAGGGAGCGAGCGATGTGTCACTGGTCCTGTCCACCGGCCGATCGGTGGACGCGAGCATCATCGGCGTCGACGCGGACAACGACCTCGCCGTACTCCAGGTCAGCGGCAACGTCGAGGGACTGCGGTCGCTCACGCTCGGCCGGTCCTCGCAGCTCCAGGTGGGCGACCCGGTACTGGCGGTCGGCTCACCGCTCGGGCTGGAAGGAACGGTGACGGCCGGAATCGTCAGCGCCGTCAACCGGCAGGCCCGGTTCGGTGACAACGGCAACCGGCAGTCGGCGATCCAGACCGACGCCGCGATCAACCCCGGCAACTCGGGCGGCCCGCTGGTCAACTCGGCCGGTCAGGTGGTCGGCGTCAACACCGCCATCGCGACGCTGGGCACGTCGTCCCGCTCCGGCAACATCGGCATCGGCTTCGCGATCCCGGTCGACCGGATGACGACGATCGTGAAGGGTCTCATCGACTGAGTTTCCGTCGAACGCGAAAGCGGCGTCCGTAGTACCGGGTCCCGCCGGCACTACGGACCCCGCCTGATCGTTCAGCGCGTCACTTCGCGAAGGTGATGCTGACCACCGGGCTGATCGTGCTCGAGGAGACCACCCGGAACTTGTTCACACCGGCGCGGCCGCTGGCGACCTTGACGGCGTAGGTGGCCTTCGAGGTCACCTTGGTGGTGGCCGGGAAGTTGACCCACTTGGTGCCCTCGAGGCGCTGGACCTGGACGACGGAGTTCGCCTTGATACCGGTGGTCTTGCCGCTCAGCGTCACCTTCGCCCACAGCGGCACGTAGGTGCCGTTCGTGGCGATGGTGATCTTCTTCGCGACGACCGGCTGGGCGGCGACGGTGTTCTGGCCGGTGGTGGACGCGTTCGCCTGCAGCGCGCCGGCGACCCCCACGGCGCCGGCGGCGAGACCGAGGCCTCCGACGACGGCGACGACCCGGCGGACCAGCTGAGAACGGTTGCGCATGATGGTGATCTCCCCTTGATTTCAAGCTTTTCTGAGCCCTTGTGAGCTCGACACAGACTGAGACGCGGGCCCCGGGGAAATAGTTGGATCACAGCTCTGTTACAGCTTTTTGTTGCCCTCGGCTACAACTGTCCGGAGATCGGGGCCGGCCCCGGATCCTCGCCGTCGGCGTGCCGGCGGACCCAGTCGTCGAGATCCTCCGCCGCCTCTTCCGGTGCCTCCGGCAACCGCCAGCTCATCGGCGCGGCGGGCCCGCCGTGGGGACGGCTGGTGAAGGCGTGCACGGTGGCGGCGTACCTCTCGGCGGCCCGCAGTACCTCCTGCGCCCGGGCGAGCGGATCGCCCTCGACGGTCACGGCGGCGCGTGCCGACTCCGCCAGTTGGCAGGCCTCCCAGGCGATCGCGAGCCGGGCCAGCGAGTCGTCGGTGATCATGAGGTGATCACGAAGTACCCGACGGTCATCGCCGCGGCGGACGCCACCACGATGCCGCGGATTGTGCGGGTGGACAGCTGACGGGCGATGGTGGCTCCGCCGAAGCCGCCGATGATCGCGCCGGTGAACATCAGTACCAGTTTGAGCCACTCGGTGAGGATGTCCGAGGCGACCAGGAAGACGGCGCCCGCGGTCAGGTAGATGGCGGCCATCTGGGACATCCGCAGCGGATTGAGCCGGCCCGGATCGATGCTCGCGGCAACGCTCCAGAAGGCGACCATCATCAGCCCGGACGCGCCGCCGAAGTAGCCGCCGTACAGGGAGAGCAGCAGTTGGCCGGCCACGATCGTCGGCCGCCCGGCGACCCGGGTGCGCAGCGACTTGGCGATCTTGCGGCCGAAGGCCAGCACGAACGTGGCGAACGCGAGCAGCCAGGGGACGAGCGCGTCGAAGGACTCGGACGGAAGGGTGAGCAGCAGGCCGGCGCCGAACGCGCCGCCGATCACGCTGGTCCAGGTCAGTACCGGGATCGATGTACTGGGAATCGGCTCGAGGTCGCGACGGTAGACCCAGAGGCTGGCCAGCCCGCCAGGCAGTAGTGCGACGGTCGTTGCCGCGTTGGCGGTGACCGCGCCGACCCCGACCGCGACGAGCGCTGGGAACGCGACGAAGCTCCCGCCACCGCCGACCGAGTTGAGCGCGCCTGCTGCGATCCCGGCGAGCAGGACGATCAGCAGCGTGGTCACGTACCGAGCATCGGGGAGCCGGGGTAAGGAGCACAATGCGTTTTTGCCTCAGTCAGCCTCTGTGTGAAGCATAGTCTGCCCTTATGCGCTATGACCTGGACGACCTGCGGTTGTTTGTCCACGTGGTGGACCAAGGCTCGATCACGGCCGGAGCAGTGCAGATGCACCTGAGTCTGCCTTCGGCCAGCGCGCGGGTCAGGGCTCTGGAGACCCACGCCGGGGTCCCGCTGCTGGTCCGCGAACGGCGTGGGGTGCGGCCGACTCCCGCCGGTACTACGCTCGCTCGCCACGCGCGCGAAGTACTGGCTCAAACGGCCCGCCTGGACAGTGCCGTCGCCAGCTACACCGCTGCCCGCTCCCGCCCACTAGTCCTGGTCTCCGGCGGCTCAGCCATGCACCGGGTGGTCCCGGCAGCGCTGGCGTCCTTCCTACGCGAGTACCCCGAGCACGATGTCACCGTCTCCGAGCAACGCACCCCACGCTCCCTCCGCCTCCTAGCTGAAGGCAAAGCCGACCTAGGCATAGTCCTGGACGACGACGAAACCACCGGCACCACCCTGCGCACCGAACCCCTGGTCGACGACTCCCTGGTAGTCATCGGCCCCGCAGGCGGCCTCCTCAGCGGCCGCCCCACGATGTCGTACGCCGAAGTCGCCGAGCACCCCATGATCGGCCTGGACCTAGGCTCCACCCTCCGCACCTGGATGGACCGCCGCCTGGGCCCGCACGCCCCGGCCCCGCGCTACCGGACCCTGGTTCCAACCCTCCACACCCTCATCACCCTCGCCACCGCAGGCGTAGGCCTGGCCATCGCCCCCCTCCGCTCAGTAGCCGGCAACCCCGCCCTAGACATCTGCCCCCTAACAGACCCCTGGGCCACCCGCTCCCACCTCATTTGCTACGCCCCCACCCCGCCCACCCCAGCCATAACCGCCCTAGCCACCCACATCCGCCAAGCCGCCACCACCTGACCGCCTAGCCGCCCCTCGACCGCCTAGCCGTCACCACCCGAGCTCCGCCGCTCCCTGCGACGCTGCTTCCACACCGCCCGCCACTCCTTCTCCGGCACCAACCGCGCCGCCCCGATCACCTGCCCAACCGCTTCCACCTGATCCCCGTCCAACCGCACAGCGATCGACCGCCCCTCATCAGACAAAGACACGAGCTCACCCACCTCACCCCAAACCCCAGCGTCATAAGCCCAAGGCGCAAACATCACAAACGCCTCCCACGTCTCCTCGTTGCCGCCCGCCGCCGCATCGGCCCGCACTAAGCCGGTCTGCGCGTACCCACCCTTCTCCACCCGCCCAGTCCGCCCGGCGACTCCCCGCAGCACCTCAGCCGCCGCCGCAACCTCCACAGGCCACTCGCCATCAGCAACCGGTATATCGGTCTCGTACTTGGCGACTCCTGCTCGTACCACCCTTAAAACCAGCCGGCACACCTCGACCAGCTCGGCGTGGTCCCACCCATCGCTGTCCACTACGTAGCTCTGCTGGACCTTCACGCCACTAGTATCCGTCCATCTCTTGTAGAGCAGCGGGGGGAACGCATGGCCTTCAGAGCCATCGGGAACGGTGTGTTTCTGGCCGTGTGTGTGGTCGTCCTGGCTGAGATGTGCCTGCTTGCCGTCTACGACGAGTTCTCCTCCATCCCGGACCAAGTCGCCGTGATCATCTCCATCGCGGTCGGCGTGCTGATCCTCTGGCGCTTCGCCCGCGTCGGCGTCGCCGCCACCCCCACCGGCCTCAAACTCCTCAACCTCGGCCGCGACGAACTCATCCCGTGGACCGCCATCGCCGACATCAGACTCGACGAGGGCGAGGCCTCCCTGGGCGCCACCGCAATCCCGTACGTCGAACTCGCCGACCCTCCTTCGCCCGAAGAGCCCGGCGTCCTCCTGTCCTGCCTGTCCGGCTACACCTTCCGCGGCCGCAACCGCCGAGTCACCCGCCAAACCGCCAAACTCCGCCAGCATTGGCTCGACCACCAAGCCCACTGACACGACCCGGTGCTGACCTTCAGCGCGCGCGTGGACCCCGAAACACCTGCTTGGCAAGCGGATCCGGCATTACTGCAACTTGTTGCAATTCGGGTAACGGGACGGAACGGCGGGCGATGTAGCGAGCGCTGACCCGCATGGCGATCGTCCGTCGTCGTGCTGTCCCAGGTCGGCGTGAGGCAGCAGGAGTCGCCGTGAAGTTTCTAGTGGATCGTTCTGAGCGTTCTCGCGGGCAGAAAACCCCTCGGGTCGTGGCCGCGCTGGTGTCGTTGGCGCTCCTCGCGACCGCCCTGGAAGGCCATCAACCCGCCGAGGCCGCGCCCACGGCGGATCAGCCGCCGCCCGCGGCCAAGGTCGCTTCGCGCCCGGATGTGATCTCTGCCTCGGTCACGGCGCGGGCGCAGGGCAGTCGCGTCGAGGTCGAGTCGATGCGGACCGAGACATCCACGACGTGGTCGAACCCTGACGGGACCATGACGACGGATGCGCACGCCGTGCCGATCCGCTTCAAGACGGCGAAGGGTGCGTGGCAGTCGATCAACCTGACGCTGCAGAAGGCTGCTGACGGCACGGTCGCCCCGCGTGGCCACGAGCACGGTCTGCGGTTGGGCAAGCGCAACGCGGCGACCGGCCAGGTCTTCGCGTCGGCATCGTCCGGTACCGGCCGTCAGGTGGAGTGGCTGTCGCCGTGGAAGCTTCCCGAGCCGACGCTGGACGGTACGAAGGCGACGTACGCCGACGTGCAACCAGGCGTCGACCTCGTCCTGGACGCCCGGCGTAGCGGTTTCGAGAACGACTTCATCGTCAAGCAGCGCCCGGCGACCGCGCCGGTGTGGCGGATTCCCTTGCGGACAAAGGGTTTGACGCCGCGGACGGCGGCTGACGGCTCGATCGAGTTCGTCGACGCGAAGGACGTCGTACGGTCGAAGATCCCGGTCGGCTTCATGTGGGACGCGACATCCGATGGCGGGCAGGGCGCCCAGTCGGTCGTGAAGGTGACCGTCGAGCAGATCTCGCGCGGCAAGGCGACGCTGGTGATCGCGCCGGACGCGAAGTGGTTCCTCGACCCGTCGCGGGTGTTCCCGGTGACGGTCGACCCGACCTATGTGACCGGCACGTTGAAGTCGACCTTCGACACCTGGTTGCAGTCCGGCGAGCTGAACGACCAGTCCAACGCGGTCGACCTGCGCGTGGGCAAGAACGGTTCGGCGACCGTCGCCCGTTCCTACATGAACTTCGCGACCTCGACCTTCGCCGGCAAGGACATCTTGTCCGCGTCGATATCGCTGTGGCAGTACGGCGCCAACACTTGTACACCGACGGTCGTGCAACTGCGCTCGGCAACACCGACCACGCCTGATTCCCGCTGGCCAACGCGGCCGGTGGACGGCGCGGTCTACGGCTCGGTGTCAGCTGCGAAGGGCGCCACCGGCTGCCCGGGCGGCCGGATCTCGATCCCGATGACCGGCCTGGCCCAGGCCTGGTCCACCGCGTCCTACCCGACCGGCGGCCTGGCACTGACCGCAGCCAACGAGGCCGACGGCACGTCGTACAAGCGCTTCTACTCCTTCGCCGGCATCGCCGACCCGTACGTGACGATGACCTGGAACCGCCGCCCTGGCCAGCCGTCGCTGCCGGCGTACTCGTCCGCGGTCGCCTACGCCGCCCCCGGCGGCACCAGCGCCCTGTACTCCCCGTACCTGAACCCCTGGGCAATCACCAAGGCATCCGATGCCGACGGCAACACCGTCAAGTACGTGATCGAGTTCCACGACTCCACCACCGTCTCGGCATCCAGCCTGAAGGCAACCTGTACGTCGGCCACCTACGCCTCCGGCACGACCGGCGGCTGCAAGCCGTCCGTCAACCTGCCCGAGAACACCCTTATCTACGTCCGGGCCAAGTCCAACGACGGCCGCCTCGACTCCGCCTGGTCGGCCTGGAGCCAGCTGCGTATCGGCGCCACCCAGCCCCAGGCCCCGATCATCTCCTGCCCCCAGCCCTACGCCATCAACTCCTGGCAAGACGACGCCCCGACCGCCGACGTGGTCTGCACGGTGACTGCGACCGGCACCGGCTACTCCTCACCCGGCTACATCCGCCTCACCGTCGACGGCAAGCCGGTCCCGACGAACTTCACCGGCGGCGCCGCCGGCCAGATCAAGATCACGCCGTCCAGCGACCCCGCCACCGCCAAGACCACCGTCACCCTCCCCAAGGACGTCCAAGGGCTGCACCGGATCACGGCCACGGCCGAGTCCCCGGCAGGCCGGTTGTCCGGCGCTGCGGCGTACAGCTTCGGCTGGGGCGGCTCCGCGCTTGCCTCGCCGACCGCCGACCCGCGCATCACCACCACCGGCGCCATCAAGATCGATGCCTCCGGCCCGCCCCGCGGCGCGGCCGACATGCCCACCGCCAAAGTCCGCTGGCGCCTCTCCGGCTACGCCAAAGACGGCCAACACGACACCGTCGGCTGGAACGTCGACGACACCCCGCTGACCGTCACCGACAACGGCACCGCCGGAGTCGCGGTCACCGGGATCTGGGACTCCAACAACGCCAAGATCGACGCCAACGTCGACTCCGACCCCTCCACCCCGGCGATCGAGCCCACCACCCTCAACGACCGTGTCCCGGTCAAACTCGACGTCCAGGTCTGCATCACCTACGCCTCGTCGAGCCAATGCACCTGGTCCCAAACCCCCAACACCACGATCCAACGCGTCCCCCATGCCTTCGGCAACGGATTCCCCACCGCCGAAGCAGGCCCCGGCCAGGTCGCGCTCTGGACCGGTGAGTTCAACACCGACACCACCGACATCTCCGTCCCCGGCTACACCGGCGACCTCTCGATCTCCCGCTCACACTCCACGTACGCCGGTACGCCCGACCCGATCAACGGCGTCTTCGGCCCCGGCTGGGTCGCCCACTTCGACGGCGCCGACGCGGGCGCCGGCGGAGTACGGGTGGTTGACTCGTCGCGCGTCGACGGCACGATCTCGCTGACCGACGGCGATGGCACCGGGCTGGTGTTCGAGTCGCCGAACGGCCAGCGGCGTACGGGTGCATCGTTGGCAGCCGGTACCTGGGTCCCGGCCGACGAGGACACCGAACTGGACGGCTCGAAGCTCACCGTCACCGGCACCGCCACGGCGCCGATCCTCACCTACACCGAGGACGACGGCACCGTCACCACCTGGACCACCGACACCGCACCGACGCCTTCGACACCGGCGTTCTTC
Source organism: Kribbella ginsengisoli (assembly GCF_039537185.1). Lineage (NCBI taxonomy): Bacteria > Bacillati > Actinomycetota > Actinomycetes > Propionibacteriales > Kribbellaceae > Kribbella > Kribbella ginsengisoli. The sequence goes on along the minus strand of NZ_BAABAA010000013.1, from coordinate 73,365 downwards.
AAGCCTGGAACGGTCTACGAGCCCGGGATCACGGCGAAGACCACCTACTCGTACGACGCCAGTGGTCACGTCAGCCGCATCCTGGCCCCGACGCCGCCGGGCGTGAACTGCATCAGCTCACTGGTTGCGGGTTGCCGCGCCCTGCACTTCGTCTACACCACGATCAACGGCGAGACCCGGCTGTCGGAGGGCTGGCTGGACATCTACAACCCGGACCGCGCCAGTGGACCGGGGATGGATTCGATCAAGGTCGCGGCGTACACGTACGACGCGAGCGGCCGGCTGATCAAGGTCACCGACCCGCGGTCCAACCTGTCCACGGAGTACGGCTACAACTCGCTGAACCACCTGACCTCGGTCAAGGCAGCCGGCCAGCTCCCGATCCAGTTGAACTACGTCACCGTCGATCAGCGCGAAAAGCTCGACACGGTCAAGCGTGATCGCCCGGCCGGGGACCCGACCGGTGGTACGGCGACGCTGGCGAAGTTCGTGTACGACGTACCGCTGTCAGGCACGGGTCTGCCTGATCTGTCGGCCACCTCGGTGGCTCGATGGAACCAGAAGGCGACGCCGACGAACGGGTACGCCGTTTTCGGTCCGGATCATCCGTTGGCGGGCGCGCCTGGTGCCGACGACTGGCAGTACGCCGATCTGCAGTACACCGACGCGTCGGGGTACACGGTCAACAGTGCGAAGTACGGCGCGGGTGACTGGCAGTACAACTCGACCGACTACAACGAGCAGGGCAACACCGTTCGCGAGCTCGACGAGCGGGCGATCCGCTCGGTGATCGACGGCGCGATCCCGGCCGGCGCGTCGGTCGACCAGGTCGCTTCGCTGACCGTCTACAACGGCGACATCAAGAACGCGGCCGGCGACGCCGTCGTGACCCCGGCGGGCACCCTGGTGACCGACACCTACGGTCCGTCGCGCTTCGCGGTACTGAAGGACGGCACGCGTCGCTGGGTCCGGGTGCACAGTCACAGCAGCTTCGACGAAGGCGCCCCGAACGCGGGGATCAACCCGGACACGACCCTGCCGTACCGACTGGCCACCAAGTCGACGTCGTACGCCCATGACCCGGGTACCGGCACCGACCTGGAGATGACGGCACAGTCGCTCACCGACTACGGACCACCGGTACCGGGCGACGCCTCCGGCTGGGCGCTCGGCCAGGCCGGCAAGACGATCACCGACGTCGACTTCGACGGCACCAACAGCACCGGCGACATCGTCAAGGTGACCCGCTTCGACGCCGAGGGCCGCACGATCGAGACCCGCCAGCCGGGCTCGAACGGAGCGGACGCCGGTACGACGAAGACCGTGTACTACACGGCGGCCGCCAACGCGTCCGTGCCCGCATGCGGCGGGAAGGCTCAATGGGCAGGCCTGGTGTGCCAGACCGGCCCCGCGGCGCAGCCCACCTCCGGCGGCACCGCGACACCGACGTTGCCGACGACAACGACCGCCGACTTCAACTACCTGCTGGCACCGAAGACCGTGACCGAGACCTCGGGCGCGGTGACGCGGACCGCCACCACGACGTACCTGCTCGATGGTCGCGTCGACACGACCAAGACCACGGTCGCCGGGCTGGCGGGTTCGACCCCGAACACCAGCAAGACCACCACGTACGACCCGGTCTCGGGCCAGGCGACTGTGGTCACAGCTAAGAACGCCGACGGGACCACCGCCGGCACGATCACCACCGGCTATGACACTTGGGGCCGCCAAACGACGTACCAGCCGTCTGGTGAACAGGCCACGACGACCGTGTACGACGCTGCCGGCTCGGTCGCGACCGTGACGGACGCGAACGGCTCGACCCGCTACACCTACGACGGCACCGACGCGGCCGGCAAGACCGAGCGCCGAGGCGTCGCCACCAAGGTCGAGGTCACCACGGCCGGCTCCACCTGGTCGTCCACCGGCGCGTACGACGCCGACGGCTCGATGACGGTCCAGAAGCTGCCCGGTGGCATCACGCAGTACAACGACCTCGACAACGTCGGCGAACCGATCGGCCTGCGTTACACCGGCCAGGTCACCAACATCAACGACGACGGCTCCACCACCATCGACCCGAACGGCCCCTGGCTGTCCTGGTCGCTGGACAACGACGTCAACGGCCGAGTAGCCCACGAATGGACCCCCGACGGCTCCGCCTTCACCGGCGACACCGGCGACGCTCCTGGAGACGCCCTCGGCTACGACCGCAACTACACCTACGACAACGCCGGTCGCCTCACCAAGGTCCAAGACCGAACCGCCACCACCACCGGCACAGACGTCACAGACCCCAATGAACTCCCCGGCTGCGTCACCCGCTCCTACACCTTCGACCGCAACGACAACCGCCTAACCAAGGCGGTAGCCGCCCCAGCCGCCGACGGCTCCTGCACCACCACCGGCGCCGTCTCCACCACCCGAACCTTCGACACAGCCGACCGCCCCGTCACCGGTGCGAATGGTGTTGGCACCTACGCGTACGACGTACTGGGTCGCACCACCACGCTGCCCGCGTCAGACGCCCCACACCCAACTGACGGCAACATCACCCTGTCCTACTACGACAACGACCTAGCAAAGTCGATCACCCAAGGCCCCACCACCACGTCGTACACCCTCGACGCCCTGGACCGCCGCTCCACCGAATCCGTAACCACCAGCGGCACCACAACCAACACAATCCGCCACTACGCCGACACCTCCGACAACCCCACCTGGGTAACCCAAGGCACCACCACCCAACGCTACGCAGAACTAATCGGCGGCGACCTAAGCCTCACCGTCGACCAATCAGCCTCAGCAGATCTAACCCTCGCCAACCCCCACGGCGACGTGGTCACGACGGTCGACCTCCCAACAACCCTCACCCCAGCAACCAGCATTTCCGGTTGGAACGCGTACGACGAATACGGCAACGCCGCAGCAACCAACACCTCTCTGACCGGCGCCGTCGACTACGGCTGGCTAGGCGCCAAACAACGAGCCACCTCAGGCACCGGCCTTATTCTTATGGGCGTTCGCCTCTACAACTCGGTGACTGGTCTCTTCAGTTCCGTGGACCCGGTCGAGGGCGGCAACAGTAACGACTACACGTACCCGGCCGATCCGATCAATAGCGTTGATCTGACTGGTGAATGGAAATGTGGCTGGTGCGGCAGGGTGGCGAAGGTCGTGTCCACCATCAGTAGCGTGGCCGGATACGTACCGTTCTGCTCGTTCTGCTCTGCTTTCTCGGCGGCTACTGGCCTCCTCTCAGCCGGCCTCTACGCGGCCAACGGCGACTGGAAGGCGGCGGGAAAGCAGTTGGCCTCGACCGCATTGAATGTCGCGGTCGGTGGCGGGAAGTTCGCACGAGCGATGAAGGGCAGGCACCTCAAGATCGGCAAATATCGATCGAAGTGGCGCAAAGTCCGGCGCTTCGCGCGAGAGGGCGGCGCGGTCGGCGCCTTCAGGCGGCACGCCACCCGCCATGGCCGGAGCCGATTGTATGGTGTCTACTGGGAAGGCAAGGCGCACTTCGCCTTGAACGGATCGGGCATGGTCGACAGCTACCGAAGTCTCAGGAGGCACGGCCGTAAAAAGCACTGGTGGTGAGGACTTCTTCTTCCAGACGCCGCACCTGGCGACAGGTGTCATGCTTGGGCTGCTCGTCTTGGTCTGCCTCCTGACTTGGTTCGATCCCTTGGTCCGAAAGGACAGGACGACAGGTGGGATCGGCGTCGGAGGCTGGCTGGTGACGGCCGTTTTCGCGACGTGGCGAGCAGCCTTGGTGGACAACCCGATGGCGATCGTCGCCTGGGGAGCGGCAGGACTCTATTTGCTGGCAATCGTCGCGACCCTCGGGCGGCCGATCCTGATTCTCTCGGACCTTCTGGAGGACAAGGAAAGGGAAGAGGGCACCAAACTGCCGGACCACCTGTGGCGGCGATCGAAGGTCGCGCAGGTAGTGCTGATGACGACGATCGCTGCTGCTATCACAGTGGTGATGATCTAGCCGAAGGCGGAGGGTGTGGCCCGCCTAGTGGTCGCGCACAGCAAACGATGGGTCTGCGTACTCCGCGGTGGTTGGCGACGGGTCCGCGTGGGGTGCGTGGGTGCCTACTCTCGTTTCGCGCGACGGAGGAGCGTAAACACCGGGTGGGTGGGAGCGCCGAAGGCGAGCGACGTAGGAGCGAGCTTGAGGCAGCGTGGGGCTTTACTGTTGGGGGATGGTGTTCTTTGGTGGGCTGCTGGGGTTGATCGGGTTGGCGACTCTGGTGTTTCGGGATGGGGATGTGCTCGGAGTGCCGGCCGCGGGGGTCGGGGGTGTTTTTCTCGGGCTGGGGGCGGTTGCCGCGGCGATTGGGTTGGTGCGGCGGGCTCGGTGGCGGAGGAAGGCTGCCAAGGGGGAGCCGGTGCCGGTGGGGGATGTGTTCGAGCGGGCCAAGGCCTTGCCGCGGATGCTCAGGGCGGCCAAGGCTGAGGGGTACGCGGGGGTCAGCGGTGGGCGGAAGGCCCTGTGGTTGGTGGCGTTGGTGTACCTGATCTCTCCGATCGACATCCTTCCCGATCTGCTGCCGGTGCTCGGGATCGCCGATGACGCGGGTGTCGGGATGTGGTTGTTCACGAGCGTGTCGACGGCTACGGGGTTGTACTTGCGGCACGAGCGGGAGCGGCGCGCCCTTCCGCCGGGTTAGGTAGCGTCTACGGCATGCCCGCTCTCACTGTCGAAGAAGCCCGTACCCGGGCCGCCGCCCTCACCGTCAGCTCCTACGAGATCGCCTTCGATCTGACCACCGGACCTGAGACCTTCCGGGCGGTGAGCACGATCAGGTTCGAGGCGAGGGACGAGCGGAGCTTCGTCGATGTGAAGCCGCAGGAGCTCACCAAGGTGACGCTCAATGGCGCGAACCTCGACGTCAAGAGCCTTGAGGACGGACGCTTGCAGCTCGAAGGCCTGCAAGGCGAGAACGTGCTCGTGGTCGATGCGGTGATGAAGTACTCCGCCGACGGCGAAGGCCTGCAAAGGTCCGTGGACGCGGGCGACGGCCGCGTCTACCTGTATGGCATGTCGTCACTGGAGTCCGCCCCAAGGTACTTCGCCTGCTTCGACCAGCCCGACCTCAAAGCGCCGTACACGATGACCGTCAAATGCCCCGAGGAATGGATCGTCCTCGGCAACGGCGCCGCGACGCAAACAAAGCCAGGGGAGTGGGAGCTCAAGCAAACCCCACCACTTTCGACGTACTTCGTGACGCTGGTAGCCGGCCCCTTCCACCTCATCAAGAGCGAGCACGACGGCATCCCACTGGGACTCGCCTGCCGCCAAAGCCTCAAGGAGCATCTCGAGAAGGACAAGGAAGACCTCTTCCGGGTCACCGCGCAGGCCTTCGACGAGTACCACCGCCTCTTCGGCTACCGCTACCCCTTCGGCGAGTACCACCAGGTCTTCGTGCCCGACTTCAACCTCGGCGCAATGGAGAACCCCGGCTGCGTCACCTTCGCCGACAGCCTCGTCTTCCGCTCAGCGGTGACCGACGCCGAGCGCAGTCTCCGGGCGAGGATCGTCGTGCACGAGATGGCGCACATGTGGTTCGGCGACGCGGTCACGATGAAGTGGTGGAACGACCTCTGGCTGAACGAGTCCTTCGCCGAGTACATGGCCAACCGCGTCGCGCACGACGTCACCGACCACAAAGGCCATTGGACGGACTTCGCCTTCGTCCGCAAGTGGTGGGGGCTGCAGGCCGACCAGCGCCGCTCGACCCACCCGGTCGCGGCGGACTCGATCAAGGACGCCCGCCAGTCGCTCGACGACTTCGACGGAATCTCTTATGCCAAAGGCGCCGCGGTCCTCAAACAGCTCGCGGCGTACCTGGGTGACGAGGTCTTCCTCAAGGGCGTCAACGCGCACATCGACGCGCACGAGTTCGGCAACGCGGACCTGCACGAGTTCATCGCCAAGCTCACCGAGGCCGGCGCCGTCGAGCTGCCGAACTGGTCCGAGCAATGGCTCCGCACGGCCGGCCTCGACACCATCAGCGCCGAGCGCACCGCGACGGGCATCAGGCTGCGCCGCAGTACGCCGCAAGCGCACCCCGCCGACCGCCCGCACAAACTGACGGTCGGCGCGTACGACGAGAGCGGCCGCCTCACCTCGTTCCCAGTTCTGCTGGACCGCGACTCCGTCGACATCGAGTTGGACCCGACCGCGGCCGTGATCGTCCCGGACGCAGCCGACGACACCTGGGCCAAGATCCGCCTCGACGCGACCAGCCTGGCCAACCTCCCCGCAGTACTGCCGCAGATCGCCGACAGCACCACCCGCGGCGTGATCTGGAACAGCATCCGCGACGCCGTCGCCGACGCCGAACTCGACCCACGCCAGGCGCTCGCGATCCTGCTCGAAGCCATCAAGCACGAGGACAGCGACATCGCGGTGGGCTCCCTTCTGCGCTGGCTGGACGACCGCCTGCTCGGCGCCTACCTCCCTCAGGACCCGTACCGCGCCCAGGCAGCCGCTGCGCTCACAAAGAGGCTCGCCGAGACCCCTGCCGGCAGCAGCCTCCAACTAGCCATCACCCGGGCAGTAGTGGCGACCACAGACGACGCCAAGCTGCTGCAGGGCTGGCTGGACGGCAGTGGCGTCCCCAGCGGCCTCCAGGTCGACACGGACTTCCGCTGGTCCCTAGTACTCCGCCTGGTCCGCCTAGGCGTCTACGGCAAGGCAGAGGTCGATGCCGCGCTGGCCAACGACCAGTCGACCGAAGGTGTAGCCCAAGCGGCTCGCTGCCTGGCCGCAACCGCGGACGGCAAGGAAGCAGCCTGGCAGCGGATCATGACGGATGCCACGGTCGGCGTGAACGAGTTGTTCGCCATCGCCGAGGGCTTCTGGGATCCGGCGCAGACCGAGCTGACCGCGCCGTACGTCGACCGCTACTTCACCGAGATCGCGCACACCGGCGAGATCCGCTCGGGCATGGCCGTCGCGATGACGGTCGTCCGGATCTTCCCGAAGTACGCGGTGGACGAAGCGGTGATCGAGCGAGCCGACGCGCTGATCGCCGACGAAACCGTTGCCCCGAGCATCCGCCGCACCACCGCCGACCACACCGACGACCTCCGCCGGGCGATCGCCGTCCGCCGAACCTTCGGCTGAGGTCGGAGGCCAGAGGTCAGCGGCCAGATGTCAGCGGCGGAAGAACCGCGCGAACAGTCCTGAACCGGCTTCCTTGGGGTGTCCGGCGCACCAGTCCTGCGCCGGCACGCCCTGCTTGACCTGCGCGACATGCTGCCCGCAGCCCGCCCAGGTCGTCTTCCCGCAGGTCTTGCACTTCACCGCTCTGCACATGCAGGCAACCTATCTGTCAAGGGTCGCGGATTGTCGGTGGGGGAGCTTAGGCTCTTCCGCAGTGTCGCCCCACACCGAGGAGTCCGCCGATGCGCCGCTTTGCCCGTCTGCCCGTGGTTGTTCTGACCGCAGCCCTGATCGCGGGGTCCGCGCTCACCACAGCGACGGCCGCGCCCGTAGTACAAGGGGCGGTGGCTCCGGCTGCTGATCCAGTCGCCGAGGTGACGGCGAAACTGCAGACCATTCCAGGGCTGCGGATCGAGAGCAGCAGCCTCGTGAGCGGCAAGCCGTTCTTCGTCCTCTGGTACACGCAGGCGGCCGACCACCGCAAGCCGCGCGGGGAGAAGTTCGAGCAGCGGGTGACCTTGTGGCACCGCGGCTTCGATCGCCCGACCGTGCTGCACACGACCGGGTACGGCGGTGTCGGCGGCGCCTTCACCTCGGAGCCGACGCGGCTCGTCGACGGCAACCAGTTGAACGTCGAGCAGCGCTTCTTCAACAATTCCAAGCCGGCCAGCCAGGACTGGACCAAGCTCAACATCTGGCAGGCGGCGACCGACCACCACGAGATCGTCCAGGCGTTCAAGAAGGCCCTGTACTCCGGTAAGTGGGTCTCCACCGGGGCGAGCAAGGGCGGCATGACGTCGGTCTACCACCGGCGCTTCTACCCCAACGACGTCGACGCCACGGTCGCGTACGTGGCCCCGCAGGATGTGGACAACCGGCACGACTCGTACATCTCCTTCATCCAGGACGCCGGTACCGACCCGGCCTGCAACCTCGCCCTGCGCAACATGCAACGGAACGCGTTGCTGCGCAGGCCGGCGATGGTCGCGAAGCTGAAGCAGATGGCGGTGCAGAAGGGGCTGACCTACGAGGACACCTTCGGCACGGTCGATCGCGCGTTCGAGGCCGCCGTGCTGGACACGCCGTTCGCCTTCTGGCAGTACAGCACTCAGGCGAACTGCCCGCAGGTGCCGGGGACGGCGGCGGCGACGGATCAGCAACTGTTCGACTTCATCGATCAGATCTCGGGCTGGGAGTTCTACTCCGACGAGGGCACCGCGGACTTCCTCCCGTACTACTACCAGGCGACCCAGCAGCTGAACTGGCCGGACGTCGCTAGCAAGACGACCTGGCTCAAGGGGCTGTTGCACTACCGCGAGGCGGGCGACGCGCCGGCCGCCGTACCGGACTCGATCGAGCCGAAGCACGAGCCGTACGCGATGGCCGACGTCGACCGGTGGCTGAAGACTTCGGGTCGGCGGATGCTGTTCGTGTACGGCGAGAACGACCCGTGGAGCGCGGAGAAGTTCGAGCCCGGCCGGGGCACCCGCGACTCCCACTGGTACATCCAGCCGGCCGGCAACCACGGCTCCAGCATCACCGGCCTCCCCGCGGCCCAACGCGCCGAAGCCACCCAAATCCTGCAGAAATGGATGGGCGTCGCCGCCAATCCCGCGCTAGCCCGGACGAAGACCACCACCGTCGACCCGGGAGCCGAACGCCAGGGCCGTCTCCGCTGAAGCCGTACGCCGTTCGCTGACCCCACCGAGGGGGTCAGCGGACGGTCAGGTGTTCGGCGACCTGTTTGCGGGCTTGGTGGATTCGGGCTTTGACCGTGCCCAGGGGGACGGCGAGTTCTTCGGCGATCTCGTTGTAGGACATGGCGCCGAGGTCGCGGAGGACGAGGGGCTGGACTAGCTGGGGGTGGTTGGCCTCCAGGGACTCGAGGGCTTCCAGGAGGTCCAGGCGGGAGCCGGCGATGACCGAGGTGGTGCGGGGGTCGATCGCTTCGGGGAGTACCTCGGCGGACTGTTCGACCGAGCGGCGCTTGAGGGAGCGGTACGTCTGGCGGGCACAGTTGGTGGCGACGACCGTCAGCCAGCCGGCGAAGCTGCCGGTGCCCTTGAACATGTGGATCTTGGTGGCGACCGTCATCAGCGTGTCCTGCGCGGCCTCTTCGGCGTCTTCCCGATAGGGCAGGAACTTCGAGACCCGGCGCAGTACCTGCGGGCGGATCGCCTGCAGCAGCTCGGGGATGACGCTCTCGTCGCCACCCGCCGCGCGGGCCGCGAGCTCTTCCAGCTCCTCGTTCATGCTCCCCCAGGTTCGCCACGACGCCACTCGTCGTGGTCCGGTGTTCGCCTTGATCCCTACAGTCACCGACAATAGCCGGGATGGATGTCATCGGACGCTACCGGCTGCAGTCGAAGATCGGCGCAGGCGCTTTCGCGACGGTCTGGCGAGGGTACGACGACGACCTCGACGTGGACGTCGCCGTGAAGGTGCTCGCCGACAACTGGGCGTCCCGCGCCGACGTCCGCGAGCGCTTCCTGTCCGAGGCCCGGCTGATGCGCCGGATCGCCAGCGACCGGGTCGTGCGCGTGTTCGACCTCGGCCAACTACCCGACGGCCGCCCGTACTTCGTGATGGACTTCGTCGACGGCGGCTCACTCGCCGAGGTGCTCTCGCACGGACCGCTTGAGCCCGCCGACGCACTCTGGTGGGGCGCCGACCTGGCCCGAGCCGTCGCGGCCCTCCACGACGAGGGAGTCGTGCATCGCGACATCACCCCCGCCAACCTGCTCCTCCGACCGTCATCAGGGCTCGAATCAGGCGGCGGCACGCACCGGATCGTGCTGGCCGACCTAGGCCTGGCCAAGCGGGCAGCCGAGGCGTCGGGCCTGACGCAGGCTGTCGGCACCCCGTCGTACATGGCTCCCGAACAGGGTCGAGGCGATGGCGGCTTCGACGAGCGAGCAGACGTGTACGCCGTCGGCGCCGTGACCTATGCGCTGATGACCGGCCGTCCGCCGTTCGTGGCGTCGTCCATCACCGACGTGCTCGCCCGTGATCCCGACAGCAACCCGCCGAGCCTGCGACCGCTGCTGCACGACTCGATCGGCGAGATCGACGAGATCCTCGCCCGAACCCTCGCCTTCCGCGTCGGCGACCGCTGGAACCGCGCGGACACCCTGGCCGACCGCCTGGAGGCCGAGGCCTACCGCCTCGAGCAGGAAGCCCCCCTGCTCGCCGCCCAGCGCACGATCTTCAACGACGTCGACCAGGTCCCGACCACGGTCGCCCAATCACCCACCCAACGCCGGGCCCGCCGCCGCTGGCTCTACACCTCGCTCCCACTCCTCTTCCTGCTGGCCGGAACCGGAGCCTGGTACTTCGTCGGCCGCTGACCACCAGCCGAGACGGGCCAAGCCAAATCCCAGTGTGACTCCGTACGGTAGCCGTATGACTACTCAACGCATCGAAACCCGGCTGCGCAAGTCATCCACCTCCGCCCTGACAGCAGTGGCAGCGCTGACAGGACTGGCGCTATTGACCGCCGGTACTCCGGCCGCCGCCGCGTCGCCGTCGCCTAGGGCGCAACCCACCGCGGCGCAACTCGTCGCCGCACAATCCGCCGCGGCGCCGACCGCGAGCTACGCCTGCCGAGCCGACACCAAGTTCGGCAAACACACCTTCAGCCTCAAGCAAGGGGTGAACGCGAAGGCCCCGGCGACCGTCAAAGCAGGAACCGGCTTCACCATCGCGGTCCAACTCAAGCCAGGGTCGTTGCCGGCCGAGGTGAGGGGATTCAAGCTCAAGGAGGTCCGCGACCTGACGCTCCGGATCCCCGTCCCGAACAACACCTGGTTCATCAGCGGCCGCCTGATCGGTGGCTCAGGCCTCGGCTCCACGCCCACCCTCGAGCACTCCGGCCGGGTCATCACGATCCGCCTCGGCGGCCCGGTGCCAGGCGGATCGGCGTACCAGCTGCCGATCCTCTCCGTCCGTCTGAAGGCCGGCGCCAGCGGTCGCGTCGTGAAGACGAGCCTCAAGGGCACCAGCTTCGACGACCCCGGTCTCACTCTCACGGCGGCGATCAAGTGGAAGTTCATCACCATCAAGTCGCCGGTCGCCTGCTATCCCGACACCAATCCGACCCTCTCCAGGACCCAGATCCGCTAGCCCGTCCGTCGGTTAGCCTGCCCGTTATGCGCTACATGATGACGTTTCGCGGGACCGACGAGTACGAAGCCGGCGCGATGCCGAGCGAGGAGAGCATCACCGCGATGACCTCGCTGATGGCCGAGATGGCCGAGGCCGGCGTGCTGATCGGTGGCGACGGCCTGCACCCGAGCTCCAAGGCCATCCGGCTCGAGATCCACGAAGGCAAGCACAGCGTCGTCGACGGCCCGTTCACGGAGACCAAGGAACTGATCGCCGGCTACTGCCTGATCCAGGTCGCCTCGAAGGAAGAGGCGATCGCCTGGGCCGAGCGTTGCCTCGACGCCGACATGGGCAACTCGCGCGGCGTCGACCTGCGCCAGATCTTCGAGGCCGAGGACTTCGGCGACGCTTACACCCCCGAGGCCCAGGCCCGGACCCAGGCAGCGACGGCCAAGCTCAGTAAATGACCGAGATCCGCTGAGCCACCGGATCGATGCTCGCGGTACCGCCGTACGGAAGCACCTGCTGCGGATCGGTGTGCCCGATGTCCAGCCCCGTGACGAGCAAGGCATCAGGCTTGTACTCCGCAAGCGCCCGGCGGATCGCGGAGTACTGCCCCTCCACGTAGGCCGCCGACTCCTCCGCCGTGGACCGGTGCTCAAGCGACCGGCTCTTCGGCCGACCCCAGAGGACTGCGTCGAAGCGGGCGAGCAGGCCGCGTTCGCCCAGGTTGCGAAGGATCCGATAGACCGTGTCCGCGGACGGCATCTCCTCGGACGTCTCGAGGAACAGCACGCCGGAGTACTCCTCGACCGGCAGCATCCAGCGATTGGCGGCCAGCTGCCAGTCGATGATCTCCAGGCAGCCACCCCACAACCGCCCGGTCACCGGCGTCCGCGGTCCCTGCCAGGTCCACCCGGTTCCGGGGAACAGCGACGGCTCCGACGCGAGGTGCTCGGCGACGGCCCAGTCGCGATCCTCATCGGTCCACCCGGCCGCAGGCGTCAGTTCGAACTCGCCGGAGCCGAACAATGCCGCCCGCAGCGACCGCTCGGAGTCAGGATGCATGGCGCCGCCCCGGCCGAACTGAACCATCACCGAACCGCCGTGATAGGCCGGAATCCCCAACGAATAAAGGAAGTTGAGCAGATTGGTGTTGTCGCTGTACCCGAAGAACGGCTTCGGATCGGCGCGGAACACGTCCGGATCAAGATGCTTGAGCACCGTGATCTGATCGTCCCCACCGATCGACGCGATCACCGCCCGGATCGACGGATCGCTCCACGCTGCGTGCAGATCAGCGGCCCGCGCTTCCGGCGTCGACCCGAGCTTGCGGGTCGTCGGGTACTCCACGGGCACAAGCCCGAACCCACGCAGCCGCTCCAGCCCAAGCTCATACGGCCCAGGAAAGATCTCCGGCAACCCACTCCCCGCCGAGACGACAGCAACCCGATCCCCGGCAACCACCTTGCGCGCAAACAACATGCGGCCAAGCTACAAGACCCGTGCCCCGCCCGGCGCCTTGATTTAGCTGACGCGGGTGGCGATGCCGGGGTAGTGGACTACCACGCCTCGAGTGTCGAGCTGGAGGTCCGCCACGAAGTCGTTGTCGAGACCGATGTACCGCACGAGCGCGCTCTTCTCATCAGACCCCAACGCCTCATACCGCTGTGGCGAAGCATGCACGGCAAGGTCCGGCAGCGACACCCAAGCCATCAGAAAGTCGACCGTCCCCGCCTGCCGGTGCAGGTCGTGCCGCAGCACCGGCATGAGATTGGTCAACGGCGAAAACGCGAGGTCGCAGTCCAGTGCGCCTGACACTGCGGCGAGGTTCCCGCCAGGCACCGGAAGGTCGACGTCACCGTCGACCGACGAGGTACAGGTCCATTGCCCGGCTTCGTCCGAGAGCAGTTCGAGCGACCGGCTCCACCCGTCCCCGACGGCATCGACATGCAGCCGCCGGGTCACCCAGTTCGCACCGGTCTCCAGCTCGTAATCCACCCGGTACGGCAGCGGGTCTGCGCCGAACTGGGTGCCGGTCGCGCTGAGTCGGTCTTCGCCGAGGTCGAGCTGCACGGCTTCCGCATGCCAGGAGCCGTCGCCCCTCCACATCCGCAGCACCACCGCCACCCTGTCCTTCCTAACTGAGTGTATCCGGCGGGGTCGTCTCAGCCGGCTGGTTATCCACAGGCTCCGGCCTTCACAGGCCGATCGGGTGCCAGACCGTTTTCAGTTCCAGGTACTGCGTGAGCCGCGACAACCCCGGTGACTCCGTCCAGTCCTCTTGGGCTGGGCGGCGGACCCGCTTGAGGTTCTCCGCTGACGCTGCCTCGAGCTCTGTGGCCTCGTCGGCGTCGGTGATGCCGGCCAGGTCGATGGCGTTGACGTCGGAGTGCGACGCCAGCCAGGGACCGATCTCCGTCGCTGAGCCGGTGAGGATGTTGACGACGCCGCCCGGTACGTCGGACGTCGCCATCACCTCGCCCAGCGTCACGGCCGGCAGTGGTCGCTCGAAGGAGGTGACCGCGACGACCGTGTTGCCCGAGACGATGGCCGGGGCGATCACGCTGGTCAGGCCGAGCAGGCTGGAGTCCTGCGGCGCGAGCACCGCGACCACACCAGTTGCCTCGGGCAAGGAGAAGTCGAAGTACGGGCCGGCCACCGGGTTGCTCGAGCCGACCACCTGGGCCAGCTTGTCGGCCCAGCCCGCGTACCAGACCCAGCGGTCGATCGACGCGTCGACGACCGCGCGGGCCTTGCTGATCGACAGGCCCTCGGACGCCGCGACCTCTGAGCTGAACTGCTCGTGCCGCCCCTCCATCACCTCGGCGATCCGGTACAGCACCTGGCCGCGGTTGTACGCCGTCCGGGCGGACCAGCCGCCGAAGGCCTTGCGCGCGGCGACGACGGCGTCGCGGGCGTCCTTGCGGGAGGCCTGCGACGCGTTCGCCAGGAACTTGCCCTTGGCATCGGACACCACGTACGACCGGCCGGACTCGCTGCGCGGGAAGGCGCCGCCGACGTACAGCTTGTAGGTCTTGCGGACGTCGAGGCGGGCCGGGTCGGATTTAGTGGGCAAGGTAGGCCTCCAGACCATGGCGGCCGCCCTCGCGGCCGTAGCCCGACTCCTTGTAGCCGCCGAACGGCGAGGTCGGGTCGAAGCGGTTGAACGTGTTGGCCCAGACGACGCCGGCCCGGAGCTGGTTCGCCATCCAGAGGATCCGCGAGCCCTTCTCGGTCCAGACCCCGGCGGACAGCCCGAACGGCGTGTTGTTCGCCTTCTCGACCGCCTCCTGCGGGGTGCGGAAGGTGAGCACGGACAGCACCGGCCCGAAGATCTCCTCGCGGGCGATCCGGTGCGCCTGGGAGACCCCGGTGAAGACGGTCGGCGGGAACCAGAACCCCTGCGCCGGCAGCTCGCACTCCGGAGACCAGCGCTCGGAGCCCTCGTCCTCGCCGATCTGCGAGAGCTCGCGAATCCGGGCCAGTTGCTCGGCCGAGTTGATCGCGCCGATGTCGGTGTTCTTGTCCAGCGGATCGCCCACGCGCAGGGTCGACATCCGGCGCTTCAGCCGCGCCAGCACCTCGTCGTACACGCTCTCCTGGACCAGCAGCCGCGAACCGGCGCAGCAGACGTGGCCCTGGTTGAAGAAGATGCCGTTGACGATGCCCTCGATGGTCTGGTCGATCGGGGCGTCCTCGAAGACGATGTTCGCCGCCTTGCCGCCCAGCTCGAGCGTCACCTTCTTCGGCGTCCCGGCGACCGACTTGGCAATCGCGCGGCCGACCGCGGTCGAGCCGGTGAAGGCGACCTTGTCGACACCCTCGTGCTCGACCAGTGCCTGCCCGGTACGACCTGCGCCGGTGATGATGTTGACCACACCCGGCGGCAGGTCAGCCTGCTGGCAGATCTCCGCGAAGGCCAGCGCGGTCAGCGGCGTCGTCTCGGCCGGCTTCAGCACGACGGTGTTGCCCGCTGCTAGCGCCGGCGCGATCTTCCACGCCAGCATCATCAACGGGAAGTTCCACGGGATCACCTGTGCGGCGACACCCAGCGGCTGCGGGTCGGGGCCGGCCCCGGCGTACTCGAGCTTGTCGGCCCAGCCGGCGTAGTAGAAGAAATGCGCGGCCACCAGCGGCAGGTCGACGTCGCGGGACTCGCGGATCGGCTTGCCGTTGTCCAGCGACTCGAGCACGGCCAGCTCACGCGAGCGCTCCTGGATCAGCCGGGCGATCCGGTACAGGTACTTCGCGCGGTCGCGGCCCGGCATCGGGCCCCAGACCTTCTCGTAGGCCTTGCGGGCCGCCTTGACGGCGCGATCCACATCCGCCGGACCGGCCTCGCTGACCTCGGCCAGCACCTCCTCCGACGCCGGGCTGACCGTCTTGAACGGCTTGCCGTCGGTCGCCTCGGTGAAGGCGCCGTTGATGAACAACCCGTACGACGACTTGATGTCGACGATCGCGCGCGACTCCGGCGCGGGTGCGTACTCGAATCTGCTCAATGCCCTCAGTCCAGCGTGAAGTAGTCGGGACCCGGGTAGTGCCCGGTGGCCAGCTTGGTGCGTTGCATCAGCAGGTCGTTCAGCAGGCTGGACGCGCCGAAGCGGAACAGCTCGGGGTCCAGCCAGTCCGGGCCGGCCGTCTCGTTGACGGTGACCAGGTACTTGATCGCGTCCTTCGCGGTCCGGATCCCGCCGGCCGGCTTCACGCCGATGTGCAGCCCGGTGGCCTCGTGGTAGTCGCGGACCGCCTCGAGCATCACCAGCGTCACCGGCAGCGTCGCCGCGGGGGAGACCTTGCCGGTTGAAGTCTTGATGAAGTCTGCCCCGGCCAGCATGGCCAGCCAGGACGCCCGCCGGACGTTGTCGTACGTGACCAGCTCGCCGGTCTCCAGGATCACCTTGAGATGTGCCTCACCGGCGGCCTCGCGGATCGCGGCGATCTCGTCGAAGACCAGCCCGTACCGCCCCGAGAGGAACGCGCCGCGGTCGATCACCATGTCGACCTCGTCGGCGCCCGAAGCGACCGCGTCCTTGGTGTCCTGCACCTTGATCGCGAGGCTGGAACGCCCACTGGGGAAGGCGGTGGCGACACTGGCCACGTTGATCCCGGTGCCGCGCAGCTCGAACTTCGCCGTCGCCACCAGGTCCGGGTAGACACACACCGCGGCCACCTGCGGCGCGGTCGGGTCGGCCGGGTCCGGGCGTTTGGCCTTCGCGCAGAGCGCGCGCACCTTGCCCGGGGTGTCCGAGCCCTCCAGCGTGGTCAGATCGATCATCTGGATGGCCAGGTCGAGCGCGTACGCCTTCGCGGTGGTCTTGATCGACCGGGTGCTCAGGGCGGCGGCCCGGGCTTCGGCGCCGACCTGGTCGACGCCCGGCAGGCCCAGCAGGAACCGGCGCAGCCGGTCCTCGGACGAGGTCACGTCGGCGAGACTGTCGACGCCAGTGTCGGTAGTGGTCACGCTCGGCAGTCTAATCCGGTTTCGGCCCGCCCGTTCCCGGCCGAATGTGGGCCTGTGGACATCGGGCGGCTACGTTGTCGGAGTGAATTCGAAGTCCCTGGAGAACGAGCAGTACCTGTCGCAGTCGAACCGGATCACCGCGGTCGTGGTGATGGCGATCGGCGCGCTCGGGGTGCTCGACATCGTGCTGGAGTGGCGCACCCTCGGCGGTCTGGTGTCGGCCTGCGTGATCGGCCTGGTGGTGCTGGCCGCGTACGTCGGCCTGTTCCGCCCGTCCGTCACGCTGCGCCCCGAGAACCTGCTGATCCGTAACCACCTCCGCGACCACGCGGTGCCGTGGAACAAGATCACCGACGTCGACGTGACCGACATCCTCCGCGTCCACACCGAGGAGCGGAAGCTGCGCTGCCCCGGCGTCCAGCTGGTGATGAGGGACATCCGCAAGCAACGGGCCGGCCGCACGAGCAAGCTCAAGTCGGAGAACTCGATGTCGCGTGCGGAGTTCGTCGTCGACCGGATCGACTACCACAAGAACATGTACGGCGGAACGGGTTCCGCCGACGCCGAGATCGTCACCTCGTGGGCCCGCCCGGAGCTGATCATCGCCGCGGTCGTCGCCGTCATCGGCCTGGTCGCCCAGCTCCTGCGCTGATCGACCCCTGCGCTGATCGACCCCTGCGTTGATCGACCCTGCGCTGATCGACCCTTGGCGCGGTCATGATGCGCAGATGACCCGTTACCTGTCCCGCCGGAGCTTGCTGGTCACTGGAGCAGCTGTCGCGGTTGCCGGCGCCAGTGGCGTCGGCCTGGTGGAGACAGGCGTGGTACCGGGTCGTGGGCGGCTGCACGGCGTACTGGGGCTTACTGGTGAAGACGGTGTGGCTCCTGACGTCCCACCCGGTGCGGTGGAGTCCGGCAGCTTCGCGTCGTCCGCTCGAGGGACCACTGTCGGCTGGACGGTGATGTACCCGCACGGGGCGGATCCTGATGCGGTGCTGCCCGTCGTACTGATGCTGCACGGACGTGGTGGAGACCACACATCGGCCATCAATGACCTCAACGCTGATCGATACCTCACAGCTGCGGTACAAGCCGGTACTCCGCCCTTCGCGCTGGCCGCTGTCGACGGGGGAGACAACTACTGGCATCGGCGCGCGTCCGGTGACGACCCGGCGCGGATGCTGACGGCGGAGTTCCTTCCTCTGTTGAAGAAACTCGGGCTGCGGACCGAGCGGTTCGGCGTACTGGGGTGGTCGATGGGTGGGTACGGCGCTCTGCTGCTCGCGGCTGACCGGGGTGCGAAGGAGGTCGCGGCGGCGGGGGCGATGAGTCCGGCCTTGTGGCACAAGGCTTCTGAGGCCGCGGGCGGTGCGTTCGACGGCGCCGGCGACTTTCAGCGGAACCAGGTGTTCGGGCGTGCGGCCGATCTCGAAGATGTTGCCCTGCGCATCGATTGTGGGCGGGACGACCCGTTCGCCGACGCGGTCCGGGACCTGCGGACCGAGGTCACCGCGGCCGGTGGGCTTCAGGCCGGAGCGCACACGGCCGGTTACTGGCGGCGCATGCTCGGGGCCCAACTCGCCTTTCTCGGCGAGAAAATCCGGGATTAGGGGAACTTCGCCCGGATCGGTAGCGTCCGAGTCCCGTGTCCGTCGCCAGGTGAACCTCAAGGTCGCCAGGATGGTCACCGCAAGGTCCCCCGAATCACCGAGAGTGGAGCCCATGTTCAACCTCTCCAGCAAGAAACTGCGTGTTCTGGCCGGCGCCGCCGCCGTTGCCGGATTCGCAGCCCTCGCAGTACCGACCCAGGCCGCCCAGGCCGCGGGTGGCGTGCCGCAGCCGGTCGCCACGGAGGCCGGCATCGCCGCCGAGCCGCCGGCGAAGGCGCTCAGCGAGCAGCCGAGCACCAAGTCGTATGCCTCCGACACGGCGATCGTGAAGAACAACAAGCTGTACAAGACCGGCGCGATCGCGGCGTCGAAGTGCAAGGAGGTCCGCGGACCGCTGAGCACCTCCAACGCGGTCAAGGCCTACGACCAGACGATGGTCAACTGCATGTGGGCCGCCTGGGCCCCGACGCTGAAGGCCTCCGGCGCGAACTACCACATCAAGCCGACCCTGGTGATGTACACCTCCCGGGCGAAGACGTACTGCGGCGTCATCAGCCAGCCGACGTCGTACTACTGCGGTCACGGCAGCAAGGCCGAGATCTACATCCCGGGCGCCTACGTGGTCAACTTCTACAAGCAGAACCCGGTCTACGCCCGGGCGTACGCGACCAACACGATCGCGCACGAGTACGGCCACCACGTGCAGTACATGACCGGCATCCTGAGCGCCTCCTGGAGCCGTCAGTACGCGATCTCCGGCAGCGCCGCGAAGCTCGAGGAGAACCGCCGTCGTGAGCTGCAGGCCTCCTGCCTCGGCTCGGCGATGATCGGCGCGAACAAGCGCTACTACCCGATGGCCGGCGCGCTCTACACCCAGTGGAAGTACGTCGTCTCGCACTCCGGCGACATCAAGGGCTACCCGCGCGACCACGGCTCGTTCGCGAACCACAACTTCTGGTCGACGGCCGGCTTCAACGCCAGCAGCTCGGCCACCTACGCGAAGTACTGCAACACCTTCAACGCGGTCTCCAGCCGGGTCTCCTGACCTGACTGACACAATCTCGCCGGTGTTCCCCGAGTAACCAAGCCGCCTGGAACGCGTTCACGTTCCAGGCGGCTTTGTTTTTGATCCGGTCGAATGTTGCAATTTGGCCGACACGTTCACGATCTGCGATCGTGTGGTTACCGTGTTTCGGGTCCGCACGCCTTACAGTCTTGGTCGACCCACGAACGGCAGGAGTCAAGGATCGTGAACTACGACGAGTTCAACACCGAGTACACGAAGGTGCTGGACAAGATCAAGAGCGGGAAGTGCAGCTGGTCGGAGCTGTCCGGCCACGTCACCCGCTTGCGGCAGGGGACGGCCGGCATCACCACGCCGGTGGAGCGCGCGCAGATCGACAGCGATCTGGCCGCGCTCGGCCAGATGGTCGACCTGTCCCGGCGGACCAACGACAAGGAAGACGTCTGGACCGTCACCTCCGAGGCAGTACGCCGGGCCAGCAGCGGCGAGGGCACGGTCGCCGACCGGATCGCGCGGATCGAGGCGAGCATCCACGAGATCACCACCCTCGCGAACCGCAACCCCGACGAGCGCGAGGCGCTGATGCAGTCCACCAGTACCCTCAAAATCCTGCACTCCTCCCTGCAGAGCTCCCTGCGAGCCGAGCAGGCCGAAGCCGCAGCACTCAGCAGCTGACCCGCCACCAGCTGCCACACACTGCACCAACTGACTGAGGGCTCCCACCACCCGGGAGCCCTCAGTCAGTTGTTTGATCGACTAAATGCCTGCTGCTGTTGCCAGGTCCTGTTTGATGGCAGCGAGCTCGGCGGCTGCTTGAGTGCGCGCCGCGGCTACGTCGTCGGCTTCGACGGGGATGACGACCTCGAGGTAGCACTTGATTTTGGGTTCGGTGCCGGAGGGGCGGACTACTACCCGGGCGCCGGCCGAGAGGGTGTAGCGGAGGCCGTCGGTGGGGGGTAGGGATTCCGAGCCTTCGTTGAGGTCTTCGGCGCGTTCCACCGTGTGGGCACCGAGTTGGGTGGGTGGGGTGGCGCGGAGTCGTCCCATCGCTGCGGTGATCAGGTTGAGGTCTTCGACGCGGACGGCGAGTTGGTCGGTGGCGTGGAGGCCGTATTTCTTGGCCAGGTCGTCGAGGAGGTCCAGGAGGGTGCGGCCGGCGGCCTTGGCCCCGGCGGCCAGCTGGAGGACCCGGATGAGGGTCGAGATGCCGTCCTTGTCCTTGACGGCCGCGGGATCCACGCAGTACCCGAGGGCTTCTTCGTAGCCGAAGACGAGGTCGGGGACGCGGCCGATCCACTTGAAGCCGGTGAGGGTGTCTGTGTAGGCGACGTCGTACGCCGCGGCGATCTTGCCCAGCAGCGACGACGACACGATCGAGCAGGCGGCGACGCCGGACGGGCGGGAGGAGAGCAAGAACTCGCCGAGAAGGGCGCCCAGTTCGTCACCGCGGAGCATCCGCCACCCACCATCGGCAGCAGGGTCCGGTACTGCGACAGCGCAGCGATCAGCATCTGGGTCGTTGGCCACGGCGATGTCGGCGTCGACGGACCGGGCCAGCTCCAACGCCGCGTCGATCGCCCCCGGCTCCTCCGGGTTGGGGAACGACACCGTCGGAAAGTCCGGATCCGGATCCGCCTGCGACGCCACCACCGACGGCGCCGTGAACCCGGCCCGCGCGACAGCCGCCTCAACCAGCAGTCGCCCAACCCCATGCAGCGGCGTGTACGCGACGTTCAGTTCTCGAGGAGCATCGGCCGGTACCAGCGTCGCGATCCGGTCGAGGTAGGCGTCCAGCAGGTCGTCGCCGGCCGTCTGCCAGTCATCCCCACGCGGCACGGATGCCAGCGCCCCGACAGCCTCGATAGCCGCCGCGATCTCGCTGTCGGCCGGCGGTACGATCTGCGACCCGTCCCCGAGGTACACCTTGTACCCGTTGTCCTGCGGCGGATTGTGCGAGGCCGTCACCACGACCCCGGCAACCGCTTTCAGATGCCGGATGCCGAACGCCACCACCGGCGTAGGCGTCGGCCGGTCCAGCAACACCGCATCCAGTCCAGCACCCCGGATCACAGCCGCCGTGTCCTGAGCGAACACATCCGACTTGTGCCGAGCGTCATACCCGATCAGCACCGGCCCATCAGTCAGCCCGTTCGCCTTCAGGTACGCCGCCAGTCCCGCCGCGGCCCGGATCACCACGACCCGATTCATCCGGTTGGACCCAGCGCCAACGGCACCCCGAAGCCCCGCAGTACCGAATTCCAGGGTCCCGGCGAAGCGATCGGCCAGCTCCGCGTCAGCCTCCGCCCCAGAATCCAGCAGAGCCTGAAGCTCCGCCCGCGTGTCCGGATCAGGATCCTCGGCAAGCCAAGCCTGGGCAGCAGTACGAATCAGAACGGCATCGTTGACGGTCACCACCGCACGATACCGCCCAGTACACCGCCGGACGGCGCGACGAGGGCCGGATCCGGGCACATGAACCACCAGAGCGCCACGGCGTATCCAACCCAGCACGGCGAGGCACCGGCGAGCCTTGCCCTGACGGGCTCACCGGCCGTAGAACTATCCGGACCGGACCGGACCGGACCGGACCGGACCGGACCGGGCCGGACCGGGCTGGGGCGGGGCGGGCCGGACCGGGCTGGGGCGAGGCGGGCCGGACCGGGCTGGGGCGAGGCGGGGCGGGGTGGGGCTGGGCATGCAGGTTCGGCCCAGAGTCGTCGGGAGTGCCGGCTGTCCAGGCAGGTCCCCGGATCGGGCGCCATCAGGCGTTCAACCCGGCTCAGCGGGCAGCAGCGAGCGCGTCCGGGTCGACTCAGCGGCGGGTGGCCCGCATTGCTTTCACTCAAGCGGCGACGGAGGAGCCGCGCACTGGGTGGGTGGGAGCGGTCGGAACCGGAGCGACGGAGGTGGAGATCGCGTGGGGGCTGTCAGTGGCCGGAGGACTGGCAGGGGCGGGCTCGGAGGTCGGCTACGTAGTCGTCGGGGGCGCCGGCTGCTTCGGCGGCTTCGGCGAGGATGCCCAGGTAGCGGGCCGAGGGGAGGCCGCCTTCGTAGGCGTTCAGGACGTACATCCAGGCGAGTTGCTCGCCGTCCAGGGTCTGTACGCGGACCTGGATCTTGCGGTAGACGCCCTGGTCGATGAATTCCCACTCGTCCAGCCGCTCGACATCCTGCGGGCTGACGTCGTACAGGGCGACGAAGACCTGGTTCGTCGGGTCGCTGGGGTCCTCGACGACGGTCGCCATCGAGCCCTCCCAGCCGAGTTCCTCACCCCCGAAGGTCAGGCGCCAGCCGACGATCCACCCGGTCCCGCGCAGGGGGGAGTACGGGCACCGCTCGGCCATCAAGTTCGGGTCCAGATTCGACGCAAACGCGGCGTACAGGGTCACGACGTCACAGGATACGGAACAATGGCCTCTCGTGGCGCGAGTTGTGATCATCGGTGGCGGTCCAGGCGGGTACGAAGCGGCGAGTGCGGCCGCCCAACTAGGGGCGGAGGTGACGGTCGTCGACTCCGACGGGATCGGTGGTTCGTGCGTGCTCACGGACTGCGTCCCGAGCAAGACGCTGATCGCCACCGCGGAGGTGATGACCGAGGTCGAGGACGCCGGCCAGCTCGGCGTCCGGCTGGACGACGGCGACGACGATCCGGCGAACTCCGTGCGTGTCGATCTCTCCGTCGTCAACAAACGGGTCAAGGCGCTGGCGGCGGCCCAGTCGGAGGGGATCAGCCGGCGGCTGGCCGACGACAAGGTCCGGGTGATCAACGGCCGCGGCCGGCTGGACGGCCCGGAGACCGTGGTGGTCGGCGACGAGCGGCTGGATGCCGACGTGGTGCTGATCGCCACCGGAGCAAGGCCGCGCGTGCTCAAGGGCTCCGAGCCCGACGGTGAGCGGATCCTCACCTGGGAGCAGGTCTACGAGCTCGACGAGCTGCCCGAGCGGCTGATCGTGGTCGGATCCGGTGTCACCGGCGCCGAGTTCGCCAGCGCGTACGACGCGCTTGGCAGCGACGTGGTGCTGGTCTCGTCCCGCGACCGGGTCCTGCCGGGCGAGGACAAGGACGCCGCCGAGGTGCTCGAGGACGTCTTCAAGCGCCGCGGGATGACCGTCCTGGGCAAGTCCCGGGCCGAGTCGGTCAAGCGGCAGGGCGACGGCGTGATCGTCACCCTGACCGACGGCCGCACGGTCGAGGGCTCGCACGCCCTCCTCGCGGTCGGATCGCTGCCGAACACGGAGGACATGGGCCTCGTCGAGTCGGGCGTGTCGCTGGGCGACGGCGGGTTCGTGACCGTCGACCGGGTCTCCCGTACGACGGCCCGCGGCGTGTACGCGGCCGGTGACTGTACCGGCGTACTGATGCTGGCCTCCGTCGCGGCCATGCAGGGCCGGATCGCGATGTCCCACGCGCTCGGCGACGCCGTCGCCCCGCTGGACCTGTCGACCGTCTCGTCGAACGTCTTCACGGCCCCCGAGATCGCCACCGTCGGCCTCACCCAGGCGGTACTCGACGCCGGCGGCAGTACTGCGATGGTCGTCAAGGTACCGCTCCGGGACAACGCCCGCGCCAAGATGCAGGGCAACCGCGACGGCTTCGTGAAGCTGTTCTGCCTGCCGAACACCGGCATCATCGTCGGTGGCGTGGTCGTGGCGCCACGGGCGAGTGAGCTGATCCACCCGATCTCACTGGCCGTCGGCGCCCGCCTGACGGTCGACCAGATGGCGCAGTCGTTCACCGTCTATCCGTCGGTGTCCGGGTCTATCGCGGAAGCCGCGCGTAGGTTGCACTTGAGGTCATGAAGTTCCTGGTGCTCTGGCAGATGGAGCTGAGCCTGCTCTCACCCGAGATGGCGAGGGCGGTCGGCGCCATGCCGGAGTACGGCGAACGCCTGCAGCGCGAGGGCAAGGTGCTGGCGCGGTACCACGTGGTCGGCTCGCACGGTGGCGCGTGGATCTACGAGGTGGAGTCGCACGAGGAGTTCGAGCGGCTGCTCGGGCGGGCGCCGGTGTTCAACTTCGCCCGGTACACGGTGCACGCGCTCGCCGAGATGACCTGATTTTCACCCCGGTCCGTGATTGACGGACTACCGGACCCGGAGGATCGTGGCGATGAGGGGAGGTCCCCACATGTTCATCGACCAGGGCGATCTGGCGATCGACCGCCACCTGATCCTCACGCATCGGCTGCGGGCCCGCCGCGTCGAACTCGGCCTGACCCAGAAGCAGGTCGTCACCCGGCTGGCCCGCCGCGGAATCCGTACGACGAACAAAACCCTGAGCAGCTTCGAACACGGCGCCGGCGTAGACGTAGTCCGCCTCCCAGAACTAGCCGCAGCCCTCGACTGCACAGTCACCTACCTACTCGGCCTGACCGAGGACCCCACCCAATGGTCCCCCGACCACCCGACCCCCCTACTCCGCCCCATCCCCGCCACCCCGGCCACCGGCAACTGGATCCTCGGCCCCGACGTCCCCACCCGCGCAACCGCCCACCGCAGCTGACCGGCTGGCGGGTTTTGGCGCCGCTGGCGTGATGCTTGACGCCAGCGGCAGCAAGACCCGCCAGCCAGCTGCTCAGATCGTCGGGGTGAGGCCGCCGTCGATGATGATGTCGGCGCCGGTGAGGTTGCCGGCTCGGTTGCTGGCGAGGAAGACGACCAGGGCGGCCACCTCCTCGGGAGTGGTGAAGCGACCGGTCACCGACCCAGCCGCAGCTTGCGCCGCAACCGCAGCAGGGTCGCCTCCCACCGCGCCTGTCCCAGCGATCGTCTCGGCGACGCCGCCCTTGCCCAGCCAGAGGTCTGTCGAGACCGGGCCCGGGCTGACGGTGTTGACGCGCACGCCCTGCGGTCCGACCTCCTTCGACAGCGCCTTGAAGAAGTTGGTCTGCGCGGCCTTGGCGGCGCTGTAGTCGATCACCAGCGGATCGGGGTAGCTCGCATTGACCGAGGCGACGGTCACGATCGATCCGGTCCGTTCGACCAGCTGCGGCAAGGCGGCCCGCGTGGTCCGTACGGCGGACAGGAAGTCGAGCGTCCAGGTGGCCAGCCAGTCCTCGTCGGTCACCGAGGCGAACCCACCCGGCCGCGGACTCACCGCCCCGACGTTGTTGACGAGGATGTCGAACCCACCCGTCCGCGCCAACGCCTCCGCCACAAACGCAGCCGGCCCTTCCGGTGTACCGAGATCGACCGCGACGGTCTCAACCCCCAGCGACGCCAACTCACCGCCAACCGTCCGAGCCCCCGCCACCACCTTCACGCCTTCAGCCAGCAACTCCTTGGTGATCGCCAGCCCGATTCCCTTGCTGGCCCCGGTCACCAGCGCAGTCTTGCCAGCCAGTTGCAACTCCATCGCGGTCTCCAGTCCTGTGCGCCCGGCTCGCCCGGACAGCTCACCCTAGAGTCCCGTCCTGAGCGACAGGACATAGTGCCTGATCTGACGTCGGGCCGCCGATTCCTGAGCGTGGAACCCGGGAGTCCGCTCGACTATGTCCTGTCGCTCGGGACAAGCCGCCTGTTGGTGAGGTTGAGGTGGTAGGCGGAGTAATGGCGGAGTGCTGTGACTCGGCGGAGGTCTATGCGGTCGCAGACCCATTGCCAGTGGAGGGAGACCCAGTCGCCGGGGGAGAGGGGGCCGAGGAGGTCCAGGCCGTTGGTGCCGCGGATTACTGTCTCCTTGCGGAGGGTGCCGAGTGACAAGGCATGGCCGTCCCAGGCGAGGGGGCGGGACTCGACCAGGACGTGGGTGCCCAGGTCGGAGATGACTCGGCCCCAGCGGATCCGGCACTGGTCGAGCACATGCAAGGCCTGTGCGCTGGCGCGGTCGTCGGGGAGCAGGTCGGCCCAGGGGTAGCAGCAGAAGACCTGGTAGCTGTGGTGGGGCATTCCATGGGCTTTCAACAGCGGTCCGACGTCGTCGAGCAGGGCATTGCCGAGCCAGTACGCCTCGACGACGCGGTGGTCGAGTGGGTCTCGCAGGCCCGCCTTCGAGGCGATCATCTCCAGGTACGGCCAGGCGCCCTCGAATTGCCGCGCCCGCTCACGCAGCCCGTCATCCACCTCGCCGCTCGATCCGTACGCGAGCAAGCTGTCGCAGTCGGCCGGACCGCAGTACCCGAGCAGGTTGGGCGCCAGCGCGTACCGGACGAACAGGATCGGCCCCGAGACCATCAGTCGCCGCCGAAGAAGGCGAGGGCGTCGGCGGCTCGCTCGGGGGACATCCGCTCGAGCGCGAACCCGCTGTGGATCAAGATGTACTCGCCCGGCACGAACGGCCCGTCCAGCAGTGCCAGGTTGATCTCGCGCACGACTCCGGCGACCTCCACCTGTCCGAGATCGAGGCCGGGAGTCACGCTGACGATCCTGCCCGGAATGCCGAGGCACATAGCCGCTCTACGCGCTCCCTTCGCCGACCCGCTGCCCAACCACTCCCTGCCCAACCACTCCCTGCCCATCCGCACTGTGGCCGATCACCAGGTCGCGCACCAGCTGGGCCGCGGGCTGTACTGCGTCCTGTACGGCCGGTGTGAGCCCGATCCCGGTGCCGAGGTCGGCCGGCTCGCAGCCGACCACCACCACCTTCCCCAAGGTCCCACCAAGTCGCGGCACAAGCGAGAGCACAGCGTCCGGACCGAGATCATGCGCATCCATGCTGACCTCCGGCCCAGGCTCCGGATCCGGCTCGGCCTCCACCACGTACACCCTCCCCGGCGCCCCACCCCGCTGCACCACATCGACCAGTACGACGAGCTCGTACGGCTCGAGCAACTGGTACGCCAGGTGAATCCCGCGAATCCCGAAGTCCCGCACCTCCACCTGCTCAGGCCACTCCTGCTTGGCCAACTCCGCGATCACCGACACCCCGAACGCGTCGTCGCTGCAGAACATGTTGCCCAGCCCGGCCACCAGAATCATCCGGCACCCACCAACGGCTCGATCTCCTCCGGGCTGAAGTACAGGTACCGCCCGTGCGACCGCTGCACCTCGCCCTCCTCGCCGTCCAGCGCGACGGCGACATGCGTCACCCCGTCCACATCGGACAAGACAGCCACCACGGTCCCGATCCGGCCGGCGAGGAACATGTCCTGCGCGTCTGCACGCCGTACGCCGGGCCGCAACCGAACCCGCACTCCGTTGCCCACGGCAACTCCCTGAACCATCACGGTGTCGTGCTCGGGATCCACACTGGCGTCGTTCCCCGGATCCCACCAGGGCGCATCCGATGGAGCCGGCTCCGGCGCCGTCACCTTCCGCAGGTACCGCACCGTCCCATGCAGCCGATCCAGAATCTCCTGCGGCATCGAGTCGACCCGCTCGAGCATCGCCGCCGCCCGCGGATCCGTCCCCCGCACCTCCCGCTTCTCCGCCTCCGTCAACGTCATCGTCCGCAGACTCAGAATCTCGTCGATCTCCGTCGCATCGAACAGATCTCCCTGCGACTCCGCCGCGATCTGCGGGTGGTCGTACAAGATGATCGGCGAACACAACAACAGGTCACCCGCGAGCACCGGAAAGATCCCGACGTTGTCACACGTCGCGACATACCCGACCGCCCACTCCGGTGGCTCCAGCAAAGAGATGAACCGAGCCCCATCAGCCTTGATCAGAAGGTGATGCGCGATGAGCGCCTGCCGCAAGGCAACCGATCGCTCGGACGTCGAGCAATCACTGGTGTTCTGCAAACGCACCTGCAATCGGACAACCCCGTAGGGCCCTGGCAATGCCTCAGCACTGACGCTCAACAGACCCGACAACTCCTGCCTGGACCGGCGCAGCGCCCCGCCTTCGATCGCCTCCGAGTCGATGCCTCCAGCAACTACGAAGGCGCGCTGGCAAGGCAGCTCGCCGAGGTTGAGGGCGACGTCAACATGCTGCTCGACCGCCTCATCCCAGGGCACGTAGGAGGCATTCGACGTCTGCAACGACGCTACCTCGACCCCGTCGGCATTCAGCACCGTACGCCGTTGCGCCTGCAGGAAGCGGATCCGCACGGTCAGCTGCGCCGACCCGCCGTCGAGCAGGCACTCGGTCTGCGACCACGAGCGCTCCGACGGATCGGCGTACCCCGGTGGCATCAGTACGCCGAACTGCCACCGCACCTGGTTCTTGCTGTTCGACGCCCGATACGGATAAAGCACGTACCCCTCGAACAGCAACGCGTCCGCCACCGACTGAACGCTCTCGAAAGCATTCATTCCAGCTTCTCTTTCAGCAACCGCTCGATCGCGTCATCCCAGCCAGGCAAGGCCTCCCGCGCCCGGTAGTCATAAAGCTCGTCGAACGTCTCCCGCCGCAACTTCAGCCAAGCGGCACCAGGAAAATGCTGATCCATGGCCTCTCGCCACACCGGCACCGGCAACGCGAATGACGTCTCCTTCTGCCAGGCGACCGGCGTCACCGACAAAGTGCCCGGCCGCCCGGTGAAGATCGTCCCGTTGAACAACAGCAACAACGGCGCTCCACCTTCACGCACCGCATACAGGTACTTGTGCGCGGCAACATCGAAGTCATAGCTACAAGGCAACGCCAGATCCACCGACGTCGACCCGCTGAACCCCGGAACCATCTGCGACACGAAGGCCAGCTGCAACGGCTTCAGCGTCTCGCCCCAGCGCGCCCGGTCCCCGAACAGGTCGGCCAGCGCGTCGCCCTCTTCGTCGGAGTACCGCCGCCGGATCGGCTCGATCCTGATCTGGCAACGCAGGGCCAGCGCGTGCACCGGCGTACCGGTCGTCTCGGTGACCTGCAGGTGCAGCAAGACGGTCGGGGTGGCGGCGTACCGGTCGGCGTCGGCGCCGGTGCAGACGAACTCCAGGTCAACCACGGCACCGCTCCGAGACCTCGGCGAAGAACGCATCGATCCGTCCCCAGACCTCCTCGCCGCCGGCGAAACCCTCCCAGTACTGCCGCACGATGCCGACCAGCTCATAGCAAGAGTCGATCGGCACCAGATAGCACTCGAAGCCGTCGTCGAGGCGTCGCAAGAGTACCGCCTCGACATCCGGAATCAGCGTGCTCAGCAGCGGATCCGCAGCAACGACCTCATCCCACGACGCCAGATCGAGCAGCGACTCGGTGGCGCCACCCGGGCTCGGATAGAACGCGACGCTCCTGTCCTGGCCGGTCTGGTGGAAGAGAAACGCCAGGTTCACCGGAATCCCGAGCGACTCCCACTGCGCGGACGACATCGCGAAGTCCGCATCGAAGCGGTAGTTCTCCGGTACTGCGCGATAGTGCCCGCGCGACGCCTCCTCGGCGCTGAAGAGCAGGTAGCACGGCCGGCACGTGCACAGCAGCCGATGATCCGGTACGTCGGCCACGTGCGGATGCGTCGGCCCGATCGGCACCATGCACATCTCGCACTGCTCACCCGGCGCCAACTGCTGCCGCACCCCACCCGTGAAGCCGCGCAACACAGCCACCGGATCGACCAAGGCATCACCACCGGCATCGCCGGCACTGGAGACAACCGGCCCCGGGCCGGAGCCGGGTCCAGAGCCCCGGCCCGGGAGCGGCTTGTCGCGGGCGAGCGCGCGCAGGGTGGATGACGTCCTCACGCCGGCTGCCTTCCAGGCACTGCGACCTTCCAGCCGGTGTCATCGGGCAGCAAAGGCAACGCCTCCAACGGCGGCGCCCCGATCGGTGCGAGCGCCCGCCCGGCCAGCCGTACGTCGTACACGGCCGTACACCGCGGGCAGGTGAGCTGGTCGCCCGTCAGTACGCCGTGCTGTAGCGCCGATGAGCAAGTCGGGCAACTGTTCCGATAAGCGAAGAACGTGCCCGCCAGATTCGCCACCAGCAACTCGAGATCGGCAACGACCAGCTTCTGCAGCTGCCCAGGGGCCGTCACGAGATCAAGCTTGTGCCACCCCTCACTGCTCTCCCGGGGCCGGAACGGCTCAATAGTCAGCAGGTTCTGCTTCGTCGCCGCGACCATGCCTTCGACATCAACCGCGACCGCCTCAGGAGCAGCATCGAGAACGGCGTTCTCCACCGTCAGCCGCACGGTCGCCGTCGACCCCGGACAGCCCTCGCAGCTGCCCTGGAGCCGCAGATGGACGACCCCGTCGTCATCGAGACCGAGGTAGTCGATCCCGCCCGCATGCGAGCCGAGATACGGCCGGACGCTGTCGAGCGCCGCCTGGATCCGCGTCGCCACGTCATCGGGATGCAGATCGTGCAACAGCAGCATCCCGGCGACGAGATCGTCCTCCAGCACGCCCCGGACCTGCTCCTCGTCGAGCCGCGCGAGCAGTTGTTCCAGGCCCGCGCCGTGCAGAGACAACACGGCACGGACCAGCTCTTCGACCTTGTCGGTCACTTCCGGCTCGGCCCGCCGCTGGACCTCGTCCAGCAGCACGTCGATCCGTTCGCTCAGCGCGGCGACGTCGCGGCGGTCCATCTCAGTACGGCTTCACCGCGAGGGTGGGTGAGTGCAGGTGTGTCTTCTCTTTCCCGTTGCCGACGAACATGTGGACCCCGCAGGGCAGGCACGGGTCGAAGCTGCGGACCGCGCGCATGATGTCGATGCCCTTGAACCGGTCCGGTGGGTTCTCCTCGAAGATCGGCGTGTTCTGTACCGCGTCCTCGTACGGGCCAGGGGTCCCGTAGGTGTCGCGGACGCTGCCGTTCCACGGCGTCGGCGGATACGGGTGGTAGTTCGCGATCTTGCCGCCGCGGATCACCATGTGGTGCGAGAGCACACCTCGAACAGCCTCGGTGAAACCGCACGAGATCGCGTCCTCCGGCACCTTGAACGGCGTCCAGGTGTCGGTCCGGCCGGCCCTGACCTCGGCCATCGCCTTCTCGCAGAAGTGCAGCGCCAGCGCCGCGGAGTACGCCTGGAAGTAGGTCCGCGCACGGTTGCGCTCGAGCGCGTTGCTCCACTGCGGGATCTTCCATTCGTACTCCGTAGCCGGCTTCAGCGCGGTCCTGGGGAGCTGGATCTTCACGCTGCTACCGGTCGCCTGGACGTAGTCGGTGTTGACCAGGCCGGACAGCGCGGTCGACCAGAGCCGGGCGATCGGGCCGCCACCCGTGTCGAGCGCCAGGTGATCCGTACCGTCGAACCAGCGCGGCGACATCGTCCAGCTGTACGCGTTGGCGAAGTCGCGCTTCTGCGGCTTCGGGATGGTGTGCTGGTTCCACGGGTGCCGGACGTCGATCGGGTTGCCCAGCGGATCCTTGTCGACGAACTTCTCGTGGCCGCCGCCGGCCCAGTCGTCGTAGAACGAGCTGCCGAGCAGGATCCGCAGGCCGAGATTGATGTCGACCAGGTTGTTGGTGACCAGCTTGCCGTCCACCACGACGCCGGGGGTGACGAACATTCGCTTGCCCCAGGCATCCATGTTCCGGTAGTCGAAGTCGCAGATCGCCGGGTCCTGCAGACTGCCCCAGCAGCCGAGCAGGATCCGCCGCTCACCGACGTGCTCGTACCCGGGCAGCGCCTCGTAGAAGAAGTCGAACAGGTCGTCGTGCAACGGCACGACCTTCTTCATGAACTCGATGTAGCGCATCAGCCGGGTCAGGTAGTCGGTGAAGAGCTGGATCGTCGCGACCGTGCCGACGCCTCCGGGATAAAGCGTCGACGGGTGGACGTGCCGCCCCTCCATCAGGCAGAACATCTCGCGGGTGTACCGGCTGACGTGCAGCGCCTCGCGGTAGAAGTCGCCCTCGAGCGGGTTCAGCGAGCGCATGATATCGCCGATGGTCCTGTACCCGTGGTCGCCGGCGTGTGGCGCCTCGGTCCGGTTCGCCAGCTCCAGCACGCCCGGGTTGGTCTCCTTGACCATCCGCTCGCAGTAGTCCACCCCGACCAGGTTCTCCTGGAAGATGTTGTGGTCGAACATGTACTCCGCGGCTTCGCCGAGGTTCACGATCCACTCGCCCAGATGCGGCGGCGCCACGCCGTACGCCATGTTCTGCGCGTAGACCGAACAGGTCGCGTGGTTGTCGCCGCAGATGCCGCAGATCCGGCTGGTGATGAAGTGCGCGTCCCGCGGGTCCTTGCCCTTCATGAAGATGCTGTAACCGCGGAAGATCGACGACGTGCTGTGGCACTCCTCGACCGTCTTGTTCCTGAAGTTCACCTTGGCGTAGATGCCGAGGCTGCCGACGATCCGGGTGATCGGGTCCCAGGCCATCTCGACGACGTCGGAGTCCTTGCCCGCGTCGGGCTCGAGGTGCTGATCGACCTTCGGTTCGGTGGTGGTCATGGCCTGACCTTCTCGTAGCCGGTGTCCAGGCTGGAGCCCTTGTGCCGCCACTTGGGTTCCTTGTTGCCCTTGTTCTGGGTGATCTTGCGCAGCCGCCGGATGACGGTGCCGTAGACCGTGCTCGCGGCGACCGAGATGTTGCTGCCGAACGGTTCGTCCATGAACGGCATGAACTTGTCCGGGAAGCCGGGCATCGTGCAGGCGATGCAGATCCCGCCGACGTTCGGGCAGCCGCCGACACCGTTGATCCAGCCGCGCTTGGGCACGTTGCAGTTGACCACCGGACCCCAGCAGCCGAGTTTCACCAGGCACTTGGGGGAGCCGTACTCCTTGGCGAACTGCCCCTGTTCGTAGTACCCGGCCCGGTCGCAGCCCTCGTGCACGGTGGCGCCGAACAGCCATTGCGGTCGCAGTTCGGCGTCGAGCGGGATCATCGGGGCCTGGCCGGCCACCTGGTAGAGCAGGTAGACGAGCGTCTCGGACAGGTTGTCGGGGTGGATAGGGCAGCCTGGCACGCAGACGATCGGCAGCCCCGCCTTGGATTTCCAGCTCCAGCCGAGATAGTCCGGCACACCCATCGCACCGGTCGGATTGCCTGCCATGGCGTGGATTCCGCCGTACGCCGCACAGGTGCCGACAGCAACGATCGCTGTCGCCTTGGGCGCCAGCCGGTCGAGCCACTCCGACGTCTTCATCGGCTGACCGGTCGCCGGGTTGTTGCCGAAACCGGCCCAGTAGCCCTCGGACTTGATCGCCTCGTTCGGGATCGAGCCCTCCACCACCAAGACGAAGGGCTCCAGCTCACCGCGGTCGGCCTTGTGCCACCACTCGATGAAGTTGTCGGCTCCTGTCTCCGGGCCGCATTCGAAGTCGATCAGCGGCCAGTGCACCGCGATCTTCGGCAGTCCCGGCAACGCGCCCAGGACGATCTCCTCGATACTCGGCTGGGTAGCCGCGGTCAGCGCGACCGAGTCGCCGTCGCAGCTGAGCCCGCCGTTCATCCAGAGAATGTGGACGACACCCTCGTCGGCCGTCTCCTGCGCCTGTTCCGGTTCCACGGTCATCGACATGGTCCGCGCCGCCTCCAACGGATGGGCTGGGTTCCTCCTTCGGACGGTACGTCCGGATGCCACACCCGAACAGACACTTGTGTCGGGTATTAATGGGGCTTTCCGGAAGTCCGGGATTCGTGGATTCTCCGACCGTTCCGGGGACCGTTACGATTGATCTTCGCAGCATTTCTCTGAGAGCCCGTGCCGAGATGTCCGACGATCCCCTGCCGGACGATGAGTCCGGCTTGTTCGTCTCGCCGGTGGTCGTCGTCACCCATACGTTCCCGGCCCGGCCGGGCTCGCTTCCGGACGCCGAGCGGTTCGTCCGGGAGGCACTCGAACCGGTCGAGCTCGAACCGGCGGAGAACCAGGCCCTGTACCGGGCGATCACCGCGTCCCTGCTCGCCGCCGCGGGACCGGCCGACGGCGTCTTCGACGTGACTGTGCGGCTCTTCCCCGACGGGGTGGAGGTCGAGGTGCTGCACGGCGCCGCGAGCCGGCGGCTCAGCACGTCGCCGGGGGTCGCCGAAGAACCGTTCGCGGAGTGGCTGACCGCCGTACTACGTCGCCAGGGGTTGTCGCAGCAGGCCGCGGCGCAGCGGATCGGGGTGTCGGTGCGGACCGTCAGCCGGTGGCTGAGTGGGGTGACCGAGCCGCGGTTACGGGATCTCCGCCGGGTGCACGCGATCTTCGGGTCGCCGCCCGGGGAATGAATTCCCTGGCGATTCGCGGTCCGGTATTTCCGGACTCTGGCGGAGTGTCGCTCCCGGCGCTAGTGTGCGAAGAGTCCGTTCATGACCGAATTCGCCATCTCGCGGTCGGCCCGCACGTCACCGTAACTGACAAGTCGATCCCCTGGTGGTGGGTGCCACGGCCGTTCCGGTTTCCCGCGTGCGTGCCCGGATCACGGTGTCCGGGGTGGTCCAGGGTGTCGGCTTCCGGCCGTTCGTCTATGCCCTCGCCCGGGAGCTGGGCTTGTCGGGGCAGGTCTGCAACGACGCCTCGGGGGTGATCGCGGAGGTCGAGGGGGCGGCCGATGCGGTGACGGCGTTCGGCGTACGGGTCCGGACGGATGCTCCGCCGCTGGCGGTGGTGGAGTCCGTGGAGCGTGAGGAGCTGCCGGCACGGGGTGGCACCGCCTTCGTCATCCGCGACTCCACGGCCGGGGCGGGGCGTACGCTCGTTTCGCCGGATGTTGCCATCTGCAACGACTGTCTGGCCGAGTTCGGGGATCCGGCGGATCGGCGGTACCGGCATCCGTTCATCACCTGTACCAACTGTGGGCCGCGGTTCACGATCATCACCGGGCTTCCGTATGACCGGCCGGCCACCACGATGGCGGGCTTTCCGTTGTGTGACGAGTGTTCGGCGGAGTACTCGGATCCGGGGGATCGGCGCTTCCATGCGCAGCCGATCGCTTGTCCGTCGTGTGGGCCGCGGTTACGGTTTGTCCAGCCGGGGGCGGTTTCGGCGTACGACGAGGATGCGCTGGCTGCTGCTCATCAGCTGCTGGTGGCGGGGGCGATCCTCGCTGTCAAAGGGCTTGGGGGATACCACCTCGTTTGCGATGCGTCGGATCAGGACGCGGTGGCGACGCTGCGGAAGCGGAAGGATCGGGGCGACAAGCCGTTTGCGGTGATGGCGGCTGATCTCGCGACTGCGCGGTGTATCGCCTCGGTCTCTCCTGCTGAGGAGGCGCTGTTGACGGGGCATCAACGGCCGATCGTGCTGCTTCGGCGTACCGCGTGCTCTGCTGTCTGCTCGATGGTCGCTCCAGGCAATCCGGATCTCGGGGTGATGCTGCCGTACACGCCGTTGCATCGCTTGCTGTTCGACCAGCCGGGGCCGTCGGTGCTGGTGATGACGAGTGGGAACGTGTCGGGCGAGCCGATCGTGGTGGACGACGCGGAGGCACTGGTACGGCTTGCGCCGCTGGCCGATGCCTGGCTCAGTCACGACCGGGCGATCCACGTACCGTGCGACGACTCGGTGGTGCGGGTGGTCGACGGCGCCGAGCTGCCGATCCGCCGGTCCCGCGGCTATGCGCCGTACCCGATCAACCTGGCAACTCCGGTGCGACCTGCTCTGGCGGTTGGCGGCGACCTGAAAAACACCTTCTGCCTCGGCGACGGCCGCTATGCCTGGCTGTCCGCCCATGTCGGCGACATGGACGACCTGGCGACCCAGGACGCCTTCGCCAAAGCCGAAGAACACCTGGAACAACTGACCGGCGTACGCCCCGAGGTGCTGATCGTCGACAAACACCCCTCCTACCGCTCGCGCCAATGGGCCCTCACCCATGCCGCCGGACGCCCGGTCATCGGCGTACAACACCACCACGCCCATCTAGCTTCCGTACTGGCCGAGCACTCCTACGCCGGCCCACCCGTAATCGGCTTCACCTTCGACGGCACCGGCTACGGCGACGACGGCGCGGTCTGGGGCGGCGAAGTCCTCCTGGCCGACTACAACACCTTCGAGCGCTACACCCACCTCGCCTACGTCCCCCTCCCCGGCGGCGACGCAGGCGTCAACAACCCCTGCCGCATGGCCCTATCTCATCTCCATGCAGCCGGCATCCCCTGGGACCCCCACCTCCCATCCGTCCAGGCGTGCTCCGCCGAAGAACTGGCATTACTCAAAACCCAACTGAACCGAAACCTCGCCTGCACCCCAACCTCCAGCATGGGCCGCCTCTTCGACGCGGTGTCCTCCCTAACCAACACCTGCCACCGCTCCACCTACGAAGCCCAAGCCGCCATGGAACTAGAAGGCCTAGCCACCGCAGCACTCCGGCCTCGTGGCGCTAGGCGCCACCTCGGCCCAGCCCAGACGTCTCGCACGGATGCGCCTGCCCTCGCCACCGATGGTGCTGGCTCCGGCTTTGGGGCGGCCTCCGCCTTTGCCGGATCGGACGCCGGCTTTGGCGAGCTGAGCGGGCGTGGATATCGGTTTGAGTTCGAGGAACCCGGGGTGCTGTTGCAGGCCGTCGTACAGGACGTGCTGGATGGGGTGGACGCGGCGGAGATCAGCTTGAAGTTTCATCTGGGTTTGGCGGACTTGGCTGTGCGGACTGCGGTTCGGGTGAGGGATGAGCGGGGGATCAGCACCGTCGCCTTGTCGGGTGGAGTGTTCGTCAACGGGTTGTTGCTGGAGGCAACTTGTAAGGGGTTGGCGGAAGAGGGGTTCGAGGTGTTGCGGCATCGGCGGGTGCCGCCTACGGATGCGGGGATCGCGCTGGGGCAGTTGGCGGTGGCGGGGCGGATGACTGAGTGGAAGGAGCAGGGGATATGTGTCTAGCGGTGCCGGGGCGAGTGGTGGAGATTCGCGACGAGGACGACACCCGGATGGGGAAGGTCGACTTCGGTGGCGTGATCAAGGACGTCTGCCTGGCGTATCTGCCGGACCTGCAGGTGGGGGAGTACACCATCGTGCACGTCGGCTTCGCCCTGCAGCGCCTGGACGAGGAGTCGGCCCAGCAGTCGCTCGAGCTGTACCGGTCGCTCGGCGCGCTGGAAGAGGAGTTCGGTGATCACTGGGGGATCGCGGCCCAGCAGGCCGGGGAGCGTCGCCCGCCGGGAACAGAGGAGACGATGTCATGAAGTATCTCGCCGAGTTCAGCGATCCCGGGCTCGCCCGCAAACTGGTCGACCAGATCCACGCGACCGTCACCCAGCCGTGGGCGATGATGGAGGTCTGCGGCGGTCAGACCCACACGATCGTCCGGCACGGTATCGACCAGCTGCTGCCTGACGGCGTCGAGATGATCCACGGCCCGGGCTGTCCGGTCTGCGTGACGCCCCTGGAGATCATCGACAAGGCGCTCGAGATCGCCTCCCAGCCGGGCGTCATCTTCTGCTCGTTCGGCGACATGCTCCGGGTGCCGGGCAGCGGGCGCGACCTGTTCAAGATCAAGAGCGAGGGCGGCGACGTCCGGGTCGTCTACTCACCGCTGGACGCGCTCAAGATCGCCAAGGACAACCCCGATCGCCAGGTCGTCTTCTTCGGCATCGGCTTCGAGACGACCGCGCCGCCGAACGCGATGACGGTGTACCAGGCCAAGCGCCACAACATCCCCAACTTCAGCCTGCTCGTCTCGCACGTCAAGGTCCCACCGGCGATCGCCGCGATCATGGAATCGCCCAACTGCCGGGTCCAGGCGTTCCTCGCGGCCGGCCACGTGTGCAGCGTGATGGGCGTCTCGGAGTACCCGGAGCTCGCAGCGAAGTACAAGGTCCCGATCGTCGTCACCGGCTTCGAGCCGCTCGACATCCTGGCCGGCATCCTGCGCACCGTCACCCAGCTGGAGCGCGGCGAGCACGTCGTCGAGAACGCCTACAAGAGGGCAGTCAGGGACGAGGGCAACACCGCCGCCCAGGCGATGCTCGCCGACGTCTTCGAAACCACCGACCGTGCCTGGCGAGGGATCGGCGTCATCCCCCAGAGCGGCTGGCGGTTGTCCCCGAGATATCGCGAGTACGACGCCGAGTACCGCTTCTCGGTCCGCGACATCGCCACCGAGGAGTCCAAGATCTGCCGCAGCGGCGAGGTCCTCCAAGGTCACATCAAGCCGCACGAGTGCTCGGCCTTCGGCACGCTTTGTACGCCGCGCAACCCGCTCGGCGCGACGATGGTCTCGAGCGAGGGCGCCTGCGCCGCGTACTACCTGTACCGCCGCCTGGACGCGGGGGCGGTGAGCTCCGTTGGCTGAGCAGGTGATGCTTCCGGACCCGGAGATGCCGAACTTCGACGGCTGGACCTGTCCGTTGCCGCTGCGGGATCACAAGACGATCGTGATGGGCCACGGCGGTGGCGGGCAGATGTCGGGCGAGCTGATCGAGCACCTCTTCGTACCGGCGTTCTCGAATCCGTTGCTGGCGGGGTTGACGGACTCGGCCGTGGTCACGTTGGGCGGGGCGCGGATCGCGTTCTCGACCGACTCGTTCGTGGTGCAGCCGCTGTTCTTCCCCGGTGGCGGCATCGGCGACCTGGCGGTCAACGGCACGGTCAACGACCTGGCGATGTCCGGTGCGCAACCGGCGTACCTGTCCTGCGGGTTCATCCTCGAGGAAGGCGTTGCGCTGGAAACGGTCGGCCGGATCGCCGAGGACCTGGGGGCGGCTGCCGAACGGGCCGGCGTCACGATCGCGACCGGCGACACCAAGGTCGTCGACTCCGGGCACGGCGACGGCGTCTACATCAACACGGCCGGTATCGGGCTGGTGCGCGAGGGCGTCGACATCCGGCCGCAGCGCGCGGCCGTCGGTGACGTGGTGATCGTCAGCGGCGCGATCGGGGTGCACGGC
Organism: Kribbella ginsengisoli; assembly: GCF_039537185.1. Classification (NCBI taxonomy): domain Bacteria; kingdom Bacillati; phylum Actinomycetota; class Actinomycetes; order Propionibacteriales; family Kribbellaceae; genus Kribbella; species Kribbella ginsengisoli. The sequence goes on along the minus strand of NZ_BAABAA010000013.1, from coordinate 34,400 downwards.
ATCGCGATCATGAGCGTGCGTGAGGGCATCTCGTTCGGCACCGAGGTGGTCAGCGACTGCGCTCCCCTCAACGGGCTGGTCGGGGCGATGCTGGACGCAGTTCTGGACATCCACGTACTACGAGATCCAACCCGCGGCGGAGTCGCCACCTCACTCAACGAAATCGCCAAGGCCGCAGGCGTAGGCATCGAGCTGGTCGAGTCCGACCTCCCGATCCCCGAGACGGTCGCCAACGCCTGCTCGTTCCTAGGCCTGGACCCCCTCTATGTAGCCAACGAGGGCAAGCTCCTGGCCATCGTCGCCCCCTCGGACGCCGATGCCGTACTAGCGGCGATGCGAGCCCATCCGCTGGGAGCCGACGCCACCGTCATCGGCACCTGCGTGGCCACCCACCCCGGCATGGTCACCACCCACACCACCTTCGGCGCCACCCGAGTAGTCGACACCCCGATCGGAGAACAACTACCCCGAATCTGCTGACCGCATCAGCTGGTCTGCAGATCGAGATCAGCGCACATGGCAACCCGTATGGTGCGCAACGGTCCCCACGTGTCGTTGAGCAGTTCCCGGGCGCGCTCGGTCGTATCGGTGACCGGATCGTGCGTGCCGTCCTCGCGGTGTTTGAGGATGGCCCACGCGTCGGCGAGACCCCGGGCGATCTGCTGCGCCAGCACCAGCACGGGCGCCGTGACGATCATCTGCGCCTCGGCGTACGCCGTCTGGAATGCTTGCCGCGTCTGCGGCAGCTCAACGGACTCGGCCGCCCGCTCGGTGCCGTTGTCGTCTGCGTAGGACCAGGCCCGAAGCGCGCGATGGTAGTCCCGCGCCGCCGCGTTGAAGGCGATGTAACCCTCGCGCAGTTCCAGCCGTCGGAGTCGCAACTCGTCCCGCTCGGCCTGTTCGAGGCGTTCGGCGCGGGCTCGCTCGAACTCGCGGCGCTTGGAGCGCTCGGAGATCAGCGGGGACAGGGTCGAGGCGGTCAGGGTGCCCAGTACGCCGATGCCGGCGATCGCCAGTGAGCTGTCCAACGGGTGTCTCCTCAGGGGGCGGGGTGGCAGCGGAAACCTATCGCGACAGGACAGGGGTAAACATGCGTTTTCGCAAGGGGGAGGGTCGGACACTCCGCGTAGTCGGGGTTCGAGGGGGTCGGTCGGCGGCGTGATGCGGAAAATCGGGGGCCGGGTGGCAGGCGGTGGAGAGCCGTGTACGGACCGTGTCCGTTGCTTGTGGCAACCAAATGCCGGGTGGCGGGAACTGGCCTCGCGGATTGCTTCCGTGACGGCAGGTGACGGTCGTACAGTCCGTTGCGTTGACTTGCGGTGGTCGGGGGGCCGCCCGTGCTGGAGGGGACTTGATGAGACGTCGGCTTTTGCATGGCTCCGCGCTTGTTGCCTTGACCACTCTGATCGCCGCGCCGCTGATGTCGGCGCCGGTGCAGGCTGCCACCGGGGCGGCGCCGCCGGGACCGCCTGGTACGCCGCCCACCACGCAGGTGGAGACGGCGACCGACGGCGCGGTCGCGAAGCTGGATCCGAAGCTGGAGATGCGGGTCAAGAAGGGGGAGACCCAGCAGGTCGCGGTGTTCGCGACCGTCAAGGGTGACTCCACCAAGGCCCGCGCGCTGCTCGACAACGCGCGGGTCGCGCAGTCCGGCGGCACGGGCATCATCGCCGGCTCGATCGGCGTACAGGCGCTCGCCAAACTGGCATCCGCGCCGGGCGTCGTCTCCGTGCAGCCGGTCGAGTTCGGCAAGACCGGGCAACCGCTCGGCGACCCCGACCCGCAGTTGCACCAGGCACCGACCAAGGCCGAGCAGCAGGCCGCGATCGCCAAGATCCAGGCAGCCGAGGTCCCGTACTCCGAAGCGCCGCCGCCGCTCCCCTCGAACTTCGAGAAGCTGCGCAACCAGAACCTGCTCGACGCCAAGTCGCACAACTTCACCGGCGCGTGGAAGGACGGCTTCACCGGCACCGGCATCACCGTCGGCGTCCTCGACGGCGGTACCGACTTCGGCCACCCGGACCTGCTCAACACCTGGCAGACCTGGTCCGGCCAGACCGGCGCCAAGGCCGGCTGGAACGGTTGGCCCAAGGCCTTCGACCCGTACGGCACGCAGCAGTGGCTGTTCGCTCCGGACCAGATCGACCAGGGCCTGTCCTGGTACGTGAAGACCGACGCGGCAACCTGTACTCCGGCTGCCGGCGAGTGCTCGGTCGACTTCGCCACCAAGACCGGCCCGTCGCGCAACTTCTCCGCACCCGCCGGCACGGTCGAGCACAGCTACAGCTTCCCGGCCGCGTGGAGCAAGTCCGGCAAGGTCCGCCTCGGCAGTCACCCGGACGACCACCTGCTCGAGTTGTACGGCGAGCGCCCGGCGTTCTTGCTCACCGACCCGCACACGGCCGGTGTGTACGACACCATCTACGCCGACCTGGACAACGACCACTCGTTCGCGGACGAGAAGCCGGTCAGCAAGGCCAGCCCGGCGTCGTACCGGGACATGAACGGTGACGGCTACACCGACCTGTCCGGCGGACTGCTGTACTACATCTCCGACGGCGCGACCCCGCTCCCGGGCGGTCTGGACGCGTTCGGCGGCGAGGGTACGCCGTTCGGCCCCGGCGAGGTGGTCGCCTGGACGGGTGACTTCGACCCGTCGATCGAGGGCCACGGCACACTGACCGCGTCGAACATCGTCGGCCAGGCGGTTGCCAACGGCAAGGCGCCGGCTTTCAAGGACATCGCCGGTGGCAAGTACGCCGGTGCGGTACTGGGTGGTGCTCCGAACGCGAAGCTCGCGCCGTTCGGCGACATCTACCTCGGCTTCGCCTTCTCCACGCAGTTCGGCTACTTCCTGACCTCTCGTCAGGGCGTCGACGTCACCTCGAACTCCTACGGGCAGTCGCAGATCGACAACGACGGCTGGGACGCGGCTTCGCAGGAGGCCGATGTGATCCACAACGGCGGTCGGACGACCCCGCTGTTCTCGACGGGTAACGGCGCGCCTGGCTTCGGTACGACGGGATCGGCCGCCCCGACGGCCGGCATCGAGGTCGGTGCGTCGACGCAGTTCGGCGGCTCCGGCTGGGACTCGATCATCCGGACCAAGCAGATCAACGACAACGACGTGATGGTCTGGTCGAACCGTGGCTTCGGCGCGAACGCGACCAACGGTGTCGATGTGGTGGCCGACGGCGCCTATGCGCCTGGTGACGCCACGCTGAACACCGTGCTCGACGGCCGGAACGCATGGACCACCTGGGGTGGTACGAGCCGGTCGACACCAGTTGCCGCCGGTGCGACCGCGCTGGTCTACCAGGCGTACAAGGCGCAGCACGCGGGCGCGGTACCGGCTGGGTTCTACTCAACGGCGAAGAACCTGCTGAAGAGTTCGGCGCAGGACCTCGGTTACGACTCGAACATCCAGGGCTCCGGCTCGATCGACGTCGGCAAGGCGGTCCGCAGCGCGGTCGGCACCCGCGCCTCGGTCAGCCCGACGCAGTGGCGGGTCGGCGACTACCGCGGTACGGAGTACCCGGTCTTCGCGAACGTGATCGCGCCCGGTGGAACCGACACGCAGAAGTTCACGGTCAGCGGGCCGGGGGTCTGGGACGTCAGCGACCGGCAACTGGTCCGTACCGCGAACGACACGTTCTCGTTGAGCAGCAAGGATCTGAAGCAGGAGAGCACCGGCAACTTCAACGCGCCGGACTATCTGGTCGACCTGACCAGCAAGGTGAAACAGCACAAGGACGCCGACCTGATGGTGGTCAAGCTGGAGTACCCGCGCGAGCAGTTCGACGCCAACAAGGACTACACCGAGGATCAGGCGTGGCGGTTGCTCACCTACAACTGGACCGACGTGAACGGCGACGGCAAGCTCTGGAAGGACGCCGACGGCAACGGAGTCGTCAACCACACGGACAAGACGACCAGCTCCAACATCGACGGTTTCAAGGACCTGGACTTCGCCAAGTCGGAGATGGAGCAGGGCGAGTACGGGCGGTTCATGTACCACCGGGCCGGCGCGAACGTGTTGCAGTCGTGGGTGCGGGATCCGTACTCGCGGATGGCTGACGGTGTGTTCCTCGGTCTGCAGCACTCGACCAAGAACGCCGCCATCCCGGTGACGAACTTCAAGATCTCGATCGACTGGTACAAGAACTCGGACTGGAAGTGGATCACCACCTCCGGCCGGTCCAAGGACGGCTCCGTCACCGCGTCGATCAAGGTGCCGACGGGTACGCCGTACGGGATGTACTCCGGTGCGGTCGTGCTGACCCGTGGGTCGGACTCGATGGTCGTACCGGTGTCGGTGGCGGTTGCCGCCAAGGCGACGCAGGACGCGACCGGGAAGATCGTCGGGACGACGACCTTCGGTGGTTCGGATGTGGCCGAGGCGCAGAAGAACTACACGTACAACAACGGATCTGTCTTCGGCGCCAACGACTGGGGCTGGCGGGCGGAGTCCGGCGACTGGCGGTTCTTCTACTACGACGTACCGAAGACGCCGGCCGAGGGCACCAAGCTGCTGACCAACACGACCTGGGAGGGCACGGGTCCGTACACCGATCTCGACACGTTGATCATGGGCCGGTCGGAGAACCACTTCCAGCTGTTCCCGGACTCGGTGTTCGGTGCGCCGTACACGATCGACACGGTCGGGAAGAGCCCGAACACCAACATCCGTGCTGGTGTGTGGCGGTTCGACACGGCGACCGGCGGTCCCGCGGACTTCGTGACGGCGCCGGCGCAGGAAGGCCTGCAGGCGGTGGCGGTGCACCAGGTCGGCTGGCAGGGCGACGCGTTCAACACGCCCTTCAAGGTGCAGCTCGGATCTGCCTCGGTATCTCCGTCCGCTGTTTCTCAGGCTGCTTCGGCTGACTCGGGCAGCTTCGACGTCTCCTTCGAGTCGAGCGTCGCGCTGGACGGCCTGAAGGCCACCGCCTTCGGCCTCAGCCAGCCGAGCACCACCACCGAGACGGCCCACCAGGACGACCCGAACGATCCGTCGACGGCGAGCGTGAAGAAGAACATCACGCTGACCCACGCCTCCCGGCTGAGCGTCACCACCGCCCTGGACTCCAACGACCTCGACCTGTTCGTGGTCCGCGACGCCAACAACGACGGTGTCTTCTCCCCGTCGGAGATCGTGGCCTCCTCGACCTCCGGCACCGCCAACGAGTCCGTCAACCTGGTCAGCCCACCCGACGGCAACTACCAGATCTGGGTCCACGGCTTCGCGGTCGCCGGCACCCCCGCCTTCACCCTCAACATCAACGCAGTCCAGGGCAACGACCTAACAGTCACCGGCATCCCCACCGGCCCCCTACCGGCCGGCACCCCGGTCACTCTCCACGTCGCCTACAACAAGGCAATGACGGCAGGCCAGACCTACCACGGCGAGCTACTCCTCGGCCCGACCTCAGCCCCGTCCGCTCTGTCCGTCCCCATCACCATCAACCGCAACTAACAACCAACCGGCACCGAACAGCAGCCCACCCCAGGATCTCCAGGGGTGGGCTGCTGTTCGTCATCCCGGAAATGCTCGTAGCTTCAAGCGTTACAGGGTTTCTGGGATTTTGCAGCTTCTGCAGATTCCTAGGTTTCGTACTGCGAAACTCGTGGCGATCGGCGTCGCATTGGCGGTGCCCTTGAAGCCGCCGTCGTTGCGGTCGATGTTCCCGGTGAGCGAGGCGAAGCCGGTCGATCCGTCTGCCGAACAGCCTGCTCCCAAGAACGTTCAGGCGTTGCCATTGCAGCCGTCGGCGGTCAAGGGCTTCGATGCGAAGACGAGCCGGGAGCTAACGGAGAAACGGGATCGGTTCACTCAGACGTTCGCCAACGCGGATACGAGCGAGACGACGGTCATCTCGCCGGCGCCGCTGAACTTCAAGAAGGCGAACGGTACCTGGGCGGGATGATTGGCGGAAACTGGTGGAGAAGAACTGGGATCCGGGCGATCGAAGTAGAGACGATGGCTACCGGGCGCCACGGGGAAATCAAGCCGAAAATAAGCAGCTCAACGACGCGGTTCGTGAGTATGAGCGGCAAAGTGGACGCAAGTTGAGTCCTGCCGAGCGGCAGGCTCTCCACAAGAGGATCGGCAACCAAGGGCACGACTACCATCAGATTCTCGACGAGGCAAAGGATATTTTCGGTGGCTGTGGATGAACTGGCGCGGGTGATTCACGACCTGATGGAAGGAGCGGTTCTGCGGTCGGTCGGCCGGGCGGCCGGTACCGGGATTGTAAAGCTTTTCGGAACCGAAGGGGAGCTCATTATACATATTCAATGCCCCTTCCGAATGGTGAGAGATGGGCGCATCCTGGTTGGATCTGCGGATATGAATTTCTCCCTGGAGTCTGCGGGTGATGATGCTTTTGACAACTTCGATACTCTTTACGATGCGCGCGTGTGTGATATCAATGAAATTGTCCAGAAATTCAATCTAGAAGTCTCTGGTGTCTCTTTGGATGGCGCTGGAGGGTTGGTGTTGACCTGGGCAGAAGAGCTGTTCCTGGAGATTTTCCCGAACTCGTCCAGGGAAACCGAGGCTTGGCGCGTCTTCTATCTAGATGGTGCGCACTATGGGTACCCTCCTCACTTGATTTGAGCTTGGGTCCGTGCGCATTCGAAGCGGTCCATGATGCGGCGGCGGCGCAGGGAGGTCATGGCGGGTTTGTGCGGTGTTGCCGTTGTTGCGGCGGCATTCGTTGGTGTACTGAAGGTTTACCGGTCGGGCGGGGAGGGTGCCGGTTGAGTGCGCGGATCCGGGTCTTGGTTTGCCGAATCGGTTTCGATAGTTGGTTGAGATTCAGTTGGCGGCGGAGAGGGTTGGGTGGGTACGCGGTGGAGTTGTGTGGAGGCGCTTCGGAGGCAAGTGGCGGTGGTCACCACGATTGACCTCGAACCGGCCAGGTTCTTGTCGCTGGAACGGGGTGACCACGATGAGGATGACCGGGCGGCGTTCGTGCGGATGTTCGCGCTGACGACGAGTGGGGTTTCGATGGCTATGAAGGAGTAGTCGGGTCCTGGGGCGTGGGAGAGGCGGAATGAGTGCCGTGCCAGGATCTTGGGTATGCGGAGCAAGGTGTTGTGGGGGCTGGCGGGTGGGGTTTGTGTTGTCGCCAGTGTTGTTCTGCCGTTGCTCTGGCAGCACTCGCTGGTGGACTTGAAGGTCTATCGGCTGGGTGGGGTGACGTTGTTGGATGATGCGGCTGCCTTGTATGACGTGCGGTTGGCGGGGTTGCCGTTTACTTATCCGCCGTTTGCCGCCGTGGTGATGGTGCCGTTCGCGTTGCTGCCTTGGTCGGTGGCGGTGGCTGTGTGGACTTTGGGGACGTTCGTCAGCTTGATTGCAGTTTGGAAGCTGTCCACTGGCAACAGGCTGGCTTCGCCGGTGTTGTTGGCGGTGGTGGCCGGGTCGCTGGTTCTCGAGCCTGTGCGGGAGACGCTTGGGTTCGGGCAGGTGAATTTGATGTTGTGTGCGTTGGTTTTGTATGACCTGCTGGGCCCGGCGGAGCGGCGGGGGCGGGGGATCTGGGTCGGGCTGGCGGCGGGGGTGAAGTTGACGCCGTTGGTGTTCTTCGGGCTGCTGGTTGTCACGAGGCAGTGGAAGGCGTTGGCGCACGCGGCGGCGGCGTTCGTGGTGACGATGTTGGTGGGGTTTGTGGTGACGCCGCATGGGGCGAAGGAGTACTGGACCTCGTTGCTGGCGGATACGACGCGGATCGGTGGGCTGGCGTTCTCGAGTAATCAGTCGTGGAATGCGTTTCTGATCAGGCTGACCGGGGATCTGGATGGTGGCGGGCTGGTTTGGCTCGGATTGGTGGGGCTGACGGTGGCGGGTGGGCTTTGGCTGGCGCGGCTGCTTTGGGTGACAGGCGAGCGGGTGGCGGCGGTTTCGGTGACGGCGTTGGTGGGGTTGTTGTGTTCGCCGGTTTCGTGGAGTCATCACTGGGTTTGGGCGATTCCGCTGGGTGTGGCGGTGATCGGGCGGCTTACGAAGTACCGGGTTGTTTTCGGGGTGTTGTGGTTCGGGGTGTTCACGATCGCGCCGATCTGGTGGCCGCCGAATCACGACAACCGGGAGCTGGACTGGTCGTTCGCGGAGCAGTTCAGTGGGAACGCGTATCTGATCGCGGCGATGGTCGCGGTGGTGCTGCTCACGCTCAGGTTGAGACACAACTGTAGGAGTGGCATAGACCGCCTTGACCCTGCGGAGTGTCAGGCTGACTTAGGTGATATCGGGCTTGTTGGGGGACCCGGCCAGGCGCCGGTGGTGGGTGGCGGCGGGGGTTTGCGTCGTCGTCGCGGTGATTCTGCCGTTCGTGTGGGACCACACCGGGGCTGATCTGAAGGTCTACCGGCTGGGTGGCGCCGCAATGCTGTCCGATCCGGACAGCCTCTACACGGCCCGCCTGCGGTACATCTCGATGCCGTTCACCTACCCGATCTTCGGCGGCGTGGTGATGGCGCCGGTCTCGCTGTTGCCGTGGGGACTGGCCTACGGAGCCTCTATCGCGGCGTCGTTGATCGCGCTAGTGGCGATCTGGAAGCTGAGCCTCAAGCAATGGCTCAACGGGCGGAAGCTCCACCCGGCTGTGCTGATTGCCGTCACGGCGGCGTCGATACTGATCGAGCCGGTTCGCGAGACGCTGTCCTACGGCCAGATCAACCTCATCCTCTGCGCGTTGATCCTGTACGACGTACTCGGACCGAAAACCCGCATGGGCAGAGGCGTCTGGCTCGGGCTGGCGGCTGGGATCAAGCTGACCCCGTTGGTGTTCTTCGGTCTCCTGCTGGTCACCCGGCAGTGGAAGGCGCTGGCACACGCATCGGCTGCCTTCGTGGGGACTGTGTTGATCGGGTTCCTGATCACGCCGCGGACGGCGTACGAGTACTGGACTCATCTGATTTCCGACACCAGCCGGATCGGCGGGCTGGCCTACTCGGGGAACCAGTCGTGGAACGGCTTCCTCGCGAGGCTGACTGGTGATCTCGACGGTGGCGGGCACGTCTGGCAGGGCGTCGTACTGGTGACTGTGGTTGCCGGGCTCTGGTTGAGTCGCAGCCTCTGGCGTCGGGGCGAGGAGCTGGCGGCGGTGTCGACGACCGCGTTGATCGGGTTGATGTGTTCGCCGGTGTCGTGGAGTCACCACTGGGTCTGGGTGATCCCGCTCGGCGTCTCGTTGCTCACGGCAACGCCGGTCGGGCGGCGGTATCCGTTACCGACGGCATTGACCTGGTTCGGGTTGTTCATGATCGCGCCGATCTGGTGGCCGCCCAGGGGTAACAACCAGGAGTTCGACTGGAACTTTGTCCAGGTCCTGGCCGGGAACTCCTACCTTTGGCTTTCGCTTGCCGCGGCCGTTCTGCTCACAGCCTCGAAAGCCAGTCGTACCAAGCCTCCATCCCAGTTCCCTTGGTCGCGGAGACCTGCAGGATCTTCGCGTCGGGCTTGATCTGGGCGATCTGCCGCAGGCACAGGTCGACGTCGAAATCGACGTACGGGAGCAGGTCGATCTTGTTCAGGAGGACCAGGTCGGCGGTGCGGAACATGTACGGGTACTTCGCCGGCTTGTCGGCGCCCTCGGTGACCGAGATGATCACGACGCGGGCCGCCTCGCCGAGGTCGAAGAGTGCTGGGCAGACGAGGTTGCCGACGTTCTCGACGAAGACCAGTGCGCCGTCGGGTGGGGCGAGTTCGGCCAGGCCGGAGGTCAGCATCTGGGCGTCGAGGTGACAGCCGGCGCCGGTGTTGATCTGGACGACCTTCGTACCGGTCGCGCGGATCCGCTCGGCGTCGTACAGGGTCTCCTGGTCGCCCTCGATCACCAGCGCCTGTCGCCGGTCGCCGATGGCGCGGATGGTGTGCTCGAGCAACGTCGTCTTGCCGGAGCCGGGCGAACTCATCAAGTTGATCGCCGCGACACCCCGCTCCTGCAGGAGATGCCGGTTCGCCGCGGCCAGCCCGTCGTTCTTGGCCAGGATCTCCTGCTCCAGCAGAACAGTCTTAGTCTCCTGTACGAGCTGGTGCGAATGCCCGTGCCCAGCGTCGTCGCCGTGCCCATGGCCGTCCCCGGTGTCGTGGCCGTGCCCATGTCCGTGCTCGTCGTCGTGCCCGTGCCCATGGCCGTCCCCGGTGTCCTGGCCGTCTCCATGTCCGTGCTCGACGTCGTGGCCGTGTTCGTCGTGTTCGTGGTGGTGGTCGGTGGGGTCGTGGTGGTGGTCGTGGGCGTGGACGACTGTGAGGCGGGTGCCGCCGTCGCCGGGTTGGCCGCAGCCGCAGGTGCTGCACACGTCAACGCACCTCCACCGAGATGATTCTCAGCTGCCGGCCACTGAGAACGTCGAGATCCGCACTGCCACACGGGCACAGCATGATCGGCTCGTCGAGGGCGAACTCCTCACCGCACGTTCGACAGTACGCCCGCCCAGGAGGCTCGTCGATGTCCAGCCGCGCATCCTCCAGCCCGGTACCGGCCGCCACGATCTCGAAGCAGAACCGGACCGAATCGGCCACCAGCCCCGACAACTTCCCGATCTCCAGGCGCACCGCGACAACCGGTCCGTCGCCGACCTTCTCGACGATCGCATCGACCACGCTCTCCGTAATGGCGAGCTCATGCACCCTCCCGACGCTAGGCCGGCCCGCCGACCCCCGCAAGACGGTGAACAGCCGGCTGCCCAAGGTGCGTCGAGCCGCCCGCCGACAGCGGCGATGTCGGCGGCATCCGCTGGGTGGGGCGCCGGCACCTCGATCGTCCCGAGATGCGCTGTCGGGATCCGCGCGGCCACCTGGGTCAGCTTGTCCTGTGGTACCGGGCCGGCGGAGTCGCCGCCGAGCATCAACGTCAGTACGCCGATCGCCGGCAACTCGTCCCACCAGGCGCGATCTGGCTTCGCCAACTGCCCGAAGACCGCCGGGAGCACCTCCCAGTCGACCCCAGCTCCTCGTCCGGCCGCTCGGGCAACCCCATTTGCCCCACCGTCCCGGCCACCTGGATCGGTGGTGGAGGGTTGGGGAGTCTCGTACCCCCGATAGGGGCGAAAAATCTCCGCAACGTCGGAGAAATCCCTCCCCAACCGCGGGGACCGGACAAGCGGCAGTCATCCCGCGGCCGGTGGGCCGGCAGTCATCCCGCGGGCCGGTGGGCCGGTGGCCCGTTAGCCCGTTAGGACGCTGGGCCGCTGGGACTGGTTGCAGACGGTGGGGGCAGTGGGGGCGGATTCGGTTGCTCGCAGCAACGGCCGGATCGCAACGACACATCAACTCGCCCTGAAGCGCCTACCTCGGCGAGTCTGGGTGGCATGCGGGAGCTGTGGGTGGTGGCGGGTGGCCGGTGGTAGCGGGTGGCCGGTGGTGGTAGCGGGCGGACAGCCAGTGCATCAACCACGACGCTGACCCGGGGTGGAGTCGGGCGACGGGGGTGTACGGCCGGGGGTTCAATGGCGTGCCGGTCTCCCGGGCCGTCCAGGTGCTGAGGAGGGTTTCCGCCGGAGCATTCGGAGCATTCGGTGCAGGAGAGCGAACTGGTGGGCGGGAGCTGGGCAGAGGAGTTGCGTGGGATAGAAAAACCACCGGACGCCTGGGGCGTCCGGTGGTCGGTGGTGCAGTCAGATCAGAAGTCGCCGCCGAAGTCGCCGCCGCCGAAGTCCCAGCCGCCGCCGTCGCCTCCGCCGTCGCCGCCGGGGTTGTCGCCGAAGTTGAAGTCGCCGTTGTCGCCGCCGCCGTCACCGCCGCCGTCGGACATGCCGGCGTCGTAGCCGGCTGCGTAGTCGCCGTAGCCGCCGCCGGCGAACATGCCGCCGAGCATGGTGCCGAGGAACATGCCGGTCATCACGCCGCCGAGGCCGCCGAACATGCCTTGGGCGTAAGGGGAGTAGGCCGGGCCGGCTTCCCAGTACGGGACGCGCTGCGGGCCGACCATGACCTTGCGGACGTCGGGCTCGGCGCCGGCCCGGACGCGCTCGGCGTCGGCGGCGCAGGCGGGGACCTCACGCGGGGCGCCGCCGGGGGGCGACCACATGACGTCGACGACCGAGGGGCCGTGCTGGGGGTTGAAGAAGCAGGACGGGCGGCGCTGCGGGAGCGGCTCGCCGTTGACCCGGGCGCGGACGCAGGCAGCGGCGTACCGGCCGTCCTCGAGGATCTCGATCACGTGCTTGATCTGCTCGGCCTCGGTGACCTGCTCGACCGCCTGCTTGGCCGACTCGTAGGAGTCGAGCGCGCGCTGGTAGTCCTGCCGGGCGCCGTCGCCGAGGTCCTTGCCGACCATGTCCAGGTCGAGATCCTGCAGCTCCTCGCCGAACCGGGTGATGTCCTCGTCGGCGGTCTTCTTCACCGACTCGAGCTCGGCCGCGGTGATCTCGTGCTGCTTCCTGTTCTGCAGCTGAGTTCGCTGGTAGGAACGGTACGCCAGGACGCCGATCACGACGAGCGCGATCAGCAAGATGACTGTGAACATGTCGGGCCTTCCTCGACTGGTGTTGCGTCGAGCCTACCGGGCGGTCGAATCCGACCGAAATCTCCTGAGAATCTCCTGAAAATCAACGCAAATCAGGCTCAGGAATAGCGTCGGCGCATCGCTTCCGAGGCAGCGGGTCCGGCGGTGAAGACGAAGTCCGGCCCGTCGATCCGCCGCCCGGTCGACCGGTCCACCACGACCGGCTCGACCTCCTCGCCGGTGCCTGCGTCGACCAGAATCATCGATCGCTCAGAGGTGGCCAGCCGCTCGTTGCCCCACGCGGCGAGCGTGATGATGACCGGCCGCAGCGACCGCCCCAGCGGCGTCAGCACGTACTCGTACCGCGGCGGTTTGTCCTGGTACTTCGTACGCTCCAGCAGCCCGTCGTCGACCAGACTCTTCAGCCGGGTCGTCAGCATGCTCGACGAGATCTTCAGATTGCGCTGGAACTCGTCGAACCGGGTGTACCCGTCGAAGGCGTCGTGCAGGATCAGCAGCGTCCACCACTCGCCGACGTGCCGCACCGTCGTCGACAACGGGCAGGACAGGTCCTCGTCCCGGAACCGGTTGGCACCCGCCATCACGCCCACCTCATTCCGCCGGCCATGCCGATGCGATGTCACTTCGATTTCAGAAGTCATCCTAGCAATCAAGACTCGACGCCACGCAGGGTGACGAAAATGCCGGGCGAGCGCTCACGCAGTGCGCATAATCGATTACTGCTGTCCCGTCTAGCAGAAGGCTGTCCGATGAGCAAGACCTTCTCACCCCGACTGGCGCTGACCGCGGTGACTGGCCTGGCCCTGTTCGTACCGCTCGCGCACACCCCCGGCCAAGCCGCCACCGAGCAAGCTGAGCAGACCCAGCGGCCGACGATCGACCCCGACTACGTCGAGATCCCCTTGCAGCAAAGCGGTCAGTACGCGACCGCCGCCGCGCAGGAGACCAAGCCCTTCGGCCTGGTCGGCGTCACCTGGCCCTACCGCAAGAACTCCGCGCCGGTGCAGGTCAAGGTGCGGATCCTGCGCAACGGCAGCTGGGAAGCATGGGAAACCCTCAAAGTGGAGGACGACCACGGCCCGGCGACCGGTACGACGGAAGGCAGCGAACGCTCCGGCACCGAGCCCTACTGGGTCGGCACCGCGAACGGCATCCAGACCTCCCTGACCACCACGGACGGTACGAAGATCACCGACGCGAAGGTCGCCCTCGTCAACCCGGGCATCCGCGCGACCGACGACGATCCGGCAACAACTCAGGATCCGATCCAGACCAACACCGCCAAAGCGCCCTACCCGATGCCCCTGATGGTGACCCGCCGCGGCTGGGGCGCCGACGAGCGACTCCGCGCCCTCAACGGCAAGTCCTGCATCAAGCCGAAGTACACCGGCACCGTCCAGGCCGCCTTCGTCCACCACACCGCCGACCGCAACAACTACACCCGTGCGCAGGTCCCCGCGATGGTCCGCAGCATGTACGCGTACCACGTGAGGAGCCGTGGCTGGTGCGATCTCGGCTACAACTTCCTCGTCGACCGCTTCGGCCGTGCCTTCGAGGGCCGGTACGGCGGTGCGCAACTGCCCGTCCTCGGCGCCCATACCGGCTCGTTCAACGCCAACTCGTTCGGCGTCTCGCTGATCGGCAACTTCGACCAGGTCGCGCCGCCGGCCCCGATGCTGGAGACGACCGCCCGCATCATCGCCTGGAAGATGGACGCCAACTACCGGTCGCCGACGGCAACGATCGTGCTCGACGGCAGCAAGCTGCACACGGTGTCCGGCCACCGCGACACCAAGGCGACCGCCTGCCCCGGCAAGAACCTCTACGCCAGACTTCCCTGGCTGAAGCAGCGAATCCTCACCCTGATGAGCCGAGGAGTCTCCACCGAGATCTACCGGTACGCCGTGAAGCTCGGCGGATTCAGGGTGACCGGGCAACCATTCTGGGGCGAGCATCGCACCAGGACCGGCCGGGCCACCTACTTCAAAGCGCGCGACATCTACTGGTCGCCCAAGACCGGAGCGCACTCGGTTCGCAGCCTGTTCCGGACCCGCTACCGCCAACTCGGCGGCCCGGACGGCGTCCTGAAGCAGCCGACGAGCGAGTACCGCCTCGGCCGCGCCGGCAACAGCAAGGTGCAGAGCTTCCAGAACGGCGGCCTGTACTGGTCGAAGCGGACCGGGATGCGCCCGGTCGCCGGGATGATCCACCGCAAGTACGCCGCACTCGGTGCGGAGCGCTCGCGACTCGGGCTGCCCACCACGGACATGTACCGGATCAAGGGCGGCCTGCGGCAGAGGTTCCAGCACGGCTGGCTCACCTACAACAACCATGAGCGCAAGGTCTTCATCTCATGAAACGTGTCTTCGTCGCCCTGATCGCCGGCTCCACGTTGCTGAGCGCAACGGCTGTGGCCGTCCCGCCGCCCGAGCCGGAGGCGGTGCAGACGATCACGGGTCGGGGATTCGGCCACGGCCGTGGCATGTCGCAGTACGGGGCTCAGGGCGCCGCCCTGGCGGGCCGGTCCGCCAAGACGATCCTGGACTTCTACTACCCCGGTACGACGGTGGGCAAGGCGACCGGCAACATCCGGATCCAACTCCGCGCCGACACCACGGATGGCGTACGGATCGCCGCCGTCAATAAGCTCCGCCTCCGCGACCTGAAGACCGGCAAGGTCTATACGTTGCCCAAGGCATCGACTCGCAATCAGTGGTCGATCGACCCGAATGGCGAGCACGGCGCGAAGGTCAGCTCGTACAACAGCAAGACCAAGAAGTGGACGCTCTGGAAGACGCTGACCGGGATCGGCCAGTTCGAAGGCCCGGCCGTCATCTCGCTGATCCTGCCCAGCGGCAAGGTGGTCGGGTATCGCGGTGTCCTCAGGCCCGCTGACCTCTCCGGAGCACACTTCGACACCATCAACGAGCTGCCGCTGGAGCTGTATCTGCGGGGAGTCGTCCCGCGCGAGGCCGTGACGACGTGGAAGCCGGCCGCGCTCCAGGTGCAGGCTGTTGCCGCGCGCACCTATTCGGTCTTCCATCGCAACCGGTCCACCAAGCGGGCGTACGACCTGTGCGACACCACCGCCTGTCAGGTCTACGGCGGGTACAACGACGAGGAGAAGACGACCAACGCGGCCATCGCCGCAACGGCTGGGCAGGTCCGCCTCTACAAGGGCAAGCCGATCATGGCCGAGTTCTCGTCGTCCAACGGTGGCGCGACGGCCGACGGCCCGGTGGCATACCAAGTGATGAAGGCCGACAGCTGGGACAGCTACCCAGGCAACAAGAATCCGAACGTCACCTGGACGGTCACGCGGACCAGCTCGCAGCTCCAGAGCACCTTCGGCGTCGGCACGCTCCGCAGTCTGCGCGTCGTACGCCGAACAGGGATCGGACCGTCCGGCGGCCGGGTGCTAACGGTCGAGGCGGTCGGGTCGAAGGGCAAGGTCGTGCTCACCGGCGACCAGGTCAGGATCCGGCTGCACATGCGCTCGGCCTGGTTCGCCTTCGCCGGGGTCCAGCCGCTCGTACTTGATATGCCAACTGAGCCATGATTCGCGAGCCATTGACGGCGAATCCCTTGGCCAGCTAGAACGTGACATCGATGTCAATCGCTGCCGCCCCAGGAGGAGCAGGTCGATGCGCAGAAAATTTGGTATATCAACTCAACGGATCGCCGGGGGAGTGCTCGCGGTGGGGATGCTCGCCGCGCTGCACACCCCAGCGGCCACCGCGAAGGTCGACGACGTGACCGGCGGGCCGCATTCAGCCGCGGCCAAGGCGCAGGCGTCGTACGAGGCCCTGAACAAGTACTTCGACACCGGCAACGAAGGGCTGCTGCTGGAGGAGTACCCGAACACCCAGCAGAACCCGTACTCCTACGTCTGGCCGTACTCGCAGGCAGCCGTCGCCGCGGAGAACCTGGCCGGCATCCCCGGCGCGGGTCGCAAGGCTGACCGCGAAGCCACCCGCCGGCTGGCCGGGTACCAGCCGTACTGGAACGCGACGACCACGCCGAAGGGCTACGACTCGTACGTCCGGCCGCCGCTCGGCCAGGGTGGTGACAAGTTCTACGACGACAACGAGTGGATCGGCCTCAACCTGATCCAGCACTACCAGCGGACTGGTGACCGCTCGTCGCTCGCCCGGGCGAAGGAGATCTTCGCGCTCGTCGAGCATGGCTGGGACACGGACCCGTCGCATCCCTGCGCGGGCGGGACGTTCTGGACCCAGGCGCCCTGGAGCCAGGACCGCAACACCATCTCCAACGGTCCGGGCGCCGAACTCGGTGCGCACCTGTATCTGCTGACGCGCGACCAGGCGTACCTGACCTCGGCGAAGCGGATGTACGCCTGGGCGCAGACCTGCATGCTCGCGCCGAACGGTCTGTACTGGGACCACATCGACCTGGCCGGCAACGTCGAGAAGACCCAGTGGAGCTACAACCAGGGCGTCATGCTCGGCGCGGGAGCCCTGCTGTACAAGGCGACTCACGACAAGAAATACCTCACCGACGCCAAGGCGCTGGCGAAGGCGTCCCTGGCGTTCTATGCGGCCGAGGACCGGCTCTGGAAGCAGCCGACCCGGTTCAACGCGATCTACTTCAAGAACTTGTTGATCCTGGACTCGGTCTCGCACGACCGCGCCTACACCAAGGTCGCGCAGGACTACTCCGGCCGGGCATGGAAAGAGACCCGCGATCCTGCCACGGGCCTCTTCCACTTCGCCGACGGGCCGGTACTGCTGCTCGAGCAGTCCGCCATGGTCCAGATCGACGCCTTGCTGGCCTGGCCGCGCAGCAAGTACGACGAGCTGGCCTAGCTGACCGAGCTCGGACCTCCCCGAGATCGACATCGTGATCGTGATCGGGGAGGCCCGGGCGGGCTAGGCGCGGCTGTAGTAGTAGAGCGCGGACGAGTTGTACGGCGTGTAGTTGTAGTTGTGCCGCATCAGGGGGAGCTGGCCCCACTTCGAGTCGAAGACGGTCGCGTTCACCGTGATGGCGGAGTGGTCGTCGTTGCGGTACGAGACCTTGCGGCCGCCCTGCCCGACGTTGGAGTTCGGGATGTAGCTGCCGTCGGTCCAGAACTTGTCGTCACCGGGGCTGTTGATCCACTTGGTGTTCCCGGTGCCCTGGTCGTACCAGGCGTACGAGTGGCAGTTGTACCTCCGGCTCGAGTTCCGCAGCCGGGTGGCGTTCGGGTAGTTGCTGGCCACGTAGTTGTTGTTCGAGGTGATCTGGGCCGAGGTGAGCTCGGTCGTCATGTTGATGGCCGCCACCGCGCTGCCGCGCGGCGTGTAGATGGTGGTGTTGTTGTCCGTCGGCGTGAAGATCAGGCTGCTGCTCGCCTTGCCGTAGACGTCCGCGCGGGCCTGTTTGCCCAGCTGCTTCGACTGGCCGACGGTGGCCAGCCGGGAGAGCTGGCTCGCGGTCATCGTCTTGCGGATGCTGCTCTGCGTCAGCAGGGTCTCGATCCGGCGGAACGACGCGTCGGCCTGGCCCTGCTCCAGCAGAGTGCTCTTCTCGGCGATCGCCGGGCTCATCGACTCGTACCGCTGCAGCAGCGCGGCACCGGCGTCCGGGCGGGCGGCCAGAGCGGAGAAGCCGTCGAAGCCGGCCGACATCTTCTCGAAGCCCTTTTGCAGGTCGTCGAAGGCCAGCATGTCGTCGTAGAGCGGGTAGCGCAGCACGGTGTCGACCAGCGCGGCGGTCGACATCCCCGCCAGGGCAGTGGCCGGGACCTGCGTCACGCGCAGCATGTCGTCGTGGGTGGCCAGCTTCTTCCACGCGTCGGTGCCCGGGAGTACCGGGTAGATGTAGGCGCTCGTCGACGCCTCGGGGGCCGGTGCGGCTGTGACCGGTTGGGTCAGGCCGACCGAACCCCCGACGACGGCGAGCGCGACCGCGCTCAGGACGAAACGCCGGCTGATCCTGTTCTGTTTGCTCACGATGATTCCTCACGTATCGGGGCGGGATACCGTGTCGTGAACGCTACAGACTGTTGATCAGTCAGGTACAGACTGTTGCAGGATGCTGCAATAGTGCTAGCTGGCGGCGGTCGCCGTCTTGATCTCGACCGGGATGGCGGGCTTGCCGTCGGTCGGCCCGCCCTGCGGGATCACACCGCCGCGGGCGACCTTGTCGATGACCTCCAGGCCGGCCTTGTCGACGGTACCGAAGGCGTTGTACGACGGCGGCAGTTCGGCGTTGCCGTAGACGATGAAGAACTGACTGCCGTTGGTGTTCTTGTCGCGGTTGGCCATCGCGAGGATGCCGCGGCCGTACTTCAGCGTCGGGTACACCTCGTCGTTGAAGCTGTACCCGGGGCCGCCGCTGCCGGTGCCGGTCGGGTCGCCGCACTGCAGCACCTGCAGGCCGTCGCCGACGGTGAGCCGGTGGCAGCTGGTGTTGTCGAAGTACTTCTGGCCGACCAGGCTGAGGAAGCTCTTCACGGTGCAGGGCGCCAGGGCGCTGTCCAGGGTCAGGTGGATGTCGCCGACCGACGTGGTGAGGGTGACGGGCGAGGTACCGCTGGCCTTCACCTTGCCGTCCGACGGCGGGTTCACCTTCCGGCTGGCCGGCTCGTTCGGGGTCTTCGGGTAGCTGCAGTTCACCTCGGCCGCGAGCGGCGTGGCCCGCTTCGGCGCGGGCGCCAGCGCGGTCGGGATCGACTTCGGCTTGTTCTCCGGGCCGGGCGTCGTCTGCGCCGAGGGCTGGTCGGACGGGTTCGCCGACGGCGTGCCGGCTGCCGCGGGAGTGTCGTCCTTGCCGGTGTTCTTGGCGACGACCACGAACACGCCGGCGATCACCACGACCACCGCGACGATCGAGGTGATGGTGATGATCAGCATCCGCCGCTGCCGGGCGCGCTCAGCCTGCCGCTCGGCCAACCGCTGCGCCTTGCGCTGAGCCAACTGATGCTCGTGGGTCTTCCTGGACATGCAGAGTTCTCCTCACCTCGCGGCAATCCTGGAGGGAAGCTACCGGTAAATGCTGAGAAACGGCTGTGTTTTCAGTCCTTGATTTCGCAGATAGCCGCACCGGCTGCCACCGTCGCGCCGACCTCGGCCGACAGACCCGTGATCGTACCGGCCTTGTGGGCGTTGAGGGGCTGCTCCATCTTCATGGCTTCCAGGACGACGATCAGGTCGCCGACGGCCACCGTCGCGCCTTCCTCGACGGCGATCTTGACGATGGTGCCCTGCATCGGCGAGGTCAGGGAGTCGCCCGAGGCGGCTGCGCCCTTGCCGCTGCCACCGGCGCGCCGCGACGGCTTCTTCTTCGAAGCGCCGGTACCACCGGCAGCGGCCGACGCGCCGAGACCGGCCGGCAGCACGACCTCGAGCCGCTTGCCGCCCACCTCGACGGTGACCTTCTCGCGCTCGACCGGCTCGGCCACGTCGGCGGCTCCGTCGTACGGCGGGATCTGGTTGTCGAACTCGGTCTCGATCCAGCGGGTGTGCACCTTGAAGCCGTCGGTGCCGACGAACGCCGGGTCGCTCACCACGGCCGCGTGGAACGGGATGGCGCTCGGCATCCCCTCGACGACGAACTCCTTCAGCGCGCGGCGGGACCGTTCGAGCGCCTGGGTCCGGTCGCGGCCGGTCACGATCAGCTTGGCCACCAGCGAGTCGAACGCGCCAGGGACGGTCTCACCCTGGTCGTACCCACCGTCGAGCCGGATGCCCGGTCCGGACGGCGCGTGCCACTTGGTCAGCGTGCCCGGCGCGGGCAGGAAGCCACGGCCCGGGTCCTCGGCGTTGATCCGGAACTCGATCGAGTGACCGGAGATCTCCGGGTCGTCGTAGCCGAGCTCTTCGCCGTCGGCGATCCGGAACATCTCCCGGACCAGGTCGAGCCCGGTGACCTCTTCGCTGACCGGGTGCTCGACCTGCAGCCGCGTGTTGACCTCAAGGAAGGAGATCAGCCCGTCCTGGCCGATCAGGAACTCACACGTGCCGGCGCCGACGTAGCCGGCCTCGCGCAGGATCGCCTTCGACGACGTGTAGAGCGTCTCGAGCTGCTCGGCCGAGATGAACGGCGCGGGCGCCTCCTCGACCAGCTTCTGGTACCGGCGCTGCAGTGAGCAGTCGCGGGTGGAGACCACCACGACGTTGCCATGGGCATCGGCCAGGCACTGCGTCTCGACGTGCCGCGGCTTGTCCAGGTAGCGCTCGACGAAGCACTCGCCGCGGCCGAAGGCGCTGATCGCCTCGCGGGTCGCGGACTCGAACAGCTCCGGGATCTCTTCCATCGTGCGCGCGACCTTCATGCCGCGACCGCCGCCGCCGTACGCCGCCTTGATCGCGATCGGCAGCCCGTACTCCGTTGCGAAGGCCACCACCTCGTCCGCGCCGTCCACCGGGTTCGGCGTACCGGGAACCTGCGGGGCGCCGACCTTCTCGGCGATGTGCCGCGCCTTCACCTTGTCCCCGAGGGAGTCGATGGCCAGCGGCGGCGGGCCGATCCAGATCAGGCCAGCGTCGATCACGGCCTGCGCGAACTGCGCGTTCTCGGCCAGGAAGCCGTAGCCAGGGTGCACCGCGTCCGCGCCGGAGCGGGCCGCGACGTCGAGGATTTTGGCGATGTTCAGGTAGGAGTCGGCCGGCGTCGCGCCGTCCAGCGAGTACGCCTCGTCGGCGAGCCGGACGAACAGGGCGTCGCGGTCGGGCTCGGCGTACACGGCGACGCTGCCCAGACCGGAGTCGGCCGCGGCCCGGACGACCCGGACGGCGATCTCTCCACGGTTCGCGACCAGGACCTTGGTGATGCGCTTGCTGTCAGACACAGCTGAACTCCCTTCGGCCCGGCTGAGTCTAGGGTCAACCAGGCCAGGAGGGTGACAGGTTCTATGTCACATCACCGCCGGTGGCCGCTCGAAGAAGGACTCCAGCACGACGACTGTCTGAGTGCTGGTCACGCCGTCCACCTGGTGGAGCGCGCGCAGGGTCGCCTGGAGCGCCTCGGTGCTGCCGGTGCGGACTTTGACCAGCACGGAGGCGGGCCCGGCGATGATGTGCGCCTCCTCGACGGCGGCGATGCCCTTGAGGGCCTCGACCGTCGGCGCGTCGCCCATCCAGGCATCCGTGTCGAGCAGGACATAGGCCAGTACGCCGTTGCCGAGCGCCGCCGGGTCCACCTCGATCGTCGTACGCCGGATCACGCCGGCCGCCCGCAACTTGCGAACCCGCTCGTGCGCCGCCCCCGCCGACAGGCCGACGGCCTGCCCCAGGACGGCGTACGACTGGGTCGCGTCCTCCTGCAAGAGGGCAAGCAGCTCTCGATCTGTCTGGTCTATGGTCATGATCCCCGAATCTCATCTGGTCTATCAGATGATCGCAAGGATATCATTCGGATCATGACGATCACGCTGACTGACACACCGGCCCGATCGCGGGCCGAGCTGGTGACGCTGGACGTGCGGTTCGCACTGGTGGCGCGTGGCGACGACTACATCGAGCGCCTCTACGACGGCGGCCGCTGGCTGGAGGGCCCCGTCTACGTCCCGGCCTGGCGCAGTCTCGTCTTCAGCGACATCCCCAACGACCGGATGCTCCGCTGGGACGAGCTGTCCGGCGCGGTCTCGGTCTTCCGCCAGCCGGCCGGCTACACGAATGGCAACACGCTCGACGGCCAAGGGCGGCTGATCAGCTGCGAGCAGGGCAGCCGCCGGGTCACCCGGACCGAGTTCGACGGCTCGGTGACGGTGCTCGCCTCGCACCTCGACGGGCTGCGGCTGAACAGCCCGAACGATGTGGTGGTCCGGCGCGACGGTTCGATCTGGTTCACCGACCCGCCGTACGGGATCACCTCGAACTACGAGGGCCACGCCGCCCAGCAGGAGCTCCCCACCTGCAACGTCTACCGGCTGAGCCCGGCCGGTGAACTGACCGTCGTCGCGGACGATTTCACCCGGCCGAACGGGCTGGCCTTCTCGCTCGACGAGTCCCGGTTGTACGTCGTGGACACCCCGGCCAAGCACATCCGGCGGTTCGAGGTGAAGGACGACCGGCTGGTCGGCGGAGAGGTCTTCGTACCGTGCGAAGCGGGTATGTTCGACGGCATCCGGCTGGACGCCGACGGCCGGATCTGGGCGGCGACCCACGAGGGTGTCCACTGCTTCGACCCGGACGGCACCCTGCTCGGCAAGCTGCTCTTCCCCGATGTCGTCTCCAATCTCTGCTTCGGCGGTCCGAAGCGCAACAGGTTGTTCGTCACGGCAACCACCTCGGTCTACTCCTGGCTACTCACCACGGACGGAGCGCCGCAGCCGTACGATCGCGAGTGACAACGTCCTACCTGAGGAGCTGCAATGCCCCTGCTCGAGCCGTTGGCCGGTACCGTCCCCGCTGAATGGGTGAGGCTGGATGATCGCTTCGCCGGGATCCGGGGTGACTCGCATCTGGAGCGGCTGTGGACCGGCGGGCGGTGGCTGGAGGGGCCGGTCTACTCGGCGGCCGGTCGGTACGTGTTGTGGAGCGACATCCCGAGCGACCGGATCCTGCGCTGGGACGAGACGTCGTACCAGGTGTCGGTGTTCCGCGAGCCGGCCGGGAACACCAACGGGCACACGCTCGACGAGCAGGGCCGGCTGGTCAGCTGCGAGCACGGCAACCGGAGGGTGACCCGGACCGAGCACGACGGCTCGGTCCGGGTGCTTGCCGACGGCTACAACGGTGGGCGGCTGAACAGCCCGAACGACGTCGTGGTGAGCCCGGACGGAGCGGTCTGGTTCACGGATCCGGCGTACGGGATCGACAGCGACTACGAAGGCCACAAGGGCTCGATCGAGGTCGGTGGATGTCACGTCTATCGCGTTGGCCCCGATGGCGCGCTGACGGTGGTCGCCGATGACTTCAACCGCCCGAACGGCCTGGCCTTCTCCAACGACGGCAGCCTGCTCTACGTCACCGACACCGAGGAAGCGACCATCCGCGTCTTCACGGTCGAGGGCGACAAGCTGCGCGGCGGCGAGCTGTTCGCCGAGTGCGGCAACGGCGCCTTCGACGGCATCCGGCTCGACAGCGAAGGCCGGGTCTGGGGTGCGGCCGCCGACGGCGTCCACATCTACCACCCGGACGCGACGCTGCTCGGCAAGCTCCTGGTCCCCGAGACCGTCTCCAACCTCTGCTTCGGCGGCCCCAAACGCAACCGCCTCTTCCTGACCGCCACCACCTCCCTCTACTCCCTCTTCACCACAGTGAACGGCGGCCGCCAGCCGTACGATGGCTGACTTCGGCCCGGTACTGCGAAGTTTCCGCAAGGCCGTCGGGCTGTCGCAGGAGGGACTGGCAGCGGCTGCCGGACTCAGCGTCGAGGCCGTCAAGGCGCTGGAGGCAGGGCGGCGTCGTCAGCCCCGATCGGCCACGCTGGAGTCGCTGGCGCGCGGGCTCGGGCTGACCGGCGCCGAACGCGCCGAGCTGGCCGCGGCCGGTGGCCGGCCCGCGTCGCAACCCCAGGAGATCCGCCAGCTGCCCGACGACCTGCTCGACTTCTCGGGCCGTGAACTGCAGGTCGCCGAGCTGGAGAAGGTGTTCAGGGCTCAGGAGCCCCGTCCGGGCGTCGTCCTGGCGTCCGCGGTCGCCGGGATGGGTGGCATCGGCAAGACGACTCTCGCCGTGCACGTCGCTCATCGACTGGCCGACTGGTACCCGGACGGGCAGTTGTACCTGAACCTGCGGGGTTTCGGTCCGGGCCACCCGATGCCGGTCGAAGAAGCCCTGGGCCGGCTGATGGAGAGCCTCGGGGTGGGAGCGCCGGCCGATCCGCACGATATCGACGAGGCGGCCTCCCGCTATCGCTCCGCGCTGGCCGGCCGGCGGGTGCTGGTCCTTCTCGACAACGCCGCCGATGCGGCGCAGGTCGCACCTTTGTTGCCTGGAGCATCGACCTGCGCGGTGCTGATCACCAGCCGGCGGAACCTGGGCGCACTGCCCGGGATCACCCGGGTGACCTTGGACGCATTGCCGGACCAGGACGCTCTGCAGCTGCTGGCCCTGGTCGTCGGTGGCGATCGGATCAGCGCCGATCCGGCCGCGGCGCTGTCGATCGTCCGGCTCTGTGGCGGTCTCCCGCTGGCCTTGCGGATCGCGGGCGCCCGGCTCGCCGACGAACCGTCGTGGACCGCCGCCGATCTCAGCCGGCGGCTGGAGAACAGCCGGCGCCGGCTGGACGAACTGTCGGTGGCCGACCTCGACGTCCGGGCCAGTATCGAGTTCTCGCTGGCCGCTGCGACCGAGCGGGATGCCGAGGCGGCGGCCGGGTTCCGGTTGCTCGGTCTCCATGAGGGCGACGAGCTCGATGTCCGGGTCGCCGCCGCTCTGCTCGACCTCCCCGTCGCCGAGGCCGAGGACCGGCTGGAGCGGCTGGTCGACCTGCACCTGCTGGATTCGCTGTTGCCCGGCCGCTACCGGATGCACGACCTGATCCGCAGCTTCGTCCAGGAGACCACCGCCGAACTGACCGACGAGCCGGCTCGGGAGGCCGCCCGGCTGCGGGTCCTGCGGCTCTATCTCGCGGCGGCGTGGCGCAGCCGGCTGCCGGACACGCACGGCTGGCTGACGGAGTCATGGCGCGATGCCAGGTGGACGGCAGGGGCGGAGGACCTGACGCAGGAAGAGTTCCATGCCTGGTTCGGCGAGGAGATCGAGGAGATCATCGCCGCGATTCGCCGGGCGGCGGACGGAACGGCGGCTGAGCGGGCCATGGTCAGCAGGCTCACCATCGGCTACCTGGAGTACCTTTCCTTGCGGCGCCGCTCGTCCGATGGCGTGGCGCTGTGCAGGATCGCGCTGGACACGGAGCAGTCGGTCGGTGACCGGGCCGCGATCGCCATCCTGCACTTCGAACTCGCCGTGCAGTGTGACGGAGCCGGTCTCTACCCGTTGGCGGTCGAGCAGATGACGGCCGCCCTCGCGACCCCGGAGCTGATCGCCTGCAAGCGGCAGCACCCGTTCGCCCACGTCTATCTCGGTGCCTACCTGATGGAAGTCGACCGGGTGGACGAGGGGATCGCGTCGGTTGACCGCGGCATCGCCGAGGCGCTACGGCACGGCAACGAGGGCGCTGAGGCCGAAGGCCGGCTGATGCTCGGCATCGCGGCGGGCAAGCAAGGCCGGCCCGAGGCCCAGGACGAGGAGTTCCGCCGTGCCCTCGAGTTGATGGCCCGCGTCGGTACCCAGCTCGAACGCCATTGGATCCTGGTCATGGTCGGGACCTCGTACCGCGAAGCCGGCCGGCCCGGCGAGTCGCTCAGGTACTTCCGCCGATGCCACACCACCGCGATCTCGAACGGCTTGCCCTTCGAGATCGCGGACGCCCTCGAAGGCCTCGGCCGGGCCGAGCTGGCACTAGGAGTCCTCGACCGTGCTGAAGAACATCTGCTCGGAGCCCTGGGCCTGACCCGCGGCACGTGGCAGTCCGAGGCGCGGGTGCGGGAGCAGCTCGGGCATGCTCTGCAGGAGGCCGGGCGGTCGGACGAGGCCCGCGCGCAATGGCAGGCCGCGCTCACGCTTCTGATCCGGCACGGCGCGCCGAGAGTGGACGAGGTCGCTGGACTGCTGCACGAGGACTGACGCGGCCCGCCTACGATTTGGCGCATGACTTCGCCCGCCGCCCAGTCGGCCGCCGCCTGATGCCCGAGTTCGCCTCTGTACTCCGAGGCTTCCGCCGCGCGGCCGCGCTGACTCAGGAAGCGCTGGCCGACAAGGCCGGTGTCAGTGTCGAAGCCGTCCGGACGCTCGAAGGTGGCCGGCGACGCTATCCACGGACGACCACGATCGAGGCGCTCGCGGCGGCTCTCGGGCTGTCCGAAGCCGAGGTCGCCCAGCTGACCGAAGCTGCTGCCCGCCCCAAGGCCCGTGGCGCGAACCAGTTGCCGGACGATCTGGTCGACTTCATCGGCCGGAGTTCGCAGTTCGAGGACCTCACCGGCAGGCTGACCAGGATGCCCGAGAACAGCCGGGCGGTGGTGATCTCGGCGATCGCCGGAATGGGTGGGGTCGGCAAGACCGCGCTCGCGGTGCACGCCGCCCACGCGGTGACCACGGCCTATCCGGATGGCCACTTCTATCTGGATCTGCGCGGATTCGGCGCGGCCGAGCCGATGGAGACCCTTGAGGCGCTCGGCATCCTGCTGCGCCGGCTCGGCACCCCGGCGAACCTGATCCCGGAGTCGCTGGCCGAGGCGACGGCCCGGTACCGCTCGGCGATCGCGGGCCGCAAGATGCTGCTGATCCTCGACAACGCGGCCGGCCAGTCGCAGGTCGAGGCGCTGGTTCCGGGCACTGGTGACAGCGCGGTGATGATCACCAGCCGGCGGCTGCTGACCGGTCTGCCCGGGGCGTTCCACCTGGAGCTCGAGGTACTGCCCGACGACGACGCGTTGAAGTTGCTGGAGGCAACGGCCGGCAAGGAGCGGCTGGCGTCGGACCCGGACGCGACGGCAGCGGTGATCCGGCAGTGTGGCGGCCTGCCGCTGGCACTGCGGATCGCGGGTGCGCGGCTGGCCGCCCGGCCCGACTGGAGCGTCGCCGATCTGCGGGACCGGCTGGCCGACGAGCGGAGCCGGCTGGACGTCCTGGCCGACGAGAACCTCAGCGTCCGGGCCACCATCGGCCTGTCCTTGAACGACCCTGCGGCGGCGGACCGCGAGGCCGTCGCGCTGTTCCCGCTGCTCGGGCTGTCCGAAGGCCCCGATGTCGACCTGTTCGTGGTCTCGGGGCTCGCTGACCGGCCCGAACGAGAGGTCGAGCAGCTGTTGGAGCGGCTCGTCGACATCCACCTTCTGGAGGCCGCAGAGCCGGGCCGCTACCGCCTGCACGACCTGGTCCGGGTGGTCGCGCAAGAGCTCGTCGAACAGCAACTCGACGAGGGCGATCGGTTCGCGGCGCGACTGCGGGTGCTGGACCTCTACGTCGGGACGGGCTGGAGGTACCGCTCGTCCTTCGGACTGGGCCAGATGAGTGGTGACTGGTTACAGGAGGAATGGCTGTCGGCGGCCCGGGACATCGGCGAGAAGGCCGATGTCGAGGCCTGGCTGGACGCGGAGCGCCACAACGTGCTGGCCGCCGCGCGCCGGGCCGTCACCGGACCGATCGAGGTCAGGCGCCTGGTCGCCAGACTCCTGTCGGGCGTGAGTCCAGGACTGGTCGGGCGGCTGCGCCATCACGACTGGCGTGATCTCGGACTGCTCGCGGTCGAGGCCGAGCGGTCGGTCGGCGATCCGTTCGCGGGGGCGTTCGCGCCCTTCGAGCTGGGCATGGCGTATGCGATGCTGGAGGATTTCCCGGCCGCCGCCGAGCAGTTCGCCGCGTCGATCTCCGCGCCGAAGACCGCGGAGTACCCGGAGCACCGGCAGTTCTGCCTGCTGAACCTGGCCGACTGCCTGCAGAAGTCCGGTCGCCCCGAGGACGGCCTGGAGTGGGCCCGCGAGGCGCTGGCGATGACGATCGAGCGCGAGGACGAACGAGGGGAGCCTGAGGCGCACCTGACGCTGGGGACGATCTTCGGGCGGCTCGGCCGGAGCGAGGAACAGGACGAGGAGTTCCGCCGGACGGCGGACCTCGCCCGGGCGTCGAAGATCGAGAGCCAGCATCATTGGCTGCTGCTGCACATCGGCAGGTCGTACCGCGAGACCGGCCGGCCCGAGCTCGCCTTGACAGTGCTGGCGGAGGTCGCGGAGTACAACCGGGGCCGGGGCGCCGAGCTCAGGCTCGCCGAGACCCAGATCCAGCAAGCGATGGCGGAGCTGGATCTCGGCCGGGGCGAGCCGGCGTTGGACCACTTGCTGGAGGGTCTCGAGATCGCCGAGCGCTTCGAGAACCAGTCGCTGGAGGTCCTCGTCCGCCAGCACCTGGGTCGCGCCTACGCGGCCCTTGGCAGCCCGGAGCGGGCACAGGTCGAGTGGACCACTGCCATCGACATCTGCGCCCGCTACGGTCTGCCGCAGGCGGGTGAAGTACGGGAGTTGCTGGAGCAGGTCAGAAGTTCTTCTTGAGTTGGTCGATGATCGTGAAGACCGCGAGGAAACCGAAGGCCAGGAAGGAGAAGGCCAGTACTGCGGTGCGCAACCGGCTGATCCGGATGGCGCGCGGGAGGGCGCGGGAGTTCATCCACCAGAGCAGCCCGGAGTACACGAACATCATCGTGCCGGCGGTGCAGGCCGAGATGACGAGCAGGACGAGCGGCTGATCGAGGCCGGCCAGCAGGACGATGATGCCGAAGGCAACCAGTCCCCAGACCAGCCAGAAGTACAGCTTGGACTCGGTGACGGTCGACGTACGCAGGTACCGGGCCTTGATCATGTCCGAGGCGAGTCGCGAGGTGTAGTCGACGATGCCGGCCGCCGCGGCGAACAGGGAGAACGCGCCGATCGCCCAGAACAGGTAGCCGAACCAGCCGCCCACCAGGGACTGCAGGGTGACGCCCTCGATCTTGAGGAAGCTGATCTTGTTCTGCACCGCCGGGTTCCCGAACAAGGTGGCGTGCGCCAGCATCGAGGTGAAGACGATCGTCAGCACGGTGATCAGCACGAACGTCAGCGCCTGCTCGAGGTTGGTGAACTTCCACCAGCGCCGCCAGCGGGCCAGGTTTTCGGCGTCCGGCGGGAAGGTGTAGCCGTTGGCGTTCGGGTCGGCCTCCTTCTCACCGGTGACGGGCGAGGTGAGCCGGGGGACGTGGACGCCCATCCCGAAGCCCTTGTCGCGGATCCAGTTGCTCTGGCACAGGTTCTGCCCGCCGCCGGCCCCGGCGTACGCGATCGCGCCCATCATCAACGCGAAGCCCAGCGTGCCGACCGGGAACTCCGGGTGGGTGACCGCGTCGCCGAGCGCGTTGTACGTCTTGGCCCGGATGGCGAAGATCAGGGCCAGTACGACGAGCAGCGCGACGGCCGCGATCTTGACGAAGATCAGCCGTTCCAGCATCACGTAGACGACCGGGGCCAGCGTGAGGATCAGGCCGATCACGACCAGGATCCCGATCGCGATCCAGCGTGGATCGCCGGCGCCGAACAGGTACGTGAGCATCGACGCGGAGCTGGTCGCCCAGCCCGGCCAGAGGTTCGCGAAGTACGTCATCAGGGCGAAGAACAGGCCCCAGTGCTTGCCGTAGCGGTTGAAGCCGGTCAACGCTGTCTCACCAGTGGCCAGCGTGTACCGCTCGATCTCCATGTTCAGGAACCACTGGATCGCGACGCCGACGACGGCGCCCCAGAGGAACACCAGCCCGACCTGCGACGAGATGTAGGGCCAGAGGATGAACTCCCCGGACGCGAGACCGACCCCGGCCCCGACCATGCCGGGCCCGACGATCCGCCAGGTCTGGCTGGGCGGCTCGGGCAGGTCGCGGACCTGTGGCGCGGGCAGGTTCTTGGTCGGCAGGTTGAATCTGTTCTGGTCTACGGACTTGGTGTCTGCCATCGGGCTCCTCACCTCTTCCTCGACCCCCCACAGACTCCGGACACTAACCAACTCCCGAGCCACAGGCGACCCGACACTGCCTACCTCTGCAACGGAGGTAGATCGAAGTTGTCGTTGGCGGAGTGCAGCAGCGCGTACGACGCACCGGCGAACCCGATGGCGGCGATGACGAGGCCGGCACCGGCGGCGAGGTGGCCCGGCATGAACGGGTGGGTAAAGCCACCGAAGGCTAGCGCGATGCCCATCCAGGCGGGTGCCACCTTGCTGCGCCACAAGGCGATCCCGAGCAGCAGCAGCCCGAAGGTGACAGCGAGGATGAAGAGCAGGCTGCCGATCTGTACGGTCGACTGCTTCTCGACGGCGTCCGCGAACTTCTCCACCGCCGACGCGTCCAGCCCGTCGTGCACGACCAGGTACGTCGGCGTGACGACTCCGTCGAGCAGGAAGAAGCCGGCGCTCATCCCGCCGACGGCGAGCAGTCCGCCGGCGGTGGCCAACCGCGGCGCCGTACGCCGGGAGACCCAGGCGGCAGCGAACATCGCCGGGATCAGGAGGAAGAACGGCACCTGGAGCCACTGCATCAGCTCGAACCTGCCTGGGTCGGCCGCGGTGGCCGCGACGGTCTCGGCGAAGGGAGCGTCGCCGTCGACCGGGCTGATCAGGTAGTAGATGCCCATGAACAGCATCGGCAGCGGTGCGACCACGGCGAGGAGTACCCGCCAGAAGCCGCGGACGTCGCGGGGCGTTCTGACTGTCTTGTTGCTTGCTGGGGTGGTGAGTTGTGACATGTCGTGCTCCCTAAGGGCCGAGGTTGATGGCCTCAGCGTCGGGTCGGCTCGCCCCTGGTCGGCAGGTGCGCGGGTCGTAGTACGGGCCGGAAAGGTTCCTGGGTCGCCTGGGGGCAGGCCCCTACTCGATCGGGGGCCGGCGGCCTGATGATGAGTAGATGAGCGAGAGACGGCGGCCGGCGGCCTGGGCCTGGGTGGCCTGGGTGTTGCTCGCCGTCGCGCTGCTCGAGGCCGTTGTCACGGCTGTGGCGGCGCCTGCCTCGTCCTTGAGCTGGTCTGAGTTGACCGACTTGTTCGTCGTCTCGAATGCGGCGATCGGTCTTTCGCTGGCCTTCGCCGGCTGGCCGATCGCGTACTACCGGCCGGCGAACCCCATCGGGTGGTCGTTGCTGGTGGGCGGCTGTTGTTACGCCTCGACTGCGACCGGGCTGTCGCTCCTTGCGTGGCTGGGTGAGCCGACGGTGGGGTGGCGGCTGGTTGCGACGGTGACGAACGGGGGTTGGGCTCCGGCGCTGGCTTTGTTCATTCCGCTGACGCTCGTGGTGTTCCCGGATGGGCGGTTGCTCTCGCGTCGCTGGCGCTGGCTGGTCGTCGGGTTGGTGGTCAATGCGGTGTTGTGGACGGCAACCGGCGTACTGGATCGCAAGGGTGGGTTGTCGGCCGAGGTCGGCATTCCGGGGTATCCGCACTGGACTGGGTTTGCCGCGGTCGATGCCATTGGCGCGATCAGCAGTGCTGGGTTGCTGGTCAGCTTCGTCGCGGCGTTGGTGGCGGTCGTACTGCGGTATCGGGGTGGGTCGGATCAGGTCCGCGGGCAGGTGTTGTGGCTGCTGCTCGCCCTGCTGGTCATCGTGGCGTGCTTCGGGCTGGAGAACCTGGTGTCGGGCGAGTCCCTGGTGCTCGGTGTGCTGCCGCTGCTGCTGATTCCGTTGGCCGTCGCTGTTGCCGTGTTGCGTCACCAGTTGCTCGACATCCGGCTGGTGGTGTCGCGGTCGTTGCTCTACCTGATCCTGGTCGGTGGGGTTGTCGCCGCGTACTTCGGGCTGATCGCGTTGCTCGATCGCAACGCATCGGTGCTGGCGACGTTGGTGATCGCGTTGGCGTTCAACCCGGTGCGGGTCTGGTTGCAGGGGGTGATTCACCGGGCGTTCTACGGTGCGCGGCGGGATCCGGTGCGGGCGATGGCGGAGGTGGGGGCGCAGATGGGGTCGGGGCTCACCGGCGTACTGGCCGCGCTCTGCCGGGTGATGCGCTTCCCGGCCGCCACGATCGTTGTCGAGGGCAAGGAGATTGCGGCGTACGGCGAACTGCCGGCGGCTCGGCATGCGATCTCGTTGCGTTCCGGTTCGGAGCGGTTGGGGGAGCTTGTGGTGGGGCTGCGGTCGGGGGAGTCGCGGGTGAATGCGGCTGACTCGGAGGTGCTGTCGTTGCTTGCGGCGCCGTTGGCGGTCGCGGTACAGGCTCGAGGGCTGGCTGATGATCTGCGCGACTCCAGGGAACGGATCATCAGTGGGCGGGAGGAGGAGCGGCGGCGGATTCGGCGGGACCTGCATGACGGGCTGGGGCCGGTACTGACCGCGGTGGTGCTGAATGCGGATGCGGCGCGGCGGTTGATCGAGGCTGAGCCGGAGCGGTCGGCGACGTTGCTCGCAGAGTTGCGGGATCAGGCGATCGGGGCGGTGGAGGAGATTCGCCGGTTGGTCTACGAGTTGCGGCCGCCTGCGCTGGATGGGCTTGGGTTGTTGGGGGCGTTGCGTGAGTATGCGGCGATGGCGTCGCGTCGGGGCGATGGCGGCGCGTTGACGGTGACCGTGGATGCGCCGGCGACGCTGGCGGAGTTGCCTGCTGCGGTGGAGGTTGCGGCTTATCGGATCGCGACGGAGGCGCTCACGAACGTGATCCGGCATTCGACGGCTACGACGGCGGCGGTTCGGCTGAGCGTGGAGACGGATGTGTTGCGGCTCGGCGTACTCGACAACGGGGTGAACGCAGGCCCAGAGTGGAAGGCGGGCGTCGGGCTCACCTCGATGAGCGAGCGGGCCAGCGAACTGGGTGGGCGATGCGAGATCCGGTACGACCGAACCGGTTGCCGTGTCGACGTCGTACTGCCGTTGGAAGGAGCTCGTCGATGAATGGACCCGCGGCTGGAGACGGTACCTCCGCCGACCTGCGGATCGGCACCTCGGCTGATCCGCGGATCGGTGTCTCGGTTGATCCGCAGATTGGTGTCTCGGCTGATCCGCGGATCGGTGCCTCCGGTGATCCGCGGAGGCGTGCCTCGGCTGACCTGCGGATCGTGGTCGCGGACGATCACGGCATCGTCCGCGAAGGACTGGGCGCTTTGCTGTCGGCCCATGCCGGCTTCGACCTCGTCGGCACCGCGGCCACCGGCGCCGAGGCCGTGCGCTCAGCGGTGACGTTGCGCCCCGACGTACTGGTGATGGACATCCAGATGCCTGACCTCGGCGGGATCGAGGCGACCCGCGAGATCGCGAAGGTGGCACCCGAGGTCGCGGTCCTCATGCTGACCATGTTCGACGACGACGAATCAGTCTTCGCCGCGATGCGAGCCGGCGCCCGCGGCTACGTCCTGAAGGGCGCCGCCCCCGACAACGTGATCCGCGCAATCACCGCCGTCGCCGCCGGCGAAGCAATCTTCGGCCCCGGCGTAGCCCGCCGAGCCCTCGCCTACCTCTCCGGCCCCCGCCCCGACCAACCCGCCTTCCCCGAGCTGACCCCCCGCGAACGCGAAGTCCTAGACCTCATCGCCACCGGCCTGGGCAACGCAGCCATAGCCCACCGCCTATCCCTGGCCCCAGCCACAGTCGGCAACCACATCACCAACATCTTCGCCAAACTCCAGGTAGCAACCCGCCCCGAAGCCATAATCCGAGCCCGCTCCGCCGGCCTCGGCGACTCCTAAAGATCAACAGCCAAGAGCAACAGCCAAGAGCAACAGCCAAGAGCAACAGCCAAGAGCAACAGCCAAGAGCAACAGCCAAGAGCAACAGACCGTCCCGGCTGCCGCTGTGGTCCACCCGGTGCCGGGCTTCCAGGCGAGAAGAGCTACAGAGAAGAGTTACAGAGAAGAGTTACAGAGAAGAGTTACAGAGAAGAGTTACAGAGAGTCCTGGTTGCCGCTGTCGTTTAGCCAGTGCCAGGAGCGGCAGGTGTGGAGAGAAGGACTACAGGCAAGGGCTACAGGCAAGGCCCGGCTGCTGCTGTGGTTCACTCGGTGCGAGGGTGAAGGTCGGGTTGCTGGGCGGCAAGGGCGCCAAAGTGAGAGGCAGCATAGGGTCGGCCGCTGTCGAACTCGATGGCGTAGCCGCTGGCGCGAACGCCGAACGAGGCCCGCCCTTCAAACAACCTACAGGTACTTGGTCGATGTGAAGTGGTGAGGAATTCACCTTGTGGATAAGGGCTTTCCGCCCCCGAAACTGTCGACGGACTCGTCTAACGTTACCGGTATGGATGACCGGGCGGTGGAGTTGATGAGCGGCGACGAGCTGCTGTCCGACGCCGACGTCATCGAGGCCACGATCGAAGAGTTGCTGGCCCGCCGCCACCAGGTCATCCGCCGCCTGGACGAAATCAGGTACGCCGAGGAGATCGGCGCCCACGACACCGCCCGGCTGCTCGAGAAACGCTACCGCCTCGACCCCGCCGAGGCCCGCCGCCGCGTCCGCCTGGCCCTCGCACTCCCGAAACACCCG
>NZ_BAABAA010000012.1:0-199097 GCF_039537185.1 Kribbella ginsengisoli | reverse complement strand
CTTGAACACGCTACTTGGTGTTCAAGGTCGCCGCTCGGTGTTCAAGCCCACCGCCAGCTGTTCAAGCCCACCAGTGGTGGGCTTGAACATCGGATGGCGGGCGTGGACAAGCTATTTGGTGTTCAAGGTCGCCGGTTGGTGTCCAAGGTCAGCGGTTGGTGTCCGAGGTCACCGGTTGGTGTTCGAGTCGCCGGATGGTGGTCGAGCCCGCTGGTTGGGGGGCGAGGTCGCTGGGTGGTGTTCGATCTCGCTGGTGCTGGGGTTGAGGGGGTTAGACGGCGAAGGGTACTGCGTTGTCGGGTGGTTGGAGGTTGCCGGCGGGGTGGGTCCAGAGGTTGTTGCGTTCGAGGTGGGGGAGTACTGATTCGCCGAACCAGTAGGCCTCCTCCAGGTGGGGGTAGCCGGAGAGGATGAATTCTTCGATGCCTAGGGCGGCGTACTCCTTGATGCGGTCGGCGACTTCTTCGTGGCTGCCTACCAGGGCGGTGCCGGCGCCGCCGCGGGCGAGGCCGACGCCGGCCCATAGGTTGGGGTAGATCTCCAGGTCTTCGGCGGAGCCGCCGTGCAGGGAGAGCATGCGCTTCTGGCCCTCGGATTCGCTCTTGTGTAGGCCGGCCTGGACCTTGGCGATCGTCTCGGGCGGGAGGGCTGCGAGGAGGCGGCGGGCTTCGCGCCACGCATCCTCGGAGGTGTCTCGAGTGATGACGTGCAAGCGGATGCCGAAGCGCACGGTACGACCTGCTTCGGCGGCCAGTTTGCGGATCCAGCCGAGCTTCTCGGCGACCGCGGCGGGCGGCTCGCCCCAGGTCAGGTACACGTCGCTGCGGGCAGCCGCCACGGGACCGGCGGCGGCCGACGAGCCGCCGAAGTAGATCTGCGGCACGGGATCCGGCACCGACACCAGCCGGGCCTGCTCGACCCGCAGGTGCTCGCCCCGGAAGTCGAACGGCTCGCCGTGCTCCCACAGTCTGCGCACGATGGCCAGGAATTCGTCCGTACGCCGGTAGCGCTCGTCCTTGCTCAGGAAGTCCCCGAACGCCTTCTGCCCGGCCGGTTCGCCGCCGGTCACCACGTTGAGTAGCAGCCGTCCGCCGGACTGGTTCTGGAAGGTCGTCGCCATCTGCGCGGCCAGCGTCGGTGACATCAGCCCGGGCCGGAACGCGACCAGGAACTTCAGCCGATCCGTTGAATCGAGCAACGAAGCCGTCGAGAGCCAGGCATCGTCGCACCACAGTCCGGTCGGCGTGAGCGCGCCCTCGAAGCCGAGCTCCTCCGCCGCGGTGACGATCTGCCGGAGGTACCGAGTCGTCACCCGCCGGTCGCGGTGCACGACGTCGGCGCCGTGCCCGCCGCCGGTGATGTTGCGTGAGTCGCCGGAGGTCGGCAGGAACCAGTGAAAGGTCAGAGTCATCGGGCTGCTCCTGGGCGATGGGCTACTAAGTTCATGAGATTAGTTGACATAGCAGAGGGCGCTGGAGGCGTCTCGGATGGCGGGCGGCGGTGGTTGCCCGGAGTACAGACCAGGTGACTGGTGGTCCGGTGTTGACGGAGCCTCGGAAGGGGTCTTAGAGTCGGCGCTGTAAACGATTACAAGAACGATTACAGGAGGCTGCGTGAGCCGGCCGACGATCGCGGGAGTGGCTCGGGCCGCCGGAGTTTCGGTGGCTTCGGTGTCGCGGGTGCTGAACGGGCTGCCCGCGACCGAGGAGATGGTCGAGCGGGTCCAGCGCGCGGTCGAGGAGCTCGGGTATGTGCCTGACGCGCGGGCGCGGTCGCTCAAGGTCGGGCGGACCTTCCAGCT
This sequence comes from Kribbella ginsengisoli, assembly GCF_039537185.1. Lineage (NCBI taxonomy): Bacteria > Bacillati > Actinomycetota > Actinomycetes > Propionibacteriales > Kribbellaceae > Kribbella > Kribbella ginsengisoli. The sequence continues at coordinate 197,296 of NZ_BAABAA010000012.1, read as the reverse complement.
GACATTGGCGGTGGCCGACGTCGGTAACCCGGTCTACGTGACGATGATGCGCGCGGTCGAGGAGGTCGTCTCGGCAGCGGGGTATCGGCTGGTGGTGACCACGACGGGGCCGGATGTCGTCGACGAGGTCGCGCTGGTCCGGGGGATGGCTCGCGGGTACGCCGATGGGCTGGTGATCAGCCCGTTGCGGGTGGACGACGACCTGATCAAGTCGATCCGCGAGTGCGATGTTCCGGTGGTCGTCGCCGGTAACGTGCCGGCTTCTGCCGGTGTCGACACTGTGCGGGCGAACTCTCCGAAGGGGATGTTGCTGGCGGTCGAGCATCTGCTCGCGACTGGCCGGAAGCGGATCGCGTTCGTGAACGGTCCGGTGGACACGGTGCCCGGAACGGCACGGGCCAAGGGTTTCGCCGATGCGATGAAGGCGAACGGGCTGCGGCCGGTGGCCGAGGTTGAGGCGGTGGACTTCACGTTCGCGGCCGGCCGCGATGCCGGGGTGGAACTGCTGTCCGGGCTGGACATTGGTGTGCGCGGCTCCGGCGCGGAGGCGCGGGGTGGTCGGCCCGGCGCGGAGGCGCGGGGTGGCCGGCTTGATGCGGTGATTGCCGCGAACGATTTGCTTGCTGTCGGCATCATGCATGAGCTGGCGGCGCGCGAGCTCGTCGTACCGGATGACGTTGCGGTGATCGGGATGGACGACAGTGAGCTGGCGGAGCAGTGTTTTCCGCCGTTGACCAGTGTCAATCTCGGGTCTGCTGAACGTGGCCGGCGGGCTGCAGAGTTGCTGTTGGCAAGGATCGATGACGACACGCGCGCGCCGCGGCGGATCGTCGTACAGCCGACTCTGAGTGTGCGGAAGTCGACGCCATGAGTGCCGCGACCCTGACCGCGACCCCGGAGCAGCAGGCTCCCAAGAGCGGCCGGCCGAAGCAGAACAGGGAAGCGATCTTTCTGTTCCTGCCGGCGTTGCTGCCCGTTCTGTTGCTGAGTGTCTATCCGCTGATCCGCGGGATCGCGCTCGGGTTCACCGACGCTCGCGCGGGGCTGAACGTCGACACGAACTTCATCGGGCTCGGCAACTTCGGCAAGCTGCTGCACAACGGGCTGTTCTGGGACTCGTTCAAGATCGGGCTGATCTGGACGCTCTCGGTGACGATCCTGCAGTTCGTCGCCGCGCTCGGACTGGCCTTGCTGCTCAACACCAACCTGCGCTTCCGCGGCGTCGCGCGCACGCTCGCGCTGATCCCGTGGGCGATGCCGCCGGTGGTCGTCGCGATCATGTGGCGACTGCTGCTGCACCCGACCAACGGCCCGGTCAACGAGATCCTCCAGAAGCTGCACCTGACCGACCACCCGATCAACTTCCTCGGCGACTTCAGTACCGCGCTGCCGGCCGTGATCGTCGTCGGTATCTGGGTCGGCATGCCGATGACGACGGTCACTCTGCTGGCCGGACTCCAGGGCATCGACCGCTCCCTGTACGAGGCTGCCGCGGTCGACGGCGCGGGTGCGTGGTCGCAGTTCTGGAACATCACGCTGCCCCAGCTCAAGACGGTGATCGTCGCGATCACCAGCCTGGACATGATCTGGAACTTCAACTCGTTCGGCCTGGTCTACGTGCTCACCGCGGGCGGACCGGGCGGCAAGACGATGCTGCCGATGCTGTTCGCGTACAACGAGGCGTTCCGGTACGGGAACTTCGGGATGGCCGCGGCGATGGGTGACGTGATGGTCGTGATCATCATCGTGTTCCTCGCGTTCTACCTGCGGAACCGGTTGAGGAGCGAGGCATGAGAACGCGCCCCGCCGCCCGCGCGGCACAGTACGTCGCGGTGATCTGCTACCTGGTCTTCCTGGCGTTCCCGCTGTTCTGGCTGCTCTCGAGTTCGCTGAAATCGCCGAGGGAGTTCGCGAGCATCACCCCGTCGATCCTCCCGAAGCACCCGGATCTGTCCAACTACACCGATGCGCTGAGAGAGCAGGGCCTGGTCCACTCGATGTGGAACAGCCTGCAGATCTCGGTCGCGTCGACCGTGCTCGTCCTGGTCGTCTCGCTGCCGGTCGCCTACGCGCTCGCGCGGTTCCGCAGCCGGCTCCGGCCGATCACGAACGGCTGGATCCTGGTCAGCCAGGTGTTCCCGGTGATCCTGATCGTGATCCCGCTGTTCATGATCCTGCGGCCGCTGCACCTGACCAACACGATCCCCGGCGTGGTGATCGTCTACATGGTCTGGTCGATGCCGTTCGCGCTGTGGATGCTGCAGGGGTACGTCGCCGCGGTGCCGCGCGAGCTGGAGGAGGCGGCCTCGGTCGACGGCGCGAGCCGGGTCCGGACCATCGTGTCGATCGTGATGCCGCTGCTGCGGCCGGGGCTGATCGCGACCGCCATGTTCACCTTCATCTCGGCGTGGAACGAGTTCTTCTTCGCCCTGGTCCTGTTGCAGGACCCGCAACTGAAGACGCTGCCGCTGGTGCTCGCCCGGTTCGTCGGGGCCGAGGGCCAGGTCCAGTTCGGGCCACTCGCGGCGGCGTCCGTCCTGGCCACCGTACCGAGTCTGGTGTTCTTCGCTTTCCTGCAGCGCCGGTTGACCTCCGGCCTGCTGTCCGGCGCTGTAAAAGGCTGAGTTTTCCCCTGAGGAGATGCAATGAAAAAGTTAGTGACCGCGTTGCTGGCGGCAAGCGCTCTGGTGACGCTTGCGGCTTGTGGCGACAGCGATTCCGGTTCCGGCTCCGGTGACAGCGGGTCGACGGAGAAGGTGACGCTGAAGTTCCAGAGTCTGGCCTTCCAGAAGACGACCGTCGCCGCGACCAAGAAGATCGTCGCGGACTGGAACGCGGCCAATCCGAACATCCAGGTCGAGTACGTCCAGGGCAGCTGGGACTCGGTGCACGACCAGCTGGTCACCCAGTTCCAGGGGTCGACCGCGCCGGACGTGATCCAGGACGAGTCGGCCGACATCACCGGGTTCGCGAACCAGGGGTACCTCGCCGATCTCTCGCAGTACCTGAGTCAGGAGACGAAGGACGCCGTCTCACAGGGGGTCTGGGACACGGTGACCGTCAACGGCAAGGTGGTCGCCGCGCCGACGCTGCTCCAGTCGTACGTCGTGTTCGGCAACTCGGCGCTGCTCAAGCAGGCCGGGATCGCGACGACGGGCGAATCGCTCAGCTGGGACGACCTGCAGGCCAACGCGAAGAAGCTGACGGCCGGCGGGAAGTACGGGCTCGGCTGGGGTCTGAAGAGTCCGACCGCGACCGTGCTGAACCTCGGGATGAACTTCGACGGCGCCTTCTTCGAGGGCTCCGGGCGGGACGCGAAGGCGAAGATCGGGGACGCCGAGCTCGAGGTGCCGAAGCGGATCCACGCGATGGCCTACACCGACAAGTCGATCGACCCGACGTCGCTGACCCAGAGCGGGTCGGACGTGCTGCCGGGCTTCTTCGGTGGCAAGTACGCGATGATCGTCGGCGGCAACTATGCGGCCCAGCAGATCGTCGAGCAGGCACCGAAGGGCTTCCAGTGGGAGGTACTGCCGCCGCTGAAGGGCACGTCGGAGAAGCAGGCCGCGAACCCGCAGACGCTGTCGGTGCCGGCCGAGGGCAAGCATGTCAAGCAGGCCGCGCAGTTCATCGACTACTTCATGAAGGCCGACAACCTGGCCGCGGTCGGGCAGGGCGACTGGCTGATCCCGACCACGAAGGCGGCCCGGGACGCGATCGAGAAGGCGACCGGCGGCAAGGACGGCTGGACCCAGACGCTGGCCAGCGGCGAGGAGCTGACCAAGGCGCCGTTCCAGAGCGTGGAGAACTACCCGAAGTGGAAGGACCAGATCGCGACTCCGGCGCTGCAGGAGTTCCTCGCGAACAAGATCGATCTGGATGCCCTGGGCAAGAAGCTGAGCGATGGCTGGGGGCAGGTCAACAGCTGATGTCGGTGCTCGAAGAGAAGTCAGTGGGAGTCCTCGTCGGCTCGGCGGTCGGTGACGCGATCGGTGGTGCCGTCGAGGGCTGGACCCCGGAGGCGATCCGGGAACGGCACGGCGGCTGGGTGACCGGCATCGTCGGTCCGTGGTACGACGATTGGCGCAACGCGCGGCCGATCGCGCCGTACCACAAGGGCGATGGGCACATCACCGACGACACGTTGATGACGCATGCGCTGGTCGAGGTGTACGACGAGTTGCGGACGCATCTCGACGCGTACTCGATCGCGGAGTCGCTGGTGCCGAAGTTGCTGACGGAGAAGCGCTGGATTCCGGAGCTGGAGACCGAGGCGTTGCTGTTGCAGCGGGTGTTCCTGGCGGAGAAGTGGCTGGTGGCGCGGCTGCATTACGGGCATGTCGATCCGCGTGAGGCAGGGGTCGGGAACATCGTCAACTGTGGGGCGGCGATGTATGTGGCGCCGGTCGGGATCGCCAACGCGGGGGACCCGGCTGGGGCCTACGCGGAGGCGATCGACCTGGCTGGGGCGCATCAGTCGAGCTATGGGCGTGAGGCGGCTGGGGTGCTGGCGGCGGCGGTCGCGGCGGCAATGATGCCTGGGGCAACGGCTTCGTCGGCTGTCGCGGCTGCGTTGGAGCTGGCCAAGGACGGGACGCGGGCGGCCGTCGAGGCGGTGGCTGAGGCGGCGTCTGGATTGACCGACTGGGAGTCGGCGATTCCGGTACTGCGGGCAGCGGTCGAGCCGTTCGACACGGTCGGACCGGAGTACCGGAACCAGTCGCTCGACGCGCGGCGGCCGAGTCGGACGAAGGCGATCGAGGAATTGCCGGTCGCGCTGGGTTTCGTGCTCGTCTCGGGTGGGGATGTTCGGGAAGCCGTGCTGGGCGGCACCAACTACGGACGCGACGCCGACTCGATCGCGTCGATGGCGGGGGCGATCACGGGTGCACTGAGCGGCGCAGCCGGCGTACCGGCCGACTGGGCGTCGACGATCGCGGAGGCGAGCAAGACAGACCTGGAACAGCCAGGACGGGTGATGGCCTCCGTAGCGCTCGAGCTCCATCTGTCCGACGCCCGCCGCTTCGCTCACCGCACCGAAACGCTGGAGAGACTGACCACATGAGACTGACCTGGGTGCAACCAGAGGACCTCCTCCCGCACCAACTGGTCCAATCCACCACCGAAGGCGTAAACGTCACCGACATCTCCGCCCGGTGGGTCGCCGCAGGCGGTACTACGGAAGCCCCGGTCTCCGGCGCCTCCGACAACCCCGCCGCCCCCGAGCTGCGAGCCCTCGCCCGCGAACTACTCGACGAACTGGACACCCGCTTCGCGGGCTGGATCGCTCCCGAGATCCCGCAGCTTCCCCTGCTGAGCAGCGCGCAGCGCGCGCCCCGCGGTCGCGGGGGAGCGGGCGCCGAGAGCCCTGCTGTTCCGGCCGCGCCGGCAACAAGTGCCCAGGACGCCCACGCCGCGCTGCCCGGCCCGGGCCGGGCCCAGACGTCTGCGACCGCAGACGCCGGCGAGCCGGCCACGGCGCGAAGCGCCGTAGGCCGAGGTAGCTCGGGGCGGCATGGCGATGCCTCGCCCTTCAGCATGCACTCCCAGTCCGCCGCCCACGAGCCGGCGGAGCCGGCGAGTGGGCGGGTGTTGGACGCTTGGTTGGGGCGGGCGGCGGGCAATCTTCTCGGGAAGCCGGTGGAGAAGATTCCTCGGGAGGGGATTCGGGAGATTCTCCAGAGCTCGGGGCAGTGGCCGTTGCGGGAGTACATCACCGCGGTCGGAGTGCCGGACGAGGTGTTGGGGCGGTGGCCGTGGAACAGGCGGTCCAAGCCGACCAGTCTTCGGGAGGTCATCGATGGGATGCCTGAGGACGATGATCTGAATTTTGCGATCCTCGCGTTGCAGCTGGTGGAGCGGCATGGGGATGAGTTGTCGACCGAGGACGTGGCTGCGGCTTGGCTGAGTGATCTGCCGGCTGGGCGGGTGTTTACGGCTGAGCGGGTGGCGTACAGGAACTTGCTGGACGGGGTGGAGCCGGGGCGGGCGGCGCTCGTCAGGAATCCGTTCCGGGAGTGGATCGGGGCTCAGATTCGGACGGATGTTTACGGGTGGGTGCGGCCGGGGGATCGGACGGCGGCGGCTCGGTTGGCGTTGGTGGATGCTCGGTTGAGTCATACGGGCGCGGGAGTGGACGGGGCGCTGTGGGTGGCGGCGATGTCGGCTGCGGCGATGGTGCTCGACGATCCGGTTGAGGTTGCCGAGGCGGGGCTGGGGGTGGTTGACCCCGCGAGCGAGTTGGCTAAGGCCGTGCGATTTGGGTTGGGGCTGGCTGAGACACCTCTGGATGATGCGTTGGACGCGTTGCACGCGGAGTACGGGCACCTGCATTGGGTGCACTCGGTGAACAACTCGGCGCTGACCGCGTATGCGTTGACGGCGCCTGACTTCGCGACCGGGATCGGGCGTGCGGTGATGGGCGGCTGGGACACGGATTCGGCCGGCGCGACGGTGGGTGCGGTGCTTGGCGCGGTGCTCGGCGTTCCGGCAGAGTGGTCCGAACCACTCGACAACCGGCTGGCAACCAGCCTGCCCGGCATGAACCAGGTGGCGATCACCGACCTCGCCGCGCGCACGGTGGCAGCGCAGACGGTGGCAGCACGGCCAGACGGGGTACAGGAAGGCGTAGCACCGGCAGACGGGGTGCAGGCGGGCGTAGTACAGGTGGATGGGCAGTCGGTGGCGGGAGGGAAGGTGGAGGGGCGTGGCTGAGGTCGTAGTCGTGGGGAGCGCGAATGTGGACCTGGTGCTGGCGGTCCAGCGGATTCCACGGCCCGGCGAGACGCTGCTGGCGAGTGATCTGACCCGCGGCCCGGGCGGCAAGGGCGCCAACCAGGCGGTCGCCGCGGCCCGCGCAGGCGCCTCGACCTCGTTCGTCGCCTCGCTCGGCGCGGACGACGGCGGCGCGCTGCTCCGCGAAGCGCTCGAAAGCTCCGGAGTAGACCTCTCGCTCGTCTCCACCTCCGGCAGCCCGACCGGTACGGCGATCATCACCGTCGCCGCCGACGGCGAGAACTCGATCGTCGTCGCCCCCTCCGCGAACGCCGACCTGAAGCTGTCCGCCGAGGCATCGACCGGAATCAGCCAAGCGAAAATCGTCCTTTCCCAGCTCGAGATCCCGCTCTCCACGGTCCAGGCGGCCGCCGAAGAGAGTGCGTACTTCATCCTCAACGCGGCCCCCGCGACTGACCTGTCCGACGAGCTGCTCGCCCACGTCGACCTCCTGGTGGTCAACGAGACCGAGGCCGAGGCGATCGCCGGCAAGGACTTCAACGACCTGCTCACCCGGGTACCGGCCGCCGTGGTGACGCTCGGCGCCGACGGAGCGGTGATTCTGTCCCGGGATGCCGCGGAAATTCGTATCCCGGGCGTGTCGGTCGAGGTCGTCGACACCACCGCCGCCGGGGACACCTTCTGCGGGGTGCTCGCCGCGACGTTGGCTGCCGAGTCAACTACACCCCGCGACCTGACGAATGCGGTCCGACGCGCTAACGTTGCTGCTTCATTGAGTGTTCAGACCGCGGGGGCGATCCCTTCGGTGCCTCACGGGGAAGCAATCGACGCGCGCCTTGCGGAGGTATACCTGTGAACCCCCTCGAGCCCAGGCCGATCGATCAGCCCGCGAGGGTCGATCTCGGTCTGCGTGCCGATCTGGCCTTCCTCGACGACGCCAAGATCCTCGGCGCCCCCGACGACCCGACCGACCTGCCCCGCTGGCGCGGCAAGCTGGCCGAGTGGCTGATGGGCGCCTACGACCGGACGGCGTACGACGGCGGCCTGCACTACGAGGTGCCCGGTCGCGAGTGGACCCAGACGGCGTACTCGGTGGCGCTCGTCTGGCTCTGGGACGACCAGCTGTACGACGTCGACGCGGGCGTCTTCACGCCGGAGAAGTTCGTCCAGCACGGGATCGACGACTTCGGCGGGTACGACGCGGTGGTGCTCTGGCACGCGTACCCGGTGATCGGGATCGACTCGCGCAACCAGTTCGACTTCTATCGCGACGTGCCGGGCCTTCGGGAGCTGGTCTCGAAGCTGCATGACCTCGGGCTGAAGGTGTTCTTCGACTACAACCCGTGGGATGTCGGCACCCGTCGTGCCGCGCGGCCGGATGGGGACGAATTCGCTGCCCTGGTTGCCGAATTCGGTGCTGACGGCGCCTTTCTCGACACGTTGAAGGAGGCTGACCCGGACTTCACCCGGCCGCTCAAGCGGGCCAACCCGGCGATCGCCTTCGAAGGCGAGTCACGGTTGCCGTTGGCAAGGATCAGCGACCACGCGTTGTCCTGGGCACAATGGTTCGCCGACACCCGGGCGCCCGGCGTACTGCGGGCGCACCTGTTCGAGCGCCGGCACATGATGCACCACACCCGCCGCTGGAACCGCGATCACAGCGATGAGTTGCAGTCCGCGTGGGTGAACGGTGTCGGCATCCTGGTCTGGGAGTCGGTGTTCTCGGCGTGGGTCGGCTGGAACGCCCGCGACCGGTCGACGCTGCGCCGGATGGTCGCGGCGCAGAGAGCGTTCTCTCCGGTACTGATCGGTGGCGACTGGATTCCGCTGACCCCGGAGATCCCCGACAAGGCCCGTGAGCACGGCGTTTTCGGGTCGCGGTTCGAGTTGGCCGACATCACCTTCTGGACGCTGATCAATCGCGACGACGAGGACTTCGAGGGCATCGTGCTGCGCTCGGAGGATCAGGTTGGCGACTGGTACGACGTGACGTCGGGCGTGCCCATCACGGCGGATGACGACGGCGTGCACCTCGTCGTACCGGGGCGTGGAGTGGCTGGGATCGTGCGCGTCGGGGCGACGGCCGGGCAGGAGTGCCGGGCGACCGCGCGTCGGCTGGGGACGATGTCGCGGCCGCATGTGAAGGATTCGGCGTTCCCGATGTCGCCGGCTGTGCGGGTTGCCGTTCCGGAGGTTTCTGGCGCGTTTGTGGGTGACGTGGTCGAGGTGCCGGCTGGGGAGCACTCGCTGACGGTTCGGCACCGGCGGCGCGAGACGGGTCTGTACGACCAGGCGCCGTACGTGGAGGAGTGGAAGCCGTTGCCTCCGCGGCTGCATGACATCCAGACGGTCACGCGTCAGGTGACGCTCTCCGGGGTGTCGGTGGCGGTGCGCGAGGTGAGCAACGCGGAGTACGCGGAGTTCCTTCGCGCGACCGGATACAAGCCGAAGGTGGCGAATCGGTTCCTCGCGCACTGGGTCGATGGCGCGCCTGTCGCCGGTACGGAGGATCAGCCGGTCACGTACGTCGATCTGCCGGACGCGCGGGCCTACGCGGCCTGGCGTGGGGGTCGGCTCCCGACCGAGGACGAGTGGCAGGTTGCGGCCGGACTGGACCGGTTCACCCGCTCTGAGCCGCTGGTCTGGAACCTGACCGAGAGCGAGCACCGCGACGGGCGCAGCCGGTTCTGCATTCTCAAGGGCGGCTCGTATTTCGTTGCCGAGGGCTCCGATTGGTACGCCGACGGCGGGCCGCAGGATCCGGAGGTCAGCTTCAAGCTGGTGCTCACCGGTGGCGGGCTGGACCGCTCGGAGACCATCGGTTTCCGGTGCGCGGGATGACACCTGGAGTATTTCGATGAGGCCGGCGCCGCTCGAAGGCGTGAAGGTGCTGGAGGCGGCGACGCTGTTCGCGGGACCGCTGGCGGCGACGTTCCTCGGTGACTTCGGGGCGGATGTGACGAAGATCGAGCATCCGTCGCGGCCGGATGCTGCCCGTGGGCATGGGACGAGTAAGAACGGCGTCGGGTTGTGGTTCAAGACGCTCGGGCGGAACAAGCGGTTGGCGACACTTGATCTGTCGCAGGGGCGGGAGGTGTTTCTTTCCTTGGTCCGGGCCAACGACGTACTGGTGGAGAACTTCCGGCCGGGGACGTTGGAGCGGTGGGGGCTCGGGCCTGACGTCTTGCTGTCGGTGAATCCGCGGTTGGTGATCGCGCGGGTGACTGCTTTCGGCCAGGTCGGTCCTTGGTCGCGCCGGCCGGGGTTCGGGTCGTTGGCTGAGGCGATGAGTGGGTTCGCGGCGGTGACGGGGGAGCCGGAGGGGCCGCCGACCTTGCCGCCGTTCGGGTTGGCGGATGGGATTACGGCGCTTGCTACGGCTTACGCGGTACTGGTTGCGTTGAGAGAGCGCGATCAGTCGGGGGCCGGGCAGGTCATCGACATGGCGATCATCGAGCCGATTCTGATGATGCTGGGTGGTGGCATTACGGCGTACCAGCAGACCGGATACGTGCAGCCGCGGCTGGGGAACCGGTCGTCCAACAACGCGCCGCGCAATGTGTACCGGACCGCGGATGGTCGGTGGGTGGCTGTCTCGACCAGCTCGCAGAGCATTGCTGAGCGGGTGGTGACGCTGGTCGGTCGGCCGGATCTCGTTGCTGAGCCGTGGTTCGGGAGTGGCCGGGAGCGGGCTGAGCATGCGGACGAGCTGGATGATGCCGTGGGCAACTGGATCTTGGAGCGCTCGCTGGATGAGGTGATGGTCGCCTTCGAGAAGGCCGAGGCGGCGGTCGGGCCGGTGCACGACATCCGCGGGATCGTGGCGGATCCGCAGTACGCCGCGCTGAACACGATCGTCGAGGTGGACGACGAGGAGCTCGGCGGGCCGGTCCAGATGCAGAACGTGCTCTTCCGGCTCTCCGAATCACCCGGCTCGATCCGCTGGGCGGGTCGACCGCACGGCGCCGACACCGACGCCGTCCTGGCCGAGATCGGCGTTACCCCTGAGCAATTGGCAGCTTTGCGTGAGGCAGGAGTTGTTTAGGTGCTGACGGCTTTGTACGTGCCGGCCAATCGTCCGGACCGGTTTGGGAAGGCTGTTGCTGCGGGCCCTGATCTGGTGGTGTTCGATCTCGAGGATGCGGTACCGGTCGACGACAAGGTGGCTGCGCGGGGGTGGGCGGTCGCGTGGATCGCGGCGTTCACCGGGCGGACTCCGGTCGAGGTTCGGGTCAACGCGCCGGGCACGCCGTGGATCGAGGACGATCTGGCGGCGCTGGCCGCAGTACCGGCTGTTCGGGTGCGGATGCCGAAGGTGGAGAGTGCCGACGACATCCGGTGGGTCCTGGACCGGGTGCCTTCGGCAAGGATCACCGCGCTGATCGAGACGCCGCTGGGGCTGGAGCGCGCGTTCGAGATCGCGACCGCTGATCCGCGGGTGATCGCGGTCGCCCTGGGTGAAGCCGACCTGGCGAGCTCGCTGGGTGTCGACGGCCCGGACGGCCTGGCGTGGGCCCGCGGTCGTTTGGTCTCAGCCTCACGAGCCGCCGGCCTCGGCGCACCGATGATGTCGGTCTACCCACACGTCGACGACGAGGAAGGCCTGCGCCGGACGTCGCTGGCCGGCCGCGCCCTAGGTTTCGTCGGGCGAACCGCAATCCACCCCCGCCAACTCCCAACCATCATCGAGTGCTTCACACCCTCAGCCACCCAGGTAGCAGACGCCGCCGCCTTACTCGCCGCCGTCGAGAAGGCCGGCTTCACCGAAGGCGGCGTCATCGTCCTCCCCGACGGCCGCATGGCCGACCCCGACATGCTCGGCCGAGCCCGCGAAATCACCAACCTAATGACCCAGATCGACCGCTAACCCCCGCCCACCCACCATCGCCCCGGCCTCGCCCAACTCCGCCCACCCCGGCCTCGCCCGCTCCGCCCACTTCGGCGTGGCCCACTCCGCCCACCCCGGCGTGGCCCACTCCGCCCACTTCGGCGTCGCCCACTCCGTCCGCCGCGGCGTCGCCCGCCCCGCCCACTTCGGCGTGGCCCAATCCTGCGCCGCTCTGACCCCATGCCAACTCGCCCATCTCCCCACCGCCTCGTCGGACCCGCTAGCCCACCGCGTCACCGGCACCTGCCGGCCCTCCGCCTCGCGGGCACGCGCTGGCCCTCCGCCTCGCCTGCACCTGCCGGCCCTCCGCCTCATGGGCACCCGCTGGCTGCGGCACGCGCTGGCCTACCGGCTTGCGAGCATCTGCTGGGCCTACCAGCTCACCTGCTCGCGGCATGCGCTGGTCGACCGTGTCGCGGGCCTGGGCTGGCCCACGTGCTTGCGGCATCGGCTGGCTGATCGCCTCGCCGGCGCCTGCCAGCCCAACGCCTGGCGCGGCACGCGCTGGCCTACCGCCTCGCGCGGCACGCGCTGGCCTACCGCCTCGTCGGCACCCGCTAGCCCACCGCGTCACCGGCACCCCGCTGGCCGACCGTGTCGCGGGCGTGCGCTGGCCCACGGGCTCGCGGCATCCGCTGGCTGATCGCCTCGCCGGCGCCTGCCGACCCACCGCCTCGCGCGGCACGCGCGGCCTACCGCCTCGTCGGCACCCGCTAGCCCACCGCGTCACCGGCACGCGCTGGCCGACCGTCGCGGGCGCGCGCTGGCCCTCCGGATCGCCGGCCCCTGCCGGCCCACCGCCTCGCCGGCACCCGCTGGCTGCGGCACGCGCTGGCCCACCCGCTCGGGGGCATCTGCTGAGCCCCACCGGCTCGCCTGCTCGGGGCATGCGCTGGTCGACAGTCGACCTTGTCGCGGGCGTGCGCCGGCCCACGGGCTCGCGGCAACCGCTGGCTGATCGCCTCGCCGGCGCCTGCCGACCCACCGCCTCGCGCGGCACGCGCTGGCCTACCGCCTCGCGCTGGCCTACCGCCTCGTCGGCACCCGCTGGCCTACCGCCTCGCGGGTACCCGCTGGCTGCGGCACGCGCTGGCCCACCCCGTCGCGGGCGTGCGCTGGCCTACCGGCTTGCGAGCATCTGCTGGGCCCACCGGCCCACCGGCTCGTCGGCTCGCGGGCGCGCCCTGGCTGACCGGCTCGCGGGCGCGCGGTCGGCGGCACCTGCCGGCCCATCGGCTCGCGGGTCGCCCTTTCCGCTGGCTTGCAGGTGCGGGCGGACGGCTGCGCATGCATAAGGGGGCGGGTTGGGGCGGGATGCAGCGTGGGGGTGGGTGGGGCGGGTGGGTTATGCGTGCGCGGCTGTCCGGGTGGGGTGGATCGGGCGAGGTGGGGCTCGGCGGCGTACCGGCTCGGCGGCGTGCCGGATCGGCGGGCGTACCGGCGCAGCGGCGTACCGGGGGGGGTGGTGTGGTAACAAGTAAAAGAGTTATGGTTCTTTCATGACTATGACGAGGCTGTTCTATGAGGTGCAGGTGAGTCCGAGTGCGCTGCGTGCTGGGGAGCAGCGGATGCCGGATGGGGAGCGGTTGTACTGGAATCCGTTGTCGACGACGCTGATCTTCGGGGAGCGGGATGCGGTGCTGGTCGATCCGCCGTTTCTGAGCGAGCACATCCAGGCGGTTGGCGACTGGGTGGAGCGGTCGGGGAAGCGGTTGACGGCGATCTACGCGACGCATGGGCATGGCGATCACTGGTTTGGTACGGGGGAGTTGGTCAAGCGCTTCCCGGGTGCTGTCGCCTATGCGACGCCGGGGACGATCGAGATGATGCATCAGCAGGCCGGGGTGGGGCGGGAGCAGCTGTGGGACCGGATCTTCCCGGGGCAGATCCCGGCGACGCCGGTGCTTGCGGTGCCGGTGCCGGCTGAGGGGATCTTGCTCGAGGGTGAGGTGCTGGAGGCGATCGAGGTCGGTCATACCGACACCGATCAGACGACGGTGCTGCATGTGCCGTCGATCGGGTTGGTGGTGGCGGGAGACGTTGCGTACAACGGCATCCATCAGTACATCGTCGAGGGTCGCGACGGCGGGTTCGAGGCGTGGATCGCGGCGCTGGACAAGGTGGCGGAGCTGACGCCGACCGCGGTCGTCGCCGGCCACAAGAACCGCGAACTGCCGGACGACCCGATCATCCTGGACCAGACCAAGCAGTACCTTCAGGACGTGACCCAACTGCTCGCCGGACAGCCGACTCCCCAGGAGTTCTTCGACCAGATGATCCAGCGCCACCCGAACCGCCTCAACCCCAGCCCTCTCTGGTACGGCGGCCTGTCGCTGCTCACCCAATGACTTCCCCCGCCACCGAGCGCTTCAACCTGGACCCCGCGCCGGACACGCTGGCCCTGGCCCATGACTTCCTCAACACCCGAGGAGTGGGCACCCAACCAGACCTCCTGGCCGACCTCCCAACCGCAACGGCCTGGCTGGACCAGGTGCTCCCAGGTGAGGCAAAGCTGACCGCCACAGACCTGGAAGTCTTGCGGGCCTTCCGCGCTGAGTTGCATCGCCTGGTCGTACCGGAAGGTGCGGCGCCGGAGTCGGTGGCACAGGTTGGCGCGCGAGGTGTAGCGGCGGAGTTGGTGCTGGGAGTGGATGGGACTGTGGAGCTGCGCGGCGGTGGTACTGGGGCGGAGTACGTGACATCGCGGGTGCTGGCGGAGGTACTGGCTGGGCAGCAGGTTGATAGCTGGCGTCGGCTGAAGGCTTGTAAGAACGACAGGTGCCGGGTGGTGTTCTACGACCGGTCGCGGAACAACAGCGGCGTCTGGCATTCGCTGAAGACGTGCGGAAATCCTGCGAACCTGCGGGCCTTCCGTGCCCGGAACAAGGAGGCGAGCAGCTAAGGTCGGGAGCATGCTGCCGCGTGTGGTTGATGCTGTGGTGATCGGATCCGGACCGAACGGGCTGGTGAGCGCGATCGCCCTGGCCGACGCCGGCTGGGACGTGCTGATCGTCGAAGCCGCCGACGACCCGGGTGGCGCCGTGCGCTCGACCGCCAGCGGCGGCTGGGTCAGCGACCGCTTCAGCTCCAGCTATCCACTCGGCGTAGCCTCGCCGGTACTACGTGCGCTCGAGCTCGAGAACTTCGGACTCCGCTGGTCCCATGCCCCGCTCGCCCTGGCGCACCTGATCGACCCCGACGACGATGACGCGCCCGCGATCCACCCGGATCCGGCCGACACGGCGGCCTCGATCGGTCGCGATCACCCGAAGGACGGCGACACCTGGTTGCGTCTTTACCAGGAGTACACGAAGATCCGCGCGCCCTTCTTGCAGTCGCTGCTCACTTCGTGGCCGCCCGTCGCCCCCGGCCTCCGCCTCGTGCGCAAGCTCGGTTCGGTGGGGGAGCTGGCTCGTTTCGCTCGCTTCATGGCCATGCCGATGCACCGAATGGGCCAGGAACTCTTCGAAGGCGACCGCGGCCGCGCGATCCTGGCCGGCAACGCGTTCCACGCCGACGCCCCGCTCACCGGCAGCGTCAGCGGCACGATGGGCTGGCTCCTCGCGATGCTCGCCCAGGACGTCGGATTCCCTGTCGCGCAAGGCGGTTCGAGCTCGCTCTCGTCGGCCCTGGTACGCCGGGCCGAGCGCGCCGGCGCCCTCCTCTCCACAGGCACCCCGATCACCTCGATCGACGTCTCGGCCGGCAAGGCGACCGCGGTACGGACCGCGAGCGGCGAGACGATCTCCGTCCGCCGCGCCGTCATCGCCGACGTCTCAGCGCATACCCTGTACGCCGAACTGTTGCCACCAGCAAGCATTCCGGCAGGGCTCCGTCGCGACCTCGAGAACTTCGAATGGGACTACCCGACGGTCAAACTCAACTACCGCCTCAGCGGCCCGATCCCATGGCGCGCCCGCCAGGCCCGCGAAGCGGGCGTAGTACACCTCGGCGGCACCGCTGACGACCTCGTCCACGTCAGCGCCGACCTCGACACCGGCCGCTTGCCCACGGCACCTTTCCTGCTGATCGGCCAAACCACCAAGGCCGACGCATCCCGTTCACCCGAAGGCACCGAGGCCGTCTGGGTCTACTCGCACCTACCCCGCGGCCTCCCCGACGACGCCGACGCCGAGAAGCTCGCCGGCCGGATGGACCGCGCCATCGAACGCCACGCCCCCGGCTTCCTCGACCTCGTCATCGCCCGCGACCTCCAACGCCCCAGCGACTTCACCCAAGCCAACGCCTCCCTAGGCCTCGGCGCACTAGGCGGCGGTACTGCGCAACTCCACCAGCAACTCATCTTCCGCCCCACCGTAGGCCTGGGCAGCCCCCGCACCGTCATAGACGGCCTGTACCTCGGCAGCTCCGCCATCCACCCCGGCCCCGGCGTCCACGGCGCGTGCGGTCACCTAGCCGCCCGAGCCGCCCTCCGCGACGCCTCCCTCCTCGGCCCCCTGACCCGCATCCCCACCACCGCCGCCCTCCGCCACCTCCAGCGCTGATGAATTCGGGGGAGCGGGTCGAGGGGTTGTTGCGGGAGCTGGCGCCGCAGGTACTCGGGTTTTTGGCTCGGCGGCATGGGCAGTTCGATCTGTGTGAGGACGCTGTCCAGGAGGCGTTGCTGGCGGCCGCGACGCAGTGGCCGACTGACGGCGTACCGGGGAATCCTCGGGGGTGGTTGATCACCGTCGCCACGCGGAAGCTGACTGATCAGTTCCGGAGTGAGAGTGCCCGGCGGCGGCGTGAGGACTCGGTGGCGGCGATGGCGGGGGCCGAGGAGTTGGTCGCGCCGGGGGCTGATCAGGACCAGGTGCCGGAGTCGGACGACACGTTGACGTTGTTGTTCCTGTGTTGTCATCCGGCGGTGACGCCGGCATCGCAGGTGGCGTTGACGTTGCGGGCGGTCGGTGGGTTGACGACGGCGGAGATCGCCAAGGCGTTCATGGTGCCGGAGGCAACGATGGCGCCGCGGATCAGCCGGGCGAAGAAGAGCATCAAGGCGGCCGGTAGCCGGTTCGTGTTGCCGCCGGAGGAGGAGCGGGCGGATCGCCTGCGCGTAGTACTGCAGGTGCTCTATCTGATCTTCAACGAGGGGTACACGGCCAGCTCCGGACCCGATCTGCAGCGGGTCGAGCTGACGGCCGAAGCGATCCGGTTGGCGCGTTTGCTCTACCAGTTGCTGCCGGACGAGGGTGAGGTCGCCGGTTTGCTGGCGCTCATGCTGCTCACCGATGCGCGGCGGGCGGCGCGGACCACGCCGGACGGCAGCCTCATCCCGATCGACGAGCAGGATCGCAGCCTGTGGTTGCGTGAGCCGATCGAGGAGGCGTCCGCGCTGGTACTGCGTACGCTTGCGCGCGGCGAGGTCGGTTCGTACCAACTGCAGGCGGCGATCGCAGCGATCCACTCCGAGGCGCCGAGCACGGAGGAGACCGACTGGAACCAGATCCTCGCCCTCTACCTGCTGCTGGAGAGCGTCGCACCGAACCCGATGGTCACCCTCAACCGCGCGATCGCCCTCGCCCAGGTCGAAGGCCCACAAGCCGGCCTGGACCTGCTCAGCACGCTCGACGACGACCACCGGTTGAAAGACAGCCACCGCCTGCACGCCGTCCGCGCCCACCTGCTCGAACGCCTCGGCAAACTGACCGAGGCCCGCGACCACTATCTGGCCGCCGCGCGCCGGACGACCTCGCTGCCGGAGCAGCGCTATCTAGCGGCGAAAGCCGCCCAGATCGCAGACAACTCCTGAGCCGCTCCTACCTGGAGCTGTCCCGATCGACAGGACATAGCCGGCGCGCAGTAGTGCACTTCAGGCTGAGCTGTCGGTTTGTGTACAGCGTCTCGCGGTGCACTACCTGTCGAGTGGGACAGATGTCGCGGGGCAGGAGGCGTGACTTGGGTTGTAACTTCGGTTTACAGTTGGCGCATGGTCATCCAGCAGAATGCGAAGCCCAGCCGTCGGCGGGACCCGATCGGGGTCGGGGTGGCGCTGCTGAACCGGCTGGCGAAGTCCCAGGTGATCGATCGGTTCGGGTGGCGCAAGCAGACCGAGCGGGTGGTGTTCGAGGCGACGAAGACCGGCTTCCGGACGGCTGGGGCGCTGACGCGGAGTTTCGTCGCGGCGTCGAAGCTGGCCAAGCCGTCGCGGCTGCCCGCGGCGAAGGGGACCTGGCGGTTCGACCTGACGCCGACCGAGGACCAGCAGATGGTGGTCGGGGTCGTCACGGAGTACGCGGCCGAGGTACTGCGGCCTGCCGCGGCTGAGGCTGATGTCGCTGGTACGACGGATGCCAAGGTGCTGGCCCAGTCGGCTGAGCTGGGGTTGAGCCTGATCGAAGTACCGGAAGAGCTCGGTGGGATCGTCAGCGAACGGTCGGCGATGACCGGCGTACTGGTGGCCGAGGCGATGGCGCATGGCGACATGGGTCAGGCGGTCGCGTGCCTGGCGCCGGCTGCGGTGAGCACGGCGATCTCGTTGTGGGGCGATGAGACGCAGCAGGCGACGTACCTGCCGGCCTTCACGGGTGAGTCGGTACCGGCCGCGGCGCTGGCGATCGTCGAGCCGCGCGCGTTGTTCGACCCGTTCGCTCTGAAGACCAGGGCGACCAGGCAACGAACCGGGCATTTGCTCAATGGGGTCAAGTCGTTGGTGCCACGGGGCGCTGAGGCCGAGGTGTTCGTGATCGCCGCTCAACTGGAGGACCAGGGGCCGGCGCTGTTCCTGGTCGAGTCCGAGCATCCGGGCGTGACGATCGAGGCCGAGCCGTCGATGGGGTTGCGCGCGGCTTCGTTGAGTCGCGTGTTGCTGGACGACGTACCGGCTGTGCAGTTGGGGACGCTCTCGGACTATGCGGAATGTGTTCGGCTCTCGCGGCTGGGATGGTGTGCGCTGTCGCTCGGTACGGCTCGGGCGGTGCTCGATTACGTCACGCCGTACGTGAACGAGCGGACTGCCTTTGGTGAGCCGATCAGTCATCGGCAGTCGGTGGCCTTCATGGTCGCGAACATCGCGATCGAGCTCGAGGGGATGCGGCTGGTGACATACCGGGCCGGATCGCGTGCTGAGCAAGGGCTTCCGTTCGCGCGCGAGGTCGCGCTGGCGCGGCGGTTGTGCACCGAGAAGGGGATGCAGATCGGGACCGACGGGGTGCAGTTGCTGGGCGGGCACGGGTTTGTGAAGGAGCATCCGGTGGAGCGGTGGTACCGCGACTTGCGGGCCGTCGGCGTGATGGAAGGTGCGGTGCTCGTCTGATGATCAACCTCGAGACGCCACGGAAGTTCCGCGCATTCATCCACCAGGCACATCAGGTCGCGGCGGAGATGTTGCGGCCGAATTCGCGTCAGTACGACCTGGCCGAGCACGCGTATCCGAAGGAACTCGACATGCTCGCGGCGATGGTGGACGGGTTGGGGGCGTCCGGTACGGGGTCGGGTGCTGGGGCTAGCGGCGTACGGCGTACTGCTGGTGCTGAAGATGACGACGGCAAGGTGAAGAACGGGTCGAACCTGTCGTCTGTGCTGTCCGTGATGGAGATGTGCTGGGGCGACGTCGGGCTGCTGCTGTCGATGCCGCGACAGGGCCTCGGGAACTCGGCGATCGCGTCGGTGGCGTCCGATGAGCAACTGCGGCGGTTTGACGGCGTGTGGGCCGGGATGGCGATCACGGAGCCGGAGTGCGGCTCGGACTCGGCGAGCATCCAGACCACCGCCCGTCTCGACGGCGACGAGTACGTCATCAACGGCGAGAAGATCTTCGTCACCGCCGGCGGCCGCTGCGACGCGGTCGTCGTCTGGGCGACCCTGGACAAGTCCGTTGGCCGGGCCGCGATCAAGTCCTTCGTAGTCTTCAAAGACACGCCCGGTATGACCGTCGAACGCCTCGAACACAAGCTAGGCATCCGCTCGTCCGACACCGCCACCATCCGCTTCGAAAACTGCCGAGTCCCGGCCGCCAACCTGCTAGGCACCCCCGAAATCGACGCAGACAAAGGCTTCGCCGGCGTCATGCAAACCTTCGACAACACCCGCCCGCTCGTCGCCGCCATGGCCGTCGGCTGCGCCCGCGCTTCGCTGGAGGTAACCCGCTCGCTGCTATCGGAAGCCGGCGTAGAAGTCGACTACGACCGCCCCATCTTCCAGCAGCCCGCCGCCGCAGCCTCCTACCTCCAAATGGAAGCCGACTGGGAAGCTGCCTACCTCCTGACCCTCCAGGCGGCCTGGATGGCCGACAACTCCCAACCCAACTCCCTCCAAGCCTCCATGGCCAAAGCCAAAGCCGGCCGGGTAGCCAACGACATCACCCTCCGCTGCGTAGAACTAGCCGGCAGCATCGGCTACTCCGAACACGAACTCCTCGAAAAATGGGCGAGAGACTCCAAAATCCTGGACATCTTCGAAGGCACCCAACAGATCCAGCAGCTGATCGTCGCTCGCCGCCTCCTAGGCAAAACCTCCGCCGAACTCAAATAGCCAACGGAAGACCCCACTCAGGTGTGCGCTCCTCTGTCGCGCGAAAGTGAGAGTAGGCACCCACCCGACCAAGGCTGGACAGGTTGCGCCCTCGGGGTCGGTGGCGCGATGCCTGGCTGTAGAGACGACCCCACACCCTGCTGCTGACCGGGGGCGGATCAGGCTGATGTCGGCGATTGGGGGGAGGGCTGGGGCTAGGGTTTGGTGATGGTGGAGATGACGTTGGTGGGGTTGCGGGTTGTGTTGGAGGTTGCTCGGGCGGGGTCGTTCAGTGGGGCGGCTGAGCGGCTTGGGTACAGCCAGTCGGCGGTGTCTCGGCAGGTTTTGGTTATGGAGAAGGTTGTGGGGACGGCGTTGTTCGAGCGGCATGCGCGTGGGGTGCGGGCGACGGCTGCCGGTGAGGTGTTGGTGCGGCATGCGGGGCGGGTGATTGATGGGGTTGCTGCGGCTGGGCAGGAACTGGCGGGGTTGCGGGATCGGCTTGCCGGGCGGTTGAGTGTGGGTGGGTATCCGACTGCCAGTGCGGTGTTGTTGCCTAGGGCAATCGGGCGGCTGTTGCGGGTTCATCCGGGGTTGCAGATCCGGGTGGTGGAGGGGTCGACGCCGGCGCAGTTGCAGGCGTTGCGGCGGGGGCGGTTGGAGGTGGCCATTCTGGCGACGGGGAAGGGGCTGCCGGCGTACGAGCTCGATGGGTTGCAGCTGTCCGAGTTGGCTCGCGGGCGAGGTAGTGGTGTGGCGGTTGCTGAGTCGCATGCGTTTGCGGCACGTGAGTTTGTGCGGCCGGACGAGCTTGTGGATGAGGTTTGGGTGGTTGGTGCTCGTTCTGGGGATGCGCCGGAGTTCGGTGCTTGGCCGGGGATCGAGGAGCCGCGGGTTTCCTTTGCTGTTCGTGATTGGCCGACTCGGCTTGGTCTGGTTGCCGCGGGGCTGGGGATCGCGTTGGTGCCTGGGGTGGCTGCGGAGTCGGTGCCGCGTGGGGTTCGGTGGGTTCCGGTTCGTGAGGAGGGGAGTGGGTTCGGGCGGACGGCCTGGGCGGTTACCGGCGCGGATCCTGGTCCGGCTGCGTCGGCGATGGTTGGCGCATTGCAGGCGGAGGCGGTCGAGTTCGGTACCAGGGCGCCTTAGACATCAGGTTTCTGCATGGCTGGGGCCAGAAACCGTCGCTTGTGAGATGCCTCGATTCGGCTCAACCTGGAAGTACCGAATCGAAAGGGAATCATGACCAACACCTGGTTCATCACTGGTACTTCGTCCGGCTTCGGGCGTCTGCTGACCGAGCAACTGCTGAGTCGGGGTGATCGAGTGGCCGCGACACTTCGCCGGCCCGAGGCGCTGGACGATCTGCGCGCGGAGTACGGCGACCTGCTCTGGACCGCGCAACTGGACGTCACCGACGCCGGGCAGGTCCGGCGCGTGGTCGACGATGCGTTCAAGGCGCTCGGCACGATCGACGTGGTGGTGAACAACGCAGGCTATGGCGTGTTCGCCTCGGTCGAGGAGGCCACCGACGAACAGATCCGGCAGGTGATCGACACCAATCTGCTCGGCTCGATCCACGCTGTCCGCGCGGCACTGCCGCACCTGCGTGCTCAGCAGTACGGCCGGATTCTGCAGGTCTCGACCGCCGGCGGGCAGACCACTTACCCGAACTTCAGCTATTACCACGCTTCCAAATGGGGGATCGAAGGCTTCAGTGAGACTGTCGCAGCTGAGGTCGCGCCGTTCGGCATCAGCCTGACCATCGTCGAGCCGGGCGCGACGCCGACTGGCTTCGGCAGTTCCCTCGCCACCGCGCCGGCCATGCCGGAGTACACGGACACCCCGGCCGGCGAGGTGCGCCGGATGCTTGCTGACGGCAACTTCTCGTTGCCCGGTGATCCGCGGA
Organism: Kribbella ginsengisoli; assembly: GCF_039537185.1. Taxonomy (NCBI): domain Bacteria; kingdom Bacillati; phylum Actinomycetota; class Actinomycetes; order Propionibacteriales; family Kribbellaceae; genus Kribbella; species Kribbella ginsengisoli. The sequence goes on along the minus strand of NZ_BAABAA010000012.1, from coordinate 175,313 downwards.
AGATCGCCACGGCGATGATCGATCTGGTGGACAGTGGACAGACACCGCTCCGTCTGCCGCTCGGGTCTGACACCTACGACGACGTACGGGCATCGCTCGTCGCCCGGCTCGCCGAACACGACACGCATCGGACGGTCGCGTACTCGGTCAGCGCCGACACGGGCGCATAGGCGGGCCGTGGAAGCTGTCTGGGGATGCCACAACGGCTGGTGATGCAGCTGGTCTCAGGAGTAGGCGCGGACGTAGTCGATCAGCATTTGGGCGGGGAAGTCGGTGTTGTTGTCGGGGGCGCCGGGCCAGGTGCCGCCGACGGCGAGGTTGAGGAGGAGGTAGAAGTTGTGGTCGTAGACCCACTTCTTGCCCTTCGGTACTGAGGCCGGGGTGACGCGGTAGTACTCGCGGTCGTCGACGTGCCAGACGATCAGGTTGGGCGACCAGACGATGTCGTACACGTGGAAGTCGTCGGCCCAGGCCTTGCCCTCGGGGAGCGCGCTGGCCTTCGTCGGGCCTTCCGTCGCGGAGTACCCCGGACCATGGATGGTGCCGTAGACGTTGCCGGGCTCGCTGCCGACGACCTCCATGATGTCGATCTCGCCGTTGGCCGGCCAGTCGGCCTCGTCCTCGTTGTTGCCCATGGCCCAGAAGGCGGGCAGCAGGCCCTGGCCGGCCGGGACTTTGATCCTGGCCTCGAACTTGCCGTACGCCTGGTCGAACTTGTCCGCTGTGGTGATGCGGGCCGAGGTGACGTCGCAGGGACCGTACTTGCAGTCCTCCATCCCGGGCACCTTCTCCCGGCGGGCGCTGATCACCAGGTTCCCCTCGCCGTCGGTCGCGGCGTTCTCGGTACGGTCGGTGTAGTACTGCCATTCCTCGTTGCCCCACTGCGGCTCACCGCCGAGTTGGTAGCCCCACTTCGCCGGATCCGGCTTGCTGCCGGCCGCGTCGTCGAACTCGTCCTGCCAGGAGATCTTCAGCGCCGACGGACTCGGCATTGCGTCGGCGTCTTGCTGGTCGTCGCAGCCGGTGGTGAGCAGAGCCGCCGTCGCCACGACGGCCGCCAGCAGTGCCGCCGCGGGGCGAACTCGGTTCATCACGTCTCCAGTTGGTCAAGGAAGCTGAGGCCACGGTTTCATACTGGTAAATAAGTGGTCAAATTGAGATATGGGGTGGTGGTCTAGGCCGATGTGATACTGCGGTGGTGAAGATCAAGGACGAGCCGCTGGGCGATCTCGAGGCCGTGTTGGCGGACATTGCGGATGTGCGGGACTGGCGTGCGATGTGGGGGCCGGGCGGCGGTGGGGCGGCGGCGCTGGGGGAGTTGCGGGACCGGGTGCTGCTCGCTGCTGGGTGGAGTTCTGAACCGGTTACCGAGGCCGTGGACATGCGGCAGACGGGGTGGTCGTTCACTACTCAGCGGGGGTCGCTGGTTGTGGTGGGGAGTGAGAGTGCGTCGTTCGATACGAGTCGGGGTGGGTGGGCGGCGTACAGGCTGACGGCGGAGGACTATGCCGAAGCTGTGCGGATCATGCGGCAGCAGCAATGGCCGCGGTATTTGGAGTTGGTACGCCGGTACCTGGGGGAGCCCGGGTATGTCGGCGCCTGTGTGGATCCCGATTTCCCGACGGCGCGGTGGCGGGATGAGTACGACCCGCGCAGGGTCGGGTATTTGGCGGTGTGGGAGCGGCCGGGGCTGGAGTTTCATCTGTACGCGGCCCATGCGGGGTTGGAGTTCGATCCGAAGCACCCGGCGATGAGTGTGCAGCAGTTGGTGCGGCGGGGCGCTGACTAGTGATGGGGTCGCTGGGGGTCGTACTCGATGTGCTTGATGACGAGCACTTCGAGCGGGCCCGTGCGACTCATACGGGACGAGCTCCCGCGCCGCGGAACGTTGCGGAGAGCGAGGCGTTGTTCGAGGCTGCGCGGCTGGAGCTGGTTGAGCGCGGCGTACCGCTGGAGTCTCAGCATGATCTGGCGCACTGGCTTGCCGACGGGATCGAGGCGACGCGGCGAGGTGAGCGCTGGTTCGATGTCGACGCCGGGCCGGACCGGACGCGGCTGTTCTGGGCCGGGCCGACGCTCGATCCGGCGACTGGAGATCCGGTTCGTACTGACAGCGGTGAGCTGAGCAACATGCAGGTGGCCGAGATGCTCGCCAACGAGAACCCGGACATCGTCTTGCTGGAGAGCACCACCGACGGCGGCACGATCGAGCGGATGCAGTTGTGGTCGGACGTGTCGCCGGATCACCTGCGGGCGTTGCGGAGTGAGGATCCCGAGCTGGATGCGCGGATCCGGGTGATGGAGGAGGCGCGCCCGGGCGACGGTTATGCGTTTCAGCGAGAGGTTTGGTCCTGTATGTCGGCGCAGTACGCCCGCGACACGGCGGCGGCGATGGAGGCCAACCCGGAGCTCGAGACCGGCGTCATCTGTCAGCAGCCGTGGCGGGACACCGAGTACTACGCGGTCGAGTACCCCGAACTGCGCCCACATGCCGACCGTGTCTGGTACACGACGCAGGTCCGCACCCCTGGCGAGCAAGGCACCTTCAATCCCACAACGGGCCCGATGACCGACCAGGCCCTGACCGCCGCGGACCGAGGCATGGACACCCTGCCGCCCGCCAAGGATCCCTTCCCGACGTGGCGCCCGGTCGATCCAGAGGTCGACCACCTACGCGCCGTACTAGCCACCAACGCGGACGCCCGAGGCGCCGTAACAAAACAGCCGGCCACACCAGGCGCCCTCCACCGGCCGAACACTCCGTCAGCCCCTGACCGGACGCTCGACCGCTGAATCCCGTTCGACTCGTCTCGGCGTCTTAGCCGAGTTCCTCGATGTGGGGGAGCTGTTCGTCGGGGTCGCTGTCGGGTTCAGGGCTCGGGTTGAGGTCCGGGTCGTCCTCGGGACGGTTGGGATCGTCGGGGTCCGGCAGGGGCGGCGGCATCGGCGTGAGTGGGTTGGTACTCATCGGTCTCCTCCTCAACTGAGGGTGTCCGGGTGATACCGGGCCTGCCTCCGGTACCCGCGGCAAATGCTCCGCAATCACGCCGACCGCGGCGTGCCTCAGTCGCGCAGGCTTTCGAGCCTCGACTGGAGGGCGGTCTCGTCGCCGTGGATTTCGATGAGTTTGTCGCGGCTGGTCGCGCCTCGGACGAGGGTTACGGCTGAGGGGCGTACTCCGAACGCTGTTGCGACTGCTTGGAGGACAGCCTTCGTTGCTTGGCCTTCGACCGCTCGAGCGGCGACGGCGACCACCAGGGCGGGGCCGGCCGGGCCGTCGTACCGGCCACCGACGGCTGTCCGTGAGGCGCCCGGCTTCACCCGGAGCAGGATTCGCATGAGCAAAGTCTGCAGGTTCAGGTGGTCGGGGGAGTGTTGTTCCTTAGGATGCACGTCAGTTTCCAACCTGAGGATGGGCTGGTGCGTCTCACCTGCATCGGAGGTATTCGGTCGAAGGGGAGACGTGATGAGGGCTTGGCGAGTGGGTGCCGCCGTCTTGGGGGCGGCTGGGATGGCGTTGGGGGTTGGGGTGCCGGCTGGTGCTGCGCCGCAGTCGGTCAGCACTGTGCAGGCGACGGTTTATGCGCAGCGGATGCTGGCGTGCACCTCGCCGGACTACTGCAATGGGGTGGTGTCGGTACCGCGGGCGTGGCGGCAGGTGAAGACCGGCAGGTGGCAGGACCGGTTCGTGGATCCGTCGGCGGCCCGGATGATTCGGTTCGATCTCGATCAGCGGCACAAGATCACGCCGGCCGCGGCGATGAAGAAGCGGGAGGTGGCGCTTCGCGGTACGCCGGGGCTGCGGATCCTCGGGAGGGCGACTGGCACGCTCACGACAGCCCGTGGTGGCAAGGTCACGATGGCGACGCTTGTCTACAGCTACCGCTCGGGAGCTACCACCCGATGGGTGGCCACCCGGTTCGTCAGCCTGTACGGCATCACGGATCAGGCGGTGGAGATCACTGCCGGTGGGCGGCTCGGCGACCGGGCCGTACTGACCACGACGCTGGCCAAGGCGACCAGGACATTCACCTTGGTCGGCTGAGTTGGAAACGCCTTATTCGTAACGGGAATTGTGTCCTGGATGGTGCATCATGGGGGGATGCCCATCCAGGAAGGCTTTCGGAACGAGCGGATCGTCGTGGTGCCGCGGCCGCTCGTGACGGGGGCCTTGGGGCGGCCGGTGACGCGGCGTCTGCTGGTGACTGTGGCGGGTTATTTTCCGATGGCCCGGGGGCATCGGATGCAGCGGCCGCGGGGGATCGACGAGACGATCGTGATCGTGTGTGCGGCAGGGACCGGGTGGGCCCGGGTGGGGGAGGCGACGCATCGGATCGGGTCGCAGACGGCGTTGATCATTCCCAAAGGGGTGCCGCACACCTATGGGTCCGACGAGAACAGTCCTTGGTCGATCTGGTGGTGTCATCTGTCCGGGACCGACGTGGCGGAGCTGGTGGAGACGCTCGAGGTCTCGGCGGCGCGGCCGCTGGTGCCGATCCGGCGGATGGAGCGGGCGGTGGCGTTGCTGGACGAGATCGTTTCGAGTCTGGAGCGGGGGCAGTCGCCGGCCTGGCTGATCGGTACGGCGGGGGCGGCGTGGAAACTGCTGACCCAGATCAATGTGGACCGGGTGATGCCTGCCGACGGCGATCCGTTGCAGCGGGCAATGAGTTATCTGGCCGATCGGCTGGACAGCAGCGTGAAGGTTCCGGAGCTGGCGAAGCTGGTCGGGGTTTCGCCGTCGCATCTGAGCGCGCTGTTTCGCAAGGTCACCGGCGGGGGAGTGCTGGCCCATCACCAGAGCCTCCGGATGGCCCGCGCGCGGCAGCTGCTCGACGGCTCGCCGGCGACGGTCGCCAGTATCGCCGACGAGCTGGGGTATTCCGATCCGCTCTACTTCTCGCGGCAGTTCAGCCGGTTCCACGGCATGAGCCCGACCCAGTTCCGCCGCCGCGACGCGGTCTGATGGGTCAGCCTTTCAGCCCGCTGTTGGCGATACCGGCGAAGAACTGCCGCTGCAACACGACGAAGACGATCACCAACGGCAGCGTGCAGATCAGCGCGCCCGCCATCAGGGTCGGGTAGTCGGTGCCGAACTGCCCCTGCAGGCTGGCGAGCCCGACCGGCAGCGGCCTGGCGTCGCCGGCCGGTGCGACGATCAGCGGCCAGAGCAGATCGTTCCAGGAGTACAGCGACGTCAGTACGGCGAGAGCGGCGATCATCGAGCGTGCCATCGGCAACATCACGCTCCAGAACGTCCGGAAGGTGCCCGCGCCGTCGAGTCGCGCGGCCTCCTCGTAGTCCTTCGGCATCGTCAGGAAGGCCTGCCGCATCAGGAAGGTCCCGAAGGCCGAGAAGATGCCGGGGATGGCCAGTGCCGGCACCGTGTCGAGCAGCCCCAGCCCCTTCATGATGTCGAACTGACCGAGCAGGAACAGCTGGCTCGGCACCATCAGCATCACCATGAAGCACGCGAACAGCGTCCTGCGCAAAGGGAAGTTCAACCGCGCGAAGGCATACCCGGCGAGGGCGGACACGAACACCTGACCGACGACCCGCAGGACCAGCGACATCACCGAGACGGAGAACTGCGCCCAGAACGGGGTGACGTGGAAGAAGCTGCGGTAGCCCTTGGCCGTCGGATCCGACGGGAACAGCGTCGGCGGCAGCGACGCGACCTCGTTGCTGGTCTTGAACGACGTCAGGATCTCCCAGACGAAAGGGACGACCATCAGCAGCACGGCGATGATCAGGACGACATGGAGCCGCCATTGCCCGCGACGGTCAGTCATAGACGACCCACTTCTTCTGAAGACGGAACTGAATCGCGGTCACGATCATGATGATCACCAGCAGCACGATCGCGATCGCCGCGGCATACCCCTGCTTGAACTGCACGAAGGCCGCCTCGTAGAACAGGTACACGATGGTCTTCGAGCCACTCAGCGCGGTGTTGTTGATGCTGCCGAGCATGATGAAGACCAGGTCGAACATCTGCAGTGCCGAGATAGTCGTCAGAATGGTCACGAAGAAGACGCTCGGGCTGAGCAGCGGCAGCGTGATCGAGAAGAACTGCCGGACCCGGTTCGCGCCGTCGAGCGCCGACGCCTCGTAGAGGTCGACCGGGATGTTCTGCAGTCCGGCGCCCAGGATGATCAGGTTCACGCCGAGGCCCATCCAGATACCGACCACGGCGAACGCGTAAACGGCGAACCGGTCATCGGCCACCCAGTACTCGCCCGGGATGCCGAACAGCGACAACACGTAGTTCAGCAGCCCGAAATCGCCGTTCAGGATGAACCGCCAAACCATTCCCACCGCGACCGGCAGCGTCACCACCGGCAGGAAGAACAGCACCCGGTAGATGCCCCGGCCGCGAGAGACCTGCTGGATCAGGGCAGCGAAGACGACCGCCAACGGAATGCCCAGCAAAACGATGACGGTGTACTTCGCCGAGTTGCCGAGCGCACTCCAGAAATCCGCGTCGGAGAGCAGCTTCTGGTAGTTCTCGACCCCGTTGAACCGGCTCGGGCCGAAGACCGGGACCTTCCGGAAGCTCTTCAGGAAGGTCGCGACGAACGGCCAGAGGTACAGGGCGGCCAGGCCGATGAACGCCGGAGCGATCATGGCGAAGGCCGCCCAGTCGGTACGCTTCCTCATCCGTTCTCGGCCAGTACTTTGTCGATGGCATCGGCGTACTGGGCCGCAGCGTCGGCGACCGAAACCTTGCCGTCCCACGCGGGCGTCAGGTACTTCGCCTGCAGCCCCTGCCACTCAGCGGCATTGCCCTGCACCGGCAGCGGTACGGAGTACGCCTTGGCATCGATGAAGGTCTGCAGGTTCTTGAACTCGGGCATCGCGTTCATCCACGTCTTCTCGGTGCCCTTGTACGCAGGCAGCACCGCACCCGACTTCGCCTGGATGTTCGCGGCCTCCTCGCCACTCGCGAAGAGCAGGAACTTCTTCGTCTCCTCGGGGTGCTTCGTACCGGCGTACCCGACGTTCTCGATCCCGCTCGTCACGGTGGCCTGCTTCACGCCGGTCGGTAGCGGCGCGACGTCGACCTTGGCCCGGATCGCCTTGTTGTCGTAGAGCTTGAGCGCCCAGTAGGCACCCGAGACGTACATCGCGACCTTGCCCTGCTCGAACATCGTCTCGCCCTCGGTGTCCGACAGTTGCTGCAGGGTCGGCGACGACTTGTCGGCCTGCAGGTCGGTCCAGAACTTGATGCCCGCCTGGGCTTCGGGGCTGTCGATGGCAGCGGTCTTGCCGTCGTCGGAGATCACCTTGCCGCCGGCCTGGAAGATCGAGTTGTAGTACCCGCCCTGGTAGTCGAGCGGCGCGGCCACACCCCAGGTCCCGCCGGCCGGGTCGGTCAGCTTCTTCGCCGTCTCGCGGAAGTCGGCCCAGGTCCAGTCGGCCTTCGGGTAGGCGACGCCGGCCTTGTCGAACATCGCCTTGTTGTACCAGACGGCGTTGGTGTCGACGTCCTTCGGCAGGCCGTAGAGCTTGCCGTCGCCCTGGTCGTACAGGTCGAGGACCGCCTGGGGGTAGTTGCCGAGGTCAACGTTGTCCTTCTTGACCGTGTCCGTGATGTCGAGCAGCTGGTTTCCGGCCGCGTACGGCCTGATCTGCTGGGCCAGCATCCAGAAGGCGTCGGGTGCGGTTCCGCCCGCGGCGCCGGTCTGCAGGGTCGACCAGAACTCGGGGTACGGCCGCTCCTGGATCTTCACCGTGATGTTCGGGTTCTTCTTGGTGAAGGCAGCGGCGATCTCCTGCATGGCAGGGGTCTGGGTGCCGGCCCAGATGCCGTAGGTGATAGTCACCGGCCCGTCAGAGCTCGACGCCTTGTCGCCGCCGCCCGAACATCCGGCGAGCAGCGCGGCCACGACCGCGATCGACAGCAACGACTTCCTGTTCATCTGTTTCCTTTCGTCACGATGAAGCGGGCCGAAGCCCAGTCCACGTGTGCTGGAGGGTCGCCGGCGGCGACCTCTCGGGTGGACAAGGTGACAACGCGAACGCCGGAGACATCGACATCGAGGTCCACGGCGGTGTTTCCCGCTTCCAGTACGACGGAACTCAGCTCCCGGCCGTCGCCGCTCACGACCGCTCGCGCGCTGGTCAGCGGCGTCTCGTCGTCGATGCCGACGCTGACGGTGAACCGGCCGGCGTGACCGCCGAAGTACAGGTCGACCTTCGAAGGCGTCGACACCCCGAGGCCGTCGGCGAAGTGCGCTCCGGCGATCCGCATCGGGGACCCGTCGGCCGGATTGCCGCCGCCGTTGCTCAGGTCGCGCTCGACCGGGCCGCTCTCGTTCTGGAAAGCCAGCATGGGCAGAGCAGAGACACGATGTACGCCGGCCACGAGTGGTGCCACGACTCGCGCATGGGTGATTGCCGGAGGCATCGAAGTCGATTCGACGGTGACGATGCCTTGAGATCCGGGTGGCAAGTCACTCGGAGCCTGGATCCGCCAGCGGCCGTCGCCGACCACCTCGGCGCTCCAGCCAGGTGCCACGCGGACCCGCGCATCGGCGCTCGTCCTGACCACAGCGACGTTGTCGTCGTCGAACACGGCAAGCTCGGGCTCGACTGTCGGCGCATCCACGACGGCCCGGGGAGCCGACCGGAAAAGCTCACCGTCGGAAACGATCGCCACGAAGCCACCGTTGTCGGCCAGTGAGACCTCGAAAGAACTGCCGGACACCGTACGCTCGACCAGCCCGGCGGCGTCGTCGGCAGACCCAGTGCTGTCGGCCAGCCCGGTGGTGTCCTCGATGAGCAAGGTGGTTGGGTTGATCAGGCCGAGGCGGTCCAGGTTGATCGTCAGGGTTCGGCGGCGGCCAGTGGCGATGCAGCCGATGAACCAGCGGTCGCCGTGCCGGCGGGCTATCACGGCCTCGGTGTCAGGCGTGCCTGAGAGCAGTACCGTCTCGTCCCACACCGGCGCCAGCTCGGCCAGGAAGCGGGCGGCGAGTGGACGCTCGGCATAGGCGGCGACATCGTCGGCGAAGTGCGTGATCCCGCACTCGAACACCACGCTGAGTCCAAGCTCATGGCCGTCGCTGGTGACCCGATCCGCGGCCGAGAAGGCCACCGGCGTGTAGTCCATCGCCCCGACGACATTGCGTGTGAACGGCAGGATGACATTGTGCTCAGCCGTCAACGGAGTGTCGTTGTAGAACACGTAGTACTCCGAACCGCGCACGGCCTCGTACCCCACCACCTGCGGCCAGGTCCGGGCCCACCCCCGCGGAATCACCGAGCCATGGAAGTTCACCATCAGCCCCAGCCGCGCGGTCTCCTGCAGCACGGAGTCGTACCAGCGGTACCGGTCCTTCGACTCCGACTCCATGAAGTCGACCTTGATCCCGGCCACCCCCCACGAACGCCACAGCGCCAGCCGCCCGAGCTTGTCCGGCCCGTCGAGGTCGTGCCACACCGTCCACAGGTGCACCTGGATTCCCCGCCTGCTCGCATACGCGACGATCTCGGGGACCCAGGTCTCCTCCCAGCCGCAGTCGATCAGCAGGTGCTCCCAGGACATCTCGGCCGCGGCGTCGACGAATCGCTTCTGCTGCTCGAGTTGCGCGCCGGAGTAGAAGTCGGACCACCACGACCACGCGGCGCGGCCCGGCCTGATCCAGTCGGCGTCAGCGAGCTCCGGCCGTACCGGCGAAGCCAGCTCGTCGACGAACAGGGACTCGACGACGTCGGCGAGCGAGCCGATGATGAACACCCGCCACGGCGTGACATCACCGCGAGCGATCTCGACGGCCGCGTCGGCGATCTCGAAGCCGAGCGTCGTACCTGACATCGCCGCATGCGCGCCGGAGTACCGCCCGTCGATGCCCGACTCCGACACGAGCAGGTAGTCGTCACCCGACTGAGCCAGAAACGGGAACCCGTACGAACCGGGCTCGAGCTCGGCGAGGTCGACACCGGCCCGCGGCGTCTCGTACCAGGTCTGGTGCTTGAGCACCCACGCGCGCGAGAACAGCTCGAGATCGATGCTGGTGTTGTCGGCGGTGACGCCGGCCAGGCCCTGCAACTCGGGCATCGCGTACCGGACGGCGATCCCGTCGGGGCTCACTCGCAGGCGGATCGTCCATTCGCGATCGGTCGCGGCGTGGTGCAGGTCGACCCGCAGCTCGCGGTGGTCGACCAGGTGGTTGCCGCGCGCCTTGCCGGCCGGGGCGAACCACTCCTCGATCACGGGGAACTCCGACGAGCGCACCACGGTCGAGCCCGAGCCGAGGTCGGCGCCGTCGACGCTGATGCCCAGAGCAACTACTCCGAGTGGCCGATCGTGTCGGCTGAGCTTCAGGCCGATGGATGATTCGCCGACGGCCAGCGTCGCGGTGACAGTGCCGTTGCCGACCGTCGGAATCCAGTCCTCCTTGATGATCACGAGCGCAACCCTAGTGACCGGCCGATCCCGCGAACATGGCCGTTCGGCGTTAGTACATGGACGATTCGACGAAATACGAAGGGCCACGATCCCCCGCGGGAATCGTGGCCCTCCGGCTGGATGGATCAGCGGACGACGCTGAGCCTGTCGATGCCGACCGCCGCCGAGGAGGCGCTCTTCACCCTGATGACGTTCGACCCCGCGGTGAGCGTCAGGCCGAGTGTCTTGGTCGCCATGGCCGTCGCGGAACCGGTTGCGGGCAGCGTGACGGTGACGGCCGTCCCGCCGTTGACCTGAACCTGGACGGTCTGCGCGGTCGCGCTCGCGTAATCGAGCCGCACCGTGTGGTTGCCTGCGGACGATGCTGTGACGCCGTTGACGTCGAGCGTGCCGCTACCGCTGAGCGACTTCACGAACGTACCGCCCGAGCACCCGGCACACGCACCCGTCGCTGCACCGCCGGCGAGCGTGTTGCCCGCCGCTTCCGCCTCGGTGGCTCGCTCGATGGTGAGCGCGTCGATGTCCGGGGCGAAGGCGCTCGGGTTGTCGAACTTGATCGTGTTCGAGCCCGCGACGAGCGGCACGTCGACCGACCACTTGTTGACGAACTCCCAGCCGCCCGAATCGGGCAGATTCTCGGTGCTCAGTACCGTGCCGTTCACCGTGATCCGCACCGACCGCGGATCGGCCGACGTGTAGGTGAACGTCATCCGGTGCGTACCGGCCGTCGTCGCCGTGACGCCGTTGAACTGCACCGAGCCGCCCGACCCGACGTTGCCGACCTTCGACCCCGTCGAGCACCCCTTGCAGGCGTCGACCGAGGCAGAACCTGCTCGCGTATTGCTCGCCGACTCCGCTTCGTACCGGGTGTCGGCACTGCCGATCTGGGCGAGCGGCGTCTGGGAGATCTGTACCGCCACCCCGCCGGTCGCGATCATCGGCAGCGACAGGGTCGTTGCACTGGTCACCGACTGCGTGCTGACCTGGACCCGGCCGGACGTGTTGTCGGAGAAGATCGTCGCCGTGTAGGTGCCTGCTCCGAGGAACGACAGCGGCACCGTCGCCGTCCGGGCAGGCGAGGTCATACCGGCAACGAACCAGTCGGACCCGGACCGCCGGGCGAGCGTGATGTGATCACCCGGGAAGCCTTCGACGACCTTGGTCTGGTCCCACGTGGTCGGGATGGCCCGCATCAGGTGACGGCCCGGCCACTGCTCGTACGCCGCGGCCGAGTCGGCGTAGTTGATCATGCCGGTGTTGTAGACGATCGCCTGCGCGAGCGTGTGCCCTTGCGTCAGCACCGAGGCGTTCTGCGAGATCATCGCCGGCGTGTAGTCCATCGGCCCGATCGGCCCGCGCGTGAACGGATACGTGACGTCGGCGGCCGCGGTCGTGGGCGGCGGGTACTTGTAGTGCTCGGTACCGGCCACGGCCTCGGACGTCAGGACCCACGGCCAGGTGCGGTTCTCGCCGCCCGGTTTCGTACTACCGTGCAGATCGAGCATCATCTGGTTCGCCCCGGCGGCGTCGCCGATCGACTGGTACCACTTCTGGACCGCCTGCGAGTCGCTCAGGAAGAAGTCGACCTTGAGGCCGGCCACCCCGTATGCCTTGTGATCGGCAACCAATTGCGTCGCCTGGGCGGGGGTCTGACCGGCGTCAGCGGTGACCCAGGCGAAGACCTTGACCCCCTTCTGGGCGGCGTACGCCGAGATCGCGGGCAGGTCGACGGCCGGGGTGTAGCAGCAGTCGACGGTGATGTACTCGAAGCCCATCTCGGCGGCGAAGTCGACCATCTGCTTCTGCTTGGTGAGGTCGGAGGCGCTGTCCTCGTCGGAGTACCAGGACCAGGCCGCGCGTCCCGGCTTCACCCAGCTCGGGGTGGTCGCGGCCGGTGGGTTGAGGTTCTGCACCAGGTCGGAGTTGTAGAGGACGTCGAGGTTCGGCGCGATGACCGCTACCCGCCACGGGGTCTGGAAGGGGTAGGTGCTCGACATCGGGAAGCTCTGGTCCGGCGTACGGGACAGCTTGAGCAGCCCGGTGCCGAGACCGTCACCCTCGAGCATGCCGGGGGCGTAGCTCGCGTTCGAGTTGTAGCCGTTGGCCTCGCTGATCAACGTGAAGTACGCGTTGTTGTTGATCGAGGCCAGCGCCGGCATCGTCAGATCGACGCCCGAGTTGAGCTGGGTCGCGTTGCGGTAGATGTAGTCCTGCTCGTAGTTGGAGTTCCACGGTGCCGCCCACCCACCAGTCGTGGCCGGCAGGCGGAACCCGGTCGTCTCGCCTGTGATGGAGATGGCGCCGCTGCCCGCAAGCACGTACCGGAAGGCGATGCCGTCGTTGTACGCGCGGACGACCAGCTGCATCGTCGCGCCGCTCTTCGTGTAGGTCAGCGTCATCTGCCGGCCGTCGTTGACGTAGCTCGGCTTGGTCCCGGCGGGCAGCGAGTAGGTCTCGTTGATGATCGAGCGCGCTTCGCCCGTGTAGGTGAGTCCTGAGGTGAAGTCGACGGTGCTGGTCGTGATGCCGAGCGGCGAGTCACCGAAGATGCTGGTGCTTCCCGACACGACGCTGTACGTCAGCCCGCCGCCGGCCTGGTCGGTGACCGTGATGTTGGTCAGCCCGTCCGGCGAGGTCAGCGTGTGGGTGACGAGAGCCTGTGCGGGGCCGGCGGTGAGTAGTGGTGGACCGAGGGCCAGGACGGCGACCAAGGCGACCGCGAGTTTGGCGAAACGCCTTGTTTTGTGGGAGATCTGCATGTCGTCCGACAGTACGGACAGCAGGCGACCGGGAAAATGAGACTTTTGCGCGCTGACATGGATGATTCGACTTGGTTTTTCAGTCCTGGTCGTAGGCGGTGAGCAGGCGGGTCCGCGAGTTCTCGAGGTGGGCTCGCATGGCTTGCTCGGCGCCGGCCGCGTCGTGAGCGCGGATCCGGTCGCTGATCGCCTCGTGCTCGCTGGTGGTGACCTCGGCGATGCCGTGGCGGAAGTACAGCCGGTACGTGTGGACGTGCGCGCGCAGCCGGTCGAGCGTGTCGGCGATCAGCGGGTTGCCGCCGGCACTCGCGATCGTGCCGTGCAGCTTCGCGTCCTCCTCGGCGAACTCCCGGTATGCCTGGTAGCTGTCGCCGTGGACGGCGGGTGCCATCGCCCGTACCGCGTCGTCGATGTCCCGGCGGTCCCGGTCGGTCGCGTTGGTGGCGGCGCGAGCGGCGGCGGTGGGTTCGAGGAGGAGGCGGAGGTCGTACAGGTCGAGGAGGGCGTCGCGGCCGAGCAGCGGTGCGACCAGGTAGCCGGCGTTCGGTCGCCGGACGACCAGGCCCTCGGCTTCGCAGCGGAAGAGCGCCTCGCGTACGGGCGTTTGCGAGACCTGGAGTTCGCGGGCCAGGCCGTCGATCGAGAGGCGGGCGCCGGGCTCGAGGGCGTTGTCCATGAGGAGGCGTTTGAGCGCCTCGTACACGCTTTCGCGCAGCATCAGGCGGGGCGCGGGCCGCAGCCGTGGTGGCCGGCCCTGGTCTTGGTCGCGCACGTTCTCCTCCTGCCCCGGCCATTGACACTGGGCCGCGCAGCTTCTAATTTCCAATATCGTATCCGATTTTGAGTGCCTCGCCGCCCGCCACCGAAAGGTCACTCCGATGTCGAACTCCGATTCTCCCGCTGAAGGACCCCGCCGCGCTGCCACCGAAGACCCCGGCCGATCTCCGGCTGGAGGACTCCGTCGCCGTTCGATCCTGCTCGGTGCACCCGCTGCCGGTGTTGCTGCCACTCTGCTCGGTTCGTCGGCGTCGCAGGCGCACGCCGCGCCGGTCCAGCTGAATGCGACCGGGCAACGGGTTGATGCGCAGGAGGCGCTGGCGCGGCTGCGGTTCGGGTTGTTCGTGCACTTCGGGCCGGCGAGCTTGACCGGTCGCGAGACCGGGTGGGGGCGGCAGGCGTACCGGGCCGGCAAGACGGACGAGACGAGTTCGCCGTACAACGATCCGGCCAAGCTGTTCGATCCGGTCTACGACGTTGCGTACAAGTCGTTCCTGCCGGCGAAGGGGTGGGCGGAGGATCTGGCTGATGTCGCGGTGTCGGCCGGGATGAAGTACCTGGTGTTGACGAGCAAGCACCATGACGGCTTCCCGATGTTCCGTGCGCGGAACTACGCGGACTCGTTCTACCCGGACTTCGCGACCACGCCGCTGGGGAAGTCGAAGCGGGATCTGGTCGACGAGGTCGCGGTCGCCTGCCGCTCGCGCGGGATCGAGTTCGGGCTCTACTACTCGGGCTGGGACTGGACCAATCCGCTGATCGTCGCGGGGGACAACGACGCTTATTACGGCTACATGATGGGCCATTTGAAGCAGTTGATGAGTGACTACGGGGACATCTCGTTCCTCTGGTACGACGGGATCGCACCGACCGATTTGAGCGTCTACCGGCCGCCGACGTTCCACTCCGTACCGCGCAACCTTCAGCCCGGGATCCTGATCAACAATCGCGGGTACGCGCTGGGCTGGGCGGACCCGCAGCCGACGCTGGCCGGTGACTACTCGACTCCGGAGCAGCGGGTCGGGGCATTCGACGTGGCACGAGCCTGGGAATCGTGCATCACGATCGGCGACCAGTGGTCGTGGCGGCCGAACGAGCGGGTGAAGTCGCTCGAGACGATCGTCAAGACGGTGATCTCGACGGCGACCGGCGATGGGAACCTGCTGTTCAACGTCGGGCCGAAGCCGTCGGGGGAGGTGGACAAGCCGCAGCGCGACCGGCTGGCCGAGGTCGGTCAGTGGATGAAGTCGTACGGTGCGGCGATCTACGGCACGCGGGGTGGACCGATCCGGCCCAGTGCGGTGGCGGCGACGACCTTCAAGGACGCGACGATGAACGTGTTCTTGTTCAAGCGGCCGGCCAGGGACAAGGATCTGCTGACGGTGCCGAACCTGAACAATCCGGTGGTCTGGGTGAAGACGCCCAAGGGCCGGGCCGTTCCGTTCACGGTCAGGCCTGACGGAGGGGTCGATCTCAACCTGGCTGGGCTCGACATTGCGGCCGGGCCGGTTGAGTTGCTGCATGTGAAGTACCGCGATCCGTTGTCGCACGAGTACTTGAGCTTGGAGCTGATCAGCGACCCCGTACGTCCGGGCAACCTGGCCCTGCACAAGCCGGCCACCCAGATCTCCACCGACTACGACGGCGACGCGGGCCGGGCGGTCGACGGCAACACCGACGGAAACTACTTCGGCAACTCGGTCACCCACACCACCGTCGATGCCAAGGAAGCCTGGTGGCAGGTCGACCTCGGCGCCTCGGCCCCCATCGGTGACGTCGAGATCTACAACCGTACGGACGGTGGTTTCGGCTCCCGCCTGACCGACTTCTGGGTGATCATCTCCGACAACCCCATCACCGCCCCGGACCTGGCCACCGCTCGCACCGCCCCCGGAGTCACCGCCCAACGCCACCCCGGCACAGCTGGCACCCCCACCACCCTCAACTTCACCGGCACCCCCGCCCGCTACCTCCGAGTCCAACTGGAAAACCAGAGCGGCCCGCTCTCCCTCGCCGAGGTCAGCGTCTACGCCCAAAACTAACTCCCCACGCTGCCTCGCCGTTCGCTCCTTCGTCGCTCACCACTCGGCGCTCCCACCCACCCCGGGTGCGCGCTGCGCGCGAATCTGAGAGTAGGCACCCGCCTGGCCGACGTACCGGTCGAGGCGGCGGCGTTCACCGAGGAGGTCTTCGGTCCGGTGGCGCCGGTGACCAGGGTGGACTCGGTGGAGGACGCCATCCGGCTGGCGGGTTCGAGCGAGTACGGGTTGTCGCTCGGGATCGTCACCAAGGACGTGATGCGCGGCCTGGCGATCGCCGAGCAGATCCCGACCGGCATCGTTCACATCAACGACCAGACCGTCAGCGACGAGGCGAACGCCCCCTTCGGCGGAGTCCGCGCCTCCGGCACCGGCTCCCGCTTCGGCGGCCCCGAAGCCAACATCGAAGCCTTCACCGAAACCCGCTGGATCACCTTGCGCGGCGAACCAGCGCAGTACCCGATGTAGCAATCCGCGCGCTGCCACCTGCCGCTGAGGTGGTGCGCGAGGTGGCGGCGGTTGGTGGAGAGGCGCGGGATTTTCTGGGGGCTGGCGGATTGACGGGGTGGGGTGGGCGGAGGAGTCTCGGGGGTAGGGGAGTTTCCTGGGGTTCTTGGGGGCAGGGGGTTGGGTTCGGCAGGGGCGTGACCGTCGTGTTGCGGGGCCGACGGTCTGTTTGGGGTGCCGGGGATCGAGGGGGATGGGCCGGCGATGGGTGGTGTTTCTGCGGCGGGGGCGGATGCGTGGCGCGATGAGCTGCGCGTGGATGTGGTGACGGCGGCGCTTCAGAGTGCGTTGGCTGGGTCGCGTAATGCGGGCGCGTCCGCGGTCGTCTGGAGTGATCGTGGGTCACAGATCGTCCTGCATGTGGGGAAGCTGCAACTGCGCGCGTTGGAGAACACGCTGGTGGTCGCGGTTGACACGCAGTCGGCGGAGTTCGGGGTGGCGCCGTTGATCGTGCGGTTCGTGTTCGGCGGGCGCGATGATCCGGCGTCGCTGGTGGCGGCTACCGATGAAGGGGCGCTGGGGCATCCGGCGGTCGCGGCGCGGTGGGGGACGTTGTTCCGCGATGTGATCTGGGCGGCGCTGGTTCGGCTGCTGGTCAGTCATGCGGACAGTCATGGGCTCGCGCCGGCGTCGGTCGAGATCGGGCCGGATCGGTTCGTGTTCGCTGCGCGGCAGGAGGTTTCGGTGCGGGAGCTGGCCGAGCGGCACCATCGCGCGCGCCGATCAGAAGTACCGGAGGGGGATGCGGGATGAGTTTCGATCTCGGGGGATCGGATGAGCTCGGGCTGTTGGCGCAGGCGATCGGGCTTGTCGATGGCGGTGGTGAGCTGGATGTCGGGTGGTTCTCGGCGCCGCTGACCCGGCTGCAAGGGATCGTCCGCAACGCGGATCAGCGGGCTGCGCTCGGCCGGTTCTGCGATCTGGCGTTGGTACCGATCCAGCAACCCGGTCGCCCGGCCGCGGAGAAATGGCATCCACTGCTGGGCGACCTCCCCAGCGGCAACCTCTATCTGACGCTGAACGACACCGGGTCGAGCCTGCTCCTCGGCGTCGGCGGCGAATTCCACAGCAGTACGTCACCTGTGCCCGGCCGCTTGCGAATCCAGGCGGACATCTTGTCGGGCGGTTCGACGCTCGACCTGGTGATCGGTACCGCCGCCCACCCGATCACGGCCGAGGTCCGGATCGAGACCGCCTTCACCCCGCCGGCCCAACCGATCAAGCTGGCCGCCATCGTCGCCCGGTGCAGCATCGTGCCGGATCCGGCCAACCCGAGCTTCGGCCTCGAGGTCGTGCTCGAAGGGCTCAGCATCAACGGCGAACCGCCGACCGACAAGGTGCTCGACGTCGACGAACTCGGCCGCGAGGCACCGGATCTGCTCGCCGCCCTGCTGAAGGTCGTGCTCGCCGAGGTCGGCCCGGACCCGACGCTGACCATGCTGGCCGACCACCTCCTCGGCCTGTTCGGGCTGGCCGACGGCGGCAGCATCCCGGCGTTCCCCTTCGCAGAGCTGGCCGACGGCCCGGCCGCAGTACAGAACTGGCTGGCAACGCTGCCCGCAGGAGAGTGGCTCGAACATCTCGCCGGACTCCTCGGCGCGACGTCCGTATTCGACGGCACCGGCACCCTCGTCGACCCATGGCGGATCAGCCTGCTCGACCTCGCCGGTCTCGGCGAGCTGTACGCGACAGTCGCCCGTTCCGGCGACCCAGCCGCTGACGGCTTCGCCCGCTTCGGCTTCGGCGTCAACGTCAGTACGGACCTCGGGCCCAACCAGCCGACGGTCAGTGCCGACGCGAGCTGCGTGATCGCCGACGTACCTCTCTCAGGTACTGGCAACGCACGCGTACTCCCCGAGGCCCGAGCGTTGCTCCGCCTGACCGGCGCCTCGAACACGCCTCTCGTCGACAACCCCCAAGTCCGCGTCGGCACCGTCGAGGCCGGCATCGGCTGGGACGGCTCGACCCTCAAGCCTGTTCTCCAGCTCCTCAACAACCAGCTGGCCGGTACGCCGTACCCGGTACTGGACCTGACCAACGTCGACAGCGTAGAAGCCGCCGCCGCCAACGCCGTCGTAGCCGCCATCAACGCAGCCCTGGGCACCGACGTCGGCCGCCGCCTAGCAGCAATCGCGGGCCTTGTACCGCCCGAAGACCCAGCGAACCCCGGCAACCCAGTCGCCGCCTGGCCGCACCAACTCGACCTGGCCAAGCTGGTAGTCGATCCCGCGAGAGCAATCGAGACCTACCACCGGGCCGTGCTCGGCGACGCCGACCGCTGGAACCTGATCCT
Organism: Kribbella ginsengisoli; assembly: GCF_039537185.1. Lineage (NCBI taxonomy): Bacteria > Bacillati > Actinomycetota > Actinomycetes > Propionibacteriales > Kribbellaceae > Kribbella > Kribbella ginsengisoli. The sequence continues at coordinate 156,524 of NZ_BAABAA010000012.1, read as the reverse complement.
GCGCGAGATCGCCCAGGTGATCAGCCTCCCCGATAACGTCGCCGGAGAGGGCACGACCGCAGAGCCATGGACCGTCGACATAGCGATCGCCGACGGTGCCACCCTCCAGCTGGCCGCCTGGCACCAACCCCATCCAGACACACCCACCACGGAGCAGTTGCGAATCGGGCTGCGACTGGCCGCCGAGCCGGCCGGCTCGACGCTGGCGTTGACCAGCGAAGTACTGGCCTTCGATCTCCCGGCGACCGGTTCCGCAACGGTCTCGTTCATCGGCGCCCAACGCTTGTCACTCGTTCTCAGTCCAGCGCTCGACGCCGCCGCCGGTCCGATCGCGATCAGCCTCGACGACCTCACCCTGGCCGCAGGCTGGCAGCCCGGGCAGCCTTTCGGTTGGGACATCCACGCGCACGGCCTGACGCTGACCGCGGATGGCGAGACCATCACGCTGGCCGACGTACACCTCCCACCCGCAGCCCCCTTCGACCTGACCAACCTGCCCGCGACGGCCGCAACCCTCGGCCTGACCGTCACCGACCTGGAGAACGTCCTCCGACTGCTCCTGTCGATGCTCGCCGGCATCGCCGGCCCGCAGGCAGACCTCGCGACTGCATTACTCGGACTCCATCACCGGCTGCCCGGCCTCGACGCCGAGATCCCGAGCCTGGTCGATCCGGCCCAGCCCGGTCTGCTCTTCCAAGACCCGCTGGGTGCCGTCCGCAGCTGGCTGGGCCGGCTGATCACCCACGTCGGCGCAGATGGCGAACTCAGCGCCGCCCTCCTGCTGCAGTACCTCGCATCGCTGGGAACCGACGCCTTCGACGAGCTGGCCGGAGGATTGTCGACGGACCTCGATCCGCAGCTGCCGTCCTTCCTGATCGGCGGCGGGACTTTCGGCGATCCATGGCGCGTGCCATGGCCGGGCGGCACCAAGGATGCCGACGGCGACGACATCGGCCCGGACCTCGAACTCTGGCTCGAGCCAGCAGGCCCACCGATCGACTGGCTGACCGGCATGCGCAACCGCGTCGAGGCCGCGACCGACCTCGCCGGCCTGGCCGAGGTGTTCGTTCAGCTCGCCTGGTTCGACCCTGCGATCAGCTCGCTGGTCAAAGGCCTGACCGTACGAGACATCGCCGCGCAACTCCGATCGCTGCAGGTGCAGCTCAACGCGGGCGACGGCGTCGTACCGCGCGACGCGCAGAGCCCGGACATCTTCGGCTGGGTCCAGGGCGCCGAGGTCGACGCGGCCCACCTCGAACTCCCGCGGCACCCGGACGCCATCGCCGCCGTCCTGAACCAGATCGAGACCCTGCACGGCGCCGGCCCCCGGACCGTATTGCTGGTCGGACCGGTCTTCGGCAACGCCGGAAGCTGGGCCGACCTACTCGCGGCGCCTGCCCTGCAAGGCCCCACCGATCCCAACGCGCACTTCGACCTCCGCACGGCCGGTATCGACCCCCGCACGATCGCGCTGGACAGCGTGACCGCAGTCGCCGACTACTACACGGCCGACCTCGCCGACGACCGCCGGGGCGACGTCAGGTACCTCGCCGATCAGATCGCTCACATCGCTGACCGGCTTGAGGTTCTCCACCCCGGCCCGGTGATCGTGGTCGCGCATTCGTACGCCGGTCTCGCCGCGCGACGCTTCGCCGCCGACCACCCGACCAGGGCGCAAGGCGTGATCACGATCGGTACGCCGCACCTCGGCACCCCACTCGCCTTCCTCGACGACCCCGCTGTCGGCGACGCGATCCGCCTGGCCACCAGCGTTCGGGCCGGACTCCAAACGTCACCCCTTCGCGACGCGCTCGATCACCTCAAGCAAGGCCTGGAGGGCTACGAGCCACCCGTCGCGCCCGGTGCGCTGGCGACGCCCGATCCGTATCCGGCATCCTCCTTCACCCTCGCCGCGCCGTACGACCTGGGCGACGTGCCGGTGATGACGATCGCCGGCGTCTGTTCCGACGACTTCTTCACCTTCATGCAGACAGGCATGAGCGCGTACCTCCAGCAGCTCAGCGGGCAAGCACGACCGACCCCGAGCCATCTGTCCTACGGAATGGCGATGCCGATGTCGATCGGCAACCCGCCCGCCGGCTCGCCGCAGGCCGAGGCCCGAGTGCGTTTCGGCCTCGGTCAGATCCCGCTCGGCGACGCACCGCCGCCGGCACCGCGACCGGCACAACTGCTTCGGGTCGAGCTGGACCTGTTCCGCAGCGGGGGCTGGATTGTCGGCCAAGCAGGACCGAGTGCAGTGGACGGCCGCCTCCGCCGCCTACTGCTCGGCCTGACCGCAACCGGCTCCGGCACCGGCATCCAAGCCACTCTGGACGCGACGCTGGATCAAGCCGCCTGGCGTGGCACCACGATTCCTACGGCTGATCTCACCGATCCGCGCACAGCCAGCCTGATCGGCGCGGCCTTCGACGCCGCACTGGCGAGCACGGACAGCGCGAGTCTCCCGGTCTCCACCCTCGCGGCCGCCCTCGGCGCACTCGACCTGGTCAGTACAGACGCGCAGGGAATCACCGGCCTGTCCGGCGACGGCTTCGCAGCGCTACGCACCGACCCGGTCGGCTACCTCCGAGCGAGGATCCCGGCAGCACTGGCCCGGCCAGACGGCTGGGCCGGCCTGGTCACCGACCTCTCGTTCATCCCGGTCAGCACCCAAGAACTGGCGTACGTCTGGGCGCCGCCAGGTTCGCCGTACGCCTTGTTCGTCCGCCGACAAGCCGACGGCACCTGGCGTACCGGTATCGAGACCGGAACGGCCCTAGGCGCAGTAGAGCCACCACTGATCAGCATCAGCACCGACATCGACCTCTTGCTGCCCGCCTTCCAGCCCACTGCCGAGCTGGTCGTCCACGTAGGGCCGGTTGCACTGACCTATCGAACCGTTGACGGCACGATCCGGCTAGACGCAGCCCCCTTCGTCACCGACCTGACCCTCTTGCCCACGCCATCGATCGGCGACCTCGCCGCCAAGCTCGACGCGGCCCTGCCGCAGATACTGGTGAGCGGAGTCGTCGGCAATGTCCTCGCCGAACTCGTGCCTGGCTTGAAGATCGGCCAACTGCTCCAGCTGCTCCAAACGCCAGGCGAGTTCCTGGCCGGGGCTCTCGGCGCACTCGACGGCGGTCTCGACCCGGCCAAACTCTCCGGCCTACTCGCCACCTTGAACACCGCCATCGGTCTGCCCACCGGCCTCGGCCTCCAACTGCCGGCCGACGTCACCGTCACCGCAGGGCCAGGCGCAGCCCCGCAGTCCGCCCGGATCGCGATCGGTACGACGACACCGATCGGCGGCGTACTGGCCGTCGGCCTCACGCTCGACATCGACGCCACCCGTCACGTCGCACCAGGCGGCACGGTCACCATCAGTACACCGCTCAGCGGAACCTGGCCCCAAGTCGCCATCACCTTCGGCGTCGGCCCCGATGGCGTGACGCTGGTCGTCACCCCGCAAGGCGTCCCCCCGATCACCCTGCTGCCAACCTTCAGCGGCCTAGGTGCTCTCCGTGGCGCCGCCGGGGCTCTGCTCCCCACTGTCCTCGACGAGGCACTCACCAATTTCCCCGAGCCACGCGACCCATGGCTCGTCCACACCCTGCAAGCGGCCACGCACCTCGGCGTGTACGACGCGGTCGGCCACTTCTCCGCCCATACCGCCGAATTCACCGCGATGCTCGAAGGCACCTGGTTCACCAGCATCGACGCCACTCGCCGCGCCGGGATCGCCGCCGCGGTCGCCGACCTGCTCAACCTGATCCCGACTCTCGAGCTGCAGAGCGTCAACGGCTTGGTCCGCTGGACCCATGACGTGGCGGCCGGCACCGGCAGGCTCCAGATCAGCGCAGGCTGGAGCGACAACGGCCCGACCGTCGCGGTCGCGCTCGTCGACCTGAAGCCCGCCGACGCACCGCTGGCGCTGGCCGCGAACGTCCTCGTCGACGACACCGGCGTGACCGTCGGCAGCTCGATCGGCCTCGACCTCAGCGACCTAGGCGTCACCGTCGTACCCCGATTTGCGATCGAGGTCGACAGCGGCCCGCCACTGAGTTTCCGGGTACGGTTCCTGCCGCTCAGCAGCGGCACTCTCGACGGTCCTCTGGTGGTCCAGCTCGCGCCGGACTTCGCACTGACGACAAGCCCGGCGGCTGCGGAGGCGATCCTCGTCGGCGCTGCCTTGCCACTCGTGATCCGGGTCGCGGTGAGTGCGCTGCACGACGTGCTGACCCGCAAGCTGTGGACCGACGGTCCCACTCTGGAGACCGCGCTCACCGATGCCGGCATCGTCGCCGGCGGTGAAGTGGTCGAGACGCTGCCCAACGTCTTCGAGATGCTCGCCGGATTCGCCGCGGGCGCGGCCGGCCAGCTGGACCTTGCCATCGGCACCCTCAACCTCAGCTTGGTCGCTGAGTCCGGACGTGTCGGTCTCGGCCTCACCGGTTACCAGGCCATCGGCATCGGCGACCTAGAGCTGCAGATCCTCTTCGGCGCGCCCTCGGCTTGGGGAGCGGCCGCGGCGGAAGGCCTCGAGATTCTGCTGCTCGACATCGGCGGCGACTCGGTCGACTTCAACTTCGGCCTGCGCCTGCATGGGGTCGGCATCGGCCTGTCCAAGGGCGACGGCTCGGCGCTGGTGGCGGAAAGCTTCCTCCGGTTGGGATCGGTTCGCGCGCTGCTCTTCCTCGACCTCGAAACGGCCGCAGGTTTCCAGATCCTGCACGGCGGCGCGGGCCTCGAACTCGGCGGCTTCGGCCTGCCCATCGGTGCCGCGCTCGACGCCGGCGGCGGTTCGAACCCGGTCGCCTCCAACCTGCTGTCGTCCGGTGGTACCAGCGGTGACAGCCAATCGGTCAACCCGAGCGCCGACCTCGACATCTGGTACTGGGACCACCCGGACAACACCGGCGGCCCGCTGAGGGTCCTGGTCGGCGGGCAGGCCGGCATCTTCTGGATCCCTATCCATGCCGGCTTCGGCCCGATCTTCATCGCCGAGATCGGTCTCGGCGTGACCAACACGGCGATCTCGCTGGCGATCGACGGCGGCGTCACGATCGCCGGGCTCAGCGCCGAGGTCGACGACCTCACGGTCACCATCCCTTATGCCCACGTGACCGATCCGACCCAGTGGTCGCTGGACCTGAAGGGGCTGGCGATCGGCTACAGCGGCCCGGCCATCTCGATCGCCGGTGGGCTGGTCAAGTTCGACGGGCCGCCGATCGAGTACGACGGGATGCTGCTGATCAAGATCGGCACCATCGGCGCGGTGGTGATCGGCTCGTACAGCGTGGTCGGCAGCGGGGCCGACGAGTACACGTCCTTCGCGATCTACGGCGGCGTGTTCGTACCGATCGGCCTGACGCCTCTGATCAACCTCACCGGCATCGCCATCGGCCTCGGCTACAACCGCCGGCTGATCGTGCCGGAGGACCTGAACCAGATCCCGGACTTCATGCTGGTCAAGGCACTCGACCGGCCCGAGGCGCTGGCCAACAACCCGATGCAGGCGCTGTTCGAGTTCCGTCAGCAGACGCCGCCGGCTCGCGGTGCACTGTGGTTGGCAGCGGGTATTCGCGGCACGTCGTTCGAGCTCGTCAACATCACCGCGGTGCTCTACGTGGCGCTGGACTCCGGCGTCGACGTCGGACTGATCGGCGTCGCCCGGATGGCGCTGCCGTCCGACGACTTCGCCATCGTCAGCATCGAGCTCGCGCTCAAGGCTCGCTTCTCCACCTCGGAAGGCTTGTTCTCGGTCCAGGCCCAGCTCACCGACAACTCGTGGCTGATCACGCCGGACTGTCAGCTGACCGGCGGTTTCGCGTTCTTCATGTGGTTCCGCAAGTCGCAGTTCCTGCTCACGGTCGGCGGCTACCACCCTGCGTTCAAGCCGCTTCCGGAGTACCCGGTGGTGCCGCGGGTCGGGTTCCGCTGGGACTTCCTCGGTGTCGTGCACATCAAGGGTGAGTCGTACTTCGCGCTGACCAACACGGCCGTGATGACCGGCGTCCGGATGGAAGCCACCTACGGACCGGACTGGATCCAGGTCTGGTTCAGCGCGTACACAGACATCCTGATCTCGTGGGATCCGTTCCACTACATCGTCGACGTCGGCATCTCGGTCGGCGCCCGGCTGCGGATCCGGATCTGCTTCTTCGCCTGCTGCACGATCGAGATCAGCGTCTCCGTCGGCGCCAAGCTGCACCTGGAAGGCCCGCCGTTCCACGGCACGGTGACCGCCGACCTCGGCGTCACCTCGGTGACCGTGCCGTTCGGCGACGACGCCCAGGCCCTGCCGCCCGCCAAGCACTGGGACGAATTCGTCGACACCTACGTGCGTTCGGGCGATCCGAACAGCGCGTCGGTCAGCGCCCAGGTGTCGACCGGATTGCTGCCTGCGGAGCCGGCCGGCGCGGCGGTGGCACCCGGTACTGCGGAACAGCCGTGGCGCCTCGCGGCCGAATGGTCGTTCCGGACCGAGACCCGGATGGCCGCTCGCGGCTTCGCTCTGCAACTCGACAGCGACGTCGCCGAGGGCCAGATGTCGACCGTCATCTTCGGCCGGTACGCCGATCTGGCCGCGACCTACGACTTCGACCTCGCCCCGATGTACAAGAGCTCCGACAAGATCACCGCGTTGCACCGGGTCGTGCTGGCGAAGAAGCCGGAGAACTCGACGAGCTTCGTCGATCTGATTCCGCGCAGCCAGAACCCGGCCGACGAGTCGCTGGAGATCGACGAGCGGCTGTTCCGGCTGACGCCGATCATCGGGCAGTTCTCGGAGGCGACGTACCACTACTTCCCGGACCTGAAGCCGCCCGCCGCGTCCAATACGCTTCCTGCGTTGACCGGCATCATCGTGGAGGGTGTCGCCGGGCTGCACAACGCCAGCGATGTCATCCCGATCGGCAAGCTGGTCGATGCCAGCAACTTCCGGCCGCTGCCGTTCGCCCGGCGGGATGCAGGGCACATCACCGCGGTGCTCCAGGCGGGCGCTGCCTGGCTGGAGTTGGCGCAGGTCGCCAGCGGCGTGAGCACGGGGACGCTGCTCACCGGCCTCGGCACGATCGTCGGATCCGTGGCCGCCGGTGGTGCCGTCGAGTTCGCAGACCTCCGCAAGGACAGTGGACTCCGGCAGAACGGCTACGGGCCGGTGGCACTCAACGCGCTCGTCACCCGCAGATCCGCGCCGCCGGTTCTGTCGGCGCTGTCCGAGGGGTTCACCCTGGAAGACCAGGGCGCCGGCGTTGCTCCGCCGCCGATCCGGGTGGGCGACGTGAAACCGGTCTTCCTGGAGAAGCCGCGATTGCGGTCGATGGTCCAACGGCAAGCAGTCGTCGCCGGCCAGCAGACCGTTGCCCGCAGCACCGTTCCTCTCGGGCGGCAACTCGGCCTGGCCGACCTGCCGGTCGTGGACGTGCGCAACGACCTGATCACCTCGTACGACGCACCCGGCTTCGCGCTACTCACCAAGCCCCTGTCCGGTACCCCGCAACCAACCCGTGCCGCCCGATCCGCCCGCACCCTCCGGACGCCGGACCTCGGCGCACCAACCGGCCGCACCGTCGCGGCCTCGATGGCCGAACTCGCCGAGCAGGTCCGCAAGGACGGGGTGACCATCCGGGCCGGATCAACGCAGGTGTGGGAGGTACCACGGGCGCTGGACTGGTACCTGGAAATCGCAGGTGACTCGGCCGTCCGCATCACCGAGCTGAGCACAGCCGGAACCGTCCTGGTCGACCGGGAAGCCGCCGGCAAACTCCAACTCAAACTGTCCGACGGCTGCGCAATGGTAGCCGTCACAGCCCTTGGCCGCCTCCCCGACAACCTGATCAAGAACCTGGCTGATGCAACTCAAGCCAGCATGATCACGGCCAGCGTGGCTACCGCCGGAGCGCTGCCGGTTCTTGGGTGGCAGCTCGGGGCTGAGCTGGTCCAGGTCGGACCGACCACCTTGCTGGCCAGGGGTTCCGTTGTTTCGTTGTCGAAGCCGATCGGCGCCTCCATCCGTGGGCACGCGGCCGCGACCGGGATGATCACCGTCTCACGCGCATTGCTGGCGCAAGAGGTGGTGCAGACCGACTTCGGGCCGTTCGTCTCCGTGATCGGCGTACTGATCGACAACCCGGATGCCACCCGCCTCGGACCCGAATCGGTGATCCTCAACACCGAGCAGGTGCGAGTCAGCAGCCAGCCGATCCAGGTCACCGCCGGCACCCGAACCCTCTTCCTGTACGACGTACGCCGCCGCCCCTCCGACGCCGGCGACCCCGATCGGATCTCCGTCACCGTCGGCCTGCTCACCCCGCCCGGAGCGACCGCGCCGATCGTCTTGTCCGGTGTCGTCGGTGGTACCGGAACGGCGGCCAACTGGGCGACGACTCTCAACGGCTCGACCCTGACCGAGGTCGTCGGCGCCGAGCAACTGACCGTGGACGGGAGCGTGTCTGTGAGGTTGAGCAATGGTTGATCCACGCGTCGGCGAGATGATCCTCTTCGACTACATCCGCCCACCACTGACCGCCGGCGAGTACCGGATGCGGGTGGGGACCGAGGTCGCCATCGACGGCACCGGGCAACCGCTGCCCGGCCAGGACTTCTTCTTCGACGTCGAGGGCCCGCGATTCGCGTTGGCGCCCAACGAAGTCGCTGGAGTCTTCCCACCACGCAACGGTCACGGCCCGTTCGACTCCGCGCTTCCGCACGTCGCCCTCGGCCGTCGCACCCTGCCTTGGGAACGCCCGCTCGGGGACGCCTACACGGCTGGTGCCGACGAGACGCCGTTCCCGTTCCTGGCGCTGGTGATGTTCGAGCAGTCGGAGTGCACGATCAAGCGCAATCTGGCGCTGACCGACATCGTGCCGCACGACGTGTTCGTCCGGCTCGGGCAGCCCAGTGGTATCCGCTGCGATGCCGTCGAGGCGGACCAGCAGTTCCTCAAGGAGATCCTGCCGATGCCCGAGGAGCTACAGCTCCTCACTCACGTGCGGCAGGTCAACGTCGATGATCGCGAGTTGGCGGCGGGGGACTCGGACGGCTACTTCGCCGTGGTGATGAGCAACCGGGTGCCGCGGTCAGGCGCCGACTACGTGTGCTGCCTGGTCTCGGTCGAGGAGCGCACCGACCTGCTCCCGGTCACCGACTACGCCGACACCGGCTCCGACATCTTCCAGAACGCCGAGATCGCCGACATCTCCGAAACAGTCGCCTTGAGCAAGAGCTCGCTCGGCACCAGCGTGATCGCCTCCGAGGCCGACAAGTTCGCCAAGTTCCCCGCGAAGGACCTGGTCGCCGGGAACACCTTCACCGCCGGCGGCAACGTCAGCACGAACTTCAGCACGAACACCAACTTCAGCACCAACACCAACTTCAACGCCACTGCCACCACGGCGAACGTCAATGTCGGTGTCACCATCGACGCGGTGCTGCACCCCAAGGCTCAGCTCGTCCTGCTGCACAGCTGGACGTTCACCTGTGAAGGTGACGGTACCTTCCGCCAGTTGATGCAGGGGCTGGACGTCGGCATGATCGGCGACGTCGAGCCGGCCACCAAGCTCGAGGTCACCGACACCGGCCACATCAAGATCGACGTCACCGATCGCCTCGGAGCGCCCGAGCAGAGCTGGTACCGCGGCCCGCTGGTGGCGCAACCGCTCACCCGCGACGCGCTCGGTCCGTACCACAGCTCCGACCAGGCCCGCCGGGTCGTCGCCGAGACCGGCGCGGAGAACATCTCGTACGCCGCCGCCTTCGAGGTCGGTCGTCTCCTGGCCGCGGCCGACGCCCGGCTGGCGCAGGAACTGATGCGCTGGCGTCGCGGGTCGTTCCGATCCAGTGCCCGCCAGTCCGCCATCAACCTGCTGCAGTTGACGATGCGGCTGAACCTGATCGAGAACCCGCTGGACCCGGTCGCGTTGCGGTACTCGGTCGACGTACTGGAGAAGGTGACCAAGGGCATCGCGCCGCCGACCGATCCGTTCGGCGTCGAGGCGTTGCTGGCCAGTCCGTTGCTGCAGCCCGAACGCGTCGCCAAGGCGTTCGCGCTGAAAACGGTCGACGACGCGGTACGGCTGCTCGGCGCCGATGTCGCGCTCATCCAGTCCGTCCTGGTCGACGGCGGCCGGGCGGTACCGACCACCAACCTCGACCAAGTGCTGTCCGATCAGGTGGGGATGGCCGCGCTGGCCGAGTTGCGGCAGCGGGCGTTCGCCAATCTGCAGGAGCCTGGAGGCGTTCAATGAGACTTCCGGCCACCACCGCCCGCGAGGCGTTGTTCACCCGGCTCAAGGATCCGGCGCAGACCTCGGTCCTGCAGCCCGACGGCGACCTGCCGCCGTACATGGAGTCGTTCCTGGCTCATCTGCGGTTGCTGGTCGGCGTGCCGTTCGAGTACCTGATCCCCGACGACCGGATGCTGCCGCCGGAGTCGATCCGGTTCTTCTATGTCGACCGGTCCTGGACCGACCGGCTGGTCGACGGCGGGCTCGCGGTCGGCCAGATCGGGTCGCGCGAGGAGGCGCACTACCAAGCGCGTGGTAGCGCTCTGCATCAACTGCTGGACCAGAGTGAGCGGATGGTCCGGAGTCTCCAGCGGGGCAAGGACTTCTACGCAGCCAAGGCGGTCAGCGACGCCGACCAGCGAGAGGCCAAGCTGATCACCGGCTTCCTGCTGCGGTCCAGCGCGGTCAAGCAGTGGCCGCACATGGACGTCCGCGCCTACGACGTCACCATCGCCGAGCCGTTCGAAACGTCCTCGGCCAACGCGGTCGGACACCAGCTGAAGCTGCTCCGGCTCGAGCTGCTGGCGCCGTCGCTGATGATCGCGCTGTTCGAGACCGAGCCGAAGATGGTGATCCTCGAAGAGCCGCACCACGGCGTGCAGTTCGGGGTGCGGCACGTCGGGTCGCAACTCAAGGTGCCGTTGCGGGACGGGCACGGTCAGCAGATCGTGAAGAACGGGCGGGCCGTCCAGGTGACGGTGCCGACCCGGAAACGGCACTCGGACGTGATCCGGGTCGCCGCACTTCGCGAAGCGTTGATCGATGCCCATGCGGCCAACCCGACCGCGGTGGTGCAGGAAGGCTCGGGGCCGTTCGCCATCTCGGTGCTCGACCCGCCGTGGCGGCAGCACTTCGAAGGTACCGAGGACTTCGCCGACACCGGCATTCCGGGCCACAACCTGGAGTTCGTGAACGTCACGTTCACCGTGCAGCAGCCGCTCGTGCTGAGCAGCGTGAAGACGGTCCTGGGGGTGCTGTGATGGCCATCGATCCCAAGCTGATCTCGCTGTCGCTGGCGCACGGGATGACGCCGGGCATGATCGCCAGCTGGAACCCGAAGGTGCCGCGCACCCCGCGAGTGCTGGTGCCGATCCAGCTGGACGCGCTGGTGGTCCGCAAGGAGGAGGGGACCTGGGCCAAGGTCGCGATGGAGGTGCCGGAGACCGGGAGCGATCGACTTGCTTACGAGTTGCTGGCCGAGCCGTTCGCCGAACGCGAGCCGCGGAAGCCAGGCGTCTACCTGCACTGGGCCTTGCCGGACGCGCTCACCCGGGGGACCGGTACTGCGGCCAGCGGCGACGTAGCGTTTCCCGCCGTACCGGATCGCTGGCTGGTGATCCGGCTGTCATCGGGCAAGGAAGGGACGCGGCGTACTGTCAGCGGCTGGGTGATCGAAGCCGGCGACGAGACGCCGACCGTCGTACCGCTCGACGAATGGACCGAGCCGGTCGATCCGGAGTCCACCACCGTGCCCGGCCAGGAGCCGCTGACGGCGCTCGGACATGGCGACACCGCCTGGTCGGCGTACTTCGACAACGTCGAGGGCCGGCTCGGCTTCTACGACGACCTCAGCCAGCTGGGCGGGCTCGGAAAGCAAGGCGATGTGCGCGGCCCGCTGGCCTATCTGGTGTGTGGCTGGCACAGCCGGATGGTCGACGATCCGATCGGGGAGAACCTGAGCTCGCCGACCCAGTTCGAGTCGCGGCTGACCGGGCTCGGCTGGGAGGTCAACCCCGCCGACATCGAGACGGCATTCGTCTACGCGCAGAACCGCGCCAAGGCGGCCGGCACTGTGGGGCTGGTCGCCCGGGAGAGCCGGTTCGCCATGCAGACCGACTTGACCGTCGGCAAGAAGATCGTGGCCGACGGCGCGTTCGGTGAGACCTCCACACAACTGACCAACACCGGGATTCCAGCGCTGGGCAAGTGGCTGGCACAAGTGGTGTCGTGGCCGCAGCTCACGCTCTACCACGGTGCGGTCGTCGGGCTCGGCTGGCCCGATGCAGGCTTGGCGGTCGCTCCGGAAGGACTGCTCGGTGGCGTGGTCGGTGGTCCGCCGGACGCGAATGCGGTGACGGTCACCATCGGGAACACGCTGACCGAAGCGCTGGCTGCGCGGCTCGCGGCCAACCAGGGCAACGCGGACGAGGCACGGATCCTCGAAGCGGTGCTGCTCGGTGGTACGGACGAATTGGACATGCCCGACAGCGCCGCCCGGATCGACAGCCGGCTGCACGCCAGCGGTTTCGCCAGCCTGCCTGGTGGGGTGGTCACCGAGCCGGTGAAGCAGACCGCGTCCGTCCAGCCCAGTTCGGTGGTACCGGATCCTTCGAAGACCGATCCCGGCGTCTTCCGCGGTCGATCGGGTGGCGGTCGCAAGGCCGGTACGTTGCTGAGCAAGTCGCATTTCGACGGCGTACTGGTGGCCAACACGTCGGCGACCCCGATCGCTCATGGCTCGCCCAAGCTCGGGATCGGCTCGATGGACAAGGTACTGCAGGCGATCAAGGCCGTCGAGGAGGTCACGGTCAGGGTCCCGTCGGCGCCCAACGCCGAGCCGGTGACGCAGACGATCGACGCCAGACGAGCGCTGCCGCGGTTCTTCGTCCCGGCCGATCCGGTGTTCCTGATCGAGGGTGGCGGCCGGGCGTTCAAGCACGGATTCGACGGCATGTCCGCCGAGACGCAGAAGCTCGTCTGCAGGCTCAGTGGGCACACGGTGACTGGCCTCTCGCCGCGGCGGCTGGTCAACTTGCCCGGCTCGGCGGTCCGTGGTGAGGACCTCCTCGATCGGACGGTCGACCATGGCGGCGTACCGGTCGAATGTGACGACCTGGTTCGCGAACTGGCTTTGCTCGATCCCGGCAGCGCGCCGGTGGCCGTGCAGTCCCGGTTCGGCGGTGACGCCAGGTTCGACGCGGCAGCGCTGACCCAGGCGGCCGAGGTGTTCGCCGTCGAGCAGACCGTCTGGCAGGTCGCGCGCGACGATCGGCGGGACATCGCGCCGCTGCTGTCGCTGAGTGGGTTCGCGGGAACGTTGCCTGCGGCAATGGCTGTGGCGCTGCCCAGGATCCCTTGGGTTCCACTGCATCTTGACTGGGAAGTGGAGCTCTACAGCTCGGCGGAGTTCGCCGACTGGCAGTTGGAGGAGATCGACTTCGACGCCGTGCCGGACAGCCTGCCGGACGCGTATCAGGCCGGCGTACGGACGCTGCGGGGTCGTGCGCTGCTGGGCGGTGGTGCGGCTCAAGTCGCCGCGGCGACGGTCCGCGATGTGCTGGAGCAGGCGCAGCAGAGTGCCGGCTCGATCTCGCTGACCCCTCAGACGACGCATGCGTTCCATTCGCAGGCGGGCATGGAGATGGTGAGTCAGATCAGCGCGATGGTCTCGCTGCAGACGCAACGGGCCGCCGGCGAAGCAGATCTGGACCACATCGCCGACGAACTGGAGAAGATGGACGTCCTGGTCGGGGCGATGGACCGGTTCAACTCGATCCTGCGCGCCGGGTTCGTTGCGGACGGGGTCGCGAAGCCTGCCGACGGGGTCGTGCCGGCTGACTTCTGGCCGCTGCGGTCGGGGTTCCTGAAGGTCAAGCGGCTCCGGCTGGTCGACTGTTTCGGCCAGGTGCTCGACCTCGCCGGCTCCAGCGCCACCGAGCCGGCGAAACCCGAGCTGATCATGCGGACCGAGCCGTTGACCGTCGCGGATCGACCAGACCTGGTGGAGCTGGCGCCCCGCTTCACCGCTCCGAGCCGGCTGTGGTTCCGGTTCGTCTCGGCCGATGACGATGCAGTCGAGGCGAACGATGCGACCAATCCGGTCTGCGGGTTCGTACTGCCGAACCACCTCGACGGCGACCTCCAGTTCCACGGCACTGATGGGGTCGGCCTCGGCGCGGTTCGCTTCGATGGCGGGCGGCTCGATGTCGAGGCAGGTGCCGGGGTGGGGGCCGGGATCGTCTGGGAGGACTCGCCCGGTCAGCCGACCAACCTCGGCTCCGCGCCGTCCGGCACCATCCGCGACCGCCATCTCGCCGGGATCGCCCAGGGTCTGCTCGACTGGGGTGTGGTCGACGCGACACCGGATGCCCCGGCGGTCGATACGGCCCTCTCGTCGCTACTGCGGATCGTCGACTCGTCGCTGTGGTCGGTGGACCCCTTCGGGCACATCGGTGAGGAGCATCTCGCCTTGCTGGTCGGCCATCCGATCGCCGTACTCCGTGCGCTGGTCCGGGTCGAGGTCGACGAGCCCGTTACGCCGGGGCTGGTCAGTGGCATCCGCGTCCCGGTCCGCGTCGGTGCGCTCGCGCATTGGCAGGACGGCTTGCTCGGGTACTTCGTCGGCGACGACTACCGCACCCTGCACGTCTCCGATCCGGCCGCCGCCGACTTCGCCCGGCCGGTCGGACCCCACCAGGGCTTCAACGGCCAGGCCTCCAGTACGTCCGACTACTACACCGACTTCGCCACAGACCTCGGCGTCATCGCCCAACCGGGATCGACCCCGGTCGACCATCCGTACGTCGACACGAGCGGCGTGCTGTGGGTGCAACCGCAGCAAGACGTCTGGCTCACGTTGCTGATGGAGCCGCACAGCGTCGTCCACGCGACCACCGGCTTCCTGCCCCGCAAGGAGATCGGCATGCGGCGGTCCTGGGTCGCACCCGGCCTGTCGCGGCTGGCACCGGTCTTCCGGTTCGGCCCGGTCCTGGTCGATCCGAAACTGATCCGGATGCCGATCGCCGCCGACATCCGCGGTACTTGGACCTGGAACCACCGAGCCGACGCCACCACCTGGGCCGAGGACCCGATCGTGAACTCGACCGCGGACGCGCGGATCCCGCCGGACCCGTCCGAGGGACAGGAGGGCTGGCTCAAGCTCACCCCCGAGGAGGAATCGTGAGCGAGCCGAGGTTCGAGAACGACGCCAACGAGGGCGAGTCCGAACGCAAACCGGAAGCCCTGCGAGCGCTGCAGTCCGACCGCCGCGGCCGGATCGACAACCGGCGCTGGCGGTACGCGGTCCGCGACGTCAACGCGCTGAGCTACAACGGACCGGGCCGGTGGAAGCAGGTCGGCCCGGCGCCGCTGCTGGTCGGGAACGAGCAGATCTTCCTCGGTACCGGGCCGGACAGCGGTGAGGTCGTCGACATCGCGATCGACCCGCGGCCGGGCCCGGACAAGGTCATCTACATCGCCACCGGCAACGGCGGGGTCTGGAAATCGCGCGACGACGGGGTGAGCTGGTCGCCGATCACCGACCAGCTGTCGGCGATGGCCATCGGCGCGATCGCGTTGGATCCCGTCGATCCGGACATCCTGTACGTCGGTACGGGCAACCTGTTCGAAGGCGCCGGCGGCCTGCCGAAATCCGCCGGGCTGTTCAAGTCGGTCGACGGCGGGGTCAGCTGGTCGCGACTCACCTCACCGGCGGGCCGGCCGCCGCAGGCGATCACCGCCGCGGTCAACAACGCCGGTGGTATCCGGGTGACTGTCGCGGGGCACGGCTACTCGACCGGAGATCGTGTTGCCGCCGTCGGGCTGCCGGGGGTGGTCGGAGCGGTCGGCGAGGGCGACTCGACCCGGATCGACGCCAACACCCTGCGGATTCCCGGCGCGACCATGAACGCGGCGTACGGCGGCGCGGGCGCGACTCTCTTCGACGCGCGGCAGCCACCGTTCCTGAGCGACCGGGGCATCATCCGGATGGTCTGCCCGACCGGTGGCACGCTGCTGGTCGCGTCGCAGGCCGGGCTGTACTACTCGGCCGACGGTGGCCGGAACTTCGGCGCCAACCATCCGGCCTACGACGACGGCAGGCCGATCCGGCTCGGCGTGATCTCCGCGCTGGAGGTCGATCAGGGCTGGTACCGGACCACCCGGGTGACCGGGGCGAGCAACGCCGATCCGATCGAGGTGACGGCGGTTCGGCACGGGTTCGCCACCGGCGATCGGGTGATCCTCGGTGGGGTCGCGCCGAACCAGCAAGCCAACGGCAGTTGGCTGATCGACCGCGTCGACGACGACAAGTTCACCCTGCGGACGTCCCACGGCGCCGGCGGCGGCGCGACCAGTGGATTCGCCTGGGGGCCGTCCCATCCGTCGACCAGGCCGGTGACGGGCGCGACGAATCCGGCCGCGCCGAACCCGATCGTGATCACGTCGGCCGCGCACGGCTTCATCACCGGCGACATCGTGGCCGTGAGCGGCGTACAGGGCAACACCGCGGCCAACCGGTCCTGGTCGATCCGGGTGCTCACGCCGGACACCTTCTCCTTGGTCGGCTCACGCGGCAACGGCGCGTACGTCGCCGCGACCGGCATCGTCGACGGGCCGCAGCACGCGCCCGGCGTACCGATCACTGCTGCGGCGAACGGCGGGGGAGGGATCAACGTCACTGCGGCCGGGCACGGCTTCGACGGCGACCTCGTCACTGTCTTGGGGCTGCCGGGGATCAACGCGCCCAACAACTCCGGCCGCGCGATCCGGGTCGACAACGATCACTTCCGGATCGGGGGCATCACGCTCAACGCGGCGTACGGGGGAGTGGGTGCCACTGTCATCGGACCGGCGGACGCCTTCAACACCGTGTACTTCGCCAGCGGCGGCCGGACGTTCCGCACCACCTCGACCAACCCAGACCGCGGGCTGTTCCGGCTGACGATCACGTCGACCGGCGAGCTGATGCAGTCCGACAACCTGCTCGCGCACGGGGGTGGCGTGGCCGCAGGGCTGGGTTTCGGCCGAGTCGTGTTCGCGCAGTCGTTGCTGCCGCGGACGCGCACTCTCTATGCATCCGTGCAGGACAACGAGTTCATCGGCTCCAGCACCTTTATCGGGTTGTTCCGCAGTGACGACTTCGGCGCGACCTGGGCGCGACGTCCGGCATTGAACGTGCGGGCCGCCGCCGACGGTGTGACGACCACCGTCTACAACCTGACGCTCGGGGTCGATCCACAACATCCGCAGGTCGTCTACGCGGGCTTCCAGCAACTGTGGCGGTCGACCGACAGCGGCGGCACCTTCCCGACGGTGACACCGGCCACCCGCGGCGGAATGGATGCGATCGCCGGCTTCGGCAGTTCGCCGAGTACGACCCTCGCGCACTGGGATCACCACGAACTCGTCTTCGCGCCACCGACCCGGTGGGACTGGTCCGGGGTCGCGCCGGTGTCGCCGACGCCCGTGTATCTCGGCACGGACGGCGGGATCAACCGGACCGGCAGCGTCGGCGCGGTCAACGGGATCGGCGGCACGATGACGTTCGATCAGCTGAACGAAGGCCTCGCCACCTCGCTGCTGCGCGGGATGGACATCGGCCGCGGCGTCGGTACCAACGAAGTCATCTTCGCCGGCATGCAGGACACCGGTACGGCGGGGCACCGGCGAGGCGACGCGATCGGCGCGTGGACGGCCGGGATCGACGGTGACGGTGGGGACGTCGCGGTGGACTCGTTCGACCCCGACATCGTCTACGGCTTCGACGGTGGCCGGTTCATCCGGTCGACCAACGGCGGCCGGACCTTCATCGACAGCGGCTTCCCGATCCCGGCCAGGCACCAGATCATCTCGATCCACAACGAGAATCCGGTCCGGGTGGTCACCTCTGGACATACGTTCCGTACCGGCGACGGCGTGTTCATCTCCAACGTCACCGGCGGTGGCGGGATCGCCAACGGCGGCAACGTGGTCACGGTGCTGAACCCGCGCGAGTTCACCCTCAACGGGAAGAACGGGACCGTGGTGGCGGCGTTCGGCGCGGGTCCGCAGGCGGCCGGTGATCGGTACCTGACCGAGCTGAACATCACGGCGGCCACGCTCGCGGCGCCGATCGAGATCGAGACAGCCGTCGCGCACGGCTGCGCGACCGGGCAGAAGGTGCGGATCGACGGCGTCGCCGGAAATGTTGCCGCCAACAACTCGGTGGCGACTCCGAGCTGGACGGTGACGGTGATCTCGCCGACCCGGCTGTCGCTGAACGGGTCGGACGGGTCGGCCCAGCCTGCCTATGTGTCCGGGACAGGTCGGCTGCGAGGGCCCGCGGTGGCCGGTACGGTTGCGGTGTTCCGGGCCGAGAACACGACGCCGATCGTGGTCACGGCGCAGGGTCACGGCTTCGTGTCCGGGGACAACGTGACGATCACCGGGGTCACCGGCAACCTGGCCGCGAATGTTGCCGGGCAGGCGATCCGGGTCCTGGATGCGAACAGCTTCGAGCTGGTCGGGGTCGCCGGGAACGGGGTGTCCGGTGCGGTACCGCGAGCCAGCGGGCAGACGATTGGTCGGGGGTTGCCTCTCGGCGCCACGAACCGGCAGCGGGTCGCGTTGGTGCCAGTGGCCGGGGCGGTCTCTACGACGGTCTTCGTGTCGTTCGACAATCAGTTGTTCCGTAGTACGAACGGTGGGATCAGCTTCGTCAATGTGGCCACCTTCACCGATCAGATCTCCGCGTTGCACGCGCCTGCGGCCAATCAGTTGTGGGTCGGCATCGCGGGGAGCAGGGTGCCGTTCAGGGCGGGGACGGTGCGGTTCAGCAACAACGCCGGGAACTCCTTCCTGGGGGTGGCGAACAATTACGTCAACGACATCGGTGCGCGGGGACCGATCGCTGCAATCCGGTCGGATCCGGCCGTTGCGGCTGGTACGACGGTGGCTGTCGTGGTCGCGGGGTACAGCGAGACGGCGACGGAGCGGCGTACGCGGCACGTCTTTCTGACCACGGCCGGTGGGATCACCGTCGGCGGGGTCGCGCCGTGGCGTGAGGTCGGCGGGGTGTTCAACGCGGCGCTGGGGAACCTGCCCGACATTCCGGTGATGGGGGTCGGCTGGGAGCGGGTGACCGGCGGGCCTTCGAGGCTGCTGGTCGCGTCGGACATCGGTGTGCTGCGGCTTGGTGCCGGGTCGGTGTGGGAGCGGGTCGGGCCGAATCTTCCGAACGTGTCGTGTCAGGCGCTGGAGCTCGACAACACGGTGGATCCGGCTGTCCGGCCGCAGGTGATCCGGGTCGGGACGTATGGGCGGAGCGCGTGGGAGTTCGAAGTACCGGCTGGGCCGAGTCTCCTGGTCGAGGCTGATCTGGGCTTCGGTGAACAGCAGGTCGCGACGACGACCAGGCGGCGGATCGCCTTGCACAGCATCGGGTCGGGTGCGGTGACGGTCACCGAGATCTTCGGGGCGGCCGGTGACTTCGCGGTACAGGCCGTGCCTGCTGGGCCGCTGAACTTCCCCTTGGTGCTGGCGAGTGGTGAGCATCGGGCGGTGGAGGTCTCGTTCACGCCGGGCGCGGCGGGGGATCGGGGGACGGAGCTGATCGTCCGCTCCGATGATCCCGCGCACAGTGCGATCACGCTGCGGGCGACGGGATTCGGGATCGCTGCCGGGCGGCCGCGGTTGAGCGTCCGGGCGTTTCTGGAGTTCGGGCTGGTGCGGACCGGGGCGCCGGGGGATCTGCCGCTGGAGATCCGGAATCTGGGGAGCGCGCCGCTGACCGTCGACACCGTGCAGCTGGATGTTGCCGGGAGCAACCGATTCTCGCTGCCGGGGTTGCCGGCGCTGCCGTTGGTGATCGCGCCCGGGGACGCGACGTCGGTGACCGTTCGCTTCGATCCGAACGCCAACGGGGTCGTCCGCGGGGCGGTGATCGTCCGTGGGAACGGTCAGGGTGCGGTGGTGAATCTGCTGGCGGAGGGCACCACGACGGCCGCCGGCATGATCGCGGTCCTGCTGAACACCCTCGGCCTGTCCGACCCACCCGAGGTGATCGCCTAGTCCTGGCCCGTCTTGTCCTCGTCCTCGCCCTCGTCGAAGGAGCTTGCCTGATGTCTTCGTTGCCCGCGGTACGTACTCGCTTCTGGCTGCAGTCCGGCTTCTCGGTGGCTGCGCTGCTGCTGGCGGTGGTCACGCTGATCAGCCGCGAATGGATCGAACTCCTCATCGGCTGGGACCCGGACGGCGGCAACGGCGCTCTGGAATGGGCGATCGTGGCAGTGCTCAGCGTGGCCGCGCTCTGCTTCGGCCTGGCTGCCCGCCGCGAATGGTGCCGCCCCCGAACCGCGACCTGACCCGGCCGGCCAGTGGCTCGCGCCAGGTCGGGTCGGCCGAGGTGGCTCGGTCTGGAGGCTGGGCAATGAGGGATGGTGCGGGAAGCGTCTACGCGACGGGATCTGCTGCTGCCCCAGCCATCGGTGAAGCGTGAGGCGCGGTCAGGCCTGGAGACGGGCAGCCTCGGTGACCAGGGCGTCGAGGGCGGGGCGCTCGGGGCCGGGGAGCCAGGCCAGGGCGACCGTGATGGGGGCCATGTCCACGACGTCGATGTAGGCGATGTCGGGCCGGGGGTAGAAGTCGCGGCACTTCGCCGGGACGACGGTGATGTTGGGGCCCAGGGCAACGGCTGAGAAGAGTTCTTCGAGGTTGGTGACCTCGTCGTCGGTGAAGTCGACGCGGCTGCCGTCGGGGCGGGGATCGACGGCCCAGAAGTCGCGGTACTCCTGGTGGACGCTGGGGGACAGGCTCACCACCTTGTGACCCTTCAGGTCCGCGATCCGGAGCTGGTCACGGCCTGCCAGTTCATGGTTGTTGCTGACGGCGACCGCGCGGGTGCCGGTGCCGATGACCTGAACCGGAACGCCGGGCGGGACGGGGAGGTACGCGACGATGACGTCGACCTGGCCCTGCGGCAGCGCGGTCACCTGTTCGACGAAGTCCAGGTGGCGGACCTTGATGGTGAGGTCCGGGTGGTGCAGTCGCATCTCGGCGAGCAGGGCGCGGACCTCGGGCAGGGCGATGATCGCTTCGTGACTGCCGATCACCAGCTGGCCGGACTTAGGCCGGTCGTGGAACGGTGCCCGTGCCGAGCGCGGCTCACGGAGCAACTCGGCGTGGACCTCCGCGAGGGCTCCGCTGGGGCTGACTCCGAGTTCTTCGGACAGCCGGCGGCGCACGTCGTCGTACCGGCGCAGGGCCTCGGCTCGTCGGCCGCAGGCGAGCAGGATGGTCAACAGGCGGGCGTGGACTCGCTCGTCGTACGGGAGCTCGGCCGCCAGTTGCTCCAACTGGTTCAGCGCGAACTCGGGCTTGCCGGCCTCCAGCGCCGCGTCGGCGAGTTCGAGGGCCAGGCTGATCCGCGACTCCTCCCAGCGGCGTACCAGCGGGTCGGTGCGGATCCATTCGGGGCCGTCGGCGAAGAGCGGCCCGCGCCAGAGGTCGAGCGCGCGGTGCAGTTCGTGGGCGCGCTCAGTCGGCTCGGTCGCTCGCGGCGCCAGGACGAGTTGCCGGTAGGTCGCGAGGTCATCGTCCGAGTCAGGGAGCTCGAGCCGGTATCCGTGCCCGTCCCAGGTGACGGTCGCTGTCGGCCCGCACTCCTCCTTGAGCCAGTCCCGGAGCCGCGACACGGTCGTATGCAACGACCCGCTCGAGCACCCGGCCGGACCCCAACCGAGCTCCGTCACCCGAGCGGCACTCGGCGCCTCGCCGCTGTGCAGCAGCAGCGCACCCAGCAGATGACGAACAGCCGGCCGCTTGGCCGCCACTGTCTCGCCACCCACCTGCACCCGCAAAGGCCCGAGAATCCCCAGCCGCACGCGAGACTGCCCCAATATGTCCCCCGCATCCATGTAGTACTCCGGTAAGCCTCGCTCTGACCGCGAAGCGTTACCGGAGCCTACCTGTGCAAAGGGTTGTCAGTAGGAGATTCGGAGTGCCGTCCTGATCCGTTGGGAAGGCGCTTTCACGGTCAGGGTCCGGGTGGTGGTGTCCCAGGCCCAGTTCTCGGTGTCGAGGCGGTGGCCGTTGAGGCTGATCCGGGCCGGTGGAGCCTGGACGCCGAGGAGCTTCACCGTCCACTCTCGTTCGGTCACCTGGCCGGGGTAGCGGCCCTGGGTGGGGGCGATGGTGAGTTCGTGCCGGTTGGGGGTCTCCTGGTAGGTGAGTTCGGTCGTCGCACTCAGCGCCTGGTCGGTGGTCGAGCCGTCGTCCTCGTAGAGCTCGAAGGTGCCTGAGGCGCCGGTCGCGATCGTCGCGGTCACCTTGTCCAGGGGGTTCTGGACGTCGTTGGTGACGTTCTCGGTGCGGGTCGTCATGATGCCGCCGGACCTGACGAACACGGGCATGGTGCCGAGATCCGTGGTGACCGACTGGGTCGTTCCACCGGCGTACGTTTTGCCGGTGAAGTAGTCCGTCCATTGGCCGGGTGGGAACCATACGCTTGTGCTCGTCTGCGTCCCCGGCGTTGTCACCGGAGCCACCAGGACGTCCGGGCCGTACAAGTACTCGCTCCCGGCCGTGGCGTAGGCCGCTGGCTCCTCCGGATACTCCAGGTAGGTCGGCCGAACCACCGGTACGCCGGTAGTCGCCGCCTCCCGGGCAAGCGTGTAGGTGTAGGGCACCAGGTTCTCGCGAAGGTTGAGGAACCGCTTGGCCGACTCGGCCGCCGCTGTCCCGTACTGCGAGGGCAGCCGGTCGCTGTGGTTGCTGTGCAACCGGTCGATCGGCTGGAACGTGCCGAGCTGCACCCACCGGGCATACATGTCGTCGGGCAGCTTCGATGTCCTGCGTTGTTGCCCGCCGACGGTGTAGAGCTCGCTGCCGGGCAGCCCGTTGCCGTCGTTGTGGCCGCCGATGTCGTGGCTGATCGCCGACATGCCGGTCGCCACCGACTCGGCCGGCGTCGCCCCGACCTCCATCCGCAGGGTGCCCCAGGTCGACGAGGTGTCGCCGGTGAAGTGGAGCGTGCTGCGCTTGTCCGCCCAAGGACCGGTCGCCAACGCCGTCGGACCGCCGTAGCCACCGGCTTGCAACGATCCGTAGGCCCGCGAGATGACGAATCCTCGACCGATCGCCGGCGCGGCCAGGTCGGCGTACTGCTGGTTGATCCAGGCGTCCGGGGTGACGCCGGGCAGGCTGGAGCGGGAGCTGTCACAGCACCAGTCGAGCCACCAGAAGTCGTTGCCTTGCTGCATCATCGCGGCGTGCAGGTCGAGGTAGGCCTTGAGCTGATCGGGGTCGGCCCAGTCGAAGACGTAGCAGTCGGCGCCGCAGCCGGACTTGGTCAGCTTGCCCTTCGCGGTGGCCTGCGCCTGGGCGAACTGTGGGTCGTTGCCCATGATGCTGGGATGGATGTTGAGGTTGTTGTGCAGACCTGCTGACTTCGACCAGGCGAAGAACCCGGCGGGGTCGGGGAACTTCGCGGTGTCGAACTGCCAGCCGTTCCAGGTGTCGGGCGCCTTGAAGTCCGTGTCGGTGACCAGGACGTCCAGTGGTACGCCGTTGGCGCGGAAGGCGGGCAGGATGGTGTCGCGGTAGTCGGCCGCTGTGCGATCGAAGTACTCCGAATACCAGACGCCATAGGCCCAGCGCGGCAGCAGCTCGGCCGGTCCGGTCAGCGTCTTGAGGTCCCCGAGCCCGGTCTTGTAGTCGTGGCCGAATGCGAAGACGTAGCCATCCTGGTAGGCCGCACTGCCGTGTGCCGGGCGTTGGGTGACCCGGCGGGCTGGAGCGTCGTAGAGCGCCGAGGTGGTGTCGTCGAGGAGGTACCAGCCGTCCTTGTGCAGCAGGCCCTCGGTGGTGGTCGGCGACCCGTTGTCGCCGTTGACCCCGTCGAGTCCGCGCCGGTATCCGCCGAGCGCTAGGTGCGGTTGCGGAGCCGGTACGCCGGTTGCCGCAACGGCGACCGTGTCGAGGTTGACGTGGCAGCTCGTCGCCTCCGGGCAGCCGAGGACGACCTCGTTCGTGCCGGCCTTGAGGTCGACTGGGATGGACGCGGTGCCCCACGCGTTCCAGTCGGTGGTCGCCGGGAGGGAGATCGTGCGCGTCACGCCGCCGGTGGTGATGGTGGCGGTCCGGGTCTCGTGGCGGCCGTCGCCACCGGTGCCGTTGGCATAGCGGAGGTGGAGTTGGTAGGTGCCGTCCGCCGGGACGCCGACGACTCGCTGGGTGAGGCTCGAGCCGGTGTTCAGCTCCGCGATGAAGCCGCGTCCGGCGTACCCGGGATGGTCACTCGCCACCACGGCTGACCCGGCTGGGAGACCGGCCTCGGCCTCGCAGCTGACCGCGAAGGCGCAATCGCCGTACGCACGAGCACTCGCCGGTGGATAGGCGTCAGCCGCTTTGAGTACTGCGAAGCTGTCGACGTTGACGTTGCCCGAATCAGTCGCGGTCCGGACGAGCCGCAAGACGTGGTGCCCGGCTCCGAGGGTGAGAGGCACTGACGCCAGCCCCCAAGAGTCCCACCCGTCCGTCGGCGCGAACGACACCGCTCGGGCCGCTCCACCGTCAACGGACACGCTGAGCGTCCGGGTCTCGTGCTTCCCATCGCCACCAGTCCCGTTGGCATACCGAGCGGTGAAGGCGTACGTCCCGGCGTCAGCGACGAGGACGTCCGCGGATGCCTGCGCTCCGGTGGTCTCGAATCCAGCAAGGAACCCCGCACCGGTGTAACCCCGATGATCGGTCGCAACCCCGAGCCCATCGGCAACCAGGTCCTCACCCTCGCACAACGCATCGACAGCGCAGGTCAGCCGGTGCCAAGGCGCCGCCACGACAGGGGTCGGTCCAGCCTTCAGTTGAATACTGAGATTGCTCGCGTCGAACGGGCCCGAGTCGACCTTGTAGGTCAGGGTCGCCGCGCTCGTCCGGATGGTGAGTACGCCGCCTGTCACCGACGAGGTGAACGGGACCGGCTTGAAGTCGTCGCGTCCGACGGCGTTGAAGGTCGCGGAGTCCTGGAACTGGGCGTCGCCGGCGTACTCCGTGCGGATCAGGGTGGGGGAGAGTACTTGGAAGCGGGCGTTGCCGGTGATGACGGTTTGCCTGGCGACGGTGCTGTTGGTGGCGTCGGCCGGCCGGGCGATCAACCCGGCGGACACGACGCACGCGGCCAGGGCGACAGTGAGGGCGCGGGGGACGGTACCGGCTGTTCTCATCGGCACGATCGGACTCCGATCTCGAAGAGGGGGCGGTCTACAACGATGGAAATCCTTGCAGGGCAAATATGAGCACGTTGAGGGTCGGCGTGTCCAGAGGTGGTCGTTGGTGGTGTCAGCTCTACCTCCGAAGCGCCAGTGGATGGGATGTCGCCGACGTTACGGGCTGCCTAGCGTTGCGGGTATGACCTCAGTGATCACCGAAACCGACCTCGCAGTGAACCGACGAACGGCCCCGGACGATGGCACGGCGGCTGTGCGGGTGGAACAGCTCAGCCGGATCTACGCGGCGGGGGAGCAGCGGGTCGCGGCGCTCGACAACGTCGACGCTGCGTTCGCCCGCGGTACGTTCACGGCCGTGATGGGCCCGTCCGGGTCCGGCAAGAGCACCCTGCTCCAGACTGCCGCCGGGTTGGATCGGCCGACCTCCGGACGTGTCTGGGTCGGCGACAAGGAGTTGTCGCGGTTGTCGGAGGCGAAGCTCACGCGGTTGCGGCGGAGCGAGATCGGGTTCGTCTTCCAGAACTTCAACCTGGTGGGTGCGTTGACCGTGGAGGAGAACATCATGCTTCCGCTGCGGCTGTCCGGAGTACCGGTGGATCGCAGGTGGCTGGACGAGGTTGTCGAGCGCGTCGGCGTCAGAGAGCGGCTGCACCATCGGCCGGCCGAGTTGTCGGGTGGACAGCAGCAGCGGGTTGCCATCGCGCGGGCACTGGCGATGCGTCCGACGGTGGTCTTCGCGGACGAGCCGACGGGAGCCCTCGACAGCCACACCGCGGCCGACGTCCTCGGCCTGTTGAGGTCGATCGTCGACGAGCAGGGGCAGACGATCATCATGGTCACGCACGATCAGACGGCGGCCTCGTACGCCGATCGCGTGCTGGTACTCGCCGACGGTCGCATCATGTCTGACACGGGAGTACGGCGATGATCGGGCTCGCCGGGCGTCTCCTCCGCCATCGACCGGGTACGGTCCTCGCCACCCTGATCGCTCTAGCCGCCGGTGTGATGGTGATGACCGGTACCGGCGCACTGGTCGAGTCCGGCCTCCGTCATCAGCCCAAGCCGCAGCTCCACGGCGCCGCCGACCTGGTCGTGGCCAAGCGCGACATCACCTTCACCGGCAAGGAATTCGGCGGCGACACCTACACCACCACAACCCGCCTCCCCGAACCCGGCACGATGCCCGCCACCCTGGTCGACCAACTCCGCCAGCTCCCCGGAGTCGCCGAAGCAGTCGCAGACCCGCCGACCAGCGCCAAAACCCCGCCTGGCCGGGTCGAGGTCATTGCTATCACCGAGGAAGCCGGTGCGGACCGAGGAGCTGTCAAGGCCGCGGTGGAGAAGCTTGCGGCGGCGGAGTCGGCCAAGGCATATGCCGGCAACGCGAAGGGAATCGTCGAGCGGCCAGACCTCGCGGCGGCCCGGGACCTGTTGATCCAGGTTGGTGCCGCCTTCGGGGGGTACGTCGTGATGCTGATCGTGTTCGTGGTGGCCGGCACGATCGGACTGTCGATCCGGGGGCGGCGGCGTGAGCTCGCGTTGCTGAGGGCAACTGGTGCGACGCCGTGGCAGCTCCGCCGGATGTTGATGGGCGAGGCGGCGATCCTCGGCGGCATCGGCTCGGTGATCGGCATCCCCACCGGACTGCTGGCAAGCCGCTGGATGGGCGACCAGCTGATCGGCAGAGGCTTCGTACCAGCTGATTTCCCCATGGGCATTGGAGTTCTGGCCGCGCCGGCGGCGGCGCTCCTCATCGTGGTGCTCGCCGTTGTCGCAGCTCTCCTCGCGTCGAGGAGGATCTCCGCGATCCGCCCCGCCGAGGCACTGGCCGACGCAGCAGTCGAGCCAACCCGCAGTGGCAAGGTCAGACTCGGCTTTGGCCTGGCGGCGCTTGTCGGAGCCCTCTCATCCAGCGCCTTCGCGGTGATGGGCGGCGGCCAAGCGGCCCTCGGCGGTGCGGTCAGCATGCTGTACCTCCTGGTCCTCGCCGTAGCCCTGCTCGCACCCTGGATCAACAGCCGCGCCGCCAAACTGCTCAGCCCGCTCCTCCGAGCGGTCTGGGGCAACAGCGGCTACCTCGCCACCAGGAACCTGGCGGCGAACGCGCGAGGCATGGCGACCGTACTGACCGCCCTGGTCCTCTCGGTCGGCTTCGGCGGCTCCGTCTGGTTCCTCCAGGACAACCTCGAGCGGCAGACCGTCCAGCAGGTACAGGCCGGCACCCTCGCGCAGTACGCCGTGGTCTCGCCCAAGGGATTACCGGACGACGCGGCGGAGCGCCTGAGCGAGGTGCCCGGCGTAGAGGCCGCGACGGGCGTCCGCCGTACGTCGGTCATCGTGAAGGTCATGCAGGACGCAGAAGTCGTCCCCGCCCAGGCGATGGACCTCGCCAGCGCCCTGAAGACGACCGACCTCCAGATCAAGGAAGGCGAACTGACACCCGGCGGCGTCGCGGTCTCCCAGGTCCGCGCATCCTCCCAGAACTGGAAGCTCGGCGACACCGCCGACATCTGGCTCGCCGACGGAACACCGAAGCACCTGAAGATCACCGCGATCTACTCCCGCGGCCTAGGCTTCGGCGACTTCATCCTCGACCGCGCGACCGTCGGCCAGGCCCCCGACGAAGTACTGCTCCGTACTTCGGGAAGCAAACCGACCGCATTGCCGGAGAGCGCAACCCTGATCCCGGTCAGCCAGCTCACCGTGCAGACCGCGAAGGACCTGGCGATCAGCGCCTGGCTCAACAAGCTCCTGATCGGCGTGATGATCGCGTACGCCGCCCTCGCCGCCGCCAACACCATGATCATGGCCGCCCTGGCCCGCCGCCGCGAGGTAGCAGTCCTCCGCCTCACCGGCGTCACCACCCGCCAGGTCAAGCGAATGGTCAACGCCGAACAAGCCGGCCTCCTCGGAGTGGCCGTCGTGATCGGCGGAACAATCGCAGCCGTCACCCTGACCACGGTCGTCCGTGCAGTAACCGGCGGCGCCCTGCCCTACGTACCAGCCCTGGGCTGGATCGCAGTGCTAGGCGGGGCAACCCTCCTCGCCATGACCACCACGATCCTGCCCATCGCCCTACTGCTCCGGCGGCCGGCCCTGGCTCAGGCCGGCTCCCGAGAATGAGTTCATGAGGCCCATGACGGGTTCAACTCCTCAGAGACGGCGATGGGATTGGAAGAAGTGCCAGATCAGGGTGGAGGCGTCGATCTCCTTGGTTGCACCCGAGTCGGCGGCGCTCCCGGGCCAGCTATGGGTGCCTCCGGCAACCTTGTAGAGAACCACCTGGGCACCGCGGGCGCAGCCGTCGTAGGTCAGGCGGTTCACGTGTGGTGCGACCGCGACGACGGTCGGCCCGCTCGTGCAGCGGTCGATTTGGGCCCAGGACTGGACAGCCATGGGAGTCGGGTAGCCCCAGCGCAAATCGGTCGGCCTGCCCTGGTACGGGTTCGTGGTGTCGGCGTCGCCGTGGAAGGTGATGACGGGGACGGGGCGGTTCGGAGTACAGGTCTGTACCTCCGGGAACATCGGGTCCGTGGGGGAGGGGCGGCCGGCACGCAGACCGGCGCTGGCGGCGAGCGCGGCGACCTTGTCCGGACGGGCGCAGGCGTAGGCGGATGCCATCCGGGCGCCACCGGAGTGGCCGGCGACGTACACGCGGGTGGAGTCCCCACAGGCGAGGCGGGTGACGTCGTCGACGACCTTGGTCAGGTAGGCGATGTCGTCCCGGGCGTCCGGCGGGGGATAGGCGCCGGCGGTGGTGGGGACGCCGGGCACGTTCCAGAACCAGATCTGATTCGGGTTGGGCGTCGCGGCAGGCAGGTTGCCGTTGGGCTCGACGGTGACGAAACCTTCGCGGTCGCCGACTGGCTCGAGCCCGGAGTACGCCGCCTGCTGGTCGGCGTTCCCGTTGCTGAAGTGCAGATTCAGCACGATCGGCAGCGGCCCCCTCGGGGTGGTGGGCGGCACATGCACGCGGACCGGGTACGCCGTATCGCCGAAGCGCACCTGGATCGTCTGAGTGCCGGCGGCCAGGGCCCGGGTGCAGCGACCCCAGCCGTCGGGCGGTGCCGCGGTCGCCGGCGCGAGCGGCAGGAGAAGGGCGAACAACGCGAGCGGGACGGCGCGAAGCCTCATCTGAACTCCTCGGTGGGGCGAACCCGGATTTACCTACTGAATGTTCGGTAGGTTTTTCGCTGCCGTCAAGAGCTCGTAACATCCGTGGGCTAAGTCAGGGCGCCGATCAGCTTGCGCACGAGGCCGCCCATGTCGACCGCTTCGGGGTTGTACAGCCACTGGATCTGCAGTCCGTCCATCACCGCGATGATCAGCGTCGCCAGCTCCTGCGGGTCCTTGTCACCGGCCACCTCACCGGCAGCCTGGGCCAGCCGGATCTCGTCGGCGATCATCGACCGCAACCCGTCGTACCGGGACCGGAAGTAGTCCTGCGCCGGGTGCTCGTCGGTCACCCCGTCGGCCGAGAGCACGACGTACAGCTGGGTCAGCCCGCGTCGCTCACTGTTGCGGTCGGCGGTGTCGGCGAGGTGCTCGAGGAAGGCCGTACCGTGCGGTCGCTCGGGGTCGTTGACCTCGGCGATCTCCGACGCGTCGCGATGCGCGAGCAACTCGGTCAGCAACTGGTCCTTGCTGCCGAAGTGGTGCAGCAAGCCGGCCGGCGTGATCCCGGCCGCGGCCGCGACCTCCTGCAGGGAGGAGTTGCGAAATCCCTTGGTGGCGAACATCGCCGATGCCGCCGCCAGGATTTCCCGGCGCCGCGACGCAGTGCGCTCCGCGTTGGTCGCCATGGCCGGTCATCTTACGGGAGGTAGCGCGGGTGGGGTGGTAGGCAGGATCCTTGCGGGATGGCGGACGAGGGGCGGTTGTGGTTCCTGGACTGGTTGCGGGTGCTGGCCGTGGGTGGGGTGTTCGTGTTCCACACGTTGCGGCCGTTCGACGACGGTGACTGGCATGTGAAGAACGCCCAGACCAGCGAGGGGATCTCGGTCGCGATCGCGTTCCTCGGGCTGTGGGGGCTGGCGTTCTTCTTCATGATCTCGGGGGCGGCCGCGTGGCTGGCGTTGCGGTGGCGAACTGCGACGGGCTTCCTGCGGGAGCGGCTGCTCCGGTTGCTGGTACCGCTGATCGTCGCGTACGTGCTGCTGTCCCCGCCGCAGTACTTCATCGAGGAGCACCACAAGGGCCGGTCTCACGATTCGTTCCTGGGCGACGCGAAGACGTTCTTCAGTGACCTGCGCGGTGATCCGCCGCTCTGGTTGCGCGATACGTACCACCTCTGGTTCCTCGTCTACCTGTTGCAGTTCGCCCTGCTCGGGTTGCCGATCTTCCTGTGGTTGCGCGGTCTCCGGGGCCGGCGGCTGGTCGATTGGATCGCCGTGCGTTGTGAGCGGCCCGGGAAGATCCTGCTTCTCGCGGTGCCGCTCGTGCCGGTGCATCTGCTCTTCCAGGCCGCTCCCGGTCCCGACCACGGCTGGGGCGAGTTCGTCTTCTTCTTCGACTTCTTCGTCGTCGGCTTCCTGGTGCTCTCGGACGATCGCTTGATCGCGGCGGTCCGAAGCAACGCGGTCTACGGGCTGGCCCTCGGCCTCGGCGCGTTCCTCGTCGGCCTGGTCACCGGGATCATGGACTTCCTCGATGCCTGGTGGGACGACCCGGGCTACTCCTGGCCGTACGTCTGGTACTTCACCCTGATCACCCTCGCCGTCTGGGGCTGGCTCGTCGCCGTTCTGGGCTTCGGGCTGCGGGCGTCCGCGTTCCAGCGACCGCTGCCGGTGCCGATCGCGCGGGCGGCGATGCCGTTCTTCCTGATCCACCAACCGGTGATCCTGCTGATCGCGTACTACGTCGTCGGCTGGAACGCAGGCATCGCGACCAAGTACGCCGTACTGATGCCGACCGCGTTCCTGCTCTCCGCCGTCCTGGCCTGGCTGCTGTCCACCCTCCCCGGAGTCTCGATGCTCTTCGGAGTCAAGCGCCAAGCTCTACGACAACCAGAGCACGATTCCGGTATGGCCGGTGAGGACACTGGCGGCGCCCGCGCGGATGGCTGAGACCGCACGAGCCGGGGTGAAGCTGCTGGGGTCGTAGCTGGAGGAGGCGCCTAGACCCTCGCCGCGGAAGGACGCTCCGGTCCAGTCGGCGGCGGTCACGTTGCCGGTCGGCTCCGCCAGTTCCGCACCGACCACCAGGAACTGCTGGTCCAGGTGATTCGGAGTGACCATCGCCAGCGGGTCGACGAGATTGTTGCCGGCAGCCACGATCAGCTCCGGGTGTAGGTCCATGGCCTCGCCGATCCCCGCGATGTAGTCGTCCGAAGCCTTGACTGTCTTGAGACTGACGTGTTCCTGCGTCGCCCAGTCCTCGACCGCCGTCACCAGCGTCTTCGTCTGCGGATCGTCACCGGCGGTGAGCAGGACGACACGGTAGTCCTGCGGCGGATGGACGCCGTCCCACGAGCCGGGCCGCGGCGTGATCGTTGCCTCGGGCGACGGTTTCACGGTCGGTACGAAGCCGGCGCCGAGGGCGCCGATCGGGGTCGGCGCGGCCGCGCGCGGTTGCGACCAGTCGTCGGCCGATGCACAGCCCGTGGCGAGTACGGCGATCGCGGCCGTCGTACCAACGGCTTGGAGCAGGCGCACGGAAACGTCCTTCGTCAGCAGGGGATCAGCTCTTTCTACCTCATGGTTCGCCGATACTTCTGGTGGTCGGCACTTGTTCGTCTGCGGGCAGCCGATCGTTCACTCACCAGGTGGAGCGTGCGCTCCATGTCAGGTATCAAGAAGGTCCTCGCAGTGACCGCGGCCGCGGTCGCCGTAGTACTGGGGACCGCGCCGGTGGCGGAAGCGCACGGCTTCAGTTCGACCGTGTACGCCGACCTCACGTCGCCGGCCAGGGAGCATGTGCGCGCCCAGCTCGGACTCGAGTACGACCTGCTCGTCGTCTCCGCCGCCGATGCGGGCAAGGACGACCCGCTCTTCAAGGACGGCACTGCCGCGTTCGACTCCGGCGACTCCACCCAACAGGCCGCCGCCCTCACGAGGCACGCCGACTCGGTCATCAGCTACGCGACTGAACGCTTCACGGTCACCGCCGACGGCCAGGCCTGTACTGCGAAGCGCGACGGCGACTTCACCATGGAGCAACGAGAGGGCGTCCCGTACGTCGTCCTGGTACTCGACTTCCAATGCCCCCAAGCCGCCGCCCACGAGATCCGCAGCGGACTGTTCCCCGAGGCCGAGGGCTACGTCAAAGGCACCAAAACCATCGTCACGTACCACCTCGACCTGAAGACGGGCAGCAGCGCCCTCGACGACCAGCACCCGGTGCTCTCGACCCAACAGTCAACAGGGCAAAGGTTCTGGGAGTTCTTCCGGCTCGGTGCCGAGCACCTGCTGACCGGGCTGGACCACATCCTGTTCCTGCTGGCGCTGATCGCCGGGTCCCGCCGCTTGCGCGAGATCGTGCTCGCCGCGACGACCTTCACGATCGCGCACTCGGTGACCTTCGTACTGGCCGCGCTCGGTCTCGTCCACGTGACCGCGTCCTTCGTCGAGCCCGTCATCGCCTTGTCGATCGCGGTTGTCGCGGGCTGGCATCTGTGGCGGCTCTGGCGTCGCGGCCGGACCGCCACCGACATCGAGGTGAACAGCCGCAGTCACCTCGGCCTGGACCGGGCGGGCTGGACCCGGCTGGGTGTCGTGTTCTGTTTCGGGCTCGTGCACGGACTCGGTTTCGCTGGAGCGCTCGGCATCGACGAGGCCTGGTCGTGGCAGTTGCTCTGGTCGCTGCTCGTCTTCAACATCGGCATCGAGGTCGTCCAGCTGTCGCTGATCGGGCTGACCTTCCCCCTGCTCGCACTGCTCCGTCACCGTGCACCAATCGCCGCGCTCTGGGTGACCGGCACGATCGCCGCAGGCGTCTCGGCCGCCGGGCTGTTCTGGTTCGTACAGCGAGTGACCGGGATGTGACGCGCCCTCGACTGTTGCGTGGCGTGCAGTCGAGTGGTGAACCCGTGTTCACCTGGATTCCACCGACCGGGAAGACGCTCGGAGCGCACTTTTCACAGCATCACCTCCGTAGGGGATGGACAATCGATGAAGCTCATCAAATGGGTGGCAGTGGCCGCCATCGGCGCCTCGGTGGCGTTCGGTGCCGGCCTGGGCACGGCGCAGGCCGCTGATGCCCCGGCGCCCACCCGCATCATCTTGGGAGTCGGCGCGTCCGAGTCCCAGCGCGTCGTGAGCTGGTACGCCACGACCGACGCGGCGCAGGTCGTGCAGCTCGCCGAGACGGCGAAGATCGTCAAGGGCAAGTTCCCGGCGAGTGCGACCATCAGCTTCCCGGCCACCGTCGCGGCCAACACCGTGAACGGCGGCTTCAACGGGCACGCGGCCCTCGACGGGTTGCGCAAGAACACCTCGTACTCGTACCACGTCGGCAACGGCGGCACGTGGTCTCCGACGTACTCGTTCAAGACCCGCGAGTTCACCGGCGACTACAGCTTCCTGTTCTTCGGCGACCCGCAGATCGGGTCGTCCGGGGACGTCGCGCGCGACGGTGCCGGCTGGGCCGACACACTGAACGTCGCGCTCACCGCGAACCCGAGCGCCGAGCTCCTGGTCTCCGGTGGCGACCAGGTCGAGAGCGCCAACAACGAGCCGCAGTGGGACGCCTTCCTGGGTTCCGACAAGCTGCGGCAGTACCCGTGGGCGGCCACCATCGGCAACCACGACGTCGGCGGCAAGGCGTACGAGCAGCACTTCTGGACTCCGAACACCGACCGTTCGGCGCCGTTCTACCGCGGTGACGCCAAGTCCGAATCCGGCGGCGACTACTGGTACAAGTACAAGGACGTGCTGTTCATCGACCTGAACAGCAACGCCTACGCCAACAACGCCGACGCGGCGCACATCGACTACGTCAGCAAGGTGATCCAGGCGCAGGGCGCGGGTGCGAAGTACACGGTGCTCGTGTACCACCACTCGATCTACTCGCCGGCTGATCACGCCAACGACACCGACAACCAGTTGCGCCGGCTGGACTTCCCGACGGCCTTCTCGAACCTCGGTGTCGACCTGGTGCTGCAGGGTCACGACCACAGCTACTCGCGTAGCTACGTGATCAAGAACGGCAAGAAGGCGAACCCGGCCGAGCAGCCGGGCGCCACCAAGGTGGAGCAGGGCCCGGGCGGCGTCATCTACGTGACGGCGAACTCGGCGTCGGGTTCGAAGTACTACGACCTGACGGCACCCGACACCTCCAAGGACCCGAACTACGGTCCGGACCCGTTGAACCCGAAGAACCACTGGGCCAACTCGGTCGAGAACCAGGAGCACGTCCGGACGTACGTGAAGGTCGACGTACGCGACGACAAGCTCACGGTCGAGGAGATCCGCAGCGGTACCTGTGCCGCCCCGAACGCCGCGGTCGAGCTCGGCCGCGTCGCCTGGTGCGGTCCGGACAGCGGTGCCGGCCCGGCCCAGCCGGTCGGCTCCGTGATCGACCGGGTCCGGTACTACCCGTACAACGACCGTGGCGTCCGTGCCGCGGCCGCTGACGGCGTGAACTGGACCGAGAGCAAGACCACCACGCAGGACGGTCAGGAGAAGGTCACCCTCACCTCGGTGAGCTGATCCTCGCGGGGGTGGGCGTCCTTCGGGGCGTCCACCCTTCCACCCCTTTTGGAGAGACATGTTTCGGTTGCCCGGCGTCCTGTTGCTCGCTGTCGGTGCTGTTGTTCTGGGAGCGGGCACCGCCGCGGCGGCCGACAGCGCGCCCTGGCAGGTGAAGACGGCGTCCAACAGCTATGGCTCCAGCCGCGCGAACTACAGCTACACCGTGGCGGCCGGCGGTCAGGTACAGGACGCCTTTGTCGTACTGAACCGTGGCAAGGCGCCGCTCGACCTCGCGGTCTACGCGGGTGATGCGTTCACGACCTCGACTGGTGAGCTGGATCTTCGCGGCTCGGACTCGAAGGACCTCGGCACCTGGGTGCACGCGGATCGCAAGCAGGTAAGGGTTTTGCCGGGCAAGTCGGTCGAGGTGCCGTTCAGGATCGAGGTACCGGCCGATGCGCGACCAGGCGACCACCTCGGTGGCGTCATCACCTCGCTGACCCAGAACGACGTGGAGCGACGGCTCGCCATCCGGATCCGGTTGCGGGTCAGCGGACAGCTCGAGCCGAGCCTGTCGGTCGAAGACCTGAAGGTGAAGTACGCCGGCAACGGCGACGCGACGGTCGCCTACGAGATCCGCAACACCGGCAACACGATCGCCGCGGCCCGCCAGACCGCCTCGGTCTCAGGGCCGTTCGGCCGGCTGGAATCGCAGTCGGGTGCCATCGCCGACTCGCCTCAGTTGCTGCCCGGCGAGACGTGGAAGGTGTCCGTTCCGGTCAAGGGCGTGACGCCGGCCGGACGGCTGACCGGAGCTGTCGAGCTTCTGCCCCTGGTGACGGACGCGGCCGGCTCGACCGCGACCTTCGCCGCCGTTCGGACCACCGCGCATGCGTGGACGATTCCGTGGGGCGTCGTGTTGCTGCTCGTCGTGGTTGTGGCCGGGCTCGTGCTCGTCACTCGGCGGGTGCGAGGAGCCCGTCGACAAGCTGCTTGAGGGGCAGGTCCCGGGCAGTCCGTTCGATCAGGACCGCGTCCGTGCCGAGTGCCTTGCGGGCGGCCGTGAGTGCGGCCGTTCGCTCGGCGATCCGGTCGGGGACGTAGCCGGGCGTACCGAGGATCTCCCGATGGTGGGCGGCGACGGTGAGCATCCGGAGCGCGGCGATCGGGTGGTCGGCGACCTCGAGGCAGGCGATGGATTCGAGGATGCCGACCTGTGCCTCGACCAGCTCGCGATCGCGGAAGTAGCGAAGGGCCTGGAGGCTGAGTTGGCGGGCGCGGACCGGGTCGCCGCGGAGGGCGGCGATCAGGGCCAGGTGCTCGGTCTCGGCAGCGACCGCGAACTCGTCGTCGGGCTGGATCCGCAGAGCTTCGAGAATCTTTGCCTCGGCCTCGTCGAGTCGTCCCAGGCAGCGCAGCGCGATGCCGAGGTTGTCCAGCAGGCCGGCCAGCATGGTCTGGTCGTTGACGGCCGCGGCCAGATGGCAACCGTCCTCGCCGTAGTCGATGGCGTCGGTGTACCTCTCCAGGCCGATGCTGGTGAGGCAGAGGCCGTACAAGGTGAGGATGAGCCCGCCGCTGTCGCTGAGCGCGTGGAACGCGGTGAGCGCCCGTTCGCCGCAGTCGAGGGCTTCGTCGAGGTCGCCGCTGTGCCGGGCGACCGAGGCCAGTACACGAAGTCCGACGGCCTGGTCGGTGGTCGGTTCCGGGCCGGTGTGGGTGAGTCCGGTGCGGAGCCAGATACGTGCCTGGGGCAATGATCCGCGCATCCGCCAGTGCCACCACAGCGGCGAGACGAGGCCGAGTACCGCCTCGGGCCGGCCGCCGTCGCCCAGACACCAGTCGATCGCGGACCGGAGGTTCGGCTCCTCCTCGTTCACGACGGCGATCAGCTCCTTGGAGCCGGGGTCGCCACCGGTGTCAGCCGTCGTCGCGAGTTGCCGGCACCAAACGATCTGCAGCTCCCGTACGACGGGTTCGTCGCCCGACTCGCGGAGCCGGTTGGTGGCGTAGTCGCGGACGGTTTCGAGCAGGCCGAAGCGTCGTACGCCGGCCGCGGAACGTACCGTCACCAGCGATCGGTCGACGAGCTCGGTGAGCACGGGGACGATGTCGGCAGCGGGGAGGTCGTCACCGGAGATCACGGCTTCGGCCGCTTCGAGAGTGCAGCCGCCGGGGAACACGGCCAGCCTGCGCAGGACGATCCGGCTGGTGGGGTCGAGCAGGTCATGGCTCCAGTCGAGCGCCGATTGCAGGCTGGTGTGGCGGCGGCCGTTGTCACGGGGGCCGCCGATGAGGAGTCTCAGGCGGTCGTTGATCCGCTTCGCGATCTGGGTGATGGTGAGGGTTCTGGTGAGGCCGGCAGCCAGTTCGATGCCGAGGGGGAGGCGGTCGACCGCAGTACAGATCGCCTCGGCTTCAGGGCCTGGTAGTGCGCCGGCGCGGGCGCAGAAGAGGGCGACTGCGGCGTCGGCGGGTAGTGCGTGGAGGTGGTGGAGCTCTTCGCCGCTGATGTGGAGCGGGCGTTGCGAGGTGACGAGGATCGAGAGCGCTGGGGCGGTACGGAGCAGTTCGGCGGCCAGCTTGGCGACCTCGTCGATGAGGTGTTCGGCGTTGTCGATGACGAGCAGGCTGCCGTCGAGCGCTTCGGCGCAGTGAGCGATGGGATCGCCGGGGCGGCTGTCGAGCCCGATCGCGGCCTCCAGTGCGCCGTTCACCGAGGCTGGTGAGCGCAGCGGAGCGAGGTCGAGCCAGCCGACCTGGCGGCCGGTGGATTGGGTGCTGAGGGCAACTTCTTGGGCGAGCCGGGTCTTGCCGACGCCGGGGCCGCCGAGCACGGTGACGAGGCCG
Organism: Kribbella ginsengisoli; assembly: GCF_039537185.1. Lineage (NCBI taxonomy): Bacteria > Bacillati > Actinomycetota > Actinomycetes > Propionibacteriales > Kribbellaceae > Kribbella > Kribbella ginsengisoli. The sequence goes on along the minus strand of NZ_BAABAA010000012.1, from coordinate 118,838 downwards.
GGGCGGGCCAACTCGGCCGCCAATGTGCACAACTCGTCGGCTCGGCCCACGAAGACGCTGCCCGCCTCGGGGGCGCGGACGGGAACTGCTCGCGGTGTTGCCGGCGGCTGTGGGGCTGGATCGTGCCGGAGGAGTTTCAGTTCGAGATCGATGGTGGCGGGGGTGGGGTCGATGCCGAGTTGGTCGGCGAGCCGTTCCTTCAGGCGGGTCAGCGCGTTGAGGGCGTCGGCGCGGCGGCCGTCGTAGTACAGGGAGCGGGCGAGCAGGCCGATCAGGCGTTCGTGGAGTGGGTTCTGGCGAGCCAGCCGGTCCAGTTCGGCGCCGGCGGTGGGGGAGTGGCGGTCGACTTCGGATTCGAGCAGGGCCAGCTGGAGTTCGAGGTGTTCCGCGTCGAGGTGTTCGGCGTCTTTGGCGGCGTACGGGACAGTGCGAAGGCCGGTCAGCGCGGGGCCGCGCCATTGCTGGAGTGCTTCGGTGGCGGCTCGGTCGGCGGCTACGCGGTCGCCCGCCGTACGGGCTCGGTACATCCGTTCGGTGGCCTTGGTTGCGAGCTCCAGGTCGAGCGCGCCGGCCGCGAGGGAGAAGCCGGCCGGTGATCGCTGCAACAGCTCGGCGTGCGGGCCGAGGCTGGACCGGAGCCGCGAGGCGAGCACTCGGAGGCGCTGGACGGGACGGGCCAGCTCGGCGTCGCCCCACAGATCGCGGACGAGTTGATCGTCGGACACACTCCGGCCGCCGGCCAGGGCGAGCCGGACGAGCAGTGCCCGCTCCAGCGTTCCCGCCAGCATCAGCGGCACGCCGGCGGCGGTCACCTCGACGGGCCCCAGTACCCGAACCTCCAGCATCGCTCTCCCCGTGCTCAGCCTCCCGCCATCGTCGCACTCCGGCACGGGGTGCCGCTCGGTGGTCGGCGGTGGGGTAGATCACGGAGATTTAGTAGGACGTCCATGTATATAGTCGGGCTTCCTAGTATCTGGTGAGGCTGCCCATCGCAGTCGCGATGTCCGGGAGTGAGACGTTGAGCAACGAGTTGAGCCATTTCGTGGCCGGGCAGCATCGGGCGGGGACCTCGGGGCGGTTCGCCGACGTCTTCGATCCGAACACCGGCGGGGTGCAGGCGCGGGTGCCGTTGGCGAGCAAGGCAGAGGTCGTCGCGGCGATCGATGACGCCGAGCGAGCTCAGCTCGAGTGGGCGGCGTGGAACCCGCAGCGGCGGGCTCGGGTGCTGCTGCGCTTCCTCGACCTGGTCAATCGGGATATGGAGTCGCTGGCTCGTCTGCTGTCGAGTGAGCACGGCAAGACCGTTGCTGATGCGAAGGGTGACATCCAGCGTGGGCTGGAGGTGATCGAGTTCGCCGCCGGCGGTCCGCACCTGCTCAAGGGTGAGTACACGACCGGCGCCGGGACCGGGATCGACGTCTACTCGATGCGGCAGCCGCTTGGCGTGGTCGCGGGGATCACTCCGTTCAACTTCCCGGCGATGATTCCGCTGTGGAAGGCCGGGCCGGCGCTGGCCGCGGGCAACGCGTTCATTCTCAAGCCGTCCGAGCGGGATCCTTCGGTGCCGTTGCGGATCGCGGAGCTGTTCCTCGAGGCCGGGTTGCCGGCCGGCGTGTTCAACGTCGTCAACGGCGACAAGGAAGCGGTCGACACGCTGCTGGAGGACGAGCGGGTCCGGGCTGTCGGCTTCGTCGGGTCGACGCCGATCGCGCAGTACATCTACGAGTCGGCGGCCGCGAACGGCAAGCGGGCTCAGTGCTTCGGTGGCGCCAAGAACCACCTGATCGTGATGCCTGACGCTGATCTCGATGACGTCGCCGATGCGCTGATCGGCGCTGGGTACGGTTCGGCCGGCGAGCGGTGCATGGCGATCTCGGTCGCGGTGCCGGTCGGCGCGGAGACGGCCGACGCGCTCGTCTTGAAGCTCCAGGAGCGGATCGCGGGGCTGACCGTTGGGCACAGCCTGGATGAAGAGGCCGACTACGGACCGCTGGTCACCGCCGAGGCGCGGCAGCGGGTGATCGACTACATCGGGGCCGGGGTCGAAGAGGGCGCGGAGCTGCTGGTGGACGGTCGCGACTTCGTGCTGGCCGGCCATGAGTCGGGCTTCTTCCTCGGGCCGACGCTGTTCGACAAGGTCGTCCCCGGCATGCGGATCTACGACGAGGAGATCTTCGGGCCGGTGCTCGTGATCGCGCGCGCCGAGACCTATGAGGAGGCGCTGCGGTTGCCGAGTGAGCATGCCTACGGCAACGGTGTCTCGATCTTCACCCGGGACGGCGACACCGCGCGGGACTTCACGGCCCGGGTCAATGTCGGCATGGTCGGGGTGAACGTACCGATTCCGGTGCCGATCGCGTACCACACCTTCGGCGGCTGGAAGCGGTCCGGATTCGGCGACCTCAACCAGCACGGGCCGGACTCCTTCCGCTTCTACACCAAGACCAAGACGGTGACGTCGCGGTGGCCGTCCGGGGCCAAAGAGGGTGCCAGCTTCGTCATCCCGACGATGAGCTGACCCGATGACTTCGGACGACGAGGAGCTGCTGGCGATCGCGCGGGAGGTGCGCAGGTTCGCCGAGCACGAGCTGGCCCCGCACGCGATCGAGTGGGATCAGGCCAAGCACTTTCCGGTCGACGTACTGCGGCGTGCGGGTGATCTGGGGTTGGGTGGGATCTGTGTCGCGGAGGATGTCGGCGGGTCCGGGCTCGGCCGGCTCGAGGCGGTGACGATCTTCGAGGAGCTGGCACGCGGGGACACCGCCATCGCGGCGTACGTGTCGATCCACAACATGGTCACGTCGATGATCGACTCGGCCGGTACGGACGACCAGCGGAAGCAATGGGTGCCCGGACTGGCCAGTATGGAAGGGCTTGGGAGCTACTGCCTCACCGAGCCCGAGGCTGGTTCGGATGCCGGTGCTTTGCGCACGACTGCTCGGCGCGACGGCTCCGACTATGTGCTCGATGGGGTGAAGCAGTTCATCTCCGGGGCCGGGTCGTCCAGCGTGTACGTCGTGATGGCGCGTACTGGGGACGCGGGGCCGCGGGGGATCACGGCTTTCATCGTGCCGGGCGATGCGGCTGGGCTGTCCTTCGGGGCCAACGAGCGCAAGATGGGGTGGCATGCGCAGCCGACTCGGCAGGTCATCCTGGACGGCGTACGGGTGCCTGTCTCTCAGCGGCTGGGGGACGAGGGCGAGGGGTTCGGCATCGCGATGCGCGGGCTCAACGGTGGGCGGCTGAACATCGCCGCTTGCTCGCTCGGTGGTGCGCAATGGGCTTTGGAGCAGGCGACCAGCTATCTGCAGTCCCGGTCGGCCTTCGGTGGGCCGTTGATCAGCCAGCAGGCGTTGGTGTTTCAGCTCGCCGATATGGCCACCGAGTTGGAGGCTTCGCGGTGCCTGTTGCATCACGCGGCTCGGACGCTCGACAGCCGGGCGGCTGACGCGGCCAAGGTGTGTGCGATGGCGAAGCGGTTCGTCACCGATTCCGCGTTCACCGTTGCGAACAAGGCTTTGCAGTTGCACGGGGGCTACGGGTACCTCAGCGAGTACGGCATCGAGAAGGTGGTCCGCGACCTGCGCGTCCACCAGATCCTGGAAGGAACCAACGAGATCATGCGACTGATCGTCGGCCGGGCCCTGATCGAGGCGGCGGCATGAGTGAGCCGGTGGTGCTGATCAGCCAGGACGGGCAGGCGGGGCACATCGTGCTCAATCGGCCTCAGGCGATCAATGCGTTGACGCACGAGATGGTGGATCTGATCCAGGCGGCGTTGGAGTCGTGGGCTGTTGATCCGTCGGTGCAGACGGTGGTGCTCACCGGGAGCGGCGAGCGTGGGTTGTGTGCTGGGGGCGACATCGTGTCGATCTACCAGGACGGGCTGGCCGGCGGTACGGCGTCGGTGGAGTTCTGGGCCGCGGAGTACCGGCTGGATGCGACGATCGCGGAGTACCCGAAGCCGTTCGTGGCGATCATGGACGGGATCGTGCTCGGTGGCGGGATCGGGTTGTCGGCGCATGCCTCGGTGCGGGTCGTGACCGAGCGGTCGAAGATCGGGATGCCGGAGACGGGGATCGGGTTCTTCCCTGATGTCGGCGGGACCTGGTTGTTGTCGCGGGCGCCGGGGGAGCTGGGGACGCATCTGGCGCTGACCGCTGGGTCGGTGCGGGCGGGTGACGCGATCGCTGTCGGGCTGGCCGATTGGTACGTGCCGAGTGACCGGCTTCCCGGCTTGATCGCTTCGCTTGCTTGCGTGGCACCGGCGGAGGCCTTGGCCGCGGTGGTTGCGGAGGCTCCGGCTGCTGGGTTGCTTGCGGATCGTGAGTGGATCGATGCGGCGTACGAGGGCGATGACGTGGTGAAGATCCTGGCCCGGTTGATGGGTTCTGAGGTGGGGGCGGCTCGGTCGACTGCCGACGTACTGGCTTCGAAGTCGCCGACTTCGGTACGGGTGACGTTGCGGGCGCTGCGGGAGGCGGCGGATCTGTCGTCGCTGCGGGAGGCGCTGGATCAGGAGTATCGGCTGTCGTTGCGGTTCCAGGGGTCGCACGACTTCCTCGAGGGGGTGCGGGCGCAGGTGATCGACAAGGATCGCAATCCGCAGTGGATGCCTGCCCGGCTCGACGATGTCGCTGAGTCGGTTGTTGCTTCGTACTTCGCCGGGCTGGGCGCTGATGAGCTTGGACTGAGTCAGGAGAGTGCATCGTGAAGACGGTTGGGTTCATCGGGCTGGGCAACATGGGTGGGCCGATGGCGGCCAACCTGGTCAAGGCTGGGTATGCGGTGACCGGCTTCGATCCTTCGGACGCGGCTCGCTCTGCCGCAGTCGAGGCGGGCGTGCTGATGGCCGCTTCTGCTGCTGAGGCGGTGGCGGGCGCCGAGGTGGTGATCACGATGCTGCCGAGTGGCCGGCATGTTCTCGACCTTTACCAAGGGACTGCTGAGGTGCCGGGTCTGTTGGCGTCGGCGCCTGCGGGAGCGCTGTTCGTCGACTGCTCGACGATCGCGGTGTCGGATGCCCGGGAGGCTGCCGCGCTGGTCGTCGCGGCGGGACATCGCGCGGTGGACGCGCCTGTGTCCGGAGGGGTGGTCGGCGCTGCGGCCGGCACGCTGACTCTGATGGTCGGGGCGCTGGCTGCGGACCTGGCGGCCGTGCGATCGGTTCTCGAGCCGATGGCTGGGCGGATCGTCCACTGCGGTGATCCAGGGGCTGGGCAGGCGGCGAAGATCTGCAACAACCTGATCCTCGGGATCTCGATGATCGGGGTCAGTGAAGCTTTTGTGCTGGGCGAGAAGCTCGGGCTGTCGCATCAGGCGCTGTTCGATGTGACGTCGACTGCTTCTGGGCAGTGCTGGGCGTTGACGACCAACTGCCCGGTGCCGGGGCCGGTGCCCACCAGTCCGGCCAACCGGTCGTACCAGCCTGGTTTTGCTGCTCCGCTGATGGCGAAGGACCTTGGACTTGCTGTCCAGGCGGCTTCGACTGTGGGCGCCGCGAGCAACCTGGGCGCGTTGGCCGCGGCGCTCTACCAAGAATTTGCCGCTGGCAACGGTTCTGCACTCGACTTCTCCGCCATCATCAACGAGATCCGGGACGCCTCATGACCAGCTACGAGAACATCATCGTCACCCGCGACCGGCGGACCGCGACGATCACGCTGAACCGGCCGAAGGCGCTGAACGCCCTGAACGAGGCGCTGATGGTGGAGGTGGTCGAGGCCGCTACCACGCTCGACGCCGATCGTTCGGTGGGTGCGATCGTGATCACTGGGTCGGAGCGGGCGTTCGCGGCCGGCGCCGACATCAAGGAGATGGCTGCGCAGTCGTACCAGGATATGTATCTGTCGGACTGGTTCACGGCCTGGGATCGGCTGGCGGCGGTTCGTACGCCGTTGATCGCGGCGGTGAGCGGGTACGCGCTGGGTGGTGGGTGCGAGCTGGCGATGATCTGCGACATCCTGATCGCTTCGGACACGGCGAAGTTCGGCCAGCCGGAGATCACCCTCGGCGTCATCCCCGGCATCGGCGGCTCCCAACGCCTCACCCGCGCCATCGGCAAGGCGAAGGCGATGGATCTGATCCTCACCGGCCGCACGATCTCCGCCGACGAAGCCGAACGCGCGGGCCTGGTCTCCCGCGTCGTCCCCGCCGCGTCGCTGCTCGCCGAGGCCTCGGAGGTCGCCCACAAAATCGCCGAAATGTCCCTGCCTGCCGTCTACGCAGCCAAGGAAGCCGTCAACCGCTCCTTCGAATCAACCCTCACCGAAGGCATCCTCTTCGAACGCCGCACCTTCCACGCCACCTTCGCCCTCGACGACCGCACCGAAGGCATGACCGCCTTCACCGAAAAACGCCCCCCGAAGTTCACCCACCACTGACACCCGCCCCCCGAAGTTCACCCACCACTGACACCCGCCCCCCGAAGTTCACCCACCACTAACACCCGCCGGCCGAGGCCGGCCTCCCCGCATACCGCGGTCGCCATGGTGTTGCCGCTGGGCCGCGGGGTTGTTGAGGTGCTGTGGTGAGGGCGCAGTGGTGAGGGCGCTGTGGTTGCGCGGTACTGAGCCAAGGGTGCTGTGGCTGCGGGGTTGCCGTGGTGAGCGCTGAGCTGTCGGTGGTCTGGCCGTCTGGTCTGCGGGGAACGGCTGCCAGCCGGGCAGAGTTGGTTGCTAGCGACAGCTAGCGGTCGTCGGCGCATGCGTAACTCGGTGGGTAATCGCTTGCCCTCGGCGTGTCGGGGTGGTTGGTGGGGGTTGTGTATGCGTGGCGGTCCGGGTGATGCCCTCGGTCGGCGGGTGACGGCGGCGGAGCGAGATCGTTGCGGCGGAGGAATGGATCAAGGGGGTGGCGGGGGCGCTGAGCTGTCGGTGGTCTGGCCGTCTGGTCTGCGGGGAACGGCTGCCAGCCGGGCAGAGTTGGTTGCTAGCGACAGCTAGCGGTCGTCGGTGCATGCGTAACTCGGTGGGTAATCGCTTGCCCTCGGCGTGTCGGGGTGGTTGGTGGGGGTTGTGCGTGCGTGGCGGTGCGGGTTTGGCGACTTTGTGCTCGACGTGAGTGGATCCGTTGCCGGGGGATGCTCGGGTGGAGTACTAGGTGCCTCGGGCAACTGGTTTTGGGGGCGGAGGGTGTTTCGAGCCGGTGGTCGGGCAAGGGTCGGACGGGGGGTGGCGGCCCGCCCGGTGGCGGCCCGCCCGGCGGGGGCGGCTCGGTGGTGGCCTGCTCGACGGGGTTGGCTCGGTGGTGGCCTGCTCGATGGGGTTGGCCGTGGTCGTTTCGTGGCGGGTTGGTGGGGCTTTGGTGGTGAATCTGCCATTTGTTGCCGGTCTTGTCAGCGGATCCGGGATAGCTGCGTCTTTCCCTGGTAGTGGTGGTGGGTGTCAAGGGTCGAACTTGTTCGATCCCGAAGGGACGCGAAGCGCCCTTGATACCCACCACAACGACTAGGACACTCAAGCAGCCCGGTGACGCGATCCAGGGTTCCTTCGAAGCAGCACCCCGGCATCCACGCGAGCCCTGGCATTGCGAGCCCGAAGTGTTGTAAGCGCCGTCGACAGAGCCCGAGTGTTCCTCGGGTCAGCGGGTCTTGAAGCTTTCGTACTCCTGTTGGGTCAGTTCGCGAAGCTCGCTGGCGGCCGTCTTGGACTGGGGGCTGCCGCCGCCTACGTCGCCGCCGCCGAAGCGGATGTTGGCCCAGTTGTTCTGGGCGGTGAGGGTGGTGCGGCTGGAGTCGCCGTTGATGCTCGTGGCGGCGGTGTCCGCGGTGCCGCCGTCGCAGTTCCAGTCGATGGGGGCGTTGGCGGCGCCGGAGGTGCGGGTGGTGCCGTTGGGGCACTTCCAGTAGGTCTTCCAGGTGGAGGCGGTGGTGGTGTTGAGGCCTACCGACTCACGCAGGCTGTTCTCGTTCAGGGCGGGTGGGGCGAAGTTCGAGTAGCTGAACCAGTTGGCGCCGCTGGTGCGGGGGACGCCGTCGAACTGGAAGAAGTAGTTCATCACGCTGAGGTAGTTCGGCTTGTAGTTCACGTGGTCGGTGCCGCCGTGGGTCAGGCCGAGGTCGTGGCCGAGTTCGTGGATGAAGGTGCCCACGTTGCGGTTCTCGGTGACGGTCCAGTTGCACTTCGGGCCCATCGTGACGATGAAGGTGTCGTTCGGGATGGCGAACGCGTTGCCGCTGCTGCAGGTGTTGTCGTAGTCGTCGGCCCAGAGCATGTAGTGGAAGACGGCCTTGCGAGCCGGGGCGAAGTTGGCGTTCTTGATCGCGTCGGTCTGCGACTCCGCGGGCTGCAGGTTGCTGTCGTACGGCACCTGGTTGCCGCCGCCGAGGTTGTACGCCGAACCGGCCGCCGGCCCGCCGTCGAGGTGGATCCGGATGCCGGTGCTGCCGTCGGGGTTGCTGACCGGCGCCGCGGCGAAGACCGCCTTGATCCGGTCGAAGGCGGCCGTGGTGGCGAGCCGGCCGCTCATGTAGTCCATCTCGACGAACAGGTCCTTCTTGTTCGCCGTCGCGCCCATCGCGGGCAGGTTCACGTCGATGACACCGTCACCGTTGGCGTCGTAGCCGTTGGTCTCCCAGGTGTCGGGCAACGAGTCGCCGTCGGTGTCGGTCGCCGAGGGGGCGGCGACCAGGCCGGTGGCGGCCGGACCAGTGGCGGCCGGACCAGTGGCGGCCGGACCGGTGGCGGCCGGACCGGTGGCGGCCGGACCGGTGGCGGCCGGACCGGCAGCGGCCGGTGGTGCTTCGGGCGGGATCGCCGCGAGGGCACCACCGGCGGCCGCGGCGGTCAGGACGAACGAAGACAGGGTGGCGAGCAGGGCGGAGCTGGGGCGGATTCTCATCGATCTCCTCACAATCGATCGGGGCGCCCCAAGAATGCAGTCGACCGGCCACTGAATGCAATGACTTCGGCACAGAACGTCGACCACGCCGCCTGGCTCAATGGGCCATTGCGCCCGCCAGTTCCGGCGTCCGGCGGAGCATCTGCAGGGCTCGCATCCGCATCGGGCCGATGCTGCCGATCGGCAGGTTCAGCATCTCCGCGATCTCGGTGTACGACGGGCAGCTGTCCGACATCAACAGGCGGATCAGCCGCTGGTACCGGCCGGGCAGCCGCCGCAGGGCCTGTTCCGTAGAGGGCTCGTACTCCCCGTCGACCGGGTAGACGTCGAGGACCGCGGTCCGCTGGCCGTCGCTGTGCTCCGCGGTCGGGTCGGCGTACAGGAGGTACCGCTTCCGGCTGATCGCCAGCCGCAGTCCCTCGCGCCGGGCCGTCGCGGCCAGCCAGGCCGGCAGGCACTCGGGGTCGCGAATCTGGCGTCCGTGCTGCCACAGGCGCAGCCAGGTGAGTTGGGCGACATCCGCTGCGTCGCTGTGGCTGAGACCGACGCCGCGGGCCGCGTGGGTGAGCAGGTGGGCGTAGCGGCCCTCCAGCTCCTTCCACGCCGACCAATCGGAGTCCAGGGCCCGGCCGAGGAGGACCTCCAACGAAGGTCCGGAATCGGTGTGGTGGCGATTTCCCTCGGGCGTCCGTTCGGTTTTGCGTGGCGAGATCGTCGACACGTTCCACGTCCTTTCGCTGATTCACGCAGAATGAGCGACCGGCGGCGGGGGCAAAAAGGCACAGGTGTGTCCTGCCGACGCTGGCGGACGTCAGCAGGCAGCCCGCAGGGAACTGTGGGCTGGATGAAACCTCACTCGGCATTACCTTTGAAGCGACCTGTGCCTCACGCGCCCCCAGCGGCCGTCGTCAGTGCTGCCTTCGGTGACTATTCGATCACTGGCGCCGTCACGCAGGCGTAGTGATGGCGTCACGGAACGACGGTCTTGGCGTCACCGCTGGCATACGTATCAGCAATGGGTGATTGTTCGGTCGCGCTGGGTTCGCGAAGCGACGATCCGAGCAGCCGGAGCAATGGCAGCGCCATCATCGTGGTGATCAGCGCCATCATCACCATCACCGTGAAAGCGCCCTGGTTGATCAGCCCGGCGCTGAGGCCGGCGGACAGCACGACGATCTCGGTGATGCCTCTGGCGTTCATCAGTACGCCGAGCCCGATCGCCGACCGGACCGGCAGACCGCCGGCTCGAGCGACCGGAGTCGCGCCGAGGAACTTGCCGGCCACCGCGACCACCAGCAGCAAGGCACCGGCCGCGAGGACCTGAGGATGCGAGATCGCCGCGTTGACGTCGGTCTTCAGGCCGATCGAGGCGAAGAACACCGGCACCAGCAGCGCCCGGTTCAGCCCGCAGATCTGCTCGGACACCTGCTTCACCGGCAGGATCTCCTTCGGTACCACCAGCCCGGCCAGGAAGCCGCCGAAGATCGCGTGCACGCCGATCGCGTCGGTCGCCGCGGCCAGGCCGAGGATCAGCGCGAGAACCGCGAGCACCAGGATCGGGGTGGGCAGCGCAGCGGCGTACCGATCGGCGGCCCAGCGCAGTACGGGCTTGAGGACGAACACGCAGCCGACGCCGACCAGGATGGTCAGGACCAGGGCGACCAGAGCCGTCGTGAGGTCGGAGGACTTGATCATCGCGAGCACGATCGCCAGCGCGCACCAGGCGAGTACGTCGGCGACGGCCGCGCACAGCATGGCCAGCGAGCCGAGCCGGGTACCGACCAGGCCGAAGTCCTGCACGATCCGCGCCAGCACCGGGAATGCGGTGATCGCGAGGGCGGTACCGATGAAGATGACGAACGGCAGCCGCCCGACCGACGGGCCGGCCAGCGTCGAGTACAGCGGCAGCGCCGCGATCACACCGAGCGCGAACGGTACGGCCATGATCGCGAGACTGGCACCGGCGATCGCCCCTCGATCCCGGCCGAGCTTGTCCCGCCCGAACTCGGCGCCGACGGTGAACATGAAGATCGCCAGCCCGGCCTGGGCGAGCAGATTCAGGTTGGGCAGTACCGCCGAAGGCACGATCGCGTTGAACAGCCCGGGCGCCAATGATCCGATCACCGACGGGCCCAGGATCAGCCCCGCGATGATCTCGCCGACCACCGGCGGCTGGCCGATCATCTTCGCGAGCTTGCCGAAGACGGTCGCCAGCGCGCAGACGACGGCGACCGCGACCAGCGACCGCCACATCAGCTGGGCCGGCGACGCCGCGGCCGGTGCGACCGGACCGGCCGCGGCTGCATGGTGATCCGGATCGAGCCAGCCGACGGCGTACGCGATGCCGAGCACGACGCCGGCAGCGGCGACGAGACCGCCGGCGACCGCCAGTCCACGGCCGGGTTTGGGCAGCAGGGAACTGTCTGTTGCGGACATGGCGGCCTCTCTGTTCAGGTGTAAGGGTTCAGCTGTGCAGCGCGCCGTCGGCCGACAGCGGTACCGCGGCGAGCTCGTCCACGGTCCGGTGCGTCCCGTTGGTCCGGCCGGACCCGTCGGTCTGGCCGGACCGGCGGGCGAGCAGGTCGCTCATGATGTCGCCGGCCCGGTTGCCGAGCACGCTGAGCAGTGAGTCGGCGATACCGTGCGTCGCCTCGTTCACCCCCTGCAGGTAGCAGGCCGCGTCCGACTCCTCGTTCAGCTCCAGCCGGTACTTGCGGGTGACGCCGATCTGGTCCAGCCCGATCGCCGCGCTGAGATCGCGAACCATCGCAGGCATCTCGCGGACGAAGCCGGTGCCGAGGAAGACGTAGTCGAGCCGCAACTCGGTGACCTTGTCGCTGCGCCGGTCGGTCAGCTCGAGGACGACCTCGTCGCCTTCCTCGCGGGCGCCGGTGATGTCGGTCATCGTGATGAGGCGGCGCCGGTCGACGCCGTGCAGCTTGTCCAGGTACATCCCGGTGTAGAGGTCCTGCAGCAGGTCGGTCTCGACGCCGGAGTAGTTCGTCAGGTGCATCTCGCGCAGGATCTGCTCGCGGCCCTCCGGCCGCGCGTCCCAGACCTTGTCGATGAACGACGGGTAGTACAGCTCGTTGATGAACTTGTTGGTGTCGTACGCGCGCAGCCCGATCGACCGCATCACCCAGTTCACGTCGCCGGTCGGCAGGTCGTTCTGCAGCGCCCGGAACATCTCGGCCGCGCTCTGCGCCGCGCCGATGACGGCCACGCGATGCGGCTTGTCCTTGGCCAGCTCCGCGATCCGGTACCGGTACTGCGTACTGTGCACCAGCCGGTCGGCGGGCAGCCCGGCGAGAACCGGCGGCACGTACGCATCGCGACCGGCGCCGATCACGAGGTACCGGCTGGAGATCGTGCTGCCGTCCGCGAGCTTGGTCAGCCAGCCGGTCAGGGTGCCGGACGCGTCCCGGACCGGCGCGATCGACGTGCACTCGCAGCCGAGCTCGAACTTCACCTTCTGCAGCGACTGCGCCACCCAGCTGAGGTAGCCGGAGATCTCCACCCGGTACGGCGTGAAGCTGCCCATGTTGATGAAGTCGTCGAGCCGGCCGACGCTGCGCAGGTAGTTGAGGAAGGTGAACTTGCTGCGCGGGTTCCGCAGCGTCACCAGGTCCTTGGCGAAGGCCACCTGGCTCTTCGTCCACGGCAGCAGCAGACCGCGCTGCCACTCGACCGTGTGGCCGCGCTCGATCACCAGCGAGTTCTCTGCCAGGCCGTCGATCCCGAGCTCCTCGACCGCGACGGCCAGGGCCAGGTTCGCCGGACCTCCACCGACTGCGAGTAACTCGACCTCACGGTTTGTCATGCGGGCTCCCAGTTGTTGTGGCTCGGGACTCGGCTCACCATGGCCGGCCGGAGAACTCGGTCTCGTTCAGCGCTTCGTACTTCAGCTCGACCAGCTCCGCCGCGGCGGTCAGCCGGTCGGCGCAGGTGCCGGGGTCGTCGGCGGTACAGATGACGTAGGCGTGCCGGCCGATGTGCGCGCGTGGCGGCAGCCGTACGGTCGCTCCGGCGGGCACCATCGGGTGCGCCTCGATCAGGCCCGGTACGGCGCCCGGCTCCGGCACCGTGATCTCCACCACGCGGGCGTCCTCGGGCGGGTAGCAGAACCGGATCCCGACGCAGCTGCGGTGATCCATCGTCAGGTCGGGCTGGACGCCTTCGGCCACGTCGACCAGCACGGCGCCCGGATCGATGCCGGTGGCAAGCTTTCCGACGTACGGGATCAGGTCGCCGCCGAGCCGCCCGTTGACCTCGATGATCGTCGGGCCGCGGGAGCTGAACCGGATCTCGGTGTGGGTGATCCCGTACGGCACGCCGAGGGCCGCGTGGGCCGAGCGGAGGAGTTCGCGCAGCTCGGGATCGGTCAGCAACGGGTCGTTGCCGTCGACGATGTGGCCGATCTCCTCGAAGTACGGCGGCGGCCCGAGTTGCTTGTGCGCGATGCAGAAGGGCGTGTAGACGCCGTCGACCACGGCGCCGTCGACGCTGATCTCCGGCCCGTCGACGAGCTCCTCGATCAGGGCGCCACCGTGGTACGCGACCGGTCCGCTCCGGCTGGAGTCGTCGGCCCGCTCGAAGGCAGCGGCGATGTCGTCGGGGCCGTTCACCAGCGCGACGCCGATGCTGGCCGCCATCCCGCGCGGCTTGACCACCACTGGGTACCCGATCTCCGCGGCCGCGGTAGCGGCGGCTTCGGCCGTCGTGACTACCGCGAACCGTGGTTGCGGAAGTCCGGCAGCGGTCAGTGCCTCTCGGCTCTTGACCTTGTTGCGGCATCCTTCGGCGCCCGCGGGCGTCAGGCCGGTGAGCCCGAGCCGGTCGGCCACCAGGGCGGTGATGATCACCGATGGTTCGTCGTAGGTGAAGACGCCGCGGACCCGGTGGGTCTGCGCGACCGCCTCGGCCGCGGCGAGCAGAGCGTCGTGATCAAGGACCAGACCGGATCCCTGCAAGGGAACGACGACGCTGCTGCCGGCCAGGTAGGGCTGTTGCCAGCCGACCGGTTCGTCGTCGATCAGCCACAGCGGCCGGCGTTTCGCCGCGCCCTCCAGCAGGTACTGGCGGTAGGGCTGGAAACCGCTACCGAACTGCAGCACGACACCGTCGGTGTTGTCGTCGTCCACGCGTTTGCCTCCCGGGCTGAGCACTACCCAACGAGAGGGGGCCGGGCGCCACGGGTGATACAGAGACTGTCGGCGAGCGCCGGTTCAGGGGTTCGTTCGGGAACTGCCGGGGAAATGTCTGATATCTGCCGGGCCAATGCCTTGTACTCGATTAGCTGAGGATTCAGACTTCACCGCAGGTAACGCAGGGGTCACTGATGAGGAGGTCGCCGATGCCCATATCGGGAGACGGATCCGGCGAAAGTCTTCGCCGTAACGGAGCGTCGCCCAGTAATCACAGGAAGTGGGAATTCATGCCTGTGGGGGGACATATGACGAATGAATCCGGTCTAGTCGGTGAGCCGACGCCGGATTTTGTGCCCGAAGAAAATCCGGACGTACCGAAACTCCGGCTGCTCGACGGTTTCCGGGCGGTGGTGGACCAGCAGACGCTGTCCATTCCGCTGAGCGCCCGGCGGGTGGTCGCGTACGTCGCGCTCCGCGGCCGGTCCAGCCGTGCGGAGGTGGCTGGCACGCTCTGGCCGGAGGTGTCCGACTCGAAGGCGCAGGCCTGTCTGCGGACCGCTCTGTGGCGGCTGCGGCAGTTGAGCGAGCACCCGCTGGTCACCGGCGACGAGACGCTGCGTTTGGATGAATCGCTTGATGTAGACGTCAGCACGCTGGTCACCGCCATCCGCCGGGTGATCAACGACGGCGAGTGCGGCGCCGATCAGGGGTTGCTGCCGACGCTGGCCACGATGGGGGAGCTGCTTCCGGGCTGGTACGACGACTGGGTCCTGCTGGGACGGGAGCGGCTGCGCCAATTGCAGCTGCACGCGCTCGAGCTGACCGCCCAGGCGCTGACCTGCGACGGCCGGTACGCCGAGGCGATCGAGGCGGCGATGGCAGCGGTACGGCTGGAGCCGTTGCGGGAGAGCGCGACCAGGGTGCTGATCGAGGTGCATCTGGCCGAGGACAACGTGGTGGAGGCGATCCGGCGGCTGGAGTTCTTCCGCAAGAGCCTGGCCACCGAGCTCGGGGTCGAGCCGACCGCGGAACTGGTGGATCTGGTCCGCAGCCGGCAGACCGTCGCGCACGCCCGCCGGGATGTGCCCGACATGCTCCGCCGGAACCGCCACCTGGCCTAGTACCCGACCGGCCTACCCAGCCGGCTTATCCAACTGGGCTCCACACGTCTTCCCGGTCGAGTGCCTCCACGTGGTACTTGCCCAGGGCGCTCACGATCAACTGCAGTTCGAGCGCCAGGCACTCGACCAGGTTGACCAGGCCGTTGTCCGGGTCGGTGTCGACGGCGATCAACGCGGCCCGGCCCAGGCCGGCCGCGTTGGCGCCGAGGGCAAGCGACTTGGCGATCCGCGCGCCTTCCCACATCCGCCCGGACACCAGCAGGCAGGTCGGCGTCGCGCCGGCCAGTTCGAGGCCGGGTTGCTCGCGACCGGCCCGCTCCTCGCCGATCCGGCGCAGGCACTCGCCGAGGGGCAGGCCGACCTGGTCGAGGAACGCGCGAGGCGCCCAGCCCGTGCCGCCTTCGGCGCCGTCGACGGTCACCGCATCGGCGCCGGCCTCCCAGGCCACGCGGGCAGCGGCGGCGACATCTCGTGCCGGTGGCAACTTCACCCAGATCCGGGCTCGCGGATAGTTGTTGCGCATGAGCCGGATCTGCTGCTTCAGGATCTCCGCGGTGAAGCTGCCCGGGCTGCTGCTGCGCAGGACCTGGCCGTTGCCGACGACGGGGTCGAGGAGGTAGGCATCGGCCAGTCGCTCGGCCGACTCGGCGCCCATCAGCGTCATCCCGCCCAGCCCCGGCTTGGCGCCTTGGCCGACCTTGAGTTCGAAGGCCAGCCGGCCCGACTCCAGGAGCGACAAGGCGTTCGGGTCGCTGTAGACCAGGTTCCACACCTCGGCGTCCGCGTCCTCGGTGCTCTGCTGGACGACGACACCGCCGTACCCGTCGAGCGCCTCGGCCTGGTACGCGCTGATCCGGCCGAGCAGGGAGCGTTCGGCGTCCTCCTCCAGCCGGCCGTAGCTGTTCATCGGCATCACGTTCTCGCCGACGACCATGGGGATGCCGAGCCGTCCGGCCTGCCGGCTGGCGGAGATGCCGAGCGCGACGCTGGCTGCCTCCGTCGAGCCGAACGCCGAGACATACAACGGCAGCGCGGACCGGAACCCGCCGATCGTCGTCTCGAGCACGACGTCGCGATAGACCGGCTCGCGGGTCAGTTCGACCAGCTTCGCGAAGCGTTGCGGGACGAAGACCGGAGGTACGAGCCGGTGCCGGTCGATCGGGCAGGTCGGCTCCGGCCCGCCGGTCTCGGCGCCGAACAGCGCGTGCCCGTACTGGTCCGCGGGCGGGAACGCGTCGGCAGCACCGGTCTTGGCCCGGCTTCGGACTGCTGCCTCGGGGAACGTCTCGGCGTGCAGGATGGCCACCTCAATCGGATCGCAGCAAGCTCTTGCACCGACAGAGGCGGTGAGCGAGCGGTGAAAATACGGGGACCGCGGCCGACCGACTCGCGGACACCCGTATCAGCCGCGCCGGGCCGCTCCCTCAATTTCTCTGTAAGGGGTTTCACTCTCAATTGGGCCGGGGGGCACAAACCATGAAGTTCGCACGCCTGACCACTGTGCTGGCCGCCTTTACGCTGGCTGTCAGTACGTTGCCCGTCGGCGGCGCTGCCGCCGTCACGAATCCCTGCCGGTTGCCGGAAGGCGTCCTGCACTCCACCGCCCTCGCCGCACGCTCCGCAGTCGCCTGCGGAGCCGTCGGCAGACTCATCGACGCCGGCGACGGCGTCGCACTCACCGTCCCGCAGCCAGGCGACAGCGTCACGATGGACCTGCTCTACCCGTCCGGCGCCCGCACCTACAGCCTGACCACCGACGAGCAGGGGCGGGTGAGTACCGGTTCGGCTCCCGCCAAGCACGAGCCGGACAACCAGTTCCCTGACCTGGCCGGACAGCCCGGTGCCTGCGACCGCGACACCTACGCACTCCGCGACTACAAGTGGCACTCACCCTGGTTGTTCCGTACGACGTGGGGCACCAAGCTCGCCACCAACCGGCAGTCCGACTTCGACGCGGCTGTCCGGCGGTCCCTCGCCAACATGACCCAGGGCCGCAACACCTGCGGCATGCGCGGCCGGAACGGCGCGTCCGGCGCTCTCCTCGGCCATACCGCCAGGCAGGGAAACTTCGTGTACGTCGACGGCGCGACGACCTGCGGCGACCGCGATCACCACAGCGTGATCGACGAAGGCGACCTGCCCGGCGGCTCGTTCGAGGCGACCCTGGCCTGGACCTGCACCTGGTCCGAGACCAGACACGGCCGGACCCGAGCCGTCGAGGCCGACATCAGGATGAACAGTGCCGACTACAACTGGACCTACGACCCGGTCAACGACCCCAAGTGCAAGCCCGAGTTGCCGCCGGACAAGGACCGCTGGCGGTACGACGTGGAGTCGGTCCTGACCCACGAGATGGGCCACGTCTACGGCCTGGTGAACCTCAGTGCCGACGAGGACCTCAACCTCACGATGTACCCGGGTGTCCGGCGCTGTACCGGACACATGCGCACGCTCGGCCGGGGCGACGTCCTCGGGATGCAAGCCCTCTACGGACTCCGCTGACCGCGGGTCAGCCAGCGATAGCCGAGTGCGGCCACTGTGACGATCAAGGCCCAGAGCAAGTAGGGCCCAGCCATCACTAGCAGGACTACGACAGCACCCTGTGCCACGAGGGCAGCAAGGCGACCCTTGCTGCCCCGTGGCAGCAGCTTGACGGCGGCCGCGACACCGACGGCGTACACAGTGACGAACAGGCCGGTGGTGAGCAGTACCAACGACGACGGCGTGATGCCTGCTGCAACCACGATCAAGGCGGTCACTGTGGACATGCCACCGAGCAACGTGAGGCTACGGCGCGGGATCTCGCCGGCAGCACTGCCCTGGGTCAGCCATTGGGGCAGCGAGCCGTCGCGGGCCAGGGCGGCGCCGAGTTTCGACGCGCCCGCGTAGTACGCGTTCATGGCGCCGAAGCTGAGCAGTAGCGCGGCACAGGCGGCCAGGATGCGGGAGTTGCCGCCGAGGCCGATCGCTAACAGGTCGCCCAGTGGCGCATCGGTCTCTGCCGCACCAGGGCCGAGCACTGTGATGGTGGCGAAGGCGACGCTGAGGTAGAGCACGCCGACGACCACCACTGCGATCGCAGTGGCCCGCGGTACGTCGCGGTCCGGCCTACGGAACTCCGCAGTCAGGTGAGTGACCGCCTCCCAGCCGACGAAGCTCCAGACGAGCAGTGCGGCCGCCGGGCCGATCGCCTTCCAGCCATGCGGTGCGAACGGCTGCAGGTTGGCCAGGTCCGCGTGTGGCAGCGACAGCGCGACCGCTAGTACCAGGAAGACGGCAAGCAGCGCAGCCAGGGCGATCTGCACCCGGCCGGTCACCTGGATCCCGAAGGCGTTGGTGGCCGGTACAGCGAGGATCAGGAGCAGCATGGTGATCAATACCGTCTTCTCACCACCACCGATGCCGGCTTCGACGTAGCCACCGGCCCACAAGGCGGCAGCGGGGCCACCGACGGGCACAGACAGGTAGAAGCACCAGCCGACCACGGCGGCCGCCTTGTCGCCGAAGGCCAGGCGCGCGTACGTCGCTACGCCACCGGAGTCCGGATAGCGCGCACCCAGCGCGGCGAACGTCGCCGCCAGGGGAGCGGAGACGATCGCCAGGCCGAGCCAGGCCAGCAACGACGCCGGCCCGGCCACCTCGGCGGCCAGAGCCGGCAGTGCGATCACGCCGGTGGCCAGCACGGCCCCGACGTACAAGGCCGTGCCCTGGCCCAGGCTGAGCGTGCCCCTCGGCTCTGTGGTTGCTTCCGTCATGCGGGACATCTTCGCCGGAAACCGGCCACCAGGGCGCTTGGGCACGGCGAGGCGGTCACGGGGAGGGGATACCCGGCACCTTCGGGAACGCGCTCGCCTGCCAGACCGAGTCGAGTCCGGCCACGTAGCGGGTGAAGCGTTCCAGCCCCAAGCCGAAGCCCGCGCTCGGTGGCACGCCCTGCTTGAGCATTTCCAGGTACCACGCGTACTTCGCCGGGTTCTCGGCCGTCTCCCGCATCCGGGCGACGATGGTCGCGTAGTCCTGCTCGCGCTCGGAGCCGCTGCACAGCTCGCCGTACCCCTCGGCCGCGATCAGGTCGAAGTTGCGCAGCATGCCGGGCTGGTCCGGGCTCTCCTTGTCGTAGAAGCCGCGGGACCCCTTGGGGTAGTCGGTGACGAAGAACGGCCGGTCCACCTGCTGTGACAGCTTCGCCTCGCCGACCCAGTCGATCTCCGCGTCCGGGCTCTGGTCGTGGTCGATGGCATGCAGATCGGCGACGGCCTGCGAGTGCGTACGTCGGCCGAAGTGCCCGGTCAGTACTTCGGCCAGCGCGCCGGCGTCCCGGCCGAGCGTGTGCAGTTCGCTCGGCAGGTCGCTCAGCACGCGCTCGACGACGTACCGGACCAGGCCCTCGGCCAGCTCGAGCGCGTCGTCGCGGCCGGCATCGGCCATCTCGCAGTCGATCTGGTGGAACTCGGCCAGGTGCCGACTGGTCGACGTCGTCTCCAGCGGCTCCAGCCGAACGTTCGGGGCGATGAAGAAGATCTTGTCGAACGAGGTCAGCGCCGCCTGCTTGTAGAGGATCGCGCTCGTCATCAGCTTGTACCGGTGGCCGTAGTAGTCGACGTCGACCTGCTTGGCGCCCCGGGCGCCCGGGTCGGTGACCGGTCCGATGATCGGTGGCAGCAGTTCCATGAATCCACGGCCGGTGAGGTACTCGCGGCTCGCGGACAGCATCTTGTTCTGGATCACGAGGACCGCCCGGGTGACCGGTGAGGTCAGGTGCTCACGGGGACTCGGCGGCAGCGAGGCCGCGGCCTGCGCGGGTGGGATCCGGGTCTCGGTCATAAGTTGCTCCCTGTCAGTTCGTCACGGGGCGGTGGTTTGGAGTCCGGCAGCTGCTCGGCCGCGGGTGCGGCCTGGTACTCCTGCTCGAGACTCGCGCTGTCGAACTTCCGCTCGATGTACGACAGCGTCGACAGCAGCCCCATCGCGGTCAGCTTGCCCGCGCCGGTCCGCCGGACCGACTCGCGGATCGGCATCGAGCCGACCGACGACCACTGCAGCCGGCCGGTGTCGTCGAGATAGCTGCGAGCCTTGCCGGCGTTGTCCGGGTGCAGGCAGTACGGGACGTCGAGGTAGCCGCGGCGGAAGGCGAGTTCGAGCGCGGTACCGAGGTCCGGGTCGAGGTTGACCACGGCATCGATCAACGCGCTCGCCTCGGCGTGGATGCCGGTGTCGTCGATGTCGCCGATGATCCTGGTGCACCGCGCGGCAGCGGCCGCGGCAGTCTCCAGCGCGTCGACGTTCTCGGCGAAGGTGGGGATCCGATAGCCCTCCGCAACGGTCTTGACGATCAGCCGGGCGGACGACGTACGGACTGCCAGCCGCGCGGCCTCTTCGAGCAGGCGCGAGGCGCCCTCGGGCGTGCGCGGATAGACGCCCATGTAGGTGTAGATGACGACGTGCCAGTCGATGTCCGGCAACCACTGCGCAGCCAGCCGGCGCATGGCGAGGATCGCCTCGGCGTCCTGGTCCGGATCGGTCTGCTGGGCGTAGCTCAGGGAGACGCTGCGGATGCCGTGCTGGCGGAAGAACATGCACTCGAGCACGCTCAGCGCGACGAGCAGGCCGGGCGGGCAGAGCTGGCCCATCATGCAGCCGCCGAAGCTCTCCAGATGCGGTTCGACGCCGGTCTCCCGTACCTCCGACAGCAACTCGCAACTGAGCGCCCAGTTCGGGATCGACTCGGTCAGCGGAGCGCGGCTGTACGGCAGGCAGTACGAGACCGGGCCGCCCTCGGTGGCGTGCAGACCGGCCGCCACCAGCGAGCGAATGATTGCCGCAGGCAACGGTGAGCCGTGCCGGACCTGGACCGGGAAGTCGACGCCGACGACGCCGTCCAGGACCGCACGGGTGGTGGACACGTCCTGCGCGACGATCGGGTAGCCGTTCAGCTCGATACCGGCCGCCAGCGCCGCGCCGGCGCTGTCGTGGTCGCCGACCCGGGTGTAGCTGTCGAGCGTGATCGTACCCACGGTCGTTGCGGCTGCCGCCTTGGTGAGCTGCAACCCCAGGCGCATCGAGGCGGCCTCGCTGACCCCCATCCGGGGCTGGACCACGAGCCGGCCGGCCTGGTGCGCGCCCGTGACGAAGTCACCGAACGAGCCGGTGGACGGGAGGCTCACGAAGCGACGCCGGTGGTCAGCTGACGGACGAACGACTGGAAGGCGGTCAGCCCGGTCCCGTCGTCGAAGACCGCGTCGAACCCGGCGGACATCAGCCTGGCGCGGGAGCCGTCGGAGCCCGGTCCGTCGATGCCGAGCTTGCCGCCGATCACCGCCGGTACCTGGCTCAGGCCCGGCCGGTCGCGGAGCTGGCTGATCACCCGCAGCCCGTCGTGGAAGCCGTGCCCGTTGACGGTGCTGACCACGATCAGGTCCGGGCGGATGCGCTCCGTCTCGGCGATCAGCAGGTCGTCCGGCACACAGGCGCCGAGGTTGTGTACCTGGTGGCCCAGCTCTTCCAGCACGAGCTGCAGGAACACCAGGTTCCAGGTGTGCGAGTCCGAGGAGACGCTGGTCAGCAGCACGGTGAGGTCGCCGTTCCCGGCGGCTCTGCCGGCCGGGACGGCGGCGACATGATCCATGACAACCAGAGCATCAGTCGCTCACGCCCTGATACACGGGCCTGCTCAGAGTGGTGGGGCGATCTCGTCCAGCTGGGAGACGCCACTGGCCGCCTGCGGCCCGTACCGCTCCCAGCGCTCGTGCAGCCGGATGCGGCCGTCAGGCAGCATCTCGGGCGTGCTCTCGCAATGCCCGGCCAGTACGGTCCCGTCGGCCAGCGCCATCGTGTACGTGAACTCGATGGACCCGTCGGGCCGGCAGAGGCCGGTCAGCGACCCACGCCGTACCTTGCCGCCGCTGAAGTCAGCCCACAGAAGGTCTCCGCGCTGCCGGTACACGGCCGACGGGCCATCGCCCTCGGCGTGCGCGACATCGCGGAACCTCCTGCCGTCGTAATCGATCATCAGACCTGGTTGTGCAGCTCGAGGATGCAGCACTTGACGCCGCCGCCGGCCCGGAGCAGTTCGGAGACGTCCATGCCGAAGGACTCGAAGCCTGCTGCGCGCAGCTGGGCGACCAGGTTGGCGGCGCCCTCGGGCATGAGGACGTGCTTGCCGTCGGAGACCGCATTGAGTCCGAACGCCTCGGCGTCGTCGTGGTCGGCGATGATCGCGTCCGGGAAGAGCTCGCGCAGGATGCCCTGGCTGCCGGGGGTGAAGGCCGCCGGGTAGTACATGATCGTGCGGTCGTCGAGCGCCGACAGCGCGGTGTCCAGGTGGTAGAACTTGTCGTTCACCAGGGTCAGGCCGATCACCGGGCGGCCGAAGTACTCCTCGGTCTCCACGTGGCTGCGGCGGTCGGTACGGAAGCCGTTGCCTGCCAGGATCCACGGTCCGGCGGCCAGGTAGTCGCCCTCGCCCTCGTTCTCTAGCGCCGCCTGGCGGACCTTGAGTCCCTTGGCGGCGAACCAGTCGAGGTAGCCGGCCGACTCCGCGTCCCGCTCGGGGAACCGGAATCGGGCGACCAGCGCGCGGTCGCCGTACACGGTGGCGCCGTTCGCGGCGAAGACCATGTCGGGCAATCCCTCCAGTGGCGGGATCACGTCGACGGTGTGGCCGAGGTCGATCAGCTGGTCGTGGATCCGCTGCCACTGGTCCATGGCGATCGACTGGTCGGTCGGTTTGCCGGGATCCATCCATGGGTTGATGGAGTAGGTGACGTCGAAGTGGGTCGGCGGGCACATCAGGTAGTGGCGGGCTGTGGCCTGCCGAGCAGTGGTTTCCATGCCCACCAGAGGAGGCCGGGGGTACCGTCAGATACCTCCCCCCATGGGTGTATTTCCGGGGGCAGGTCGAGGTCTCTTGCGAGTAGGAGCGGCTCTGCTCCGCCCAGCCCACTCGGAGGTCCGACATATGGTTACCGGCTTGAGCCGAGCTGAACTCACTGCGCTGTATCTCGACGAGGTCAAGCGACGAGGGATCTCGGCCACCGAACTCACCAGCACCCAGCCCGAGTCCGTCGGCCTGCAGTCCTTCTACGGCGGCCGGTACCTGTCGCGGCCGTTGTTCCTCGGTGCCGAGGAGACCGAGCAACTGGCGCACGACATGCTGAACATGCACGCCGCCCTGGTCAGCCTGCCCGACAAGCTGTACGGCGGTGACTTCGGCGCCTTCGGCCGGGCCGTCGGACTGAGTGAGGCGCAGGTCTCGGCGGTCCTGCGCAGCCGCGGCACGACCGTCACCAAGCAGAGCCGCGGTGACCTGTACCTGTCGGAGGACGGGTTCAAGTTGCTCGAGTTCAACATGGGCAGCGCGCTCGGTGGCATCGACCACTCCGACATGGCCACCGCGTTGCTGGACCAGCCGGTGATGCTGGAGTTCGCACAGAAGCACCGGCTGACCTTCGTCGACACGATGCGCGAGCAGGTCAACGACATGCTGGTCGAGAGCGGGTTCGCGCCCGGCTCGCGGCCGAAGATGGCGACCGTCGACTGGCCGAGCAGCTACGAGACGCTCGAGCCCTACATGCAGCACTTCTCCGGCCGGCTGACCGAGATGGGCATCGACACCGTCTTCGGTCACATCGGGCAGCTCGAGGTGCGCGACGGTGGGGTCTGGCTGGGGGACGTGAAGCTCGACATCATCCAGCGGCTGTTCATGCTGGAGGACCTGGAGGACCCGGAGTCGTTCGCGCTGGCCGAGCCGATCCTGGACGCGGCGGCCCGCGGTGAGGTGAAGATCTTCACCCCGCTGGACTCGGAGATGTTCGCGAGCAAGAGCGCGCTGGCGATGCTGTCGGACGAGGCGAACCGGAAGCACTTCGATGCGGAGACGCTGGCCAGCCTGGACCGGATCCTGCCGTGGACCCGGGCGGTGCGGTCGGAGCAGGTGACGCTGGAGGATGGCAGCCGCGTCGACCTGATCGACTACGTGCTCTCGCACCAGGACGACCTGGTGCTCAAGCCGACCCAGCTGCACGGCGGCGACGGGGTACTGCTCGGCTGGCGTGCGGAAACCAGCGCGGAGGAGTGGGAGGAGCGGGTCCGGTCGGCCGTCGGCGGGTCATGGATCGTCCAGCGCCGGATCCGGCCGGTGGTGGAGTACTTCCCGATGCCAGAAGGCGATCCCGTGCCCTGGCTGGTCAACTGGGGCGTTTTCACCGTAGTCAACGGCTTCGGCGGCGTCTTCGCCCGCGCTGCGACGGTGGAGTCGGACCTCGAGGTCATCCGCCTGAAGGCCGGCGCCTCGGTTGGTACCGGCATGCACGTCCTCCCAGAAGACTCAGACGTCGAACCTGGCACTGCGCTTCCGGTCAAGTAACCAACAAAACCGCGCCACGGCCCTGGGGCCGCGGCGCGGTTTTTGTTGGCAGTTGCAGGAGGCGGGGCGCCCGGCCGGCTGCGCCACGCACGGCGCTCCGCGCGTGCTCCTGCTTTTGCTGCTCGGCGGCCCGCGCAGCGGGCCGCCGAGCAGTTGGTGTTTAGGTGGCGGGTTCGGTGCTGGGGTCGGTGGTGGGGGTGGGGGCTGGGATCTTTGACGGCTCGCCGTCTGGGCGGCGCATGCCTATGCGGGCGCAGACTGCGGAGAGGACTGCTACGCCGGCGGCCCAGATCCAGAAGGTCTGGCCCAGGTGGGACCAGGCCCAGACGCCTACTGCGGGGCCGATGGCGTTGCCCAGGCCGAAGACCGTCAGCATGGCGCCGGAGTAGCGGCCCATCAGGTGTGGGGGAGCGACCATGCCGGGGTAGGCGAAGGTGGTGGGGGCGCCGATGATTTCGGAGGCGGTCCAGATGATCGTGCCGACGATCAGCAGGGCTGGGATCAGGGCGATGGCGTACATGCCGTAGCCGACCGCGACCAGGCCGAAGCCCGCGATGGCGGTGATACGCAAAGGCCAGGTTTGCACGTACTTCGTCGCGGGTACCTCGCAGACCGCGACGACGACCGCGTTCGCCGAGACCACCAGGCTGTACCACCACAGGCTCATCCCGTCGTCCACGATCGCCAGCGGAAGTACCGCGAGGTACTGGCAGTAGACGATGGTCACCAGGAACACGGCGGCCAGGTAGAAGTCATAGCGCCAGTCGGCCAGAACAGCCCGATAGCCCTGCTTCTTGTCGGCCGCCTTCGCCGCGGCCTTCTCAGCCTGCTCGGCCGCACTCGGCTTGCCAGGAAGGAACTTCCAGGCGATCGCGCTGTAGAGGACCGCCGCGAACGCCTCGGCCCAGAACAGCAGGTTGTACGACACCGAGACCAGCGCGACACCCACGATCGGCGTGACGGCCGTACCGAGGTTGATCGCCAGCCGGTACATCGCCATCGTCATCACGAGCTGGCCGGGCTTGGTCAGCTCCGCCAGCATCGCCTGCGCGGCCGGCCGGTTCAGCATGCTGACCGTGCTGACCACCAGGATCGCGAGCAGGATCAGCCAGTACGGCTTGATGTACAGGATCGAGACGATCAACGCGGCCGAGCCGAGCATGCTGATCAGCGTCGCGGCCCGGGCGCTCAGCCGGTCGGTGAGCCAGCCACCGACGAACGAGCCGAGCACGTGGCCGGCGCCGTAGACGCCCAGCGCGAAGCCGGCCTCACCGGCCGAGAAGCCCTTGTGCGTCATGAACAGCACCAGGAAGATCTGCAGGAAGGCGCCCAGCCGGTTGACGAACACGCCGAACAGCAGCGCCTTGGACGTCAGCGATGTCTGCCGCCAGGTCGCGATCGCACCGAGCCCGGTGCCGGGTTGTTCGGCCGGTGCCGGATCGCGGTCGACTTCTTCACTCATCGGTTACTTCACCCCTTGGTTCCGGGCAGGCGAGTTGTCCGGGCAGGTCTGCCTGCGGACATTTGGTCCCGCACGCTACCGCGCCGAACGCCCGTCCGACAGGGTTTGCAGGCAACTAAAACACGTGTATCAGCGGCGCGTCCGGGCTGCCTCTGGTGGGGTGACGGCGACACATCGCGGACCGCGTGTGCCCCCGCGTCGTCATGCCCCGCTGGCAGGAGGATCGGACCAATATGACCATCGAAATCCACCGGGACCTCGATCGAATCCCGGACGACTTCATGCAGAGGCCGTACGAGATTCTCGAGCCGTACCGGAAGGCGGGCCGCGTCCATCACGTGGTCTTCCCGCACGGAGCCGACGTCTGGCTCGTCACTCGGTACGCCGACGTGCGGACGCTGCTGCAGGACCCCCGGGTGAGCAAGGACGGGACCCGGATGAACGAGATGTTCGCCCGGCACACGGGCACCTACGTCGAGACCGACAAGCCCGATGTCGGCTTCGACGACGAGCTGTCCCAGCACATGCTGAACACCGACGCGCCCCGGCACACCCGGCTGCGCTCACTGGTCAGCAAGGCCTTCACGCTGAAGCGGATGGAGAACTTCCGCGACCGGATCGAGGAGCTGGTCGGCCAGTACCTGGACAAGCTCGAGGGTCGCGACGACGTCGACCTGGTGACCGAGTTCGCCCAGCCGCTGCCGATCGTGATCATCTGCGACGTGCTCGGCATCCCGTTCGAGGACCGCGAGCGGTTCCAGCAGTGGGCGGTCGAGCTGGTCGGCGCGGGGCACCCGCCGGAGGTGGTCGAGCAGGCGTCGAAGAACGTCCAGGAGTACGGCCAGGCGATCATCGAGATGAAGCGCAAGAACCCCGGTGACGACATGGTCAGCGCGATGATCGAGGGCAACCCCGACGGCGACCGGCTGACCGACGACGAGCTGGTCGCGATGATCTTCCTCTACACCGTGGCCGGCCACATCACCTCGCAGCACACGCTGTCGAACGCGATCCTCAGCCTGCTCACCAACCCGGACGCGATGGAGCGGCTGCGCGGCGACCTGGGGATCATGTCGCAGGCGATCGACGAGCTGATGCGCTACGACGGCGGCGTCGGCGTGGCCACCTTCCGGTTCTCGCTGGAAGACATCGAGATCGGCGACACCGTGGTGCCGAAGAACAGCATCATGGCGCTGTCGATCCTGTCGGCGCACCGCGACGAGGAGCAGTACGAGAACGCGAACAAGCTGGATCTGGACCGCAAGCCCAAGGGCGTGCTCGGGTTCGGTCACGGTCCGCACTTCTGCATCGGCCAGCCGCTGGCCAAGATGCAGACGAACATCGCGCTGACCCGGCTGCTGGAGCGGTTCCCGGATCTGCGGATGACCGCCGACCCGAAGTTCCTGGAGTGGGAGCCGAGCACGCTGCTGCGCGGCATGCACCACTTGCCGGCGGCAACCACCCCGCTGAAGCACTGAGCTGAGGCGCTGACCCCAGGCAACAAGAAAGCCGCCCCAGCTCCGGCTGGGGCGGCTTCTTGTTCGTCCTGGGATCAGTCCTCGACGTAGTACCAGTCCTCGGGGTTGATCAGGCCGTACGGGTTGCAGGGCTCGACGCCGCGCAGGTTCTTCGCCACCTCGAACATCCGGTTCGGGAAGCCCGGTGACCAGATCGTCGGGACCTGCTCGGCGATGTAGTCCTGGTAGGCGTACATCGCCTCCGGGTCGTCGCTGTGCACGGTCGCGTCGATCAGCTTGTCCGCGGTCGGGTCGGAGTAGTCGCCGAAGTTGCTGCCGCCACCGGTGGCGAACAGCATCTCGCCGGTCAGGTGACCGTAGAACGACCAGCCGCCGTTCCAGGTGTTGATCTCCCACAGCCGCTTGCTCGGCACGTTCGGGCTGTGGTCCTCGGCCACCATCACCGAGCCGTAGACGGGCTCCAGCTTGAGCTCGATGCCGGCCTTGGCCGCGTCCTCCTTGAAGATCTCCAGCAGCTTCAGCAGCGCGTCCTTGCCCTCGACGTACCGGATCGTGAAGGACATGTGGGCGCCGATCTCCACACCCTCACCCGCACACCCGGCGACCTCGCCGGGCTGGACGCAGCCGGCCGGCAGCGTGCTGGTGTCCCAGCCGTGTGCCCGGAGCAGTTCGTTGGCCGCCTCGGGGTCGAACGGCATCGGGTCGTTGCGCTGCTTGGGGGAGACGTGCGGGTTCGGCGGCGAGGGCGGGATCGGCCCGTCCATCCGGTAGGCGTTGCCGTTGAAGACCTCGGCGATGATCCGGTCCTGGTCCAGGCACATCTGCAGCGCCTGCCGGACGTACGCGTGCTTGTAGATCGCCGCGGTGTCGGAGTCGTTGTCGAAGTTGAACGGCATGTACCGGAGCACGAACACGTCCTGCGGCACCACCCGGTACTTGTCCGCCAGCGGGTCAGGGCTGCCGTCGGTGATCTCCATCCCGGGTGGCAGATAGCCGATCTGGATGCCGTCCTCGGCGTCCGGCCCGGCCAGCAGCCGCTTGTACATCAGCTCGTCGGTGTCGTTCTGCACCTGGCGGAACTCGGCCAGCTGGGGCTTGTGCGGGCCGGAGTAGTTCTCGTTCGGTACGAAGGTGACCAGCCCGTCGAGGTCGTAGCTCTTCAGCTTCCACGGGCCGCTGACGACACTCCAGACCGGGCTGTCGGCCCAGCCGCCGCGGTGCAGGTTGGCCTCCTCGGTCCACTCGCCGTTCTCCGACACCAGGTAGTCGTAGACGGCGGGGATGTCGTCCTTGTCGAACGACGCCCGCGCGGGTCCGTCCGCGGTGCGGTCCCAGGCCTTCGGCATCGGGGTGATCAGGGTCAGCTGGTTCATCTCCACCCAGGTCTTGGAGTAGACCTCGTTGAAGGTGAACCGGACCTTGTCCTCGGCGATCTTCTCGTACGACGACAGGTTGTCGGGGAAGTAGCCGGGCACGTAGTAGCCGAGCCGGTCGCCCTTGACCGCCATCATGTTCACCCAGAACATCACGTTGTCGGCGCAGATCGGCTCGCCGTTGGACCACTGCCAGTCCTTCAGCGTGACGGTGACGCTCAGGCCGTCGTCGCTCCACTCCGGCGGATGCGCCAGGCTGCGGTCGTAGTCGACGCCGGCCGCGCCGTCCTTGCCCAGCCAGTACAGCGGGCGGAACATCAGGATCTGGAACTCGTACAGGTTCCGGATCCCGATCCGCTCCCGCGGCGTGAACGGGAAGATCGCGGCCGGCGGGAAGCCGGGGTTGCAGGCCCAGGTGACGATGCCACCCTTGACTGGCCGGCCCGCCTCGGACGGCTGGCCGGAATCCTGCGTGGTCAACGTTGTGGACATCAGGTCACCTTTCTTCTTGTTCAGGGTCTGTCAGGCCGTCGCCGGCAAGGCCAGCCGTACGTCGATCTGCGCGGCGAACTCGTACGCCGTCGCGATCGCCTCGTCGAAGGTCGCGCCGCTGGTGCAGAGGAAGCCGAGGATGTTGTTGCCGTCCGGCGGCCGCCGGACCAGGTCACCGGGCTTGGCGGTGATCTTGAGGAAGAACACCCGGTCCGACTCGGCCACCGCCGGCGGCACGGTGATCTGCTCGATCCGGCCGGGCGCGCTGATCAAGCAGGTACCGGCGAGATGGACTCCGGTCGGGTGGTAGTGCTGGACCTCGGGCTTCACCCCGGCAGCGACCGCCATGGTGGCGCGGATCGGGCAGTACCCGGTGCTCAGGCGGGCGAAGTAGTCCAGCCCGCCACCGCCCGGTCGTACGGCGATCTCCAGCATGTGCGGTCTGCCTTGATGGAAACGGACTTCGGCGTGCATCACGCTGCGCTTCAGTCCCTGTGCGTGGGCAGCCTTGGTGACAACGTCGTGGACGGCGGCCAGCTGGTCCGCGTCGAGGGTGGTCGGCGCCTGGTGCGCGTCGTCGTCGAAGGTGTTGCCCTCGATCGTGATCCGGTCGACGATCGAGCCGAGATACACCTCGCCGTCCCAGGCGAGCGCCTCGATCTGCATCTCCCGGCCGTCCAGGAACGACTCGACCAGCAGTCCGTACGGTCCGAGGTCGAGCCCGTCGGGCTCCATCTGGAACCACGACATCCCGGCCATGCCCTCGAGCGCCTGCGGGAACCGGGTCCGCAGCTCGCCGGCGCTGTCCACCTTGAACACGAAGTTGCTCGCGGCCCCCAACGTCGGCTTGAGGATGATCGGATACCCGAACTCCTCGGCCGCCTTCAGCGCCGCGTCGACATCGGGCACCAGCCGGTACCTCGGCACCGGCGCGCCACCGCGTTCCTGCGCCTCCCGCATCAGCAGCTTGTTCCGGCTGATCCGCGCGGCATCCAGACCGACGCCAGGCAGCCCGAGCGCCTCGGCCACCGCGGCGACCGTCAGCACCCCGGACTCGGAGAAGGTGAGGACGCCGTCGAATGCTTCGTCGGCGTGCCATTCCTGGGCGGCCTTGATGATGTCGTCGATGTGCTTGGAGCCGGCGATCCGGTACCGGTCGGCCGGCCAATAGCCTTCCTGGCCGAGGCCGTTCAGCACGTACAGCGTGCCGCCGAACTCCTCGATCTGCTGGTAGCGGGACTGGTAGTAGCCGGCGTTCTGCACGGCCTCCAGAGCGAGCAGCTTCATAGGGTCAACTCCTCACCGACCGCGGCGAGCTGGCGCGGCCTGTCGATCGACTCGAGACCGGTCGCGCGGGGCGAGTCACCCACCGCACGATCGGCGATCGCCCGGGCGATCTGGGGTGCGAACTTGAAGGACATCCCGCCGCACGCGGCAAAGGCCCAGATAGTGCCTGCTCCGTACGCCGCGAGCAGCGGCCCGCCTTGCGTGCGCTCGGCCAGGTAGTAGCCGTCGTTGGCCCCGACCACCCCGGCCGGGTCGAACCCGTCGATCAGCTGAGTGAACAGGTCGACGAGGTGATGACGCCACTGGTCCGGCGTACCGCGATCGGTCATCTCTTCGACCGGTCTGCACGCGCTTGCCGCGCTCAATCGCATCGGCGCCTCCGACTGCGCCACCGTCGGCATGAACCACGCATCGCGGTTCGGGCCGAGGCCGAGTACGACCGGCATCTCGGCCCAGTTCCGGCGACAGGTCGGTGGCCGATAGGACAGCACGCTCTGCCGGTACAAGGTCAGATCCGGTCCGACCGAGCTGGCCAACAGCTCGCGTGACCACGGTCCGGCAGCGATGACGACTCGATCTGCCGACTGCGTCGCGCCGTCGGCGAATCGGACCACGCCGTCCCCCTCGACCTCGGACACCGCAACGACCTGGCGGTGGGGGAGCAGTCGCACCCGAGGATGCTCGGCAAGCCAGCGGGCCATGGCCACCAGGGCATGGTCTGCCAGCAGCACACCGGCCGTCGCCTCTAGTACGGCGGCGCTTCCGAGCGGGAAGTTGACGCGCGGATACCAGTTGGCCAGGTCCTTCGGTGACAGCGCCCAGGCTTTCGCGCCGTCGGCGGTGAGCTCGGCCAACTCGATGTTGGCTTGCTCAGCCGGCATCGCCGTGAGGGCACCGGTCGGGTGATAGAACCGCGTACCGAGCAGCCGCTCGACATCCAGCCAGGCGGAATGCGCGCCCGCGGCCGCAGCCGTCAGCACCGGGTCGCCCCGGTGCAGCGCGCGGGTCACCCGGAGCCGGTCGTTCGACGTGGCCAGCGGTGACGGGATCGGACCGGCGTCCACCAGATCGACCTGGTGGGCGCCGGACGCGCGGACGCACTCGATCGCGGTGAGCAGCCCGATCACGCCACCACCTACCACCGTGATCCGCATCCGGGATCACCCACCTCCGGCGAGCGCGCCGGCCGGCTCAACGGCTTCGGCGGGGTTGCCCGCAGCGGCCGGCTCGGCAGACAGGAGCGGCGGGGCGAACGGCTTGACGTCGGCGCCGTCGAAGACTCCGTTCGCCAGCAGAGCGTTCGAAGTACCGTCGAAGACGCCGGCTTCCTTGGCTGCTGTGACGAGGTCGATCAGCAGCGGGGATGCCAACGCCAGCAGGGCTTTGACCTCGGCGAACAGGTCGCCCCAGGCTTCCGGCTGCTCGTCCAGGCCGATGCCGTCGAGAGCTGCTGCCCGGCCGCGCAGTCGCTCAAGCTGGGTGAGCACGGTGTCGGCCGCGCGGTTCAGGTTGAACGTCGGCATCTCGTAGAACAGGTCGAATCGCTCAAGCATGAGGACGATTCGGCCGCGACCGCCCGGGGTGACCGGCAGCCGGGCGCTGTCGTCGCCGGCGTTGGCGACCGCCTTGGCGAGCGTGCCGGCGAGCTGGTTCCAGGGACCGATCAGCCGGTCCTCGGCCATCTTGTCCAGCCCCGCCCGGCTGAAGGTCGACCGCTGGTACTCCGGGGCCGTCAGCGCCAGGTAGAGCCGGGCGACGTCCCGCGGTACCTCCTTCAGCAACTCCTGCGGCGTCAGCACGTGCCGCTTGCTGGTCGAGAACTTCGAGCTCTCCAGCTCGTAGAACTCGTTGTTGATGATGGATTCCGGCCAGACGTACTTGTCGCCGTGCGCCATCAGCATCGCGATGTGCGGCAGGCAGAAGTAGTACGCGTTGTCGAAGCCGAGGAAGTGCACGATCCGCAGGTTCTCGGCCTTCTTCCACAGCTCGCCGGGGACCGTGTCGCGGCCGAGCTTGCTCGCGGCGTACGAGGTGGTGAACATCCCGGCCGGGATCAGCTCGAGCCAGGCGTTGAGCACCTGGCCGGGCACCTCCGGGAACTGCGCGTCGATACCCCAGCCGAGCGGGAAGGTGATCGGCACGTCCTGCAACGGGCGGGCCAGCAGTTCGGCGATCATCTGCCGCACGTGCGGGCGCCGGTGGGTCGCCAGCGATTCGTGGTATTTCGTCAGCCGGTCGCGGTACTCCTCCAGCGGCAGCACCATGATGGTGGCTTCGCGGTAGGTGAGCTTGTCGTCCGGGTTGATCGTCGAGTGCGGGTTGAGCAGCTGGTCGAAGTTGTTCGGGTGGCAACAGGTCTCGCACAGGCCGCCGCGACTGCTGCTCAGGCAGACCGGGCAGTCGCCCTCGATCAGGCCCTCGACCATGAACTCGCCGGTCCGCTCCAGGTACGGCAGCCGGACGGTCTTGAGCTTGAAGACTCCCGCCGAGTGCAGCGCGTGGAAGTACTGCAGCACAGTGGCCTTGTACGTCGAGTCGAACGGTCCGAAGCCGTCGTACGAGATGCCGATCGCCTGCAGGGCTTCCTGGATCTGGCCCGTCGAGCGCTTGCAGAGCGCCTCCGAGGTGATTCCCTCGCGGGCGGCCGACGCGACCACGTAGGTCTGGCTGTCGTCTGTCTCGGTGGTGAAGATGACGTTGCGGCCGCGGGCCCGCTGGTAGCGCGCGTACACGTCACCGGCCAGGTACGGACCGGCGATGTGGCCCAGATGCATGCCACCGTTGGGAGTCGGGTTCGGGCCGAGGACCAGGACGGGACGGTCGTCGTCCTTGGGCAGTACGCCGGTCACGCGGTGGCTCCTTCACGCTCGGAGTTCTCGATCGCCGCGGCGGTCGCGGCGTTCTCTGCTTCCTTCTCGCGCGCCTCGGCGGCGAGCTTCTCGGTCTCCGACCCGGCGTGCGCGGCCAGGAACCGGTGCGACATCTCCGGGTCCCACCAGATGCTGGTGAAGACGAAGTCCTCGTCGTTGTGGTTGTGCACCCGGTGCAGCTGGCCAGGCGTGAAGTAGCAGACGTCGCCGGCCCGGAAGGGCTGCCGCTCGCCACCGCACTCGACCTCGACCTCGCCGGAGACCGCGACGAAGATCTCCTGCTCGTGGTGGGTGTGCAGCTTGGAGACCGTGTTCGCCCGGCAGACGGCGTACGAGACCTCGAACGGCGCGTTCAGCACCGCCCACGGCATCAGCCGCTGGGTGTCGACGCTGTACTCGTGCACGAGATTGTCACGATCCAGCCGGGAGATGTGTACGACCATGGCTTACCGTCCCGAAATCTGCTCGAAGGTGTTCGGACCGTTCTGGGAGTGCTTGGTCTCGATGACCGCCTTGTGCGGATCGCCCTGCAGAATCAGGTCGATCACCGGCGCGCCACCGCCGCCGGGGGTCTGCACCGACCGGCTGTAGAGCACCCGCAGCTGGCTCGGCTCGAGGCCGCTGATCCGCTCGAGCTCGGCGGCCAGCTCGACGTCGTTGGTCACGCCGGCCAGCAGGCTGTGCATGTCCGCGACCCGGTCGGCCAGCTCGGGGTGCTCGCGCTCGATGAACTGCTCGAGCCCGGCGCCCTGGCCGGCGAACGGGGAGTACGTCATGCAGACCAGGTGGCTCTCGGTGAGAGCGAAGGTCTCCAGCGCGTACTCCTCGGCCAGCAGCCGCATCCGCTTCAGCGCGTCCGGGGTGTCGTACCGGGCCCGCATCGTCTCGATCAGGCCGGCCGGGATGTCCTTCTTGCGCATCAGGCCGAGGGCGAACTGGACGTACTCGGCCATCCCCTCGTCGTAGGAGCGCTGGAACAGGTGCTCGGCCTTGATCCCGCGCAGATGCGCCATCAGGGCCGGGTTCGCGCAGTCGGACTCGGTGAAGCTGAACGCCAGGTCGTCGAACTGGAAGCCGAGGAAGCCGGTCAGCAGCTCGAAGTGGTCGCCGGCCGCGTAGTCGGTCTCGTCGTAGATCGAGAAGAACTTCAGCCGGTCCGGCACGGCCGTACTGACCTGCCGCTCGGCGATCGCGGTGGTCGCGTCGGGGCCGAGGATGTCGGTGAAGTAGGCGCCGGCGATGTCGTCGAGCTGGCCGAGCACCTTGCCGAAGCCGTTCTCGGTGCTGGCGTGCTCGCGGATCGTGCCGGGGTCGGTCGCGCGGATCTGGCGGGCCAGCCGGCCGACCCAGGCGGTGTACTGCCGCTGCTCGCGCGGGGAGTCGCCGGTGATGATGATGTCGGCGCCGTCGCCGTACGCCGCGGCCACCCCGAAGGCGTTGAAGACGCTCAGATTGCAGGAGTTGCAGAACGTCGGGCGGCCGTCTGCGAAGGTGCGGTGGCCGGTCATCAGGATGTCCAGCCGGTTGCGCCGGATCACGTGCTCGCGTTGCGGCGAGTCCACGTAGAACTCCGACACCTCGTCACCGTCGACCAGCAGTAGCTCGCAGTCCGGGTCGTCGAACAGCCGCAGGGCGACGTACTCGCGATCGATGTTCTCCATCACCGGCCGCGGCATGCCCGCGTGCCGGTTGGTGGCGACCCGCATCCGGAACGTCCGGCCATGGACGCGGTACAGGATCAGCTGCATCGCACGGACGAAGGCCAGCGTGTACGAGCTGTCCTTGCCGCCGCCGAACGCCACCATGACGAGGTTCTTCTCCAGCTCCTCGCGGTAGGGCAACTCAGCCTGCAGCTTGACGGTGCACTGCAACGCCTCGGCCAGGATGGCCGGTGGCATCGCTGCCTGCAGGCCGGCGAAGGCCTGCTCACGGGCCCGGGCCACCTCGTCGAGTGGGGTCCGTTCCAGTTCGACCATTGCCATCCTGGGTCTCCTCGGGGTCGCCGTTCTGCCACCCGTTAGAGCGCGGAGGCCTCCTCGCCTGATACAGCCGCCGCCGGGATCCGCTCGCGGTGCGCGATGATGTCGCGGCAGATCTCCTCGGCGCGCTGGGCCAGCACGCTGAGCAGGGTGTCGGAGATGCCGTGGGTCTGCTCGTTGACGCCTTGCAGATAGACGGCCGCAGCGCTCGGTACGCCGAGCTCCAGCTGGTACTGACGGGTGACGTCGATCTGGTCGAGGTCGAGGCTGGCGGCCAGCTCGCGGACCAGGCGCGGCATCCGGGTGTCGAAACCGGTGCCGAGGAAGACGACGTCGCGGTGCAGCTCGGTGACCACGCCGGTGCGGCGGTCGGTCAGCTCGAGTACGAGCTCGTCGCCGGTGTCGCGGGCGGCGGTGATGTCGACCATCGGGATCAGGCGGCGCTCGGTACGGCCGTTGAAGCGGTCGAGGTAGAGGTCGGCGTACAGGTGCTCGAGCATCGGGGGAGTGACGACGGAGTAGTTGGTCCGGTACATCTCCTGCAGGATCTGCTCGCGCGCGGCCGGCCGGGCGTCGTAGAACTCGTCGACGAAGCCGGGGTAGTACAGCTCGTTGGTGAACTTGCTGGAGGCGTCGGAGCTGAGGCCGATGGACCGCATCAGCCAGGCGACGTCACTGTCGGGCAGGTCGTCACGCAATGCGCGGAACATCTCCGCGGCGCTCTGGGAGCTGCCGACGACGGCCACGCGGTACGGCAGCTCGCCATCGAACTGGGCAACCCGCTGCCGGTACGCCGTGCTGTGCACGACCCGGTTGGGTGGCAGATCGGCCAGCACCGGGGGGATGTTGGCCTCGCGACTCCCGCCGTACACGAGGTAGCGGCTGTTGATCGTGCTGCCGTCGGCCAGCGTGGTGACCCAGCCGGTCACCGATCCGGTCTCGTCCTTCTGGGCTTGCATCGAGACAACCTCACGGCCGAGCTCGATCTTCACCTTCTCCAGCGACGCGGCGACCCAGCGCAGGTACTCGGTGAACTCCACCCGGTACGGCGTGAAGGTGCTCATGTTGACGAACTCGTCCATCCGCCCGGTCTCGAACAGGTGGTTGAGGAAGGAGAACTTGCTGGTGGGGTCCCGCTGGGTGACCAGATCCTTCAGGAACGACACCTGGCTGGTGGCCCACGGCATCAACATGCCCTGCTGCCAGGCGATCTCCGTGTTCCGGTCGATCAGCAGGCTGTTCTCCGCCAGCTCCGGGGCCAGCTCTTCGAGCGCCACCGCGAGCCCCAGGTTCGACGGCCCGGCGCCGATGGCCAGCAGTTCCACGTCCACGCTCAGTTCCGACATCTGTGCCGCCCTCGTCTCGGGGTGTGATCACCTCCCTTCGAGAGCACTCGGCAGCGGCCCGCTGATACACCTACTCCGCTTCGGACAGCTGAGCGATGCGTTTGCGGAGGCGGGTGGGCGCGTAGAGGAAGGTGACTGCGAGAGGGACGTAGAAGACCAACATGAGGAGTTGCCAGGGGGAGTCGGTGAAGGCCAGACCGATGGCAGAGACGGTGACCAGGGAGACGGCGACGATCTGGAGCGGGCGGCCTCGGCGCATCTGGCGGAGTTGTTCCTGGGCGACGGCGAGGGTTGTCGCGCGGAGCTCGGGGTCGGTGGGGAGCGGGCCCTTCCAGGCAGCCTTCAGGGCCAGCCGCCGGGCGTCCTTCGGGGCATCGCCCAGTGCGCCGTTCTCCCAGCGCAGCCTGGCCTTGATCGCAAAGGTCATGCCGACGGCCACCATGAGTGAGACCGCGGTGCCGAAGATGAGGGACCAGAACAGGTCTCTGGTCTCGATGATGCCGATCGCGAACGTCACCGCGGTCCAGGCGAGCCAGAGGATCAGGAGCAGGGCCCAGGTGGGGGTCGAGTTCAGGCGTTCGCGCATGGCTGATGATCGCTTGGGGAGGGGGTCTTGAGGAACATCTCTGGGGGGTGGGTGGTTGGGTAGTGGTGTGCATGGTGAATACAAGGTGCCTGGTGGGAAGTTGGTCGTCGCCGATCTCGACGTCGTCGACGAGGTGGTGCGGCGGGGGCGGATCAGCGGGGACTTCTTCCTGGAGCCGGATGATGCGCTGGAGCGGATCAACGGGGCGCTGACCGGAGTACCGGTCGAGATGCCGGTGGCGCAGATCGCGGCCCGGGTTCGCGGGGTGCTCGGCGATGGGGTCGAGATGATCGGGTTCTCGCCTGAGGCTGTGGCTGTCGCGGTGCGGCGGGCGTTGACGGGGGCTACGGCTTGGACGGATCACGCTTGGGAGTTCGTGCACGACGTACCGCGGGAGCCGGCGCTGCAAATGGCGCTGGACGAGGTACTGGCCGAGCAGGTCGGGTCGGGGGAGCGGCCGCCGACGTTGCGGATCTGGGAGTGGGCGTCGAACGCGGTCATCATCGGCAGCTTCCAGTCGCTGGCCAACGAGGTGGATCTGGGCGGGGCGGCGAAACATGACGTGACGGTGGTACGCCGGATCAGCGGCGGCGGCGCGATGTTCGTCGAACCGGGCAACACGATCACGTACTCGCTGTACGTGCCCGAGTCGCTCGTCTCCGGGCTGTCCTTCGTCGACTCGTACGCCTTCCTCGACGACTGGGTGGTCGGCGCGCTGAACGAGCTCGGCATCGCCGCGACGTACCAGCCGATCAACGACATCACCTCACCGGCCGGCAAGATCGCCGGCGCCGCCCAGAAACGCTTCGCCGGTGGGGCGGTGCTGCATCACGTGACGATGGCGTACGACATGGACGCCGCGAAGATGGTCGAGGTCCTGCGGATCGGCCGCGAGAAGATGTCCGACAAGGGCACCAAGAGCGCCAACAAGCGAGTCGACCCGTTGCGGAGTCAGACCGGGTTGGAGCGGGCCGAGGTGATCAACCGCCTGGTAGGCACCTTCGCCAACCGCTACGGCCTCGCTGCCGCAACCATCGACGACGAGACGGTGGCCGAGGCGCAGCGTCGCGTTGACTCGAAGTTCGGGACCGAGGACTGGCTCGCCCGCGTGCCGTAAGCGTTGTCCGGGTCGGGGCCGGTGCCCGATTGGAGCCGTAGCCGTAGCCGTAGCCCGCATCGGGCGGAGCGCCACGCACGCACAACCCCCGGCCGGACAGGCCCGGCACGCTGGGGAAAGGTTCGAACGCCGGAGTTAGGTATGCACGGAGGTCCGCGCCGAGGGCCGGTGCCACCTCCTTGTCGGGCGATACTTGTGGTGAGAGTGACCGAGCCTGGAGGGTTCGCGGATGACTGAGTTGCTGTTCGGGGTGCAGGCGCCGCCGCGGGCCGGGGCGGTGGAGTTCACGGTCGAGGTCGCGCGGGCGGCGGATGAGGGTGGGCTGGAGCTGTTCGGCGTACAGGATCATCCGTATGTGGGGGAGTTCCTGGATACGTTCACTCTGATGGGTCACCTGCTCGACAAGACCTCCAGGATCCGGGTGTTCCCGGACGTCGCGAATCTTCCGCTGCGACCGCCGGCGATGCTGGCCAAGGCCGCGGCGACGCTGGATCTGCTGTCTGGTGGACGTTTCGAACTCGGCCTGGGGAGCGGGGCTGCGTGGCACGCGGTCGCGGCCATGGGTGGCGGCGAATTGAAGCCCGGGGAGGCGCTCAAGGCGCTCGAGGAAGGCGTCGAGGTCATCCGGGCGTTGTGGCGTGCGGGCGAGACGGCGCGGGTGGACGGGGAGTTTCATCACGTCCGCGGTGTGCACGCTGGACCGGCGCCCGCGCACTCGATCGGCATCTGGTTCGGGTCCGTTGGGCCGCGCGCCAATCGGTTGACCGGCCGGATCGCTGATGGGTGGGCCGCGCCGATTCCGTCGTATCTGCCGTACGAGAGCTGGGCGGACGCTCATGCAGCCATCGACGCGGGGTGCCCGCGAGGCCGGGCGCGATCCCGGCGATGTCCTACGGATCGCTCAAGTAGTCGGAACCATCACCCCCGAGAACGTTGCCAACGGCACCGACCTGGTCGGCGACCGCCCACTCCGAGGCTCCGTCGACCAATGGGTGACGCTGTTGTCGGAACTGGCCACCAACACGCCGTTCCGCGGCTTCGTCCTCTGGCCGGAGACCCTGACTCTCGACCAGGTCAACCTGTTCGCCCACGAGGTAGCTCCCGCAGTACGAGGTGGGTGAGGGGGGAATGGCTAGCGGAGGTCGTCGGAGAGGGACTTGGCGGCTTGGGTCAGGAGGGGGACTGCTTGGTGGAGGAGGTCTTCGGTCATTCGTCCGGCGGGGCCGGAGAGGGAGAGGGCTAGGCGGGACGGGGCGTCGGGGACTGGTACTGCGATGCAGCGGACGCCTTGCTCCTGTTCGCCCTCGTCCAGGGCGTAGCCATCTGATTCGGCCTTGTGGAGTTGGGCGATGAACTCGTCGGGGTTGGTGATGGTGGTGGAGGTGTGTTGCGGCATGCCGGTGCGGTGGAGGAGGTCGCGGACCTCTGGCTCGGGGAGCTTGGAGAGGATGGCTTTTCCGACCGCTGTGCAGTGCGGGAGGACGCGGCGGCCGACCTCGGTGAACATGCGCATGGAGTGGCGGGACTGTACCTGGGCCAGGTACACGATCTGATCCCCGTCGAGCATCGCCATGTTGGCCGACTCACCGACCTGGTCGACCAGTTGGGCCAGGTGCGGGCGGGCCCAGATGCTGAGCATGTGCGAGGACGCCTCGCCGAGCCGGATCAGCCGGGGGCCGAGGACGTACTGGCGAGACGGCTCCTGCCGGACGTACCCGAGATCGACCAGCGTCCGGACCAGCCGGTGGATCGTCGGCAGTGGAAGCCCGGAGCTGGTCGCGAGCTGCGACAACGGCACCATCCCACCCGCATCAGCCATCATCTCGAGCAGAGCGAACGCCCGCTCAATAGACTGCACGCTCCCAGTGCGACTCTTCGGCCCAGCACCATCTGGCACTGTCCCAGCCGGCTCCGCCATGTGGGGCTCCGATCTCCTCGGTACTTCCGGATTATGGAAGTTTAACC
This sequence comes from Kribbella ginsengisoli, assembly GCF_039537185.1. Lineage (NCBI taxonomy): Bacteria > Bacillati > Actinomycetota > Actinomycetes > Propionibacteriales > Kribbellaceae > Kribbella > Kribbella ginsengisoli. The sequence continues at coordinate 78,410 of NZ_BAABAA010000012.1, read as the reverse complement.
ACAGATGGCGGAAGTACCGAGGGATTTCAGGAGCGGAGGGGGCGGCGAGCGAGTTTCGAGAGGCCGGCGGGGTCTACACCGATCAGCTTGTCGAGTTCTGTGGGATCGAGGGCGCCGCACTCGAGACCGCGGAGGACGAAGCCGGCCAGGGCGGCGGCTGTGGCGGGCTCGTCCAGGTAGCCGGAGGTGCCTCCTTCGACGTAGGCGCGCAGCCGGGCGGCCGCAGTACCAAGGCCTTCGCGGTAGAAGAGGTAGGTCGCGAGGTAGCGGCTTGGTAGTTGCGCGGGATGCATGTCCCAGCCTTGGTAGATGCCGCGTTCGAGGGAGCGGCGGACCAGGCGTTGGTGGAGACGCCATGCGGCGTGGACCTGCTCGCGGGAGCCGACGGGCAGCACGTTGGTGGAGCCGTCGCAGACGAAGACGCCGGTACCGGCCGCAGCCAACTGCATGACGTCCTTCGCGTGGTCGGCGACCGGATGCTCCATGCTCTGGTACGCCGCTGCGACGCCAAGCGAAGCTGAGTAGTCATAGGTGCCGTAGTGCAGCCCAGTCACTCGCCCCGCACCCGCCCGGATCATCGCCGGCAGCGGCGTCGTACCGTCCGCCCCGAGAATCGCCTGCGGCGTCTCCACCTGGATCTCGAACCGCAACGACCCCGGAGCCAACCCGAGCGATCGCTCAACCGAATCCAGCACCACCACCATCGCCGAGATCTGCGCGACCGACGTGACCTTCGCGAGCGTGATCACGAACCCGTCCGTCAACGCACCGGCCTCGGCCAGCTCACCGACGAACAGCGTCAGCGTTCGGACCCCACGCCGACGGCTGACAGCCTCGAGCGACTTGATCCGGAGCCCGTGGTACGGCGGAGCCGTGCCCGCGTTGACCAGCGACGCCAACGCCTGGCCGGCGCTGACCGCAGCCGTGTCCTCCTGCTCGTCCGGCCTGACGCCGTAACCGTCCTCGAAGTCGATCCGCAGGTCCTCGATCGGCTCCCGCGCCAGCTTGGCGCGAACACGGTCGTAGACCTCGACAGCATGATCAGCAGGCAAACCCAGTACTTCGGTCAGCTCAGCGACCGACCCACCGTGCTCCCGTAGTACAGCCCGAGCCTGTTCCGCCCACTCGTCGACGGTGCCGACCAAGAACCGATCGGCCGGCACGTAGACGGTGTGGATCGGTTGCCGTACTCCGCGATCACCCGGGTAGAGCGTCGCCAGAGCTGCATCGGCGTCGGCCAGCCGTCGGTCGAGTTCGGCAAACAGCTGTTCATCCACTGATGCTCCTCAGAAGTGTGCGCTGGGTCCTGGCCACCTGCTCGGCCAGGATCGGTTCGTCGACGGTGACGACCGTGTCGTGCTCAACGACGGGACGGCCGTTGACGAGGAGCAGCTCCAGGGGCGGGGGAGCGCCCAGGACCAAGGCGGCAACGGGGTCGTCAATGCCCGCGTGGGCGAGGGTGTCGAGTCGCCAGACGGCGAGGTCGGCCAACTTCCCGACCTCCAGCGAGCCGATCTCGTCCGAGCGACCCAGGATCCGCGCTCCATCCAGAGTCGCCAACTCCAAGGCTGTCCGTACGTCGAGAGCCTGCGGCCCACCACGAGCGCGCGCGAACAGCAACGCATGGCGCAACTCCTCGAGCAGACTGCCGGCCTCATTGCTGGCAGCACCATCCACCCCGAGCCCGACCGGACAACCGGCCGCTCGCAGATCGGCGACACGAGCGATCCCGGCGCCGAGGCGAGCATTCGAGCTGGGGCAATGCGCGACTCCCGTGGCCGTCGAGCCCAGCCGCTTGATCTCCGCGTCGTCGAAGTGGATGCCGTGCGCGAACCACACGTCCGAGCCGGTCCAGCCCAGCTCAGCCGCGTACTCCGACGGCGTACAGCCGAACCGCTCGTCGCACCACTCCGCCTCATCAGTCGTCTCGGCCAGATGCGTATGCAACCGAACGCCCTTGCGCCGAGCCAGCTCTGCCGACTCCCGCATGAGGTCGCCGGTGACGCTGAACGGCGAGCAGGGAGCGACCACGACCTGCAGCATCGAATCCGGCGAAGGGTCATGCCACCGGTCGATCGCGGCCTCGGTCGCGAGCAGGATCTCGTCGCGGTCCTCGACCACCGAGTCAGGCGGCAACCCGCCGTCCTTCTGGCTGAGGTCCATCGAGCCGCGGGCCGGGTGGAACCGCAGTCCGACCTCAGAGGCCGCGGTGATCTCGGCTTCCAGGACATCACCCCCTCGCCGGGGAAAGACGTAGTGGTGGTCCGAGGCCGTTGTGCAGCCGGTGCGCGCCAGTTGGGCCAGCGCGCCTTGTGCTGCGACGTGCACCGACTCCTCGTCGATGCCGGCCCAGACGGGGTACAGAGTGTTGAGCCAGCCGAAGAGAGTTGAGTCGACTGCGAGTCCACGCGTCACCCATTGGTACAGATGCTGATGGGTGTTGACGAACCCGGGCGTCACCAGACACCCGCGTCCGTCGATCACCCGTGCTGCGCCAAGGGCCGGCGCCGGCCCCGACCCGACCGCCACGATCCGGTTGCCGTCGACAACGACATGGCCGGTGGTCAGCTCCCGGCGTTCCCGGTCGAGCGTGACCACGGCCGCGCCCTCGATGACGATCAACAGAAACCTGGTACTGCGTGCCAGGCCGACCCCGCGTCCGTTGCGTCGTCACGGACGACGGACGCCTCGATCAGGCCGTACGGACGGTCGGCCGCGATGAAGACCTCACCGGGGTTCTCCACCTCGAACGGGCTCAGGTCGACCAGGAAATGATGCTTGTTGGGCGCCGAGAACTTGATCTCCGCGACCTCCGGGTGGCGCTCCAGGACCGCCTCGCCCATCCCGTACAGGGTCTGCTGCAGCGCGAGACTGTGGATCGTCGCGAACTTCTCCAGCAGCAGGCTCTTGATCTCGTCGTACGACTTGTCCCAGTCGACGTCCGTGTGGTCGTAGCGCCAGCGGGCGACGAGCGAGGTGGCGAGGATGCGGTCGTCGGTCTCCTTCAAGGTCGTGTACTTGTCCTTGAGGAAGCCGTGGAACTCCGAGCCGGTCGACTTGAGCACGGTCAGGTCGCGGATCCCCGAGACGACGTGCGCCTTGCGGTCGTCGCCTCGACCGTCGACGTTGACGACCGTAGTACGGATGCCCGCGCCGCTGCGGACGAACGAGTGGTCGTGGCCGGCGCCGTCGACGGAGATGCGTTCCCAGTTGTACTCCTCGATCTCGACCCGGGCGCCGTCGGCGGCGGCCGAGGCTTCGAGGAAGTGATCGGCCAGGGTGAGCGCGAACTCCTCGATCGAGTCGATGCCCTTCTCCTTGGCGAAGGCGAAGGCGGTGTTCTTCTGGGTGTCGGTCGGCAGGACCGCGGACTGGTCGCCGGTGATGTGGGCGTCCTCGAACCGGCCGCGCAAGGCCGACGAGACGTTGAGGTCGCGGATCTGGTGCCGGGGCGTGTCGCGGTAGATGCGGACGACGCGGCTCTCGGCCTTGCCGTACTGATTGGCTCCCAGGTGGATCGCCATCGGATCAGCTCCCTCGATAAGTGGAAAAGGCGAACGGACTGAGCAGCAGCGGAACGTGGTAGTGCCGCTCATCGGAGATCAGAAAGGTCACGACGACCTCGGGAAAGAAGATGTCCTGCTTGGTCGCCCGCGCGTAGGCGGCGGTGTCGAACCTCAGTTGATAGGTGCCGGCTGAGAGTTCCTTGGTGGTCAGGCTGCCGATCCGCCCGTCTTGATCGGTGGTTGCGGTGCCGAGTGTCAGGACGGCCGGTTCGAGACGGCTGAGAGTGACCGGGACGCCTTGGGCCGGCTTGCCCAGGGCGGTGTCGAGGACGTGGGTGGAGAGGGTGGTCATGTGATCGCCTTCGCTAGGCGGAGGTGGGCTATCTTGCGGAGTTCTTCTTGTACTACGGCCGCTTCGGTCGCGTCGTCGTTCGTGAGGCGTTCGCGCAGCGCGGTGAGCATCTCGGTCGCCGACAGGCCGGTGGCGCAGATGAGGAAGACGCGGTTGAAGCGTTCCTCGTAGGCGCGGTTGCCATCGGCCAAGGCCGAGCGGACAGCGGGGTCGTCGCCGACGCCGGACTGTTCCTTGCGGGACCAGGCGGCTTCGGTGCTCGAGCCTTCGGCGCGGTCGCCGATCCGGGGGTGGGCGGCGAGTGCCTGGGCGACCTCGTCGGAGGTGAGGGAGCGGGACGCTTCGTCGGCGACCTTGGTGAGGGCGGCGAGATCGGCGTACGGTCGGGCCTCGAGGATGCGGTCGACCCAGCGCGGGACGTCGCAGCAGGCGGCGAGCAGCGGGCGCAGCTCGTCGGCCGGCGCGAGGTCGAATTCCTGCAGGTTCATCCGACCTCCACGTCGTTGACCAGTTGACCGTCGATCCAGACGGCACGGACGTCGGCCGGCGTACCGAGGGTGAAGGCCCGGGCCAGCGCGTCCTCGGCATCCTCGGCGTGCTCGAGGCCGATCGCCAGCGGCGAGCCGTCGGCTGGCCGCAGCAGCTGCGCATCGAAGCGCTTGCCGACACTCAGCTCGCCGACATCGTCCAGGCCCAGCGCCGATGCTCCGGCAGTCGTTGCCAAGTGCAACAAGTGGGCGGAGTTGAGGGCCAGGCCGCGGTCGCCCATCAGTTGCTGGCAGAAGTACGCCTGCAGCCCTTCCTTCAACAACGAGAAGCCGGTACCAGCGCCGACATCGGACCCGAGCGCGACCCGTACGCCGTGATCGAGGTGCCGGGTGAGCGGGAACAGCCCGCTCCCGAGCGCCGCGTTGCTCGTCGGGCAGTGGGCGACCGTCGCGCCGCTGTCGCCGAGCAGCTTGAGCTCGACGTCGGTCGGGTGGACGTTGTGGGCCAGCACGCTGCGGTGGTCGACCAGGCCGTGCTTGTCGTAGGTACTGACGTAGTCGCTGCCGCCGAAGAGCTCGGTCACGGTGGCGATCTCGGCCTCGTTCTCGTTGAGGTGCGAGGTGAAGAGGGCGCCGGGGATCTCCTCGAGGATCGTGTGGCAGGTTGCGAGGAGGTCGTCGGTGCAGGAGAGGGAGAAGCGGGGCGTCACGGCGTACCGGTTGCGGCCGACGCCGTGCCAGCGGGCGGCCAGCGCGAGCGACTCGGCGTACGCGCGCTCCGGAGTGGTGAGTAGGTCGGCGCGGATGATGCGGTCGCTGACGACCAGGCCGCTCGTGATCCGGAGGCCGACGCGGGAGGCGGCGGTGAAGAGAGTGTCGACGGCGGAGGCGAAATGGGCGCCGAAGACCAGTGCGCTCGTCGTACCGGCTGCCGCGAGGCCGCGGACGAACTCGTTGGCAACGCCTGGGGCGTAGGCGTCGTCGGCCATCCGGGCTTCCTCGGGGAGCGCGTAGCGGTCGAGCCACTCGAGCAGGGGCATGCCCATCCCGCCGACCGCGCGGATCTGCGGGAAGTGGACGTGGGTGTCGACGAAGCCGGGCAGTACGAGCCCGCCGGTCAGGTCGACGACGCGCTCGGCCGGGTGGGCGTCGCGCAGGTCCGCGTAGCTGCCGCGGGCGGTGATCAGGCCGTCCTCGACGAGCAGTGCTGCGTCGGTGGCGACTCGGAGCGTGCCACCGGTGAACGGGTTCTCGGGTGTGTCGAGGAAGGTTCCTCTGAAGAGCGTCATGCTTTCGCCTCACGGTGAACCGGCGCGGAGTTGCGCTCGGCAGCAAACAGTTGGAGCAGCCAGGCGGCCATGCTGACCGCGATCACGGCCGGCTCCTTGCCGGGCAGGTCGGACAGCCCGATCGGCGTGGTGATCGAGTCGATCGCCTCGGCCGGGTTGCCGTCGTCGGCGAGCTTCTGCCGGAATCGGGCCCACTTGGCGCGCGAGCCGATCAGGCCGATCGTCGCCAGCTGCCCGTTGCGCAGCGCGGCGTCGCAGAGGGCGGCGTCCTCGGCGTGGTCGTGGGTCATCACCAGTGCGTGCGTGCCTGGTGGGAGCTCGCCGACCACGAGTTCGGGCAGGACCGGTACGTGGTGCACGTGCACGCCTGCCACGGCGTCGTCCAGGACTGAGAGTCTTTCCGGTACGAGCTGCTCTGGGCGGGAGTCGATGAGGTGCAGCTCAAGGTCGTGCCGTGCCAGGATGCGGGCCAGTTCGAGCCCGACATGACCGACCCCGAAGATCGCCACCGACGGAACCACCGGCAACGGCTCCAGCAACAACTTCACCTCACCCCCACAACACTGCACCGCCTGCTGAAACGGCGCCTTGTCCGACAACGAAAACTCCAGTACCTCGGGCTCGCCCGCACCCGCTGCAAGCAACACCCGCGCCCGCTCGATGGCAACGGCTTCCAAGTTGCCGCCGCCCACGGTCGCCCAGACCTCGTCCGTGGAGACGACCATCTTGGCGCCGGCATCCCGAGGCGAGTGCCCACGAACAGACATCACGGTGACCAGCACTCCGGGTTGGCGCTGCTCACGCAGCCGCTGAACCGCTCGCATCCACTCCATCTCGATCACGCCCCACCCGTACTGGGAGAGGCGGAGCACGCCCGGGCTTTGTCCAGCCCCCAGTACACCGCCTCCGGCGTGGCGGGGCAGCCGAGATCCACACTCGTTCCAGCCGGGCCGAAGGCAGCTGCTGCCTGGCGGAGCGCTTCGCGGACGGAGAAGGCGAGCATCAGCGGGGGTTCTCCGACAGCCTTCGAGCCGTAGACCGCGCCGTCTTCGTGGGCCTTCTCGAGGAGGCGGACGTTGAAGACTTCTGGCATCTCGGAGAAGCTGGGGAGTTTGTAGGTGCTGGCTGCCTGGGTGGCCAGCCGGCCGCGGTTCGGGCCGGTGCTTTCGTCCCAGCGGAGGTCTTCGAGGGTCAGCCAGCCGGCGCCCTGGACGAAGCCGCCTTCGATCTGGCCGATGTCGATCAGCGGGCTGAGGCTGTCGCCGACGTCGTGGACGATGTCGACCTGACGCAGGGTGTAGGAACCGGTGAAGCCGTCGACCTCGACCTCGGAGGCGGCCACGCCGTACGCGAAGTACTTGAACGGCTCGCCGCGCATCGCGTTCGCATCCCAGTGCAGGCCCTCGGTCCGGTAGAAGCCGGCCGCCCACAGCTGCACCCGCTGGAAGTACGCCGCGTGGACGACCTCTTCCCAGCTGAGCGTCGGACTGTCGAAGGTCAGCCCGCGGACGACACCGTCGGCGAAGCGCACATCATGCGCGCCGATCCCGAGCTTGCCCCCGGCAACTTGTTCGAGGCGCGTGCGGATCTGCTCACACGCGTTCTTGATCGCCGCTCCGTTGAGATCGGCCCCCGAGCTCGCTGCCGTCGCCGACGTGTTGGGCACCTTGTCGGTCCGCGTCGGCGCCAGCCGCACCCGCGACAGCGGAATGCCCAGTGAGGTCGCCGCCACCTGCAGCATCTTCGTGTGCAGGCCCTGGCCCATCTCCGTGCCGCCGTGGTTGATCAGCACCGAGCCGTCCTTGTAGACGTGCACCAGCGCGCCCGCCTGGTTGAACGCGGTCAGGTTGAAGGAGATCCCGAACTTCACCGGCGTCATCGCGATCGCCCGCTTGAGATGCGGATGCGAGGCGTTGAACTCCTCGATCTCCACCTTGCGTCGCTCGACGTCCGCGGTCTCCAGTACTTCGCTCCAGCACGCCTCGAGCCGCTCGGCGTGCCGGACCGGCATCCCGTACGGCGTGCTGTCGAGTGGCTGGTAGAAGTTGCGCCGCCGCAGCTCCATCGCGTCGTACCCGAGCTTCGGCGCGCACCGCCCGAGGATGTCCTCGATGACGAGCATGCCCTGCGGCCCGCCGAAGCCGCGGAAGGCGGTCTGCGACGTCTTGTTCGTCTTGGCGATCCGGCCGTCGACGCGGACGTTGGGGATCGAGTACCCGTTGTCGATGTGGCACATCGCGCGGGCGAGCACCGGCTCGGACAGGTCGAGACTCCAGCCACCGTCGGCTGTGAGCGTTGCGTCCAGCGCGACCAGATGACCGTCGTCGTCGAAGCCGACTCGCCAGGAGCTGTGGAAGCCATGCCGCTTGCCGGTCATCGTGACGTCCTGGGTGCGGTTGAGCCGCAGCCGTACGGGTCGGCCGGTCAGCGTCGCACCGAGCGCCGCGATGGCCGCGAAGCCGTGTGGCTGCATCTCCTTGCCGCCGAAGCCGCCGCCCATCCGCAGGCACTGGACGGTCACCGCGTGGTTGGCGACGCCGAGCACGTGGGCGATGATCTCCTGCGTCTCCGACGGGTGCTGCGTGCTGCTCTGGACGAAGATCTGGCCGCCCTCGTCGATGAGCGCCAGGGCGGAGTTCGTCTCCAGGTAGAAGTGTTCCTGGCCGGCGAACTCGAACTCGCCCTCGAAGACATGCGGTGCCGATGCAAGCGCTGCCTCGACATCGCCGCTCTCCAGGTGCCGGCCGATCCCCTGGAAGTTGCCCGCGGCAATCGCTTCGCGGACGGTTACCAAGGAAGGAAGTTCCTCGTACTCGACCTCGACTGCCAAAGCACCCAGCCGGGCAGCCTCCAGCGTCTCACCGAGCACCCAGCAGATCGCGTGTCCGTGGAACATCGCCTCCGACGGGAACAGCGGCTCATCATGCTTGACGCCGGCGTCGTTGACGCCAGGCACATCCTCGGACGTCAGGACGCGGACGACGCCCGGTACGTCGTACGCCGGCTTCACCCGCAGGTCGAGGATCCGCGCATGAGCATGCGGCGACTGGACCGGCCACGCGTGCAGTACGTCGTGGGTGCGGATGACCAGGTCGTCGGTGTAGAGGGCCTCGCCGGTCACATGCAACGCGGCACTCTCGTGCGGCAACGGCAGCCCGACGACCGAGTTCTCAGGACGAAGCGACAGCGAGCTCATGCGCTGACCCCCTCTGCTGCGAGATGCTGAGCGAAGAACCTGAGCAGCGACTGCCCGAGCATCGCCGACCGGTACGCCGAACTGGCCCGGTGATCGTCCATCGGAGTCCCCTCCCCGGCGAGCACTTCGGACGCTTCCCGAACGGTCCGCTCGGTCCACGGCCGTCCGACCAACGCGTCCTCGGTAGCCCGCGCCCGCAACGGCGTAGCCGCCACCCCACCCAGACCGATCCGCGCCTGCTCGACCACTCCGTCGACAACCTCCACCGCGTACCCGACAGCAACACTCGAGATGTCATCGAACCGCCGTTTGGCGATCTTGTGGAAAGCAGTCATAGGTGCCAATGGCAACGGAACCACGATGCTGCGGATCAGCTCGTCCGGCGCCTTGAGCGTCTGCCGGTAGCCCGTGAAGTAGTCGGCCAAGGCCACGACGCGCTCACCGCGCCTCGACGCCAAGACGAGCGATGCGTCGAGGGCGAGGAGGGCCGGCGGTGTATCGCCGATCGGCGACCCGGTCCCGAGGTTGCCGCCGATCGTCGCACCGTTGCGGATCAATCGAGAGGCGAACTGAGGGAAGAGCTGTGCCAGCAACGGGACCCGCCCACCCAGCAACCGCTCGATCTCGCTCAACGTCAACGCCGCCCCGATCCGCACCTCGTTGACCCCGAAGTCGAACTCGCGGAGTTCGGGTAGGCGGTCGATGGCGATGACCAGGGGTGGGCGCTGGCCTCGGATGTTGACCTCGACGCCGGCGTCGGTCGAGCCGGCCACGAGCTGCGCCTCGGGGCGGTTGGCGAGGAGGTCTAGTACCTCGGTCAGCGTGGAAGGGCGGAGGAACTCTGAGCCGTTGACCGACAGTTGGGTGGCGACCGGGGGAGGGGGTGGCGATGAGCGACGAGCCGCCAAGGTGTCGTCGGCTGCGGGCTCGCCCAGGGCGTAGGCGGCGTCTCGGATGGGGCGGTAGCCGGTGCAGCGGCAGAGGTTGCCGCTGAGGGCGTGGAGGTCGAAGCCGTTGGGGCCGTGTTCGTGGGCGCAGGCACCGTCAGCGGCGGCAGTTCGGTCAGCATCGGCAGTACGGTCAGCGTCTGCAGTGGCGGCGGTACGGTCCGGGCGGTAGTACTCGGCGGCCATGCTGCAGACGAAGCCGGGGGTGCAGAAGCCGCATTGGGAGCCTCCCCGGACGGCCATCTCTTGTTGGACGGGGTGCAGGGCAGCGCTCTTACCCAGGCCTTCGGAGGTGATGATCTCCTGGCCGTCCAGGGAGGCGGCGGGGAGTAGGCAGGCGTTGATGGCGGTCCACTGGGTGGGGGTGTCGATGCCGGGGCGGGCGACCAGTACGGAGCAAGCGCCGCACTCACCCTCGGCACAGCCTTCCTTGGCGCCGGTCAGCCCGCGGTCGCGCAGCCAGTCCAGCACGGTGGTGTGGACTGGTACGCCGTCGAGGCCGGCGTCCCGGCCGTTCACCTTGATCGTCGTCATGGTCGGCTCCAGCGGGTCCTTGCACTGTGGATGGGGTTCGCGTCCTGCAGGAAGTCGTCGAAGCGGTAGCCGGCGATCTTCGCGATCTCCAGCAGCGCGGCGGCGTGTTCCTGGTTCTCGCAGTTGCCGAGCCGCGCCCGGCCCTGCTCGACGATCCGGTCGAACGACTCCGCATCCCTGACCGAGATAACGAGCGGAAAGCCGAAGCGCTCCTTGTACTCCGCGGTGATCGCCGCCAACTCGTCCCGGTCCTGCTCGGGGAGGAAGGTCAGCCCACGCGTCGCCTGATCCCGCAGTGAAGCCTCACCACTCAGCCCGTCGGCAACGAACTGCGACCCGAGCTGCGGATACGACCCGATCAACTCACGCTGCTCCTCAGCAGACCCGGAGAAGAGCGCCTCCTGGAACGACCGCCGCAGCGCGTGGGTGTCGTTGAAGGGCCGCATCTCCCAAGCGCGCTCCACCATCCAGGTCGGTCCCTGGAACAGTCCGGAGAAGGTCTGCACGAACTCGTCGCGGCTCATCTTGTTCACCTGGTCGAGCCGGATCAGTCCGCTCCCGGTCGGCTGGCCGGCCACAGCGGGCCCGAAGTCCTTGCCGACGTGGTGGAAGAGCAGGTTCAGCCCGATGGCGGTCAGGCTGCCCAGCGTGATGCCGCTGCCGAAGATGATCTCGGCCCAGCCCGGCACCGCCTGGGAGATCTGCGGTTGCGCGGTGACGTACATCGCCAGACCCACACTGGTCGCCACGATCACGACATTGCGGTGGTCGTGGAAGTCGACCTTGGCCAGGGTCTGGAAGCCGACGACCGCGACGGTGGCGAACATCGCCAGGGCGGCACCACCCAGTACGGGGTGCGGAATGCCGGCCACGATCGCACCGGCCTTGGGGATCAGCCCGAGCAGGATCATGATCCCGCCCGCCGACGCGACCACCCACCGGCTCTTCACCCGGGTCAGCCGAACCAGACCGACGTTCTCGGCGAAGCAGGTGTAGGGGAAGGAGTTGAAGACGCCACCGATGGTGGTCGCCAAGCCGTCGGCCCGCAGCGCCCGGGCGATGTCGTCGCGGCTGATCCGCTTCTGCACGATCTCACCGGTCGCGAACACGTCCCCGGTGGTCTCCACCGCGGTGATCAGCATGACGACGACCATCGAGATGATCGCGGCGATCGAGAACTTGGGCCAGCCGAAGTAGAAGGGCTGCGTGACACCGACCCAGGCCGCGTCACCGACCGCACCGAAGTGCGCGTCACCGAAGGCCCAGGCGACCAGCGTGCCGACGACCAGGCCAACCAGTACTGCGACGGTGGCCATGAAGCCCTTGAAGACCCGCTGGATCAAGACGATCAGCGCGAGCGTGCCGAGTGCGTAGGCGAGGTTCTTGCCGCTCGTCGGGTCCGACGTCGGTCCAGCGCCACCCGTCGCGTCGCCGGCGGCCACCGGCAGCAGGGCCAGGCCGATGATCGTGATCACCGAGCCGGTGACGACGGGAGGGAAGTACCGGATCAGCCTGCTGAAGAACGGCGCGATGAAGAAGGTGGCCAACCCGGCGACCAGGACGGCGCCGTAGATCACCAGCAGGCCGTTGGTACCACCGCCGGCCGCGAGCCCGATCGCGATCATCGGCGACACGGCCGTGAACGTCACCCCCTGCAGCAGCGGCAGCCGGACGCCGACCTTCCAGAAGCCGACCGACTGGATGATCGAGGCGATCCCGCAGGTGAACAGGTCGGCGTTGATCAGGTGCACGAGCTGCGCCGTGGTCAGGCCGATCGAGTTCGCCAGCAGGATCGGGACGATCACCGCGCCGGCGTAGAAGGCCAGCACGTGCTGGGTGCCGTAGACGGCGAGCTTGCCCGGCGACAGGACTTCGTCGACGGGATGACGGTTCGCGCGGCTCGGTCGCGTTTCTGCCTTCATTTCGGCACCTTCCAAGGGGTCGCGGCGGATCTGACCTGCACGACAGCTTGGGCTCAGGCGGCGATTGATTGCACCCGATAAACCTCCGAACTTGCGGGGTATCGGATCGATCGCTTTTGGAGGATCCTCCAATCAGAGCGACTTGAGGGCCAGGAACACGTCCACCCGGTCCTCGAAGTTCGACAGATCGCGACCGGTCAGTTGCTCGACGCGTTCGATCCGGTAGCGAACGGTGTTGACGTGCAGGTGCAGCGACTCCGCGGTCCGCGACCAGGAGCCTGACCACGCCAGGAACTCCGTCAGCGTGGCCAGCAGATCGGCGCGGGTCCGGCGATCGTGCTCGAGCACCGGGCCCAGGACGCGGTGCGCGTAGGTACGCCGGACGTCGTCGGGCACGGTCGCCAGCAGCAGGACGTGCGAGGCGACCTCGTCGGAGGTGACGACCGAGACCCTGGTCCGCCCGGACAGCGCCGCCCGTTGCGCGAACCGTGCCTCCTCCAGCGCTCCGGTCAGCGCGTCGACGGTCGTCTCGCCGCTGACGCCGACCGCGAGTCTGGCCCGCGACAGGCCGGGATCGAGCCGGCCGAATGCGCTCCGGAGTAGGTCGGGAAGCTCGGCAGACCAGGGCAGCAACGCGACCAGCAAACCGTCCCGCCCGGCCGCGACGACAGCCGGTCCGACGGTGAGGGCGACATCCTCGATCAGCGAGTGCGCTATCTCGACCGGGCCGTCGTCCCTGAGCTCGGCCACGGCGACGGCCATCGGGCGATCGACCTGTACTCCGGCCTGACGGAGGCGGGTCGCGACCTCGGCTTGCGGGCCGCCGGATTCGACCAGGCTCAGCGCGTCCTCCACCAGCGGGCGTAGCGCGAGGCGGCCCTCGTCGCGGCGTACGCGGTCCAGAGCGGCGATCGCGCACAGTTCCTGGATCGCTTCGACGTGGGCGCGGGCCCATTGCGTGTGGTCGCCGTCGACGACGAGCAGCCAGGCGGTGAGGCGGTTGCCGAGCCCCGATCCGATGGGGAACAGGCTGTACGACGTACCGGCCGCGTCGGCGACCGCGGGCGTGCGATCCGCTGTCAGGAAGCGCCTGGTGATCGCGTCGAGGGTCTCCTCGTCGAGCGGTCCGGGGCCCGGTACTACGTGACGGCCGGTGGACGTGATGACGCGGCAGTCGTGGCCGATCTCGGTCGAGATCCGGGCGGTCAGCTCGTCGAGGCTGCGGCCGGAGGCGATGGCCGAGAGGAGCTGGCGTTGGCGGACGAGGCTTGCGGACAGACGGGCGCCGGTTCCGGCTGAGCCGGCGGCCGCGACGTACTCGGTGACGTCGGCGAAGGCGATCTCGGTGGGGACCTCGACGAGCGTGACCTGGTGGCGGCGGCAGGCCTCGAGGAGGTCGTCGGGGACCTCGCCGAGGAGCGCTGCGCCCGCCAGGATCGTGGTCGCGCCGCGGCCTGCTACCGATGCGACGAAGGTTTCGCTGTCTTTGGGGCTGCGGCGCCAGACCAGGCCGGTGAGGACGAGTTCGCCGCCGTTGAGGTAGGTGCCGGGCTCGAGCAGGTCGGTGGTGATGATCCGGCCGATCGGTCGGTCGTAGGCGCCGCGGGCCGCGTGGAGCAGCCGGAGCCGCAGTTCTGGCGGCTCGAACAGTTCGGAGAGCAGCATCTGCGCCTCTTTCATCCCTTTGGAGGAACGTACAACGCGGGTACGCGCGCGCGAAAGGAGTGCTTTTCCGGAAGACGGCCCGTCCGGACCTTGAACAGGCCTCTTCGGGCTTGGGCGGCGGTGCTTGACGGGCCGTTGATCGGCATCCTATGGTCATTTCGCATAGCAGAAGCAAGTTTCCACAATGCGGAAAACGAGAGAAGGACTCCATGAGCCACGCGCTGCGTCATGCCGTGAACTGCTCGATCCTGTTCACCGAGCTGCCGCTGCTGGAGCGGCCGGCGGCTGCCCGGGAGGCCGGGTTCGGGGCGGTCGAGTTCTGGTGGCCGTTCGCCGAGGCGGTACCGGGGGATGCCTCGGTCGACGGGTTTGTGGCGGCGATCCGGGACGCCGAGGTGCAGCTGGTCGGGCTCAACTTCTTCGCCGGGGACATGCCGGGTGGCGACCGCGGGCTGGCGTCGTCGCCCAAGCGGTCGGGGGAGTTCCGGGACAACGTCGACGTGACGGTCGGGATCGGGGAGCGGCTCGGGTGCCGGGCGTTCAACGCGCTCTACGGCAACCGCGAGGACGGAGTGGAGGCCCGGGAGCAGGATGAGCTCGCCGTCGAGAACTTGGCGTTGGCGGCTCGGGCTGCGGAGCGGATCGGTGCGACGGTGCTGGTCGAGCCGGTCAGCGGGGCCGAGCGGTATCCGCTGCGGACGGCCGCCGATGTGCTCGGTGTCATCGATCGGGCGCGGGCGGCGTACGGCGTACAGAATCTCGGGCTGCTGGCGGATCTGTACCACCTCGCGGTCAACGGTGACGACGTCGATCGGGTGATCGCCGAGCACACCGACCGGATCGCGCATGTGCAGATCGCGGATGCGCCCGGGCGCAACGAGCCCGGCACCGGATCGCTACCGCTCGAGGCTCAGCTCGCCGCGCTCGAGGCCAACGGGTATTCCGGGTGGGTCTCGCTGGAGTACAAGCCGGCCACTTCCACCAACGACAGCTTCAGCTGGTTGCCGCTCCAACGCCGCGGCCTGGCTACTTCTTAGGAGATTCGAGATGACGAACATTGCTTTCATCGGGCTGGGCATCATGGGCAACCCGATGGCTGTCCATCTGGCCAACGCCGGACACGTGGTGGCCGGGTTCGACCGGAGCCCGGAGCGGGCGGTCGCGCTGGTCGAGGCCGGTGGCCGGGCGGCCGAGTCGCTGGCCGACGCGGTCAAGGGTGCCGACGTGGTCTGCGTGATGGTGCCGGACTCGCCCGACGTCGAGGCCGTGCTGACCGGCGAGGAGGGCGTCTTCCAGCTGGCCGAGACCGGCACGCTGATCATCGACTTCTCGTCCATCCGCCCGGACGTCACCCAGCGGCTTGCCGAGCAGGCGCGGGCCGTCGGGTTCCGGTTGCTCGACGCACCGGTGTCCGGCGGTGAGGCGGGTGCCCGGAACGCGGCGTTGTCGATCATGGTCGGCGGGGAGGCGGATGACTTCGCCATCGCCAAGCCGCTGTTCGACGCCGTGGGGAAGACCGTCGTGCATGTCGGGCCGAGTGGTTCGGGACAGACGGTTAAGGCCGCTAACCAGTTGATCGTTGCCGCCAATATCCAGGCGGTGTCCGAGGCGCTGGTGTTCCTGGAGGCGTACGGCGTCGACACGAAGGCCGCGCTGGAGGTACTCGGGGGTGGGCTCGCGGGGTCGGCGGTGTTGCAGCAGAAGAAGGAGAACATGTTGTCGCGCTCCTTCCAGCCCGGGTTCCGGATCGATCTGCATCACAAGGACATGGGCATCGTGACGGCCGCGGCTCGCGAGGCCGGCGTCGTCGTACCGCTGGGTGCGCTGGTGGCTCAGCTGGTTGCGTCGGCTCGGGCCAATGGCGACGGCGGGCTGGACCACTCTGCTCTGTTGCGTGGCGTGGAGCGGCTGTCCGGGAAGGACGTGGCCTGATGGCTCGCATGCGCGCGGTCGATGCCGCAGTACTGATCCTGGAGAAGGAAGGTGCGACGCAGGCGTTCGGGCTGCCTGGTGCCGCGATCAATCCGTTCTACAGCGCTCTGAAGAAGCATGGTGGGGTCAAGCACGTCCTGGCGCGTCACGTCGAGGCTGCATCACACATGGCTGAGGGGTACACGCGGGCCGCTTACGGGAACATCGGCGTCTGCATCGGTACGTCGGGTCCCGCCGGCACCGACATGATCACCGGCCTGTACTCCGCTTCGGCCGACTCGATCCCGATCCTGTGCATCACCGGGCAGGCGCCGGTGGCCAAGCTGCACAAGGAGGACTTCCAGGCCGTCGACATCGCCTCGATCGCCGGGCCGGTCGCCAAGTGGGCGGTGACCGTGATGGAGGCGGCGCAGGTGCCGGGGACGTTCCAGCGCGCGTTCTGGTTGATGCGCGAGGGGCGGCCGGGGCCGGTGCTGGTCGACCTGCCGATCGACGTGCAGTTGGCGGAGATCGAGTTCGACATCGACACGTACGAGCCGCTGCCGGTACTACGGCCTGCCGCGACCCGGGCGCAGGCGGAGAAGGCGCTGGGAATGCTCAACGCCGCCGAGCGGCCGCTGATCGTTGCGGGTGGAGGGGTGATCAATGCGGACGCCGCTTCGTTGCTTGTCGAGTTCGCCGAGCTGGTCGGCGTACCGGTTGTGCCGACGTTGATGGGGTGGGGTTCGATTCCGGACGATCATCCGCTGGCGGCCGGCATGGTCGGGTTGCAGACGTCGCATCGGTACGGGAACGCGACGTTGCTGGCGTCGGACTTCGTGCTGGGGATCGGCAATCGGTGGGCGAACCGGCACACCGGGTCGGTCGCGACCTACACCGAGGGCCGCACGATCGTGCACGTCGACATCGAGCCGACGCAGATCGGGCGGGTGCTGGCGCCGGACTACTCGATCGTCTCGGATGCGCGGGCCGCGCTGGAGGTCTTCGTCGAGGTTGCCCGGGAATGGGCGCTCGAGGGGAAGCTGGCCGGGCGCTTCAGCTGGGGTGAGGAGTGCCGCGAACGGCGGGCGACCTTGCAGCGGAAGACGCACTTCGACGTGGTGCCGGTGAAGCCGCAGCGCGTCTACGAAGAGATGAACCGGGCTTTCGGTCCGGAGACGCGCTACGTCAGCACGATCGGCCTGTCCCAGATCCAGGCGGCGCAGTTGTTGCATGTCTACCGGCCGCGGCACTGGATCAACGCCGGCCAGGCCGGTCCGCTGGGTTGGACCGTCCCGGCCGCCCTGGGTGTCGCCGTCGCCGACCCGGACTCGACTGTCGTCGCGTTGTCCGGCGACTACGACTTCCAGTTCCTGATCGAGGAGCTGGCGGTGGGGGCGCAGTTCAACATCCCCTACATCCACGTGGTCGTGAACAACTCCTACCTGGGCCTGATCCGCCAAGCCCAGCGTGGCCTGGAGATGGACTACTGCGTCCAGCTCTCCTTCGAAAACCTCAACAGCCCCGAACTCAACGGCTACGGGGTCGACCACGTGAAGGTCGCCGAGGGCCTGGGCTGCAAGGCCCTCCGGGTCTCCGAACCGGACGAGATCCTGCCCGCCCTGGAACAGGCGAAGAAACTGATCGCCGAGTACCAGGTCCCGGTCGTAGTCGAGGTCATCCTCGAACGAGTCACCAACGTCTCCATGGGTACAGAACTCAACAACATCACCGAGTTCGAGGACCTGGCCACTGCCCCCGGCGATGCCCCCACAGCAATCCTCCGCACCCCACACCTGACCGACCACCCCACCTCCGCCCTCCCCGCACCGGCCGGCTGACGGACCCGAGCGGACGAACGGTGTTTGTTCGGCGGCTGGCCCGCTATAGGTCGCCAGCCGACGAACAACCCGCCAGCCGACAGCTGGCGGGTCCGGTGGAACGCGGTCGGCATGAGTGAAGGAGTGGCTTGGTGTTGGTGGTTGTTGCTTCGGACAAGTTCAAGGGGTCGGTGGGTAGCGACGAGGTTGCTGCTGCGGTCGGCGACGGGCTGCGGCTGGGACGGCCGGAGGTCGAGGTCGACTGGGTGCCGGTGGCTGATGGTGGGGATGGGACGCTGGCCGCTGTTGTTGCTGCGGGGTTTGAGTTGGTGCCGGTTACAGCTGCTGGGCCTACTGGGGAGCCGGTGTTGAGTGGGTATGCGCGGCGCGGGGACACGGCGGTGGTCGAGTTGGCTGACGTGTGTGGGTTGGTGCGGCTGCCTGGCGGTCGGCCGGCTCCGATGACGGCCTCCTCGCGGGGTGTGGGTGAGGTGCTGGCTGCGGCGATCGCGGACGGCTGTAGCCGGGTGATTCTTGGGATCGGCGGTAGTGCGAGTACGGACGGAGGGGCCGGGCTGATCCGCGCACTGGGCGCCCAGGTGCTCGACGCCCGCGGTGAAGAGGTACCGGAGGGTGGTGCCGGGTTGCTCGCCGCGGAGTCGCTGGAGCTAGCCGCAATCCGCGAACGCCTACAGGGAGTCGATCTGGTCATCGCCTGCGACGTCGACAACCCCCTAACCGGCCCAACCGGGGCCGCAGCGACATACGGCCCCCAGAAGGGCGCCACCCCGGGCGATGTCGAAGAGTTGGACAAGGCGATGGCTCACTGGGCCGACTTGGTCACCTCCTCAGTCGGTCGGGATGAACGTGAAGCGGCGGGGGCCGGGGCTGCTGGTGGTGTGGGGTTTGTGGGGGTGGCTGTGTTGGGGGCGGAGTTGCGGGCGGGGATCGGGTTGATGCTGGAACTGGCGGGGTTCGACGAGCGGGTGCGTGGGGCTGACTTGCTGGTGACGGGGGAGGGGAAGTTGGACGAGCAGACGTTGCGGGGGAAGGCGGTGGTGGGGGTGGCAGCGGCTGGGGTGGCTGCCGGCGTACCGGTGGTGGCTGTTTGTGGGGTTAACACGCTGGAGGGGGAGCAGTTGAGGGAGGTGGGGGTTGCGAAGGCGTATGCGCTGAACGACTTGGAGCCTGATGTGCAGCGGTGTATCGCCGATCCGGTGCCGTTGCTGCGAATGCTCGGTGAACGGATCGCGGCCGACCTACGATGAGTTTCAACCGAGAGGGGACCGCATGACCGCGATGGACCTCGTCATCCGGGCCCGCCGGATGGTCAGTACTACGGGCCTGGTGCCCGCCGCCGTGGGCGTGAAGGACGGCCGGATCGTCAGCATCGAGCCATATGACACTGACCTCAACGCTTCCGAGGCGGTTGAGTTGGCTGAGGATGAGGTGTTGTTTCCGGGGCTGGTCGACTCGCATGTGCATGTGAACGACCCGGGGCGTACCGACTGGGAAGGGTTCACCAGTGCGACCCGGGCCGCCGCGGCCGGTGGCGTGACGACGATCATCGACATGCCGCTCAACAGCATCCCGCCGACCTGCGACGTACCGTCGCTGGAGCTCAAGCGGAAGACGGCCCAGAGTCAGGCGTTCGTGGACGTCGGGTTCTGGGGTGGCGCGATCCCGGGGAATGCCGAGCAGTTGAGGCCGCTGCACGAGGCTGGGACGTTCGGGTTCAAGTGTTTTCTGCTGCATTCGGGGGTGGATGAGTTCCCGCCGCTCGACCACGCGCAACTCGAGCAGGCGATGCGGGAGATCAGCTCCTTCGACGGGCTGCTGATCGTGCACGCCGAGGATGCTCACCAGATCGACCACGCTCCCGCGCCGGACGGTGCGAGCTATCTGCGCTTCCTGCACTCCCGCCCACGCGAGGCGGAGAACAAGGCAGTGGCTGAGGTGATCGACCTCGCCCGCCAAACTGGTTGCCGAGTGCACATATTGCACGTCTCCAGCGCCGACGTCCTGCCGCTGTTGGCCGAAGCCCGGCGCGACGGCGTGCCGATCACGGCGGAGACCTGCCCGCACTACCTCACCTTCTCCGCCGAGGAGATCCCCGACGGCGCGACGCAGTACAAGTGCTGCCCACCCATCCGCGAGGCGGCCAACCGCGAGCTGCTTTGGCAAGGACTCCGCGACGGAGTGATCGACCTCGTCGTGTCCGACCACTCGCCGTCGACCATCGACCTCAAGCGACTCGACACCGGCGACTTCGGCGCGGCCTGGGGCGGCATCGCGTCGCTGCAAGTCGGCCTGCCCGCCGTCTGGACCGGCGCGCGAGAGCGCGGATTCACGCTCACCGACGTCGCCCGCTGGATGTGCCAGGCACCGGCCGCGCAAGTCGGTCTGGCGCACAAGGGCCGGCTCGAGGTCGGGTACGACGCGGACTTCTGCGTCTTCGCCCCCGACGAGTCCTTCGTCGTGGACGTCGCCGCGCTCCATCACAAGAACGCGATCACCCCGTACGCCGGACGCCCGCTCGCCGGCGTGGTGCGCAGCACCTGGCTGCGCGGCCGCCCGATCGACATCCACGCCGACCCTCGTGGCCGGCTGCTGACCCGAGGAGACGACGCATGACCTATTACTCCCCGAAGGGCGGGCACCCCGCGCAGACGGAGCTGACCACCGATCGCGCGGTCTTCACCGAGTCGTACGCCGTACTGCCGCGCGGCACGATGCGCGACATCGTCACCAGCCAGCTGCCGTTCTGGGACAACACCAGGCTCTGGGTGATCGCGCGTCCGCTGTCGGGGTTCGCGGAGACGTTCTCGCAGTACATCGTCGAGGTCTCGCCGGGCGGGGGCAGCGACAAGCCGGAGACGGATCCGGGCGCCTCGGCCGTGCTGTTCGTCGTCTCGGGCAACCTGGTGCTGACGGTCGGCGGGGAGAAGCATGAGCTGGCGCCGGGTGGTTATGCGTTCCTACCGCCGAGCTCGGACTGGACGCTGCGCAACACCAGCGACGAGCTCGCGACCTTCCACTTCGTGCGGAAGGCCTACGAGGCGGTCGACGGGATCGACGTACCGGCCGCTTTCGTGACGAACGAGGCTGAGGTCGAGGGCATCGAGATGCCCGGGACCGAGGGGCGGTGGCGGACGCAACGGTTCGTCGATCCGCTGGACGTCCGGTACGACTTCCATGTCAACATCGTCAGCTTCGAGCCGGGTGGGGTGATCCCGTTCCCGGAGACGCACGTGATGGAACACGGCATCTACATCCTCGAAGGCAAGGCCGTGTATCTGCTCAACAAGGACTGGGTCGAGGTCCAGGAGGGCGACTTCCTCTGGCTCCGCGCCTTCTGCCCGCAGGCCTGCTACGCCGGCGGTCCTGGGCCTTTCCGCTACCTCATCTACAAGGACGTGAACCGCCACGCCAAGCTGCCCCGGCTGAGCTGACCCCGGAACCAAACGGTCGTTTGGAGCATCTAACAGCTCGTAGGCCGACTCGAGGGAGCACGAGATGACTGACGAGATCCCCGCCGCGGCGAAAGCGGACGCCGACAGGTTCAAGCACCTTCCGCCCGCGGTGAAACTGGAAGACACCATCGCCACCCACGACCCCGAAGACCCGCCTGCCCCGAACCTGGGCCGGGACCCCGACATCGACTTCATCCTGCGCTACGGCGCCGGGTAACCGCCCACCAGTCACCCGCCGCTGACCACTGCGGCGGGTGACTGCAAGGTGCTTGCAAGGTCTCGGCGGGAACGTGGGGGCATGGGAGCCGGGGTGGTGTGTCGGGTGTTGGGGGAGCTGGCGGTCGAGGTCGACGGGGTTGGGGTCCCGTTGGGTGGGGGATTGTCGCGGCGGTTGGTGGCCGGGCTGGCTACGGGGGACGGGTTTGCGGTGCCCGATGAGGTGCTGGCCGAGTACGTCTGGCGGGACGAGCAGCCGGCGGCCGCCGTACGGGCGTTGCGGGTGATGGTGTGGCGGTTGCGGAGTACGGGGATCGGGGAGTGGATTCGCCGGACGCCAGCTGGGTACGCGCTCGCAGTACCGGTTGAGCAGACGGATCATGGGCAGTTCGTCGCCGCGGTGAATCGTGGGTTGCAGCAGCTGAGGGGCAATGACGCGGTCCGGGCTGAGGGGAGTCTGGAGTCGGCGTTGGCGCTGTGGCGCGGTACGCCGTGGGCGGATCTGGGGGACTCGCCGTTGGTCGTGGGATCGCGAGCGCGGTTGGAGGAGTTGCGGCAGGTCGCCGTGGAGGAGTTGCAGGCGGCTCGGCTGACGCTGGGTGATGTCGCGAGGGCTGTTCCTGCACTACAGCAGGCCGTTGCTGAGAGCCCCTATCGCGAGCGGCGATGGGAACTCCTCGTGCTGGGGCTCTGTCAAGCAGGTCGGCCCGAAAGGGCAATCGCCGAACTCCACCGGGTCCGCAGCCTCCTCGCCGACGGCGTCGGCCTCGACCCCGGCCCATCCCTCTGCGCCTTGGAACACCGCCTCACACCCCGCCACCGAGTCCCGGTGAGAAGCGGCCGCTGGCGCTGACCCCAGCCCCCGGCGTCGAGGGGCGGCACGGCTAATGGGCGGGCGGTGCGCGGTGGGGCGGCGTATGGTCTGGGGGTGTTCGAGTGCCGGGTTCTGGGGCCGGTCGAAGTATTGGTTGACGGGGTTCAGATCGATGTCGGGGGCGCGTTGCCTCGTCGGCTGGTTGCCGCGCTGGCGGCGGCCGGTGGCTCAGCCGTGTCCAACGACCGGCTCGCGGCGGCCATGTGGGACGACAGTCCGCCGCCGAAAGCAGCCGCGGCCATGCAGGCGTACGTCTCGAGACTGCGGGCGGCCCTCGGACCGGAGTACCGGGATCGTCTGGACCGTACGCCGACCGGCTACCGCCTCACCATCGACGAGCTGGACGTACGCCGCTTCGCCGCCCTGATCGAATCGGCGAGATCGAGCAAGCCGCCGACTGCCCGCCGCCAACTCACCGAAGCCCTCGCCCTCTGGCGAGGCGACCCCTACCCCGAACTCCCCGAAGACTCCACAGCAGCCGACCGCAGCCGCCTCCAGGAACTCCGTGAGGTGGCAGCGGAAGAACTCACTGCGGCAAGGCTGGACGACGGGGACGCGATCGGCGCGGTCGTCCAGCTGGAGCAACTGGTCCGAGAGCAGCCGCTGCGCGAACGCCGCTGGGCCCTCCTCGTGCTGGGCCTCTACCGAGCCGACCGCCAAGGAGACGCACTCGCGACCCTGCGCAAGGTCCGCGACCTGCTCGCCGACCAGCTAGGCGTCGACCCCGGCCCCGAGCTGCAGGCCCTAGAGCAGCAGATCCTCGCCCAAGACCCCAGACTGCGCCTAGCCGAGCCGACCCTTGCCACCCCGATCCAGCCGGTACTACGCCCGCTCACCTCCTTCCTGGGGCGCACCGCCGACCTCAAGCAACTCACGGACCGCCTGACCCGCCACCGCCTGGTCACCCTGATCGGCCCGGCCGGCGTGGGCAAGACCCGCCTGGCCGTCGAGTATGTGTCAAGGAACACCCCGGACGACCTCTGGTTCGCCAAGCTGGCCGATGTCTCGGACCCCACCGCACTACCGGCAACCGTGGTGGACGCATTCGGCCTGGTCGCCAGTGGAGACGACCCGACCGCTTTGCTCATCCGCACCATCGGAGCCGGCCCAGGCCTCCTCGTACTGGACAACTGCGAACACCTCGTCGCAGCGGCCGCCTGCTTGGTCTCCGACCTGATCCACGGCTGCCCCCAGCTACGGATCCTCGCAACGAGCCGCGAACCACTAGGCGTCGAAGGCGAGCTCACCCTGCCGGTCAACCCCTTGCCCTGGGCAACCGACACGGACGCGGCCGTGGACCTGCTCGTCGATCGGGTCCAGTCGGTCCGCCCGGGGTGGACGCCATCGGCCACCGAGTTGCCCGCCGCCCGCCGGATCGCGGCCGCGCTCGATGGTCTGCCGCTGGCGATCGAGCTGGCCGCCGCCAGGGCGAGGGTGCTCGGCCTGGGTGAGATCGCCGACCGCCTTGACGACCGGTTCGCTTTGCTCGGGGCAGTGCCGCAGGGCTCGCTGGCCAGCCACGAGACGCTCGAAGCCGCGATCGGCTGGAGTGTCGACCTACTGGATCCCGCGGATCGGGAGTTGCTGGTCAAGCTGTGGGCGTTCGAGGGCGGGTTCACGCTCGAAGCGGCGGAGAGCCTGGGCGTTCGTAGTACCGAGGTGGAGGTACTGGAGTCGCTGTCGGCGTTGGTGACTCGATCCGTCGTGGTCGCCGACACGACGGCTGAACCGACCAGGTACCTGATGTTGGAGAGCATCCGCGCCTACAGCCGCAAGCTCGATCCAGACCCCGACGAGACGCTGAGACTGCAGGCCCGCTGGGTGCATCTGCTGACCGCGCGCTGCGCTGTCGCGATCCGTGAGCACCGGGGCGGCTGGTTCATCCGGCGGATGAACCGCGAGCTGCCGAACGTCCGGGCCGGATTCGCCCACGACCTCGCCCGTGATCCGGCGGCGGCGCTGACCACGGCCGTCGGCCTGGGCGTCTACCTGTACCGGAGCGTGCACCATGCCGAGGCGATCCGGATGCTTCGGGACGCGCTGGATGCCGCGCCGGACGGCCCAGCGATCGACCGTGGCCGGGCGCTCAACTCGCTGACCGCGCTGACCTACTACTCCGGCGATCTGCGCGGCGTCGACGAGTTGGTCGACCAGGTGGTCGCACTGCTCCCGGAGGTGTCGAAGGAATCGCCTCGGGACTACGCGGAGTTGTGCCTGTTCCTCGCTGTCGGTTGCGCGGTCGGCGGCCGGACCGAGTTGACCGCTGACATCGCCGGACGGGTGGAGGAGATCAGCGACGAGTACGGCCTGACAGGACTGGTATCCGCCGCGCGTGCTGTCTACGCCGTCGCCCTGTTGAAGGCGGCCGGTGGGGACGGCGACGGCATCCTGGCGCAGGCGGACTTCATCGAGGAGACGGGGCGCGGCTTCATGCGTGCCTGGGCCACGCTCGCGGTCGCGGAGGCGTTCCTGCTCCACCCCGAGGTGGCGTCGCCTGAGCGGGCGATGGAGAAGGTGCGCGTCTCGCTGGCCAAGTTCCTCGAGCATGAGGACTACCCGTACGCCTTGAACGTGCTGCGGATCGGCGCGCTGGCGATGGTACGGGTCGGGCGGCCTGCTGAGGACGCAGGACGGTTGCTGGCGGCGGTACAGACTCATGCGGCTTTGCTCGGCCTGCGTACCAGGGGACTGGTCAACCCGGCTGAGCCGTGGGTCGAGGACGCCTTCGAAGGCATCGCGGTGCCGGAGGGCCTTGAGCTGTCCTGGAGCGCCATGTTGGCTCTGCTCGCCGGCGACTGACTGCAAGCGGGCTGCAAGGACCTCCGGAGACAGTTGCCCGAGACAGGGAACCCGGAGGGACGATGCTCGACTATCTGACAGGCACCGGCGGTCGCCGGCTGGACTACGTACGGCGTGGGCGGGGTGCGCCGCTGTTGCTGATCCAGGGGATGGGTGCCCATCACGCGATGTGGGGCGAGGAGTTGCTGTCGCTGCTGGAGCCGGAATTCGACATCGTCGCGTACGACCATCGGGGGGTCGGGCGCGGCGACCGGGCGGACGAGGCGTTCAGTACGGCCGACCTGGCCGAGGATGCGGCCGCAGTGATCGCGTCGGTCGGGTGGAGTGACGCACTGGTGTTCGGGATCTCGCTCGGAGGGATGGTGGCGCAGGAACTCGTCCTGCGCCACCCGGAGCTGGTCAGGGCGCTGGCGATCGGCTGTACCTGGGCAGGCGGGCCGGATGGGGTGATGTCCGAGACATCCCGGCGCATGGTCGAGGCCTTCGCGACCAGGGACCCGGACCATGCGACCAAGACGAGCTTCGAGGCCAACTTCTCCCGGCGGTTCGCGGCAGAGACACCGGGACTGCTCGAGACCTACCAGAGCCGCGCACTCTCGGTGAAGGTCCCGGTACCGGTCATACAGATGCAGTGGCAGGCAGCACTCGCCCATGACACCGGCGACAGGCTCGGTACCGTCACCAGGCCGACCACGGTCCTGCACGGTACTGCGGACGCCGGCATCCCAGTAGTGAACGGGCACCGACTGGCCGGCTTGATCCCAGGCGCTCAGTTGGAGCTGTTCGACGGCGCCGGGCACCTGTTCTGGTGGGAGGACCCCGCCCGTGCCGCTGCCGCCCTGACCCAGTTGGAGAGACGCGCGGCTGACCGCAATGACGCACGGGGGTGGACAACCTAGGTAACCTGGCGGGCGCCGCCTGCCGGGCGGCCGACGGATAGGAGAGTATGGCCACCGTGACGCCACCTAGTGCCCAGGACTCGCAACGACGGCCTGAGGTCGAACCGGCCGTCGCGCGTCTGACTGTCGGCCTCGGCGGTCCCACCGGCAAGTTCGCCCGGCTCAGCTCGTCCTGGTGGACGCCGCTGCGGATCGCGCTCGCGGTGTGCTGCATCACCTTCGCGCTGGGCGTCCTGCAGAAGGCGCCCTGCATGGAGGACGGCTGGAACCGGCAGAGCTGGCGGCCGTTCCAGGCGCTGTGCTACTCCGACATCGGCTACCTCTACCAGGAGCGCGGGTTCGCCGAGGGCAACCGGCCGTTCCTCGACACCGGCAACTACCCGGTGCTGGAGTACCCGGTGCTCACCGGCGGCTTCATGGAGGTCGCGGCCAAGATCACCTGGGTCTTCACCGGCGACCCGAAGAAGGACGTGACCGAGGCGCAGAAACGCGACACGGCCGGCGTCTTCTTCGTCGTCAACGTCGCGATGCTCTTCCTCTGCGCGCTGATCCTGGTCGGCCTGACGGTGGCGACGGCGCGCGGGGTGGCCAAACGCCAGGGCGGGGCTCGCGGGCAGCCGATGATCGCCCTGTACGTCGCCGCTGCGCCGGTACTGGCCTTCACCTCCACGATCAACTGGGACCTGTTCGCGGTCGTACTGACTGCGGGCGCGATGTATGCGTGGTCGCGGGGTAAGCCGATCTGGTTCGGCATCCTGCTCGGGCTGGGGACGGCGGCGAAGTTCTACCCGTTCCTGCTGCTCGGGCCGCTGCTGATCGTGTGCCTGCGCGGGCGGAAGCTGTGGCAGTGGTTCCTCGCGCTGGTGGCGACGGGGTTCAGCTGGGGGCTGGTCAACGCGCCGATCTACCTGCTGGCGAAGAACGAGTGGCTGTCGTTCTGGGTCTTCAACGACGAGCGCGAGAGCGACTACGGCTCGATCTGGTACGTCCTGAAGCTGGCCAAGCACGAGGTCGCCGACGTCAACCAGCTCAACATCGTCATCTTCGCCGGGCTGTGTCTCTCGATCGCGATCCTCGGGCTGATGGCGCCGCGGCCGCCGCGGTTCGCGCAACTGGCGTTCCTGGTGGTGGCCGCGTTCCTGCTGGTCAACAAGGTGTACTCACCGCAGTACGTGCTCTGGCTGCTGCCGCTGGTCGCCCTGGCCCGCCCGAAGCTGCGCGACTGGCTGATCTGGCAGGCGTGCGAATCGTTCTACTGGATGATGGTCTGGCTGCATCTGGCCCAGTACCTGGCGCCCGGAGACCCGAACCAGCCGGACAAGATCTACTGGCTGTCCGTTGTACTCCGCATGGCCGGCACCCTCTGGCTGATGCTGGTAGTAGCCCGCGACATCCTCCTCCCAGAAAACGACCCAGTCCGCCAAGGCGACCTGGTCAACGACCCCGGCGACGGCGTAATCCCCGACGCCCCACCACGCCAGCTAGACCCCGTCCACGCGTAGCAACGCAGCCGGCTCGCTGGCGGATCAGTCAGAGGGCGAGCTTCGCGACGTCGAGGTTCCCTCCGCTGACGACGCCGGCAGTCAGCGTGCCCAGCTCGACCTTGCCTTCCAGCAAGGCTGCGAAGGGTGCTGCCGCGGCAGGTTCGAGGGCGAGCTTCGTGCGGGACATGACCAATCGAGTCGCCTCGATGATCGACTCTTCGCTGACGCGGACCATCTGGTCGACGTACTGGGCGATGATCGCGTAGTTGTGGGTGCCGCAGACGGGAGCGGCGAGGCCGTCGGCGACGCTCTTGGCGGTTGGCAGCTTCTGCGGTGATCCGGCGGCGAGGCTGCGGCTGACGACGTCGGCGTTCTCCGGCTCGATCCCGATCACCCGGATGCTCGGCCGGATCAGCTTGAGCGCGAGCGCCACCCCCGAGATCAGTCCGCCGCCACCGACCGGCACGAGCACGGTATCCACCTCAGGACGATCGTCGAGGAGTTCCAGCGCGAGGCTGCCATGCCCGGCGATGACATCGAGATCGTCGAACGGGTGGACGCCGGTCAGCTTCCGTTCGTCCCGGATCGACTCGTAGGCACCCATCAGATCGCCCTCGACCAGCTCGACCTGAGCCCCGTACGCCCGTGCCGCCGCGATCTTCGCCGGCACCGCCGTCTTGGCCATCACCACCGTCGCCGGCACTCCCGCATCCCGCGCCGCCCACGCCAGCGCCCCGGCCGCGTTGCCCGCCGAGACGGTGATGACGCCACGTTCGCGTTCCTCCGCGGTCAGCTTGAGCGTCTTGTTGAGCAGTCCGCGCACCTTGAAGCTGCCCGTCTTCTGGAACAGCTCAGCCTTCAGCGTGAGTCGTCCACCGAACAGCTCATCGAGCGCCGACGACTCGACCATCGGCGTGCGATGAATCCGCCCGTGCAGTCCCGCAGCGGCAGTACGAACGTCCTCGATGGTCGGCATACCGCAGACATTAACTGGACCTGGGCCGCGAGATGATTGGCCCATGACCGCGCCACTGCCCATGCCGGCCTACCGTCCACGTCTCACCCGCACGCTTGGCGTCGAGCAGCGCGGCGACTGGCGGGTCAGGGTGACCGGCATCTCGGCTACCGGAGTACTGCCGGATGCTGCCGCCCAGGAGGCGGCCCTGGACGCAGCGGACAAGCTCCTCCCACCAGTGACGGCTGAGCGACCCGGCATGGCGTTCCTGATCGTCCACACCGGCACCGAGGCGCTGTGGGGCATCCTCGGCTGGTGGGAGCTCGACATCCTGTACGTGCGCTCCCTGCGCGCAGACCTCGGTACTACGGACTTCCACCTGGTGCCGCCGGACGGTCCGACCGCGTGTGCGTGGGAGCTGCTCGTAGTGGACCAGGAACGCCAGTCCTGGGTCGCGCATGTGCTCTCTCGGCCGCACGACCCGGACTACGACGGCTACCTCAGCGTCAACCTCGGCCTCAGCTGACCGCGCTCTCCGGAGCGGCCGCTGTCTCCGGGTGCCCACGCCGGCGGCCGTAGAGCAGGCGCTGGCCGGCGGCGGTACCGGTGAACTTCTCCCGGCGCGCCCAGGCGTGGCACTCGTCGATCACGGGGCAGCTGCTCAGGCAGAGCTCGCGCGCCTTGCGCTGTTCCCAAGGCGATGCAGTCTCGTCGTACAAGGATGCTTGTCCGACGCAGGCTGCCTTGGTCATCCAGCGGTCCGCGGGGTCTGCGATCACTGTCAGGGTCGGCCTCATGACGCAAACGCTAGGCCCGCCCGGCAGGGTTCCGGAGCGCGTCTTACTATATGAGAGTTAGTCCACTCGAATACTCTACTTAAGCGGGCCTGAGCCGGTCGGCGACCGCGGTGGCGAAGCGGGTGGTCGCGTCGGGTGCCTCCGGGAGGAACAGGTACGGCTCGATCAGCTCGAGCTCCATCAGCAGGTAGCGGCCGTTGCTGACGATGCCGTCGACGCGGGCGTAGACGGGGGCCTTGCGGCTCTTGGCCGCCGCGATGGCCGCGATCGAGCCGTCGAGGACGGCCGCGGGCGGGTCGAGCAGCTCAGCCGTACCGCCGAAGTCGTGCTGCACCCGGTAGTCACCAGCTGCCGGGCGCTTCAGGACCGCGTGGCTGAACTCGCCGCCGAAGAAGATCAGCGACCACTCGCCCTCGCTCTGGATCTCCGGCTGGAACGGCTGCACGAGGTAGACGTCGTCGGGCAGGTCCTCGATCGCGTCGCTGAGCGCGGTCGAGCCCGCCGTGCCGCGGATCGTGTTGTGGGCCGTCGCGCTGACGGTCGGCTTGATCACGATCTCCTGGCCGTCCAGCCCGCCGACGACCTCGCGCAGGCAGGCGCCGGCCGCAACCTGCGACGGCACGATCGCGACGCCGCGCTCGCGCAGCTCGAGCAAGTAGCGCTTGTCGGCGTTCCAGCGGACCAGGCCGGCCTCGTTGAGGAGCGGGACGCCGGCCTTGTCGAGCTGGCCGAGCCACTCGGTGAACTCGAGGTAGCGCCGGTGGTAGTCCCAGACGGCGCGCAGCAGCACCGCGTCGTACGAGGACCAGTCGACCGACGGATCGGTCCACACCTCGGCCACCGGGTCGAGCCCGGCGTCGCGGAGGGCGGCCGCGAGCGGCAGGTCGTGCGGGTGCAGCTCGGCGTGGTCGGCCGAATTAACCAGAGCGATTCTCACGTCGCTCAGTGTTGGCGTGCCCCGATCGGTTCGTCAAACCGGATTGGTGTGGCGCTTCGCTGACGCAGCGTGATCGCGATGACAACGATGACAAGGGCCGCCGCGTAGATCAGGCCCTGGCGCTGGTCGTGGCCGAAGCTGGCGTAGGCGAGGTAGGCCGCGACCGGTACGACGAGCCACTCGAACCTGTTGGCCAGTACGGCGAGGGCGATCAAGGGGAGTCCGTACCAGGGGTAGGTCGGTGTGGTGACGAGCAGCGCGGCGCCGTACAGCCAGCAGCAGGTGACGGCGATCGGCTCGCGGCCCTGGCGCTGCAGGGCGACGATGGCGAGCGTCACCGCGAGTAGGCCGGCGGCGAGCTGGCGGGCCTCAGGAGGCAACAGCAGCGCGAGAATCGCCGAGCGGGAGCTGCCGTCGTCGAAGCCTTCCTGGGTGAGGTAGCCGGGGAGGAAGCCGATCACCAGGGTGCCTGCGGCGAGCAGGTGGGGGATGTAGCTGGCGACGAAGGTGCCGATGGCAACCAGCGGCGTACGGAGGTCTCTCTTCTTGATTGCGGTGAAGGCTGGGAGCAGGAGGAGGGGCAGGAGTTTGGTGGCCGCGGCGGCGCCGAGGAGTAGTCCTGCGAGGATCGGTCGGCGGCGGGCTGCTACGGCTACTGCGGCTGCGATGAGGAGGGCCGAGAGCACGTCGACGTGGGCTGCGCTGCCTGCCTCCAGGACCACTATCGGTGACCAACCCCACAGGAGAGCCCAGCGTGGATCGCGGTTGGTGCGCTTGAGTTGGCTAGCCAGGAGCGCGGTCAGGGCGACGGCGAGTGCTGCAGCCGCTACCTGGAGTCCGAACGTGCCTGCCGACCAGGGGGTGACCAGGGCGACTGCGGCGAAGTAGGCCTGAGCCACTGGCGGGTAAATGGTCGGCACGCGCGGCCGGTTGATCTTCGTCCGCGGATCATCCTCGGATGCGGCCGCTAGCGCTGCTGGGTCCCGGGGGACCCTCGGTGGGCCGGTCACCCCGGACCGATCGGCAGGGGAGAGCCCTGGGAACAGCACGGGGTCCCTCAGGCGAGCCAACTCGTCAGCCAGCGGCACGTGACTGTAGGGCGAGCTGCCAGCCAACTGCACCCGCCCATCCCACACATACCGGTAGGCGTCGGTGCTAGTGATCGGTGCTCTGAACAACCCAGGCACCTGACACAGCGCCGCCACCGCAACCACAGCCAGTACTACGCGCGCCCCAGCCGGCCGCCTGGTCACCAGCCACCCGACACCAAACACCACCAGACATCCAGCGACCAGCCCCAGATTCGGCCACCATCCAGCAGCCTCCGCCGCTAGAACGCCAACCGACACAGCAACCGCAACAGCCCCGCCAGCTGCCAGCCCCACCCCGCCTCGGCGATCTCTGGGCGCCTCGTTCGCCTTCATCGGTAGGACGCCTGGCGGAGGGTTGCGGGGGCTCGGCGGAAGGCCAGGAAGGCTCGGTGCGGGGTGCGCCAGTCTTCAGTGGCTAGGAGGTCTGCGGCGAGGGCGTGGCGCAGTACTGCCCGGGTGCCGACCCTTGCCCAGGGCAAAGGTCTTGAGCGACGGCCGCCGTCAGCGTGCAGGATGATCGGAGCGGTGTCATCGAGGTTGTCGTCGGGATCGACTTCAACCAGCACCAGACCGTCGGGCCGGACCAGCTCCGCGCAACGGCGAAGCAGCAGCGCGGGCGCTCCACCGATGCCGATGTTGCCGTCCATCAAGAGAACGCTTCCCCAGCGCCCCTCGCCCGGCAGCGGTTCCTGCACCGGACGCCGGAGCGCAGGAGCACCTCGGTTGGTGGTCAGCAGGACAGCCTCCGCCGAGATATCGACCCCGAGCGCCGGAATCCCGCGCTCCGCCAGCGCCGTGACGATCCGCCCCGGCCCGCACCCGATATCGAGCACCGGCCCCTCACACCGACTCAGCGCCAACCGATCCACCTCATCCGCCGGCGCCTGCCAGCGATCCACCTCGCACAGCGACGGCACCTGCTGCCCATCGATGCCAGTGGCAACCACCCGCGCCCCAGAGAGCGCCTTCTCGAACAACAACCCCGGCGACGCCGAATGCTGCAACCGCCCATGCAACCGCGACATCCGCAGCGCCGGGAAGCACGCCGCCAACACCGCCGCATCCTCCGGCGTATCCATGTCCCGCAACATCGGCAGCAACAACACCTTGTACCCGAGCAACCGCAACCGAGCCAGCTGATCCGCCCCGGTGTGATCAGTGGACATCGGTACGCCGACCAGCGCCCGCCGGTCCGGTTGACGCAACCCGAGAGCCCAGTAGCCACCGTCCTCGGTCAACCCCAGCACAGCGTCGTGATCGGCCCAGTCGACGTCCAGCAGCTCCCGGGTGATCTGAGGGGTGTCCATACCGACCAGCAGCATCGGCCCACCGGCGTACGCGTCCTCGAACGCCTCTGCGAGCCGCTCTGCCAGCCCATCACCCCGCTGCTCGACTACCTCGAAGCCGCTGGGCAACCACGGTCCGCTCTGCCCGTCCAGGGCGAGCACGTACCGGCGTACCGGCGTATTGCGGACCGCTGCAAGGGTGTCGGCCAGCGAGGCCCGGGCAAGCGCTGCCGCCTCCGCAGGGGTGAACTCGGTCTGCAGACGCGTCTTCACTCGCCCCGCGACCGGCTCCTTGGCGATCACGATCAGCGTGTCCGCCTTCACGCCGACAGCACCTTCGACATGTCCAGCACGGCCCGCGCGGCGCCCAGCGGCGTACCGGTCACCTTGGAGCGCCCAGAGCGCGGCAGGTAGTCCACATCGACCTCCGCGATCCGCCACCCCGCGTCTGCCGCCTTCACGACCGTCTCCAGCGGATACCCCGACCGCCGGTCGAGCAGATCCAACCCCAGTAAGGCCTCCCGCCGCGCTGCCCGCATCGGCCCAAGATCCCTGAGCTGTACGCCGGTACGCCGACGCACCCGCCTCGACAGCTCCGCATTCGCCAGCCGCAGATGCCACGGCCACACGTTGCGCGACACCGGCCGCCTCCTGCCGAGCATGAGGTCGAGCTGCCCGGACAGCACGGGTGCAGTCACCCGGACGAGCTGCCGCGGATCCAGGGAGGCGTCCGCATCGAGGAAGGCGACCACTGGCGCAGTACTGGCCTCTAGACCCGCATGGCAAGCGGCGCCGTACCCGCGGGCCTCGCACGGCACCACTAGCGCTCCCAGCCGGGCAGCGATCTCCGCGGACCCGTCGGTGGAGCCGTTGTCGACGACAACGGCCCGTACTCCGGCCGGCAGCCGGGTGAGCACCCAAGGCAGGGCGGCGGCCTCGTTGAGGCACGGGAGGATGAGATCGACTTCGGCGTCTACTGGCTGCACTCTTCGACCGTAGGGAGCATCGGCCGGTTTCAGGGGCCAGTACCGGATACGGGTCGCTTACGTCCCACTCCGTAGCGGGCCAGGTGGCGCATTCGGCCAGATGGACGATCTACGCTCGACCAGTGGCTACTCGTGTGCTCGTGGTGGACGACGACCCGACCGTGTCGAACGTCGTCTCGGCGTACCTGACCAAGGCCGGGTACGACGCCCGCGTGGTCGCCGACGGCGTGATGGCGGTCGAGGTGTGGCAGCAGTGGAAGCCGTCGGTCGTAGTACTGGACGTCATGCTGCCCGGACTGTCCGGTCTGGAGGTACTGCGCCGGATGCGTGCCGCCGACGACGGCGCCGCCGTGATCATGCTGTCGGCCCGGGGTGAGGAAGAGGACCGCCTGGTCGGGCTGGAGTTCGGCGCGGACGACTACGTGGTCAAGCCGTTCAGCCCGCGCGAACTGACACTGCGGGTGCAGGCGATGCTGCGGCGGGAGGAACGGCTGGCTGGGCTGGACCTGACGCCGACCAAGCTCCGCGCCGGGCCGATCACGGTCGATACCGCTGCCCGGATCGCCACGCTCGACGGTGTCGCGTTGTCGTTGACGCATCGCGAGTTCGATCTGCTGGCGTTCCTGGTGTCGCATCCGGGCAAGGCGTATACGAAGGCGGAGCTGCTGCGGCGGGTGTGGGGCTGGGACTTCGGTGACTCGTCGACCGTGACCGTGCACGTACGCCGGCTGCGCGAGAAGATCGAGGTGGATCCGTCGGATCCGCAGTTGGTGCTGACCGTGCCCCGGACGGGATACCGCTTCGCGGGTGAGGCCGAATGAACCGCGACCAGTTCACGATCCTCGCGCTCACCGCGGGCTGGACGCTGATCGTCGCGCTGCTCGGTGCGGCGGTGCTGTGGCGGTTCCGGCGCAAGTCGCTGCGGATCACGATCATCGTCGCCGGGCTGGTGCCGATGCTCGGTGCGCTTGCTGCGGTGACGCAGAGCGTGCAGGCGATGTTCATCTCGGCCCACGACTCGCTGGTGGTGCTGTGGACGCTGGCGTTCTCCGGGTTGCTGGGGCTGGCGATGTCGGTGCTGCTCGGGCACTGGATCAGTACCGGCTCACGTGACGTCGGACGACGGCTGCGGCACCTCGGTACGTCGTACGAGCCGGTCGAAGGCCTCGCGAACGTGCCTGCCGAGTTGGCGGCGATCACGGACGAGTTGGAGATGACTCGTCAGAAGCTTGCTGCGTCGAACGAGCGCGAGCGCGCGTTGGAGGCGAGTCGGCGCGAGCTGGTCGCCTTCATGTCCCACGACCTCCGTACGCCGCTGGCTGGGCTGCGGGCTGTGTCGGAGGGGCTGGAGGATGGGGTGATCGACGACGTACCGGGCGCTCTGCGGCAGATGCGCGCGACGGTGGACCGGATGACCGGGCTGGTCGACGACCTCTTCGAACTGTCCCGCCTGTCCGCCGCGCCGCCACCGCGTCGACGGTCGTCCGTGAGCCTGCGCGAACTGGCCGAGGACGTGGTGGGGGAGAGCTGCGAGCACGCCCGCTCGGAAGGCGTGTCGCTGACGGTGTCGACACCGTCCGACGACGACCGTCTCGCGGTCCACGGCGACGCGGACGAGCTGACCCGCGCGGTCACGAACCTCGTCGGAAACGCGATCCGCCACACCGAACACGGCGGCACCGTCAAGGTCATGGTCGCCCGCGAGGACGACGGCCGGGTCCGCCTGGCCGTCACCGACGGCTGCGGCGGCATACCCGACGACGACCTCGACCGAGTCTTCGACATCGGCTGGCGAGGCGACGAACAACGCACCCCCGCCAACGGCCTGGCAACCACCAGCAGCACCACCAGCAGCGGCGGTGGCCTGGGCCTCGCCATCGCCCGAGGCGTAGTCGAATCCCACGACGGCGAGATCGCAGTCACCAACATCCCCGGCGGCTGCACCTTCAAAATAGAACTCCCACCCGTAACCACCCCCTCCTAAAACCCCAACGCGCCGGGGTTGGGTCGGTGGTGGGGCTGGTGGACTGTCGCCGGGTGGAGACCTAGTGCTGGTCAGACGGTGACGGCAGCGGCTTCATCCACGGGGGTCGGATCTATGCCCGCCTCGACGTACGGCGCCCAGGCGGGCTCTCGGAGGGCGGGGCAGTGTTCGGGGGTTGGGTGATTCGCGATGTGGATCATGCGGTCCAGCGCGTCGCGGGCGGCGGCGAGTTCCGTCATCGCGGTGGTGATGCGGTCGCGTTCGGCGGCGAGGAGTTCGAAGGACTCGGGTGTGGCGTGCCCGGCGTCGATGTAGGGCAGCAGCCGAACGATGGTCCGGCTGGGTAGGCCGGCGGTGAACAGCTGCTGGATCAGCTGGACCCGCTCAACGGCCGCCTCGGCGTAGACGCGCTGGCCGCTGGCGGTGCGTTCGGAGGTGAGCAGGCCCTGCTCCTCGTAGTACCGCAGTGCCCTGGTGCTGACTCCGGCTCGATCCGCGAGCTCGCCGATCCGCATCTTTTCCTCTCGGTGAACTGATCCGGCTTGACCTTCACGTCAACGTCAGGTTCTAGCGTAGCCAGTGCCGGGTACGGCCCGGCCCCGACCTCTAGACAAGAGACTGGAAACCCATGAACGTCACCGACCAGATCGCCCTCGTCACCGGCGCCAACCGCGGCATCGGCCGTCAGTTCGTCCTCGAACTTCTCGAACGGGGGGCGAGCAAGGTCTACGCGACCGCTCGTCGTCCCGAGACACTCGACTTCGACGATCCCCGGGTGGTGCCGTTGCGGCTCGACCTGCTCGATCACGAGTCCGTCGTCGCGGCGGCGGCCGCCGCGGGGGATGTCAGCCTGCTGGTGAACAACGCCGGCATACGACCGGCGCCCGCCTGGTCACCGGCGAGCTCGCCGAGATCCGGCGTGAGCTGGACACACACTTCTGGGGCACGCTCGACGTGATCCGGGTGTTCAGTCCGATCCTCGCCGCCAACGGCGGGGGCGCTGTCGTGAACGTTCTCTCGGCGCTGTCGTGGTTCGCCGCCCCGGGTGCCGGAGCATACGCCGTCGCCAAGGCAGCGGAGTGGAACATGACCAACGCCGTACGCCTCGAGCTCGCCGACCAGGGCACGCTCGTCCAGGGCGTTCACCTCGGCGCCGCCGACACGGACATGATGGCCGGGTACGACGGACCCAAGGTCGATCCGCGCGAGGTGACGCGCCGTGCGCTCGACGGCCTGTCCGCCGGTTCGATCGAGGTCGTCGTCGACGACTGGACGGCAATGGTGAAGTCCTCACTCGCCGGCGACCCGGCCCTGTTCTACCAGCAGCTCGCCTGACAGCCCCTGGATCCCGATCCCGTCGAGGTCAGGGTGCTGCGGTCACGGTTTCCAGCGACTGCAGCTTCTCGGCGCTCGGCGTGCCGGGTTCTGCCACGAAGACCAGCAGCTCCTGCCCCTCGTCGGGATCCACCAGGCGCTGGGCGTACAGCTCGAGTTCCCCCAGTACTGGATGGAGGTTGCCGCTGTTCTGTGGGCGGCCCCCTTGCAAAACCATTGGTGGTCCGTCTTGCTCCGCTGATGTACTGACGTCCGACCGTGAGCCAGCCCCGTGTGGAGGTAGTTGTTGTGACGAGCTACAACGAGCTTGCCGAGGTGTACGAGTGGCTCATCTCGGATGCGAAGCTGACCCCGGCCGAGTTCGCTGCGTCGTTCGACGACGTCATCAGTCTGCTGCCGTCGAACGCTCGTGTCCTCGACTGTTCGTGCGGAACCGGACAGTTGGCGGTCGGCCTCGCCGGTCGTGGCATGCAGGTGGCCGCAACTGACGCCAGCGAAGCGATGGTTCGTCGTACTGCGGAGTTGGCTGAAGAGTTCGGGGCACCCGTCCGGGCCGAGCGGGCGAACTGGGAAGAGTTGCCCGACCATTTCGACGACGAGACCTTCGACATGGTGTTCTGTGTCGGCAACTCGCTGCACCACGCCGAGGGCGCGAGAGGCAGGGATGCTGCTCTGGAGTCGATGTCACGGCTTCTGCGCCCCGGCGGCCGCTTGGTACTTACCTCCCGCAACTGGGAACTCGTGCGGTCCAGAGGTTCCCGGCTGGATATCAGCGATCATCTTGTCCGCCGGAACGGGCGCGATGCCGTCGTGATCTACCGCTGGGACATTGCGTCGCAGTGGGAAGAGGAGCACCACATCGAGATCGCGATCGCACAAGTCGATGCGGCCGGGCCGGTTCTCGTCCGCTCGGAACTGCTGTCGTGCTGGCCCTACCGCCACGACGAACTCACAGCCGAGCTGCACCAGGCCGGACTCCGCACGGAACGCAGCACGTACAACCCCGAGGCCGAGAACTACACGGTCGTGGCGAGCAAGGCATAGCCAACGAGCTGACAGTCCGAGGAAGTGCGGGCGACCGGTGTCGCCGGTCGCCCGCCTGGGTTATCTGAGGCCGAAGGCTCGGGTGATTGTTTGGGTGATGCCGCCGGCGTTGCGTTGTCTGGCGGTGACTCGGATCGACACCTGTCCGGCGCGCGGTGGCGCTTGCAGGTGCGTCTCCCAGCTGCCCTTGGTCTCCTTCAGTTGTAGGCGTTGCCAGGTTGTGCCGTCGTCGTACGAGACCTCCAGCCCGACCGAGACCACCTCGTCCTGCCGGGCACTGCTGCCCAGGACCACCGGCTTGATGGCGAAGAGCGAGTTTCGCTTTGCGCGGCCGGTTGCGTCGACGTCGACGGCGTAGTCGAGTTGGGCCAGTGGTAGCGGCTGGTTCTCCGCCTCGCTGGAGGTGAAGCTCCACTCGGTGTGCGTGGTCGTCGAGTACGGCGTCAGCTCGGCGTTTCCGATCGTGTCGGCCACCAGCCGGTACGGGCGCTTCTCGGGCGCCAGGTCGCCCACGCCGAAGTCCGGCCGCGGGCCGTTGCCGACCAGCTTCTCCTCACCCTGGTACAGGGCGAAGCTGCGTGTCATCAGCGAGTCGCCGCTGTGCGCGGACCCGCCGTCACCGAAGCCGGCGATCATGCCGCCCATCGCGTTGCCGACCCGGTGCGGGAGCTCGAACTCGAGCATCCGCGGCCGCACGATCGGGCCGAACCAGCGCTGGCTCTGCACGCTGCGCGGCTGGTAGCTGGTGATGTCGGTGAACGTCGACCAGCCGTTGATCGAGGCGTACTGCTGCCACTTCGCGCCCGCCGACACCCAGTCCGTCCGGTGCCCGACCGCGGGCTTCGCCGGGAACCGCGGTACCCGGACCGACCCGAAGACGGCGTACGGGAAGGCCGCCGGCCAGTGCTCGTACGCCGGGCTGTCCTCGCGGCTCTCCACGACCTGCTGACCGTTCGGGGGCGCGAAGTCGTTGTCGATCCGGGCGAGGCTGCCGGGGTCCGTGGCCGCCGACGGGTCGTCCGGGACCTTGCCCTGGTGGTAGTCGACCAGGTCATACAGGTACGACGGCACCGGATTGGCCGCGACGGTCAGCTCGGTACGACGCGTGGCGAGCTTCTTGATCAGGGCCTCGCCGTCGTCGAGGGTGAGCGACGCCGTCGCGATCGGCCCGAGGGTCCGGCCGTCGGCTTCGCCGTACCAGTCGTTGTAGCGGCCGATGCCGTCGTTGACCACGAGCAGCATGGCCGCGCCGGCAGCGTGCGCCGCGGCGGCCCGGTCAGCGGGCGGTACGTCGATGCTGTTGCGAACGACGACCGCCTTGCCGCGCGCGGCCAGGCCGGCGTACTCGGCAGGTGTGCCGGTACCGGCGAAGACGGCCGTGACGCGCGTCGTGCCGGCGCGGAACGCCGGGGAGCCGGGCTGGACGAGCAGCGAGTCGTCGAGGCTGTGACCGCTGTAGCTGATCGTCAGCGGCGTCTGCTCGGCCCGGAACCGGGTGGTCAGCACGAAGCTGCCGGTGCGGACCTTGTTCTTCGTCGGCAGCGCCCAGAAGCTGTCGTACTCCGGCGGCGGCATGTAGATCTCGTGCAGCGCCGCCGTGTCGTCGGGGGTCGGCTGCGCCGAGGTGAACGACCGGAAGAGGTCGAACCTGCTCGTGGTGACGGTCGTCGGCTTGGGCGTGTCGACCTTGATCGGACGGCTCCGCGACGCGTCCAGGACGACGTCCCGGTCCCCGGTCAGGTCGACCTCTGGAGCGGTCAGGAAGGCCAGGCCGAGCGAGTGCGGGCCGTTGCTGCCAGGCACGTCCAGGGTCGAGATGATCGTGTACGAGCCGGGCGCCCAGCGGCTGGTGAGCTTGCCATCGGCCGCCCACAGCACGGTGGACTTCCCGTCCGCGCCGGTGACCTCGACCTCACCGCTGACCGGCTTGCCGGCCTGGTCCTTCAGATGGACGGTGAGGTTGTACTTCTTCGGCTCGACGGCCAGTCCGACGGCCGTGTGGACAGTGCCGGTCGCTGAAGTCGCGATGACCTGGGCGGCGTACTGACCGGGAGCCAGTCCGTTCGGGTCTGCAGTGAAACCGACTGAGGCGGTGCCTCGCGCAGGCACTGTCACCTGGGTAGCTGCGAGGCCGAAGATCCCGGCGTGGTCAGTGGACAGCCGCAGGGTGATCGGCAGCTCCGTGGTGTTGTGGTAGCTGATCTGCCGCTTCACCGGCGTCCGGGCCGGCTTCGGCGACCAGGGGACGAGCCCGGCGTCGACCGAGCCGGTGGCGATGAGCTGGCCGTGCAGCGAGGCTGCCGCGACGTCTACGCGTCCGGTCCCCGCCTGGTACGCCGTGTACGCGGGCGTCAGCTTGCTGGTGCTCATCAGCGCGTCCTTGAGCTGCTGCCCGGTCCAGTCCGGGTGCTGCGCGGCGAGCAGGACGGCCGCGCCGGCGACGTGGGGAGCCGCCATCGACGTACCGCTGTCGGTCCGGTAGTAGCCCTCGCCGCCGTCGTTCGTGTACTGCGACCGCGCGGCCAGTACGTCGACACCGGGTGCGGTCAGGTCAGGCTTGAGTCCGTCGTCCATCAGCCGCGGGCCGACGCTGGAGAAGTCGGCCAGTTGGTCCGAGCCGTCCACCGCGCCGACGGTCAGGGCGGCGTCCGCCGTACCGGGGGAGCTGACGCTGTACGGGTTGCTTCCCGAGTTGCCCGCGGCGATCACGAACAGGGCACCGGTCTCGGCGCTCAGCTGGTTCACGGCTTGGCTCAGCGGATCGTCCTGGGTGTGCCAGGCCGGCGTACCCAGGCTCATGTTGATCACCTTGGCGTGCTCGGTCCGCGCCGCCCACTCCATCCCGGCGATGATGCCGGAGATCGGGCCGGAGCCGCTGTCGCCGAGCACCTTGCCCACGATGAGATCGGCGTCCGGTGCGACGCCACGCTCCTTGCCGTCCGAGGCCGCGCCGGTACCGGCGACAGTCGACGCGGTGTGCGTGCCGTGACCGTTGCGGTCGACGACGTCCTCACCGGCCACGAAGCTCTTGGTCGCCACGATCCGCGGTGCCAGGTCCGGGTGCCCCAGGTCTACGCCGGAGTCCAGTACCGCGACCCGTACGCCCGTACCGGTCACTCCCGCCGCCCACGCCGCGGGCGCGCCGATCTGTGCGGTGGTGTCCGCGAGCATCGTCCGCGCCTTGCTGTCCAGCCAGACCTTGCCGATTCCCGCTGCGAACGAGGGCGCGGCAGCGGCGACCGCCTTTGCCTGTACGCCGCTCTGCCCGGTCAGCGCCGACCAGAGCACGGCCGCTTCCGCCTTCTCGGCCTTGACGGCCGCGCCGTCGACCGACGGCAGGTCCAGCGTGGTGGTCGTGCCCGGCAGCGCCGAGCGGCGCGCGGACTTGGCGGCCACACCGGGCGAACCGGTGAGGACCAGCGGGAGGTCCTTGCTCCGGGCGTTGTCGTACCCCTGGGCCACCAGTTCGCTGACGTTGAACAGCTGCTTGTCGAGCTGCCCGGTCGCCAGGTACGGCATCGCGGCACCGGGGTAGACGAACGTGTCGCCGTTCTCGACGCTGACCCGTACCGGTCCGGTCGATCGCGGAGCGCGTACGACGGCCTGCACCGACACAGCCCGCCCGGGACCGGGCGCGACCGTGACCTTGTCGCCGGTGATGAGCGTGAGGTCGAGGGGTGTCCCTGCGGTCGCGCCGCCGGCGGTGGGGAGTGCTGGGGGAGGTGCAGCGCCAGCCGTCGTCGGAGTTGCGAGACCGGCGACGAGGAGAAGCGCTGCGGCCGGCGCGAGCAGCCGACGGGCAGAAGAATGCATGGAGTCCTCCGGTGATCAGGGGTGACCGAATCTGATCAGCACCGGGGACAGGAGTAAACGAATTGCCCGTTTCCGCCAGCAACACCCCAATTTTGGCAAAAATGGGCACGCAGTCAGCACCCTCGTGGTGACGTGGAACGTTGCCGAGGGACCGGTCGTCCCCTCCATCGCCGCCGTCGAAGAGCTCCTCGCCCCCATCTGGCCTCAAGACTTCGGGTTCCCGCTCGCCATGTCGTCACACCTCACCGCTCCGGAGTACACGCTCTCCTGGCTGACCCGCGTCCAGTGGACACGGCTCAGGCCAACGAAATGACTCGGGCTGGTTGCAGCTTGCTGCAATGACGTTCTGGTGGGGGGTTCGAGTGGCTAGGGTGAGCGGACATTTGTGGGTTCGTGAAGCCCTCGGGGGGCATCGAGTACTACAGGGAGAACTTGCAGATGAGAATTCGTCGTTTTGCTCTTGCTGTGGCCGGGCTGAGCCTGGTCACGGGGGCTGTGGCGGCCAACCCGGCCGGCGCAGAGGTGCAGGGCAAACCCCAGCCGCGGGCTGCGACCGGAGCAGAGCCGATCGTCAGGGCGAAGGCCGCAACCGGGGCTTGCTCGGTCGTTGTCGGCGCCGTGACCGCCGCCGGTCAGAACGGTGGCTACCGGATCACCGCGACCAGGCCGGTGACCGAGGAGGAGGCCGGGTCGTACAAGATGTTCGCTGTCCGCGCGAGCTCCACCTGGTTCGCCTGGGCAGGCTCAGGCACCACGAAGTACTTCACCGGAATGCTCCTGGTGGGCGGCAGCCTGTACACCGCCGTCGAGTCGTACAAGACTCCGACGACCACGACTCCGGTGGTCAGCTGGAAGCGGCTCGGTACCGGCTGGGCCAGCTTCACCTCCATTGCGAGCTCGCGCTACGTCAACGGACAAAACGTCGCGGAACGCTCGTACCTCTACGGCTTGAGCACGAACGGTTCGCTGTACCGCTACAGCATCAACGGCCCGACCGGTCCGGTCTCGGCCGCCGGCAGCGCGGTCGGCTACAAGTCGTTCAGGTCGATCACCACGATCGCCGAGGCCGCGACCTACGACACGCTTCTGGGAGTTACCAAGGCCGGCGGGATCTACACCATCCACCTGCCCAAGACGACGACGCTGAAGGGCACCCTCAAGGCGGTCCGCACCACCGGCTTCGGCGCCTACCAGCAGCTGGTCGCCGAGCGCTGCGGCAACAGCGGCGGCACGCTACTCACCGGCTTCAACAACACAGCCCACACCGCCACCGTGTACGCCCTCAGCAAAGCCAAGGGCTCGCAGACGGTCGTCAACACCATCGGCAGCGTCGCTCTGCCGCAGAACGGCACCGTCCACTTCCGCTACATCACCAACACCAACCTCATCGGCGAGTGAGCTCGCCCGATGCGCTGAGCACCACGATCTCGTAGTACCGGCAGAAGCCCAGGTCCCCCGACCTGGGCTTTTCCGTTCAGCCGTTGTGGATGAGGTCTGCGATGCCGGTGCGGAGGTCGTAGTCGGATTTCCACTGGAGGTGCTCGCGTAGGCGGTCGGATGATGCGGTGATGTGGCGGACGTCGCCGAGGCGGTAGGCGCCGGTGATTACGGGGGCCGGGCCGTCGTAGGCGCGGGCCAGTTCAGAGGCCAGGTCGCCGATTGTGCGGACAGTGCCGCTGCCTACGTTGTATGCGACGAACGGTGGGGGAGTGGGGGCGTTGACGGCGGCCACTACTGCGGAGGCGATGTCGGCGACGTGGATGAAGTCGCGGCGCTGGCCGCCGTCCTCATAGACCTTCGGCGCCTCGCCTCGTTCCAGCATGGAGCGGAAGATCGCGGCCACTCCGGCGTACGGGGTGTTGCGGGGCATGCCGGGGCCGTAGACGTTGTGGAAGCGGAGGGCGGTTGCGTGGGCACCGGTCTCGCGGGACCAGGTGGCGGCCAGGTGTTCGCCGTGGAGTTTGGTGGCGGCGTACGTGTTCCGAGGGTCAGTGGGAGCGTCCTCACTCACCAGGCCCGGCCGCAGGGGTTCAGAACAGACCGGGCAGGGTGGTTCGAAACGGCCGGAGTCGAGGTCTTCGACTCGGCGCGGGCCAGGGGCGACGGGGCCGTGGCGGTCGCATTCGTAGTGGCCTTCGCCGTAGACGACCATCGAGCTGGCATAGACGAGTCGCTGCACACCCTGCCGCCCGAGAGCGCGCAGCAGTACGGCGGTACCGAGGCTGTTGGTACTGACGTAGTCGTCCATGTCGTCGAGATCGACGCCGAGGCCGACCTTCGCGGCGAGATGCACGACCGAATCCACGCCCTGCAACGCCTCCGAGACCACCGAGGCATCGCGGATGTCCCCGACGATCAGGCCGTCGATGACAGGCGGGACGTCGTGCACGTCCGGGCGGAGCGAGTCGAGCACACGCACTGAGTGCCCGTCGGCGAGGAGTTGCGCGTGGACGTGCCGGCCGATGAAACCGGCCCCGCCCGTCAGCAGGATCTTCACCAGAGGTCCTCTCCGGCCGTACCGTCCAACGCGTGCCGGCAGGTGCAATCCTCGTCCACCTTGGGCAGCTGTCCGATCACCTCGGTCAGCAGGCCCTTCAACCGTTCGATGCTCCGGCCGAAGACCTCGAACACCTCCGCCTGGGTAACGCCACCACCCACCGAGACCCCCGCATCGTGGTCGGTGACGACAGCGACCGACGTGTAGCACAGAG
Organism: Kribbella ginsengisoli; assembly: GCF_039537185.1. NCBI lineage: Bacteria > Bacillati > Actinomycetota > Actinomycetes > Propionibacteriales > Kribbellaceae > Kribbella > Kribbella ginsengisoli. The sequence goes on along the minus strand of NZ_BAABAA010000012.1, from coordinate 34,096 downwards.
CCAGCTCCCGGGCGATCGACGCCTCCGGAGCGCCGGTCATTCCGACCACCGACCACCCCTGCGCCGCATGCCACTGCGACTCCGCACGGGTCGAGAATCGCGGCCCGTTGATCACCACCATGGTGCCCTCGGCAACCACCGACCCGTTGCCCGCGGCAATCACTGCGGCCCGTCCGGCCGGACAGTACGGATCCGCCACCGAGACATGTACAACCGGCCCGGTGCCGTCGTAGACGGTATGTTCCCGCCCCCAGGTCCGATCGACGAACTGGTCGGGCACCACCAAAGTCCCTGGCGTCAGCGACTCGCGCAGAGAGCCGACAGCGCAGGGCGCCAGCACTTGCCGGACGCCAAGCCGGTGCAGGGCGAACAGGTTCGCGCGGTAGTTGACCCGATGAGCCGGGAACCGATGATCCCCGCCATGGCGCGGAATGAACGCGACCTCCCGCCCACCGACAACCCCGACCACCGGCATCTCACTGGGTGCCCCGAACGGCGTCGTCACCTCCACCGTCCGCGCCCCGGACAGGAACGAGTAGAAGCCAGACCCACCGATCACACCGATTTCCGCCATGCCCCGACCCTAGAATCCCGCGGCCCGGCAACTACCCGATCCGCCCGGACCGTCAGCGCTCCGTAATCGGCGGGGGAGGTGGAGCCGGCAGCCGAGTGATTGATGGTCGAATGTCCCCGTGAAGGTCTCTGTCGTGCTGATCCTGGTGGGAGTCCTGCTGCTCCTGCTCGGTGGCTACTGCAGCTGGACCGCCGGCCGCCTCGACCGCCTCCACCACCGCGTCGCCACCGCCCGCGCCTCGCTGGAGACCGAACTAGCCCGCCGCTCGGCCCTAGTAGCCGAGCTAGCCGGCAGCGGCGCACTAGACCCCGCCTCCTCCCTACTCTTGCTGGATGCAGCCCACCGCGCCCGTACTGCGACCAGCGACACCCGCGAGCGAGCCGAGTCGGCCTTGACCCGAGCAATCGGAGCAACCGGCACAGACGTCGAGCCCTGGGCAACAGAGCTCGGTACTGCGGTACGCCGGGTCCAACTGGCCAGGCGATTCCACAACGACATCGTGGTCTCCACCCGCGTACTCCGGAGCCGCCGCATCGTCACCTGGTTCCGCCTAGCGGGCCATGCCCCCATGCCCGCCACCATCGAACTGGAAGACGGCAGCTGATGACTGTCACCGAGGAAACCTTCGCTGCCCAGGCAGAGCAGTACCGCCACGAGCTACGCGTCCACTGCTACCGCATGCTCGGCTCCTACGACGACGCCGAGGACATGGTCCAGGAGACCTTCCTCCGCGCCTGGCGCAAACGCACTGACTTCGAAGGCCGCTCGTCCTTCCGCGCTTGGCTGTACAAGATCGCCACCAACGCCTGCATCGACGACGTACGCCGCCCGCAACGCGTCCTCCCGCACCAACTGGAACCCGCCTCCTGGCCAACCGGCGAAGCCATCGCCCGCACCGACCTCCCTTGGCTGCAGCCCTACCCCGATGTCCTCCTGGACCGAGCCGAAGAGCCCGACGCAGCCGTCGTGCGCCGCGAGACGATCGAGCTGGCCTTCCTCATCGCGATCCAGCACCTCCCGGCGCGCCAGCGCGCAGTACTGATCCTGAGAGACGTACTCGGCTGGTCCGCCAAGGAAACCGCCGACCTCCTCGACTCCACCGTCGCCTCGGTCAACAGCGCCCTCCAGCGAGCCCGCCCGGTACTCCGTGAGCAGCTGCCACCCCGACGCGCCGAGTGGGCCCCCACCGGTGACCCGTCGGCCGAGGAGCAGGCGCTGCTCAAGAAGTACATGGACGCCTGGGAGCGAGCCGACTCAGCCGGCATCGCCCAGCTGATGCACGAGGACATCCGCATCACCATGCCGCCGTACCCGTTCTGGTTCGAAGGCCGCACGGACGCTCAGCGGATCATGGCCGCCAACCTCGACCCCGACGGCGACGCCAACCGCGGCGACTGGCGGTTCATCCCCATCAGCGTGAACCGCCAGCCGGCCCTGGCCACATACCTCCGGGTGCCCGGCGACGACCTCTATCGCCCGTTCGGCATCGATGTCTTCCGGATCGAGGACGGCCTGATCGCCGAGATGACCGCCTTCGAGCTCACCGACTTCGAACGCCTCGAGCTACCTACTCATTTCGCGTCGGCATAACACTCCACGATGGCCGTGGTGAAGGGAAAGCGGGTCGGCGTCTCCCCAAAAGTGATCCGGCCCGCCAGATCGCCCGCGGCCTGAACAGCCGCAGCCACCTCGTCGGCTTCATCAGCAGGGCAATGCACGATCACCTCGTCGTGCTGGAAGAACACCAACTCGGCTTTGAGATCAACGATGGATTGTCGCAACGCAGCCATCATCAACAAGGCCCAGTCCGCGGCCGACCCCTGGACGACGAAGTTCCGCGTGAACCGTCCACGAGCCCGAGCATGCCGTGCATCGGTCTGCCGCTCCTCCGACGGCCCCTCCAGCAGCGCGTCGTCGATCGGCGACCCCGACGGCGGACAGGTCCGCCCGAGCCAGGTCCGCACCAACCGGCCTTCCTCCCCGGCCCGAGCCGCATCGTCCACATACGCGACCGCCTTCGGGAACCGCTTCCGCAGCATCGCCAGATTCTTCAGCCCGTCACCGGACGTCTGCCCGTAGATCGAACCCAGCACGGCCAGCTTCGCCATCCCACGGTCACCCGAGAACGCCTTGTCCGAAACAGCTTTGTACAGATCTCCCGAGTCACCGGCGACCTCCATCAACCCAGGATCACGCGAGATCGCCGCCAGCACCCGAGGCTCCAGTTGCGACGCGTCGGCCACCACCAGCCGCCACCCCGGATCCGCCACCACGGCCTTCCGGATCACCTTCGGAATCTGCAGTCCACCGCCGCCGTTGGTCACCCACCGCCCGGACACCGTGCCACCCGGAATGAACCCAGGCCGGAACCGCCCGTCATGCACCCAGTCGCTCAGCCACGACCATCCGTTGGCCGTATAGATCCGATAGAGCGTCTTGTACTCGAGCAGTGGCGCCACCGCCGGATGCTCGATCCGCTCCAGCTCCCACTTGCGCGTCGACGTGACCTGGAACCCAGCCTGCTTGAAAGCCTTCAGCACATCCGCCGGCAACTCCGGCCGCACCCGCCGCCCGAACGCCTCCGAGATCTGATCCGCCAACTCGGTCAACCGCCGCGGTTCCCCGGACCCCGCGAACCGTTCCCCCAACAGCTCGGTCAGCAAAGCGCGATGCCGCGAAGCGCTCCACGGCAGCCCAGCGCGATCCATCTCGGCGGCCACGAGCATCCCCGACGACTCGGAGGCCGTCAGCAACCGCATCCGCTCCGGATACTCCGCCTGCTGATGCCGACGGAGTTGCTCCGCATAGACGCGCAGCAGCGCCTCGAACCCGATCGGCTCTTCTTGGATCTCGAACAGCGACGACTGCTCGCCAGGCGTCGTCGAGCGCAACGGCGGATCAGCAGGCACCGGCTTCCCACTCAACCGTGCCCAAGCCGCCGCCGCGGACCGCGGCTCACCCCACCGCCCCTCATGCCCGAGCAACAACAACTCGGCCGACTCAATGTCATAACACCGCTCGACCCGTACGCCGGCCGCCAGCAACCGCGGGTAGATCTCCGGCGATGACCGCCAGACCCAGCGAGTCACCTCCGGCCGAGACCCGACAGCGGCGGCCAGGTCCGGCTCACGGAGCACCGGACCGGCGGGCTGGCCGTCCGGGTGGAGGGCGACCAGCAGCGCCCCACCACCCTCAACCGGCGCGATCGCCCACCGCTCATCCATGCGCTGATCCTCACACCTGGCACCGACATTTCCCCATCCCACCACGACGACTACCTCACCCGCCTTCCACCGGCCCAACCCCAAGCCCGCCCCTCGACGCCCGCCATCTGGGTGGTTAACCCCCGAGGTTGTGGGTTGTCACCCCTGAGCCAGGGGTGACAACCCACCATTTGAGGGGGTAACCCCTCAAATGCCCACCCAGCCGGCGCTCGTCGGAGGCGGCTGGGGGTGGGAGGTGGAGGGTGGAGTGAGGCCAATCGTGTGACACTGGACTTATGTGGCGGGGGAGCGATCTGGATCCAGCGGACGGGACCAAGACCGAACAGGTCGAGGCCCTGGTGCTGCGCCGGATCGAGCGCGGCGACCTGTCGATCGGGTCCCGCCTCCCGTCGGAGCGAGTGCTCGCCGAGCGCCTCGGCCTGAGCCGAGTGACCGTAGTGCGCGCGCTCGATCAACTGCGCGCGGACGGCGTACTGGAGACAAAGCGAGGCTCCGGTACGCACGTAAGGCCGCTCGACCGCCTGCTGGACCCCATTGCCCCCGCCTCGACGGTGTCGGCGGGTGACCAGCCCTTGCTCGACCTCCGCTTCGCCACCACGGCCGCTCCACACGACGTGGCTGAGGTGGCCGCGCAGATCATCGCCGAGGGCCTCCCGCAGGCCATGGGCGGCGACGGCCCACCATCTGGCGGCTCACTGGACCTCCGTACTGCGCTAGCCGAGCGTCTCACCCTCGAAGGCGTCCCCACCGAACCAGGCCAGTTGACCCTGACCGTAGGCGCCGCAGCCGGCCTCAACGCGGCCCTAGCCGGCCTGGACCTGGGACCCGGCGTTGCAATCACCGAGTCGCCCACCTACCCAGCAGCCTTCGACCTACTGAGAAGACACCGACTGGACGTAGTGGGCTGGCCCGCAGGCGTCTGGGACACCGACCAGCTCGCCCATCTCTGTAGGCGCCACAAGCCCAAGATGATCTACCTCCAGGCGGACAACCACAACCCGACCGGCCTCAGCCTCCCAGCGGACCGGCGTACGGCCGTAGTGGAGATCGCCCGGCGCTACGACGCCGCACTGATCAGCGACGAGACCATGCGGCCGCTCTGGCTCGCCAGTGGAGAGCAGGCCGAGCCGCTGAGCCGATACCCGCGCACTGTCAGTGTCGGCTCACTCAGCAAGACCGTCTGGGGCGGACTGCGGGTCGGCTGGGTCCGTACCGGCCGGCAGCTCAGGCGGCGGATCAACACGTCGGCACAGCTCAGCGTGACGTCCCCTAGTGCGCTGGACGACCTATTGGCCCAGGCGATCCTCGGCAGGCTCGACCGGGTGATCTCCCGGCGCAAGACACGCCTGAGGTCCAACCTGGCGGCCTTGGAGACCGGGCTCAAGACACTCGACGGCGTGGCCTGGCCGACGCCGACCGGTGGCATGACGCTGTGGCTCGAGCTCACCGAAGTACGGGCCAGAAAGGTGCTGGAGGCTGCACGCGAGCAGGGGTTGCTACTGGGCGCGGGGGATCTGTTCACGCCGGACGGCACCGACCGACGGCACATCCGGATCCCGTTCACCGCACCGCCGGCCACTCTGCGGCTCGTCGTCGCCCGGCTGGGAGAGGCACTGAAGCAGTCCAGTTGATTCAGAGTGGACTGAAGGTCAGCAGGCCACTCGTCCTAGGCTGGACTCGTGCCAGACCGCGACCAGGAGGATGCAGTGACCGAGACCCAGAACACCCCGCAGACCGGTACCGCCAAGGTCAAGCGCGGGATGGCCGAGATGCTCAAGGGCGGCGTGATCATGGACGTCGTCACCGCCGAGCAGGCCAAGATCGCCGAGGACGCCGGAGCCGTCGCGGTGATGGCGCTCGAGCGGGTCCCGGCCGACATCCGCGCCCAGGGCGGCGTCTCCCGGATGAGCGACCCGGACATGATCGAATCCATCATCAACACCGTGTCGATCCCGGTGATGGCCAAGGCCCGGATCGGTCACTTCGTCGAGGCGCAGATCCTGCAGAGCCTCGGGGTCGACTACATCGACGAGTCCGAGGTGCTCACCCCGGCCGACTACGCCAACCACATCGACAAGTGGAACTTCACCGTTCCGTTCGTCTGCGGCGCGACCAACCTGGGCGAGGCGCTGCGCCGGATCACCGAGGGCGCGGCGATGATCCGCTCCAAGGGCGAGGCCGGCACCGGTGACGTGTCCAACGCGACCACCCACATGCGCCAGATCCGCCAGGAGCTGCGCAAGCTGCAGAACCTGCCCGAGGACGAGCTGTACGTCGCGGCGAAGGAGCTGCAGGCGCCGTACGAGCTGGTCAAGGAGGTCGCACTGGCCGGCAAGCTCCCGGTCGTGCTGTTCACCGCCGGTGGCATCGCCACCCCGGCCGACGCGGCCATGATGATGCAGCTCGGCGCCGAAGGCGTGTTCGTCGGCTCCGGCATCTTCAAGTCCGGCAACCCGGCCCAGCGCGCCGAGGCGATCGTCAAGGCCACCACCTTCTACGACGACCCGGACGTCCTCGCCAAGGTCTCCCGCGGCCTGGGCGAGGCCATGGTCGGCATCAACGTCGACGAGATCCCCCAGCCCCACCGCCTCGCCGAGCGCGGCTGGTAAGCAACACCGGTGGCAGAGCAAGCAGTAGGTGAGCGGACCGCGCGCGAGTTGCGCGGTCTTGCTCGCGTCCTGGTCCGTTCCGGGTACGCCGATCGCGCTGCTGTCACGGCTGCCTTGACCGAGGCCGTGCAGGAGGATGCGCCGGCGGCAGACCCGGCAGTGCTCGTGCCCGAGCTGGTCGACGAGGCAGTGGCTGCGGTGGCGGCCGATGCGGCCGACTGGCCGGAGACGACCGACCCGGACCGGCTGGACGCAGTACTGGCCGAGCTGGGGTCGCTGGGCGTCGTAGTGGTCCGCTACACGTCGGATCACCACGCTGCGCGTGCCGTGCTGGAGTCGGCCGCGGATCCGAAGGGTCTGGTCTTCTTCACCGACACGGACGTCTGGCACGCGGTGGACTTCGGCATGCTCGAGCTGAAGGTCTGGCACCCCGACACGGCCAACGTCGCGCCGGGGGAGTCGCTGCTGGACGACGTACTGGCTCTGCTGCACGAGCGGGACCTACCGGCGGTCTTCGACGAGGGCCGCATCGAAGTGACCATCGACTGGCAACGAAGGGTTCAGCTGTGACGGTTATCGGCGTGTTCGCGCTGCAGGGCAACGTGCGTGAGCACCTGGCCATGCTGGCCCAGGTAGGCGTCGAGGCACGCCCGGTACGCCGGCCGTCCGAGCTTGCCGAGGTCGACGGGCTGGTGCTGCCCGGTGGCGAGTCGACCACGATGGACAAGCTGGCCCGGACCTTCGAGCTGTTCGAGCCGCTGCAGAAGCGGATCGCGGACGGCATGCCGACCTTCGGGACGTGTGCCGGCATGATCATGCTGGCCAACGAGATCACCGGCGGGATCGACGGCCAGGAGACGCTCGGCGGCCTGGACGTGACGGTCCGCCGGAACGCGTTCGGGCGGCAGGTCGACTCGTTCGAGGCCGATCTCGACTTCGCGGCCTTCGACACGCCGTACCACGCGGTGTTCATCCGGGCACCCTGGGTGGAACGCGTCGGGCGCGACGTCGAAGTACTGTCGACGGTGAGGTCGGGCGCGGGCGCAGGTAGGATCGTCGCGGTTCGCCACGATCGGCTGCTGGCCACGTCGTTCCACCCCGAGATGACGGGTGACGCTCGGCTGCACGGCTACTTCGCCGATCTGGTGCGCGACCTCTAGGTCAGTTGCAGGCGGTAGAAGGGTTGGGTTCGCGATGTCAGGCCACTCCAAATGGGCCACCACCAAGCACAAGAAAGCGGTCATCGACTCGAGGCGCGCCAAGCTCTTCGCGAAGCTGATCAAGAACATCGAGGTGGCCGCCCGGACGGGCGGTGGCGACCTCGCGGGCAACCCGACCCTGTACGACGCGGTCCAGAAGGCGAAGAAGTCCTCTGTCCCGAACGACAACATCGACCGCGCCGTCAAGCGCGGCTCCGGCGCCGAGGCGGGTGGCGCGGACTGGCAGTCGATCACGTACGAGGGCTACGGGCCGAACGGCGTCGCGATGCTGATCGAGTGCCTGACCGACAACCGCAACCGCGCGGCGGCCGATGTCCGGACCGCGATGACCCGCAACGGCGGTTCGCTGGCCGACCCGGGCAGCGTCGCGTACCTGTTCAACCGCAAGGGCGTCATCGTGGTGAACAAGGAGCAGGACGGCAAGACCTACTCCGAGGACGACGTGATGGAGGCCGTGCTCGAGGCGGGCGCCGACGAGGTCAACGACCTGGGTGAGTCCTTCGAGGTGATCTCCGAGTCCAGCGACCTGGTCAAGGTCCGGACCGCGCTGCAGGAGGCCGGCATCGACTACGAGTCGGCCGACGCGTCCTTCGTCCCGTCGATGACGGTGGAGCTGGACGCCGAGGGCGCCGGCAAGATCTTCCGTCTGATCGACGCCCTCGAGGACAGCGACGACGTGCAGAACGTCTACGCCAACTTCGACGTCTCCGACGAGGTCATGGCCGAGGTCGGCTGACATTTCGCCTTACCCGTGGGTAACATGTGCGGCATGGCCAACGACGTGCTGCGCATGTGGGAGAAGTTCCGTGGGGTTCCGGGCGGTTCGCGGCTGTTCTCGCTGGCTTTCACGCTGAAGGCGCCGTACTTCCGCTCGGTCCGCCCGCGCTTCGTCCAGGTGAGCCCGAACTACGCCTCCCTGGTACTACCGAAGCGCCGGGCAGTGCAGAACCACATCGGCACCGTGCACGCGATCGCCGTCTGCAACGGCCTGGAGGCGGCGATGGGCGCCCTGGCCGAGGCGACCATCCCTTCCGGCAAGCGCTGGCTGCCGAAGGGGATGGAGGTCGAGTACCTCGCCAAGTCCACCTCGGACCTCACCTGCTCCGCCGAGACCGACCCGGACGCGTGGACGGCCGGCCCCGACGTCCCTGTCCAGGTCAAGGCGACCCGCACCGACGGGACGGTCGTGGTGCAGGGCACGATCAACCTCTGGGTGACGGACAAGAAATAACCCCAGGTACTCCGGGCCGCCCGCGTCGTAGGGTCTGAGCGTGGCTGACGACTTGCGGTTGGTGGATGTCCAGACCGAGCACTTGGACGACGTACTGCGCGTGCGCTCCCGCTCCTTCGGGTTGCTGGAGGCCGGGCGTCGCGAGGAGTGGAAAGCGGATGCGCAGGCCTGGATCGCCGGCCGCCGGATAGTCGGTGTGATGGATGGTGACGAGGTGGTCGCCTCCGCCCGGTACTGGCCGTTCGAGCAGTGGTGGAGCGGGCGCAAGGTGCCGATGGCCGGGGTCGCCGGGGTTGTCGTCGCACCGGAGTACCGGGGGCGTGGGGTCGGCAGCATGGTGATGCGGGGGATCCTCGCCCGGGCTGTTGAGCACGGGTACCCGTTGTCGGCGCTCTACCCGGCTACCACTGTGATCTACCGGCACCTGGGGTACGAGTTCGGTGGTGGGCGGTACCGGTACACGTTCCCGGCGGCAGACCTGCGTTCGCTGGGCGGCAAGGAGGTCAGTGTCCGCCGAGCCGGTCCTGCCGACGCAGGCCGCTTCCTGGAGTTGGCTGGGCAGCTGCACAGCAGTGGGCGGAGCAACGGACCGATTGTCTGGCCTGAGGCGAAGGTGGCCGAGTGGCTGGGGGAGGACAACAGCTTCTGCTACCTGGCAGAGGACGGGTTCGTCGTCTATGGCTGGCAGAGCGGCAAGCTGCGCGTGGAGGAGCTGATTGCGGGTTCTGAAGCCACTGCGCGCGCCCTGTGGGCGGTGGTCGGCTCGGGGTCCTCCATCTCGACCGATGTGGACGCTTACCTGTCGCCGGACGACCCTGCACATCTCCTGGTCCCCACAGAAGCGGACAAGAACGCGCTGATCGAGCGCTGGATGCTGCGGGTGCTGGACGCGCCGGCCGCCATCTCCGCCCGCGGCTTCGCGCCAGGAGCCTCCCTGGAGGTCGACCTGGACCTCGACGACTCCGAGCTGGGCGCCAACACCGGCCGCTGGCACCTGTCCGTCTCCGACGGCTCCGGCTCCCTGACACCTAGTACCTCCAGTGGTGACGCCCTACGCCTCGGCTCCCGCGGCCTGACCGCCCTGTACGCCGGTACGCCACTGCCTGCCGTGCGCAAGGCCGGGCTGGCGTGGGGTGGCGCGGCCGCCGACGACGGGGCGATCGACACCGCCTTCTCGGGCGCTACGTCGTACATGCTCGACTACTTCTGATCTCCTTCAGCGAGTCGATTTCGTCGCCTCCAGCCGGACGTCTAGGGTTGTCGAACAAACGTTCGGAGGTGATCCAGTGCGCGTGCTCGGTGTCGACCCGGGACTGACCCGGTGTGGTCTCGGTGTCGTCGAAGGCAGCCCTGGGCGGCCGCCGAAGATGATCGCCGTCGGAGTGATCCGGACACCGGCCGATCTGGACGTCGCCAAGCGGCTCGTCCGGATCGAGGCCGAGCTGGAGGAGTGGATCGTCGAGCACCGGCCGGACGCGGTCGCGGTCGAGCGGGTGTTCGCCCAGCAGAACGTGCGGACGGTGATGGGCACGGCGCAGGCGTCCGGGGTGGCGATGGTGGTCGCTGCCCGGCGGGGGTTGCCGGTGGCACTGCATACGCCGAGCGAGGTGAAGGCGGCGGTCACCGGGTCGGGCCGGGCCGGCAAGGAGCAGGTGACCACGATGGTGACCCGCATCCTCAAGCTGGCCGAGCGACCCACCCCGGCCGACGCGGCGGACGCGCTGGCACTGGCGATCTGCCATGTCTGGCGAGGTGGAGTGACCAGCCGCCTGGAGGAGGCAGCAGGCAGCCGAGCCAACCTCGAAGCCCTGGCCCAAGCCCAATCCCGCCTGCAGGTAGCAAGACTGCGCGCCGCAGTGGCCGCACAAGAAGGCCGACGATGACTCTCGGAGGGAAGCGATGATCGCGTTCGTGCGTGGCCCGGTGGCCGCGATCGGGCTGGACAGTTGTGTGATCGAGGTCGGGGGAGTCGGGCTGCAGCTCTACTGCCACCCCGGCACCCTGGCGACGCTGCGCCCCGGCCAGGAGTTCAAGCTCGCCACCTCGATGGTGGTGCGCGAGGACTCCCTGACCCTGTACGGCTTCTCGGACTCCGACGAGAAGGAACTGTTCGAGCTGCTGCAGACCGCCTCGGGCGTCGGCCCGAAGCTGGCCCAGGCGGCCCTCGCGGTGCTGAGCCCGGACCAACTCCGGCAAGCCGTCGCCGCCGAAGACCTCGCGATGCTGGTGAAGATCCCCGGCGTCGGCAAGAAGGTCGCCCAACGCCTGGTCCTGGAGCTGAAGGACAAGATCGGCGCCCCCTCCCGCACGGTCGCCGGCCGTCCGCTGGCGACCACCGAGGTCTGGCGCGAGCAGGTCCACGCCGGTCTGGTCGGCCTCGGCTGGTCGGCCCGCGACGCCGACGACGCGGTCATCGCCGTCTCACCGCTGGCCCAGGGTGAAACAGAACCTTCCGTTCCCGATCTCCTCCGCGCCGCACTCCGCGCCCTCTCGAAGGCGTAGCCGATGAAGTCAGCACAGCCGTCCGGCCAGATCGTGGGGGCGTAGCGGATGGACGACAACGTTCGCCCACTGGTGTCCGCGGATGCGATGGACATCGAGGAACGCAAGATCGAGTCCGCGCTGCGGCCGCGCACGCTGGCCGAGTTCGGCGGGCAGCGCCGGGTCAGCGAGCAGCTCGAGCTGGTCCTGCACGCTGCCCGCGGCCGCAACCGCGCGCCCGATCACGTACTGCTGTCCGGCCCACCCGGCCTGGGCAAGACCACGCTGGCGATGATCATCGCCGCTGAGCTCTCCGCCCCACTGCGGATCACCAGCGGCCCGGCGATCCAGCACGCCGGCGACCTGGCCGCGATCCTGTCCGGGCTGAACGAGGGCGAGGTCCTGTTCCTCGACGAGATCCACCGGATGTCCCGCCCGGCCGAAGAGCTGCTCTACATGGCGATGGAGGACTTCCGGGTCGACGTGATCGTCGGCAAGGGCCCCGGCGCCACCGCGATCCCGCTGGAGATCCCGCCGTTCACGCTGGTCGGCGCGACCACCCGGGCCGGACTGCTGCCGGGACCGCTGCGGGACCGGTTCGGGTTCACCGGCCATCTGGAGTTCTATGAGTCGGCCGAGCTGGAGAAGATCATCAACCGCTCGGCGACGCTGCTGGACGTCGACATCACCAAGGAGGCGGCCGCCGAGATCGCCTCCCGCTCCCGCGGTACACCCCGGATCGCGAACCGGCTGCTCCGCCGGGTCCGCGACTACGCAGAGGTACGAGCCGACGGCATCATCACGATCGCGCTGTCGAAGGCCGCGCTGGAGCTGTACGAGGTGGACCGGATGGGCCTCGACCGGCTCGACCGCTCGGTCCTCGACGCGCTCTGCCGCCGGTTCGGCGGGGGACCGGTCGGCCTGTCCACGCTCGCGGTCGCCGTCGGTGAGGAGCGCGAAACCGTGGAAGAGGTGGCCGAGCCCTTCCTGGTCCGCTCCGGCTACCTGGCCCGTACTCCGCGCGGCCGCGTCGCCACCCCGGCCGCCTGGCGCCACCTCGGCCTGGCGGTGCCGAAGGGCGCGAGCTTCGCCGACACGCTTTTCGACGCCGAGGACGAGTAGCCGGGCACCATCCGGCAGCCGGCGACGTTGTACCGGTAACGAGTAACTCAAACGTGACCCGCAGTCATGAGGTACTTGTTGCCGCCCACGCGTTAGACTCCCCGGTGGCCCGTACCCGGGCCATCCCGCAATGACCCGGCGCGCTCGAGCAGAGCGTGCGGGGCACCCGTACTCTCGACGAAGGATTCTGAGTCCCGATGGTATTGATCGCCGCACCGATGGCCTCCTCCGGCGGTGGGGGCATCACGCTCCTGCTCCCGCTGATCCTGATCGTCGGGATGATCTGGTTCATGAGCCGTACCCAGCGCAAGCAGAAGGCCAGGCAGGCCGAGACGGTCGCCGCGCTGCAACCGGGTACCAAGGTGATCACCACCAGCGGCCAGGTCGGCATCGTCGAAGAGGTCGACGACGAGTACGTGACGCTGGAGATCTCCGACGGCGTGCTGGTCCAGTTCGTGAAGGCAGCGATCGGCCGGGTCATCCCGGAGGAGACCGAGGATGTGGCGGCGGACGAGCCGGCGGATGAGGCCGACGGCGAGACCGCGACGGAGCCGGCTGACGTCAAGGAGTCCGTGGAGGTGCCGGACGCCGGCGCCGACAAGGTCCAGGACAAGCCCAAGCTGCCCCCTACGCACACCGAGAACTGATCCACCCCGTCCTATCGGCGTGCGGCGCACGGGCATCACGGTGATGCCCGGGCGCGCCCAGTAGCGCAAGGAAGAATTTGACGTGGCAACGACGACGACATCCCGCCCCGGCAGGAACCTGATCGTCCTGGCAGTCATCCTGGTCCTGTTGTTCGGGATCATGGCGATCGCCAAGACCTGGGGACCCAAGCTCGGCCTGGATCTGCGCGGTGGCACCACCGTCACGCTGACGGCCAGCAATGTCGGCGGTGGCGGCGACCCGACGGCCGAACAGCTGTCCGAGGCGAAGAACATCATCTCCCAGCGGGTGAACGGCGCCGGTGTCGGTGAGGCCGAGGTCGCCACCTCCGGCAAGAACCACATCACCGTCTCCGTGCCGGGCGCCAACCAGGACGCGCTGGTCAAGCAGATCGGCCAGACCGCGCTGCTGAACTTCCGGATCGTCTACGACCAGCAGGCCGGCCAGCCGCTGCCGCCCGCGCCGCCGTCGGCCACGCCGACCGGCAAGCCGTCGGCCACGCCGAAGCCGAGCACGACGCCGAAGCCGGCCAGCACGATCAAGCCGTCGAGCACCGCCACGCCGAACGGCCGGGCCTGGAGCAGCGTGCTGGGCCACGCCGCCACCCCGACGCCGACGCCCAAGCCGTCGACCCCGAGCGCGAAGCCGAGCACACCGGCCACCCCGACGCCGTCGACGATCCCGGGCGCCGAGGTCACCGGCGATCCGCTGGCGTGGAAGCCGGACGCGGCCACCACCGCCGCTTTCGCGACGTTCACCTGCGACAAGGACAAGCCGAAGCCGAAGGACGAGGAGAAGAAGCCGCTGTTCTCCTGCAGCCAGGACTTCTCGACCAAGTACCTGCTCGGTCCGGCGATCCTGAAGGGCACCGACCTGTCCGACGCCTCCGCGGCGATCCCGCAGAACGGTGTCAACTGGCAGGTCAACCTGAAGTTCACCGGTGAGGGCGGCGACAAGTTCCTCAAGGCCACTACCGCGATCTCCAAGCTCCCCCCGCCGTCGAACCTGTTCGCGATCGTGCTCGACGGCGTGACGATCTCCACCCCGACCGTGAGCCAGCCGATCCCCGGTGGCCAGGCGCAGATCACCGGTTCGTTCACCGAGACCGAGGCCCGCGACCTGGGCAACGTGCTCAAGTACGGCGCGCTGCCGGTGCAGTTCGACACCTCGTCGGTCGAGACGATCTCGGCCCAGCTCGGTGGCGACCAGCTCTCCGCCGGTATCACCGCCGGCCTGATCGGCCTCGCGCTGGTCGTGCTCTTCTCGTTCCTGTACTACCGCGGCCTGGGCATCGTCGTCGTGATGTCGCTGATGGTCGCCGCGGCGCTGACCTACGCGGCCGTGGTGCTGCTGGGCAAGTCGATGGGCTTCGCCCTGACGCTGTCCGGAATCGCCGGTCTGATCGTGGCGATCGGTATCACCGCGGACTCGTTCGTCATCTACTTCGAACGACTGCGCGACGAGGTCCGTGAGGGCCGCAGCCTGCGCTCGTCGGTGGAGACCGGCTGGGCCCGCGCCAAGCACACCATCATCGCGGCCGACTCGATCTCGCTGCTCGCGGCCGTGGTGCTGTACGTCCTCGCGGTCGGCAGCGTGAAGGGCTTCGCGTTCACGCTCGGCCTGACCACCCTGATCGACCTGTTCGTCGTGTTCGTCTTCACCAAGCCGATCGTGACGCTGCTGGCCCGGACCGACTTCTTCGGCCACGGCCACAAGCTGTCCGGTCTCGACCCCGAGCATCTCGGCGTCGAACGGCTGCCCGGTCAGATGAAACCATCGGCCCGCCCGGCCGCGAAGAAGTCCACGCCCAAGCCCGTCGGAGGCGAGGTCTGATGTCGAAGCTCGGAAGCATCGGTGCCCGGTTGCACCGCGGCGAGGTCTCCTACGACTTCATCGGCAAGCGCAAGATCTGGTTCGCGGTCTCGATCGCGCTGGTCGTCATCTCGCTCGGCTCGCTGCTGGCCAAGGGGCTGGCGCTGGGCATCGAGTTCAAGGGCGGCGTCGAGTACCAGGCGAAGGTCAAGGTCACCCACAACACCGTCGACGACGTCACGTCGGCGGTGAAGTCGACCAACGCCAAGGATCTCGGCGACCCGGTGGTCACCACGATCGGCGCCAACCAGGTGCGGGTGCAGACCAAGCCGCTGAGCCAGGACGACATCGTCAAGGTCCGCGAGGCGATCGGCAAGGAGGTCGGGGTTCCGACCGACCAGGTCAGCAACCAGCAGATCGGCGCCTCCTGGGGCTCGCAGATCGCGAACAAGGCGATCCTCGCGCTGATCGTCTTCCTGATCCTCGTGTTCGGCGTGATCTGGGCGTACTTCCGGGAGCCGAAGGCGTCGATGGCGGCGATCATCGCGCTGATCCACGACGTGTTCATCACCGTCGGCGTCTACGCGCTGATCGGCTTCGACGTCACGCCGGCCACCGTGATCGGCGTACTGACGATCCTCGGTTACTCGCTGTACGACACCGTCGTGGTGTTCGACAAGGTGCGGGAGAACACCCGGGGCATCACCGGGTCGAACCGCTACACCTACAGCGACGCGACCAACCTGGCCGTCAACCAGACCATCGTCCGCTCGATCAACACCACGCTGATCGCGCTGATGCCGGTCGGGTCGATCCTGGTCGTCGGTACCGTCGTCCTGGGCACCGGTCCGCTGAAGGACCTGTCGCTGGCGCTCTTCGTCGGTATCGCCGTCGGTGCGTACTCGTCGATCTTCATCGCTCCGGCCCTGCTGGCCATGTTCAAGGAACGTGAGCCGGGCATGCAGGCCCTGAGCCGCCGGGTGCTCGCCAAGCGGGCCCAAGCAGGCGTGACAGCCGGTACTCCGGTCGCCGCCGGCGCGGTGGCGGGTGCTGCCAGCGCGGCGGACACCACCCGGGTGCAGGACCGGCCCAAGGCGGCCAGCGCGACTGCCGGCGTACCGACTGCCTCGAGCCGCCCGGTGCGGCCGACGAGCGGTGCAGGACGCCCGCAGCCGGCCCGCAAGCCTCGCTCCAAGCGTGGCAAGTGACAGGCTGCTGATGCGTTCGCTGGATCAGGTACTGCAGGACGGCATTCGCGATATCCAGGACTACCCGCAGGCGGGGGTGGTGTTCAAGGACATCACCCCGCTGCTGGCGGACCACAGTGGATTCACCCAGGTGGTGGAGGCACTGGCCGCCTCCGGTCGCGATGCCGACGGCAACGTCGTCGTCGACAAGGTGGTCGGGATCGAAGCGCGTGGCTTCATCCTGGCCGCCCCGGTCGCACTGGCCCTCGGCACGGGCTTCGTCCCGGTCCGCAAGAAGGGCAAGCTGCCGTCAGCGACCTTCGAGGAGTCCTACGCGCTGGAGTACGGCGAGGCGACCATCGAGGTCCACCAGGACGCTTTCGCGCCCGGTGATCGGGTGCTGGTGATCGACGACGTGCTCGCCACCGGCGGCACGGTCGAGGCCTGCCTGCGCCTGGTATGCCGCTGCGGTGCCGAAGTGGTCGCCACCTCGGTACTGATCGACCTGTCGTTCCTGCCGTGGCGCGAGCGCCTGGCAGGGGAGCGCGTGGACACGCTCGTCACTGTCTGAAGTCAATCGGCTACATCAAATCGGCGTGTTGTCCACAGGCCGTGTCGGCCCCGTTGGTTCCTTCCCTCTAGACTGGTGCTCTGTCGGCGGAGGGAAACAACGTGGGTGAAGACCCGGCGATGACTTCAGCGGTACCTGACGTGGTGCCGCTCGATCCTCCGCGCGCTCCCGCGAGCCGCCCGGTGGCCGCCGCATCGCCGTCTCCAGCCCCCGCGGCGCCCCCCTCGGCGCAGCCGCCCCGGATCGCGCCGGCCCGGGTTCGCGCCCGGCTGGCCCGCCTCGGCGGCACCCGGCACCCGAACCGGGCGCCGATGCTCGAGCCGCTGTTCCGGGTCGTCCGGGCGACTCACCCCAAGGCCGACCTGGCGATGATCGAGCGGGCGTACCGCACGGCCGAGAAGCACCACACCGGCCAGCTCCGCAAGAGCGGTGACGCGTACATCACGCACCCGCTCGCGGTGGCCACCATCCTGGCCGAGCTGGGCATGACCGCGCCGACGCTGTGCGCCGCCCTGCTGCACGACACGGTCGAGGACACCGACTACACGATCGCCGAGCTGACCAAGGACTTCAGCGAAGAGATCGCGATGCTGGTCGACGGCGTCACCAAGCTGGACAAGGTCAAGTACGGCGAGTCCGCGCAGGCCGAGACGATCCGCAAGATGGTCGTCGCGATGGCCAAGGACATCCGGGTGCTGGTGATCAAGCTCGCCGACCGGCTGCACAACATGCGCACCCTGGGCTTCCTGCGGCAGGAGAAGCAGGAGCGGATCGCCCGCGAGACCCTGGAGATCTACGCCCCGCTGGCGCACCGGCTCGGTATGAACACGATCAAGTGGGAGCTCGAGGACCTGTCCTTCTCGACCCTGCACCCGAAGGTGTACGACGAGATCGTCCGGCTGGTGGCCGAGCGAGCTCCGTCGCGCGACGAGTACCTGGCCTCCGTGATCGACCAGGTGCACGAGGACCTGCGCGCGGCCAAGGTGAAGGCGACCGTCACCGGCCGGCCGAAGCACTACTACTCGATCTACCAGAAGATGATCGTCCGCGGCCGCGAGTTCGGCGACATCTACGACCTGGTCGGCATCCGCGTGCTGGTCGAGTCGGTCCGCGACTGTTATGCGGCGCTCGGCGTCCTGCACGCCCGGTGGAATCCGGTGCCCGGGCGGTTCAAGGACTACATCGCGATGCCGAAGTTCAACATGTACCAGTCGCTGCACACGACGGTGATCGGCCCGCAGGGCAAGCCGGTCGAGCTGCAGATCCGGTCGTTCTCGATGCACCGGCGAGCTGAGTACGGTATCGCCGCGCACTGGAAGTACAAGGAAGATCCGAACGCGCCTGCTCCCGAGGTGGGCGCGCCGCCGACCACCGAGATCGGCGCCCCGAACGAGATGCCCTGGGTGCGGCAGCTCGTCGACTGGCAGCGGGAGACCTCCGACCCGTCGGAGTTCCTCGACTCGCTGCGGTTCGAGATCAACAACTCCGAGGTCTACGTCTTCACCCCGCGCGGCGACGTGATGTCGCTGCCGACCGGGTCGTCACCGGTCGACTTCGCCTACGCGATCCATACCGAGGTCGGGCACCGATGTATCGGCGCCCGCGTCAACGGGCGGCTCGTGCCGCTGGAGAGCACGCTGGAGAACGGCGACGTCGTCGAGGTCTTCACCTCGAAGGCTCAGGGCGCCGGACCGTCGCGCGACTGGCTGATGTTCGTCAAGAGCCCGCGCGCCCGCAACAAGATCAAGCACTGGTTCTCCAAGGAGCGCCGCGACGAGGCGATCGAGCACGGCAAGGACGCGATCGCCAAGCAGCTGCGCAAGGAGGGCCTGCCGCTGCAGCGCCTGCTGTCGCACGAGACGCTGACGGCAGTCGCCAACTCACTGCGCTACCCCGACGTGACCGGCCTGTACGCCGCGGTCGGGGAGAGTCACGTGAGCGCGCAGGCCGTAGTACGGCGCCTGATCGAGACCTACGGCGGCGAAGAGGGTGCGGCCGAGGATCTCGCCGAGGGCCTGCGGTTGCCGGCTACTCGCGAGCGGCGCAAACGGACCGCACGCGGCGATGCCGGCGTCATCGTCAAGGGCGCCACGGACGTGCTGTCGAAGCTTGCTCGCTGCTGTACTCCGGTGCCGGGCGACGAGATCATCGGTTGGGTCACCCGCGGTGCCGGCGTCTCGGTGCACCGGGCCGACTGCGCCAACGTGGAGAACCTGCAGACCCAGCCCGAGCGCATCGTCGAGGTCGAGTGGGCCCCGACGGCTCAGTCCGTCTTCCTGGTCGCGATCCAGGTCGAGGCTCTGGACCGGGCCCGTCTGCTGTCCGACATCACGCGGGTCCTCTCGGACTACCACGTGAACATCCTGTCGGCGGCGCTGACGACGACGCGCGACCGGATCGCCAAGTCCCGGTTCACCTTCGAGATGGGCGATCCGACCCACCTGGGGCACGTGTTGAAGGCGGTCCGTTCGGTCGAGGGTGTTTTTGACGTCTACCGGGTCACCCAGTAGCTGGTCTTTCCTCAGCAGGCCGCAGCTCACCCGCCGCGGCCTGCTGATCCTCGGCGCAGGCACGCTGGCCGGCTGCAGCGCCGACAAGCCGTCCAGCAGCTCCACTCCGGCGCCTACACCACCTGCGCCGACGCCTCCTGGGTCCTCAACGACGTCCTCGAGTCCTTCACCTCCTGCGTCCTCGATTTCTGCGCCTCCCTCGGCATCGACGCCCAGCTCGCCCCCTGCCTCCCTTCCCTCCGTCAAACCCTGGACCCCGGGCCGCGGCGAGCTCGTCCCCGAAGCCAAACTCACCGCCGTCCAAGCCGTCCAGAAGCTCCTGGCCCGCCCGAACACGGTCGTCGAGATCATCGACGCCCAGTACGGCGGCCTGCTGGCCGACACCGCCAGCGTCCTCGTCCCCTGCCGCACGTACTCAGTTGCCAACGGCAAGCTAACGACCGCCGGCACCACGGTCGACGTACGACTGACCAGATCGGGCCGCACCTGGCGGGTGACCTCCCAACACCCAGCCCAACCCGGCCCACCGGCACGCACTCTCACTGCAGCCGCCCGCCACGTCCTGGCGAACGACCGCATCATCCTCCCGCCCGCCTCAGCTGCCGACATCCGCTCCGGCAACATCCACGACACCGTCCTCACCGCGATGCTCACCCTCGCGAAGACCTACCGAATCGGCATCAGCGTCCTCCGCTCCGGCCACCCCCTCAACGTCTTCGGCACCACCCGGCCCAGCGACCACCCCCGAGGCCGAGCCTTCGACACGTGGCAGATCAACGGCCAGGCTGTCGTGAATCCCTCCACCCCACGCGCCCTCATCACCAACTACATGCGGGCAGCCGAGGCCCTCGGCTCCTACAACGTAGGCGGCCCTTACCGACTCTCCGGCCCCGCCTACTTCTCCGACCGAACCCACCACGACCACGTCCACGCCGGCTTCTCCGGCTGAGCCGAACCCGGCACCGTGCTCTTGACAACCCATCGCACCGGGTGCCAACTGTCGGAGGCAGGCAAATTCGCCTGCGCGCGCTCTCGGGGGAACGGCAATGGGAGTGCACTATGGCTATGGGGCGGAAGCAGGTCGCAGTAGGAACACTCGGGTCGGCGGTACTCGTCGCCGGTCTGTTGCTGGCGCCAGTGGGGGCGACCGGCGCGCCGCCGGTCGACGACACCCCGACGCTGATCCCGGGCACCAGACCGCCCCGGGTGAGTGAGAAGGACGAACAGGCGTTCCTCGAGCGGGACTTCTTCTTCATGAGCCGGCGGACCGCAGGCGATCAGAAGCTCGACAACCAGCGCGCGGGCGCACTGCGCGCTGTCGCGGCCCTCAACGCCGGGGAACAGCGAAGGCAGCGCACGAAGAGCCCGGGCCCGGCGACCTTCACCGGCCAGTGGACCGGTCTGGGTCCCGATCCGATCGTCCAGGTGACCCGGAGCACGCCGATCTTCACCGCGATGAGCGGCCGCATCGGCGCCCTCGCGATCCGGCCGAGCACCGGTCAGTTCATCCTGGGCGGTGCCCAAGGTGGCATCTGGCTGTACGACCAGGCGAGCGGCACGTGGTCCACCAAGACCGACGACCTGCCGTCGCTGGCCATCGGAGCGCTGGCCGTCGCACCGTCGAACGACGCGATCGTGTACGCCGGTACCGGCGAGGGCGCGTTGTCCGGTGACAGCTACTTCGGCAACGGCGTACTGAAGTCCACCGACGGGGGCCAGCACTGGACGCACGTGTCGGGCGACTTCTTCGAAGGTGTCTCGACCTCGGCGCTGGTCGTCGACCCACGGAACGCCAGTCACCTGTACGCCGCGATCCTGCGCGGCCGCGGTGGCGCCCGCAGGACCACCCCGCCGGACCACTCGCGGTACGGCGTCTGGGAGTCCACCGACGGCGGTACGAGCTGGCGGATCCTCAAGGTGGCGAAGTCGGCGTCCAACGGGGCCACCGACCTCGAGATCGACCCGCAGAACCCGAATGTCCTGTACAGCTCGTTCTGGGGCGACGCGATCTACAAGAGCACCGACGCCGGCCGGCACTGGTCACCGATCATGACGGGCCTGCCGGCGGTCGACTATGCCTCGACCGCCACCCGGTTCTCGCTCGGAATCTCCCATCCCGCGGGTCACGGCGCGGTCCTGTACGCCGGCTTCACCTGGACCGACCAGCCCGCGCGAGTCTTCAAGTCCACCAACGAGGGCGCGAGCTGGTCGATCACGCAGCCGGGCACCGGGGACGACACCGTCGAGGACTACTGCGCCGAGCAGTGCTCGTACGACAACGTCATCGTCGCCGATCCGGTCAACCCCGACATCGTCTATGCGGCCGGACAGTTCAACTACGCGATCGGCTCGGGCGGCATCTTCCGGTCCGACGACGGCGGCCAGACCTGGAAGAACCTCGGCTGGGACCAGCACCCCGACTTCCACGCCCTCGCCTACGACCCGGCGCATCCGGAGCACGTCCTGATCGGCTCCGACGGCGGCGTCTGGTACTCCGGCGACCGCGGCGGCCGCCCGAACGCGACCGATCCGCTCAGCGCGGTGACGTGGCAGAACCTCAACGGGACGGTCGATCCGGCGACCGCGGCCGTCACCCATCGGACCGGACTTCAGCTGGGCCAGTTCACCTCGGTCGCGAACGCGCCGACCGTCCCCGGCCGGGTCTGGGGTGGCACGCAGGACAACGGCACGGACCGCAAGTCGACCGCCTCGGCCAGCTGGTTCGACGTCGCCAGCGGCGATGGTGGACAGGTGCTGGTCGATCCGACCGACGCGAACTACGTCTTCGGCACCTACTTCGGCATCTCGCCGTACCGGTACACCGACGGCGGCCTCACCTTCTTCAGCAACCAGTACATCAGGACCGGGATCGACCTGACCGACCGCTCCGACTTCTACGTCCCGTGGGTACAGAACCAGCGCAAGACCAACCAGCTGATGCTCGGCACCTATCGGCTCTACCGGACTGACAACGCGAAGGCATCGTCGGCCGGTGACGTCCGGTGGAAGCCCATCAGCGGCGACCTGACCAGCGGCTGTACCGGCGAGGCGCCGAACGGCGGCCGGGGCTGTGTCATCTCCGCGGTGGGGATGGGCGGCGGCGACGCGGCGTACACCGGCGCGGAAGACGGCTATGTCTACGTGAGTCCGGACGCGCAGGTCAGCGACACGCCGTCGTGGACCCGGGTGGACAAGGGGCAACTGCCGAAGCGGCCGGTCACCCAGTTCGCAGTCGACCGCAGCAACTACCGGATCGCCTACGCGGCGTTCGCCGGATTCAGCGCCGCCACGCCGGCCCATCCAGGTCACCTCTTCAAGACGACGAACGGTGGCAAGGACTGGACGAACATCAGCTTCAACCTGCCGGACAGCCCGGTCAACTCGATCATCCTCGACCCGTCGTACGCGGACACGCTGTACGCCGGCACCGATGTGGGCCCGTTCGTCACCCATGACGGCGGCAGGCACTGGGCCCCGCTCGGCTCCGGGATCCCCGAGATCGCGATCTGGCAGCTCGACCTCGACCCGTCGCACCGAGTGCTCGTCGCGGGAACGCACGGGCGTGGAGCGTTCCGGAGTACGGACACTTCGGCGGCCGTGCCCGCTCTGGTCGTCACGAAGACGGCCGCCGACGTTCCGGTCGGACCGTCGAGCACGCTCGACTACACGATCACGCTCGCGAACGTCGGCAACGCCGCCGCGACCGGGGTCAAGCTCACCGACCCGATACCGAAGAACACGACCTTCGTGTCCGCCGACAGCGGCGGGAGCAACGTCCGCGGTGTCGCGACCTGGACCGGTCTGACCGTTCCGGCCGGTGGCAGTACCACCGTGCACCTGAGTGTGAAGATCGGATCCGGCGTGACGACGGCGATCGTCAACGACGGTATCCGGGCCGAATCGGCGCAAGGGCCGTTCACGACCGGATCGCCGGTGATCACACCCATCGCGCCGGCGTACGGCGTGAGCCTCACCCCGGCCACGCAGACCGATGGCGGCCGGCCTGGCACCTCGGTCTCCTACACCGAGACGGTGAGAAACCTTGGGTTCACCCCCGACTCCTACACCTTGGCGAGTACCGGCGGCACTGATCCGGTCAGCTTCTTCGACCCCACCTGCACGACGCCGCAGTCGTCCACACCCACCGTGGCGCCGGGCGCGACCGCGACGTTCTGCGTGAAGGTGGCCGTACCTGCCGGAGCCACCGGTACCAACACGGCGACGGTCACGGCGACGTCGGTCGGCAGTCCAGGAGTCTCGGCGAGCGCGACGCTCAAGACCATCGCGGTCACCGTCGACACCCTGCTGGTGGACGAGGACGGCAACGCGCCCGACGTACAGGCCGTGTACGCCGCCGCGCTGACCGGCGCGGGTGTCTCGTTCGACACCTGGGATCTGGATGCCGACAGCAACCTTCCGGCGAACTACCTGCTGGCGCACCGGAACGTCGTATGGTTCACCGGCAACACG
This sequence comes from Kribbella ginsengisoli, assembly GCF_039537185.1. Lineage (NCBI taxonomy): Bacteria > Bacillati > Actinomycetota > Actinomycetes > Propionibacteriales > Kribbellaceae > Kribbella > Kribbella ginsengisoli. The sequence goes on along the minus strand of NZ_BAABAA010000012.1, from coordinate 10,419 downwards.
TACCCGGCGCCGATCACGCCGTACGAGACACGCCTGCAGGCATTCCTGGACGGGGCAGGGCGGCTGCTGATGTCCGGCCAGGACATCCTCGACCAGGCGGCCGGTACGACCGCGTTCGTGCACGACTACCTGCACATCACCTGGGACGGCACCGAAGTCCAGAACGACAAGGCCACCGATGCGGTCCACGGCGTCGCCGGCAACCCGGTGACGGACGGCATCGGCACCGTACCGCTGGACCACTCGGTGCTGGGCGCGGAGTTCGAGGACCAGGTCACCCCGAACGGCGGGGCGTCAGCGGCCTTCACGGACGACACCTCACAGCCCGACGGTCTGTCGTTCGCCGGGGGATACAAGGTGGTCTTCCTCGCCTTCCCGCTGGAGGCCTACGGCACCGCCGCCGACAAGTCCGGCTTGGTCGGGAGGACGATGACCTTCTTCGGTCCGTAGCCCGGAGCCTGGGAAAACAAGTGGCCGGACCACGGCATGGTTGATACCGTGCCGTGGTCCGTGACATCACGCTTGGAGGTGGGAACCCATGAACGCTGTAGCGCAGTGGGTGCGTCCCCTCTCGTGGTCACGGGCGGGCGACTGACATAGGTGTCGCCGGGAGCGCCCCGAGAAATCTTCGGCACTCCCGGAAGGAACACACCTATGAACACTTCGCCTTTCCCACCGCAGGGCGTCGGCTCCCACGCGGTCACGATCTCGCGAGTCGCTGATAACCAGTGGCACGCGATCGAGAACGACCTGGTGGCCGGCCGCGCCCACGCCTCACGCCGGCTCGACGGCCGTACCTTCGTCAGCATCGACACCTGGCGCGACGACATCTTCGACCGGCTCGCCGCCGCGATGGTGGCCGATCGGTCGGAGCTTTTGCACACGGTTGTCGACGAGAACGATCGCGAGCTGCTGGCTGGTTGGGAGCGGGCCGGGTTCACGATGTCGCGTCGCGAGTACGAGTTCGTGGTACCGACTGAGCTGTCGGCCAGGTCAGCTCCTCCGGACGTGGTCATCGCCGCTGCCGACGAAGGGCCGCTTCGCCTTGTGGACAAGGCGATTCGGGCTGAGGTCGAGGCTGCCGTCGGCTGGCATACGATGCCCGCCGAGGTATTGCCTTGGCAGGGCGGTACGAGACCGATGGATCCTGCGAAGTACACGGTCGCGATCCGAGACGGCCGGTATGTCGGAATTGTCCGGGTCGCGACGAGAACCCGGCGTCCTCGAATCGGATTGGTCGCCGTTCTCGCTGCTGATCGACGCCACGGCATCGGTCGCGCCCTTCTCACTCGAGTACTGCAGGGTCTCCACCGTGCCGGCTTCGAAGCCGTCACGGCCGAGGTCGACGAATCCAACACACCCGCCCTCGCCCTGTTCGAGTCCCTCGGCGCTCAGCGCACCGGTACCACCCTCGAACTCTCCATCCACCCAGGAAAGGCCTGACCATGCCCAGAAACGTCAACGGCATCGAGGTCGAAGGCACGATCGTCGAATGCCTCCGCAATGCCACCTTCCGGGTCGAACTCACCAACGGCCACAAGGTCCTCGCCCACATCTCCGGCAAGATCCGCAAGAACTACATCAAAATCCTCCCCGAAGACCGAGTCCTGGTAGAACTCAGCCCCTACGACCTGACCCGAGGCCGAATCACCTTCCGCTACCGCAACTGACCCACCCAACGCCCGCGCCTGGCAACCACTCCCAGGCGCGGGCGGGTCAGTTCGGGCCTTGCCGCCAGTCGTCCACGAGGTGCCGGAGGAGTCGCGCCGCGGCGGCCGCGGGACGTGCGCCCGGCCGGGTGGCTCGCTCGATCAGCGCGCCGTCGATGACGAGCTGGATCTGATCGGCTGCCTGCTGTGCCTCGGGGTGGCCGAGGGCTTGGAGTTCCGTCAGCAGCAACTCGTTGATGTGCTCGTAGTACTGGCTGGTCTCGGCATGAGCGGGGTGTGCGGGGTCGGGGAGGGCGAGATCCGCGGCGGTGTAGCGGCAGCCGCGGAATCCCCGATTGCCGGTGTCCTGGGTGAAGAAGTCGAACAGCGCGAGGAGCCGTTCGCGCGGATCGTCGCCGGCCGAGTCGAGTATGGCGCGGTATCGCTCCAGGTCGGCCGTGCGGGTGGTGCGCAGAGTCTCGGCGACCAGGCCGTCCTTGCCGCCGAAGTGCTGGTACAGCGAGCGGCGGGCCACGTCCGCCTCGCTCAGGATCGCGTCCATGCCGATGCCGACGCCCTTGTCGTAGGTCAGCCGGCGGGTGGCGTCGAGAAGGCGTTCACGGGGTCCTGGGCCGGTCGCGGGGCTCATCTGCGGGTACACGCTCTCTCTGGCTTGACAGTAGATCAACCAGTCTATCTAATAAATAGTAGATCGACTGGTCTACCTACTAAGGATGGCACGATGGCTCCCGGTGGCACGCTCGCGTACGACGTCTTCATCTCCGATCCGATCCCGCAGAACGTCGCGGAGTTGGTTCCCAACGGGGATCGGCGGATGTTCTCGCCGTTGTCGACGACGCTGATCTTCAGCGAACACGACGCGGTGCTGGTGGACCCGCCGATGACGATCGAGCAGACCGAGCGGGTCGGCGACTGGGTCGAGGCGAGCGGGAAGAACCTGCGATACGTCTACGCGACACACGGGCACGGTGACCACTGGTTCGGTACGGCGCCGCTGCTGGAGCGCTTCCCGGGGGCGGTGGCCTATGCGTCGGCCGGCACGATCGCGATGATGCGGCAGCACGGCTCGCCTGAGTTCCGGGCGAAGTTGTGGGACAAGCTGTTTCCCGGCCAGATTCCCGCGTCCCCGATCCTGGCCACGGTTCCGCCGGACGATCGGTTCGAGCTCGAGGGGCAGGAGTTGATCTCGGTCGAGGTGGGCCACTCCGACACCGACGACACCACGGTGCTGCATGTCCCGTCGATCGGTCTGGTCGTCGCCGGTGACGTTGTCTACAACGGCGTCCATCAGTACCTCAGCGAGTCCGCCGACGGGGGGATCGATGCCTGGCTCGCGGCACTGGAGACCGTGGAGGCGTTACAACCGGCCAGCGTCGTCAGCGGACACAAGAACCGGGCCAACGCCGACAGCCCCGAGACGATCGCCCAGACACGCCAGTACCTGCTCGATGCCAAGCGCCTCCTCGCTCAGCCGAGCTCAGCCCTCGACTTCTTCCACGCCATGCTCGACCTCCACCCCAACCGCCTGAACCCAGGCGCCCTCTGGTCCGGCGCCATGGCCCGCCTAGGCTCACCAACGCCGCGGTAGCCGAGGCCACCGACAAAGAAACGCCCCCACCGCAAGCTCCAGCGCTGGATAGGAACCCCACAGATCAGTACGCCGGACAGGGATGATGTGCCAGCCAAGTGCCTTCAACCCGGTCCGGCGTTCCTCGTCGCGGACCTGGTCCCGATCGCTGGAGTGCCAGCGGTCGGAGTCGTATTCGAGGCCTAGGCGGACGCCGTCGATCGGGTCGGGGTAGCTGAGGTCGAGGCGGTAGTCGCGGGTTGGGCCGGTGACGCGGACCTGCAGGTCGGGCTTGGGGAAGCCCGCGTCGAGTAGGCGGAGGCGGAGCCAGGATTCGGCGGGGGACTCGGCGCGGGGGTCGGCGTGTTTGAGGATGTTGCGGGCGCGTAGCTGGGCTTGGTGGGTGTCGTACTGGTCGAGGAGACCTTCGAGGGTGGCTCGGTCTGCTCGGCCGGAGCGGAGGAGGGCGTCGATCGATGCCAGGGCGAACGGCCGGGGTAGGTGGAGGGCGAGTTCGACGCCTGTCGCCGCCGGACTGGTCACCTTGTGTCCGGCCAGGTTCACGGTTTCGGCCGGGGTTCTCGTCCAGCGGATCGGAACCTGCTCGTCTGCGCTGAGGGCAGCGGTGGGGATGCCGTGGATCCAGGCCGCGGTTTCGGCGCGTGCGACGCCGTCGGAGGGGATGACGAGTGCGGCGGCGGCCGCTCGCAGTTCTGGGCTGTCGGGCGTCTCGGTGGCGACGTACACGCCTTTGAGCAATTGGCGGATCTCGCCGCCGCCGAGCAGCCAGTTCAGCTTTTTGCCGGCTTGGCGGCCGGTGAAGGGTAGGCCGCAGAAGAAGGGTGGAAAGGACATCGGCACAGGATGTCTGAGGGCAGACATCCTGTGCTTTCAGTTGTCCACAGGGCTAGCTGAAGTCGGTCAGGGCGTTTTGGGCTTGGGTTAGCCATTCTCGGCGGGCGGCGATTGCTTCGCGGGCCTCGGTGGCCTTGCGGGTGTTGCCCTGGGCCTCGTGCTTGGCGGCCTGCTTCTCCAGGTCCGTGATGAGGGACTGGAGTTGTTTGACGGTGGCCTCGGCGCGGGCGCGGGCCTCGGGGTTGCTGCGGTTCCAGACCTCGTCCTCGGCGGACTTGACGGCTTGTTCTACGGCGCGGAGCCGGCCGTCGATGGTGCGCATCGAGTCGCGAGGGACCTTGCCGATCGCGTCCCAGCGGTCGAGGAGGTCGCGGAGTTGGTCGCGGGCGGCCTTGGCGTCGTTGACCGGGAGGATGGCCTCGATCTCGACCAGCAACGATTCCTTGGCGGCGAGGTTGGCTACCTGCTCCTCGTTCTCCTGGGCCTGTTCGGCGTCGCGGGCGCCGAAGAAGGCGTCCTGGGCGCTGCGGAAGCGGGCCCACAGCTTGTCGTCGACCTCGCGGGGCGCCGGGCCGGCGGCCTTCCACTGGCGCATCAGGTCGCGGAAGCGGCCTGAGGTCGGGCCCCAGTCGGTGGAGGAGGACAACGACTCTGCCTCCGCGGCCAGCCGCTCCTTCACCACGGCTGCCTCGTCACGCTTGGAGGACAGCTCGGCGAAGTGCTGCTTGCGGTGCCGGGTGTACGTCGTCCGGGCGGACGAGAAGCGATGCCACAGCTCGTCGTCGCTGGACTTGTCGAGCCGGGGGAGTGCCTTCCACTCGTCCAGCAGCTCGCGCAGCCGGGTGACGCCGTGCCGCCAGTCGGTGCCGGCCGCGATCGTCTCGGCCTCGGTGGCGATCTTCGTCTTCGCGTCCCGGGCCTCCTCGACCTTCGCGGCGCGCTCGGCCTTCTTCTTCTCGCGCTGCTGGGCGACCAGCGGGGTGAGCGCGTCCAGCCGGGCCCGCAGGCCGTCCAGATCGCCGACGGCCTGGGCCTCGTCGATCGCGCCGGTCACCTTCTTCACCGCGGCGCGGGCGTCGTCGGGCGAGACGGTGCCCGCCTGGACCCGCTTCTCCAGCAGGTCCACCTCGAACGCCAGGGCTTCGTACCGGCGGGTGTAGAAGGCGAGCGCCTCCTCAGGGTTCGCATCCGGCCACTGGCCGACCGCTCTCTCCCCGTCCTTGGTCCGTACGAAGACCGTTCCGTCGTCGGCTACCCGGCCCCAGCTTTCCTCGGCCACAACTCGCCCCTTCCGGCGGTATGTACTGCGCTCGTTCCCATTCTGTCCAGTCGCCGGTTCATCACCGTCGACAGGGTGCAGTCGGGCGCGTCGGGAGCTGTCCCCACGCGTATCACTGAACAATCACAAACTCCCGGCCGCTACGCAACGGGGTTGCCATCACAATCGGGCACAAAACAAGCAGACAACAATGCGGTTCGTACTCAGCACAGCGTCACCGGTAGCCTTGGCAGGTCCCTTGTCGGTTCCAGGAAGGTCTGTCGTGCTCATCGCCGGGTTCCCCGCGGGTTCGTGGGGCACGAACTGCTACGTCGTCGCCACCGGCCAGGGCGCGGAGTGCATCGTCATCGACCCCGGACAGGACGCCACCAGCGGAGTCGAGCAGGTCGTCCGGGAAAACAAGCTGAAGCCGGTCGCCGTGCTGCTCACGCACGGCCACATCGACCACATGTTCTCGGTACTACCGGTCTGCGGCACCTACGACAGCACCGCCTGGATCCACGCCGACGACCGGCACCTGCTCGCCGACCCGATGGCCGGCATCAGCCAGGAGACCGCCCGGATGCTGCTCGGCGGCAATCACACCTTCGCCGAGCCCGACGACGTCCAGGAGCTCAAGGACGGCCAGCAGCTCGAGCTGGCGGGCCTTCAGTTCACCGTCGACCACACCCCGGGCCACACGCGTGGTTCGGTCACCTTCACCACCCCGTACCTGGGTCCCGAGGACGTACCGGCGGTGCTGTTCTCCGGGGACGTGTTGTTCGCGGGGTCGATCGGCCGGACGGATCTGCCCGGCGGCGACCATCCGGCCATGCTGCATACGTTGGCCACCAAGATCCTGCCGATGCGCGACGAGATCGTCGTCCTGCCGGGTCATGGCGGCCAGACCACGATCGGCCGGGAAAAGGCGACCAACCCTTACCTGCAGGACCTGGAGACATAAGAAAATGAGCAAGGTGACCCCGATCAGTGGGTTCCCCGAGTACCTCCCGAGCGACCGGATCGTCGAGCAGCAGTTCCTCGACGTGATCCGGGAGACGTTCGAGCTGCACGGCTTCGCCTCGATCGAGACGCGCGCCGTCGAGCCGATCGACCGGCTCTCGAACCAGGGCGAGGACGCGGACAAGGAGATCTACGCGGTACGCCGCCTCGGCGCGCCCGTCGAGGAGAAGTCGGACCTCGGCCTGCACTTCGACCTCACCGTCCCCTTCGCCCGGTACGTGCTGGAGCACGCGGGCAAGCTGGCCTTCCCCTTCCGGCGCTACCAGATCCAGAAGGTCTGGCGTGGAGAGCGCCCGCAGGAGGGCCGCTACCGCGAATTCACCCAGGCCGACATCGACATCGTCGGTGACGGCACGCTGCCGTTCCACTACGAGGTGGAGCTGCCGCTGGTGATCGCCGACGCGTTCAGCAAGCTGCCGATCCCGCCGTTCCGGATCCAGGTCAACAACCGGCAGATCCCCGAGGGCTTCTACCGCGGCCTGGGCATCGAGGACGTCACCTCGGTACTCCGTATCGTCGACAAGCTCGACAAGATCGGCCCGGACAAAGTCACCCAACTGTTGACCGGCGGGGGAGACACGGCGGCACCGACCGGACCTCAGCTGTCGGCCGAGACCGCCAAGCAGGTGCTCCGCCTGGCCGAGATCTCCAGCACCGACGCGTCCTTCGTCGAGCAGGTGCGGGCACTCGGCGTCCAGCACGAGATCCTCGACGAGGGCCTCGAGCGGCTGGCCGCGATCATGACGGCGGCCAACGAGCACGCTCCCGGCCTGCTGGTCGCCGACCTCAAGATCGCCCGCGGCCTCGACTACTACACCGGCACCGTCTACGAGACCCAGCTGATCGGCCACGAGTCGTACGGCTCGATCTGCTCCGGCGGCCGCTACGACTCGCTCGCCAGCGACGGCAAGACGACGTACCCGGGCGTCGGCATCTCGATCGGGGTGTCCCGGTTGATCGCCCGGTTGTTCAGCCAGGGCCTGGTGAAGGGCAGCCGCAGTACGCCGACCGCCGTACTGGTTGCCTTGAACAACGAAGACGAGCGGGCCGACGCGATGCGCACAGCCGCCGCGTTGCGGGCGCGCAACATTCCGGTCGAGGTCGCCCCGGCGGCGGCCAAGTTCGGCAAGCAGATCAAGTTCGCGGACCGGCGCGGCATTCCGTTCGTCTGGTTCACCACCGAGAACGGCGCCGAGGTGAAGGACATCAGGAGCGGTGACCAGGTACCGGCCGACCCGGCCACCTGGGCACCGCCCGCGCAGGACGTACGACCCAGCATCGAAACCCCTCAGGAGAACTCGTGATCCGTACCCATTCCGCCGGCTCCCTGCGGGCCGAGAACACCGGACAGACCGTCACGCTGGCGGGCTGGGTGGCGCGGCGACGCGATCACGGCGGCGTGGCGTTCATCGACCTGCGCGACTCCAGCGGCACCGTCCAGGTCGTCATCCGCGACGAGGAGGCCGCCAGCGGGCTGCGTTCGGAGTACTGCCTGAAGATCGTCGGTACGGTCGCCGCGCGCCCCGAGGGCAACGCGAACCCGGACCTGCCGACCGGTGAGATCGAGATCATCACCGAGGAGATCGAGGTCCTCAACGAGGCCGCGCCGCTGCCGTTCCCGGTCGAGGAGCACCATGCGACGCCGGTGAACGAAGAGGTCCGGCTCAAGTACCGCTACCTCGACCTGCGCCGCCAGGGCCCGGGCTCGGCGCTTCGCCTGCGCAGCAAGGTGAACAAGGCGGCCCGTGCGGTCCTGGACAAGCACGACTTCGTCGAGATCGAGACGCCGACGCTGACCAAGTCGACGCCGGAAGGCGCCCGCGACTTCCTGGTCCCGGCGCGCCTGCAGCCGGGCTCGTGGTACGCGCTGCCGCAGTCGCCGCAGCTGTTCAAGCAGCTGCTGATGGTGGCCGGGATGGAGCGGTACTTCCAGATCGCCCGCTGCTACCGCGACGAGGACTTCCGTGCCGACCGGCAGCCGGAGTTCACCCAGCTCGACATCGAGATGAGCTTCGTCGACCAGGACGACATCATCGCGCTGTCCGAGGAGATCCTGGTCGAGCTGTGGAAGCTCGCCGGGCACGAGGTGCAGACGCCGATCCAGCGGATGACGTACGCCGAGTCGATGGCGCGGTTCGGCAGCGACAAGCCCGATCTGCGGATGGGGCTCGAGCTGGTCGAGTGCACGGAGTACTTCAAGAACACGCCGTTCCGGGTCTTCCAGGCGCAGTACGTCGGCGCCGTGGTGATGCCGGGTGGCGCCGACCAGCCGCGCAAGCAGCTGGACGCGTGGCAGGAGTGGGCCAAGCAGCGCGGGGCGCGCGGGCTCGCGTACGTGCTGGTCGGTCAGGACGGCGAGCTGGGCGGACCGGTCGCCAAGAACCTGTCCGAGGAGGAGCGCGCTGGCCTGGCCGATCACGTCGGTGCCAAGCCTGGCGACTGCATCTTCTTCGCTGCTGGTGCGGTGAAGTCGTCGCGGGCGCTGCTGGGTGCTGCGCGGCTGGAGATCGGCCGGCGCGGCGGGCTGATCGACGAGTCGGCCTGGTCGTTCGTGTGGGTCGTCGACGCGCCGCTGTTCGAGCCGGCCGACGACGCGACGGCTGCTGGTGATGTCGCTGTCGGGTCGGGGGCGTGGACGGCCGTGCACCACGCGTTCACGTCGCCGAAGCCGGACTCGCTGGAGACGTTCGACACCGATCCGGGCAGCGCGCTGGCTTATGCGTACGACATCGTCTGCAACGGCAACGAGATCGGCGGTGGGTCGATCCGTATCCATCGCGAGGACGTGCAGAAGCGGGTCTTCAAGGTGATGGGCCTGACCGACGAGGAGGCGACCGAGAAGTTCGGCTTCCTGCTCGACGCGTTCAAGTTCGGCGCGCCCCCGCACGGCGGCATCGCCTTCGGCTGGGACCGGATCACCGCCCTCCTCGCCGGCACGGAGTCGATCCGGGACGTCATCGCCTTCCCCAAGTCCGGCGGCGGCTTCGACCCCCTCACCGCTGCGCCGGCCCCGATCACCCCGGCCCAACGCAAAGAAGCCGGCGTAGACGCCAAGCCCGAACCCAAGGGCGAAGCAAAGGCCGCGCCGGCGGCCGACCCGCAGAAGTAGCCCGGAAAGGGGCGCCCCTCACCGGCGCCCCTCACCGGCGCCCCTTCCCTTTCCCGCGGCGCACCATTTGAGGGGTTAACCCCTCACCTTGTGGGTTGCCCCCTGAGAATCCGGGCAGGCAACCCACCATTTGAGGGGTTAACCCCTCAAATGGTGTGCGGTGGGAGGGGCAGGTGGCGGCTTGCGCCGTGAGGCGGATGTGAGGGCTGTTGCGCACTTGAGCAACAGGTATCGGGCGGTGAGAAAGTGACCGTGCAGTGACTGTCCGTAGTAGTTGTTCACTGTGCCCTCATCCTCCTTCCGCCCGGGAGTTCTCATGTTCAAGCGTGTGTTGTCTTCTGCCGTGGCCTTGGTGGCAATCAGCCTGGTTGCCGCCACTCCGGCTCATGCGGTCGCCTTCCAGACCACCGCCAGTGCTCTCAACATCCGGTCCGAGCCCTACCTCTCCGCTGCGGTGGTGAAGGTGCTCAACGGGCCGACCGCGGTTGATGTCGACTGTCAGAAGTTGGGGGACCCGGTGACCGTGCCGGGGCGGGCGGCGACCAGTTGGTGGGCGCATCTGCCGGCGCATGGCGGGTACGCGACGGTCGGGTACATCAACACCACGGAGACGAAGCTTCCCGGCGTACCGGACTGTCCGGCCGACCCACCGCCGCCCGCCGGTGACGTCACCCTCGCCGACGTCCAGGCGATGTTCGGCACCCGGATCGCCAACCCGTCGATCGTCCAGACCGGCCTGCCGTCCCTCAACCAGGCAATGCGCGACGCCAACATCAATACGCCCCGCCGCAAGGCCGCCTTCCTCGCCACCCTCGTGCATGAGTCGCGGCTGGAGTACAACATCCGCGAGATCGGCGACACCCGCCTGTACGGCGGCCGCGGCTACATCCAGCTGACCGGTGACTTCAACTACGGCCCGGCCGGCCGGTACTTCGGT